>NZ_BMMU01000037.1 GCF_014646095.1 Streptomyces lacrimifluminis | reverse complement strand
CGGACACGAAGGCGAAGCCGGCCCCGGACCTGATCGGCCGCGACTTCCATGCCGAGCGCCCCGGCATCAGGCTGGCCGGCGACATCACCTGCCTGCCCACCGCCGGGGGCTGGCTCTACCTCGCCTGCCGGCTCGACCTGGCCACCCGCGAGGTCGTCGGCTACGCCATGGCCGACCACCATCGTGCCGAACTCGTCACCGACGCCCTCGGCATGGCTCACGGCCGGGCGCATGTGGAGCCCGGTTGTGTCATACACAGCGATCGCGGCAGCGAGTACACATCGGCCCGATTCCGCGACCGGATATGAGCGTTGGGGCTGCGCCAGAGCCGCGGACGCACCGGATCACGCTTCGACAATACCGCCGCGGAGAGCTTCTGGGCGCTGCTCAAGGAGGAGACCGGAACCCGGACCTGGCCCGACCGGGCCACCGCCCGCGCCGGTTGCGTCCAGAGAAGTGGTGTACGGGTTCGACCTGATCCGGGGGTTTGCTCCGGCATCGGGATGGTGTCCGCATAGTTGTACGGCCACCGGCTGATCTTCGAAGTGTCGAAGCCTCGAAGGAGATCAGTACGGGGAAACCTCAGTAGAACTGTTGACCTCAGAGCTGGTCACGAACACCTACCGGCATACCAACGGCCCCGCTCCCTCCGCCTCACCGCTCTCGCCGACGGACGTCTGCGCATCGGCGTCCGGGACAGTCACCCGCGTATCCCTTCCCCCTTCGGCCCGCCGCCCCGCGACCGTGTCCCGCTCGCACCGGCCGACAGCGAGGGCGGGCGTGGGCTGTGCCTCGTGCAGGAGTACGCCGACTGCTGGGGCGGCCGGCCCCCTGGAGGACGGCCTGCTGGAGCGCGATGCCGGGAAGCTGCTGTGGTTCGAGGTGGGCGGGTGACAACATCGCGTCTTCGGCGCACTCGGCTTCATCAACCCGCGTGAGTTGAGAGGCTGTGAGTGAGACCGGCCGGTTCTGGAGAAGGATCCGAGCGGACGGACAACAGAAGCCTGCGGGCGGGGAGCGGTATGGGCAATGGTTCGAGCAACAGTGGGAACGACGGGGTGAACGCCGGTGGGAACGGCGCTGAGAACGACGGCGCCGCGGAACAGTGGCCCCTTCTCCCCGACTGGATGTGGGACTGCGCCGACTGCGTCCGGCTCTACGAGAAGATGCGCCACGTACAGGCCGAAGTGGCCGCGTTGACGGCCGAGGACTCCTCCGTCGACTGGGACTTCACCGACAGTGTCCTGGGAACGCAGATCAGGCTCGGCCGTCATCTCGCCGACGCGCACGCCGAGTTGCTGCCACCGTGGGACTTCGCCTGCGCAACCTGCGCCGAACGCCAGGAGGCCCTGGTGAAGGCGGAGGGACGGCCCGACTGGATGCCCGCCGCCGTGATGAACGCCGAGGAACACCGAGCCCGGCACCTCTTCGTCCCGCCTCGTCTGCTGCTCCTGCTGTAGCCCGTCCGTCCTGATCGACCGGTCACACCGTCGGCAGCGCATCCCCCCGTACCACCTGAATGTCCAGCTCCACCCTCAACGTCGTACCGATCGCCGCGATCCCCGCCTGCACCACCTGGTTGTAGTTCATGGCGAAGTCCTCGCGGCGCAGCTCCGTCGTCGCCCGGAACGCCGCCCGCGTGCCGCCCCAGGGGTCGGCGCCGGTGCCCAGGTAGGCGAGGTCGAGGTCGACCGGCCGTACGACACCGCGCATGTTCAGTTCGCCGTGGACAGTCCAGCGGTCGGGACCGGCGGCCGGGGTGAGACCTGTCGAGTGGAACATGATCTCGGGGTGGGATTCCACGTCCAGAAAGTCGGCGGACCGCAGATGCTTGTCCCGCGTCGCGTTCCCCGTGTCAATCGAGGCGGCCGAAATCACCGCCTCCACCCGGGACTTGGCGACCTCGTCCGGCGTGATCCCGATGGTCGCCGTGAACTCGGTGAACCGCCCGTGCACGCTGGAGATGCCCAGGTGCTGGGCGACCGCCCCGACGGACGAGTGGGCCGGGTCCACGGCCCCGGCGGCGGCAGTTCGGCGCCGCCGCCCAGCCGGGCGAGGGTGACGGTCCCGACCTCGGTCCGCCCCCTCGCGGTGACGATGGCACTGGACGCGGTGGGCGCGTACCCGACGGCCGTCACGATCACGGTGTACGCGCCGGGCGCGAGCGGGGTCGCGTCGCGCACGACCCCGTCCGCGTCGGCCCCGGCCCGCACCACCTGCCGCCCGGTCGAGTCGGTCACGGTGACGACGGCGTGCGACACCGCCCACCCGTCTCGCGTGCGAACCCGCGCGCTGAGTCCTGCCGGCCCTGTCATACCTGTCATGTCCCGCTACTCCTCGCCCGGGTGGGCGAGTTCGATGTCGTGGTCGTCGGTGCCGCGGCCGGAGACGGTCAGGGCGGTGGCCACCGGCGGGTAACCGGTCGCGATGACCGTGTACTCGCCGCTGTCCAGGTCGGCGAAGGCGTACGCCCCGTCCGTGCCGGTCGTCGCCGAGCCGACCACGTTGCCCGCCGCGTCGACGAGCGTGACCCGCGCGTCCCCGAGCGGCCCGTGCGGCGCCCGTACGATCCCCTGGACGTGCGCCCCGGACGCCAGTTCCACCTCGACCCGGGTGACCCCGGTGCCGCCGACCTCGACGGGCAGCGCCCGCGGCCGGTACCCGGCGGCGTTCACGGCGACGGTCACGGCCCCCGGCACCAGCTCGGCGAACGTGAACTCGCCCTGCTCACCGGTCACCCCGGTGGCCAGCACATCCCCGCGCACATCGGTGACGATCACCATCGCGTCCTTGACGGGCACCCCGGTCTCGGCGCCGCGCACCATCCCACCGAGCCCGCTGGTGCCGCTGAGCAGGATGTCGTACGCGACGGACTCACCGTTCACGACGACGGTCGAGGCCTGCGGCTGGAACCCGTCCGCCGAGGCGATCATGACGTACGAGCCCGTGCCCGGCGCGTCCAGCGCGTAGGCGCCGTCACCCCGGGTGACCGCGAGGCCCAGCTGACGTCCGGTGAGGGAGATCAGCGTGACGGCGGCCTGCGGAACGGGCGCGCTCTCGGCACCGCGCACCTGACCGCGCACCGGTATCCCGCCACGGACCGTCTGTTCGACGGCCGCGCGGGCCCCGACAGGCTCGACGGGCTCGACAGCCACCGTGGTGACGGCGGCGGGCACTGTCTCCGCGACCGGGGCTGCCGGGACGACCCGGACAGAAGAGGCACCGTTCTCCTCCGCGGCCTGCGCCAGCGCGCCCTTGGTCCGCAGCGGGACCTCCTTGATGAAGAGGGAGAAGACGAGCGCGAGCAGGGCGGCCGGGGCGGCGTAGAGGAAGACGTCGCCGATGCCGTGCCCGTAGGCGCCCTCGATGACCGTGCGCAGCGGCGTGGGCAGCGCGTCGAGGTCGGGGATGGTGTTGGAGGTGGAACCGGACAGCGCCGACGCGTACTTCGGGTCGATGGTGGCCAGGCCGTCCTTGAGGTGGTCGGCGATCCGGTGACTGAGGACCGCGCCCAGCGCGGAGACGCCGATCGCACCGCCGAGGGACCGGAAGAAGGTGACCACCGAACTGGCGACGCCCAGGTCGGCGGGGGAGACCTGGTTCTGGGTGCAGAGCACCAGGTTCTGCATCATCATGCCGACGCCGAGGCCGAGCAGCGCCATGTAGACGGCGACGTGCCAGTACGCGGTGTCGTAGCGCAGGGTGCCCAGCAGACCGAGACCGGCCGTCACCAGCACACCGCCGGAGAGGAGCCACGCCTTCCAGCGTCCGGTACGGGTGATGACCTGGCCGGAGACGGTGGAGGCGACGAACAGGCCGCCGATCATCGGGATCGTCATGACGCCGGACATGGTCGGCGACTTGTCCCGGGCCAACTGGAAGTACTGGCTGAAGAAGATGGTGCCCGCGAACATCGCGACGCCGACGAAGAGCGAGGCGAGCGAGGCGAGGGTGATCGTGCGGTTGCGGAAGAGCCGCAGCGGGATGATCGGCTCACTGGCCTTCGACTCGACGAGGACGAAGATCCCGAGCAGGGCGACCGTGCCGCCGATCATCGCGTACGTCTGCCAGGACACCCAGTCGTACTTGTCGCCGGCGAAGGTCACCCAGACCAGCAGCAGGCAGACGGCCGCGGTGATGAAGAAGGCGCCGGTCCAGTCGACCTTGGCCTTGCGCTTCACGACGGGCAGGTGCAGGGTCCGCTGGAGCACGATGAGAGCGACGACGGCGAAGGGCACGCCGACGTAGAAGCACCAGCGCCAGCCCAGCCAGCTGGTGTCGGTGATGACACCGCCGATCAGCGGCCCGCCGACCATCGCGGTCGCGAACGTGGCGCCGAGGTAGCCGTTGTAGCGGCCACGCTCACGCGGGGAGATCATCGCCGCGAGAATGATCTGGGCGAGAGCCGAGAGCCCGCCCATGCCGACGCCCTGCACGGCACGGAAGGTGATGAGCATGCCCGCGTTCTGCGAGAGCCCGGCGGCGGCCGAGCCCAGCACGAAGATGACGAGCGCGAACTGGATCAGCAGTTTCTTGGAGAAGAGGTCGGCGAGCTTGCCCCACAGCGGGGTGGACGCGGTCATCGCGAGCAGCGACGCGGTCACGACCCAGGTGTAGGCGCTCTGACCGCCGCCGAGGTCCTTGATGATGTCGGGCAGGGCGTTGGAGACGATCGTCGACGACAGGATCGCGACGAACATGCCGAGCAGCAGCCCGGTGAGCGCTTCCATGATCTGCCGGTGCGACATCGGCGCGCCGTCGGCGGAGCCGTGGGAGCCTCCCCCGTGCTTGGCGTGTGCCGCCCGCACACCGGCCGGTGTGGTCGTTGCCATGAGCTTCCTTGTCTTTGCTGCGTCTTGTGCGTCTTGTGCGTCTTTTACGTCGCTTGCCACGGGCGCCTGCCGCGGCGTCTGCTACGTCGTGTGCTGTGTCGTCTGGTGGGCGCCGAAGCTGTCCCGGAGCCGCCCCATGAGCCGGGCGAGCTGCCAGACCTCCTCGTCGCTCCAGTGGGCGAGCCGGTGGGCGAGCAGTTCGGTGGACCGCCGCGACAGCTCGCCGATCTGCGTGCGCCCGGAAGGGGTCAACCGCAGAATGCGGGAGCGCTTGTCGGCGGGGTCGGGGAGCCGCTCGATCCAGCCGTGTCCGGCGACGTGCGCGACATGGCGGCTGGTCACGGACATGTCGACGGCGAGCAGCTCGGCGAGCCGGCTCATCCGCATGTCCCCGTACCGGTCGAGCAGCGTCAGCACGACGGCGGAACCGCTGGGGCACTCGGGCGGCATGATCCGCCCCATCTCCCGCTTCACGGCTCCGAAGGCACTGAACTGACGCGCCAACTCCTCGTACCGCGCCTGCTCGGCCATCACACCCCCTGAGTCCTGCCCGTCCAGTATTCGTTGCTTGGGGCAACCATAGAAAAGATTGGTTGCTACAGGCAAATGAAATGGGGACGAGGTGGGCTAAAAACTTGGCAAAGGCACGTATTGGCGAACGTAAACGCGCAGGTGGGAGTGGTGGGAGAGGGGGCGCACTTGGGCGGGCGCCGTCGGGTTCGCTAGGGTCTCGCATCATGGCCAACACCCAGGGCCCCGAGGGCAACTACGACCCCGCGGGCAGCACCCAGATGTTCCGAGCGTTCGTCGACGAGACCCCCCAGGGCGGCAGCCGCCAGGCGTCCGCCCCGGCGGGCCCCCGCATCGGCCTGATCGTCGGCGTGGTCGTCGCCGTACTGGTGGTCGCGGCGGTGGCCTGGCTGGCGCTGAAGTAGGACCGCCGGGAACCGCGCCGGCGACCCGGCCGGCGCGTTCCGGGGGCTCGCCGAGAATCCACGAGCGATCCATGAGCGATGCACGAGCGATCAACGAGCGGTCCATGGGCGCCTCGTGAGCGACGACGCGCCCGCGTCGTCCTGGCTCGGGCGTTCCCGGTGGGGTGGACGCCCGGATCGACGTCACCTGGTTTCCCGAGCCTCGCGCCGGAAGTCCCCTCTGGCTCAGCGGCGAGGACCCGGCCACCCCCGGCGAGGCCCTCGGTCATCCCGTACGGCAGATCAGGGCCCGCGTCTGACGAGCCCCGGCTTCTGCCGCTCGCAACCGCTCGCGACCGGAGGGCGTGCCGCCATGCACCGCGGAGACGACTGGGTCAGCACCTCCATGCCCTATCTGGTGCCACGGGTGGGCGGGCAGGGCGACGCCTGGAGCGAGGAGGCCGCGGCGAAGGGGCGCCGGGGCACGCAGCGCATCGTCCACGCCGGGGAGGTGCCGGCGTCCGATGAGGTCTCCGGGCTGCTCGGCGTCGCCGAGGGCGAGGCAGTGGTCGTACGGCGTCGGGTGATCGAACTCGACGGGGAGCCCTGTGAGTTGACGGACACCTACTATCCCGTCCATATCGCCGGAGGCACCGGGCTCGCCGATGTCGCCAAGATCCCCGGCGGTGCCGTCACCCTGCTGGCGCGCCTCGGGCACGTGGGCGTACGGGTACGCGAGGACGTCACGGCCGGGCTGCCGAGTGCGGCGGAGCAACAGGCGCTGCGCGTCGGCCCGGGCACCCCCGTCCTACGGCTGACCCGGCTCACCCTGGACGCCGAGGACCGCCCCCTCCAGGCCGACCTGATGACCCTGCCCGCCCACCGTCAACGCCTGCGCTACGAACTGCGGGTCGGTCAGGGGGCGGGGATCGGCTCCCCCTCCGGCCCCTCCCCCTCCGCCCACTAACCCCGCCACCGCCTCCCCCCTGGCGCGCCCCTCTGCGCCCACTCCACCTCGACGACTCGCGTCTCCACCCGCATCCCCCACGGCACGCGCCACTCCTCCACGCACACCGTCCAGCTCGCCTCCCGGCGCGCACCCGGTCCGATCGGCGTCGGGAGCGGCACGGTCGACTCGATCGTGGCCCAGTCGATGCCGAGCAGGTCGATGATGTGCGTGCCGAAGGTCACCGTGCCCGAACGCACCGGTGAGCCGCCGGTGTTGTGGAAGGCGAGCGTCACCTTCTCGCACCAGCGCTTGTCCGTGGGCTCGCGTACCGGCACACCCGTGGTCAGGTGCGCGGGGCCGACGGGCTGTGACGGCACCGGTGTTGTCGCCGTCGAGGTCGGTGTCGAGGTCGGCGTCGTCACCGGCGTCGGTGGGGAAACGGAGGCAGACGTCGACGTCGGCGCAGGGGTTGCCGGATGAGTGCTCGCGGAGCCGGAGTTGGAGTCCGCGGCCGGAACGGCCGGTGATCGGGGCGTCGTTGCGGGTGTGTGCGGCCGACTCTCCTGTCCAGGAGGCGAGTCGGGCGCCGCGGGTTCCGGCTGGGGTCCCTCCAGCGGTACGAACGTCACCTCCCCGGTGGGAGCCACCGCCGTACCGCCGATCGCCGGCCGCTCGACCGGGACGTATCCCTCGTCGTGTCCGGCGCCGCCCCCGCAGGCTGCCAACACCCCGGCCAGGGCGCAGGTCACGACGGCCGCCGAGGTGGTCAGGGCGATGGCGCCCCGGCGGTCATGCGTCGTCCGGGTAGGTCGGAGCATCGCGTCATCGTCGCTGATGCTCCGTCAGAAGTGAACCCCCGGTCGGACCTTCGGCCGGAGAGCGGCCGGAGATCAGCCAGACCTCAGTCGGAGATCAGGCCTTCGCGGAGCTGGGACAGGGTCCGGGTCAGAAGGCGTGACACGTGCATCTGGGAGATGCCGACCTCCTCGCCGATCTGCGACTGGGTCATGTTGGCGAAGAACCGCAACATGATGATCCGGCGCTCACGGGGCGGGAGTTTGGCCAGCAGCGGCTTCAGGGACTCGCGGTACTCCACGCCCTCCAGTGCCGTGTCCTCGTAGCCGAGGCGGTCGGCCAGGGAGCCCTCGCCGCCGTCGTCCTCCGGGGCCGGGGAGTCGAGCGACGAGGCCGTGTACGCGTTGCCGACCGCGAGGCCGTCGACCACGTCCTCCTCGGACACGCCCAGGACCACGGCGAGTTCGGTGACCGTGGGGGAGCGGTCCAGCTTCTGGGCGAGCTCGTCGCTGGCCTTGGTGAGGGCCAGGCGCAGCTCCTGCAGACGGCGCGGTACGCGCACCGACCACGACGTGTCGCGGAAGAAGCGCTTGATCTCGCCCACGACCGTCGGCATCGCGAACGTCGGGAACTCGACGCCGCGTTCGCAGTCGAAGCGGTCGATCGCCTTGATCAGGCCGATGGTGCCGACCTGGACGATGTCCTCCATCGGCTCGTTCCGGGAGCGGAAGCGGGCCGCCGCGTACCGGACGAGGGGGAGGTTCAACTCGATGAGGGTGTCCCGCACGTACGCACGCTCGGGGCTGTTCTCGTCGAGGGCGGCGAGCCGCAGGAACAGGGAACGGGACAGGGTGCGGGTGTCGATGGCCCCTGTGGCCGGCGGAGCGGCCGGGAGGGCCTGGACGGCCGGGGCTGCCTCTGCCTCGACCTCCACTACGAGGGCCGGGACGTCGTGAAGCTCGGCGGGCGCCGACTCGCTCTTCGTGAGCGTGAGCACCTTGGAGCTGCCCTGGTCTGCGGACATGCCACCCCCTTTGGGTCGCGGACGGTCGCGGCGGTCGTTCCCGATCTGAGGAACGCAGCCTTCACCTGAATACCGGAGCCGAAGCCACGGCAAACGCTCTTCCGGCAGAATGTCACATGTCGGCAACACGCTGTAGTGACATGTCGACATGTGGGACGCGGATACGCGCTGGAAAAAGGGGGTCTGGCGGTTTTTCACCCCAGAAATACAGGGAAGTGCGCCGATGGGTGATTCCCTCTCCCAGGTGACGACTCGCTCCTGTATGCGGTTACGCCCCTGGTTACGCTTCGACGCGGTTCGCGGAGCGCAGCCGCGCGAAGCTACGGGCCAGTAGCCGGGACACGTGCATCTGGGAGACGCCCAGTTCGGCGCTGATCTGCGACTGGGTGAGGTTGCTGTAGTAACGCAGCAGCAGGATGCGCTGTTCGCGTTCCGGGAGCTGGACCAGGAGATGGCGGACCAGGTCGCGGTGCTCCACGCCGTCCAGCGCGGGGTCCTCGAAGCCGAGCCGGTCGACCAGGCCGGGCAGACCGTCGCCCTCCTGGGCGGCTTCCAGCGAGGTCGCGTGGTACGAGCGGCCGGCCTCGATGCAGGACAGCACGTCCTCCTCGCTGATGCGCAGCCGCTCGGCGATCTCGGCGGTCGTGGGGGTGCGCCCGAACGCCGTCGTCAGATCCTCCGTCGCCCCGGTGACCTGCACCCACAGCTCGTGCAGCCGGCGCGGCACGTGGACCGTGCGGACGTTGTCCCGGAAGTACCGCTTGATCTCACCGATGACGGTCGGCATCGCGAACGTCGGGAACTGCACGCCCCGGTCCGGGTCGAACCGGTCGATGGCGTTGATCAGTCCGATGGTGCCGACCTGGACGACGTCCTCCATCGGCTCGTTGCGGGAGCGGAAGCGGGCGGCGGCGTAGCGCACGAGCGGGAGATTCGCCTCGATGAGCGCCCCCCGCACGCGGTTGTGCTCCGGCGTGCCCGGCTCCAGCATCTTGAGCTGGCCGAAGAGCACCTGGGTGAGCGCCCGGGTGTCCGCGCTCCGGCTCCGCTGGGGGGCGGGCTCCTGAGGTGCGGCTTCTTGGGCAGCGGCTTCCTGGGCAGTGGCTTCCTGGGGTGGCGCAGTACTGGCCGACACGGTCAAGGCCACCTCTTCATCGGTCAACTCATCCGTCAAAAGCGGTCATAGCATCACAAGACATGTGCACTGTGTGCAAGCACCCCATAACACCGTGTTGAGGGAGAGTTGGCTCATAAGACGCAAAATGACCCCGCACCGTTCCGGTGCGGGGTCGTCGCCTGTGCGGCCGTACGGCTCAGAACTCGTAGTCGGCGATCACCCAGGTGGCGAACTCGCGCCACGGTCCGGCAGCCGCCTGATGGGCCGGGTGCTCCAGGTACCGCTTCAGCGCATCCGTGTCCTCGACCGCCGAGTTGATCGCGAAGTCATGGGCGATGGGGCGGTCGGTGATGTTCCAGGCGCACTCCCAGAAGCGGAGTTCGTCGATCTGGCCGGGCAGGGCACGGAAGGCTTCGACACCGGCCACGACCCGTGGTTCGTCGCGCTGGACGCCCTCGTTGAGCTTGAAGAGGACCAGATGGCGGATCACATGTACTCCCCGGCTGCTGCTTGGGCTGGCTGGCTGCTACTGGGCGCCGTCGGCGATCCAGGTCATGAAGTCGCCTATGGCGCTGGCCGCGTTCGAGATTCCTTCGAACGCTACCCCGACGTAGTCGGCCGCCCCCCTGGGGTCCGTGATGATCACGTACGCCACGAAGACCACGAGTGCATAGACGGCAATTTTCTTCGCGTTCACCGCCACGGCGGCCTCCCCCTCAGACCCGACCAGACCCGACCGCACGACACCCGACCGATGTCGCACGAAAGGCCCCGCCGTCCGGCGAGGCCCTTCTACAGCGGTAGCGGAGGGATTTGAACCCTCGGTGACTTGCGCCACACTCGCTTTCGAGGCGAGCTCCTTCGGCCGCTCGGACACGCTACCGAGGGAGACCTTACAGCAAGGTGCGGCGAGGTCCGAAATCCGATTTCGTCGGCCCCCGGCGGTGCGTGGGCCGGTGTGTCAGCGGTCAGCGCTCGTGACGGAAGAAGGTGGTGAGGAGGTCGGCGCAGTCGTCCGCGAGGACGCCGCCGATCACCTCGGGGCGGTGGTTGAGGCGGCGGTCGCGTACGAGGTCCCAGAGGGAGCCGGCCGCGCCCGCCTTCTCGTCGCGGGCGCCGTAGACGACCCGGTCGATCCGCGACTGCACGAGGGCGCCCGCGCACATCGTGCAGGGCTCCAGCGTCACGACGAGCGTGCAGCCGGTGAGCCGCCACTCTCCGACCTCCGCCGCGGCCCGCCGGAGCGCGAGGACCTCCGCGTGTGCGGTCGGATCGCCCGTCGCCTCGCGCTCGTTGTGCCCGGTCGCGAGCACCGTCGTACCGTCGGCGGCCAGGACGACGGCGCCGACGGGGACGTCACCGCCCAGAGCGGCCCGCCCTGCCTCGGCCATGGCGAGCCGCATCGCGGCCCGCCATGGCTCACGCACGGGGTCGGGCGCTCCCTCGCCGGTCAGGTCCTCTTCGCTCAGCGCACCGCCTCCAGGACCACCGACGCTCCCAGGGCCTCGGCGATCGCGCCCAGCGCGTCGTCGGCGTCCAGGGCGCGCAGTTGCTTCTCGCCGACGCCGAGGTCGTCGAGGATCACCGGGTCCCCCACGGGGCCGTGGGGCACCGCGTCGACGGGGGCGATGGTCTCGTCGTCGTCGGTGGAGTCGGAGTCGATGTCCGGATCGGCGTCCGACTCCCCGTCCTCGGTGCCGTCGAGGTCGAGGGCGTCGAGATCCGGTTCGTCGGTGTCCGGATCACGGCCGAGCAGCTCGGCCGTGAGCAGGATCTCACCGTACGAACTACGGGAAGCGGCGGCGGCGTCCGAGACGTAGATCCGGGGATCGTCCTCGCCGTCGATGCGGACGACGCCGAACCAGGCGTCCTCCTGCTCGATGAGCACCAGCACCGTGTCGTCCTCGGAGGAGGCTTCACGGGCCAGTTCGGCCAGGTCCGACAGGGTTTCCACATCGTCGAGCTCTGTGTCGCTCGCTTCCCACCCGTCTTCGGTGCGCGCGAGCAGTGCGGCGAAGTACACCGTGACTCTCCCACTGTTCCTAGGCGTGCCGGTTGGGGGTCCCCCCGGCGGAGGTTACGGGCGGGGAAGGCTGTGTGCCGAGCCCCACCCACTCGGAATCGTGGCAGAAACGGAGCGTTCAGGGGACGTCTTCGCCACCCTGTGTCCGGCTCTTTTGATCGGTTGTCGGTCGAGCCCTTCAGCAGCGCTCTCGTTGCCGCCACCAGCGGATCGTAACCGGCTTCCCTCACCGCCCCCGCACGGCTACCCCCTCAACGCGCTTACTACCAGCGGAACGTACGCATGCGCATGGCGTGGCGGAGGCGGGCGGTCTTGGCGCGGCGGGGCTGGACACGGTCGCGCAACTCGCGGGCCTCGGTCAGCTCGCGCAGGAAGACGGCCCGGCGCCGACGCCGTTCGGCCTCGGTCTCCGAGGCCTTCCGGTCGCGGTCGGGTTCCTGGTCAGGCATGGGCAGACACCCCCAATCCGTCATTCCACCTTCCCTCCGTCGGGCGGTTTGATGCCAGCGGAAGGGTGAGGGGGGAGTGGAGCCGCTGTACGGGAAAGCGGAACCGCTGTATGGAGGGCGGGCCGCTGTACGGGACCACGGCTACTGTTAGGGACATGCGTCTCCACGTCGTCGACCACCCTCTGGTCGCCCACAAGCTCACCACGTTGCGCGACCGGCGCACCGACTCCGCGACCTTCCGCCGTCTCGCCGACGAGCTGGTCACCCTGCTCGCCTACGAGGCCACGCGCGACGTGCGTACCGAACAGGTCGACATCACGACGCCGGTCGCCTCGACCACGGGCGTCAAGCTGTCCTACCCGCGCCCGCTGGTGGTGCCGATCCTGCGGGCCGGTCTCGGCATGCTGGACGGCATGGTCCGGCTGCTGCCGACCGCCGAGGTGGGCTTCATGGGCATGGTGCGCGACGAGGAGACGCTCCAGGCGTCCACGTACGCGACCCGCATGCCCGAGGACCTCTCCGGGCGCCAGGTGTACGTCCTCGACCCGATGCTGGCCACCGGCGGCACCCTGGTCGCGGCGATCCAGGAGCTCATCAAGCGCGGCGCCGACGATGTGACGGCCGTGGTCCTCCTGGCCGCCCCGGAGGGCGTCGAGGTCATGGAACGCGAGCTGGCGGGCACCCCGGTCACCGTCGTGACGGCCTCGATCGACGAGCGCCTGAACGAGCACGGCTACATCGTCCCGGGCCTCGGGGACGCGGGCGACCGGCTGTACGGCGCGGCCGAGTAGTACGGGCTGGGAGTACGGAGTACTACGAGGCTCAGCAGCTCTTCGGGGTGCTGGAGGGCGTCGGCGCGGGACCGGTCAGTGCGGCCAGGGCCTGGTCGGCGTCCTTCTTGCTGGTCAGGGCCGTGAACTTGGTGCCGATGAGCAGGTCGACCTCGGTGGCCGACGCGCGGGCGTCGGTCTTCACCTGGGCGCCCGCGAGCTGGGTGCCGAGCACGGGGAGGGCGGCCTGGGCTGCCGACTGCGCGCCCAGCACCACTCCGGGCCCGGCGATCTTCTTGTCGTAGGCCTTGGGCGCGTTGCCGACGTCGCCGATACGGAAACCGCGCTTCCGCAGCTCGTCGGCGGCCTGCTTGGCCAGTCCGCTGCGGGGCGTGGCGTTCAGGACGTTGACGGTGATCCCGCCGGGCTTGGGCAGGGCTCTGGGAGCCGTCGGCGCAGTCGCCGTCGGAGTCGCCTTGGTGGCGCAGTCCGCCTTGGGTCCCGCGGCCGTTGCCTTGCTGCCGCCGCCGGTGAAGACGTCGATGAGCTGCAAGGTGCCCCAGCCGATCAGGCCGAGGGCGGCGACGGAGGCCACGAGTCCGAGCACGAACCTGCGGCGCCCCCGGGGTCGGCGCATCCGCGGGTACTTGTCCCCCGTGATGCGGTACTGGCCGCCCATTCCGGGGGGAGTCAGCATGCTCATGGGCGCAGCGTAGTGCGCCTGGGCACCGATGCCTACTAAATGATCATTGACCCGGCCGCAGTACTACCCGAAAGGGCCAATAAGCGTCGCGAGAACGGCCGTCAGTCCATTTCGAGGACGCGGGCGTGCAGTACCTGCCGTTGCTGGAGGGCCGCCCTGACCGCGCGGTGCAGACCGTCCTCCAGATACAGGTCGCCCTGCCACTTCACGACATGCGCGAAGAGGTCGCCGTAGAACGTCGAGTCCTCGGCGAGCAGGGTTTCCAGGTCGAGCTGGCCCTTGGTCGTCACGAGCTGATCGAGGCGGACCGGGCGCGGCGCGACGTCCGCCCACTGCCGGGTGCTTTCCCGGCCGTGGTCGGGGTACGGCCGGCCGTTTCCGATGCGCTTGAAGATCACACGGAAAGCCTACCGGTCCAGACGTTCCGGGCGCAGCCATGGAGACGGAGTGCGACGCTGGAAAAGGTGCCGTAAAGCGGGGCAAACCGGAAGAGGGGCCCGACATGAGCGACAGCGAGACCGTGCCATCGGCCACCACGGAGGCCGTCCCGGAGCCCTTGCCGCCGGCAAACGCACCCGACTCACCACCCCGTGCGCCCGGGAGCGCTCCCGCGCTCCCCCAGCCGGCCCTGGAGATCGCCGCCGGGTACGCCTTCACCGGCCCAGCGCTCGATCTGGGCGCCCTGCTGTGGGACGGGACGTGCCTCCCGGACGCCCAGATCCGCATCCCGCTGCCCATGCTCAACCGGCACGGTCTGGTCGCGGGGGCCACCGGCACCGGCAAGACCAAGACGCTGCAGCTGATCGCCGAACAGCTCAGTGCCCAAGGTGTGCCCGTTTTCCTGGCCGACGTGAAGGGTGACGTCTCCGGGATCTCCGCGCCGGGGACGACGAACGACCGGGTCGCGTCCCGTGCCGCCGAGGTGCACCAGCGCTGGACGGCGACCGGCTTCCCCGCCGAGTTCTACGCCCTGGGCGGTATCGGCCACGGCATCCCGGTGCGGGCCACGATCACCAGCTTCGGCCCGGTGCTGCTGTCCAAGGTGCTCCAGCTCAACCAGACCCAGGAGCAGTCGCTCGGTCTGGTCTTCCACTACGCCGACCAGAAGGGGCTGGAACTGGTCGACCTGAAGGACCTGCGGGCCGTCGTCGCCTTCCTCACCTCCGACGAGGGCAAGGAGGAGCTGAAGGGCATCGGCGGACTCTCGACGGCCACGGCCGGGGTGATCCTGCGGTCCCTCACCGCCTTCGAGGCGCAGGGCATGGCGGACTTCTTCGGCGAACCGGACTTCGACACGGCCGAGCTGCTGCGTACGGCGTCGGACGGCCGGGGCATGGTCTCGGTGCTCGAACTGCCCGCCGTACAGGACCGGCCGCAGCTGTTCTCCACCTTCCTGATGTGGCTGCTGGCCGACCTCTTCCACGGCCTCCCGGAGGTCGGCGACTCCGACAAACCCAAGCTCGTCTTCTTCTTCGACGAGGCGCATCTGCTCTTCAACGACGCGTCGAAGGCCTTCCTGGACTCGATCACCCAGACCGTCCGCCTCATTCGCTCGAAGGCGGTGGGCATCTTCTTCGTGACGCAGACGCCGAAGGACGTCCCCGCCGACGTCCTCGCCCAGCTCGGCAACCGCGTCCAGCACGCGCTGCGCGCCTTCACCCCGGACGACCAGAAGGCCCTCAGGGCCACGGTGAAGACCTTCCCGAACTCGGCGTACGACCTGGAGGAACTGCTCACCGGCCTCGG
Organism: Streptomyces lacrimifluminis; assembly: GCF_014646095.1. Taxonomy (GTDB): domain Bacteria; phylum Actinomycetota; class Actinomycetes; order Streptomycetales; family Streptomycetaceae; genus Streptomyces; species Streptomyces lacrimifluminis. The sequence goes on along the minus strand of NZ_BMMU01000037.1, from coordinate 49,752 downwards.
CACGGGCGAGGCGGTGGTCACCGTCCTGAGCGAGAAGGGCGCCCCGACACCCGTCGCCGCGACCCGCCTGCGTGCCCCCGAGTCCCTGATGGGCCCGGTCGACGCGGCGGTCCTCGACCAGGCGGTCAGGGCCTCGCAGCTCCACGGCCGTTACGCACAGGCTGTGGACAGGGAGTCGGCCTACGAGAGACTGACGGCGGCGAAGCCCTCCGGCGGTGCCAAGGGCCCGGACGAGATGAAGCCCGCCGGGCCGAAGGCGTCCAAGGAGGCAAGGGAGAGCAGCGAGACCAGGGAATCCAGGGAGTCCGAGGAGGACCCTTCCGTGGTGGAACAGGTGGTGGGGAGCGCCATGTTCACGTCGCTGGCCCGGTCCCTCGGCACCCAGATCGGCCGGGAGATCACCCGCTCCCTCTTCGGTACGGCACGGCGGAGGCGGTAGCCACCGGGGCCCCGCCCCCGCCGCCCGGTCAGCGGCCCGGCTCCTTCGGGGGCCGCTGCGGCTGGGCTTCCTTCACTCGGGGTACCTGGGGTTTCGGTGCGTTGCGTGCGGCCTCGGCGCGCAGCAGGGCGCGCAGAACCGCGTAGGGGTCGATCGCCATGTCGGTGTTCCTTGTCCCGTGTGGCGTACTGGGCGTACTGACTGATGGACCGGGGGAGCCCGGTCCTGTCAGCAGCGCAGGACCACCGAGCGCAGGGCGAGCGTGGGGCGCGGAGGTACGGGGAGCGGGTGGGTCGCCTTCGCCACCGGGTGCCGCACGGACGGCGGGCGGGGCACGGGCCGCAGGGGTACGACGGGACGGTGGCCGTGCCGGGCCGGTGGGCGCAGGGCGGTGTCGTGGACGTCGTACTCGGCGGCCGTACCCCCCGGAACGACCGACTCGGCAGCTCCGCAGTGCGCCGTGCCCGGCACGAGCAGGGCGAGCAGCAGGACGAGTACCCGGAGCCAGGCAGCAGGGCGCGCGGCGTACGAGGTGTACGGGGTGCGCGCGGCGGGGCTCATGCAAGGTCATCTCCCCGCGACCCGCCCAAGGCTGATCACTCCGGCCGGAGATCCGCCCGCTCGGCCTACCGGCGGGCCCGGCGCGGGCGGCGCCTACTCGCCTGAGGCCTTCGCGGCCTTCGCCGCCGCCTTCATCTCCTGCTTGTGGGCCCGGACCTTGGTCAGGGACTCGGGGCCGGTGATGTCGGCGACCGAACGGAAGGACCTCGGTTCGCCGTACGCGCCGGCGGCCTCGCGCCAGCCCTCGGGCTGGACGCCGAGCTGCTTGCCGAGGAGGGCCAGGAAGATCTGGGCCTTCTGTTTGCCGAAGCCGGGCAGGCCGGTGAGGCGCTTCAGCAGTTCCTGGCCGGTCGCCGCGTCCCGCCAGACTCCCTCGGCGTCTCCCCCGTGGTGCTCGACGAGGTACTGGCAGAGCTGCTGGATGCGCTTGGCCATCGAGCCCGGGTAGCGGTGGACGGCCGGCTTGTCGGAGAGGAGCGCGGCGAAGGCCTCGGGGTCGTACGCCGCGATCTCGTGCGCGTCGAGATCGTCGGCGCCGAGGCGCTGGGCGATGGTCGCCGGCCCCTTGAACGCCCACTCCATCGGAACCTGCTGGTCGAGCAGCATTCCGGTCAGCGCGGCGAGCGGACTGCGGCCGAGGAGCGCGTCGGCCTCGGGGTCCTGGGCGAGGTGGAGAGTGACGTCCATGGATCGATCATGCCTCGGTCGGCGCCTGGTTGCCCGATCGCCCGGCCGCCGACTACGGCTGCCAGTACCCGAGCCCGTGCACCCGTTGCTTCGGCAGCCCCGCCTCCTTGCGGAAGTAGCTGGTCAGGGAGCAGGTCGTGGCCGTGTCGCAGGCTATCCAGACGTACGGGTCGGAGGTGTGCCTCAGGAGGTCGGGGAAGGCGGAGCGGACCTCGGCGACCAGGTGGGCGCCCGCGTCCCGGCGGGGGACCGGGCGGAGGTCGTGGTGGTCGGGGGTGGTGCGGAAGGGGTAGCCGTCGGTGCCGTGGTCCGACTCGAACCAGATCGTCGCCGGGGCCGAACCCAGCGCGTCCAGGAGGGAGTTGAGCGCGGGCAGTGATGCCGGGTCGCCGATCGCGAAGACGTGCGAGGGCTCCGGCCGGGGCCGCGTGAAGCCGGTTCCCTGGACCGTCGCCTCGATGGTGTCCCCGGGCTTCGCCGCCCGCGCCCAGTCGCTGGCGCATCCGTCGTGGAGCGCGAACTCAAGGCCGAAGGTGCCCGCCTCGGGGTCCGGGTCGACCAGCGTGTACGCCCGCTGGTGCGGCTTGCCCGCGTTGTCGAACCACAGCCGGACCCACATCGTGGGGTGGACGCCGGTGGCCGAAAGCATGCCCCCGTCGGTGAGGTGGAGGCGCCGGTAGTGCGGGGTGACGTCCTCGGCGTCCGTCACGGTGAACACGAAGTCCTTGCCCCGGAAAAGCTTGAGGACAGCGCCCTCCCAGCCGCGTCCCTGCCCCTGCCCCTGCGCCATGGCTTCTTCACCTCTCACGTACGATTCCCACAAGTTTTACTTAGGTAAGGCTAACCTAAAGAACAGTTTCGGACCCCGTGAGGATACAGATATGGCCACCGAGATCTACCGCGACGCCTGGGGGATCCCGCATCTGCGAGCGGGCGACGCGTGCGAACTCGCCCGTGGCCAGGGTCGTGTCACCGCCCTCGACCGTGCGTGGCAACTGGAGGTCGAGCGCCACCGCGCCCAGGGCACCTCGGCCGCGTTCCTCGGCGCCGAGGCGGTCGGCTGGGACGTGTTCGCCCGACGCGCCCGCCTCGACGACACCGCCCGACGCTGCTACACCACCCTGGAGAGCCGGGACCCGGAAACCGCCGCCTGGGTACGGGCGTACGTGGAAGGTGTCAACGAGGGGTTGGCGCAAGGGGCCGCCACCGCACCCGAGTTCGCCGCGACCGGGCTCGCCCCCGGCCGCTGGGAGCCCTGGACCCCGCTCGGTGTCTGGCTCGCCACGCACATCCTGTTCGCCGGTTTCCCGTCCAAGCTCTGGCGTGAACAGGTCGCGGCGCATCTCGGCCCCGACGCCATCGCCCTGTTCGCCACCGACGGGCCCGGCACCTCCGGCAGCAACGGCTGGCTGGTGAGCGGCGAACGCTCGGTCACCGGGCTCCCGTTGATCGCGGGTGACCCGCACCGCTACATCGAGGCTCCCGGCGTCTATCAGCAAGTCCGGCTGTCCTGCCCCGAGTTCGACGTCATCGGGCTGGCCGTCCCGGGCGTTCCCGGCATCGCCCACTTCGGACACACCGGCACGGTCGCCTGGGCCATCACCAACGCCATGGCCGACTACCAGGACCTCTACGAGGAGCGGATTCGCCGTACGGGGACTTCCTTCACGGGTGCGGGAGTCGAGGTCCTCGATCCCGACGGGGAGTGGCGGTCGGCCGACGCGCACATGGAGGTCGTCGAGGTCGCGGGCGGGGAGCCGGTCGAGGTGGAGGTGATCGAGACCGGGCGGGGGGTGGTCGTGATCGGCCCCGGCGAGAGTGCGGGTGAGGGTGAGTTGGGTGAGGGCTTGGAGGTGGGCGCAGGTGATCATGCGGAAACGATTAGTCTGCGCTATCCGCCCCGCGTCACCGGCGACCTCGGCTTCTCCGCCCTCCTCCCCCTGCTCCGGGCCCGCCGCGTCGCCGATGTCGACCGTGCCGTCGACCTGTGGGCCGAGCCCGTCAACGTCGTCCAGGCCGCCGACACCGAGGGCGGGCTGCTGCACCGGGTCGCGGGCCACGTCCCCGTCCGGGCCGAGGCCAACCGGGCCCGGCTCGTGCGGGCCTGGGAGCCCGGTCACGCATGGCACGGCCGGCACGAGACCCCGTACGGCACCGTCGACGACGGCCTCGCCGTCATGGCCAACCAGCGCGGCCCCGCGACCCCCCTCGGCGTCGAGTTCGCGCCGCCGCACCGGGCGAACCGGATCCGCGCCCTGCTGGAGGAGAGGGACCGGTGGTCGGCGGCCGACCTGCCCGCCCTCCACATGGACACCCACCTCGCCTCCGCCGCCCCGCTCCTCGACCTCCTCGCGACCCTCGACGGCCTCACCTCCGAGGAGGCCGCCCTCCGCGACCGGCTCCTGCGCTGGGACCGCCGGATGGACGCCGACAGCACGGAGGCGGCGTCGTACGCGGCCCTGCGCTCCGCCGTCGTACGCCGCCTCGCCGCCCACCCCGCCTTCGCGGCACTGGCCGTCCCGCCCGCGTACCCGGAGGTCTTCCTCCCCTGGCTCGCCCTGCTCCCCCGGATCGCCTTCGCGCTCGAAGGGCTCCTGAAGGCACGGGAGTTGTACGGGATCGAGCGCGCCGCCGTCGTCAGGGAAGCCGTCGCGGAAGTCGCCGCGGGGGCGCTGTCCGTGACCTGGGGCGAACGTCACCGGCTGGTCCCCTGGCGGGCTCTCGGCGACAGCGACGGCGACGGCAATGGCAGCGGCAATGGCAGCGGCGCCGACGCCGAAACCGGGCTCTCCGGCGACCACGACTGCGTGCTCTGCACGTCCTCCGTCCCTGGGCTCACCGACCTCAGCGCACGTGGACCCGCCGCCCGGTACGTCTGGGATCTGGCCCGGCGTGAGGACAGCCTCTGGGTGGTGCCCTTCGGGGCCTCCGGGGTGCCGGGCTCCGTCCACCACCGCGATCAACTCCCCCTGTGGACAAGGGGGGACCTCGTCCCGGTCGTCACCGACTGGGCGCGGCTGACGCGGGAGTACCCGCCGGGGCCGACGTACGAGGCCCGTGCCGCCGTGCACGAGCAGGTGGCCGACGGGTTCGGGACCGTGCGCGTGCTGCGGCTCGACCCCGTCGCCGACGCCGGTGTCGTGCACGGGTGGGTGAGCGAGCCGCGGGCCGGGTTCTGGGGCATGAACGGGCTCAGCGAGGAGCAGGTCGGTGAGATCTACGGCCACTTGGACACCCTCGACACCCATCACGCCTACCTGCTCGTGCAGAACGGCACGGCGGTCGGGCTCCTCCAGACGTACGAGCCCGAGGCCGACCGGGTGGGCGAGTGCTACACCGTCGAGCCCGGCGACATCGGCGTCCATCTGCTGCTCGCGCCCGCCGGGGTGGAGGGCGGGCGGCCGGGGTGGTCGGCCGCGCTGATGGCGGTGCTGGCGGAGTTCGTGCTGGTCGGGCTCGGGCGGCGGCGGGTCGTGGTCGATCCCGATGTGGGCAACGAGAAGGCCGTCGCCCGCTTTCTGCGGCAGGGGTTCGTGGCCGGGCCCGTCGTCGTCCTGCCCGAGATCGACCTGCCCGACGTGTATCTGCCGGAGAAGCGCGCCCAACTGGCCTTTCTTACCCGCGAGGTAGCTTTTCCCGGGTGACCCCGACCTCAGGACATCCGACAGGACATCCGACGCCCGCCGACCTGATCGCCCACTACGGGCTGGAGCCGATCCCGCGTGAGGGCGGGCTGTTCCGGCGTACCTGGGCGGGGCCCGAGCGGGCCGACGGGCGGCCGGAGGGCACGGCGATCGTCGCGCTGCTGACCTCCGAGCCCGGCGACTTCTCCGCGCTGCACCGGCTGCCGTCGGACGAGATCTGGCATTTCCACCTCGGCGATCCGCTGGAACTGCTGCTCCTCGCCCCGGACGGCACCTCCCGGACCGCCCTCCTCGGGCCCGGGCTCCTGCACGGGCAGGAGCCGCAGCTCACCGTTCCCGCCGGGACCTGGATGGGCGCGCGGGTCGTCGAGGGCGGCGCGTGGACGTTCTTCGGGTGCACGATGGCGCCCGGGTTCACGTACGGAGGGTATGAGCACGGCGACGCCGTCGAACTGGCCGCGCGTTATCCGGCCGAGGCGGGCCGTATCGAGGCACTGTGTCGCCCATGAGGCCATCCGGAAGTTCCGTGAGTTCCGTGAGTTCTGCGAGTCTTCTTGCCGGTCAGGTCGCCCTTGTCACCGGGGCCGGTGGCGGGATCGGGCGCGGGATCGCGTCGCGGTTCGCGGCGGAGGGGGCCGCCGTCGCCGTGCACTGCCGGACGTCGGACGAGGGCGCCCGGGACGTGGCCGCGCGGATCGAGGAGTCGGGCGGCCGGGCCGTCGTCCTGCGGGGCGATCTCACCGTCGAGGACGAGTGCCGGCGCGTGGTGCGCGAGGCCGCCGAGTGGGGTGGCGGGCGGCTGGACGCGCTGGTCAACAACGCGGGTGTGCAGCCCGTCCAGGAGCTGGCCCGGATGACGGCCGCGGACTGGCGGGCGGTCGTCGACACGAACCTCCTCAGCGTCTTCGCCTGTACGCAGGCCGCTGCGGAGGTCATGCGGGAGCAGCAGGGCCCGGGTGACTGCGGGGGCGGTGGCAGTGTCACGCACATCGCGTCCATCGAGGCCGCGCACCCGGCGCCCGGTCACGCGCACTACAGCGCCTCGAAGGCGGCGGTCGTGACGCACGCCCGGTCGGCGGCACTGGAGTACGGGCCCTACGGCATCCGCGTCAACACCGTCTCGCCCGGCCTCGTCGACCGGGACGGGCTGGCGGACGACTGGCCGGAAGGGGTGCGGCGATGGCAACGGGCGGCGCCCGTAGGGAGGTTGGGGCGGCCCGAGGACATCGGCGACGCGTGCGTGTTCCTCGCCTCCCGGCTGGCGTGCTGGGTCAGCGGGCACGACCTGGTCGTGGACGGCGGGATGTCCGCCCGTCCCACGTGGTGAAGACCACGGCGAATCCGGTTCCGGCGGGGTGAGTGGGGCGTCAGGATCGTCCGTACGTATACGAGAGCCGAAAAGTCCCGAAGACGGAGAAGGTACGTGGGCCGACTACGGAACGAAGGGCGCGACCAGCGACGAGCCGCAGGAGGCGGGCGCACGGGGACCGGCGGGCGGAAGGGCGTGCGGAACGTCCGGGGAACGAGGAACGTCCGGGGAGTACGGAACGTCCGGGCAGTTCAGCGGCTGGCGCTGCTGGGCACCATGCTCATCCTGTTCCTCCTCGTCGGCGGGGCGGGCACCGCGTCCGCGCACGCCGCTCTCCGCGACACCGACCCCCGGGACGGAAGCGTCCTCAAGTCCGCGCCCCGACAGGTCACCCTGACCTTCACCGAGTCCGTCGCCCTCCTCGACGACTCCTTCCGCCTCTTCGACCCCGACAGCCGGCGCGTGAGCACCGGCGAGGCCGAACATGTGGACGGGCGTTCCGACGCGGTGCGCGTCAGCCTGCCGGGGGGCCTCGGCGAGGGCACGTTCACCGTTGCCTGGCGGGTCGTCTCGGCGGACAGCCATCCCATCTCGGGCGCCTTCACCTTCTCCATCGGCACACCCTCCGCGACCCCGGCCACCATCGACACCGGCTCCACCGAGAACGCGGCCACCACCGCCCTCTACGACATCGCCCGCTACCTGGCGTACGCGGCTCTGGCGCTACTCGTCGGCACCGTCGTCTTCGTTCTCCTCTGTCGCCCGCCCGGCACGGACCCCCTGCGCCGGCTGGTGCTGACGGGCTGGTGGGCGCTCCTGGTGTCCACCGTCGCCCTGCTCCTGCTGCGCGGCCCGTACGAGGCGGGCACCGCCCCCGCCGGCGTCTTCGACCTGTCGACCCTGGAACGGACCGTGAGCGGCAGGCCCGGCCTGGCACTCCTGGCCCGGCTCGCTCTGCTGGCCGTGACGGCCGTACTGCTGACCGTGGTCGCACGTCGACGCCGACGCGCCGACAAAGCCACGGGCGACCCCGCGCAACCGGTCCTCCTCGCCGCCGGGGGCGCGCTCGCCCTCGGTCTCACGCTGACGTGGGCCGCCGCCGAGCACGCCTCGGCCGGTATCCAGGTGCCGGTGGCGATGGCGTCCTCGGTGCTGCATCTGCTCGCCATGTCCGCCTGGCTGGGCGGCCTCGCGGCCCTGCTCACCCTGCTCCAGGCGGAAGAGCCGCTCCCGGTGTCAACCGTCACCCGCTTCTCCCGGTTGGCCTTCGCCTCCGTGGCCGTCCTGACCGTCACCGGCGTCTACCAGTCCTGGCGCGGCCTCGGCTCCTGGGACGCGATCACCGGTACGTCGTACGGCCGCATCCTGATCGCCAAGGTGTGCGCGGTGGCGCTGCTGCTGGTGGCGGCCGGGTTCTCGCGCCGGTGGACGCTCCGGCTGCTGGTACCGGAGACGGCGGAGGCGAAGGTCGCGGAACGGGTGCCCGAGACGGTCGGCGGTCCGGCGACGCGGCCCGCCGAGAGCGACGGCGAAGCTTCCGGCGGCGACGTTTCCGGCAGCGCTGTTTCCGACGACGACAGGCCCGACGACCACACACCCAACGACCACACACCCGGCGACGACACCTCGCCCGACGACGTCTCGGACAACGTATGTGCCTTCCACCGGCGGCGGCTCCGCCGTTCCGTGCTGGCCGAAGTGGCGGTCGGGATCGCGGTGCTGGTGATCACGACCGTCCTGACGACCACCCTGCCGGGACGGGCAGCCGCCGAGGCGGCCGAGGCCGCCAAGGACGCGCCCGTACCCGGGGTGATCGGCGCGTCCACGACCACGATCCCCTTCGACGTCGGTACGCCCGGCGGCCACGGCAAGGTGCAGGTCACCCTGGAACCCGGCCGGGTCGGCGAGAACAGCGTGCAGGCCGTCGTGTTCGGCCCTGATGACGGCTTCGCGATCGTCCCGGAACTCCGCCTCTCCTTCTCCCTCCCCAGCAAGGACATCGGCCCGCTCAACGCCGAAGTCACCGACCTGGGCGGCTACTGGGGCACCAACAACCTCAACCTGCCGATCCCCGGCACCTGGACGATGAAGGTCACGGTCCGGACGTCGGACGTGGACCAGGTGAGTGTGTCGCGAAAGGTGCGGATCGGCGGCTGAGTCGGGCTGAGCCAGGGTTCGGCGAAGAAGTTCACCGGGGCGTCGGACTCCTGCTGCAACAGGGTGCGCAGGGTGAAGAGGTCGCGGTCGTCGTCGCCGGTGGGGTCCGGGAGGTGGTCGCCGTAGCCGGCCAGGAGGTCCTCCCTCTCCGCGGGAGCCCTCGCTGCCAGCTGCTCCACCAGGAGCACGAGGAACTGGAACTGCGCCCAGCGGTAGTTGAGGAAGTCCTGACCGCCGTTGATGAATCCGGTGAGCGCGGCGTCGAGTCTGGCCGGTATGGAGATGTCCCGACGGGCCCAGGAGAGGACCTCGTTCAGGATCTCCCGCTTCCTCGGGACGCCGATCTGCTCGGGCTTCAGCGGTACGAGGTTCACATAGAGGAGTTCGGCGGCGAGGATGATGGTCGCGTGGGGTGCTCCGGCCAACTGCCGTTCCAGTTTCACCAGGAAGGTGCCGGCGGCCTGGTCCGGCCGGTCGACGAACCTGCGCCGTAGGTCGACTGCCGTGTCGTACGTCCAGATCTTCGGGCCCGGGACGAAGGCGGAGGCGCCACTGCTCAGCCCGTCCCGCAGGACGCGCTGCACCGCCCCGACCGCAGGAGCCCGCTCAACTGCCGGGTCGTATAGGCGCGTTCGTGTCCCACGCTGCTCGATCACGGCATGCGCGACCAGCAGGGCGACCGCGAGGACGAAGCCGCCGGGGACGTGCTCGGCGAGCAGACGGCCAAGCAGGGGGCTCTCGTCGTAGGGGAGTGGACGTCGCCCCTGCCCAGGGGGAAGGGGGAACAGGACCACGTGCTCGACGAAGGCGTGAGGGTCGCCAGGGAGACCGGTACGACGGCTGCCGCGGACGTCAGGAGGGCGGTAACGGTAGCCCGTACGGCCGTACGGTGGCCCGCCGTGAAGGCGATCAGGGCGAGACCGACCGGGAGGAGGGGCCAGGCGGTCCACTTCAGGCCCGCGGCGGAGCCCACCACCAGCCCGGCCGCGACTCCGGCCCCGGCCCGACTCCGGCCCGGCCCCGGCTCCGAAGCCGGAAACCGACCCGGGCCGCCGACATGACTCCCAGGCACACCAGCCCGGTCACCGGCAGGTCCATCCCGCCCACGGCCAGGGGCACAGCCGAGGGGCCGTGAACGGGGCCAGTGGGGTCCGCCCAGGAGTGCGTGGGGGAGGACGAAGAGGGCCATGCCGGGCAGGTACGGGAGTAGGCGCCCACGGTGGCGGGGGTGGGGCTCGTAGGGGCCCACGGTGGCGGGGTGGGGCTCGTAAGGGCTTCCCGTGTGCAGCAGCAGCGCGCCCGAGCGTTCGACGACCCCGACCCGACCCCGACCCGACCTCGGACTGGGCTCCGACCGCAACCGCAACCGCAACCGCAACCGCAACCCCGGCCGCGACCTCGACCCCGGACTGGGCTCCGACCGACCCCGGCCTCGGACTGGGCTCCGACCCCGACCCCGACCCCGACCCCGGACTGGGCCCCGGCCGAGCACGATCAGCCGGGCCAGGCGGAGCAGTACCGCGCCGACGGTGGCCGTGCGCAGCGCTGCCGTGTTCTCCCAGGGGTGTGGGGCCCGGGCGGCCAGGATCGCCGCCGTGCCTTAGCCGGGGGCCGCGCAGGCCGGCAGGTGGACGACGTCCCAGCGGACCGGTGCTCGGGGGCGGTGTCCGGGGTGGGGGCCCGGTGGCGGGCCTTCCGGTCGCCGGGGGTGGCGTGGCGGTGGGCGTGCTGGGCATGGGTGGGCTCCTGTCGGCTCCGGCTGACGGTGCGGTGATCGGCCGACGGGTCACCTGACGGGTCGCCCGACGTGATCGTCACCAATGTCCCTCCCGGGCCGGTCCGCCCGCCTCGGCTGAAAGGCCGGCGATTGTCGGCCGGCGGGGCGCGGCCCTCGGCCGAACGGCCGAGGGAGGGTTCGCGTCGCCTGTTTGCCATCTATCTGTTAGCAAAGCTTCACGTTCACATGTCCATCACGTTTCAGGAACGGCGGACGCCAGGTCTTGACGCGCAGCCGGGCATGGGGCTCTTATTGCCGCCACGATGTTCGGTCAAGTTGATTTCTGGTCGATTTAGATCAGCATGGACCAAGCGTAGTCGTGACCTTGCTCCCCTTTTCGGGGGGTCTGTCCTCAGGAGCCGTCATGCACCACACACCCTCCGGCCTGTTCGTCCCCGGTCCGAGCCGCCGCACCCTCCTGCGCGGCATCGGCGGCGCGGCGGCTCTCGGCGCGGCCGTTCCGCTGCTGAGCGCCTGCGGCGACAGCGACTCGGGGACCGACGCGAAGACCGTCACCCTCGGCTCGAACTCGTCGGACGCCGTCCCGAAGAAGGCCTTCGCCGAGATCTACGCGGCGTTCACGAAGAAGACCGGCATCAAGGTCGACGTGAACACCAAGGACCACAACACGTTCCAGGAGCAGATCAACTCCTACCTCCAGGGCACCCCGGACGACGTGTTCACCTGGTTCGCCGGCTACCGCATGCAGTTCTTCGCCGGCAAGGGCCTGGCCAGCCCGATCGACGACGTGTGGCAGAAGATCGGGAGCAACTTCCCCGACGCGATGAAGCAGCTCAGCAAGGGCGCGGACGGCAAGTACTACTTCGTGCCGCTGTACACGTACCCCTGGGCGATGTTCTACCGGAAGAGCGTCTTCAAGGAGCACGGCTACGAAGTGCCCACCACCTGGGCGCAGTTCATCGCCCTGTGCAAGCAGATGCAGAAGGACGGCCTGGTCCCGATCGCCTTCGGCGACAAGGACGCCTGGCCCGCGCTCGGCACCTTCGACCAGATCAACTTCCGTACCAACGGCTACGACTTCCACGTCGAGCTGATGGCCGGAAAGGCATCCTGGACCGACGCGAAGGTTCGCGCCACGTTCGACAACTGGGCCGAAATTCTCCCCTATCACCAGGAGGGATCGACCGGCCGTACCTGGCAGGACGCGGCCCAGACCCTCGTCTCGAAGAAGGCCGGCATGTATCTGCTGGGCACCTTCGTGGGCCAGCAGTTCACGAACGCGACCGACCTCGCGGACCTCGACTTCTTCGCCTTCCCGGAGATCGACCCGTCCTACGGTCAGGACACGGTCGAGGCGCCGACCGACGGCTTCATGCTCAGCAAGTCCCCGAAGAACAAGGCCGGTTCCGTCCAGCTGCTCGAGTTCCTGGGCACGCCGGAGGCCGAGCAGATCTACCTCAAGGCCGACCCGAACGTCGTCGCCGCCTCCACCACCGCCGACACCTCCTCGTACAGCGCCCTGCAGAAGAAGGCGTACGAGATGATCAGCGGCGCGAAGAACCTCACCCAGTTCATGGACCGCGACAGCCGCCCCGACTTCACCTCCACGGTGATGCAGCCCGCGCTGCAGAAGTTCATCCGCGATCCCAAGGGCATCGACAGTCTGCTCTCGTCCATCGAGCGCCAGAAGAAGACGATCTTCGCCTCGTCATGAGCGCCTTCGATTCGATCCCCGTCGTCCCGGGGGCGGCCGACACGCCGCCCCCGGGCGGTACCGGCACGCCCTCCTCCCCGCAGAGCCGCAAGCCGGCCTCGGGCCACCGCCGGCTGCTGACCCGCCGGGACAGGGTCGCCCTGGGTTTCATGGCGGGCCTGCCGACGTTCCTGCACCTCGCCCTCGTGTGGGTGACGGCCTTCGCCTCGATCGCGCTGGCCTTCACCACCTGGGACGGCATCGGCTTCGGCTCCATCGAGTGGGTCGGGCTCCAGAACTTCCGTGACCTCTTCGCCGACAACCCGCAGTTCTGGCCGGCCGTCCAGCACAACGTCATCTGGTTCGTCGTACTCATCGCGATCCCGACCCCGCTGGGCCTGTTCCTGGCCGTGCAGCTGGACAAGAACATCCGCTTCAGCCGGGTCTACCAGACGGCGTTCTTCCTGCCGGTCGTCGTGTCGATGGCCGTCATCGGCTTCGTCTGGCAGCTGGTCTACAACCCGGACACGGGCCTGATCAACAGCCTGATCGGCGCCAACAAGCCCGGCCACTACATCGACTGGATCGGCGACCCGGACCTCAACCTCTGGGCCGTCCTCGTCGCCGCCTCCTGGCGGCACACCGGCTACATGATGATCCTCTACCTGGCCGGTCTGAAGGGTGTGGACCCGTCCCTGCGCGAGGCGTCCTCGCTCGACGGCGCCAACGAGTGGCAGACGTTCAAGAACGTCATCTTCCCGACCCTGCGGCCCACCAACACGATCGTCCTGGTCGTCACGATCATCGAATCGCTGCGCGCCTTCGACCTCGTGTACGTCTTCAACGGCGGCGCCCAGGGCACCGAACTCCTGTCGATCCTGGTCACGAACAACATCATCGGCGAGTCCAGCCGCATCGGATACGGCTCCGCGATCGCCGTCGTCCTGCTGGTGATCTCGCTCGTCGTGATCATCCCGTACCTGATCAGCACCTTCCGGAAGGAGCGGCGGGCATGAGCGCCTCCATGTCGTTGAAACAGCGCGCCCCCGTCCGGCCCGGCCGCGTGCTGCTGCACGTGTTCCTCGTCGTCATGTCCCTGGCCTGGCTCGCGCCGCTGCTCTGGGCGATCTACGCGGCGCTGCGCCCGTACTCAGAGACCAGCACCAAGGGCTATGTCTCCTGGCCCGACAAGCTGAGCTTCGCCAACTTCACGAACGCGTACCAGCAGTCGGACATGACGCACTACTTCGTCAACACGCTGATCATCGCCGTCCCGGCGGTGCTGCTGACGCTGTTCCTGTCGTCGATGGTCGCCTTCTACGTCAGCCGCTTCGACTTCCGCGTCAACCTGTTCCTGCTGCTCGTCTTCACGGCCGGCAACCTGCTCCCGCAGCAGGTCATCATCACCCCGCTGTACCGCATGTACCTGCTCATCGATCTGCCGGGGATCACCGAGTCCGGCAAGCTGTACGACTCCGCGCTCGGCCTGGTCCTCATCCACATCGCGTTCCAGTCGGGCTTCTGCGCGTTCGTGCTCGCCAACTACATGCGGATGCTCCCCCACGAGCTGACCGAGGCCGCGCTCGTCGACGGCGCGTCGGTGTGGCGGATGTACTGGCAGATCGTGCTGCCGCTGTGCAGGCCCGCGATGGCGGCCCTGGCCACCCTGCTGTCCATCTGGATCTACAACGACTTCTTCTGGGCCCTCGTCCTGATCTCCACCGGCGAGAACATGCCGATCACCTCGGCCCTCAACAACCTCTCCGGCCAGTACTTCACCGACCCCAACCTGGTCGCGGCGGGTGCGCTGCTGACCGCGATCCCCACCCTGATCGTGTACTTCGCGCTGCAGCGCCAGTTCGTCAGCGGTCTGACCCTGGGTGCCAACAAGGGCTGACGGCTGACACCCTTTCGCAGGAACGGGCCTTCGCAGGAACGGGCCCTGCAAGAACATGCCGTGCAAGAACAGGAAAGTTGATCGATGAAGCGCGAACTCGCTGTCCCCGGTATCGCCTACGGGGGCGACTACAACCCCGAGCAGTGGCCCGAGGAGGTCTGGGCCGAGGACATGCGGCTGATGCGCGAGGCCGGGGTCACCATGGTCAGCGTCGGCATCTTCTCCTGGGCGCTGCTCGAACCGGCCGAGGGCGTCTACGACTTCGCCCGCATGGACCGTCTCCTCGACCTGCTCCACGAGAACGGCATCGCCGCCGACCTGGCGACCCCGACGGCTGCGCCGCCCGCCTGGTTCTTCCGCGCCCACCCCGAGGCGCTCCCGGTGGACAAGGACGGGCGCCGGCTGTCGTACGGCAGCCGCCAGACGTTCTGCCCGTCGAGCCCCGCCTACCGCGAGGCCGCCCTGCGGATCGCGGGCGCGCTGGCGGAGCGGTACGCGGACCATCCGGCGGTCGCGATGTGGCACGTCCACAACGAGTACGGCTGCCACAACCCCGCCTGCTACTGCGACGAGAGCGCGGAGTCCTTCCGCCGCTGGCTGCGGGCACGGTACGGGGACGACCTGGCCGCGCTGAACGACGCCTGGGGGACCACCTTCTGGAGCCAGTGGTACTACGACTGGGCCGAGATCATCCCGCCCCGAGCGACGGGCGCGGTCCCGAACCCGACCCACCAGCTGGACTGGCGCCGCTTCTGCAGCGACGAACTGCTGTCGCTGTACAAGGCGGAGAGGGACGTACTGAGGGCGGCGGCGCCCGGGACCCCGGCCACCACCAACTTCATGGTGATGTACAACTTCGACGCGCTGGACTACTGGCGCTGGGCTCCGGAGCTGGACGTCGTCGCGAACGACCACTACCTCCGGTCGACCGACCCCGAGTCGGAGATCGACATCGCGCTGAGCGGAGACCTGATGCGGTCGCTCGCGGGCGGCCCCTGGTTCCTGATGGAGCACTCCACGGGTGCGGTGAACTGGCAGCCGGTCAACAGGGCGAAGGCGGCAGGGGAGTTGCGCCGCAACGCCCTCTCCCATGTCGCCCACGGCGCGGACGGCATCGCGTACTTCCAGTGGCGGGCCGCGAAGGCGGGCGCGGAACAGTGGCACTCGGCGATGCTCCCGCACGCCGGGACGGACAGCCAGATCTGGCGGGACGTGGTCCAACTGGGCGCGGATCTGCGGGCGTTGGCGGAGGTGCGCGGCAGCACGGGCACGGCTTCGGTGGCCATCGTCTGGGACTGGGACGCCCGCTGGGCCCTGGAACTCCCCTCCCAGCCGAACGGTGAACTCCGCTTCCTGGATCTCGTACGGGACTGGTACGAGCCGCTGTGGCGGTCGGGCGTGGCGGTGGACTTCGTGCGGCCGGACGCGGAGCTGGACGGATACCGGCTGGTGCTGGCCCCGAGCCTGTACCTGGTCGACGACGAGGGCGCGGCGAACCTCACGGGTTTCGCGGAGCGCGGGGGCACGCTGGCCGTCGGGTTCCACAGCGGTGCCGTGGACGCCAACTGCCATGTGCGGCTGGGGGGTTACCCGGGCGCGTTCCGTGAGGCCCTCGGGGTGCGGGCGGACGAGCTGTTCCCCCTGCTGCCGGGAGAGTCGGTCGGGATCGGTGACGGTGACGGCACGGGAACCCTCTGGTCCGAGCGGTTGCGGCTGGAGGGTGCGGGGGCGGAGGCGGTGCTGTCGTACACGGAGGGTCCGCTGGCCGGGGTCCCGGCGGTGACGCGCAACTCCGTTGGTACCGGCGCCGGTTGGTACCTGGCGACACGGCCGGACGCGTCGACGCTGGGCGCGCTGCTCGCCCGTATGTGCGCGGAGGCGGGTGTCGAGGGGGTGCGGACGACTCCGGCGGGGGTGGAGGCGGTGGTGCGTCGCGGTGCCGATGCGGACTTCTTGTTCCTGATCGACCATGCGGGTGGCGGAGCCGAGGTCGCGGTGGCGGCAGGCGCGACCGAACTGCTCACTGGGGAAGCGTTGGCGGGCGGCTCGGTGCGGGTCGCGCCGGGCGGTGTGGCGGTCGTACGGGAGCCGCGTCTCTAGCTTCAACGCTCCATCGGGGTCGCGCGCACGCCCTTTTGGCGAGGTGTCAAGATCTCTGCGGCGGTCGTGGCGGTGACGGAGCGGGCGATCCAGCCGTGCAGGGTCTCGGGGCCGTCGGCGGCCGTGATCCGCTCACGTACTTCGTCGGACACAGCGAGGCCGCGCTTCTCAAGGACGAACAGGATGACTTCGGCGAGGCCTTGAGCGCGGCCTTCGGCACGTCCTTCATCGTGGATCTCCTCCGCGATGAAGGACGTGTAGAAGGAGAGGTCCACGGCCACCAGGTTCCTCCAGAGCTTCCTGGCCGGGCTGTCGACCAGCCCCTGTGCGACGAATTCGATGATCGGGTCGGCGTCGTCCTCGGGCACGTCCTGCTGCAGGGCGGCGGACAGTGCTTTTATACGGCATTGATGTCCGGATCGGCCGCGTGGGCAATGGCGGACAACGCGGCCATGACGAGGTCCTCGCGGGCCTCGGCCGGGTCGGTGATCGCGGGCGTGTTGTGTGGCCCACGACGAGGGGCGTGAGGGTGAGCGTGGGCAGTCCTGGTGGCCCGCTGGCCACCGGTTGCTGGGCCCACCTGGCGGTGGCGTGGTCCTGGCACACGACCATGAGCGCGGTGGGCAGTCCGTACGTGGTCCACAAGTACGACGTGTAGTAGGCCCAACTCGCGGGCTTGGACGAGACCTTCTTCCGCTGTGCCTCGATGGCGAGGAGGTAGGAACTGTCGTCCGCGCTCTTCGCGTAAGGCAGGCAACCGGGCACGAATCCAGCTGTGTTGGTGATGTTCACTCGGGCGAGTGAGTTTGCGCGGAAGCGGCCGTGGGCGCTGTCTCCGGCGACGGGAGGGAAGGTGGGGCTTGGTGGGTTTCTATCTCTCCCGTGATTCTTTGGAAGAGCGCGGGGCCCGCCTGAGCACACGCCACCGGAACGCACGTTCCCGGGTTCCGGTGTGCCGAGTGCCGAGTGCCGAGTGCCGGGAGCAGGCCGGAGCCGGTTTGCCGAACCGGCAACAGGTCTCGCGTGCGTCGCGCTGCCACCGCACGATTGCCGGTGACGTCAACGTCCGCTCACCGACGACGTACGGAGCCCCCGTGCCGCACCCGCCCCCGCACCCCCTCATCCACCGCCTCGTCCCCTCCCCCGCCGGTCGGATCCACCTGGTCGAACAGGGCACCGGCCCTCTGGTCCTGCTGGTGCACGGGTTCCCGGAGTCCTGGTACTCCTGGCGGCACCAGCTTCCGGCGCTGGCCGCCGCCGGGTACCGTGCCGTCGCCATCGACGTGCGCGGCTACGGCCGTTCCTCGCGTCCCGGGGCGACGAGCGCGTACCGGATGCTCGACCTGGTCGACGACAACGTCGCCGTCGTGCGCGCCCTCGGGGAGAGTTCCGCGGTGCTGATCGGACACGACTGGGGCGCGACGATCGCCGCGACCTCCGCGCTGGTCCGCCCGGACGTGTTCCGCGCGGTCGCCCTGCTGAGCGTGCCGTACAGCCCGCCGGGGGGACCCCGGCCCAGCGAGGTCTTCGCGCACATCGGGGGCGAGGCGGAGGAGTTCTACGTCTCCTACTTCCAGGAGCCCGGCCGGGCCGAGGCCGAGATCGAACCCGACGTACGCGGCTGGCTGGCGGGCTTCTACGCCGCGCTCTCCGCCGACACCATGCCCGAACCCGGCGCCCCGGACCCGCACTTCGTGACGCGCGGGGGAAGCGGCACCCTGCGCGAGCGCTTCCCCCGGCACCAGCGGCCCGCCTGGCTCACCGACCGCGAACTCGACGTCTACGCCGGGGAGTTCGAGCGCACCGGCATGAGCGGAGCGCTCGCCCGCTACCGGAACATGGACCGGGACTGGGAGGACCTGGCGAACGGCGGCCACACCGGCGCCCCCGTCACCCGGCCGGCACTGTTCATCGGCGGCTCCCTGGACGCCTCCACCACCTGGCTGGCCGACGCGATCGACGCACACCCGGTCACCCTCCCCGCCCTCACCGGCTCCCACATCCTCGAAGGCTGCGGCCACTGGATCCAGCAGGAACGCCCCGAGGAGACCAACGCCCTGCTGACGGAATGGCTCAAGTCCCTTCCCGCGTGAGGAGATTCACTGTTCACTGGCCGCTTGACACCGGCGCGCTCCTTTCGAGGTGGGCTCGGAACGTCCGCGCGGGCCGGCCGGTGAGGCGTTGGACGGTGTCGGTGACCCGGTCCTCCGCGCCCTCCGCGATGGCCCGGTCCAGGCCGGCCAGCATGGCGGCGAACTCCGGCGGGATCAGCGCCGTGAGCGTGAGGTGGTCGCGCATCTCCTCGTACGACAGATGGCGGTGCACGACGGGCCGACCGGTGACCTCGGTGGTGATCGCGGCGATGTCGTCGTAGCCGAGTGCCTCCGGGCCGGTGAGGACGAGATCGGTGTTGGGGGCGTGTCCGACGGTCAGGGCGTGGACGGCGGTGGCCGCGATGTCGTCGGCGTCGACGAAGCCGACCCGGCCGCCGGCGGTGGCGCTCCGGATGGTTCCGTCCGCACGGATGCCGGCAGCGTGCATGTGTGTGCCCGTGAAGTTCTGCATGAACCACGAGGGCCGCAGCACCGCCCACTGTTCGAACAGATCGGGCAGGCACTGGTGCACCTTTCCCACCGCCGGGCCGCCGCGGCTCGAACCGATCAGGGAGGCCGTCGAAACCGGCCCGCCGCCCCTGGGGCCCACCACCCCGCCGCAGCAGCGCGTGCCCGCCCTGCTCGACGCCCTCCTGTGCTTCAAGCTCGACAACCGTCGTCTCTCGCTGGCCCTGGAGGAGAGCGGGAGCGGCAGCCCGTACCAGGCGGAGCACTACGCGCGGTGGCACGGCCTGCTCGAAGCCGTGCTGGACCAGATCCCCGGCCTCACCGGCAACGACTTCACCGCCCACGCCCTGCTCGCCGCCGTCCGAGCCGATCTTGTCGAGCACCTGGCCGGGCAGGAAGGCGTGCCGCAGGAGAGGATGCGCACGCAGTTGGCGGACTTCACCGCCGGAGTCCTGGGTCCCGGCTCCCGAGAGGGGTGACGGCCGGAGGATGGTCATGGCCGGGCGAGTCGGCCGCAGCTGCGACAGCCGCGCTCGCGCCTTCGCCCCTCACCGCCGAACAGCTCCTACTCAGACCGGAGTTGAGTACGTGCGCTCATGCCCGGAGACTGCCGCCCGGCCAGGATGAGTGCAACGGCGCCGCCAAGAGCGTCGGTCTGATCCACCTGATCCTGGTAGGGGAATTCCTCATGGCGCGTCGTATCGTTCTCTCTGTGGCTGCCGGAGTTGTCGTCCTCGGTGGTGCCGGAGCCTTCGCTCTCGCCTACGCCGGGGAGCAGCCGCCTTCGGTGGCGCACAGTGCCGCCCGCTATGCCGCCCCCGTCGGTGACCGTGCCGGCTCGTTGACCTTCACCACCGAGGTGTCGGCGTCCTCCGGTGTCAAGGACGTGAAGGTCCTGGCCTGGCCGGCGAACTCGTCCGTCTTCGCCAAGGAGGCGCTGACCGCCAAGGACATGGCTTCCGCGGAGTCGGCCGTGTGCAAGCCGTCCGGTGGGGACACCGTGCGCTGCACCTACAAGGTCCCCGTCACCCGCGCCGACGCCGAGGAGTCCGAGCGTGGCGTGTGGCACGTCGCCGTCCTGGCCACCGCGAAGGACGGCGACACGAAGCTGGTCGCCAAGGCCGCCGACTTCACCGTTGCATGATCCGATGGGCACGTGAGGCAAGCACGTACGCTCCCGTGTCCGGGGCTGAGGAAAGCAGGTCGTGATGTCGGTGAACGAGCCGTGGCGGATGTCGGTCGACGGCGAGGAGTTCGAGGTCAGCCAACCGGACAACACCCCGGGCTCCTACAACCTCACCTGGCTGACCGGCCCCCACCCCGGATACGGCTTCGGCTTCGGCACCCACCCTCCGGTCCAGGCCGACACGGCCCGACTGGAGGACTCCATCCGGGAGTTCCTCTCCCAGGTCGACCCCGAGACCGGGCACATCGAATAACCCGCCCCGCCCCGCCCCCTCCTTACCCTCCTTCCCCTCTTCCCGGTCAACTCCCGGCCCTGGAAAGGTACTCCGCCGCCTCTCCCATCCTCCAGACCTCACCGATCTTGTGCCGGATGTCGAACAGGTTCGCCGCGTGCACCCCCGCGTCCCGGTCGCCCACCGCCTCCTCGACGACCACCGGGACGAACCCGTGCTGCATGGCGTCGAGGGCCGTCGCGCGTACGCAGCCGCTGGTGGTGAGGCCGGCGATGAGGAGGGTGTCGATGCCGTGGGAGGTGAGGTACGTGGACAGGGTCGTGCCGAAGAAGGCGCTCGGGTACTGCTTCGTCACCGTCAACTCCGCGGCCGTCGGCGCCAGGCCCTCGATGAAGTCGGCGTACGGGCTGCCCTCCACGAACGCCCGCAGGCTCGGGACCTTGCGGTAGAAGACACCTCCGTCGCTGCCGTCGGGGCGCAGTACGACGCGTGTCACGATCACCGGGATTCCGGCCCGGCGGGCGAGGGACAGCAGCCCCCTCATCGCCTCGGCGGCGCCCTCCGCGCCCGCCCCCGCGTAGAGGGGGCAGGCCGGATCGACGTACGCCCGGGCCGGGTCCACGAGGAGGAGGGCGGGAGAGGTGCCGGGCGTCAGCCGGCCGGCCAGGCCCGCGCGTTCGTAGTCCTTCTCCTGCTCCCGATCCTCCTCGGCACCGCTTTCCGGGGCCGGGGTCACGTCGAACTCCCCCTCCCCGCACGGGACTTCATCAGCGGCTGGATGCGCGTCCCGAAGTTCTCCAGGCCCTCCAGGAAGTCGTCGAAGACCAGCATGACGCCCTTGGTGCCCGCTACTTCGGCGACCTCGTCGAGCATCCTCGCCACGCTCTCGTACGAGCCGACCAGTGTGCCCATGTTGAAGTTGACCGCGCCCTCGGGCAGCGCGATCGTCCGCGCCGTCGACGTTCCCGTGGACGTCGTGTCGGTGGCCGTCTCGCCCGCCATGTACGCCAGCGCCGCGTGATCGGCGTTGTCGTGGTAGTCCTGCCACTTGGCCTGGGCTTCGTCGTCCGTCCCGGCCGCGATGATCATGAAGAGCGAGAGGGCTCCCACGTCCCGGCCCGTTCGTTCCGCCTCCTCCACCAGCGTCGCCGTGCTGCCCGCCAGCGCCGTCGGGGTGTTGACGCCGCTGCCCAGGATGAAGTTGTACTCGGCGTGCTCCGCGGCGAACTTCATGCCGGTGCCGCTCTGGCCGGCCGCGACGATGTCGATGTGCCCGTCCGCCGGGCGCGGGGAGAGGACACAGTCGTCCATCTCGTAGAACTCGCCCTTGAAGTTGCTGACGCCGTCACGCCACAGGTCCTTCATCACGGTGACGTACTCGACGGCCCGCGTGTAGCGGTTGCCGAAGTGGTCGTCGCCGGGCCACAGGCCCATCTGGGCGTACTCGCCCGGGGCCCAGCCCGTCACGATGTTGATGCCGAAGCGGCCGGGGGCGATCGAGTCGACCGTCACCGCCATGCGTGCGACGATCGCCGGGGGCAGGGCCAGGATCGGCGTCGAGGCGTAGAGCTTGATGCGGTCGGTGACCGCCGCCAGGCCCGCCATCAGCGTGAACGACTCCAGGTTGTGGTCCCAGAACTCCGTCTCGCCGCCGAAGCCCTTCAGCTTGATCATCGAGAGGGCGAAGTCCAGGTCGTGGGCCTCCGCCTTCTGCACGATCGCCTTGTTGAGGTCGAAGCTCGGCATGTACTGGGGTGAACTCTTCGAGATCAGCCAGCCGTTGTTGCCTATGGGGATGAAAACGCCGATGTCCATGCCGCTCCTAGCAGAGATCCTCTGGACGGAACCTCGGATGTGAAGTTCTCAACAGTCAGTTACGTTCAAATCTCAACTGTTCTTCAACGGAAGGCTAGTTGGCCTTGATGACGATGGGATGTCACACAACCTGCTCTGGGAACACGGTTGTTGACGCGCGTGTGGGGCGGTGCGGGTGGCCAGAGGTGAACGTGAGTTTCCTGCAAAGTCTCGCTTGAGGTGCCACTCGAACGGTAAAACTTCAAGTATGAACGCACGGCTGGCACTGCTCGGCTCGGTGGACCCCGGTGTCGCGGAGAGCGAGGTCTTCCGGCTGGCCCTTCAGCACGCGGTGGCGGAGCTGGGCGCACTCGGGGGAACGATTCACCTCCGGGGCCCCATGTCGGCCCTGCGGCTGGTGTCGGCCACCGGTCTGCCCACCGCCCTCACCGGCCCCTGGGAGATCATCGACCAGGAGGGTCCGCTGGCCCCCGCCCGCGCCCTGTACGAGGACCGCCACGAGGGCCGCGGGGTGTGGATACCCGGGGTGGCGGCCGACCGCGCCGACCCCTCGATCCCCATCTGCCCGTCGAGCGCGCCCATCCCCGGCAGTGGGCTCGCCGCGGTGCCCGTCATCCGCCGTGACCGCAGCATCGGCGCCCTCACCGTCATCACCGGTGAGAACCGTGAACCGACCTCCGCGCACTGGCGGTTCCTGCGGGACGTCGTCGCCTGGGCGGAGGAACGCATGGTCCAGGCGCCCCTGCCGACCGGTCCCGTGCACTCGGAGATGAGCGGCGACCGGCTCCGCCAGGCGCTGAAGGAGGTCCGGGTCGGGTCGTGGGACTGGCACATCAAGAACGGTGAACTCATCTGGGACGAAGCCGCGATGGAGCTGTACGGCACCCGGCCCGAGGAGTACACCGCCCGCGTCGAGAACTGGATGCGCTGCGTCCACCCCGACGACCTCGGACCGACCCTCGCCCTCGTCGACCAGGCGATCCGCGGCCACTCGGTGTTCGAGGCCGAGTACCGCGTACGGGGCCTGGACGGCACGTACGGCTGGCACCAGGCGCGCGGCAGGGCGACGTACGACGAGCACGGCGAACCCCTGCGCATGATCGGCATGGGCTGGGACAGCAACGAGTCGCGCACCGCCCGGGACGCGCTCGGCCGCGCCCTGCGGCACATGAGCGACGGGTTCCTCGCGGTCGACGACACCTGGCGGGTCACCTTCGCCAACCTGGAGGCCGAACGCATGCTCGGCCTCTCCGAGGAGGAGCTGTTCGGGCGGGTCCTGTGGGACCTGCCGACCGTGCGGGAGCTGCCCGATCTGGAGAGACGCTGCCGGAAGGCCGCCGCCGAGGACAAGTCGGTCGGCTTCGACATACGCGTGCCCGGCACCGGTCGTCGCCACCACCTGCGACTGGTCCCGGGCCCCGACGGCCGCACCCTCTACCTCCAGGACGTCACCGAGAAGCGGCGGCACGAGGAGGAACGGCGGGCCGACGAGCACAACGCGTCCGAACGCGCCGCCCGCATCGCGGAGTTGACGGCTGCGCTCGCCAAGGCGACGACCTCGCGGGACGTCGTCGACGCGGTCGCCCGGCGCGTACTGCCGCCGTTCGCCGCCGCCGGCCTCATCGTCCAGACCGTCGAGGGCGACCGTCTGCGCACCGTCGGATCCATCGGCTACGGGGAGGAGTTCCTCGAACTGATCAGGGACGCCCCGCTGGCGCCCGGCTGGCCCAGCTGTGACGTGATCGCCAGCGAGACCCCCGCGTTCTTCTCGTCCCCGGCGGATTTCGCCGCCCACTTTCCCGCGCTGGCCGGCCTGCCCCGGCGCAGCGGCAAACAGGCCTGGGCGTTCCTGCCGCTGACCGCCTCCGGCCATACCTTCGGCGTCTGCTCGGTCAGCTTCGACCGCCCGCGTGGTTTCACCGACGAGGAACGCACCCTCCTCACGACCATCAGCGCCCTCGTCGCCCAGGCGCTGGCCCGGGCCCGCCTCTACGACGACGAGCGCAGCCGCTCCCGCGAACTCCAACGCGCCCTGCTGCCGAGCGAGTTGCCTGACCTGCCCGCCTGCACGGCCGCCGCCCGCTACCTGCCCGCCGCCCAGGGCGTGGACGTCGGCGGCGACTGGTACGACATCATCCCGCTCTCCGGCGGCCAGGTCGCCCTTGTCGTCGGCGACGTCATGGGCCACGGCCTGCCCCAGGCGGCCACCATGGGCCGGCTGCGCACCGCCGTCCACACCCTCGCCGACCTCGAACTGCCCCCCGACGAGATCATGAGCCACCTCAACGACATCGTCGGCAACATGGGCGAGGAGTCGTACGTCACCTGCCTGTACGCCCTCTACGACTCCATCACCCAGACCTGCTCCATCACCCGCGCCGGCCATCCCCCGCCGGCGGTCGTCCACCCCGACGGCACGGTGTACTTCCCGGCGCTCACCGCCGACCCTCCCCTCGGCGCGGCCGAACCCCCCTTCGAGACCGTCGAGTTGAAGGTCCCCGAGGGCAGTCTGCTGGTGCTGTACACGGACGGTCTGGTCGAGTCGTCGAAGCGGGAGATCGACGAGGGCATGGGCCAACTGGCCCGCCTGTTGAGAGGGGCGTACGAGGCCGGTACGGAAGGGGACCTCGAAGGACTCTGCGACACGCTCACCGCGGGACTGCTTCCCGCCGAGCAGCCGAGCGCGGACGACGCGGCACTCCTCATCGCCCGTCTGCACGCCCTGACCGGCGACCGGGTCGCCTCCTGGCCGCTGCCCGAGGACCCCAGGGCGGCCGGCCAGGCCCGCCGCCATGTCCGCGAACAGCTCTCCGTCTGGGGCCTGGACGACCTCACGCCCACCACGGAACTCCTGGTCAGCGAGCTGGTCGGCAACGTCGTACGGCATGCCAAGGGACCCGTCCAACTCCGGCTGCTGCACGGCGCCGAGCTGATCTGCGAGGTCTTCGACGGCAGCCTGACGATGCCCCGTATCCGCCGGGCGACGGAGACGGACGAGGGTGGCCGGGGGCTGCAACTGATCACCGCCCTCTCCCAGCGGTGGGGGACGCGTTACACGCCGACCGGCAAGTGCATCTGGACGGAGCAGGCGTTGCAGCCTCCGGCGGGTGGGCGGGGTGATGTGCCGGAGGACGCGCGGGAGTTGATGTTTCTCAACCCTGGGGAGTTCGATGACCTTCCGGAGCTGAGAGGGCTCGGGGATCTGAACTGAGCCCTCTCGCTGGGTATGTGGTTCGCCGCGGGCCGGTGGGGGCTGGTCGCGCCCACGCGGGGGAGCCGCAAATGTCGCCGCCCCGCGCCCCTTTGGTCGACCCTTAGTTCTGGTAGACCTTGTCGCTTCCCGGGCCGCCCGAGAGTCTGTCCGTGCCCGGGCCGCCGTACAGGACGTCGTTGCCGCTGTTGCCCCACAGGACGTCCTTGCCCTGGTCGCCGTACAGGCGGTCGTTGCCCCTGCCGCCGTAGAGGTTGTCGGCGCCTGACTTTCCGCGCAGGATGTCGTTGCCGTCGCCGCCTTCCAGGCGGTTGCTGGTGGCGTCGCCGGTGAGCGAGTCGTTGCCGGCGTCGCCGTAGCACGCGTAGCACCCGGTGAGGACGTCGTTCCCGGCTCCGCCGCGCGCTCCGTTGCCCCGCTGCTCGCCCCCGCCGACGGTGCGGTCGTTGCCGTCCTGGCCGTAGAGCTCGGTTTGGCGGTTGCCCACCAGCACGTCGTTGCCCTTGCCGCCGTGGATCGTGCTGTACGCGTAGTTGTCGGCGGCGATCGACACGGTGTCGTTGCCGTCGCCCAGGTCGATGTAGTAGTCGTCGGTGAAGTCGGTGCCCACCGGGACGTGGACGGCGCAGCGGGCGACCGTGTGGTCGGCCGCCGACGGGTACACGCACTCGTAGTGGTCCGCCGCGCTCTCGTCGATGGTGATGGGGGCGCGGTCACGGAAGGTGAGGATGTAGTAGGCGTCGTTTCCGCCGTCGCGGCTCTCGAACGTCATCGAGACCGCCAGCCGGTTCGTCTGGCCTGCGTTGCCCTTGAACCAGAGGTCGCTGCCCGAGTGGCGCAGCGTACCCGCGCTCGGGGTGGCCGCCCGGGCGGCGGGGGCGGTGAGCGCGGCTGCGCCCAGGGCGAATGTGAGGGCGAGAGCGGTGCTTGTCGCGGTGGCGGTCCTTCTGTGTGTACGCATGCCGAAGCAGCCCCTTCGGGGGAGTGGTGCCGTGGGTGGGTTCGTCGCGGGTGATCGTTGTTTCTGATTACCCGTTAGACCACGGACCAAGGGCGGGGGTTGTACCGGAATCACGAAACATGGTGAATCGCGTCGCCGGAATCACTGTGCTCCACGGCTCCACGGCTCCGGAGCGAACCCGCACCCCCGCCCAGTGCTTCCTGGGCGCCGGCACCAATCACACTTCCTCCCCCTCCTGCTCCCCTTGCCGAGAGCCCAGTGGCCGCGCGAGGCCGTGACCGGTCCCCAGTGCCGGTCACGGTCTCGCTGGTGTGGCGGTCGGTCGCCGGCGGATCAGCAGCAACCGCCCGCGACGGCCGGTTCCTTCGCGGCGGTGTCGGCGGAGGACCCGGCGTTTCGGCCGGTGGTCAGCGGTGGTGACGTGGCCCCGGCCGTGCCTTCCCTCCTTGCCTCCCGGGTGACGCCTCCCCGGGATACGCCTCCCCGGTGCGCGCAGTGGCAGCGGCCATGACGCCGTCGGGGCAAGGGGTTTGCCCCGCTCGCTCAAGGGCGCCTTAAGACGGACGCGGCAGGCTCGATCCGGCCACCGGCAGTGGTGGTGGGCCTGTGCCCGGGACCGGGCGCAGGTCCGGATCGGTGCTCGCGGACCGCCGTGGGCGCCGGGCGACGGGCGATTCAGTGAATGGAGACACCATGGCCACGGTTGTGAGCACCGCGGTGGGCGAGCGGACCGGACCGCTGGACCGGCTGCGCGCCCTCCATGCCGAAGGGCGCCTTGCCGACGCGTACGACGAGGTGCCCGGTCTGCTTGCCGAACTGGCCGCGGCGGGGGACCCCGCCGGACCGCCGGCACCGGACCTGGCGCGGGCCGGACAACTGCTCTCCCGACTGGACCGGGAGGAGGTGCTGCGCGAGCACCCGGGCACCGAGACGTTCACCGTCGCGGTCACCGGCCACTCCACCCTGAACGGGCTCACGGCCCCGCTGACCGCCGAACTCGCCCGTCACAGCCTGCTGTTGAAGGTGCACGAGGGTGACTACGACTCGTGGCGCCGCGATCTCCACAACACCGGCAGCGACGTGTACACCTCCGGCGCCGATCTGGCGCTGTGCGTGCTGGACGCCGAGATCATCTTCGCGGAACTCCCGCACCCCTGGCGGGTGGAGGACGTACAGCGCGCCACCGACGGGAAACTCAACCTGATCAGGTCGCTCGCCGAGCGCTATGTCGCACGCGGCAGCGGCACCCTCGTGCTCAACACCGTGCCCCTGCTGCGCAGCCATCAGCGCCGCCTGGTCGACGCCCGGTCCAGGGCCCGGCTCGGGGTGATCTGGCGGGAGTTCAACGCGGGGCTGCTGCGGCTGGCCGCCGTGCACGAGCGCGTCCATGTCGTGGACCTCGACCCGCTGGTCGCCTCCTGCGGCCCCGTCAACGAGCCGCGGCTCGCCGCCTACGCCAAGGTGCAGTTCGGCGAGCAACTGCTGGCCGCCTACGCCCGCGAGGTCGGTCACCTGGCCAGGGCCCTGCGGGGACGCACCAAGAAGGTGCTGGTGGTCGACCTGGACAACACCCTGTGGGACGGCATCCTCGGCGACGACGGTCCGGACGGCATCGCCGCCGCCACCACCTACCGGGGCGAGGCGTTCGGCCGGTTCCAGAAGGCCGTCGCCCAGATCGGCTCCCAGGGCGTCCTGCTCGCGGTGTGCAGCAAGAACGACATCGAGCCCGTGCGCAACGTGCTGCGCGAGCACCCCGACATGGCCCTGCGGGAGACCGACTTCGTCCAGGTCACCGCCAACTGGGAACCCAAGGACCGGAACCTGCTGGAGATCGCCCAGCGGCTCAACCTCGGGGTGGACAGCTTCGTCTTCGCCGACGACTCGCCGTTCGAGTGCGGCCTGGTGACCCGCAGCCTGCCCGGCGTCGCCGTGGTCCGGCTCGACGAGGAACCCGCCCTGCACATCGAACGGCTCCTCGCCGACGGCTGGTTCGACGTACGGGAGCTGACGTCCGAGGACCGTGCCCGGGCGACGCAGTACCGCACCGAGGTCGCCCGCCAGGACCTCATGGAGAGCGCGGACTCCATGGACGAGTACCTCGCGGAACTGGGCGTCGAGGTCACCCTGTCGCCCGTACGGGACCACGAGATCGCCCGGGTCTCGCAGGTGACGCTGCGCACCAACCAGTTCAACCTCACGACCGAGCGGCTCCAGCAGGCCGACGTACGGGCCCTGCACGAGTCCTCCGACGGGCTGGTGCTGGCGATCCGCTCCGGCGACCGGTTCGGGGACAACGGGCTGGTGGGCGCCGTCCTGGTGAGTGGTGTCGAGACCGACGGCGGGGCGGAGAGCGGCTGGCACATCGACAACATGCTGCTCAGCTGCCGGGTGTTCGCCCGCGGTATCGAGCAGGCCTGCCTGTCCGCCGTGCTGGCCGCGGCCCGGGCCGCCGGCGCGGGCGCGGTGTACGCCCGCTACCGTCCGACGGCCAAGAACCACCGGGTGCGCGACCTGTACCCGTCCATGGGCTTCGCGGAGACGGGTGAGAGCGCGGACGGCACGGTGTCGTTCCGGCACGACCTGTCCGACGAGCAGCTGCCGACACCGCCGGCGTACGTCCGTCTGACGGCGGACGTCGGCCGGCGGTCGTCCTGAGGCGGGCGGCATGTGGTGGTCCGCGCGCCGGACGGCGCGGCGGGCGGGGCGGGGCGTGGCCACGTTCTTCCTGGACGGCTTCGGCGCGCTCGCCATGATGTTCGGCATGGTTCCGCCGGCGACCGTCGCGCAGGCGAAGGACTGGTGGCTCGGCGACGCGCCCCCGGAGGCCCCGCGCCACGCGATCCCGCTCGACGAGCCGCCGTCCGCCCATCCCGAGCGGCTGGCCGCCGACGTGCCCCTCTCCCCGGGTGAACGGGAGCTGTGGGCGCAGTTGAAGGGGCACGGCCGGGTGGAGGACGGCCCCGGCCGACGGGAGTGACGACGTCGGCCGCAAGAGGGGCTTTAGAGACGGCCCCGACGATCGGCACGACAGGTCCGGCAGACGGTCGGTGCAGCCGGTACAGCCGGTTCGGCAGGTTTCCACGCGATATGAGTCGCTTCGAGGCGAGGGGAAAGACAGTGGCGGAATTCGGTTCATTCGCGGAGCTCGTGCTGACGCGGTCGGACGAACGGGGCGACGCGGACGCGTTCGTGTTCCTCGCCGACGGAGTACGGGGCAAGGTGCCCGAGCGACTGCCGTACCGGGAGCTGGACCGCACGGCCAAGGACATCGCGTCCTGGCTGCAGGGACGGGGTCTGGCGGGACGTCAGGTCCTGCTGCTCTACCCCTCGGGCCTGGAGTTCGTGAAGGCGTTCGTGGGCTGCCTCTACGCCGGCGCCGTCGCGGTGCCCGCGCCGCTGCCCTCCGAGCAGGGCCAGCACTTCCGGCGCGTGTCCGGGATCGTCCGCGACGCCCGGGTCGGTGCCGTACTGACCCTCGCCGAGCACGCCCCGGAAGTGGAGGCGTGGCTGGCCGCCGAGGGCTTCTCGGACGTGGTCTGCCTGCCCACCGACCAGGGAGCGGTCGGTGACCCGGCCGCCTGGCAGGACCCGGGGCTGAGCCCGGAGGACCTGGCCTTCCTGCAGTACACCTCGGGGTCCACCAGCGCCCCCAAGGGCGTCATGGTCTCGCACGGCAACCTGCTCGCCAACGAGGCGGCCATCGCCCGCTCCACCGGCAACACCCCCGACACGATGGTCGGCGGCTGGCTGCCCTTCTACCACGACATGGGTCTGATCGGGCACATCCTCCAGCCGCTGTGGCTGGGCACCACGAGCGTGCTCATTCCCCCGGTGTCGTTCCTGCGCAAGCCCGTCCGCTGGCTGGAGCTGGTCAGCGAGTACGGCGTGAACGCCAGCGGCGGCCCCAACTTCGCGTACGACCTGTGCGTCCGCCGGATCACCGACGCGCAGCTGGAGGGCCTGGACCTGTCCTCGTGGCGGACCGCCTGCAACGGCGCCGAACCCGTCAGGGCCGAGACCCTCAAGGCGTTCACCGAGCGCTTCGGGCCCTACGGGTTCCGGCCGGAGACCATGTTCCCCTGCTACGGCATGGCCGAGACCACCCTGCTGGTGACCGGTACCCCCAAGACCCGCGGCGCGCTGCTGCGCGAGGTGGACGCGGCCGGACTTGAGCAGGGCAACCTGGAGGGGCCGTACCTGGGCGCTTCGCGACGGACCCTGGTCAGCAGCGGGGTCGCGCTGGGCGAGGACTTCGAGGTGCGGATCGTCGACCCCGAGACGCTCGCCGAGCGGCCCGAGGGCCGGGTCGGGGAGATCTGGGTGCGCGGCGCCAGTGTGGCCTCCGGCTACTGGGAGCGGCCGGAGGTGAACGCCGAGATCTTCGGCGCCCGGATCGCCGGCCAGGAGGAGCTGGGCACCTGGCTGCGCACCGGCGACATGGGCGTCATGGGCGCCGGGGAGCTGTTCGTCACCGGCCGTCTCAAGGAGATGGTCCTGATCAACGGCCGCAACATCTACCCGTACGACGTGGAGAGCGCCGTACGCGACCTGAACCCCGCGATCTCCTCCGGTGCCGTCTTCGCCGTCGACACCGGCGGCCAGGAGCACCTGGTGGTGATCCACGAGATCCGGGCCGCCGCGGCGGGCGCCGAACTGAAGAGCGTCGCCACCGACATCCAGCGGCACATCGGCATGGAGTTCGCCGTACCGGCCGGCAACGTGCTGCTGGTCCGCCCCGGCACCGTGCGCAGGACCACCAGCGGCAAGATCCAGCGCACCCTGATGCGCAAGCTGTTCCTCCAGGGTGAGGTCACCGCGCTGCACTCGGTGCTGGATCCGGCGGTGCGCGCGCTCATCGGGGCGGACGCGGCGGACGCAGAGGGCTCGCAGGGCACGCAGGCCGCCGACGCGGCCATGGCTCCGGTGGGCTGAGCCATGGAACATCCCCCCTACCTCGTCGCGCAGGAACTGGAGTCCCTGCTCGGGGATCCCGAGGAACCCGGCACCGCCTTCTCCCACGCCCGCAGTCTGGAACTCGACGAGAACGAGGAGTTCCCCGCCGACATCTGCCGGCAGCTGGAGGGCTGGGGACTGCAGGAGTTCTACATCCCGGCCGAGTACGGCGGCAGGCTCACCGACTACGAGACCGTCATGCAGGTCATGCGGGTGGTGGCCCGACGCGATCTGACCGTCGCCGTCGGGCACGGCAAGACCTATCTGGGCGGGGTGTGCGTCTGGATCTCCGGCACCGCCGAGCAGGCCCGCCGCCTCGCCGCGGACATCCGGGCCGGGGTACCGGTCTCGCTGGCCCTCACCGAGCGCGCCCACGGCAGCGACCTGCTCGCCGGGGACGTGCGGGGCGAGGCCGACGGCGCGGGCGGCTGGCGGGTCAGCGGTGAGAAGTGGCTGATCAACAACGCCACGCGGGGCAGCCTGCTCTCGGTGCTCACCCGTACCGCCGAGGACGGCGGGCCGCGCGGCTTCACCGTGCTGCTGGTCGACAAGCGGGGACTGGCCGAGGGCGACGACTACCACTGCCTGGACAAGATCCGTACGCATGGCATCCGGGGCGCCGACATCAGCGGAATCACCTTCGACGCCGCCCCGGTGCCGGCGGACGCGGCGGTCGGCGGGGAGGGCGGCGGCGTCGAGACAGTGCTCAAGGCCCTGCAACTCACCCGCACCATGTGCGCCTCGCTCTCCCTGGGCGCGGCCGATCACGCGCTGGCCATCGCCCTGGACTTCACCGAGCGGCGCGAACTGTTCGGACGGCGACTCATCGATCTGCCGCAGGCGCGGCACGTGCTCGCCTCGGCCGCGGCGGACGTACTGGTGGGGGAGGCGCTGGCCACGGTCGCCGCCCGGACCGTGCACACCGTCCCCGACGAGCTGAGCGTGGTCGCCGCGGCCACCAAGTACCTGGTGCCCACCGGGACCGAGGGCGTGATCGCAGACCTGACCCGGCTGCTCGGGGCGCGGGCCTTCCTGAAGGACGTCCACGCCCGGGGGATGTTCCAGAAGGTCGACCGCGACCACCGCATCGTCGGCCTCTTCGACGGCAACACCCTCGTCAACCTCAACTCCCTGGTCAACCAGTTCCGTTCGCTCTCCCGCGGCTGGCTGCGGGGCGGCGGTGACACGAGCGGCGCCGTCCGGGCCTTCGACGTGGCCCAGCCGCTGCCCCCGCTGGACCCGGCACGGCTGTCCCTGGTGGCCCGGCGGGGCAGCGGCGTCATGGCCACGCTGCCGATGTCGGTGGCGGCGCTGCGCGCCGAGGCCGCCGGGCGGCCGGAGCTCAAGGGCGCGCTGGGCGCGGCGGAGCGGCTGCTCGCGGTGACCGGCCGGGTCCACGAGTCGATGGACGCCTACCGCACCGTGGTCACCGACGTCCCGCCCGCCGCCTTCGACGTGGCCCGGCGGTACAGCCTGTGCCTGGCCGGCGCCGCCTGCCTCGGCCTCTGGGCGCACAACCACCGGGCGGCGGAATCGGGGCGCACCGGGGCCCTGTGGCGTGACGGGGTGTGGCTGTGGCCCGTCCTCGACCGGCTGCTGGTGCGGCTGGGCGAGCCGGACGCGGGCGACCCCGACGCCTACCCTCCGCTGCTGGAGCGGTTGCGGGCCGCACGGAACGCGGGCGAGCTGTTCTCCCTGTTCCCGTTCTCCCTGCACGGGTCCGCCGACCGCCCCACCGGGGCACCGGGCGATGCCGCTCCGCAGGCCGGGGGGTCCGACAGCCCCGCTCCGCGCCCTGGCGCGCCCGGCGGTGCCGCCGCGCCTTCCCGTACGCCTGGCGAGGCCGCCGCGCCCTCCGGCACGCCTGGCGATGCCGCCGAGCCCACCCACGCGCCCGGTGAAGTCGGCGCGCCCTCCAGCGCGCCCGGCGACGCCGCCGCGCCCTCCCACGCACCCGGCGGTGACGGCGGTTCGCCGGCCGCCGTGCCGCACGCACACACCGATACCCGGGCCGCCGTCGGCGGCGCCCGGACACCCGAGGGGACGTCATGCTGAGTGATCCCGAGGTCCAGGGGCTGCCCGGCACGGCAGCTCCGACCGCTACCGCCCTGACCACCGACCCGGCCGCGCACCAGGCGCGGGAGAGCGAGGTCCAGGCCAGGATCGCCGATCTGGAGAACCGTTTCGGGGACCCCAACGACCCCGCCAATCCGCTCGGCGCCGCCGGACTGCTGGCCGCCGACGAGGCAGGCGAACTGCCCGCCGCCGGTGAGCGGCTCCTCGACGACGTGGTCCTCAACGCCGAGTTCGTACCCACCGACCTCGGCGGGCGGCTGGACCGGCTCGACACGCTCGTCCGTGTGATGCGGCAGGTGTTCCGGCGCGACGTGGCGCTCGGCCTCGGCTACGGCGTCACGTCCTTCATGGCCGCCGCCAACGTGTGGACGGCCGGCAGCGAGGAGCAGCGCCGCCGGGTCGCGGAGCTCCTGCTGGGCGGCTCCAAGGTCTCCGTCGCCTATCACGAGCTGCCGCACGGCAACGACTTCGTGCGCAACGAGTTCCGGGCCGATCCCGTGCCCGGCGGCTTCCGGCTGAACGGCCGCAAGGAGGTCATCAACAACGCGGACCGGGCCGACGCCTTCGCCCTGTTCAGCCGCACCGACGAGAGCCCGGGCAGCCGCAGCCACTCGGTCCTGCTGCTCGAACGGGACCAGCTCGACGCGGAGCGCTTCGCGGTCCTGCCCCGCTACAACGCGGTCGGCGTGCGCGGCTGCCGGCTGTCCGGGCTGGACTTCACCGACTGCCCGGTGCCCGACAGCACCCTGGTCGGCGCCCGGGGCCAGGGCGTGGAACTCGCGCTGCGCTCCTTCCAGATCACCCGCAGCGCGATACCCAGCATGGCCGTGGGCGCCCTCGACACCAGCCTGCGCACGGTGGTGCGGTTCGCCCTCGGACGTCAGCTGTACCGGCGTCCGGTGATGGAGATACCGCACGCCTCCTCCACCCTCACCGGCGCCTTCCTCGACCTGCTCATCTGCGACAGCATGGCGACGGTCGGCACCCGGGCGGTGCATCTGCTGCCCGACGAGACCAGCGTGTACGCGGCGGCGGTGAAGTACCTGGTGCCCAAGATGCTCACCGACACCATGTACGACCTGTCGATCGTGCTCGGGGCGCGGTTCTACGTCCGTGAGGGAGAGTTCGGCCTCTTCCAGAAGCACGTCCGCGACCTGCCGGTGCTGAGCCTCGGCCACGCGGGCTCGGCGGCCTGCCAGGCCACCATCATTCCGCAGCTGTCCCGGCTGGCCAGGCGTGCCTGGTTCCAGGGCGACGAGGCCCCGCAGAGCCTGTTCCGCCCACGGGAGGGGCTGCCCGGCATCCCCTTCGAGCGGCTCTCCCTGGCCAGCGGCCGGGACAGTCTGAGCGCCTCGCTGGTCGCCGCCGCCGACGGGCTGCCCAGCGGCTCCCCCGAGGAACTCGCGGTGCAGGCGCTCGTCATGCGGATGCTCGACCAGTTGCGCCAGCTCCAGGAGGACAGCCTGAACCTCTCCCCGCTGGACCGCACCGCTCTCGCCAGCCCGGCCAGCTTCGCGCTGGCCGACCGCTACGCGGTGTTCCTCGCGGCGGCGTCCGTCCTGGGCGTCTGGCGCGGGGCACAGGGCGGTGAAGATCCCTTCCTGGCCGACCCGGCCTGGGTGGCCGCCGCACTGCACAGGCTGGCGCGCCGGCTCGGGCAGCGCCCGGCCGACCTGCCGCCCGGGTGTGAGGGCCGGGTGCACGAGGAAGTGCTCCGGCGCTTCCACGAACGCCGCAGCTACGACCTCTACGACACCCCGCTGGCCGGCTGACCGCCGGCCGACCGGACCCGACGCGCCTTCACCGAGGAGTTTGACGCATGTCTGTTCCCGCGACCGACCGCACCGCGAACAACGAGCTCACCGCACACACCGTCGAGTCGCTGAGCAGCTGGCTCGCCGACCGGATCGCCCTGTACCTCAGGCGTACGCCGTCCGAGATCGCGCCCACCGTGCCGCTGGCCGAGTACGGGCTCGACTCGGTGGCGGCGCTGAGCCTGTGCGGCGACATCGAGGAGGACTTCGACCTCGTCCTCGAACCCACCGTGGCCTGGGACTACCCGACCGTCGAAGCACTGGCCCAGCACCTCGTGGAGGAGCTGCGGGCGATGGAGGGCGAGAATCGATGAGGCCCGTAGCCATAGTCGGCATCGACTGCCGATTCCCGGGGGCGCCCGATCCGGCCGCCTACTGGGACATGCTGATGCGCTCCGGTGACGGGGTGGAGAAGGTGCCCCGGCAACGCTGGGACGCCCGTGACTTCCACTCGCGCACCGGCGCCGAAGGACACTCCAACACCACCGAGGGCGGGTTCATCTCCGACCCGGACGCCTTCGACAACGACTTCTTCACCGTCTCCCCGCGCGAGGCGGCGGCGATGGACCCGCAGCAGCGGCTGCTGCTCCAGTGCGCCTGGCGTGCCGTCGAGGACGCGGGCGTCGCCCCGCACCGGCTGGCCGGCACCGACACCGGGGTCTTCGTGGGCGTCATGGGCAACGAGTGGGCCCACCTGCACATGACCGACTACGCGAAGGTCACCCCGCAGCTCGGCTCCGGCAACGGCTACTGCATGACCGCCAACCGGATCTCCTACCACCTCGACCTCAAGGGACCCAGCCTGGCGGTGGACACCGCCTGCTCCTCGTCCCTCGTCGCCGTCCACCTGGCCTGCAACGCCCTGCTCGCGGGGGAGTGCGACACCGCCATCGCCGCGGGCGTCAACGTGGCGCTCACCCCGGCGCTCGGCATCTTCTACACCCAGGCCGGGCTGTCCGCGCCCGACGGCCGGTGCAAGCCGTTCAGCGCCGACGCCGACGGCATCGGCCGGGGCGAGGGAGTCGGCGCGGTGGTGCTGCGCCGGCTGGAGGACGCGATCGCCGACGGCCAGCCGGTGTACGCGGTCATCCGTGGCACCGCCGTCAACCAGGACGGCCGCAGCAACGGCATCACCGCCCCCAACCGCTGGTCGCAGCAGGACGTGCTGGCCGCCGCCTACCGCCGGGCGGGCGTCGAGCCGTCCGACGTGACCTTCACCGAGGGCCACGGCACCGGCACCGTCCTGGGCGACATGATCGAGATCAAGGCCCTCGGCCATCTGCACGCCGGCCGTTCCGGGCGCCCGCTGGCACTCGGCTCGGTCAAGGGCAACATCGGGCACGCCGAAGGGGCGGCCGGTATCGCGGGCCTCATCAAGGTCGCGCTGTCGCTGCATCACAAGACGGTCCCCGCCAGCCGGTTCGCCGCCAAGGAGAACCCGGCGCTGAAACTGGCCAAGCAGGGGATACGCCTCCTCAAGGCCCCGCTGCGCCTGCGCTCCGGGTCGACGATCGGAGGTCTGAGCAGCTTCGGGATGGGCGGCACCAACGCCCACGCAGTCCTGGAGTCCGCACCGCCGTACGCCGCACGCCCCGAGGCGACGGAACCGGAGCCGGGGCGTGCCGGTCAGTCCACCGGCTCCACGGGCCTGGGCACCGGGGTCTTCACGCTGACGGCACCCTCGACGGCCGCGCTGCGCCGCAACCTGCTGGTCCAGGCCGACGCCATGGAGCGGCGCAGGGTGCCGGCCGGCCCGCTGTGCTGGAGCAGCAACCGGACCAAGACGGGGCATCGCTACCGCTTCGCCCTGCCCGCCCGGGACACCGGCGAACTGGCCACCGCGCTGCGGGAGACCGCCGCGGACGACGACCTGCTGGCCAGGCTCGTCGGCAACCCCACGGGGAAGCCGCAGGTGGCGCTGCTGTTCACCGGCCAGGGTTCGCAGTACCCGGCGATGACCGCGCGCCTGTACCTTCAGTCGCCGCTGTACCGCAGGTTCCTCAACGAGGCCGACGAGGCACTCGCCCCGCACGTCGGCGGCTCGGTGCGCGAACTGCTGCTCTCCGGCGACGAGGCCGTGCACCGCACCGGCTGGACCCAGCCCGCCCTGTTCGCCGTCGAGTACGCCCTGGCGTCGAGCCTGACCGAACTCGGCGTGCCGCCGGCGCTGCTGCTGGGCCACAGCGTCGGTGAGTACGCCGCGGCCGTGCTGGCCGAGGTCTTCCCGCTGGAGCAGGCCGCCCGGCTGATCGCCGCCCGCGGTGCCCTGATGGAGCAGCTGCCCGAGGGTGGCGGAATGCTCGCCGTACGGGCGGCGCACACCGACCTGGCCGAACTCGTGGACGCGGAACCCCTGGTCGGGGTCGGCGCGGTCAACGGCCCCAAGGCCACCGTGCTCTCCGGGGACCTGGCGGCCCTCGGGAGGATCGACGACGTACTTGTCCGACAGGGTGTCAGGACCCGGCGTCTGGAGGTCTCGCACGCGTTCCACTCCCCCCTGATGGAGCCGATGCTCGACCGGTTCGCCGCGCTCGCGGACGAGACCGGCGGCGGAATCCCCAAGCTCCCGGTGTACTCCACCGTGCGCGGGCGGCTCCTGGAGGCCGAGCCGATGGACGCCAAGTACTGGACCGAGCACATCAGCGCCCCCGTGCTGTTCGGCGACGCGATGGCCCGGCTGCTGGAGGCGGGACCCACCCACCTGGTGGAGGTCGGCCCCCGTCCGGTGCTCACCGGCATGGCGCGCGCCCTGCGCTCCGCGGCCGGGGCCGGGGTGCACTCCGTGGCCCCCGTGCCCGGCGAGGAGGCCGACGGCCGCGCCTTCGCCGAGGCACTGGCCGAACTCTTCCGCAGCGGACTGGAGCCCCGCTGGGACGCCGTCTACCCGCAGGAGGAGCGGCAGCCGCAGCGGCTCGCCACGTACGCCTTCTCCGACGCCCACCGCTTCTGGGCCCGCACACCGGTACGGTCCGCGCCCGCGGCGGACATCGGCGTGGCACCCGAGCGCGCGGACGCGGTGCCGGCGCAACCGTGGGACCAGGCGGCCGCGAACGGCCGAGGTGCCGTCCTCTCCGCCGTGCCCTCCGCGGTGGAGGACCCGGTGGCCCGGGCCGTGATCGAGGCGGTCGCCGAGGTGGGCGGATACGCCAACGACGAGGTGTCGCGGCTCTCCCTGCTCTACGAGGACCTCGGCTTCGACTCGGTGATGATCATGGAGTTGAAGGACCGGCTCCAGGACCGGCTGACCGGTCTGGAGGCGATGAGTGTGCAGGACCTGCTCCCACGGCTCTCCTCGGTCGGTGACCTCGCCGACTACCTCCAGGACCGGGTGGGCTCGGCCGTCGCCTGACGGCGGCCCGCGCACCCGACGTCGACGGGCGCCCGGCGCGGTGACCGGAGCGGTTCCGGCCTCCGGCCGGCACCCACGGCCACCGCACCGGCGCCCGTCCGTCTCCCGATCCGCACCCCCGCACCACTGCCCGCCGCTCCGGAAATGGAAGGACCGTACCCATGCAGTCAGAGCAGCCACGTGAGCAGGCCTCCTCGCCCCCGGGTCCCGCCGCGACCGTCTCCTACCTCGCCGCCGTCGGGACCGCGCTGCCCGGCGACCCGGTCGACAACGCGACGCTGGCCAGGACGCTCGGTGTCAACGAAGAGTGGATCGACGTGTTCATCGGCACCCGGACCCGGCACTTCGCCCGGGACCTGGAGACCGGTGAGGTGCGCTGGTCGCTCGCCGACCTGTGCGCCCGTGCCGCCGAGCAGGCCCTCACCGCGTCCGGTCTCGCCCCGCACGAGATCGACTTCGTGGTCATGGGCACCGCGACCCCGGACCACCTCATGCCCGCCACCGTCAACCACGTCGCCGACCAGCTCGGCCTGGACCAGATCCCCACCTACCAGCTCCAGTCCGGCTGCGCCGGCGCCGTACAGGCCCTGCAGCTGGGCCACACCCTGGTCACGGGCGGGGGACACAAGGCCGGTCTGGTGATCGGGGGCGACGTCTGCAGCAAACACCTCGACCTGGACCGGGACCTGTCCGCGGCGGCACCCAGCGACCTCGTCAACTACGTGCTCTTCGGCGACGGAGCGGGTGCCGCCGTGATCACGTCGGAGCCGCGCGGACAGCGCCTGGCCCTGAGCGGTGTGCTGAACCGGTTCACCGGTCTGGGCAGGGAGCCCGGTCAGGTCATCGACTGGTTCGGGCTCGCCGACCGGCACGACGACCGGCAGGCGATACGGGAGGACTACAAGGCCATCGAGGAGTCCGTCCCGGTCATGGCCGTGGAGATCCTCTGGGAACTGCTGGAGGACCTCGACTGGACCCCCGAGCAGGTGGACTTCCTGCTGCCGCCGCAGCTGTCCGGCCGGATGACACGGCGGATCGCGGAGGAGCTCGGCCTGCCCGACGCCGTCGAGGTGTCCTGTGTCGCGGACACCGGGAACAACGGCAACGCCCTGCCCTTCCTGCAGCTGGAGGCGCTGCTGCAGAAGATCGGCGTGGGGCAGCGCGCGCTGGCCATCGCCGTCGAGTCCAGCAAGTGGATCAAGTCCGGTTTCGCGCTCGAAAAGATCTGACCGCCCGCACACATCTGCCCGGGAGGGCCGTACAGAATGCACACCATCGACGATTTCGTTCGCCTCGTCAGGGACGAGCTGGGCATGCCGCTGGAGGAGTACCAGGTCGCCGCCGATCTGGACCAACTGCCCGAGTGGGACTCGCTGTACCTGCTGAAACTGGTCACCGCCCTGGAACAGGCCACCGGCCGCTCACTGCCCGTGGGCAGGCTGCTGGAGGCCCGCAGTCTCGGCGAGATCTACCAGCTGGCGGCCGGAACGTGACCGGCTTCCGGCCCGGCGGGACCCGGTCGGCCCCCGCACGGGCGCACCCCGAACACCGGCGCCGGCACACCCTGTACTTCCTGGAACACGCCGCCCGGCAGCGACCCGTCCACCTGGACACCGACATCGACATGACCCGGATCGAGGCCCACCGGAGAGCCCAACGGGCCGCCGGTGGGCGCTACTCGGTCGTCACCTATCTCCTGCACGCCACCGGCCGCGTGCTGCACCGCCATCCGGAGGCCAACGCGGTACTGGTCCCGGGAGGGCTGTTCGGGCTGCGCGGACCCCGGACCCTGCGGTTCGCGGAGGTCACCGCCAAGCTGGCGCTCGACCGCACCGTGGACGGGGAACGGACCGTGCTCTCCGCGCTGCTGCCCGCCCTGGAGAGCGCGAGCCTGGACGACATCCAGGGGCGCGTCGACCGCTACCGGGGGCCCGACACCGAGCGGCTCGCCGAGTTCCGCGGTGTCCGGCTGCTCGGCCGGCTGCCGGTACCGCTTGGGCGGCTGGCCTTCGCCGCCGCCCTGCGCGACCCGGCCAGACGGCCGGGCGTCTTCGGCACGGTGGCGGTCAGCTCGCTGGGCCACCGCCCGGTCGACGGCTTCCACTCCAGCGGCGGTACCGCCATCACCCTGTGCGCGGGCCGCGTCGCCGACAAGCCGGTCGTCAGGGACGGCCGGCTCGCCGTCGCCCCGGTGATGCGGCTCGGACTCACCTTCGACCACCGGGTCGTCGACGGCGGCACCGCCGCCGACGTACTCGGTGATCTCAAGCACGAATTGGAGGGCTTCGATGACGGTGCGGAGGAGGACGGCACCCAGCCCCTCGTTCGGGGAGCCGGCGCGGATCTCCGGCCGTGACGGAGCCTGGGACCAGGTCCGCGCGGACCTGGAGGAGCACGAGGTCGCGGTGCTGCACGCCCGGGTCGCCGACTGGCGGCCCGACCGGGCGGGCGGCCCACGGCTGCGTGCCCTCCTGGGCCGGGACTGGGAGCGCTACCTGGAGATGACACACCCGGACGTGCGGACGCGGTTCGCCGCCTCCCGGGTGCTGCTCAAGTTCGCCGCCGCGGTGGCGCTGCGCGTGCCCCCACAGGCCGTCGAACTCGGGTACGGCCCCACCGGCCGCCCCTATCTGCGCGGCTACGACGCGGTGGACATCAGTCTCAGCCACACCGAGGACCTGCTGCTCATCGGGCTCACCACCAAAGGTCTGATCGGGGTGGACGCCGAGCGCGCGGACCGCCCGCTCTACACACGCGGGCTGCACCGCCACATCTGCACGCCGCACGAACTGACCGTCCTGGAGCGGCTCCCCCCACACCGGCGGGGCGCCGCACTGGTGCGCATGTGGACGCTCAAGGAGGCCTACAGCAAGGCGATCGGGCAGGGGCTGCGCTTCCGCTTCACCGACTTCGGCTTCAGCGGCGACGGCCGGCCCGCCAGGGTCCTGGCTCCGGACGGGGCACCCGGCACCGGTGTCGAATGGCAGTTCCGCACCTTCTCCGTGGACAGCGGCTATGTCGTCAGCGTCGCGGTGAGCGACGCCGGCTTCGGCGGTACGCGGGACACGGCAGCCCACACCATGCTCGATCCGCTTACGGTCGCGGCCGTCGCCGAGGCACTGGGCGACGACGCGGAGTCCGAGGTCCGGGCCGGTGGAGGGGACGAGGTCCTGGACTGGTGACCGCACGGTCCGGAGGGCTCCCGGCCACGACAAGCGGGGCTCAACCGGTGCGCCAGCAGGGCTTAAGTGACGACGGCCAGCATCGTCCTCGGGCGGGCCGCCCCGCCGGGGGACATCCCCCCCTCCCGGCCGGGCGCCCGCCCCTCGTACGAGCGGACAGCCCCGCCCGCAGCCGGTACGACCAGGAAGGCCCCGAGCCCTCCGGCCGCATCTCCCCGGCATCGCCCCCGTATCCCGGAGGAGACGGAGAACACGATGGACCATCTCGGAGAGCTCAAGGAATTCGCGCGGCTGCACGCCCGCGGCCAGGGCATCAGCGAACGCCAGGTCGCGGCCGTACTGCCGAGGATCACCAACGACGTGCCGGGACACCCCTCGTCCTGGGCCCGGGTGTGGACCGCCGAGGCCGACCGGCTGGCCTTCGAGGGCCGGTCGCTCGACGCCTGCCGACGCTACGCGCTCGCCCGCTTCCCGTACCACGGCGACGACGTTCGGCGCCGGGCGCAGGACAACTGCGTACGGACCTTCGACGACTGGCGTCGCCGGCGGGGCGTCGAGCGGATGGTGCTCGACCACCCGGACGGCACGGTCGCCTGCTGGACGAGCGGACTCGACACGCGCCGCCGACGGCCGCTGCTCCTGATCATGGGCGGCATCGTCAGCGTCAAGGAGCAGTGGGCGCCTCTCCTGCCCCGGCTCGCCCGCCTCGGCTACGCGGCGGTGGCCACCGAGATGCCCGGCGTCGGCGAGAACACCCTGCGCTACCACGCGGACTCCTGGCGGCTGCTGCCGTTCCTGATGGACCGGCTGGCCGACCGCGCCCGGGTGAGCGACACCTCCGTCCTGGGCCTCAGCTTCAGCGGCCACCTCGCCCTGCGAGCGGCGGCCGACGACCCGCGCATCCGCTCCGTCCACACCGTCGGCGCCCCCGTGGCCGGGTTCTTCACCGACCCCGTCTGGTGGCCGAGGGTGCCGGAGATCACCGTCGAGACGCTGTGCCGGCTCACCGGCGCGGCCGACGACAACGAACTGCGGGCGCTGCTCGCGGACTTCGTACTCGGCCCGGACGTCCTGGACGCGGTCGACATCCCGGTCGGTTACGTGGTCAGCTCCCGGGACGAGATCATCCCGCCCACGGAGCGGCAGCTGCTCGGCTCCGCGCTGCCCCGCGTGCGGTTCAAGGAGTTCGACGACGTCCACGGCTCCCCGGCGCACCTGGGCGCCATGCGGAAGTGGCTGATCGGGTCACTGCTGCGAGCCCGCCTCACGAACCGGGTCGGCGGACGCCGCACCCTGCCCACCGCCGGCGCACGGCGGTCGCCCGTCGAGCCCGGCGCGGTGGCGGTCACCCCGGGCGCGACCGTGCCGTTCGGCGCGGCCAGCGTGACCGCTTCCGGTGCGACGAGTCCGTCCGGCCCGGTGGCCGCCGCGGGCTTCGCCGACGCCGGCTCCCGCCGACCGCACCCGGCTCCCGCCGACTGAGTCTCCCGGCCCGTCCGCCGCGCGGTGTCCGGCACGCTCCCGCGCCGTTTCTACCTGGCCGACACCGCACGGGACTTCCGTATCACCCCACGCCTCACCCCACCCCCTGGTCCACGCGCCGCTCCTCCCGAGGGCAGCGGCACCGCGCCCGCTTCCGGGGCGTTCCCTCGCACACCTACTCAGAGGTGGCTGTCATGTCCTCCGCGCACACCCTCACCGCTCCCTCCCCCTCGGCCCAGGTGTTCGCCCCCTGGCGGAACAGGACACCCGGCCAGGCACTGCCATGGCGTTCCCTGGCCTCGCTGGGCCTCGATCCCGAGCCCGGTGCCGAGAACACCCCCGGTGCCCAGAACGTCGTCTCCCATGCCCCGAGCGGGTGCCGCGCCGGCGGTGGCGAGTCTCCGGGCTCGCCGAACGTCGTCGAGTCCGCGCCGGTCCCGCGCCACCCCGTCCGTGACCACCGCCCGATGCCGCAGGAGGCCTGACCCATGGCCGACGCCCCCTTCACCGCCCGCTCGCCCCTCAGGCCCAGCCACCAGCCGGGGCGGCCGAGACCGCGCGCGGTGGGCCGCAACGAGATCCGCGTCCGTACCCGTGACCTGCACGGATACCGCTTCGCCTACCGGATGGCGGGCAAGGGCGACACCGCGGTGGTGCTGATCCACGGCATCGGCGACTCCTCCGCGACCTGGGCCGACATCATCCCGGGCCTGGCGGCCCGGTACCGGGTCGTCGTCCCCGACCTGCTCGGCCACGGGGCGTCGGCCAAACCCCGGGGCGACTACTCTCCCGGGGCGTACGCCAACGGGCTGCGGGATCTGCTCAGCGCCCTCGGTATCGAGCGGGCCACCCTCGTCGGGCACTCGCTCGGCGGGGCGGTGGCCGCCCAGTTCGCCTACCAGTTCCCGGAGCGCAGCGAGCGTCTGGTCCTGGTCGGCAGCGGAGGCATCGGCCGCCAGGTCTCCCCGTTGCTGCGGGCCGCCTCGCTGCCCGGTGCCGAACTGCTGCTGTCGGCACTCCAACTGCCCACGGTGCGTTGGCAGCTGGAGATGGTCATCCGGGTCATGAAGACGCTGAACCTCGGCCTGGGGGTCGACGCGCCGGATCTGATGCGAGTGGTCGACGCCCTGCCCGACGCGAGTTCCCGCAGCGCCTTCGTACGGACCCTGCGGGCCGTCGTCGACTGGCGTGGGCAGGTCGGCACCCTGCTCGACCGCTGCTACCTGACCCAGGGCATGCCGACCATGCTGGTCTGGGGCGGCCGGGACATGGTCGTCCCGGCCCTCCACGCCGGCCTCGGCCATGTCTCCATGC
Source organism: Streptomyces lacrimifluminis (assembly GCF_014646095.1). Lineage (GTDB taxonomy): Bacteria > Actinomycetota > Actinomycetes > Streptomycetales > Streptomycetaceae > Streptomyces > Streptomyces lacrimifluminis. Next base: position 5,391 of record NZ_BMMU01000037.1, on the reverse strand, counting down.
CGGGCAGCCGCCTGGAGATATTCGAGGAGGCGGGACACTTCCCGTTCCACACGGACCCGGAACGCTTCCTCGGCGTACTCCACGACTTCATCGGCCGCACCGAGCCCGCCCGCTTCAGCTCCGAGGAGTGGCGCCAACTCCTGCGCACCCGTCGAGCCGGCACTCCCACCCACACCGCCCATCCCCTCCCGGGCCGAGCCACCGGCTGACACCCGGCCGCCCCGGCAACCCGGAACAGCCCCCGGCATGGCCACAGCCATGCCGGGGCAAGGCAATGCTCCGAACCAGGCCACGGACCCGGCCACGGACCAGGACCAGGACCAGGACCAGGACCAGGACCAGGACCAGGACCAGGACCAGGACCAGGACCAGGACCAGGCAAGGCAGTGGGTTCTGTTCCCGGAGCCGCCGGCCCTCGCCCGGGAGGACTGCGGCCCGCGACGTGATGCCGTCGAGTTCATGACGCCGTGGGGCGGAGAGGCGGCGGGCAGCCTCCATGCCGGGCTCGGTGAGGGCGGGCGCCGGGCCGGCCAATTCCAGCGCCACGGTGACGAGTGGGGCGGGGTGTCCCGAACGGCCCGCGTGGACCGGTGGGAACGCGGCAGGGGCCCGGTGCCGCTCTCGGACGCGGGTGTGGTGACGGGGCGCCCCCGGTCACCCCGCCCGATGTGGCCCGGTCGCGGGATCAGGCACGCTCCCCGGAATCCGTGCGGAGGCCGGCCGCGGGACGCGCGGCAGGACGGTACGGCACTCGGTCACCTGATCCGGTCGGGCCCGCTCCCCGGCCCTCCGGTCAGGCCCGCCCCCCGGTCCCCGGGCGGGAGCCGGTCGGCCGGGGACCGGGGGGCCGGGGGTGGGACGTCACGCGGCTCCCGCTGAGGTGAGGGTGGGGGTGGCCGTTCCGATGAGCCACATTCCCGGGCGGACCTCGACCGCGTTCGCGGCGGGGGAGGGCCGGCGGAGGGCATCGGCCGTCAGACGGGCCGTGGCGCGGCGGACGTACTCCGTCCAGCGGCGGTCGCCCAGCTGTTCGGCGGCGCGCCCGCACTGCGCCAGCTGACGCACGGCCGTCTCCGCACGGCCACGCCGCAGGTTGACGAGGGCCAGCCCGTTCAGCGCCGCCACCTCGCCCCGCAGGTCCCCGCCCGCCGAGCAGAGCGCCAACGCCCGTCCGTACCGCCGCGCGGCGGGTTCCAGCAGGTTCTGGCCGAGCAGGACGTCGGCCACCCCGATCCGGCAGCGCGCCGCCCCGACCCGGTCGCGGACCAGCTCGAACGTATGCTGCGCAGCGGTGTAGCACCGCAGAGCCCGGGCGGCCTCGCGGCGCTGCCAGGCGAGGTCGCCCAACGAGTACTGGATCGCCGCCTCCGCCTCGACGCTCCCGGCCCGCCGGGCGGCGTCCAGGGCGAGTTCGTGGGTCTCCTCCCACTCCTCCCACGCGGCGCGGGCGTGGAAGTATCCGGCGGCGCTCCCGGCGAGCTGCCACACCAGTGGCCAGAGCCCTTCCGCGTGCGTCCGCCGCACCGTCTCCACCAGGCCCGTGGCCTCCTCGCGGAACCATCCCAGCGGGCTCGCGCCGACGATCGCGGGGGCGTCGAGGGAGGGGTCCGCGGCGTCGGCGTACGCCCTCCAGGCCCTTCCCGGGGCGAGCTGCCGGTCCGCGCAGCCGGCCAGGGTCACGTAGGCCCGGCCCAGCCTCTCTACGGCGTCCCGCCGTGTCCGGGCACCGTCCGGCTCCGCCTCCCGCAGCTCGGTCGCCAGCACCCGCAGCAGCGAGTGGAAGCCGTAGCGGACCGCCTGGCCGTCGGTCCGGGCCTCCAGCAACTGGGCCCGGACGAGTTCCTCGGTGGTTTCCTCCGCCTCCGCCTGCCCGGTGCCGAGCAGGGCCGCGGCGGTCCACCCGGTGAAGTCGAGAGCCGGGGCCAGGGACAGCAGACGGAACGCCCGCCGCACCGGGGGACCTGCTTCCTGATACCCCGTCAGCAGGGTCGCGCGCAGATCGAGGCCGCCCTCGCGCAGCACGCCGAGCCGGGTCCGCTCGTCGTGCAGCCGGCCCGCCAGCGCGGCCGGCGTGGTGTGCGGCCGCGCTGTCAGGGCAGCCGCGGCCACGCGCAGCGCCAGGGGGAAACAACCGCACAGCCGGGCGATCTCGGCGACCGCCACCGGATCCTGCGCCATCCGCTCGCCCCCCGCGGCGAGCAGGAGTTCCACCGCCTCCTGCGGCCTCACCGCGTCCAGCCGCAGGTGCTGCGCACCGTCGAGGGCCGCGACCGGACGGCGCCCGGTGAGGATCACCGCGCCGGCCGCGCCGGACTGGAGCAGCGGTCGTATCTGGTGTTCCGACGCGGCGTCGTCCAGGACGAGCAGCATCCGGCGCCCGTGCACGGCCCGCCGCAGCCGGTCCGTCAGCTCCTCGGGATCGGTGAGCGGTGAGCCGGACACGTCATCGGTGAGACGGCGCAGCAGTGCCGCCCCCGCCTGCGAGGAACTCAGCGGACGCCCGTCCGGTCCGCGCAGGCCGATCAGCAGCTGGCCGTCCGGGAACAAGTCGGCCGTGCGGTGGGCGAGTTGCAGGGCCAGGGCGGTCTTGCCGACGCCGGCCGGCCCGGAGACGGCCAGTATCCGCACCGGCTGCCGGCCCGCGCCTCCGCGCAACGCCCGTTCCCCGTAAGCCAGTTCCTCGTGGCGGCCGACGAATCCGGGGGGCGGGGCGGGCAGCGTCGAGGGTGGAGCGGGGACGGGCCGCGGTCCGTCGGCCGTACCCGTCGCACTCCGTGCGGCCCCCTGGCTGCCCGGTGTGCCGGCGCCGCGGCCCCCCTCGTCGGGGTTCGTGCCACGCGCGTTCCGGGGAGGTTGCCAGTCCAGGGACGGATCCCGGCGCAGGACGCGTTCGTGCAGCCGGGACATGCCCGGACCCGGTTCGACGCCGAGTTCCTCCACCAGGGAGTGGCGCAGCCGCCCGTACACCCGCAGCGCGTCGGATCCGCGGCCCGTCCGGTACAGCGCCACCATGAGGTGCCCGTGCAGGGTCTCCCGCAAGGGATGCTCGTTGGCCAGGGCCAGCAGTTCCCCGGCGAGCTCCTGGTGACGGCCCAGCCGCAGGTCGGCGACGATCCGCTGTTCCAGGACCTCCATCCGCAGCTCGTCCAGGCGGATGGCGGCGGACTCCAGCCGCACACCGTGCGGGATCCCCGACAGGGCCTGGCCCGTCCACAGGGCGAGCGCCTCGTGCAGCAGCCGGGAGGCGCGGCCGAAGTCCCCCTCCTGGTACGCCGTGCGGCCCTCGGTCCGCAGCCGTTCGAAGCAGGGTAGATCGAACTCCTGATCGGAAACCGTCAGGAGGTATCCGGGGGCCCGGGTGAGCAGCTCTCCGGCGCGTCCCGCGCTCCCGTCGCCGGCGAGCACCTTGCGCAACTGGGACACGTACACCTGGAGAGTGGTGGTCGCGGTGCGGGGTGGTTCCGTCCCCCACAGCTCGTCGATCAGGCTGTGCACCGGCACCACTTCACCGGCCTGTACGAGCAGGGTGGCCAGCAGGGCGCGGGGTTTCGCGGCGGAGGGAGTGCGGGGCGACAGGCTCACCGGCCCCAGTACGCGGAAACGCATCGGAGAGCTCCTTGATCATGACGGCGAGTGGGAGAGAGGGGAGCGCCGGTCCGGGCACCCGCGGCCGGTCAGCAGTCCTGGAGCAGGACTGCCGTGGCGGTGCACAGGACCCGGCTGCCCTGGCTGAAGGCGAGCCGGGTATGGACGCTGGGGCGGCCCGTTCCGTCGCGGACCGGGTCCTCGGTGGCGACCGTGCAGGTCAGCGGAAGGTCGGCGTCCCCGAAACCACGGAAGGCCGCCCGCCACCGGGTCAGCATGGCGTGGGCGGGCCGCAGGCCGTGCAGTTCCGCGGCGGCGAGCAGCGATGCCTGCCGGGAGGCCTCCAGGAAGACCGGCCCGGGGACGTGGCCTCCGGAGTCGGCCTCGAAGACCTTGTGGCCGGGTTCGCAGGCCACGGGCAGGACGAACTCCCCGTACGGTGCCCACAGCGGGGGTCCCACGACCACGTTGCGCGGGTCGTCGCGCCCGACCGACTCGGGCCGCACGGCGAGCGCCGCCTCCTGGCCGGCGACGGTCATGGCGGCCAGCGGGCGTACCAGCGGTGCGGTGCTCCGCAGACTCTCCTGGCGCCCTGCCGCGCGGTGCGACCGGTACACCTGGGGCATCAGGAACTGGAGCCGCGCGGAAGCGCTCCCACAGCTGACTCCGTCGATCGCCACGTCGCCCCGGCAGTCGAGGCCGCGCGGGACGCCGTTGACGACGTCCACGGGGGCCAGGGTGATGTCCAGCGTCATGTGGGCCGGCCGGCCGGTGCGGCGCCACGGGGCGAGGTCGAGGACGTCGAGCCCGCTGGAGACGAAGACCGCGGGGCGTTCGGCGGGCACCCGGAAGTACTGGTGTGCGACGAAGTGTGTCGCCTGGCGGAGGGTCTCGGCGACGAAGAGCAGATCGTGGAAGGTGCCCGGCCCGTCGTTGAACGTCTCGTGCTCGCTGGGCAGTTCGGCGGAGAGCGCGAAGTGCTGTTCCACCGGAGGCGTGGCGTCCAGCAGAAATCCCTCCGGTGTGACGGGTCTGTGCAGCAGGTGGAGCGGTGCGGTGAACCCCTTGGAGCCCGACGCGGATGCGGCGGGCTGAGGTATGAAGGTGATGTCCATTCCAACTCCTTCTGGGATTGCCCGGAGTGCGCGAGACGCGTGGCCGGCGCGCACAACGCCACGGGGCGGTGGCGAAAGGATTCCGCCACCGCCTCCACGGTGTCCTGGACCACTGGTATCGGCCTGTATCTGGCCTGTACCCGGCCTGGAACGGGACTGGACCACAGCGGAATCAGGCCGTCCGACGGCTGCCCGACGGCCGGACACCCGGGCTGTACGACGAGCTACGCGGCCTGCGCGGCCTGCGCCGAGACCAGGGGATGGTCGGCGGCGAGCGGTCCGACCGCGCTCGCTCCGCCGAGCTGACCGAGGCCGGCGAAGACCTCGGTGTCCACCTTCCGGTAGTCGCTCCACTTGTCCGGGACGTCGTCCTCGAAGAAGATCGACTCCACCGGGCAGACGGGTTCACAGGCACCGCAGTCGACGCATTCGTCGGGCTGGATGTAGAGCTTCCTCGGGCCCTCGTAGATGCAGTCGACCGGGCATTCGTCTATGCAGGCCTTGTCCATGATGTCGACACAGGGCTGAGCGATCACATACGCCATGCTGTTTCTCCCGGGATACGGCGGTCGGGCGGTTGCGGTGGGGTCAGAAGAGCCGGGCGGATCGCCCGACCGTCCAGGTGTCGTTGCCGGCGAGGAGGGCGGCGAGGTCGCCCTTGCCGTTCTGGACGATCGCGGTGTCGAGCTGG
>NZ_BMMU01000036.1 GCF_014646095.1 Streptomyces lacrimifluminis | reverse complement strand
GCAGGAGACCACGACGTTCAGCTCCTCCGCGCCCGCGATGACCTACTGGTGGGCCCTGTGGTTGTTCGCGTTCGGTGCCCTGGTCGCGGGGCGGATCGTGATGCCGCTGTGGCGCAACGTCTATCACCGGTTCGAGGTCGTGGCGGTGGTGCCGGAGTCGGACGGCGTGGTGTCGGTGCACGTCACCGGCCGGCACCTCGACAGGCTGCCGGCCAGGGCGGGCCAGTTCTGCATCTGGCGGTTTCCCGGTCACAACCACTGGTGGCTGGCGAACCCCTTCTCGCTGTCGGCGGCACCCGACGGCCGCACACTGCGCCTGACGGCCAAGGCGGTCGGCAGCACCAGCGCCGGCCTGCGGCACCTCCCGGTCGGGAGCCGCGCGTTCGTCGAGGGGCCGTACGGGGCGTTCACCTCGTTGCACCGGACACGGCCCGGCGCACTGCTGATCGCCGGAGGAGTGGGCATCACGCCGGTGCGCGCCCTGCTGGAGGAGGAAGCGGGCGGCGATGTCGTCGTGCTCTACCGGGTGCGCAGCGAGGACGACGCCGTGCTGGTCGATGAGGTACGAACTCTGGTCGCGGACCTCGGTGGGCAGCTGCACCTGCTCACGGGCCGTACGGGGGAGGGCAGCGCGCCGTTCGAGCCGGAGAGTCTCCGCGCTCTGGTTCCCGACCTGGCCGAACGCGACGTGTACGTCTGTGGCCCGCCCGCGATGACCTCGGCAGTGCTCAGCTCCCTGCACGGACTGAAGGTTCCCCACCTGCAGGTGCACGCCGAACGGTTCGGCCTGGGCTGACGGCGTTGAGGCTCCGATGGGCGCGTCCATCGGAGCCTCGGCGCAGATCCGCGGACTCCGGCCCACTACCACCACTCACCGTGCGGTTTCGAAGCCCTGCCCAGTAGTTGTCGGGCTGGGCGAAACCGGTGTGGAGCGTCGGCACGCAATTCCTGATCAGCGGCGCCAGTTCCCCGCTCAAACCTTCGAGCATGGCGATGGGCGGCGCTCGTTCCCCCGCCTGAGAAATAAGCGCGCCGACCCAGGGCGATCTCTGTACCGTGCGATGCGTCCTGCCCCGGCGCACCTGCTTTTACGCAGACGGGGCCTCGCGCGTTCGGCGGATCAGTAGCGATGGCCGGGGCCCGTGCGGGTGTTGGCCCCCCAAGGCTCCAGCAGACGGAAGCGGCTCTCCGTACGTGCTCTCTGTTGGGTTCCGTGACTGATGACAGCCGCAAAGGGTGTCACCAACGCGGCCAGGATGCAGCTGTGGCTGGTGCCGACCGTCTTCTCCAGAGCCTCGGCGAGGTTCCGCCACAGATGCCACCCGTCTGTGCGATCTGCTTCGGCTGCGGGGCGCCGGTGCGGGCGTCCTTCGTGTGGGCGCCGGCCCGGTTCCGGTAGATGACCTTTGTCTCGGGGTGACCGCGCAGCCAGTCGGCCAGCGGTGCGGCGCGCCGGTCGGGCAGCACATCGGGCGGTCGGCGGGCCTCCAGGTTGATGAGGATGGTCACGTACGAATCACCCTTACGTAACTCGAAATCGTCCACGCCCAGCACTCTGACCTGGGCCGGAGGCGATTCGGGGACGGCGCGAAGGAGATGCGGGAGGGTGTCCTTCGCCACGCGGATGCTCAACGCGCCGGCAAGCCGCGCCTCAGCATGGACCGCCCGCCCGTGTCAGGGTGATCGAGGTGAGCACCGTTCGAAGCAGTGGGGGTAGCGGGTGTGAGGGCTGGTCAGCCCTTGCATCTGTTCGGCGAACATCATCGCCGGGCAACGGGAGTTGAGGCACGTGAAGCGCCGCGCCAAGAACCCGATCGCGACGGGGGCCGCGCCGGTGGGTGCGTCAGCGAGGCGGCGCCGGTACCGCCCGTGCACCCGCCCGGACGTACATCTCGCCGGGAGCGTCCGGCACGAGTACGAAACGTGACTGCCTCGGCCACTCGCTCGACGGACTCCACGACCACACCTACCGAATGCGGCAGCAACCGTCCTGCACCGCCGCGGTGCTCTTACCCGCGGACAGACCTCCTTCGTGCACGGCTCCGCGCACCGCATAACACCGGCATACCGCAGGGATCACCCAGCGACACCACTCGAGGGCAACCCGAAAAGGGTCGGTAACCGCGACCCGCTCCAACCCCGGGAACTGCAAGGTTGAAAGACGCTCGAACGACCTTCGTGCCGAGCGGATTGTGTGACGCGCGAGCGGCCGTCTAGGATCTTCCAGATTAGTCATGTGCATGACATGACCTTCGCCCCCCCACGAGAGGAATCCGAACGTGAGCGCTTTGCGACGCCGCGCCGCCAAGACGGCGGGCCTGCTGACCGCCACACTGGCCAGTGTGGCTCTGATCCAGGCGCCCGCGGCCCAAGCCGCCGCCGACCAGGCCTTCACCCTGCGGGTCAAGGTGACCAACGCAAATGGGGCCGCGGGTCCCGCCGACTCCGTCGTTGCCTTTGTCATCAAGCCCGACGGCACCCGCGTCAGCAACACCTGCACCTTCGTCAAGCCGGGGGAGTGGACCGATATCCCCGTCAGTGCCCCGGTCGGCTACACGTACGTGGTGTGGGCCAGCGCGGCCTGCTACGACTTCCGCGACCAGAAGTCGATGACGGTCGAATCGACCACCACGCTGTTCCAGGCCGAACTCGTCAACCGTCTGCCGTAACCTGCCCCTCCGGCCCGGGTGGCGTTCGGCCCAAGGGCCGTCGTGCCGTTCGAGCTCGTGGACGTGGTCCTTGCGGAGGCGAGAGCAGTACAGCGGCAGCTGTGTGACCGGCCCTCGCGAGCCGGGGCTACTTCCTGCTGGCCATGTGCCTGTCCTCCGAGGTCGGCTATCGCCTCGTCAGGGACAAGCTGACCGTTGGTCTGTCCGGGATGCCCGTGGTCTGTCCGTCGGCGAAGGCCCTGCGTGATCTGCGCCGACGGATCGGCAGCACACCTGTGCGGGCGTTGTTCGGGGTGCTGGCCGGGTTGCCGGCCCTGCCGACAACGCCAGGGGGGCGTTTCAGTGCCTACCGGATGGTGTCGTTCGACGGCTGCAGTTCGCTGCGAGTCCCCGCATCCGAGCGGAACCGGGCCTGGTTGGGGAGGACTTCGCAGCACGGCTATCCGACGCTGGAGGCGGTGACGCTGGTCGAGACCGGCCCCCGAACGGCGCCGTGTTCGCCCCCACCGCCGAGGGTGACGAGCTGCGCTCACCGGCTACTGCACCTGCTGCGGCCGGACATGCTGATGCTGCGGGACAAGGGATCCGACAGCAACGCCTTCCTCGCGGCTGTCACCGACACCGGCGCCCAGGTCCTGGGCCGGGCTACGCAGCAACCGGCGCACGCCGATCCTCACCACCAGCGCTGGGAGCACGAATCGACGTACTGCGCACTCCGCCACACGATCATGAACGGGCGCAACCTGCGCTCGGGCGACCCGGCAGGCATCGAGCAGGAGATGTGGTCCCTGCTCACGCTCAACCAGGCCCTGCGCACCGTGATGGTCGCCGCCGCTGAGTCCCTCCCCGGAACCGACCGGGACTGCTGCTGTTTCGGTATCGCGCTCCACACCGCCCGCGACCAAGTGATCCAGGCCACCGGCGTCATCCCGCGGACACCGATCGGGACCCACTCCTCGGGATGCTCGGCCACCGGATCCTGACAGGCCTGCTTCCGCCGGGGCGGCACCGGGTCAGCACTCGCAAGGTCAGGTCGCGGATGTCCCGCTGCAGCGAGCGCCACGCCGGCGGCCGGCCCAACACCAGCTGCGGGGGGGGATCACACCGGATCTTCGCCGGTCGACCGGGCTCGGCCGGGCAGCAAACACCACTTGATCGTCGACCGGCTTGGCACTCCGCCGGCCGTCTGGCTGACCGGCGGGAATCGTCACGATGTCTCTCGGCTGATGTTGCTGCTGGACGCGATACCCCGCCTCCGCGGGGTACACGGCCGACCACGTTTCGGTCGGCTGTCACAGCAGCAAGCGCCGGGCCAGACGGGGAGCACGATGTACCAGTGCGGCTGCGGCCAGACCGGTCGCGGCGCCGACGGCGACGTCGGAGGGGTAGTGGGCGCCCGTGTGTACACGTTCGACCGCCACCAAGACGGCGGGCACCGCGGACACCGCGCCCGCCCAGGGCCACACCGCTGCCACTGCGGCGCTGAACGCCACGCCCGCAGCGGTGTGCCCGGAGGGGAACGACGAGGAGTCTGGGCGGTCATGGACCTCCGGGTGCGAGATCCATTCCTTCGGCGGCCGGCGCCGATGCCATATCTGCTTGAGGACACAGTTGGAGGCCAGTTCCGCCACGGCCATGCTCGCCAGGCCGGCGGTCGCGGCCCTGCGCCCCCGCCGCCCGACGGTGGACATGACGGCGGCGGCACCCCACCACAGCTTGGTGTGCTCCGCCGTCGCCTCCACCGCCGGCAGCAGCCTGCGTACGGAGGGGGACCGCCACGACGCCACCCACCGAGTCAACCGGTGATCACCCTCACGAAGATCCGCCAGCACTCTCATGAATTGCGACTTCCCGATCTGCGCAGCGCCTAACTCGACGACCTCGGCAATTACCTCATCCGAGAGGGCGTCGGTCTTCCTCGCTCCCCACACGGAGCCCAGCCTCGCGCACGTAGGCCAGGCATGCGCGGCACAGGTCTTCCACGCCGTGGCCATCGGGACGGTCTTCCTCTCTGGCGATGCCCCAGCACCCGCAGTCCGCACAGGACCGCACCGGCCGGGGCCGGCCCGGTGCCGCGGCTGCGCCGAGTGGCGGCAGAAACCTGGACGCTATCCGCGGGAAAGTGCCCGCGATGCCGTCGGGGGCGGTGCCAGATACGCTGACTCAGTATCCCGGCTTGAGCAGGGATCTCGGCAGCCGCCGCCTTCAGCGGCAACCGCACCTGATCGAGCATCTCCGGCGCGACCACGGCCTCTCTCGGCGTCCCGGATCGCCAGCGCGCACCCCAGCACGAGGCCACGGCGCGGCTGGGATGCTGCGTCCCCTTCGCCGACCGGAGGTGGGTCTCCCCTCCAGGAAGCCACCCCTGCCCCAGCCGACGGCTGGGGCAGGGCCGCTCGTTGTCAGGCATGACCTGCGTGATGCGGGATATTCGACCGGAACGCCCGGCAGGGCATACCCAATGATCCACGGTGACGCGAGGGGCGGGCCATACCGGTGACGAGTGCGGACGCGGTTTTTGCGTGGCTGGGGGTCGGCGCGTTGCTCGCGGCCGTGCTGCCTCGTGTCCTGGCCGGACGACCGCTGTCGCTACCGCTGGTCTTCCTGCTGTGCGGCGTCGGCGTGTATTTGCTGCCCCTGCCGCTGCCCGTGATCGATCCGGTGGATGACCGGGTGGTGGCCGAGCATGTCACCGAGGTCGTGGTGATCATCTCGTTGATGGGTGCGGGGCTGGCGCTCAACCGGCCCTTCGGGCGGCACCGGTGGGGCGCGACCTGGCGGTTGCTGGGTGTCACCATGCCATTGACGTTCGTGACCACCGCGCTGGTGGCCTGGTGGTTGCTGGACTGGCCCCCGGCCGCCGCGCTGCTGCTGGGGGCTGTCCTGGCGCCCACAGATCCGGTGCTCGCAGCGGAAGTGCGGGTGGGCGAGCCCACGGATGACGAACACGATGAGGACGAGGTGCGGTTCGCTCTCACCAGTGAGGCGGGCCTGAACGACGGACTCGCGTTTCCGCTGACGTACGCGGCCGTGGGGCTGGCCGCCGCCGCAGGCAGCGGCTGGTCGGCTGAGTGGATCGGTCCGTGGGCCCTGCAGGACTTCGCGTTCAAGTGCGCTGTCGGTGCGCTGGGCGGGCTACTGATGGGGCGGCTGCTCGGTTGGCTCTTCTTTTGGACACGGTCAAGGGCGCTGCGGCTGTCGCAGCACCGGGAGGGTTTCGTCGCGTTGGGCGCCACCTTCCTGTCCTACGGAGTGACGGAGCTTGCCGGGGGTTATGGCTTCCTGGCGGTGTTCGTCACCGCGTGCGCCATCCGGGCCGCCGAGCGAGCACACGGCTACCACAACGTCCTGCACGACTTCATGGAGCAGGTGGAGCGCCTGCTGACTGCGGCCGTGCTGTTCCTGCTGGGTGCCTTCATCGCGCTGGGCGGCCTGTCCGCTCTCACGTGGCGGGGCGCGGTCACCGCATGCGTGGTGCTGCTGGTGATCCGGCCGCTGTCGGGGTGGGCCGGACTGCTGCGGAGCTCCCTGGGGAGCCGGGAACGCTGGGTCGTCGCGGCATACGGCGTCCGGGGCATCGGCTCGTTGTACTACCTTGCCTACGCCCTGGGCCAGCATGGCTTCGCTGTCCCGCAGCGGGAGCTGTGGGCAGTGGTGACCTTCACCGTGCTGGCCTCGGTCGTGCTGCACGGTGTCACGGCGGGCCCGGTCATCGCACGCCTCGACCGACTCCGAGAGAACCGATCTATCTAGCAGCCGCGATTTTGCAGCACTCGCGGCACTCAGCCGGTACGACGACATCGTCACCCTCTACCGGGACAACGTCACCTTCACCTCGGAGCGCGGCAACGTCCTGATCCTGCCGGGCACAGAGAGTGCCCGTGGTGTGCCCTCCCGGCCCTACTCCGCCGCGTCGGTGCCTGATAAGCCCTGGCTACGGGCATCCGCGTGGAGTGGGTGCCGTGGCGGCAGGAGGGGCTTGTGCACGAACACACGAAGAACCCGCGGAACGATTCGGCGGCGCCCGACCGCCGGAGCGCTCGCCTGGCGTCCGTCACGGATCAGGAGGTCCGGGCGGACACACCGATGACTCCGGCATCGGCTCTGTTCCTCCAGACCACCGTCGGCAACGCGGCGGTCGCCCGGAGGATCCAGCAACAGCGGCACGTCCACCACCCCTCCGGCGGCGGACGGGACACCGCGACCGGTACGGACGCCGAGGCAGAGGCCGCACCGGTACAGCGCTCCAGCGTGCACGACGTCCTGCGCTCCCCGGGCCGGCCGCTGGCCGAACCGGTGCGCACCGAGATGGAGTCGCGGCTGGCGGCGGACTTCCGTGCCGTGCGCGTCCACGACGGCGCCCCGGCAGCCCGGTCCGCGGCCGAGATCGGCGCCCGCGCCTACACCTCGGGCGACCACGTCGTGCTCGGCCGCGGCGGCTCGGACGACCACACCCTCGCTCACGAACTCACCCACGTGATCCAGCAGCGGCAGGGCCCGGTGGCCGGCACCGAGATCGGATCGGGACTCCGGGTGTCGAGCCCCTCCGACCGCTTCGAGCGCGCGGCCGAGGCGAACGCCACCGAGGCCCTGCGTCGCCCGCTGCCCGCACCGGTGGCCCGACCCTTCCCGGGAACCGGCCTGGTGTCTCTCGGGGGATCACGGACGGATGACCACTCGCCGGCGCCGATTCAGCGTGCCCCAACGGCGACCACCCCTGCTGCGCCGGTCGCGACACAGGTCGCCCTCACGCACCTGACGGCAGACGATCTGGAAGGCGAGTGCGGCGGCTTCGAACGCAGGCGGCAGTTGAGCGTCCACCCTCCTCAGCAGGGGGTGATCGTCCAGGAGATCAATCGGGTCTTCGCCGTGGAGCAGTGGGACGGTCAGGCGTGGACCGCCCTGCCGAGTACGGCCATCGACGCCTACGTCACGGCAAAAAGCTCGACCGTGAACGCCACGGTCGGCCGCTATTGGGAGCTGTGGGAGGTCGACGCGCAGGGCAACGTCTCCGACGGCGCGGAGGACACCTTCGGCCTGCCCTCCATCATCCCGGGAAGGAAACGCGTGAACACCACGCGAGGGACCTACACGATCACGGGGGACGCGGTGTTCTATCCCACTACCGCGGCGCCGGGCACTCTGGGATTCACCCGGGGCGGGGCTGCGCCCGCCGGGGGCCTGTTCAGCACCACGGCCGACCCGTCGGGGACCATCACGGCCAGCGGACTCACCGCCACCGGCCAGCCGGTGCGCTGCCGGGTCGACGTCTCGTGGGACAGCTCCGCGAGCGACAGGTACTCGGTGGTCACCATGACGTGAGCCGACCGGGCGCTGGGCGGTCGCGATCACCACCCACATCAAGACTCGCACCCCGTAAGGCGCCGCGTTCGCTCATCCCTTGGCCCTCCCCCTCGATCATCAAGTCCAGGGGAACGGAGCGGCCCGGCGGCGCCGATGGAGCGGATGGAGCGCACGAGTGGCTTCCTCTCGAAGATCCGGACGGGTCGCGATCTTCGCAGCGGGCGGGATCCGCCCGGCGCCGGGCGATCCGCCGCTGGCTCACCCGCACGGATCGGTAAGTCACAGAGGCTGTGAGGCAGCCGGCCCCGGCGCCGCGTTGCCGGCAGCGATGTTGCCAGGCCCGGCCGGATGAACCTCCAGGGCGTGCGGCTCCGTTCCTGGAAATGGACGACCCGGAACCTGCCGCCCCCGGCCCTGGGCCGCGTCCCGCTGCAACCGCAGCAACTCCCCGTCATCCAGTTTCAAGGCGTGGGCCAGTGCCTCCACTGCATGGGCTGAGGCAGCGGCCCGTCGGACTGGAAGGCCTCCGACACCGTAGTACGCCCCAGCCCCGAACGGCGGGCAAGTTCCGTCTTGTTGATCCGGTTGCGGGCTAGGTTCTGTCTCTTTGATGCCGCCCAGCACAACCGCTGGTCAGTACGCACGTACACCACGGCAGTGAACACGGCCCGCTCATCACACGGAGCCGTCCCGCTGCCCTGTGGACGAGCAGCGAATGGCGGCGGCAAGAGCTCGTAAAGGGTCCTGGGTGGGCCTTCTTGAGGCGTCGTCAGCAGGTGAGGCTGAGTGTCAGGGAGACGAAGGCGTCGTGGAGTTCGAGGCGTCGTTCCCCTCGGATGGCGAGGCGTTCGAACTGGTGGAGGAGGGCGAAGGCCTGCTCGACGACGTAGCGGGGTTTACCCAGGCCCTTGATGGTCGGGGCGCCTTCGCGGGAGATGGCCGGCACGATCCGGCGTGTGCGCAGTTCACGGCGGACTACCCGGGAGTCGTACGCCTTGTCGCCCAGGATGGACTCGGGGCGTCGACGGGGACGGCCCGATGCTCAACGCCCGGCCACCGGCGGGATGCCGTTGACGAGGCCGAGAGTCTGCGTGATGTCGTTGACGTTCGCCGCAGTCGTGATGACGTGGAGCGGAGTGCCCTTCCCGTCGCAGATCAGATGGTGATTGCTGCCAGTCTTCCGCCGGTCGACCCGCGATGGACCGGTCGCGTCTCCCCTTCTTTGGCGCGGACGTGGGAGCCGTCCACGCACGCGCGGGTCCAGCCGAGTTCGCCGGCCGCGTTCAGCTCCGCGAGCAGGATGCGGTGCAACCTGTCGAAGACGCCTGCCTGCTGCCAGTGGTCCAGGCGCCGCCAGCAGGTCTGCCCCGAGCCAAACCGTAGCTCCAGGGGCAGGAGCTGCCAAGCGACGTCCTGGTGCAGGACATACAGAATGCCCTCCAGACATAGCCTGTCCGCCACCGGCTTCGGCCCCGGAGACCGCTCGGGCCAAGGCGGCAGCAACGGCTCGATCAGCGCCCACAAGCCGTCCTCCACGGTCCACGGCCGAGTCGTCAAGGGCACTTGCGTGGGCAAAACCAGGTGGGTCGTCGGACAGACCCTCGCCTGGCTCCACCCTTTCAGACTGGGCTCGTGGGCGCCCTCTTTCCGGAATGAATGGCGGCACCGGGGCAGCCGGGACCAGAGGGGCGTACCCGGGCGGGAAGCGCTGCGCCCTGGTCGCCTGGCATGCTGGCGCCGTGGACAAGCCAGCCCCAGTCACTCCCGACGCCCCCGGCGCCATAGCCTTCCCGCTCCTCACGCAGCAGTGGCTCGACCTGTGCTTTGTCCACTGGTCCATCGCCCCAGAGGCGGTAGCGGGGCTGCTGCCGCGCGGGACCGTTCCCGACACGCACAACGGGGTGACGTACATCGGTCTCGTCGCGTTCCGGATGCACCGGGTCGGCTGGTTCCGGCTGCCAGGGGTGCCGTACCTCGGGTCGTTTCCGGAGACCAACGTCCGTTTGTACTCGGTCGACGGTCATGGCCGGCGAGGGGTCGTATTCCGGTCGATGGACGCGGCACGGCTGATCCCCGTCGCGATGGGACGGGCCACCTTCCGGCTGCCGTACCTATGGTCCCGGATGAGAGTGCGCAGGTCCGCCGGAACCGTCACCTACACGAGTTCCCGACGCTGGCCCGGCCCGCGAGGCGCCTACAGCCGTCTCGTGGTGCGCCCCGGTGAACGCATCGCGGAGCCGACCGAGCTGGAGCACTTCCTCACCGCGCGCTGGGGGATGCACAACACCTTCTTCGGCGGGGCCGCCCATCTCCCCAACCACCATCCACGCTGGCCCCTGCACCGCGCCGAGCTGGTCACGTGCGAGGAGAACCTGATCACCGCGGCCGGGCTGCCTGCGCCACGCCAGGAGCCGGTCAGTGTGCTGTACTCCCCGGGTGTACCCGTGCGCCTGGGCCGCCCGGCGGGTATTTCCACACCCTGATTCGCAGACACGGGGAAACTTCAGCTCGCGCATTCCCCACCCTTCTGGTCACGGTCTCCCGGCAGGGGGTGAGGGCCGAGGACTGACCAAGGATCTGCGAGTCCTTGGCAAGCCTGGCCTCACGCAAGTACCCCATCGCTCGAGCGAGATGCCGCGTGCCTCGTCGGATTCGCCGAGGCCGCCGAGCGGATCTCGTGAACGCCCGGCAGGGGCAATTCCCGGCCGGGCGTCCCGCATGAGGGTGTTCAGTGCGACCGGCGTGCCGGGGGCAGGGCGCTGAGAGCCTCCGGGGGGACGGCGTGGTCGAGGAGGTGGAGGGGGGCAGGGCGGACTCCGGCGGCTTCGGCGGCGTCCCAGTGGGCGAGGGCCCCGGGGAGGTCGACGAGGCCGTGGACAAGGGGGAGTTCCCTACCACCTGAGTCCGGGTCGGAGAGGTGGGCGTGGAGGAGGGACTCCAGGCGGCAGGAGGCGAGGGTGCCGGGGAGGTGGAGCGTGAGGTGGTGCTGGGTGCGGGCGGTGGCATGGCCGGTGAGGGCGGCGGCCGGGAGGTCCGGCGACAGGTGCGTCTCGGTCGAGTCCAGGGCCAGCAGGCCTCCTCCGACGAGCAGCACGTCCTGCTCGTGACGCATACGGTCCAGGGCTCGCGTGGTGTCGAAACAGTGGGGGAAGGAGTCGTCCACGACGATCGTGCCGGGCCGCAGCCGGTCGACGTCCAGCAGGGTCGTCGTGCTGCCGCTCACTGCCGTGACGATGACGTCGGCCTCCCCGTAGACCTCGGTGGGGAGGGCCCTGGCGTCGACCGACTCGACGACCTTCACGGGCATCGCGGGGTGCTCGGCCGCCAGTTCCGCGGCCAGGTCGTGGAGGCGGGGTGCGCTGCCGGGCACGTCGCAGAGCAGGAGACGGGCCGGCGGGTGGGGGCTACGGGCGAGGAGCAGGCGCAGCGATGACGTGCCGATGGATCCGCAGCCGACGACGGCGAGGGTGAGTTCCGCGAGGTCGCGGTCCGTCGCGGTGAGGGCGGCGTGGACGGTCTTGACCACGGCGACGGTCGTGGCCGCGTGTCCGGTGGTGAGGGTTGGGGAGGTGCCTGCGGTCGTGCTGGTCGCCGAGGCCTCGCGCAGGACGTCGTAGCCGTAGCCGGTGAGGGACGGAATCATGCCTGCCAGCGAGACGCAGCGGGCGCCGAGGGTTGCGGCGTGTTCGACGGCGTGCGCTGTGAGGGCGGCCAGGGTGGTCGGATTGCCGGTGGGGAGTGGACCGGTCAGTTCGTCGGCGAACAGCGGGAGTGAGACGAAACCGGATCTGCCCAGCGGACTGGTGACGCTCTCCAGGAGCCTGGCCTTGCCCTCCGGGAACAGCAGGGCGCGGATGTGTTCGCGGCTGGGGGCCGCGTGGGTGGGGAATCCGGCGAAGGCGGCCAGGTGGTGAGGGGCGGGGAGGTATCCGATGAGGGCGGCGTCGAGGGCCGGGGAGGCCGGGGTGGAGACGTCGCTGCGCTGGATGACTGCTTCTTCGAGCTGCTTCCTCAACTCGCCTGCGAAATCGAGGAGTTCGCCCGACGTGAGGGCGGTCGCCGCCGCGCGGGCCGTCACGCGCAGGCCTTCGCCGTCCGGGGAGGGGCGTACGGCAAGGAGGACGTCGGTACCCACCGGTGGCGGGGCGAGCGCGGTGTCGGTGTCGTCGGCCTGGAGGGTCAGAGTGGCGTCGGGGGGCGGGCCGAGAGCGGTGAAGTCGAGGAAGGTGAAGAAGAACTGGGCGGTACGGGGGAGTCCTTGGGGCGTACGCAGGTCCAGGGGGCCGGTGGCGCGGGCCACGATCGACTCTGTGGACATACGGCGGAGGTCTTCGTCGAATCCGGGGACGGGAGCGAGGGAGGGGGAGGGGACGAGGCCGGGGACGAGGTCCGGGCGCAAGGCCACCGCCTCGCTGAACGGGCCGAAGACGCGGTGGGCGTCCCGCGTGGTCTCGTCCCGTCCGGTGACGGCCAGGCCGAGGACCAGGTCACGGCGGCCGGTGAGGGTGGCGAGGGCGCGGTAGTACGAGGTCAGGACCGGGGCGTGCAGTGTGGTGCCGCAGGTACGGGCCAGGCCGCGCAGGGCGTGGGTGCGGTCGGCACCGAGGGTGAAGGTCGTGGTGTGGAAGCCGGGGGTGAGGGCGCCGGAGCGGAGTGTGCGTAGGACGGGTGGGGTGTACGGGGTGTGGTGGCGGGCGCGGTACTCCTCGATCTGCGGTTCCGGGGCCTGCGGTTCCAAGGCCGGTGGTCGGGGGATGTTGGTGGGACGGTGGTGAGCGGTCCGCTGGAGCACGTGGTCGCGGAAGGTCGACTGCAGCAGCTCCAGACCGTGGGGGAGGCCGCGTTCGAAACGTCCGTACACGGTGAGGAGTTCGCGGGTGAGGAGCGCCGCGCTGTAGCCGTCGCCGATGAGGTGGTGGGCGTGGACGAGAAGGACGTGCTCTTCCGGCGCGACGGTGAAGAGGCGCAGCCGCAGCAGGGGCCACGCCCAGGGTTCGAAGCGGCGGCGTGCCTCCTCGGCGGCCCGATCCTCCAGTAGTCCGGGGTCGGCCAGGGTCTCCGTCTCGACGGGGAGTCGTAGAGAGGCCGGGAGTTCCTGCTGCACGGGTGGGCGGGCGCCGGCCGGGAAGACCGTGCGGAGCATGGGGTGCCGGGCCATGAGGACGTCGACGGCGCGTTGGAACAGGTCCGGGTCGAGGAGGCCGCGGATACGGAAACGGGCCAGCCAGGCGGGGTTGCCGCCGTGAGCCCCGGTCGCACCGGGAGTGTCAGGTGTGCCGGAGGCGATGGCGTCGGCGAGGAGGAAGCCCTGTTGGGAGGGCGTGAGGGGGTAGGAGGCGAAGGGGTCGAGGATGGCCACTGGTTCGGGGTGCTGACTCGCGGTCGTGGCCGTCGTGGCCGTCGTGGCCGTCGTGGCCCTAGTGGCCGTGGCGCCGGCGTCGATGGCGGCAGCCAGGGCGCTCAGTGTGCGGTGCGTGTAGACGGTGGTCGGACGAGGCAGCACGGGGTGTTCGCGGCGCAGGCGGGAGAACAGTTCCAGCACGCTGATGGAGTCGCCGCCGAGTGCGAAGAAGTCGTCCTGGCCGCTGATGCCGGACTCCGGTACGTCCAGCAGTTCGGACCAGGCGCGCGCCAGCAGGAGCTCGGTGGGGGTCGCGGGAGGCCTGCCCGGGGATTCGGTGTCCGTGGGCTCCTTCCGGAGCGTGAGCCGGTTGCGGTCGATCTTGCCTGTGCCGGTGAGCGGCAGGGCCGCCAAGGAGTGGATGCGGGCCGGGAGCATGTACGGGGGCAGGGTGCGGGAGAGGTGGGCGCGCACCTCGCGTGGGTCGAGGGTGTACGCACCGGTCCTGGGCTCCGCGTACGCCACGAGCCGTCCGTCGAGCAGCAGGACGGCCGCGCGGGCCACGCCGGGGTGAGCGAGCAGGGCGGCCTCGACCTCGCCGAGTTCCACACGGTGGCCGCGGACCTTGACCTGGTCGTCGAGTCGGCCCAGGAACTCCAGTACCCCTTCGGCCGTACGGCGGACGCGGTCGCCGCTGCGGTACCAGCGGCGGCCGTCCCTCTCCGTGAAGGCGGCGCTGGTGAGGTGGGGGTCTCCCAGGTAGCCGGGGGTGAGGCCGGTTCCGGCGATGAGGAGTTCGCCGGATTCGCCGGGGGCGCGCTCGCGGCCGTCCTCGCCGATCACCGTCAGGTAAGTGCCGGCGATCGGGCGGCCGATGGGCAGGTGGCGTACGTCGTCGGCGGGCCGGGTGTCGATGATGTGGCAGGTGGCGTTGATGGTGGCCTCAGTGGGGCCGTAGAGGTTGGCGATCCGGTGGGGGCCCGGGTGGTGAGGGGTGTGGCCGGTGGGGGTGCCGACGAGGTCGAACCAGCGGCGTACGTGGGCCGCCGGCAGGGCCTCGCCTCCCACGTGGACCCAGCGCAGGGCGGAGAGGTCGGGGGCCACGCCGTTTTGGCGGGTGCGTTCCTCGGCGGCGGTCAGTAGGCGTTCCCACAGCGTCGGGACCGAGCTCCACACCGTGATGCGGTCCTCGACGACGCGGTCGAGCAGCGCCTCGGGGTCGCGCAGCAGGTCGCGCGAGAGGGTGTGCACCGTTGCGCCGCTCAGCAGAGGCGCCAGCAACTGCCGTACGGAGGCGTCGAAACAGACCGAAGCGGTCTGTGCGAGCCGGTCGCCGGGGCCGTAGCCGAAGGTGGCCAGTGACCAGTCGAGGTAGTTCGTCATCGACCGGTGGGTGATGGGGACGGCCTTGGGCCGACCTGTCGAGCCGGAGGTGAAGATGACGTAGGCGATGGCCTCGGGGCCGGGGTCGCCGTCTCCTGGGGCGACGAGCGGTGCGGCGTCGACGGATTCCGCAGTGCTGACCGGCGTGATCCCGTCCAGGCCGGTGGCGGCTTCGTGGGTCGCCGCGTCGCAGACCAGTACGCGAACTGCCGTGCGGGCCAACTGTTCCCGGTGCCGGGCGGTGGGGTGGGTGGCGTCCAGCGGCACCCATCCGGCGCCCGCCCGCAGGATGCCCACGACTCCGGTCACCGTGTCCGTGCCGCCGGGTTCGGTGAGCAGTCCGACCAGGTCGCCGGGGCGTACACCATGGGCGCGCAGCCGGGCGGCGAGGGCGGCGGACGCGGTGTCGAGGGCGGCATAGGTGAGGGTGGTCCGGCCGTCGGTGGCGACGGCGATGGACTGGGGCGTGGCGCGGAACCGGGCGCACAGGCGGGCCACGACCCCGCCGCCGTCCGTGCAGTCCGCAGTGTCTGCGCTGTCCGCGCTGTCCGCGACGGAGATCGGAGTGGTTGAGGCGCGTGCGGCGGAGACCGGGGTGGCTGACGGGCCGGTTACGGCGGCGCGCAGTTCGGTGACGTACTCGTCGGCGAGGCGGCGTACGGTCTCGGGGCGGAACAGGCGGGCCGGGTAGTTCCACGACAGGCGCAGCGCGGCGTCGGCCTCCCAGCACAGCAGGCCGAGCCGGGTGGCGGCGGACGCGGTGGCCGCGGCCGTGGGCGTGACGGTGACCGGCCAGTCGGGGCCGTGGACCACAGGGAAGCGGGCGAGGCTGAACCCGGCCTCGGCCGCGGTGCGTGGCGCCGGGCCCCTGGCGGGCCGCAGTTCGGCCAGTAGCCGGGCGAAGTCTGTGCTGCTCAGGGTCGCGTGGGCCTCGGCCTCCCGCCAGATCCGCCGTAGCCGGTCGGCGAGCGAGATGACCGGCTCGTCGGGGTCGACGTCCACGAACACCGGCAGCGTGTCGGCCAGCGGCCCCACCAGCCGCTCGATGCCGACGATCGGCGACTCCCGTCGGGCTCGCGCCACGTTGACCGCGACGGCCCGCCGCCCGCTCCACCGGGCCAGGCAACGGCCGTACGCCGCCAGCAACAGGTGGAACAACGAGACCCCGTTGCGCGCGGCGGTCTCGCGGAGTGCGGCGGTCAGTTCCTCGTCGATGCCGGTGCGGTGGTGGGTGAGGGGAGGGACGGGGGGTACTTCGGGATCGCCGTCGTACGGCAGGGAGAGGGGTGCCGTCGCAGTGGCGAGGGTGTGCTCGGCGAGGCGGTCGCGCCAGTACCGCTGGTCCTGTGTGAACGCCGGGGACTGGCGCTCGGTGGTGACGGCAGCCACGTAGTCGGCGAACTCGGCCTGGGCTGCGGGCAGCGCGTCGCTCCTCTCGTATGCGTCGTCGCCGCGCGCGAGGGCCGTGTAGCGGGACCAGAGCTCCTCGGCGAGGAGTTTGAGGCTGTAGCCGTCGACGGCTGCGTGGTGGACGACCAGGAGAAGGTGGGCGAGGTCCGTGTCGTCACCGTCGTGGACGAGGACGGCTCGGACCGGGTCCTCCGTCGTCAGGTCGAACGGGCGGTTGCACAGGGTCTGCTCCAGCTGTGCCAGGTCCTGCGGTTCCCGGACCTCGTACCAGCGAGGTGCCGTGTCGACGGGACCGGCGGGTGCCGCGTACTGGCGTGGGCGGGCGGAGGTGTCGGTGATCCGCATCCGCAGCATCGGGTGGCGGGCGGCGAGGTGGGCCAGTGCCTGGCCCAGAAGGACGGCGTCGAGGGGGCCGCTGACGCTCTGGCGTACGTAGCCGTGGGCGGTGATGCCCTCGTGGAGGGTTTCGGTGGTGTGGAAGGCGAGTTGGAGGGGGGTGAGGGGGAGGGTGCGACGGCCCTCGGCCGTGGTCGTCGTGGTTGTCGGGCCAGGCGGGTACGGGGTGGGGTTCGCCCTCGGTGGCTCGGTGGTCGCCAGGTGGGTTGCCAGTTCGCCGATCGTGCGGTGCTCGAAGAAAAGGGTGGCCGGCAGGGGGCGGCCGATTTCGCGTTCCAGGCGGCGGGCGAGGTCGACGGCGCTGAGCGAGTCCAGGCCGAGGGTGAGGAACTGTTCGTCGTCGCCGATGTCCTGCGGGGAGCGGTGCAGGGCGTCGGCCAGGAGCCGGCGTATGACGGCGGTGATCGGGTACGGAGCGGTGGCGGTGCGTCGGGCGGCTGTGTCGTCGGAGGGGGCACGGTCGATGTGGGCGGGCGGCTGGTTCGGGTCGTCGCGTCGGCCGGTGGTGTGCGGGTGGGCCGTGCTGAAGCCTGCCCCTGTCGGAACGGGTGCGGGGTCCGTGACGTCCACGCCCGTCACCAGGACGTGCGCCGCGTCCAGGCCGACCGCCGCGTGGAGGCCCGCAAGGGCGGCCTCTACGGTCATGGGGGCCGTGGCGCGTGCGGGCCCGTGAGGCCGGAGTCGGCTCCGGGCGCCTGTTCCGCTCGCCAGTCCCGTGTCGGTGACGGGGCCGAAGGCGATCGTCTGCCAGGGGCGGCCGGCGGCGCGTTGGGCGGTGGCGAAGGCGTCGAGGAAGGAGTTGGCGGCGGCGTAGTCACCGAGGGCGCCGGCCAGGCCGGGCAGTACGGCGGAGACGGACGAGAAGACGATGCGGAGGGCGTCCTTCTGGCCGTGCCGGCGCAGGGACTCGGCGAGCATGGTGGTGCCGTGCACCTTCGCGGCGAGTACGGCTTCTATCTCGTGGTCCGACTTGGCGCGCAGACTGCCGGGGCGGGCCGTGCCCGCAGCGTGGAACACCGCGGTCAGCGGCGGCAGGCCGGCGATGAGCTCGTCGACGTCGTCCGCGTCGCCGACGTCGGCCGCCTGGTAGCGGGCGCGGGCGCCGAGGGCGCGTAGTTCGGTGAGCAGCGCGCGCGGTGGGGTGGGGGTCCGGCCGGTGAGGACGAGGGTCGGGGCGCCGCGTTGTGCGAGGTCACGGGCGAGCGCGGAGCCGAGGCCGCCTGCACCGCCGGTGATCAGGTACGTGCCGTTCGGGGGCAGTGGCGCCGGGGAGATCGGCGGAACGAGGGGTGCGGCCGCAGGCGTACGGGTGAGTCGGCGGCCCGCCCTCCAGGCGACGGTGCCGCCCGCGCCGGAGCCGAGTGGTGTGGTGTGCAACTCGGCTTCCAGAGCGGTGAGTTGCGCGTCGAGCGCGTCCTCGGAGGACAGGTCGACGCTCAGGGACGAGAGTCCCGGGAGCTCCTCGGGCATGGCCAGGGCGAAACCGTGCAGGAGGGCCTGGGCGGGGCGGGTGCGGGCGGAGGCGTCGCCGCTGCCGGTGCTGCACGCGTTCTCCGTGACCAGCAGCAGGCGGGCGGGAGCCGTGCCGAGCGCTCGCAGCACCTCGCGGAGGGCGGAGACGGCGGCGCCGGTGTCCGGCTCCGGCCCGGTCGTGTCCCCGGCGAACCACAGCACGGCGTCCGGGGCGGCCGTGTTCTCGGTTTCCTCCGAGGCTCCGTTCCGGGCCGACGCCGGTTCCGGTGCCAGTACCGTAACTCCGCCCTCGGTGAGCCGGGCGACGACCGATCGCCGCAGGGGAGTGTCGGCGCCGGTCAGCCGTACGACACGGGGGCCGGGGCCGGCGGTGAGCGGGGCGTCGCGCCAGAGGAGGGGCTGCGGGGCGGGTATGCCGTCGGGCGAGGGAGGTGCCGTGGATGATGCACTTGCCGCACTGGGCCGGGGCGCCGTGTGGAGTCCGTCCGGCCAGTGGTGGCCGCGCTGGAACGGGTACGTCGGGACGGGGACCCGTCGACGTACCGTGCTGCGGGCCGGAGACGACGGGGACAGCGGGGCCCCACGGGTCCAGAGTCGGCCCACGGTCCGCAGCAGGGCCTCAGCTCCCGCTGCCGCGTCGGACGGAAGGGCGGGCAGGACCGCCACTTCGGAGGACATGACGCCGGAACGCGCGGCGGCGGCTGCGTGGATCGGGCCGGAGAGAGAGGCGCCCGGGCCGAGTTCGACGAAAGTGTCGTAACCCTCGTCGAGGAGCCGGGAGACGGCGGCGGCGAAACGGACGGGGCGGATCGCGTGGTCGCGCCAGTAGCCGGAACCGGGGGTCAGGTCGGGGCCCCACCGGCCGGTGACCGTGCTCAGCATCGGGACGGTGGCCGGGTGGACCGTCAGGGCCTTCGCCGCGTTGTGCAGGGGGCCGAGTACAGGATTGAGCATGGGGGAGTGGAAGGCGTGCGAGACGCGTAGACGGCGGGCGGCGACGCCACGGGCGGTGAGGGCCGCGACCGCCCGGTCGACGGTCTCCGCCTCGCCCGCCAGCACCACCTGCGTGGGGGAGTTGACGGCGGCGACGCAGAGCGTGCCGTCGGATTCGGCGACCACGGCGGCGACGGTGTCCTCGTCACCCCGTACGGCCGCCATGGCGCCCGGCGCGGCCAGCTCGCCCACCAGGCGACCGCGTTCGGCGGCGAAACCGACCGCCTCGGCCAGCGGCAGGGCGCCGGCGACACATGCTGCGGTGATCTCGCCGACGCTGTGGCCCACGACCGCGTCGGGCGTCACGCCCCACGCGGCCAACTGCCCGGCCAGACCCGCCCCGAACGCGACCAGCAGCGGCTGTGTCACCTCTGTGCGGGCCAGGGCCTTGGGGTCGGCGTCCTCGTCCAGGCACCAGGCGGCCAGACTACGGCCGAGAATCGGCCCGGTGAGGGACGAGGCCTCCTCCAGGACGTCACGGAACGCGGGTGCCGAACGGTACAACTCCCGGCCGAGAGCGAGCCGTTGGGCCCCCTGGCCGGGTAGGACGAACACCGTGCGCGGCCGGGTCCGCACGGGCTTCATCGCCGCCCTCGCGGAACCCAGCCGCCCGACCCCTCCGGTCTCTCCGACCGCGCTCTGCGTTTCCGCTTCCTCGAGTTGCTCCGCGAGGTCCCCCTGCGCTACCACGGCCAGTCGGTACGGCCCCTCGTCCCGGGCGGTGTTGACGGTGGCGCACACGTCCCCCTCGTCCAGTTCGGGGTGAGCCCGCAGATGCGCGGCCAACTCGGCGGCGGCGACGCGCAGTGCGCCTCCGGTGCGGGCGGACAAGGTCAGCAGGTGTGGGCCGCAGGTGGTCCGGGGTATCGCGGTAGCGTCGGTGGCCGCCGCCCCCGCCACGTCCCTCGGTGCCTCTTCCAGGACCGCGTGGGCGTTGGTGCCGCCGAAGCCGAAGGAGTTGACGCCGGCGATCAGCGGACGGCCCTCCGCGCCGGTCCACTCCTCGTACCCGGTGACCAGGCGGAAGCCCGGGGCGGTGTGTGCGAGAAAGGGGGCGGGCGGCCCGGTGTGCGAGGAGGGCGGGAGCCGGCGGTGGGAGAGGGCGAGGACGACCTTGACGAGGGCGGGCATGCCGGCCGCGTTGAGGAGGTGCCCCAGGTTCGCCTTGACCGAGCCGAGTCGTCGTGGGACGCCGTCGGCGCGGGGCGGGAACGCCTGGCCGAGAGACTGCGCCTCGACGGGGTCGCCGATCGGCGTTCCCGTGCCGTGCGCCTCGACGTACGACACGTCGGCCGGATCGACGCCGCACTCCTCGTAAGCACGGACGATCACCTCGCGCTGGCCGCGCGGCGTGGGGGCGAGGAGGCCGAGCGAGCGGCCGTCGTTGTTCATTGCCGTACCGCGGACGAGGGCGAGGACCGGGTCGTCGGCGGCGCGGGCATCGTCGAGGCGGGCAAGGACGATCGCCGCGCCGCCTTCCCCCGGTGCGAAACCGTCCGCGTCGGCGGCGAACGCGCGGCACCTGCCGGTCGGCGACAGCGCGCCCGTCGCCTCGAGGAGGCGGTGGCCGGTCGGGGTCAGGCCCAGGTTGACGCCGCCGACCACCGCGAGGTCGCATTCGCCGGCCAGCAGACTGCGTCGGGCCAGGTGCAGGGCGACCAGCGCGGAGGAGCAGGCCGTGTCGACGGCCAGGGCGGGGCCGTTCAGGTCCAGTACCTGGGAGACCCGGGCGGCGATCAGGTTGGGGAGGTTGCCGGTGAGGGCGGCCGGGTGGCGGGCGAGGTCCCCTTCGGCGGCCTCGGCCAGGATCTCGCGGTATCCGCTGTCGCCGGTCGCCGTGAAGACCCCGATCCTGCGGCCGGCTCGCCGGGGGCCCGCGTATCCGGCACGCTCCAGCGCCTCATGGGCCAGTTCCAGGAAGATCCGGGCCTGCGGGTCGGTCGCCCGTGCCTCCACCTCGTCCATGCCGAAGAACCCGGCGTCGAAGGCCGCGGGATCGGGAAGGAAGGAACCCGAGCGGGGCGTCGGGCGGTGCCCCTCGTTCCCGCGCCGGCCCTCGGGTATCTCGCCGATCGTCTCACCACCGGCTGCGAGCAACTCCCAGAAGGCCTCAAGTGTGTCGCCGTCGGGGAACCGACAGGCCGCGGAGAGAACAGCGAGGGCTCCGTCATCGGAACCGGGTCTTGCGGGAGCCGTAAGCCCTGCAGGGGCGCGGGGAGCCAGGCGATCAGCCACGACGTGCCCGCCGCTGCCACCGGACGGTTCCGCCCGAGCCGTGAGGCGCCCGTCCGACTCCGCGGCCGACAGCAGCGCGAGAACATGCCCGGCAAGACCCGCCACCGTGTCGTGGTCCCGCAGCGCACCCGGCTCCACCGTCAAGGAGAACGTGTCCTCCAGCGCGGCGAGCACAGTCATCGCCTTGAGCGAGGACCCGCCGAGGTCGAAGAACCGCTCCTGAAGCCCGACTTCGGACACGGGCAGCTCCAGCACGCCCGCCCAGACTTCCCGTACCGACTCCTGAACCTCGCGCAGGGACCGTGGAGCGACCACTCCCGCCCCGGCCGTCCCGCCCGCCACCGTGGCCGCCGTGCCGACCCAGCGCTCCTCCACCGCCGTGTACGTTCCGCCCTCGAAGCGCGTCCGCAGCACCCCCCGGCGCAGTTTGCCGCTGGTGGTACGGGGGAACGCCCCCGGCGGCAACGGCAGCACCCGTACGTCGTCGTGGCCGAGGACCTCCCGCAGTCGGCCGGCGGCGGCGCGGAGCACCGGTGCGGCGACGGACGGCTCGGGCCGTGCCCACTGCACGAACGCGACGACCCGCTCGCCCCCGCCGTCCGAATCCGTGGACCCCACGACCGCCACGATCCCCGCCGGCAGCCCGGGCGTCGCGGCGACCGCCTCCTCCAGGTCCGAGGAATGAAACGTGCGGCCGTTGACGAACACCACGTCCTTGTGGCGCCCCGTGACGCACAGCCGCCCGTCCCGCAGGAAGCCGAGGTCACCGGTACGCAGCCAACCGTCACCCCCGAACGCCTCCGCGCTCGCCTCGTGCGCCCGGTGGTACCCGCGCCCCAACTGCGGCCCCCGCACCTCCACATGCCCGACCCGCAGATCACCCGACAGGACGCCGGATTCGCCGGTGATCCGGACCTCGCAGCCCTCCACCGGACGCCCCAGATCCATCAACTCCACGGCCTGCGGCCCCACTTCGGTCTCCGTCACCCGGCCCCGGCTGAGTGCGGCCCGGTCCAGCACGAGCGGCGCGGCGGTCTCGCCGAGCGGTGGCACGGTCACGGCGAGGGTGGCCTCGGCCAGGCCGTACACCGGCAGCAGGGCGCGCGGGTCCAGCCCCGCCGGAGCCGTCAGGGCCGTGAACTCCCGCCATACGCGCGGTGCGATGGGCTCGGCGCCGACGAGCATCAGGCGTACACAGCCGAGGTCGAGACCGGCGAGCGCGGTCGCCGGGACGCGGCGTACCGCGAGGGAGAGGGCGAAGTTCGCGGCCGACAGGAGCGTGGCGCGGTGGCGGGCAACGGCCTCGAACCACAGGGCGGGCCGCTTGGCGAAGGACAGCGGCTCGATCCGTATCTGCTTCAGGCGCGCGGCCATGGGGACGAGATGCGTGCCGATGAGGCCCATGTCGTGGAAGTACGGCATCCAGGTCGCGATCACATCGTCCGAGGTGATCGCCATCGCGGCCCGGATCTGGCGGAGGTTGGCGAGGATCGCGGCGTGGGTCAGCTCCACGCCCTTGGGTGTGCCGGTACTGCCGGAGGAGAACTGGAGGAAGGCGACATCGTGCGTAGCGGGCCGGTGGAGGATCTGCAGCGGGCGGCCGCGACGGAGATCGTCCAGCTTCAACACCGCTGTTGTGCCGCCCGGTTGCGTATCAGGCCCGTCGCTCGTCCCGGTGACGACGGCGGTCGTCGACTCGTCCGCCACCACGGGCGGCCTGCCGAGCAGTTCCCACACCGGGCCGATCCGGCGCGGCTCCGGGGCGAGGGGGACGGGTACGGCCCCTGCCGCCAGCGCGCCCCAGAACATCGGCTGGAAGGTGTCACCCCGGTCGGCGACCAGTGGCAGCGGGGTGCCCGGTGTCACGCCCGCCGCCACGAGCCCGCCCGCCACGCGCAGTGCGTCGTCCCGGAGTTGGGCGAAGGTGACCGAGTGTTCGCCGCCGTCTCCCCGGACATGCACGACGGTCTGGCCGGGGGCCTCCCGCGCCGCCCCGAGCAGTACGTCCAGCAAGGTCGACGCGGCTCCGCCGTTCACACCTTCAGTCGATCTCTCCACCCTGCGGACCCTACTCGAATGGCGGGCACGAACACGGAGGCCTTCGAGCGCCCATGAGTCCTGGGCAAGGGAGTTCTCGGGCAGTGCCTTCGTCTCGGGGAAGACCATGCTCGTGGTGTGGCTGGGGGCCGGTGGATGGAGGTACAGGCTCCGCTGCTCTCCCTGGCCGGCACGCTCTCGGCTCGATCACTGCGGACCGGATGAGAACGTGAGGACACAGCGACGGGCCGCCATTCCTGCCGCTCCTCCATCGGCAGTCTCAGCCCGACGACCAGCGCCGTCACCGTCGATGCCGACGGCACCGGCCCGTTGGCCTGAAACGCCAACTGCACCGTCGTACGCCTGGCCTTGTCCGGGCGGCGAGGTCGTTCCGGTCCCGGCGATTACCTAGGGGAAGGCCGACCCCGTCTCGGTGCCGTGCCTCGATCGAGCGCAGTACCGCCCGCCCCGCGTCGGTAGAGACCAGGGCCTGCCACCTGTCGCACTTCGGCTGTCCCGCCCACCCTGGAAGGAGGGCTGGGTGCTGGGTCGGGCACAGGGGTGGCGGGCATCGGTTGCGGCAGTGTCCACGTCACAGCCCCGTGCCTTCCACCCAGCCCGCCCGTCGGCAGACCGAGTGCGCGTACGCACCCGACTACCGGCCCGACCCACGGCAGGTCAGCGCACTGCAACACCTCGTCGGGGGCTGTGCGCTGAGTTCCTGGCGTACGTCCGGGCAGCGCATCCGGACACCGGGCTGTCCGGGTCCCGTGTCGTACGGTCTGATGTCGCGGCCGCCCACCGTCCGCAACGGATCTCACCGAACCCGGCGGTGCCGCCGGTACGGCCGAGAGATCTGAACCAATACCGGGAATCAGGCGGCGGCGAGCTCCTGCTCGCGGTCCGGTGTTTTGACCATGGGCTTCTTGTTCGGCAGCGAGAGCCGGAAGACCTTGTGCCACGCGGAGAACACCTGCTTGGGCAGCGGGCCGGTGACGTACTCCAGCTCGTACTTCTCGAACAGGGCGCGCACCTTCACCGCGACCTCGGCGTACCGGTTGCTCGGCAGGTCCGGGAACAGGTGGTGCTCGATCTGGTGCGACAGGTTGCCGGTCATGAAGTGCATGGCCTTGCTGCCGCTGATGTTCGCCGAGCCCATCATCTGGCGCAGGTACCACTGGCCGCGCGTCTCGCCCTTGATCGACCGGCGCTCGAAGACCTGTACGCCCTCGGGGAAGTGCCCGCACATGATCACCGAGTGGGTCCAGATGTTGCGGACCAGGTTCGCGGTGAACGTGGCGGCGAGCGTGGTGAGGAACGACGGGCCCGACAGCAGAGGGTGGATCACGTAGTCCTTGAGCACCTGCTTGCGGATCTTGCGGCCCACGGCCTTGGCCCGCGCGCGGAACTCCGGGTTCTTGCGGCGGCGCTTGTGCAGGTTCTTGCCGAGCTCCAGGTCGTACGCTGCGATGCCGTACTCGAAGAAGCAGGCGTTGAGGAAGTTCCACAGCGGCTGGCCGAGGTGGAACGGGTGCCACCTCTGGTCCTCGTCGACGCGCATGATGCCGTAGCCGAGGTCGTTGTCCTTGCCGATCACGTTGGTGTACGTGTGGTGCAGCTCGTTGTGCGAGTGCTTCCACTGCTCGGACGGCGAGACGTGATCCCACTCCCAGGTGGTGGAGTGGATCTTAGGGTCCCGCATCCAGTCCCACTGGCCGTGCAGGACGTTGTGGCCGATCTCCATGTTGTCCATGATCTTCGCCACGGACAGACCGGCGGTGCCGAGCAGCCACGCGGGCGGGAAGATCGAGAACAGCAGCACGCCCCTGCTGACCAGCTCGAGCTTGCGCTGCGCCGAGATGACCTTACGGATGTAGGCGGCGTCTTTCTCGCCGCGGTCGGCGATCACCTCGTCGCGGATCGCGTCCAGTTCGCGGCCCAGCTCCTCGATCTGCTCCGGGGTCAGGTGGGCGGTGGGGTCGGTGGCGGTCAAGGTGCTCCTACCGTTCGATGTCGCAGGGGCCCGCCGCGGCGGACACGCAGGTCTGGATGAGGACGCCCGGCTCGGCCTCGGTGATCTCGCCGGTGCGCAGGTCGCGGACGGCGCCCGCCTTGAGCGGTGTGACGCAGCCGAAGCAGATGCCCATGCGGCACCCGGAGGGCATGAGCACGCCGGCCTCCTCGCCGATGTCCAGCAACGGCGTGGCGCCGTCCGCGTCGACGGTCTTGCCGCTGGCGCTGAACGTGACCTCACCGCCGCCGTCACCGGCGACGACGATGCTGGGGCGGAAGCGTTCGGTGTGCAGGCACTCCTGGAGGCCGTGCTCGGTCCAGTGCTCTTCGGCGGCGTCGAGCAGGCCCGCGGGCCCGCAGGCCCAGGTCTCACGCTCGGCCCAGTCGGGCACGAGTTCGTCGAGACGGGCGATGTCGAGCATGCCGTCTGTGTCGGTGTGCACCTCGGTGAGCCGCAGCTTCCTGTCCGCGACCAGGTCGTGCAGTTCGTTGCGGAAGATGACGTCTTGCGGCTGTGGCGCGCAGTGGATCATGACGACATCGTCGAACTCGATGTCGCGCAGCATGCCCATCACGGGCGTGATGCCGCTGCCGGCCGTCAGGTAGAGCACCTTGGCGGGCTTGGCCTGCGGCAGCACGAAGTCACCGGTCGCCTGGTCGAGCTGGATCAGCGTGCCCGGTTTCGCCCTGCGGACCAGGTGGTTGCTGACCTTGCCGTCCGGGATCGCCTTCACGGTGATCGTGACGCGGCCGTCCTGGCGGTCTGTCGGCGAGGTGAGGGAGTAGGCACGCCACAGGCGCACCCCGTCGACGTCGACCCCGATCCGCACGTACTGACCGGCTGTGTGGCCGCGCCAGCCCCGTCCCGGCCTGATCACGATGGTCGCGGCGTCACCCGTCTCGGGGTGCACGGCCTCGATGCGCCCACGCAGGTCGGCGCCCGCACGCAGCGGGCTGACCAGGTCGAGGTAGTCCGACGGCAGCAGCGGCGTCGTGACCATCTCCAGCAGTTTCCACGCCCTGCTGCGGAGGGCTGTACTCGTCATGACTCCAGCCTGCTGCGCCTCAGGGCGTAAAGTCCTGACCGCAGGACGTAAATCTGGTCGACTGAATTGTTCGCAGGGAACAAAACGTGAGCCATGCAATCCGGAGGGCCAGCGAACTGGCCCTGGACGAGACGACGGTCACCGCGCTTCGGGCCGCGCTGAGGACCACCGCCGACGAGGTCGTCGAGGCGATCATCGACGAGGTCCCTCCCTACGCCAACGCCCTTGCGGGCCGTATGGGCGACACCATCCGCCGAGCCGTCCATACCGCCCTGGGGCACTACCTGGACCTCGCGAGCGGGAACGCCACGGGCGGCGACGCGGGTGACGCGGCCTACGAGCTGGGCCGCGGCGAGGTGCGCGACGGCCGTTCGATGGACGCCCTGCTCAGCGCCTACCGCGTCGGCGCCCGCGTGGCCTGGCGATGCCTGGCAGCGGGTGCCGTCCCCGCAGGTCTGCCCGCCGCCGAGGTCGCCAAGTTCGCCGAGCTGACCTTCGCGTACATCGACGAGCTCTCCGCCGCGAGCGCCGCGGGCCACGCCGACGAACTCGCCGCTCGGGGCAGGGCCCACGAGCGCCACCTGGAACACCTGGCCCGCGACCTCCTCGCCGGCGCGAGCCCGGACGTGCTGCTGGCCTCTGTTCAACGGGCCGGGTGGCAGCCTCCGGTTTCGCTGACCGCGGTCCTGCTGCCCGCCGCCCAGGCCCGGCCTGCCTACCGCGCGCTCGACCCGAGGGCCCTCGTCCTCGACGATCTGCCGGACGCCACCGGTGTGCTGCTCGTCCCCGATGCCGACCGATCACATCTCTTGCGGCAGCTGACCGGCCGCACCGCCGTGGTCGGCCCGGCCCGGCCATGGACTCGTGCGTCCGCCTCGTACGCACGAGCCGTACGCGCGCGCTCCCTCTCCTCTGATATCCGCGACACCGAGGACCACCTGCCCGAGCTGGTGCTGAGCGCCGACGTGGACGCGTTCGCAGACCTGCGTGCCCGGGCCCTCGCACCGTTGCGGACCTTGCCTGTCGCGACCGCACGGCGGCTGGAGGAGACGTTGCGGGCGTGGCTGCTGCACCAGGGCAGGCGGGACGAGGTGGCGGCGGCGTTGTTCGTCCATCCCCAGACGGTCCGGTACCGGATGTCGCAGCTGCGGGAGCTGTTTCCGGATCTCGCATCGCCACACCGGGTCCTTGAACTGACGCTGGCGGTCGGTCTTCGGGTCAGCTGACCTGTACGTCGACTGTCCATGACCGCGTCCGCGAGCGGTCCAGGAACCGTGCCTCGTTCTCGGTGTGACCAGCTGGCTCGTGCTTCCCGGGGAAGAGCGGTGTCAGCCGGCTGAGAGCCGGGGTTGATGCGACGACCGGACAAGGCCTCGGGAAGCCCGTCGGGGGCGCTGCCTCTGAGAAGCGCGGTGGCGGATACGGCTCGACCGGATCCGGTGGACGATGCGCACCGGCCCGCTCGTCGACGCGCTCACCGAGGATCTGGTCGGCGACCTGCACCGGTATGCCCTGGAAAACGGCTTTCCTGCCGTCGTGGAGGGCGCTGTCCTGGAACAAGCTGACCCACGGGCGCGGCGGGCTGCGGGTGGGTGACCGGACGACCGGCGGGGCCGGCCTGGCACACCGCGCGAGGGATGATGGGGATGGAATGACGGAACATGAGGTCAGGAGCTTCCATGGCGAAGTGGGTTCACCGACCCCGTGAGGACGCGGAGTTCAATTTCATCCTCGGGATGAGCGGAGTTCCGGTCTTCGCATACTTCACCGGGACATGGCCCAAGGCAATCGAGCCCTGCCGGGTGATGGACCTCGTCGTGGGTGGCATCGCCGACGACTACACGGGCCGCCTGACGGCCGTCCGCGCCGACATCACGCGTTGTCCGGCCGCGACCGATCGGTACGGGATCACCGGGGCCCCGTCCTACGTCCTGCTGAAGGAGGGGGAGGCGGTGGCGCACGGCGCGGGGCCTATGACCATCACCGAGGTGCGCAAGTTCCTGGACGGCCACCTCTGAACGGCCGCTGCGGAACGTGGTCGCGACGCCCGTCAGGTCTCGTCTGTGGGAGCTGCGCCGTCTGAGACACCTTGGGACTGAGACACCCTCACAGGTCACATGACGCCGTCCAGCGCTGTCGCGTCCGGCAGCTGCGCGGTACCGGCGACTACCTCGGGGACGACCGACCTTCTGTATCGAGTGGCTGTTGTTGCTTGCGCCGATGAGCAGGAGGTGAGTGCGTCCGTACGGCCAGCACGGTGTTGGCAGGTTCCGCAGGTGCCCGATCGCCTCTGGACTCTGCTTGTCCCACCGCAAGTTGGTGTCGGTACTGAGCGCTAGATTCTGCTGGCAGCGGCCGTCATCGAGGCGGTCACCGTGCGGCGAGGGCGGTTTGATGAACCGGGGACAGATGGAGAACGGGCTGGGCTGGATAGCCGATGCCTACAGCACCAGCTTCACGTTCACCCTCGGCGAGGGCCTCTCGCCGTACGAGCTGCTGCGCCGCGTCGGCGCCGAGGAGCGCCACATCGTCCCGCTCACCCGCTCCGCAGCGTACGAGCTGCTGCTGAGGGATGAGGAGGACCACATCAGTGACCTCGACTTCCTGGACTGGGAAGACGAAGCGGCGGTTGCCCAGCTGACAAGCGCCGGCTTTCTGCCCGCCCCGCCCGACACCATCGTCCGAGCGGGCACGGTGGCGGGCTGGGCGTATGCGCTGGAGGAATTCCACTGCCGGACGGGCACGCACCTCGCGGCGCTGTCCGAGCGGGGACGGGCGTTCTGCGTGCATCGCAACGCGAAGGGCTTCAGCCGCGTCGACTATGCCTGCCGCGGCGATGCGGTGACGTCCTTCGAGCCTGGCCTGCCGCACCTGACGAACGGGGCCCCAGCCGAGGTGGCGCTCGGCTTCGTGCACAACGGTGACGAGCTGGGCGATGTCACGTTCCTGCGGTTCCTGGAAGGCGAGCTCGGCATCTACCTCCCCTGTGAGGAGGCGGAGGCCGAGCTTCCGGCAGCCGCTTTCACCTGACGACGCCCCGGATAGCCACGTCCTGTGTCCCGCTGGTGGAACACGACCACAGAACTTCGTGGATTCAGGCCTCGAAGAACAGAGCTTGTCCCTCTGTTGTCCCTTCCTGCCGGGCCAACATCCGATCTGACCTGTTGCTTTCCCACCACCTGACACCCCACATGCAACAGAACAAAGTGGAGAAAGAACCGGCCCCATCTCAGCGCCGCACCTCGAACACAGCACCACCCGCCCCGCGTCGGCGGAGAGCAGCGCCCCGAACCCCTCCCACTTCGGCTGTCCACCCCACCCTGGCAGCAGAGCCGGGTCGGGCACGAGGGCGGCGAGCATCGGTTGCGGCAGTCCACGTCACAGCTCCATGCCTTCCACCCAGCCGGTCCGTCCGCAAACCGAGTGGCGCGTGAGCCCCGACCATCGCCCCGACCACGACCGGGGCACCGCTGGCCACCGCCCCGACCACGGCAGGTCAGCGCGCTACGACACCTCGCCCGCCTCGCCTGTCCGGTGCTGTGGGGGGAGCTCCTGGCGCACGTCCAGGTAGCAGCGCAGCCGGACGCCGGGCTGTCTCGGATCCCGGGTCGTACGGTCCGCCGTTGCGGTCACCCACCGCGCGGCGAGCAGTTCCTGGACGGCGAAGGCGGTCTGGTCGTCGCACGCGGCGATCTCCACCACGGCAGTCCCCGGCGCTCCGCGCCGGCTTCAGAGGCTGGCCCTCTTGAACGCGTAACCTATGGGTTACGCTTCTGGTGTGGACGACCTGAGCAAGGTGGCCGACGCCATCGCCGATCCGGTGCGCCGGGAGGTCCTGATGATGTTGCACCGTACCCCGCTGACGGCAGGCGACATTGCTGCCCGGTTCGCCATCAGCCGACCCGCGGTCAGCCGTCACCTGCGCGTGCTGCGGGAGAGCGGCTTGGTCCGGGACGAGCAGATCGGACGCCATCGGCGTTACTCCCTCGTCCGTCCCCGGCTCGGTGACCTCGCCGCCTGGCTCACTCAGTTCGACACCCAGCGTGTCGACTGGCCGCAGCGGCTGGCCGCGTTGGAGACGGAGGTCTACCGCACCCGACGGGACCGTAATCGGGCTGAGCCCGCTAGCGATCAGCCCACCGCGCGCCACTCCAAGGAGGACACGGCATGACCCTTGAGCCCACCGGACAACTCATCCCCACGCCGACGGGGCACGACCTGATCCTTACCCGCAGCTACCGCGCCTCCGCCGACGACGTCTGGGCGAGTGTCACCGAGCCGGAGCGCACCAGCCGCTGGTTCGGCCCGTGGCGCGGCCAGGCGGCGGCCGGCCTCACCGTCGAGGTGCAGCTGGTGTTTGAGGAGTCGGCGCCCTGGTGCCCACTGCGAATCGAAGCCTGTGAACCGCCGCACCGACTCGCCGTCTCGATGGAGGACGAGGCCGGATCCTGGTCGATGGAGCTGCTGGTGGCCGAGAACGACGGCACCACCGAACTCCGGCTGGTCCATCACCTCGCCTCCACAGAGCACCTCGGCGACACCGGCCCGGGCTGGGAGTACTACCTGGACATGCTCACCGCCGCACGCACGGGCGGGCCACGGCCTGACTTCGAGGACTACTACCCCGCGCAGAAGGCATACTTCGAGTCCCTGGCCTGAGCTTGTCCTCTTTCTTTCCTCCCGGCCTCGAACGGCGTCTCGAGCTGAGTCTCTCACCTGGGGGTTCGCCGGACGTGGGGGCGACCTTCGCTTGATCGTGTGCTCCGACCAAGGTGCATGTGACCACGACGAAGGCCGTGAGGGTGAGTCTGCTGCCAGAGGCCGGGGAAGCCGAAGCCGTCCTCACCTGTGGCGACAGGCTCGTAGGTCTGAGCCCGCCCGGACGGTCTCCGAGGCCTCGACGGCCGCACGCGGTGGGCTGCGGCACGCTTCCGCCCGGCTCGGCCCCGGCGCTGGTCAGGCGAGGGTCACCTCGACCGGCAGCTTCTTGATGCCGTTGACGAAGTTGGAGCGTACGCGTGGGACATCGCCGGCAAGGCGGATGTCGGCGAGGCGCGGGATCAGCTCCTCGAACATGATGCGGATCTCGGTGCGGGCGAGCAGGTTGCCCAGGCACAGGTGGGGGCTGCCCTTGCCGAAGGTGACGTGGTCGTTGTCGGCGCGGGTCACGTCGAAGTCGTACGGGTTGCCGAAGGTCGCCTCGTCGCGGTTGCCGGAGGCGTACCACATGACGACCTTGTCGCCCTCCTTGATCCGCTTGCCGCCGAGTTCGACGCCCCGGGTGGCGGTGCGGCGGAAGTGGTAGACGGGGGAGGCCCAGCGCAGGAACTCCTCCACCGCGACGGGAATCAGGGACGGGTCGTCCTTGAGGCGGGCCAGTTGGTCGGGGTGCTGGAGGAGGGCCAGCATGGAGTGGGTGATGGTGTGGCGGGTGGTCTCGTTGCCGGCCACGACGAGGAGCAGGAAGTAGTTGTCGAAGTCCTGTGGCGAGAGTGGCACACCGTCCTTCGGGGTGGTGTTGACCAGCTTGGACACCAGGTCGGTGCCGTCGCCGCCGCGCCGTTGCCGGGCCAGCTCACGGCCGTATTCGAAGACCTCAAGCGAGGCGGGCGAGCGGAAGGGCAGGTGCCGGTACTGCTCGCTCTCCGCACTGTCCAGCAGGACGTCGGCGTAGTCGGGGTCGGTGTTGCCGATGATGCGGTTGCCCCAGTCGATGAGTTGCTGGTTGTCCTGTGGCGGAACGTCGAGGAGGCGGGCGAGGACGTTGATGGGGAAGTCGGCGGAGACTTCCTTGACGAAGTCGAAGGTCCCCTTGGCCAGCGCCGCGTCCAGCGTGGTGGCGGTCAGGCCACGCAGGAAGTCGGTGTAGCTGTTGATGACGCTCGCGCCGAACTGGCGCTGGAGCAGACTGCGCAGCGCGCGGTGGCGGACACCGTCCAGCTCCAGGATGGAGGCGCGGGTCTTGATCTGGTCATCGTCGACCTCTTCGAGGTTGACGAA
Source organism: Streptomyces lacrimifluminis (assembly GCF_014646095.1). Taxonomy (GTDB): domain Bacteria; phylum Actinomycetota; class Actinomycetes; order Streptomycetales; family Streptomycetaceae; genus Streptomyces; species Streptomyces lacrimifluminis. The sequence goes on along the minus strand of NZ_BMMU01000036.1, from coordinate 34,495 downwards.
CTTCGTGGAGGTGAAGGTCTCGGCGTCACGGTCGACGCGGGCGATGTCGGCGTGGCGGGTCACGGCCCAGAAGCCGGAGTTGGGGCCCCCCTCGGGCTGCCAGTGGACCGGGTCCTGGTGGCGCAGGGTGTGGAACATCCGCCATGGGGTGATGCCGTCGGTGAAGTTGTCCAGATCGGCGAGGTTGACGTCTGCCAGTGGCATCGGTTCGTTCACGGCGGCGGTCGGGGTCTCGGTCGTCATCGTATGGCTCCCAGTTGTCACAGGTGGTAGGCGTACTCGGTGAACTCCCAGTCGGTGACGTGCCGTTGGAAGCGTTCGATCTCGTTGCGCTTGTAGGAGAGGAACGAGGCGGTGAAGTCCTTGCCGAGGACGTCGGTCAGCTCCGTGTCAGCTTCCAGGGCGTCCAGCGCGGCCGGCAGGCTCATGGGCAGCACGGCTGCCCTGGCGGTGTCGTAGCCGTACCCCTCCAGTGGGGCGGGGGGTTCCTCACCGGTCAGAACCCCGAGCAGCGCGGCGGCGACCGTGCCCGCGATCAGTAGATACGGGTTGGCGCTGGCGTCACCGAGGCGCAGTTCGAACCGGGCGCCGGAGCCGCGCTCGGGCGGGATGCGGACCATGGCGCTGCGGTTGTCCAGGCCCCAGTCGATCAGCCAGGGGGCGAGGGTGTCCGGGCCGAAACGCCTGTAGGAGTTCACGGTCGGGTTGGCCAGTGCGGTCAGGGCCGGGGCGTGGGCGAGGATGCCGGCGACGGCGTGGCGAGCGGTGGCGGACAGCCCGTACGGCCCGGCGGGATCGTCGAAGGAGTTGCCGCCCTCGTCGTTGTCGCAGGACAGGTGGAGGTGGAAACCGGAGCCTCCGGCGTCGTTGAACGGCTTGGCCATGAAGGTGGCGAGTTTGCCCTCCTTCCGGGCCAGTTCCTTGATCGCGGACTTGAAGCGGAAGGCGCGGTCGGCGGCGGACCCGGCGTCGGAGTGGGTGAGGTTGATCTCGAACTGGCCGCCGTCGAATTCGTGGTTTCCGCTGGTGACGCCGATGTTCATGTCCCGCAGCAGACGCAGCGTGCGAAGCAGGTGATTGTCGCCGTCGGCGCGCAGACCGGCGGTGTAGACGACGCCGGTGGCGCCCGAGTAACGCTTCCAGCCGCTCGGGGAGGCCGGGGCCTCGTCGCAGAGGAAGTACTCGAGCTCGGGGCCGACGACCGGACGCATGCCGTGTTCGGCACATCGGTCGAGGACGGTGCGCAGCAGATCGCGGGGTGACTCGGGCGCGGGCAGGCCGGTGGCCGGATCGGTGACGTCGGCGAGGCAGGAGGCGACGCCGGGTTCCCAGGGGAGGGGGATCAGGGTGTCCAGGTCCGGTCGGACGGTGATGTCGGGCAGGCCGGCGTCGAGACCGCCGGAGACGGGGACCACGTGGCCCTGGGGGCTGGTGTGGTACACGGCCCGGCAGAAGGCCAGGCCGTGGTCGCAGGCCGACGGCAGGTGGTCCAGCAACACGTCGCGCGCTCGGTCGGTGCCGATCAGGTCGGGATAGGTCACGCGCACCACGTCGATGCCGTCGGCGGCGAGCCGCTGCATGTGCTGACGGAGGCTGGGGGTTGGGTCTGCGCTCACCGATGTCTCCTCGGGCGCTAGGGGTGTGGATGGTGAGGGGAGTCAGAGGGTTGGTACGAGTGGGGGCGCGGCGTACGGACCGGCTTGTTTGAGGCCAAACGGTATGAGGGCTACGGGCACCCCGCAAGAGGGGGCAGGAAAAAAAGTATCCGCATGGATAGGTATTGACCAGAGTCAAGTGGCTTCCTATGTTGTTTGAAGCCAAATGAGTAAGGGCCCGGTCAGTTGCCGGACCCTTGGCCGGGGCCCGGCCGACAGCGGTCGGGCCCCTCTTCCTCCCTTCGCCCCCCGCCCTGACGCCCTCACTCTCAGGAGGACCGGCCATGAAGGTCGTCGTCGACATGAACAAGTGCCAGGACCACGGCCAGTGCGTCTTCGCCGCCCCCGATGTCTTCTCCATGGACGACAGCGGCCACCTGGCCTACGTCCCCGACCTCGACGACGCGCTGCGCGACGAGGTCGAGGAAGCCGCCGACGTGTGTCCGCTCCAGGCCATCCGTATCGAGGGCTGACCATGACTTCGAGGAATGCACGCATCGTCGTGGCCGGCGCCTCCATGGCCGGCCTGCGCGCGGCCGAGCAGTTGCGGGCAGCCGGCTGGACCGAAGCCATCACGCTCGTCGGTGACGAGCCGCACATGCCCTACAACCGGCCACCCCTGTCCAAGGAGGTCCTGGCCGGCAAGGCACCCTTCGAGTCACTCGCCTTCCGCCCTCGCGCGAGCGTGGCCGACGCGGAGTGGCGGCTGGGCACCAAGATCGTCGCCACCCGGCTCGCGGAGAACATCGTCGAGTTCGACGGCGGCGAGGCACTCTCGTACGACGGTCTGGTCGTCGCCACCGGAATGCGGCCCCGGCGCCTGCGCTGCCCCGGCCCGCTCGCGGGCCGGCACACGGTCCGCACCATCGACGACGCGCAGGATCTGCGGCAGGCCCTGACCAGGCCCGGAACCCGCGTAGTCGTCGTCGGAGGCGGCTTCATCGGCTGCGAGGTCGCCGCCACCGCCGTCGCTCTGGGCGCCCGGGAGGTGACTGTCGTCGACCCACTGCCCCTGCCGATGGTCGGCCCCCTCGGCGAGCTCCTCGCCAGGGCCTTGCTGAAGCGCCACGAGGCGCGCGGCGTGCGCTTCGCCCTCGGCACGGGCGTGACCGGCTTCACCGGCGACAACCACGTCACCGGCGTTGCCCTCGGTGACGGCACCGTCCTTCCCGCTGACGCGGTGGTCGAGTCGGTCGGGTCGGTCGCCAACACCGAGTGGCTGGACGGCAACGGCCTCGACCTGAGCGACGGCGTGCTCGCCGACGAGCACCTGCGCGTCGGCGGACGGCCCGACGTGGTGGCCGTCGGTGACGTTGCCCGCTTCCCCAACGCCCGCTACGACGGCGTACCGCGTCGTGTGGAGCACTGGTGCATCCCCACGGACACCGCCAAGCACGCCGCGAAGACCCTCGTCGCCCAGCTGACCGGCACCAGCCACGGGCTGTCCCCGTTCGCGCCGCTGCCCACTTTCTGGAGCGACCAGCACGACTTCCGCCTGCAGTCCTTCGGCGCACCGGTACTCGGCAAGGAGGACGTACGAGTCCTGGACGGCGACCTCGACGCTGATGTCGTCGTCGGCTACCACGCCGGCGGCCGGCTGGCCGGTGTCGTCGCCCTCGGCGGTCAGGCCGCGGCGGCCGCCGCCTCCCGATACCGCGCCGAACTGCTCGAGCAGCCCGCCCTCACCGCCTAAGGACTTCGCTGATCATGAACACCGTCCGTGGATTCTTCTCCCCCAAGACGGCGAGCGGTGCCTCGTCGCTGGTCCCCTCACCGCCCTGGCGGTACTCCGGGGACCTGCTCACCGTCGAGTACCGCACCGACCCGGCACGCGTGCGTGAACTGCTTCCCGAGCCACTGGAGCTCGCCGACGAGGACCCGGGCGCGGTGGCGCTGATCTGGGCCGACTGGCAGTCCTGCTCGGCGTCCGGCGAGGAGCTGCTCGATCCCGTGCTCTCCCAGTACAAGGAGGCGTTCGCGGTCGTCCGCTGCAAGTACCGCGGCGAGACGTACTCGCGATGTGTCTACATCTGGGTGGACAAGGACTTCGCCATCGCGCGCGGGCTGCACCAGGGCTACCCGAAGAAGCTCGGCTCGATCCACCAGACCCGCCCGCACCCGTACGGCCCCGCTCCGCGCATCGAGGCGGGGGCCCGTTTCGGCGCCACGCTCGCCGCCGCCGACCGGCGCCTGGCCCAGACCGTGGTCACCCTGCGCGGGCCGTCGGAGACGAATGGCTTCGTCAACGCCCACCCGATGGCACACCACCGCTGGCTGCCCTCCATCGAGAAGGGCAAAGGCCTCGCTCTGGACGAGCTGATCGAGTCGGGCGCCGCGTCCTTCGAGGCGGGACAGGCATGGCGCGGCGACGCCGAGTTGGAGCTGTTCGAGGCGCCCACCGAAGAACTGGCCCGCCTGGAGATCCGCGAGCCGATCGCCGCCTACTACCGCCAGGTCGGCGTCGTCTGGGACGGCGGCCGACTGCTGGAATCCGGCAGCTCCGGCGCCGAGTAGACCACGCCACCCGTGAGACCGGAGGAGCAGAGCATGAGCGAACACACCATCACCGTTGCCGGGGTCGCCGTCGACGCCCGGCACTGGATCGGCGGCGAGCGCGTCGCTTCGACACAGACGTTCCCGGACGTCTCGCCCATCGACGGCAGCACGATCGGCGGCATCTCCCGAGGCACGGCCATGGAGGCAGCCGCCGCCGTGGCCGCCGCGAAGGCCGCGTTCCCCGCCTGGGCGGCCACCTCCCGCGCGGAACGCGCCCGCATCCTGCATGCCGTCGCCGACGGGGTCGAGAAGCGGATCGACGAGCTCGCCATCGTCGAGACCACCGACAACGGAGCCCTTCTGCGCTCCCACCGCCGGGGCGTCATGCCCCGCGTCGCCCACAACTTCCGCTTCTTCGCGGACTGGCTGCTGAAACTGGAGCACGAGGACTTCGAGACGCGCGGGCACACCAACCACGTCAGCTGGGACCCAGCGGGCCCCTCCGTGCTGATCACCCCGTGGAACGCCCCCCTGATGCTGGCCACTTGGAAGCTCGCCCCGGCTCTCGCGGCCGGCAACACGGTGATCCTCAAGCCCGCCGAGTGGACCCCGCTGACTGCCTCCCTGCTGGCCGACATCGCCGCCGAGGCCGGGGTGCCGGCCGGGGTGCTGAACGTCGTACAGGGATACGGCTCGGAGATCGGTGACGCCCTGACCTCGCATCCCGACGTGCGCCGGATCAGCTTCACCGGCTCGGTGCCCACGGCCAAGCGCATCGCAGAGTCGGCGGCCGCGAACCTCACGCCCTTGAGTCTCGAACTGGGGGGCAAGTCACCGCTGTTGGTGTTCGCCGACGCGGACCTGGACCTGGCCGTCGACCTGGCGGTGGAGCAGTACGACAACGCCGGACAGGTGTGCCTGGCCGCGACGCGCTTCCTGGTCGAGGAGTCGGTCGCCGAGGAGTTCACGCGCCGGTTCGTCGAGAAGGCGAGCACGCTGACGCAGGGCGACCCGCGCGACGAGGCCACCGACATCGGGCCCAACATCCATCTCCGCCAGCTGGAGAAGATCGACGGCTTCGTGCAGCGGGCCGTGGCGGCCGGTGCTCGTGCGGTCATCGGCGGCCACCGGGTGGCTGGCCGGTACTACGCGCCGACCCTGCTCACCGACGTCGCCCAGGACTCGGAGATCGTGCAGGAGGAGGTCTTCGGCCCTGTCCTGACACTGCAGACCTTCAGCACCGAAGAGGAGGCCGTCCGCCTCGCGAACGACACCCGCTTCGGCCTGGCCGCCACCGTGGCCACCGGCGACCCCGAGCGTGCCGAACGCGTCACCGGGCAGCTCGTCGCGGGCACGGTGTGGGTCAACTGCTTCTTTGTCCGCGACCTGCGGGCCCCCTTCGGCGGCTCCCGCCACTCGGGCGTCGGCCGCGAGGGCGGCACCTGGAGCTTCGACTTCTACTGCGACCTCAGGAACACCGTGACCGCACCGGACGGATGGAAGAACCATGGGTGAGATCGTCGGGGCGGGCCTGCTCGCCCACGTCCCCACCATCGTGCTGCCCGAGGAGGACCGGCTGGAGCTGAACGGGGGCAAGGAGATCACCCTCGTCACCGGCCTGCGCCAGCTCCGCAAGGACGTCTTCGAGCGCGACGACTACGACACCGTCGTCGTCCTGGACTCCCACTGGGCCACGACGGTCGAGTTCGTCGTCAGCGCCCAGCAGCGCAGGGCCGGTCTCTTCACCTCCGAGGAACTGCCACGCGGCATGTGCCGGATGCCGTACGACTTCCCGGGCGACCAGGAACTGGCTCAGAACATCGAGAAGTTCGCCGACAAGCATGGCACCTGGATCACCGCGATCGATGACGAGTACCTGCCGATCTACTACGCCACCATCAACCTCTGGAAGTTCCTCGGGGAGGGGCTGCCGGACAAGCGGTGGGTGACCATCGGGGTCTGTCAGACCGGGGACATGGAGGATCACCTGCGGCTGGGCCGGGCGCTGGCCGACGGCATCGCCGCCACCCCGGGCCGCCGGGTCCTGCTTATCGCCTCCGGTGCGCTGTCGCACACCTTCTGGCCGCTGCGCGAGCTGCGCGACCACGAGTCGAGCGACCCGGTGCACATCTCCACGCCCGAGGCGCGCGAGGCCGACCACGAGCGGATCGCCTGGTTCAAGCAGGGCCGTCACGACCAGGTCCTCGACACCATGCCGGAGTTCTCGAAGTACAGGCCCGAGGCGAAGTTCTTCCACTACCTGATGTTGGCCGGTGCCCTCGGGGAACAGGCGTGCGTCGCCAAGGCCCGCCAGTACGGCGAGTACGAGAACTCCATCGGCACCGGTCAGGTCCACCTCTGGTTCGACCGCCCGACCGACGGCTGGACCGGCGCCGGCATGCCCGCCTCCCCCTCCGCGCACAACCCTCACAGCCGTATCTAGGAGTACTGCCATGCCCGAATACCGCCGCATCCTCCTCGACGGCGCCGTCGTCCAGGTCACCGTCGACGGTGACGAACTCGTCGCCGCAGACGGCCGCCGTGTCAAGACCGAGGACGCCCAGCACCTCCCCCCGGTCGTGCCCTCCAAGGTCATCGCGGTCCACCTCAACCACCGCAGCCGTGTCGACGAGTTCGATATCGACCTCCCTGACACTCCTACCTACTTCCACAAGCCGACCTCGGCCCTCAACTCCCACCAGGGCGCCATCGTCCGCCCCGAAGGCTGCAAGTGGCTCAACTACGAGGGCGAGGTGGCCATCGTCATCGGAAAGACCGCGCGCAACATCTCCCCGGCCGAAGCGGGCGAGTACATCGCCGGCTACACCGTCGCCAACGACTACGGCCTGCACGACTTCCGCGACACCGACGCCGGCTCCATGCTCCGTGTCAAGGGCTCCGACACCCTCTGCCCGCTCGGCCCCGGCCTGGTCGCCGACTGGGACTTCCACGGCAAGAGCCTGCGCACCTACGTCAATGGAATGGTGGTCCAGGACGGTTCGACCGACGAGATGAAGTGGGACATGCACTATCTCGTCGCCGACATCGCCCGCACCATCACCCTGTACCCCGGTGACGTCCTGCTGTCCGGCACCCCCGCCAACTCCCGCCCGGTACAGCCGGGCGACGTCGTCGAGGTCGAGGTCGAGGGCCTGGGCCGCCTCACCAACCACATCGTCACCGGCCCCACCTCCATCCGCACCGACGTCGGCGCCCAGCCCACCGAATCGGAGGAGGTGCTGTCCACCGCGCTCGGCGGTGACTGGGAGTTCCGCGGAATCCGTCCGCCGAAGCGATGACGCCCCTGGGCGGTCTGCCGGTCCCGACGCGCGGGTAGGGTCGCGTTCATGAGTAACTCCTCCGAGAAGCCCCCCGCCAGGCCCCGCAAGCGCGTGGACTACGGGACCGGCCGCGAGGCCCTGCTCAACGCGGCAGTGCGCGTGGTGGCCCGGGGCGGGCTGCGCAGGCTCACCTATCGTGCCGTCGCGGAGGAGGCGGGTGTCACGCACGGGCTCGTGGTGCACCACTTCGGTTCACGGGACGCGCTGATCGAGGCAGCCCTCGAGCACTCGGTGCGCACCAGCGCGAGCACGAGCTCCCTGGAGCCCGGCACGGGTGACATCGCGGACTTCGCGGCGGGACTGGCGGACATGGTCACCCGCGAGCCGGCCATGCAGATGTTCCAGTACGAGCTCATGCTCGAGTCCCGGCGCAGGCCCGAGCTACTGCCGCAGATCCGGGCGTTGTACGACGAGTATTTCGAGGCCACGGAGAGGGAGCTGTCCCGCAGCCTGCCTGACGGCACCAGCCCTGCCCTGACCCGGCTCGTCTTCGCCGCTCTGGAGGGTCTCGTACTGCACCAGCTGGTCCTCGACGAGCCGGACGTCACCGAGGCCGCGCTGAAGGAGCTGCGGTCACTGCTGACCCGGCAGCGTGAAGGCACGGAGTAGTCGCCATGCCGTAATCCCTGCCATAACAGCAGGTCAGGACGAGTCCCCGTCGCCCAGCGACGGGGACTCGCCTGTTTCCGGCGGCGTAAAGAGTTGATTGCGTGCGCGCGAAGCATTGACGAAATTATCCGTGTGGATAATTCTCGGTGGTGCAGGGCCCACTGGTCGCCCTCCCTCTTCTCCTCCCCAGCTCCGCCTCCGTCTCGCGACCGATACGAGGAGTGTCACGACATGACCGTCACCACGGCCGGACCCGCGTCCGCCGCCGAGGATCTGCTGCCCTTCCGTGACCCCGGCTTCCGTGCGGACCCCTACCCGTACTACGCGCGGCTGCGGCAGGAGCACCCTGTCTACAGGCATCCGGTCGGCCTGTACGTCGTCTCCCGCTACGAGGACGTCGCCCGGCTGATCCGGAACCCCACACTGAGCGTGCAACAGCTCGACTTCGGGCCGGCCATCCCGATCCACCACACCATGCTCGGCAAGGACGCCCCCGACCACACGAGGCTGCGGCGGATCACCAACCGCTGGTTCACACCCAAGGCGGTCGAGGTGTGGTCCCAGGTGATGCGGGCCGCCGTGGAGGCTGTACTCGACGAGGTGGAGAAGGGCGACGGCACCCTGGACGCGGCCGACGGCCTCTCCCTGAAGTGCACCTTCGACACCACCTGCCACATCTTCGGCATCGAGCCGACCGAGATGGACACCATCCAGCGCAAGACCTACGAGATCGGGCTGAGCCTCGGCCCCGGCGGCAACGACGAGGAGGCCCGCGCCACCACGGAGGCGTTCGCCTGGTTCGCCGAGCACATCCGCCGACTGGTGGCAGACAAACGAGCCCACCCCGGCGAGGGCCTGATCGACGCCTTCATCGCCGCGCAGGACGAGGGCAGGATGACCGAGGAAGAGGTCGTCCACACCATCTTCCTGTTCTTCGCCGTGGGCCACCTCGACGTCAAGCACCTGATCAACCACGGCATCTGGCTGATGACTCAGCAGCCCGGGCTGTTCACCGCCTACCGGGACGAGCCGGAGGCACGGCCGGGCATCATCAACGAGATCCTGCGGATCGACACGCCCGAGTCGATGGTGGTGCGCCTGACCACGCAGGACACGGTCATCGGCAACACCACGGTACCGGCCGGAGAGGTGCTGGCCCTGCTCGTCGCCTCGGCCAACCGCGACCCGGAGGTCTTCGTCGACCCCGACACCTTCGACCACACCCGCCCGGTCGCCGCCGGTCAGCACCTGGCCTTCGGTTCCGGCATGCACGGCTGCGCCGGCCAGATCCTGGCCCGCGCCGAGGCCGGCATCGTCTTCAGCTCGATCGTCAACCGGTTCTCCGGTGTCGAGCCGGCCGGTGAACCCTCCTATGCGCACACCGAGTTCCTGCGCACGATCACCCACCTCCCCGTCCGTTTTCTCTGATCCCCCGACCCCTCCGAGAACCGAGAGAGACAGGAGCCGTCATGAAGGTCGAAGTCGACCTCAAGAAGTGCCAGGACCACGGCCAGTGCGTGTACGCGGCCCCCGACCTGTTCGCACTCGACGACGACGGACGCCTGTCCCTGCGGTCGCGGGCGACCGACGTCTACGTGGCCGACGTGGACGAGGAGAGCGCCGAGGAGCTGTACGAAGCCGCCGACGTATGTCCGCTCCAGGCCATCACGGTGCACGAGTAAACCCGGTCCCCACGAGTGACAGACCCGGTCCCCACGAGTGAAGGACATCCTCACGTGCCCACACCCACCCCTCCCCGCATGCTGCTCGTCCTGAGCGAGAACTGGACGCTGACCGGCGACCGGGCGGACCTGCCCACCGCCGTACGGTGGGCCCGCGAGGCCGAGGACGCCGGCTTCGACGCGGTCATGGTCAGCGAACACATCGTGCTCGGACCGGACGCCGGGGCCGCCGGTGTCATGGGAAACCCCCGCGACTACGCCCTCCCGGGCAACCAGGACCCCTACACCCCCTGGCCGAACTCCCTGCTCCTGCTCGCCTCCATCGCCTCCGTCACCTCCCGCCTCCGGCTGGCCGCCGCGGCCGTCCTCGCACCGCTGCGCCATCCCCTGCTGCTCGCCCGCGAACTCGGCACGCTGGACCTGCTCAGCGAGGGCCGTCTCGTGGTGCAGCCCACGGTGAGCTGGAGCAGGGACGAGTACGCGGCCCTGGGCGTGCCGTTCGGCAAGCGGGGGCGGCTGCTGGACGAGCACCTTCAGGTCTGGGCGAAGGCCTGGGGACCCTCCCCGATCTCCCACGACGGCGAGCACTATCCCTTCGAGGACGTCTACTTCGAGCCCAAGGCGTACCGTCCTGACGGCCCGCGGCTGTGGTTCGGCGGACAGGGCATGCACGGCCCGCTGCTGCGGAGGCTCGTGCAGTACGGCCACGGCTTCCACCCGCTCGGACGGCCCACACCCGAAGACGTGCGGCAGCTCGGGGACGCCATGACCGGAGCAGGACGCGACATCGCCGACCTGGAGATGATCGGCGGCACCCAGGCCGTGTTCCCCGACGACCACTCGCCAGCCGACCTCGGCAATGCCCTTTCCTCCATTCCGGAACAGATGGAGCTCGGCTTCACCACCTTCTGCATCAAGCCGAACCAGTTCATCGACGACCCCAACGGCGTCGGAACCTTCTGCCGGGACGTCATGCGGCGCGTGGAGAGGACGACCGCGTAATCCGTCGCCCGTGCCGCGAGTCCCCGGTTACCACCGTGTAAGAACTCCGCCGCCCCACAAAGGATCTCCCCATACCCCCTTGTCAAACGGATAGTTCCGGCTCACCATGGGGCAACTCGTTTGGCCCAAAACAAACTCCGCCCCCTCCCCGTCCCCGGTAGGTGATTCGAGTGGACAGTCAGACCGTGGTTCCCGCACAAGCCGCACAAGATGCATCCATGGCAGGCAGCCTCAAGCCCAACTCGCTCGGTGTCCTCGGCATCCTCTTCTTCGTTCTCTCCGCCCAGGCGCCGCTGACCGGCATCGCCGGCGCCGTGCCGATCGCCATCGCCATCGGAAACGGCGCGGGCGCTCCGTCCGCCTATCTCGCGGCCGGCGTCGTCATCCTGCTGTTCTCGGTCGGCTTCGTCGCCATGGGCCGCCACGTCGTGGACGCCGGCGCTTTCTACACTTACATCGGCAAGGGCCTCGGCCGCTCGACCGGCTCCGGCAGCGCCGCTGTCGCGCTCTTCTCCTACTGTGTCGTGCAAGCCTGTATGTACGGGCTGTACGGAAGCATCATGAGCGGTCTTGTCGAGTACCACAGCGGTGCCCACGTGGCGTGGTGGGTCTGGGCCCTGGTCACGATGGTGATCGTCCAGGTGCTCGGTGCCTCGGGCATCGAGATGGGCGCGAAGATCCTCGCCGTCTTCGTGCTGGCGGAGTTCAGCGTCCTGATCGTCTTCGCCCTCGTGACGTTCTTCAAGGGCGGTGGCCCCGAGGGGCTCGGTCTCACGGACAGCTTCTCGCCGTCCGCCGCGCTCCAGGGCGCTCCCGGTGTGGCGCTGATGTTCGCCGTGGCGTCGATGTTCGGCTTCGAGGCCACCGCCATCTACGGCGAGGAGGCCCGTGAACCCCGCAAGACCGTTCCCCGGGCCACCTACCTGTCCGTCGTGGTGGTCACCGGCTTCTTCGCTTTCGTCTCATGGATGCTGGTCTCCGCACACGGCGCGTCTCGAGCCACGGCCGATGCGGGCAAGGCTCTGGAGAGCGGCGACGCCGCGGCCTTCGTCTTCGCGCCGATCTCCGCCCAGTTCGGCGGCTGGGTCGACGACGTACTGCCGATCCTGCTGGCCACTTCTCTGTTCGCCGGCCTCCTGGCCTTCCACAACTCCGCCAACCGCTACCTGTTCTCGCTCGGCCGCGAAGGGCTCCTGCCGCAGGGCCTGACCGCCATCAACCGGCGTCACTCGCCCTGGGTGGCGGGCACCGTGCAGACCGTGATCGCGGTGCTGCTCGTGGTGCCCTTCGCGATCCTGGGCAAGGACCCGGTGCTGACCCTCTTCTCCTGGTTCAGCGGAGTCGCCGTCCTGGGCATCATGCTGCTGTACTTCCTGACCTCGGTCTCGGTCATCGTGTACTTCCGCCGCTCCGGCGCCGACACCCGCCCCTGGAACACCCTGATCGCCCCCGTACTGGGCGCGCTCGGCATCGCCGGTGCTATCTGGCTCATCGTCGCCAACTTCACGACGCTCATCGGCGGCGACCGGACCACGGCCATATGGCTCCAGGCCACCGTTCCGGTGGTGCTGATCCTCGGCCTCGTCGCCGCCCGGCTGACGCGGCCCAGGGCAGAAAACACCGACTGAACACCGCGATCCCCACCGATACGGCCGGAGCCCGCGTCCCGGCCGTATCGGACCTTCTACCGAACAGCGCGAGTCGTTTGTCATCGAATGACATGGAGGAAACGGAGATGGAGAGCGCGTGCTGAACGCCACCCATAAAGAACTGCTGCGCCGCGCCAAGGGACTCGACCTGCCCACGCAGCACCACATCGACGGCAAGGACGAAGCCGGTGACGGTGCGTCGTTCGCCGTGATCTCCCCTCGCGACGGTCAGACCCTGGTCCAGGTCGCGGACGCGCGGGAGACAGAGGTCGATCTCGCCGTCGCGGCGGCGCGCCGCGCCTTCGACACAGGGCCGTGGCCGCATCTGGCGCCCGCCGAGCGCGGCCGGATCCTGCTGCGGATCGCCGAACTGCTGGAAGAGCGGCGCGAGGAACTGGCGCTGACCGTGAGCCTGGAGATGGGCAAACCGATCACGGACGCGTACGCCATCGAGCTGCGCGCCGCGATCAACACCTTCCGCTGGTACGGACAGCTCGCCGACAAACTCACCGACGAGGCTCCCCACACCGCACCGGACTCGCTCGCCCTGGTCACCCGGGAGCCGACAGGTGTCGTCGGCGCCGTCGTGCCGTGGAACTTCCCGGTCACGTTGGCGAGTTGGAAAGTCGCTCCCGCGCTCGCCGCCGGCTGTACGGTCGTCCTGAAGCCGTCGGAGTCCTCTCCGCTGTCCGCCCTTCTCCTCGGCCGCGTCGCCACCGACGCCGGACTGCCGCCTGGCGTCCTCAACGTGGTCACCGGTGACGGGCCTGTGGCCGGCCGGGCGCTCGGCCTCCACCCCGACGTCGATGTCCTGGCCTTCACCGGATCCACCGCCGTCGGCCGCCACTTCCTGCGCTACGCCGCCGACTCCAACCTCAAGCGCGTCTGGCTCGAGCTCGGCGGCAAGTCACCGAACATCGTGCTGCCCGACGCCCCGGACCTGGAGAAGGCGGCGGCGACCGCGGCCTGGGGCATCTTCTTCAACCAGGGCGAGATGTGCACCGCACCCTCCCGACTGCTGGTCCACTCCTCCATCGCCGAACAGGTCACGGAGGCCGTCGTGGCGCGGGCGCGCGACCTGCGGGTGGGCGACCCGCTCGATCCGGCCACCGAGATGGGCGCACTGGTCGGCGACGGCCACCTCGGCAGTGTTTTGGAGCATGTCGCATCCGGCCTGGACGAGGGTGCCCGGCTGCGCGTGGGCGGGGGCCGGGCCCTGGCCGAGACCGGCGGCAGCTACCTGCGGCCCACCGTGTTCGACCGGGTCGACCCCGGCATGCGGCTGGCCCGTGAGGAGATCTTCGGCCCTGTCCTGTCCGTCCTTGCCTTCGACGACCTCGACGAGGCGGTACGGCTGGCCAACGCCACCGAGTACGGCCTCGCCGCAGGCCTGTGGACCTCCGACCTGTCCACCGCCCACAAGGTGTCGCGCGCGCTGAAGGCAGGGACGGTCTGGGTCAACTGCTACGAGGAGGGCGACCTGACAGTGCCCTTCGGTGGCATGAAGCAGTCGGGCAACGGCCGCGACAAGTCCGCCCACGCCATAGAGAAGTACACCGAGTTGAAGACCACCTGGATCCAGCTGTGACCCGTACGCACACGCGACCCCTGATCGCGATTCCGGCTCGGTTCGCCGCCATCACGTCCGCGCTCCGCTACGCCGCCGAGGTGAATGCCCGCGCGCTGGTCGAGGCCGTGTGGCGGGCCGGGGGCGAGCCGGTGAGCATCCACCCCGCCGACCCGGCCGGAGCCGACGTGGCCGAGCGGCTCGCCCGCTTCGACGGCGTGTTGCTCCCGGGCGGCGGAGACCTGGCACCGCACCGCTACGGAGCCGCCGACACCCATGGCAGCGTGTATGACGTCGACGACCTCCAGGACGTGTTCGACCTCGAAGTCGCCCGGCGGGCCCTGGACTCGGGCCTGCCCATGTTCGCGATCTGCCGTGGGCTGCAGGTGGTGAACGTCGCTCTCGGCGGCAGCCTGGAACAGGACATGGGCGGCGCGGACCGCGAACACCGGCACATCGTGCACCCGGTCGCGATCCAGCGCGGCACTCTGCTCGAACAGGCTACCGGCGCGGAGAAGACGGAGGTTTCCTGCTACCACCACCAGCGAGTCGAGCGCATCGGTGCCGGGCTCAAGCCCACCGCGCGGGCCGCCGACGGCACGGTGGAAGGGCTCGAACTGCCAGGACACCCGGGGTGGTTCACGGCGGTGCAATGGCACCCCGAGGACACCGCGGACCAGGACCCGGCCCAGCAGGCCCTGTTCGACGCGTTGGTCCAGGCCGCCCACAACAGACACTGAAAAGACATGGCTCTCTTCGGCCACAAACGACAGGCATCCCGACTCGCCCCCGAACTCGACGACGTTGCGCTGGGCCGGGTACTGAATGGAATCGCCGCCGCCCGCGGCCCCGGACCGCAGGACCTCGCCATCGCCCAGGTGGAGTGGCTCCTGCGGGCCACCGGTGACGACTGGGACCGCCGCTGCCACCGTGTCGGCGTCCTCGCGCAGGCCGCACCCGCGCTGGCCCGGGGCTGGCGCGAACGCCGGCTCCGCGACCCGGATGCCCTGCTGCTGGCCACCTGGTCCGAACTGGCGACCGATCCGCGTGGGGCCCTGGCGCTCTGCCGCGTCGCCGCCGATGCCCGCCCGGCCGATCCGACCCCGTGGGTGGGTGCGCTGGCGGCGCTGCGGCTTCTGGGGCGGCCGAGCTCTGAACTCTCGCCCGCCTGGCAGGGAATAACACGCGCGTGATCCATGGCACCGGGAGGCGCACCTGCAGATCCTGGGCTACCTCTCCCCGGAGCAGCAGGGCAGCCAGGCCGCGCTGCGGGACTTCCTCGACGACGCCATCGCGGTCATGCCGTGGGATGCGCCGACGGCATGCCCGCCCCTGACCGCGGCTGTGCGGCAGCACCACCGAGAAAGGAGCAGCGGAGGAATCCAGGCGCTGGGCGTGAGCCCGTACTGGTCACAACCGCACACCGCACGGCTGCTGGACCAGGCCACGCCCACTGGCTGCAAACCCGGTCACCTGCGTCACGCGGCCGCCGTCGCGGACCTGGGAACGCTCGCCTACGCCCTGATCCGGGCGGGCCGCAGCGGCAATGCCGGCCCGGTCCTCTCCGCGGTCGGCGGACTGGTGACGCCCTGGCCGTGGAGCTACGAGGGGGACCCGGTGGGGTGCTACACCGACTACTTCGGTCGCGTGTAGGCGTGCGTGCGGCTCTTCCGGCTCACCGGGCTGCACCGAGGAGAGCAGCAATGCCTTGCGCCGACTCCTCGCCGCCCATCGCGTGCAGGCGTGCGCCTAGGGCGCCCGGCGGTACATTGAATGAGCCGAAGCTCTCCTGCACCAACCTCAGGAGCGGCGATGACGAGCATTTTCACAGGGCGTGACCGGGGAGTCCGGCCCCCTCTCCGGGGCACGCGTCGGGCTGGTGGTGGGGGATGTCGCCGGACACGGCATGGGCGCGGCCGCCACCATGGGCCGGGTGCGCACCACCGTCGCGGCGCTGGCGGCGCTCGACCTGGCGCCGGACGAACTGCTCGCCCGTCTCGACGACCTCGTGGCGCGGACCGGCGCCTCGCCTTCCGGGCCCGCTGAGGCCGGGGACCAGGCACTGGGCGTCACCTGCCTGTACGCGGTCTACCTTCCGGTCTCCCGGCACCGCGTCATGGCCCGGGCGGGCCACCTCCCGCCCGTACTCGTCACCCCCCGACGGGCACACCGAGCCTGTGGACCTTCCCGCCGGACCGCCCCTCGGCCTGGGCGGCCTGCCGTTCGGATGCGCCGACATCGAGCTGCCGGAAGACGCCATGCTCGCGCTGTACACCGACGGACTCGTGGAAAACCGTCAGACGGACATCGACGCAGGAATCCGCTCTCTCTGCACCGCACACTCCGGGCCCGGGAACAGCCGACTGGACAGGATATGCGACAGGGGCATCACCAGGCTCCTGCCCCAAGCCCCCGAGGACGACGCCGCACTGCTGCTGCTCCGCGTCCACGCCCTGGCCGAGAGTCTGGTGGCGACAGGGGACATGGCCTCCGACGCCGCAGAAGTGGCAAGAGCGCGCTCGCTGGCCCTCGATCAGCTGGCCGCGTGGGGAGTCGACGAAGCCGCGTCGTTCGTCATCGAGCTCGTCGTCAGTGAGCTGGTCACCAACGCGATCCGCTATGGCAACGCTCCGGTGCGTCTGCGGCTCATCCAGGAGCGCGGTCTCATCGTCGAGGTCTCCGACGGCGGCCACACCTCGCCCCACCTTCGGCGGGCGGCTACCGGAAGGTGAGGGCGGCCGAGGTCTGTTCCTGGTCGCGCAGCTGACCAACGCTGGGGAACCCGGTACACGTCAACAGGCAAGACCATCTGGACCGAAATCTCGCTGTCGCCGGCCAGCCTGCCGGGAACCTTCCCAGGCGAGCGATTCGAGCTGTGACGGGGGGCGACTGGCCGGTCGGTTCTCCGTCGGCACATCCCCCGATGGAAGCAAGCGGTCGGGGACTGCGTGGGCTCACGCCTTGCGGCGGCGGCCGCTACGACGTGGCGCGGGGGCCGCACCGCCCAGGAGAGCCTGGCGGCGTGTCTCACCGTTCTCCTCCACCTGCAGCACCACCTGACGCAGCCCGGCAGCGACGATGCCGCACTGCTCATCGCTGAGCTGTCCCGTGACGAAGGCTTCCTCCTCGTTGAACGCCGGAAAGACGCGCCGCATCAGCTCCTCACCTTGATCTGTCAGGCTGAGAAGCACCAGCCTGCCGTCGGCGGGGTGATCGGCTCTCTGTACAAGCCCACGCCTTTCCAGCGTCCGGGCAACCCCCGTGAGCGTGCCCTTGGAGATCCCGGCCTCTTCTGCCACGTGCCGCGTTTCCGACTCACCCCAGACCCAGATGACCCAGAGAACCACGAAGGCGGTCCAGGTCAGGTCGACGCCGCGCAGCACGGAATTCTCCAAGTGCTGCCGCACCGCCGAGGCGGCGCGATAGATGTTGGCGACGACGGCCATCTGGTCATGCCGGAGGGGGATACCGCCAAGCTTGGCCTCTGCCAGTTTCTCGGCTTCGGTGATGGATCGATGGCCGGGCACGGGCACACTCCTTAGGGCCGCCTGTGAAGGCATGGGGCAACGCAATCGTTCGGGTCCAAATTGTACGGTGCCTGCCTCGTTGCCCTCGGCCGTATTCGCGCGGTTCGCGTGGCGCCGTCAATCGCGCATCAGCAGGTCCAGAGCGGGCGGTGCGGTCTTGTCCGCGATCGTGGTGCGCTCCTACGCCGCAGGTGGCGGCCGACAATGTGGTTGACGCGCAGCAGCCGAGCAACCCGCTTGCCGTTGATCTTCGGCCAGCGGAGTTCGGGCATGCACGCCCGGGACGCCGTAGGCACCGTGGTGTTCGGCGTGAATGGCGCGGATCTCTCGGTTGCCTTGTCCTCGGCCGCCTGGCGCTCGGTCGCTGGTGCCGAAGCCGGCACGGTGCCGGCAGATGAAGTGCCAGCGGCGGGTCTTCACCGCACCTCCTGGGCGAAACAGGTGGCTGGCCGGCGCATGACCTCACCCTCCCACTGTCGATCCGGCTCTTCACAGTTGAGGGTGTACGGAGTGTGACGTCGGTCCGGGCAGCCGTGGCCGGCGCGTCGAGGGCCGGGTAGAGGTCGAGGTCTCTCGGGGATGGAAGTTCTCACACTGCCCATCCGGAAGATCTCGACGTGCGCGACGCTACCCCCTGTGCGCTATTGCCTGGAAGCTGAGTCGACGCGGCCCACGCACCGCTGACAGACACCGCGTTCGAGGACGGGCCCACGGCCGTCCGCGCCCGCTCGGCCTGTCGCGGCGGCCGGGGCCGACCACGACCCCGACCATGGGTCCCGCCGTGCCGCAACCCCGACCACAGCTGGTCAGCTGCTCCGGAGGCGTGTCCGTGTGGCAAGAAATTCGAACAGGGTGCTTGCCAGAATAGTAGGGGCGGTCGGCGGCAATGCGGTCGATGCGCAGCAGGGTGCCGTCCAGGATCACGAATGCCTTGTTGGCGGCGACGGTCATGGCCTGCTGGAGGGTGGGGGCAAAGGCGGCCAGGACTTCAACCGCCTCGACGATGTACCGGTAGACGGTGGCCAGCCCGACCCGGAAGCCGACCGCGAGCTGGGCGTACGTGTGCCCGCAGCGCAGATGGGTCAGCGCGGGCAGAGCCTGTCGGTCCGCGGTCAGGCGGCGCCAGCGCGTGCCGCGCTCACGCCGCCGGGCCCTCAGCAGGTCGGACAGGCAGCGCAGGGTCGAGGTGGACAGATCGATCACCGATGGGTAGACAAGCATGCGCAGCTTCGGGCAGGCAGGTTGATCTTGGTCGACCACCCATCTACCAGGAGCTTCACCTTTGCCTCAACACCGCCCTCAGCCAACCGACGTGCTACGCAACCAGGTTGGGAAAGTCTCAGATCCGGCATGTGGGCGAAGTTCATGCCGTAGATCCTGGCCACGAGGGTGGGGGTGGCCAGGGATCGCGGCCCAGGCGGAGATGCGGCGCATGTCGTCGTTCTGCCAGGTGCCCACCCGTGCGAGGTGGGCGTCGAGGACGGAGTTGAGCAGCTCGTCCAGGGAGCGCACCTCGGTGTCGGTGCGGCGCAGATGGTCGGCGACGTCGCGGAAGTGCGGCAACATCTCCTCGGGCCACCCCGCGTGCAGGCCGGCGAGGCCTGCACCACCGGGACCAGGGGCTGGACGGCGTCACGGAAATCCAGGACCTCCCGTTTGAGGGAGTAGATGCCCTCCGTGAGTCCTCGCGCTCCGGAGAGAACACGCTCCGCCCCAGCACGGTCAGGTTGGTACGGACCTGGACGGCGGCCTCGGTGTAGGAGTCGCCCACCGTGCCCAGGACGCCGTGCAGCGCGGCAACGGGCCCGAACCGCAGCATCTGCGGATCCGAACCGTCGTGGTCTTCGCCGCCTTTCTGCTGGCCCCCAGCCTGACGTGCCTCGTCCTGGCTCTGGGCGCTATGAAGAATGGCTGCTCGGGCGGACTGCGCCCGCAACGGCCGGCACGCCATTCCAGGACCAGGCGCCATGTGCCCCTCGTCCCGCGCACGGGTTCCCAGGCGCAGTCAGCCAGCAGCGAGCCAGGTATCGACGGGTCGCCGGCGCGGCATATCCGGGTGCTGCGGCTGCGGGCGGCTTTCCAAGGCTTCGGCCATCCGGCAGCCGTCCGGCAGGCAGGCGACCTGGTTCCGACGGCGAGCGCGCAGCACAACCGCCCCCTACGTGGGCGTTGCTGCCGCTCACGGGCAAGGAACCGCGGCCGGCTCCTCAGCCGGTCGCCCGCCGCAGAGCACCCGCTCAAGCTGCGGGCCTACGACGGGTGCTGTCTTCGTCCGTCATCTGCTGCGGGTCAGTGGGGCGCGGTGTCCTCGGGGAGAGACGGATAGAGCGACCTCGGATGGTTCCAGTGCCCGCTGAGGTGCTCTTCGGCCTCACGCAGCGCGTGGTCGGAGGCGGCGTCGGGCATCGCCGAGAGGAACTCGCCGCTTCGATCGTCCCCGGCGAGGGCAGTTTCGTGCCGGTGAGCACGGCCGGCAGTGTGGCGGGATGTCATCCACCACCGGGCCGGCAGCACTGCAGCAGTAATGGCCGCGGCGGCGAGGGCCCCCGACCCGACGCGCTCCCGTCCCCACCACCTGACGCGCGTACATCCCGACCTCCCCACCCGTTGGCTGCTCGGGCGGGGAAACGACCGTCACGGTCAATGGTCACCACCGGCTGTCAGCCACGAGAACGTGACACTTCACCGGGCCTTCGTGGCGAACGTCCCTGACACTTCCGGATCGCGTACAGATGAAGGCCTCGGCGTACGGGAAGTTCGCCGACGAGCCGACCCGGGACCGAGCGTGAGCGGTTCTTCTGCCTCGACGATGCCGACCGGAAGCGGAGCGGCGGGAGACTCCCTGCACCGAAGGCCACGTGGGCGTCCCAGCTGGCGGTTGCCCCGGCTGGACCATGGGAGGTCACTTCGCCGGCCCCGACGTCTCGCGGAAGGGGTGGCATGTTCAGACCGTACCTGTTATCTTCCCCTCCGGTCATACATTCAGCCATTATGTGTATGAATGGAGACGTCGTGCGGGGAAAGACGGCCGTGGTGCTCGGCGGTAGCGTGGCGGGGCTGTGCGCCGCGGGAGTGCTCGCGAGGCATTTCGACGAGGTGATCGTCCTGGAACGGGACAGGCTCCCGCCGGACGCACAGCATCGGCGGGGCGTGCCGCAGAGCAAGCACCCGCACTTCCTCCTCAACTCCGGGCGTCGCGCGATTGGCGAGATCTTTCCTGGGTTCGAGGAGGCACTGATCGCCGCGGGCGGGATGCGCCTGATGCCGGCGATGGACGCGGCGTACTGCGAGCACGCCGGCTGGGCCCCGCGCAAGGCCGGGTCGATGACGATGGTCTACAGCTCCCGCGTGCTCATCGAGCGGGTCCTGCGCGACAAGGTGCGCGAGCTCCCGGCCATCGAGATCCGCGAGGGCGTGACCGTCACCGGACTTCGTTCCACCAGGGGCGGCACCGCGCGCGGGCGCGTCGATGGAGTCGAGTACCGCGCGGGCAACGACTCGGGCCACCTGTCCGCCGACCTGGTCGTTGACGCGCTGGGGCGCGGCTCCTCCGTCGCCGACTGGCTGAGCAGGGCGGGATGGCCGGCGCCGCCGGAGAAGACTCTCGACGCCAAGGTCACCTACACGTCGCGGTGGTACGACCTGCCGCCCACCGATCAGCGTCCACAGGCTTGGTGGTGGAAGCACCTGGTCATCACTCCGACCCAGGACACCGGCGATCATCCCGAGGAACACGAGTTCCTCAGCAACTTCTTCCCGATCGAGGGGAACCGCGCCATCGTGTGCATGGGGGCGTGGGGCATCCGGATGCCGCGCGAGGTCGACGCCTTCGAGGCCGCGGCGGACCGCGTGCGGGCCAGGTCCTTCGGGCGGGCGACGCGCGCCTGCACTCCGACCTCCGGGGTGCACCTCACTCGTTCGACCGGCAACAAGTGGCGCCGCTTCGACCTGCTCGACCAGCCCCCGCTCGGGCTGGTCTGCGTCGGTGACTCGATCTGCGCGTTCAACCCGTTCTACGCCCAGGGGATGAGCTCGGCGGCCCGCTCCGCGCTCATCCTCGCCGAGGTACTGCACGGCCACGACGTCCTCGACCTCGCTTTCTTCCGCGAGTTCCTCACCCGGCAGAAGAGGTCACTCGACGTGCCCTGGATGCTTGCGATGGCCCGTGACCAGGCATATGAATTCGCGACCGGGAGTGAGGTCGTCGCTCCCTGGCGCCGCAAGCTGGCCGCGCGCCTCAGCTGGCCGGTCTTCAACGCCATCAACGCCACGAGTCGCGAGGACGCCTACGTCGAGCGGACGTTCGCCCAGGTCTTCAACCTCGACATGTCGCTCAGGGAGATGACCACCGATGTGCGGTTCTGGTTCGGCATCGCGCGCTACAAGGTGCGTCAGCGGCTCGGACGCACGGTCGTGCCCGGCGGGTTCGACGACCAGCAGGATCCGCCCGGCACCGACTTCACCGGCCAGACCCGCGCCGGCAGCTCGCCGTACGCCGAGACCGGCCTCGTCAATGACTGACCCGAGGAGCGAGAAATGAGCTCTTCATGCGATTCAGCGGCCGAGCGCCTCGCCGGACAGCTCGGCTTCTCCTGCCATGACGCCGATCCCATCGTGGACTTCCGGAACCCGTTCGGTCTCGAGAACGGCACCATGCCGTTCCTTGAGCTGCTCATCATCGGCGGTGCGGTGTTCGCCCTCGTCCATGCGTGGCGGCGGTGGCGGCGCGACGGCGACCCGGTCAACATCTCTCTGTGGTTCGCCTCGCTCGTCTACCTGGCGGTGATCGAGCCGCCGCTCTACTTTCCGGGCTGGTTCGGCCTGGAGGAGCACGTCGGGTTCATTTTCTCCCACAACGCGTTCACCGTGCAGTTCATGTACGACCGGCTGCCGCTCTACATCGTGGCCTTCTATCCGGCGCTGTCGCAACTCGCCTACGAGGTGGTCCGCGCTCTCGGTGTCTTCGCGCGACGTGGACTCCTTCTCGGTTCGCTGGCGGTCGCGTTCACCTGCCAGGCGTTCTACGAGATCTTCGATCAGCTCGGACCTCAGCTGAAGTGGTGGGCCTGGAACCCCGGCAACGAGATGATCAACGAACCGGCGCTCGCCGCGGTCCCGATGAACAGCATGTTCCTGTTCGCCTCCGTGTCCTTCGGCGCGATGACCTACCTCGTCGTCCGGCTGGTCGGCGCGAAGGACGGCCGCGGCAAGCTCACCGGCCGGCAGACCATCCTGCGCACCGTGGCCGCCGGCGCCCTGACGCCGTTGGCGATGGCGGTCGCTGGCGTCCCCAGCAACGTCTTCCGTGGTGGTGACCACCTTGGGATCCAGCAGGCCATCCTTGGGGCCGAGCTCGCCCTGGTCTGGATCGTCGGCCTCTGCCTTCTCGCGGACGCCTGGCGCGCGCGGCGAACAGATCCGGCTCCGGTGGCATCGCCGCTGTTCGCGCGGATCTATCCGGCGCTGTACCTCGGCGTCCACATCGTCCTATGGCTGCTCGCATTGCCGGCCTACTTCGCGGCGACCAAGGGCATCACCGAGCAGGGCACGCCGATCGGCAGCCTGTGGTACACCATGCTGTGCACCGTAGCCGCAACCGGGCTCATCGTGGCCGTACTCCGCGCGACCACGTCCCGACGGACCACAGAGCCTGTGCGATCCTAAGACCATGGGGCATCACGGCTGGGGAGGCAGGCCTCCCGCATCGGACGCGGTGGCCCGGCAGCGCATCATCGACGCGACCGCCCACTGCATCGACAGGCACGGCGTCACGAAGACGACCCTGTCCGACGTCGCCGGCGAGCTCGGCGTCACCCGCCAGACCGTCTACCGCCACTTCGGCCGTATCAGCGACATCATCGGCGAGGTGGCGGCCCAGGGCGCCGAGTCGTTCGTCGACCTGATGATCGCGCACCTGGAAGGGATCACCGACCCGGCCGAAGCCGTGGTCGAAGGCATGGTCTTCTGCGTACGGACCATCCCGACCGAGCCACGCCTGAGCCTTCTGCTGCAACTGGGAGACACCACCGCCTTCGGCCGCGGCGCCACCACCGGGGACACCATCGCCTACGGCGCCAAGATGCTGCAGCGCTTTCCCGTCGACTGGGCGGCCGCCGGTATCAGCGAGGACGACCTCAACGGCCTCGCCGAGATCATCATGCGACTCCTGACGTCGCTGCTGCAGCACCCCAGCGAGCCACCGCAGGACGAAACCCGGCTCCGCACCTTCCTCAACCGCTGGCTGGCCCCGGCACTGGTCCGGACATCAGCATCCGCGCCTCCGCGTTCTTGAACGCTCACCCGGTGAGGTAGGAAGCGGCACGGAATCGCGAGTCGGGCGCCAACCAAAACGAAACGCAATCGCAGGGTGGGAGCTTCACGGCGAGGTCAGCCAAGTCTTGCGAGATCGCCATCCCATGGTCTGGGGGGCGTCTAGTAGGACCCCGTTAGGATGTTCTGGTTCTTGGGTTTGAGCTGGTGAGGGCTGTTCTGGGCAGAGGGCGGTGGCAGGTGGTGCAGGTGCCGGTCCAGCAGTTCAGCAGGGTCCTGTGTGGCGTTAGGTGTGGTTCTTGATTGTTGCACCCCGGTGAGACGGCCGAGGATCTGCCGGAACTGCCGCTTGTCGTACCCGATCCAGTCCGCGGGGTCGTCGGAGAACATGAAACCGTCCCGCCGTGTCCACGTGATCGGCGTCAGGTTCTCCGCGGCGACGACGTCGCGGACGTGCCGGTGTCGCCGTACGTGTGAACGCGGCTCTGCAAGATTTTCGTAGGCGGAGATCATCTGGGTGCCGTGGTCGGCCGGTCCGGTAACGGGCAGCCTTTGGGTGTGCTCTGTTGAACTGCCGTACTTGTTACCGCACTTGGCGGGCGTGTCGGTTCCTTTGGTCGACGGCTCTGGACCTGTGGTGGTTGTTCGTGTGCGTACGTGGTCGCTTGTTCCCGCGCCGTGTACGAGCTGCGGGGCACCGAGCGGGTGGTGTCACAGGCGATACGTCAGACGGCTGGGTGATGCGTCGCTGGGCGACCGGGCCCTGTTGATCGAGCTGAGCGTGCTCCGTCTGTACTGCGAGAACACCGCTTGCGGAAAGGTGCCGTTCGCCGAGCAGGTACCGGGTTTGACCGTGCGTTATCAACGGCGTACGCCGTTGCTGCAGCGGGTGGTCGAGGCGGCGGGGGTGCTGCTGGCGGGCAGGGGTGGGGCCCGGATGCTGCGGGTCCTGAACGTCACGCTCTCGCGGTGCACCGTCTTGTCGCAGCTGATGCGGATGCCGCTGCCGCCCCTGGTCACTCCGTGGGTGCTGGGTGTGGACGACTTCGCCCTCTACGGCGACACCTACGGAACCCTTCTGGTTGATGCCACCACGCGTCTGCCCCTCACGCTGTGGGAGGGACAGGACGCCGGACAGCTCAGCCGCTGGCTTCGTGAGCATCCCGGCGTCGGCTTCGTCTGCCGTGACGGTTCGCTGCCCTACCGGCAGGGCATCTCCGCGGGCGCCCCCGAGGCCGTGCAGGTCAGCGACCGTTTCCACCTGTGGCAGGGGCTGTCACGTCGCGTCCAGGACATCGCTGCCGCCCACCGAAGCTGCCTGCCCGCAGCCCTCCCGTCGGCCGAAGAGGCCGATCCGGCGCCGGACGAGAAGACCACCGAGAACGCCGCGGCGGACACACGAGCCGGACAGCACGCCCAAAGGCTGTTTCAGGCTGTCCACCCTGGATCCCTACCGCGACTACCTGCAACAACGCTGGGACGAGGGGGAACACAACGCGATGATCCTCCATCAGGAACTCCGCGCCAAGGGCGACCTCGGGCACTACCAGCGCGTGAAGATGGCCATCGCGCCCCTGCGACGCGGGCTGCCGCTGAACCAGCCCCGCGAGCGCCCGCCGTCCCCGCGTGAGCCTGCCCGCTGGATCGCCTCCCACCCGGACATCCGTGGCCTGCACGTCACCCATCGCCTGCACCGGCTCCTCGAGCCCTGTCCGGAACTCAAGCACGCCCACGACCTGGTTCGCCGGTTCGCCGCCATGCTCGCCAACCGCGACGCCGCACCCTTGCTGTCCTGGCTCGACGAGCTCTCCCGCAGTGGACTGCCACCTCTTGCCGGTATCGCCGGAGGCCGGCGCGAGGACCAGCACGCCGTCGCCCAGGGGATCATCACCACCTACAACTCCGGCGTCAACGAAGGCCGCCTCCCCGACGTCGAACTCCAAAAACGCCGGATGGCAGGACGCGCCGGCGTTCCGCTCCTGCGCCACCGCGTCGTCCTGATCGCTCATCTCCGCCGCCGTTACGCGGACCGGCCGACCACGGCCCCCAGATGATCTACGCCTACGAAAATCTTGCCAGAGCCACTTCAAGGAGTACGCGGACACGCCTTGAAGCGTGTGGGGAATGTGGGGAGTGAAGAGCGCGTGTGAGGGCCCAGCGCCCGAAGGTCGCCGGGCCCTGTTGATCGGTGACGGTCAGGCGAAGTCGTTGCCCGCGGTGCTCACGGAGTCCGCCGCAGGGAGGTGATCTCGCGATCTCTGCTGGCGATGGTGGGACGGGCCGCTTCCGGGGTGGCCAGCAGGGCGACGCTGGTGACGGGCTGATCGCAGTGCGGGCAGTTCAGGATGGCGCCGGCCCGCCGGCGCCGTCCTGGCGGCCGTCCAGACCGGCGGACGGGGCGACGTCACGCAGGGACACCGAGCGGCGGGTGCTCAAGCACGCGGGGCTTGTACTCGACCAGCTGGATGCGGCCGTCGAAGGTGCGGTGCTCGATCATCTCGAGGGCAACGTCCGGATAGCCGTCGTAGATGCGTTCATCGCCCGTGGCCCCGGTGATCACCGGGAACATCACGACCCGGAAGCGGTCGACGAGTCCGGCTCGTAGCAGGGACCGGCACAGGCTGAGGCTGCCGATCGTGCTGAGGAGCCCCGAGCCGCTCGACTTCATGGCGCGGACCGCCTCGACGGCGTCGTCGCGGACGAGCGTGGAGTTGGCCCACGTCAGTGGCTCCTCTAGTGAGGAGGAGAACACCACCTTGGACGCTTGCGTGAGCTCGTCGACGGACGCCTCTTCTTCGGGCCTGAACTCGTCTTGGCCATTCGGGACCTCGCCTGCGGCGAAGCCCGACATCAGGCGGTAGGTGTTCGCTCCCATCAGGTAGGTGGCCTCGGGTTGCCCGCCGAGCCATGCGAGGTACTCCGGGCCCTCGAGGCCCCAGAACCCGGGCCATCCCTCTCCCGATGCGTGGCCGTCGAGGGAGGTGATGAAGTCGACGAGAAGCTCCGACATGGCGGTGTCCTTTCCAAGGGTGTCACGAGCTTGGACCGGCCGGGAGCCACAAACTCATCGGCCGCGCTGTGGAGTAACCAGAAAACCCCTGACGCTGCAGCCGATCAGGTCGGCGGAGCGGCACTGCTTCGGAGGGCCACGCTCTACTGGGTGATCGGTGAGGCTTCGCTGCCCGACGTCGACAGCGGGTACCTCATCCACTCACCTGCGACGGCGGCGGAGCACTTCCGTGAATACGGCCCCGCTTGGATCGACGGTGAAACCGATCGCGCTGGTCTTCGCCAGCGACGGGGGCCATCTGTTCGCGATCGGAGCCAGCGGACAAGTCTGGAAGTCCACCACGGCCTCCTGGTTTGACGACTTCGAGGTCACCGCGTCCAGCTTGCAGGAGTTCCTTGAACAACTCGGCCGCCAGATCGCGAACCAGACCTAATCATCGGCCGAGGACAAACGGGCCCCTGCCCCAGGAGGTCATTCCACAGCTGGGGATCGCGAGCAGGTGTGGGGACACCGCTGAGCAGGGGGCGGCCAATTTCAAAGAGCGCCATCACTGGCGCGCCGACCCGCTGATCAGGCCGCGTCCAACCCCACCGGTGCCCCGGCCGCGGTCGGCGGGGGCCGGCACACACTGGCCGTTTCGCGAGCCGGGGCACCTTCGCGAAACGGCCGGTGTGTGCGACATCAGTAGTCCTGGCTCGGACATAGGGGAACAAGCAACCCGCTGGTAGCTTTGAGGGCCTACTCGATGTGGCGGGCAGTTCCTCGCCGGAGGTGTCCGCCTGGACGGCGGCCTTCACGGCACCGCACGACTGATGGCCCGGCCAGGACGGGCGAGCACGGCCTCGTCCAGGACTTCCCCGGCGGTGCGCACGGTGAGCAGATCACCGAGACCCTGGTCGAAGACGAGCTCCGGCATCTTCGGGAGTCGAGGCGTGCCAGGACGACGGCGAAGGGCTGCTGACCCGACGTCAGACTCTTGGGTGACCGCGGGCACGCCCTCGGACGTGACCGCCTGCCACGAAGGCTCGGAGGATGCCGGTGACGGCCCGCGTGACGTCAGGGTTCGCGGCCGATGAAGGCGAGCAGGCGAGTCTGGACGTCGGCCGTCTCCGGCACCTCGACCCGGGGTCCGTACTGCCCACTCGCGCGGAGCAGGTCGTCCAGGGGCAGCATCCCGTCGAGCAACTGGCCGCATCGGCCGGGATCGAGATACTCGTCCTGGCCGGTGGCCCGTGCCAGGTCCCACGTGTGCATGAACACGTCGGCGGTGTAGAACCGTTCGACCGCCTGGTCCAGGGGGATGTCTCCGATGTGCGGGTTCGACAGGAGCTTGTGCGCGGTGCCCGGATCGTCGAGAAGAGCCTGCACTCCATCGCGGTGCGTCACCCAGGCGGCCACGGGGTCGTCGTCCACCGGGGGTCCCGTCGGCAGTACGACTCCGGCACCGGCTTTGAGGAAGGCGGGGAACCACTCGACGAGGTGCCGGACGACGTCCCGGGCGACCCAGCCCTCGCACGGCGCAGGGTTGTCCCATGCCCCCGGGGCCGTGCCGTATACGCGGTCGGTGAAGCCGCGGGCCACGGTGCGGTGCTCGTCGGCCGCTGTTCTCGTCATGGTCAGGATCCTGTCTCGGTGTGCTGGTCGGCGCTGTCGTCCTGCTGGCCGCCGAGCAGCTCGTCGAGCCGCTCGTAGCCCTCGCGGACGCCGACGTCCATGCCGCTCTTGAGCATCGCGTCACGGGCTTCGATGGAGTCCATGAGGGACCTGCCGGTGACCCGGGTGCGACCACCGAGGTCCTCGAAGACGGCCGTCTCCAGGCTGACGCCGTCCGGGAAGCCGTCGTAGGTGAAGGTCTGCACGATGCGCTCGTTGGGGCGCACCTCGTGGAACACGCCGTGGAAGCCGTACTCGGTGCCGTCGTCGTCCCGGTGCACATATCGGTAGGAGCCACCGTTGCGCGCGTCATACCGGTCGATTCGCATCTCGAGCCGACGCGGGCCGAGCCACTGGACGACCAGATCGGGGTCGGTGTATGCCCGGAACACGCGTTCCGGCGGGGCGTCGAACTCTCGGGTGATCACGATGATGGGCAGATCTGGCTCGGCCACGATCCGTGTCTCGTTGGGCTGGTGAGTGTCGGTGCTGCTCATGATGCCGCCTCTTTCGCGGGAGGTTCCGTCGTGGGCCGCGCGTCCAACTGTTCAAGGAGGGCATCGAGCCGGCGGAAACGGTCCTCCGCTTCGCGCCGATAACGCTCGATCCACTTCGTCATCAGGTCGAAGACCTCTGCTTCCAGGTGGCAGGGCCGCCGCTGGGCTTCCCTGCTGCGGCTGACCAGGCCAGCGTCCTGCAGGACCTTGATGTGCTTGGACACGGCCTGGACCGTGACTTCGTACGGTTCGGCCAGTTCGTTGACCGTGGCGTCCCCAGTGGCGAGCCGGGCCACGATGTCGCGCCGAGTCGGGTCGGCCAGTGCGGAGAACACCAGCGACAGTCGGTCGTCGGTCACCTGACACCTCATATTCAACCGGATGGTTAAATACCTTACGCCTGGGTGCCCGAATCGTCAACCGCTCGGTTGAATAGCGGCTGTCGTTCGCCGGGCGGAACGGTCCACGGGCGCCCCCGCCGGCACTCGCGAGATGGGGCGGCGCTTCACAGCCCATCCCAATATTTGGGCGCGCCCCGGGATGGCGGCCAGCAGTATCGGTGACCGGGTTCTACCGGCACGCCCGCAGTGAGTTCAGCGTGGCTGGGGGACTTTCACTGGGAACCCACGGCGTCTTCTGCGGATGTGCTTGAAGGAGCGGTCGGTTCGTCGCCGCTGTATCGACAGGACGCTCATTCACTCTCGTTGGTCTGCTCGATCTGGTTGTCGAGCAGGTTCTGGGCGATGGTCGCGTAGCGGCTCGCGGCGGTGTGCGACAGGTTGAAGACCAGGGCGAGGTGCAGCGGGTCGGCGCCGACGCTGAGGGCTTCGTGCAGTACCCGGTCGCTCCGCCTGGTCCTCGCCCGCCACGACCTGGCGGGCGAGGACCGGACAGACACCTTAGGTGTCTAACTCGTCAAGTCGAGCGGCTGTGGTGCCTGGCGAATCGAACACTGGTGGCTGGCTCGCTTCTTGGCTTGCGTGCGGATCTCCGGTCGCGCAAGAGTGCGGCTGACGCGGAGCTCGGGGCTCATGGCGGCGGGACGGGGACAGACGGGTGTGCGGGATGGATGTCGCGCCAAGGATGCGGCGATCGCTCGGCTGCGACTGGGGTGGCGCGAGTGGCAGAAGTCGCGAATGCCGTGGCGTCGATCCGTACCACCGCCACCCAAAGCCCTCCGAGGGGCCCGCAGCTTGTCAGTGCTTCGAGCGCCCCGCGCGCGCACCCTTCACTCCCTTTCCCGGTATCCGGATCTGCGCCATTCTGCCTCCTGAACTGGGCGGACTGATGTAGCGCTGCCCGGCTCAGAACGGAAGGTGCGCGATGGAGCGATCCTCAACAGGCACTCACCACAAATGGGTCCGGCAGTTCTACCCGCGCGGCGAAACCCCCTAGTCCACCAGGGCCGACCCGCGCCCGTGCCACCGTCCCGGAATGACCACCAACCGTCTTCCGCACGGCCTCGCGCCCGCCGGAGGACACCGGAGGATGCCATGCTCCGCTGGCTCCGTCGCGCCAGCTTGCTCAGGACGCCGCTCAGTCGAGACCGCTCTTCGAAGGCCAGGTCCTCCGCATGGATATCACTTGAGTACCCCCGCTGTCGCAGCCGCCGCCGCCGAGCTGCCCGGCACGCGAAGAGAAGTCGACGCCGTCCTGGCCCGGTTCGTGGACAGCCAAGCCCGAAAGGCATCCCTGCAGGGCTTTCCGCCCGAAGTTGCCCAGACCTTGCGGTGCTTCCTCTTCTCCGGCGGAAAGCGTTTGAGACCCGCGCTGTGTGTCATTGGCTGGAATGCCGCAGCCGATGAGCCTCCCACCGGCGCGGTCCTCCAAGCAGCGGCATCACTGGAGATGTTCCACGCCTTCGCCCTCATCCACGACGACGTCATGGACAGCTCGGACACCCGCCGGGGACACCCCACCACCCACCGGTCCCTCGCCGCCCACCACGCCGGGCGCCGAGACGCCGAGCGTCTCGGCACCAGCGCCGCGATCCTCCTCGGCGACCTGGCCCTGGCATGGTCCGACGAGCTCCTCCACACCGCTGGCCTCACCCCAGGCCAGCTCGCCGAGGCAGTCGAAGTCGTCGGCGAAATGCGCACGGAGCTGATGTACGGGCAGTACCTCGACCTCTGCGCTGCAGGGCAACCCTGCGACGACGTGGACGCGGCATTGAAGACCGCCCGCTACAAGACAGCCCGCTACACGATCGAACGGCCCCTGCACCTCGGCATCGCCCTGGCCGGCGGCAATCCCCCGCTGCGGGTCGCACTCAGCGCCTACGCCCTGCCCCTGGGCGAGGCCTTCCAGCTCCGGGATGACCTACTAGGGCGTATTCGGTGATCCGGCAGCCACGGGCAAACCCCGCCTCGACGACCTCCGCGCGGGCAAACCACCGTCCTGACCGCGCTCGCCCTACGAAGCGTGAGCCGTGACCAGGCCGCCATCCTGCACACCCTGCTCGGCGATCCCGGCCTCGACGAAGAAGGCGCCGGCCGCCTGCGCGAGGTACTGCTCGCGACCGGTGCAAGCCGCGAGGTCGAACACATGATCCACACCCGGCGCGCGCAGGCCCTGACCATCCTGGAACAGTCACCGGTCCCACCCGCCGCGGCAGCCGCACTGCGCCGCATCGCCCGGGCGGCGACCGCCAGGACCACGTAAACCCATCCCCGGTCCGCGCTGCACCGCCAACGACGCAGCGATCGCCTGCACACGCTGTCGGCGACGGCGTAGGACCCGTGGGACTCGGCAAGTACTGGGCGTGCGCGCATTCGGCATCCGGGCCCAGGTGCTGGCTTCGGTCCTTCGGTCCTCCCGCACCGGTTGGAACGGCGGCAACCGCACCGTCGCAGCCGGCCGACCCAGACCCCGCCGGTGAACGGAACAACCTGGCACCCCCGCACCTCACCCCTTCGGAGGTCCACGTGAATCGCACTCACCAAACGATCCAGAGAACCCGGAGCACCCCTCTCGCCCGCATCGCGTTCGAAATGGAACTCACCGTCCGGATGCTCGGCGACAACGCGACGGCCGCGATCGCACCCGGAATCCTGTTCACGGCGGTAGCCAGCCACCACTACCACCTCGACGCCACGGCCACGGCAAAAAATCTCGCCGCGAGTGCCCTCCTGTTCTTCTTCTATCTCTATGTGTGCGACGCGTCGAACCAGATCAGCGGGGTCGCGGAAGACCAGACGAACAAGCCCTACCGGCCCATCCCCGCCGGAATGACCACCGTCCAGGGAATGCACCGCCGCCTGTGGGGCGCGATGCCGGTCTACACCCTGCTGGGCTGGCTGACCGGAACACTGCCCTGGGTCGTCCTCTGGCAAGTCATTGTCGTGACCCTCAACCTCTGGTCTCCACCCCGCTACTACTTCCTCGCCAAGCCGGTCGTCACCTTCACAGGCACCGTCGCCCAGCTCGCGGCCGCCTGGTCCCTCGTCCACCCGCTCGACGCAGTCGGATGGAAATGGGTCATCGTCATCGCAGCCACCCTCAACCTCCCCCTGTCCTTCGAAGACGTCCGCGACATGGACGGCGACAACCGAATCGGCCGACGCACACTTGCCCTGATCATCGGCGACCGGCCCGTAAGGATCTGGTTCGCACTCTCCATGGCGGCCGTTCCACCCATCCTGCACTTCTTCGTCTATGCGCCGACGAGCACCTCGACGTTCTCCCTCGTCATGGTCGACATCGCCCTGGCCGCACTGAGCTGGACCACCGCCATCCGCGCCCTGACAATCCACACCGTCAAAGCTGACCGCACCACCTACCTGATGTACACGTACGCCTACTGCCTTTCCCTCACCGCAGGACTCGCCCTCCTGTGACGGCATGGCATTCACGCGGGGTACGTCCAAGCACGCCCCGGCCCGAAGGACACGCAGCGGACGGACTACGCGTTCGTGCGTCGCGTGATCGAGCGGCAGCTCCGTGTCGATCCGGCCTTCGGGGTCGTACAGCACGGTGTGGCCGTTCATGACACGGGCGCCTTCGCCTGCGCGGGGGAGGCGGGCTTGCGCAGGTGGGCGGCGAACCGGTCGGCCGCAACGAGCGCCGGCGGTGCGTCGCCGTGCGGGTGGCTGACCCAGTCGGCCGCGATCGTGCCGTCCTGCGGCGTACTCGGGGTGAGCAGCTGGTGCCCGCCGGACAGCACCCGGACACCGGGGATGTCCTCGAAGGTGCCCGCGGAGTCGGCCGGCACCGCGACGTTTAGCCGGTCGCTCAGGTGGTCGGCGAGGACCTGGCAGCCGCGCCGGGTGCCCGCGCGCATCGCGGCGAGCGCCTCCAGCCCGGCCGCCATCGGTTCGACGGCCACCGCGTCCCACTCCCGGCCGCACACCGCCCAGCCGGTGCGGTTCCGGCTCAGCAGCCACAGCCTGCGCTTGGCGTCGGTGACCGCGGACAGCTCGTGCCAGGTCGTCTTGGCCGTTCTTCCGGCGGAAGCGTTCGCCATCGCGCCCTCCCTGATCAGTCGTCACGTCACTGTCCACGCAAGCAACGTGCATCGCGGTGCAACCGGTCAAACTATGAAAGAACTATGTAAATCCACCCCCGTGGGTGAAGTGCGCTCAAGACCGGGGGAGGAGAACAAAGGGAGCGGTACGGTCGCCGCACCCGTCAGACGCGCGGACCCGGAGCCGGAATGGCCGACCACCGCAAGCCCGTCCCCAACACCCGGCTGCATACCTGAACGGGACTCGCTCGTTCCCGCTGGGGCGCCGTCTCGTTGGGGTAGGTATGGCGGAACTTTCCGATTTTTCACGCATCCGCCATCAGGACTGTGCACCGTACGCGTTCACGGTCGGGCACGAAGGTCGCGACCAACCGCCGGCTGTCGTTCACTGACCTGGCCATCTACATCAAATGCCTCTCGCTCTTTGATGCGTGCGGACCCGAAGCAGATGGGGAGTGGCTCATCAGGGAACTGTCGCTACCTCCCGAGGAGACGCGTCACAGCATGAGGCGCCTGGTGGAGCTGGGATACCTGCGGACCCCTCAGAGCA
Organism: Streptomyces lacrimifluminis; assembly: GCF_014646095.1. Classification (GTDB taxonomy): domain Bacteria; phylum Actinomycetota; class Actinomycetes; order Streptomycetales; family Streptomycetaceae; genus Streptomyces; species Streptomyces lacrimifluminis. The sequence goes on along the minus strand of NZ_BMMU01000036.1, from coordinate 525 downwards.
TCTGCGAAGACATGGCTGAACCGCTCCACCTTCGCCGGTGACCGGTGAGGCGGTGCAAGCCCAGGGACAGAGGACAGCACGCACACCACCGCCTCGCTCGAATTCGAGTGGGATCGTTCGAATCAGACGACGCGGAATCGAACCTGAGCAGGTGAGCAGCGGCGTGCAGGTCCCTACTCGTCCTGGCAGCGGGGTGGTTCCATGGCCGCACGACAGGGGTGAAGCCCAGTGAAGAGGGGTGCGACAAGCCGCCTGTTCCGCGCAAGGACCGCCTCACTGAACCTCTCCCGGCCGCCACATAGCCCGGTGGCGAGCGGCTCAGGGATCCTGACATGCCGGACCCTCTGGAATGGAAGGCTCGAGCGGCAGCCCGCAGGGGGAGCCCCAACCCGAAGGAAGACGTGTCGCCGCGTGCGGGATCAAGGCCGTTCTGCGCGAATCTGTCCCACGCCTGGCTTAGATGCGGGGTCGTGTCCCTTGTCGTGGTGTAGCCGATCATCCGGCGGTCGTGTTGGTGGTGTTGGG
>NZ_BMMU01000035.1 GCF_014646095.1 Streptomyces lacrimifluminis | reverse complement strand
CGGACACGAAGGCGAAGCCGGCCCCGGACCTGATCGGCCGCGACTTCCATGCCGAGCGCCCGCATCAGGCTGGTCGGCGACATCACCTGCCTGCCCACCGCCGGGGGCTGGCTCTACCTCGCCTGCCGGCTCGACCTGGCCACCCGCGAGGTCGTCGGCTACGCCATGGCCGACCACCATCGCGCCGAACTCGTCACCGACGCCCTCGGCATGGCTCACGGCCGGGCGCATGTGGAGCCCGGTTGTGTCATACACAGCGATCGCGGCAGCGAGTACACATCGGCCCGATTCCGCGACCGGATACGAGCGTTGGGGCTGCGCCAGAGCCGCGGACGCACCGGATCACGCTTCGACAATACCGCCGCGGAGAGCTTCTGGGCTCTGCTCAAGGAGGAGACCGGAACCCGGACCTGGCCACCGCCCGCGCAAACACAGAACCTTCGGCTATCTCACCCCGGTCGAGACCAGGCAGCGCCACCAACACGCTCTCGCGGCATAACCAACGAGTGTCCACGAGCACGGGGAAACTTCAAAACGGGCCTGACCCTCAACCCCGGCACCCGAAGCTATCCGCCAAGGTCAGTAGTCATCCGCCGCTCTGGCGAGCGGCTTTGCGAAGCGAGTCCCACAGGGTGTCGATGTGGTCGGGCAGCGTCGTCGTCGCGCCGATGGCGACGCGAATCGCGAAGTGACCGTTGACCGATGTGTGGGTGAGGAAGGAATGCCCTTCGGCGTTGACCGCCTCCATTGCTGCCTTGGTAGCGGCGTCGTCGGGGCGCCCTTCCCGGTCGACGAGGTACAGACATACGAGTGCCAGTGATGGCGGGGTGGCCAGGGCGAAGCCCGACTCGCTCTCGATCCGGTCGGCCAAGGAGTTGGCCATGGCGACGTGGCCGCGGATGCTTTCGCGCAGGCCTTCCAGTCCGGCGCCGTGCACCACCGACCAGATCTTCAACGCACGCATACGACGGCCCAACGGGACCTGCCAGTCGCGGTAATCGATGACTTCGCCGGATTCGGTCGCAGCGTTACGCAGGTACTCCGGCGTGATGGACAGTGCTGTGGGCAGCGCTCGGGCATCCCTCACCCACATGAACGAGGCGTCGAAGGCGGTGTAGAACCACTTGTGTGCGTCGGTGCAGAACGAGTCGACAAGGTTCACGCCGTCCAGGAGCCAGCGGAACTCGGGACACAACGCCGCGACTCCTGCCCACGCGGCGTCGACGTGCACCCACGCCTCGTACGCACGCGCTGCCAGCGCGACGTCTCTCACGGGGTCGATGGCACCCGTGCCGGTTGTTCCCACGGTCGGACAGACCATGACCGGCCTCTTTCCGGCGGCCGCGTCCTTGGCCAGCATGTCTGCCAGGGCATCCGCCGACATGGACAGCGTGCCCTGGGTAAAGGGGACGATCCGCAATGCTCGCGCGCCGAGCCCGGCCACACGCACGGCCTTGGCCAGTGACGAGTGGGTCTCGGCAGTGACGTACACCGTCTCGGTGCCGTCCACGCCGTGTTCGCGCCAGTCCGGGTTGCTGCGCTGCAGCGCAGCCAGCAGGGCGGCCAACGATGCCGACGAAGCCGAATCCTGCAGCGAACCGCCTCCGCCTCCGGCGAAAGTGAACTCGCGACCAAGGCCCAGGGCATCCGCCAGGCCGTCGAGCAGGACCTGCTCGATCTCCGTCCCGGCCGGCGATGTCGACCAGAGCATTCCCTGCGCTCCGATCCCGCCCGATGCGATGTCACCGAGGAGCGACAGCAGGGACGCGTTCGCTGGGAAGTAGCCGAAGAAGCCCGGGTGCTGCCAGTGGAGCGACGAGGGGACGACCACGTCGTTGAGCAAGGCGATGAGATCATCGCCCAGCGCCTGGGACGGCTGCTCAGGCAGTTCACGAGGAAGCTGAGCCTTCACGGAGCCCGGTGAGACCTTCGGCCGCACGGGCAGGGAAGGGAGCGAGGTGCGGTATTGGGCGACCCAGTCGACCAACTGGTGGCCCTGGCGGCGGAATTCATCTGGCTCGAGATCAGGCATGCTCTGTCCTAAGAGGTGGTGTTGGTCATGACGAGGGCTGAGCGCCCACCTGAGCGCTGGGGATGATCAGGTGCCCGGGGCGAGTTGGCCGCTACCGGATCCAGAGGGCCTCGATGCCGCGTACCGACTGGTGCCGCACCAGAGCCTTTCGTCTACAGTTGGAGATTAATAGCTCCAATGTAATCCCTTATGGGGTCGCTGGGAAGGGGGCGCCATGGGGACCCCTCTCACGGCCACCGGGAACGACAGCTCTTCACCCTCGCTCCGTGCGCCCCTGCCGCGAGCACGTGGCGTAAGAGTTTCACCAGGTCACAGCGCCGGGTCTGCGGTCACACGACCCCTCGGACTCATCCGCCGTGAGGCACGCGAGTGCGACCAAGCCCTCGGCATTCAGGCGTCTACCCGTTGGTAAGGTGTCACCATGCCCAAGATCGTGGACCACGACGCGCGGCGTGAAGAGATCATCGAAGCCGTATGGCGCCTTGTCGCGCGGCGAGGGTTCGCGGCGCTGAACATGCGGGATCTCGCCGCCGAAGCTGGATTCACCAACGGTGCGCTCGCACGATATTTTCCCACCAAAGCAGCCATTCTGCGGGCCGCGCTGGAGCGCGCCAATGCAGCCACCGAGCAGCGGGCCGCCCGTACCATCGCCGGCGCCAACGGCCTGAACGCGTTCCGCAAGTTCTGCGTCGAGATCATGCCCCTGGACGACGAGCGTCTCAATGAGGCCCGCGTGGTCATCGGCTTCTGGAATTACGCGGTAGCCGATCAGGAACTGATCGGCGTCTACGACCAGGCGATATCGCGCTGGCGCGATCAGATGCTCTCGTATCTGCACACTGCGGCTGAAGCGGGAGAGATCAACCCATCCTGCGATCTCGATGCGTTCTTGGACCTTGCGATGGCCACGCTGATGGGACTCCAGATCAACGCGATCTTCGCGGCTCGCCTGACCACACCCTCCCGCCAGTTGCGGATACTCGACGGACTCATCGCGGGGTTGCAGACCGGCACCTCATGATCTGAGCACGCAGGCGCAGAAGTACTCACCTGTGGATCAGTTGCATCTGATCCGTCCCTTGTGTCACAACCACGGGTGCCCATGGACCCGCGACACCACCGTCCGCAGCGGAAAACCACGGCAGCCGGGAACGCCTCAGCAGTTCGTTCGTGCCGTAGTCCGGGTGGCGTGCACCACTGCCGGCCCGGCTTCGCGCCGTCTTCCGCCCTGCAGACATGCGAAGGGGCGAGAATCGACGCGCCGGGCTTCTCGGCAGCGGCCGCGTAGGCAGGTGCCGTGTACATCGGCGGCCGATGGCCGAGCGCTCCCTCACTTGAGCTTCGTACAATTTGGGTCCGAACGGTAATGTCGGTCCAGTGCGTCGCAGAGACGTCGAAGGGGTGTGCCCGTGCCCGGCCATCGATCCATCACCGAAGCCGAGAAGCTGGCCGCTGCGAAGCTCGGCGGCATCCCGATCCGCCGTGAGCAGATGGCTGTGGTGGCCAATATCCACCGGGCGGCCTCGGCGGTACGGCAGCATCTGGAGAACTCCGTGCTCCGCGGATCCGATCTCACCTGGACGGCGTTCGTCGTGCTCTGGGTGGTCTGGATCTGGGGCGAGTCGGAGACCCGGCACGTGGCTGAGGAAGCGGGGATCTCCAAGGGCACACTCACTGGGGTCGCGCGCACGCTGGAGGCTCGGGGGCTGATGCGGCGGGGCGGTCATCCCACCGACGGGAGGCTGGTTCTGCTCAGCCTCACGGGCGAGGGTGAGGAACTGATGCGGCGGGTGTTTCCGCAGTTCAACGAGGAGGAGGCATTCGTTGCCGAGCAGCTGGACGACGACGAGTGCCGCAGCGTCGCGGACGGACTGCGACGAGTTGTGCTCCAGGTCGAGGAGCACGGCGAGGAGCGTCGGCGCGCCCTGCTGAACGGTGCCGAGCCCGCCCTGCGTCGCAGTGGTCGCCGTCCGAAGCCGAAGGCGTGAAGGGGAGCCCGCGCAGCGGGGCAGGACTCAGAGGGAGAACACCTCCGCCGCGATGACGGACGGCGGCGCTCGGAGCCCCCGCGTTACCGGTGACGCGGTGGCAGCGATCCCACTCCCCGCCGGTGGACCGCGGCAGCTGATCGCATCGGGCGATGGCGATGTCCTGCGGTCCCAGCCCTCGGGCGGCGGTGATGCGCCGCAGAGCTATGCCGGGAGCGAGGTAACCGCGGGGGCAGGACGTGTGCGGCGTCCGACGAGGAAGACGGCGGTGAGTTCTCGTGCTGTCAATGGCGGTCGCGTGCGGCGCCTACAAGGGCGTCGAACAGTCCCTGCTGGGCGGGGTCTTCGAGGGCGGTGTCCTCGGGGTGCCACTGGACCGCGGCGAACCAGCCGAGAACTCCGGGCAGTTCGAGCCCTTCCACCGTGTCGTCGGCGGCCCGGGCGGTAATCGTGAGGCCGGCGCCCGTACGGTCGACCCGCTGGTGGTGGTAGCAGGATGCCTCCACCTTCTCGGCGCCGGTGGCCTGTTCCAGCAGCGAGCCGCGCCGGATCGCCATCGGGTGCACGACATGCCGGTGCTCGCGGTCCGGACCGCCCATGTCCTGGTGGAGGGTGCCGCCGAGGGCGGTGTTGACGACCTGGAGGCCGCGGCAGATCGCGAGCAGGGGCAGGCCCAGGTCGATGGACTGGCGGGCGACTTCCAGGTCGAAGGCGTCCTGGAGGTCGTCGACGTCGTACACGCTGTCGTGGGTGTCGGTCGCGCCCTAGCGGTACGGGGCGAGATCGCCGCCGCCGGGGAGGAGGACGCCGTCGAAGCGGGCGAGGCGGGCGGCCACGCCTGCGGCGGTGGGCTCGGCGGGGTGGATGGTGGCCGGTTCGCCGCCGGCCCGCCAGACCGCCTCGACCAGCGCGCGGGCGTTGACCTCGGCGGCGTAGCGCAGGGCGGAGGTGGAGGCGCGAAGCGGGCGGGGATCGCGATCAGCGGTCGCGCGGGCGTCGTCACAGCTGGATCCAGGTGGTCTTGAGTTCGGTGTACTTCTCGATGGCGTGGGCGGACTTGTCGCGTCCGTTGCCGGACTGCTTCACGCCGCCGAAGGGCACGGTGAGGTCGCCCTCCTCGTAGCAGTTGACCCAGACCGTGCCGGCCTTCAGCGCGCGCGAGACCTGGTGGGCGGTGGACAGGTCGGAGGTCCACAGCCCGGCGGCCAGGTCGTACTCGGTGTCGTTGGCGAGCGCGACGGCCTCGTCGAGGTCGTCGAAGGTGAGCACGGACAGGACGGGGCCGAAGATCTCCTCACGGGCCAGCCGCATGTCCGGATCCACGTGGTCGAAGACGGTGGGCTGCAGGTAACTGCCGCCGGTGTCGGCGAGTGTGCGGCTGCCCCCGGCCCGCAGCCGAGCGCCCTCGTTGAGGCCGGTGCCGATGTGCTCCAGTACGCGCTGCAGGTGGCGCTCACCGACCAGCGCCCCCATCTCGGTCGCCGGGTCGAGCGGGTCACCGATCCGTAGTTCCCGGGCCCGCGCCACGATGGTGTCCGTCACGCGCTCGGCAACAGAGGAGTGGACGAGCAGCCGCGAAGGGGCCGTGCACATCTCGCCCTGGTTGAAGAAGATGCCCCAGGCGGCGGTTTCGGCGGCCTTCTCCAGGTCGGGTGCGTCCGGGAGAATGATGTTGGGTGACTTGCCGCCCAGCTCCAGCCAGACGCGCTTGAGGTTGGAGTCGGCCGCGTACCGCAGGAAGTGCCGCCCGACGGCGGTGGATCCGGTGAAGGCCAGCACGTCGACGTCCAGGTGGAGGCCGATCGCCCGTCCGGCGGTGGGCCCGTCGCCGGTGACGACGTTGAGTACGCCCGGCGGCAGCCCGGCCTCGGTCGCCAGCCGACCGAGCAGCAACGCGGACAGCGGCGAGTTCTCCGACGGCTTGAGCACCACGGTGCAGCCGGCCGCGAGCGCCGGAGCGACCTTCCAGCTCGCCAGTGTGAGAGGGAAGTTCCAGGGGACGACCGCGCCGACGACACCCGCCGGCTCGCGGGTGACCAGGGCGAGCGCGTCGGGAGCGGTGTGCGGCGACTCGTCGGTGAGCTTGTCCGCCAGCTGCCCGTACCACCGAAAGGTGTTGATCGCGGCGCGCAGCTCGATGTCGTACGCGTCCGTGATCGGCTTGCCCATCTCCAGGCTGACCGTCAGCGCCAGCCGGTGCCGCTGCTCCTCCAGCAGATCAGCGATCCGCAACAGGACCCGGCCCCGGTCGGCAGGTGCGAGGCGTGGCCACGGCCCCGAGTCGAAGGCCCGGCGCGCGGCGGCCACAGCGGCGTCCACCTCGGCGGGCTGAGCGTCGGCCACGTGCGCCAGCACCTGCCCGTCGCGGGGCGAGACGGCCGGGTAGGACTGCCCGCCGCCGGGTTCGTCGGCGCCGTCGATGTGGTGCGCACCTGACACGTCCAGTGCCTTGGCCCGGCGCAGCCAGTCGTCGTGGGTGATGTCCAGCATGCGTAGCCTCCAGGTCATGGCATTACGTTTGAATCCAAACGATAAGCCCCGGGCGGTCCCCGCAGGGGAGACCGGGGTCTCGACCGGCTTGTCGTTCGGTCGTACGGTCAACGGGTCATGGACATGCACGGGCGAACTCGCGCCCCTGCGCATGGATCAGCACCTCGGCGTACCGGTGCTCGGTGCCTGCTTCGGCCGCCGGGGGCCGACCACCGGGCTCGGTGGATCGGTCAATGCGTCATCGCGCCCGGAGATAGGCCGGCGTTCCAGGTGGGGCGCTTTCTGTGGATGCGGATCCGGAAATCACCAGGGCTATGACGCGCGACTGCCTCGACCTCGGCGGCGCGGAGCGGTGCGTACGGCCGGCACGTCGGTCACGTGGCACAGCGGCCGGCTGACGGCCTTCTTCACGCACCCCGGACTCAGGGCAACCCCTCCCCCGGCCCGGAGAGGTCGGTGTGGCCGGTCCGGGCCCGAGGGGGAGGACAAGGACCGGGCCGGCCACACCGCGAGGCAGGCTCAGACGTCGGCCATTGCCCTGCCACGGGTCAGTCGCGCGGCGATGACGCCCAGGACCAGGACCGCCGGGACGGTGAGCTCCAGCCACATCGCCGTGCCCTGGTCCCCGCCGATGAGGGTGGTGAAGTTGGCCAGGATCAGCCAGATGGCACCGGCGATGCCGAGCGCACCCAGGACGGGGGCGATCAGCGTGTTCCAGGCGCGAGTGTCCAGCCGTTCCCGGCGGAAGAACACGACCACCGAGACGGAGGTCAGGAAGTACAGGAGCATGACCGCCAGCACCGCGACCCCACTGAACCAGGAGAAGAGGCTCAGCACCGGGTCCTTGCCCAGCAGCGCGAAGGGCATGACCAACGCGAGCGAGATCACGGTCTGCAGACCGCCGGCCGCCCAGGGCGAGTGGCGTCGGTTGATCGCGGTCAGCCCGCGCGGCAGCAGGCCGTCGCGGCCGAGTGAGAACAGGTAGCGGTTGGCGGAGTTGTGGAAGGCGAGGACGCCGGCGAAGAGGGAGGTGGCCAGCAGGATGGGCAGCGCGTCGCCTGCCCAGCCGCCGAACTGCGCGGTGATCGGCGCGAAGACCCAGGACGTGGCGTCGCCGCTCTCCAGTGCCTTCCCGGCGGCCGCGGTGGCGTTCGAGGCGCCATGGGCGGAGACCAGCATCCACGAGGTGAAGGCGAAGAAGACGGTGACGACCATGACGGACAGGTACGTGGCCCGGGGGACGGTCCTGCGGGGCTCCCGTGCCTCCTCGCCGTAGATCGCGGTGGCCTCGAAGCCGAACATCGACGCCACAGCGAACATCAGCGCCACGCCCGGTGCCCCCTGCAGGGCCGCATGGGGCGAGAAGCTGTGGGCGAAGCCCAGCCCCTCGGGACCGCCGCCCTTGAAGAAGGTCACCAGGGCGAAGACGAACAGGATGCTGAACTCGGCCAGGACGAAGACGCCGAGGATCTTGGCGCCCATCTCGATCCCGGCGGCACCGAGGATCTGGACGATCACCATGGTGACCAGGACCCAGACCCACCACGGTGCGCTCAGCCCCGTGTACTGCTCGACCAGGCCGCTGACGATGAAGCCGTACAAGCCGTACATGGCGGCCTGGACCGCACAGTAGGCGAAGAGCGCGACTCCTGCGCTCCCGGAGCCGATGGGGCGGCCGAGCCCCTTGCCGATGTAGGTGTAGAAGGCGCCGGCGTCCACGACATGTCGCCCCATGGCGACGAAGCCGACGGAGAACAGCAGGATGACGGCGCCGACCGCGGCATACGCGGCGGGCGCACCCGCGCCGTTGCCGATGGCGACGGCGATGGGCACGGCACCGGCTATGCCGGTCAGCGGCGCCTGCGCGGAGAGAACGAAGAAGAGGATTCCCAGAACACCGAGGGAGTTGGATTTGAGCCGGCCTGCAGCGGAGGGGCTCTGCACGGTCTGTGTTGGTTCGACCGTCTGACTGTCCACGCGGATCACCTGCCTGGAAGGGGAGAGATTTCGTTTCGAGCCAAACGAGTTGCCTCGTAGTGGGCTGGAACCATCCAGATGACAAGGGTTTGTGTGGTGTTTTTAGGCCACCGCATCGTCTGTACGAGGCCGTGGCCGAGGTGACATCCGAGCCGAACGAGGCCCCGGGCGCCAAGCGTCCGGGGCCTCACAACAAGGCAGGTCGGCGAGTCAGGCGCCGCTGTCGCCCGCACTCTCGCCGTCTGCGTCGGCGTCGAGCAACCGCAGCAGGGAGCGGAGCTCCTCGATGGCCGCGTCAGTGACCTCGGGTCCGCCGCCCAGAACGAGCTGGTGCAGGACGAGACCGTCGAGGGCGGCGAAGACCAGCCGCGTCATCGCCCGGTTCGCACCCTCGGGGAGTATCCGGGACAGCTCGCGCTCGGTGGCATCGAAGTACTCGTCGTACAGCCCACGGATCAGCGGCAGCAGCTCCGGCCTTCGCCGGGATTCGAGCAGCAGCTCGTACTGGAAGACCTGGGTGTCCGGATCGGCCGTGACCATCTCGGACACTCCGGCCGAGAAGTCGGACACCTTGCCGGTCCCCGGCTCGACCGCGCTGACGCTCAGGCTGGAGCGTACGGTGTGGGCGAGCGCCTCCTCGATCAGCGCGTCGCGGGTGCCGAAGTGGTGGACGACAAGACCGTGGGTGACCCCTGCCTCCTCCGCCACCGCGCGATAGGTGAGCTTGCGCAGACCGCCCCGGGCCACCACCCGCACGGCCGCGTTGAGCAGGGCCTCCCGGCCCTCCCCGTAGTTCACCCGCTTGCGCGGCCTGCGGCCCTCAGTGGTCCCGGTGGCTTCGGTCATGGGTGCGACCCTACCGGCCCGTACACGCACGGCGGCCTCTCCCCTGCCCGGCCGCACGGGACGGACAGGTGAAGCACCGCGCCGGGCGCCGTCGCGGCAGGCCGGGTGCGGTTCCGCCTACGGTGGGCATCAGCGCTTGGGGTGCCGGATACCGCGGAACTCCCAGTCGCCGCCGAGCGCGGTGGACAGGACCTCTTCCGATTCGGTGGGCTGGGCTCGACGTCCGTACGGATCGAGGTGGGGCCGGTGACGATGTGGTTGGTGAGCCGCCCCAGGCCCTCGACCTCGACTTCGACGATGTCACCGGGCTGGACAGGGCGGGAGTTGGCCGGGGTACCGGAGAGCAGCACGTCGCCGGGGTGGAGAGTGATGGTGCGCGCGATGTCGGCGACGAGGTAGTGCATGTCCCACTCCATCTCATCCGTCGAACCGTCCTGGACGACCTCGCCGTTGACGTACGTGCGCAGGTACTTGCCGTGGAAGTCCCAGTCGGTGACCAGGCCCGGGCCGAGCGGACACAGGGTGTCGGAGCCCCCTGCCGAGGCGGGCGAGTACATCGCGGGCTACACCGTCGCCAACGACTACGGCCTGCACGACTTCCGCGACACCGACGCCGGTTCGATGCTGCGGGTGAACTGGACGGCGTACGCCACCGAGCGATGCGCAGCCTGCTGCAGCGCCAGTTCGGCCAGGGCGTCATCAACGAGTACGCCGACTTCCTGCGCGGCCTGACCGCCAGGACGCTGGACACAGCCCTCGCCAAGGGCACGTTCGACTTCGTCGCCGACTTCCCCATCAACGTCCTCGCCCGGCTCCTCGACGTCCCCCCGGAGGACAACCAGCAGCTCATCGACTGGGGCAACCGGATTATGGGCAACACGGACCCCGACTACGCCGATGTCCTCCTCCACAGCGAGGAGAGCGAGCAGTACAAGGATCTACCCTTCCGCAGCCCGGTCTCGCTGGAGGTCTTCGAGTACGGACGGGAGTTGGCCCGGCAGCGGCGGGGCGGCACCGGCACCGACCTGATCTCCAGACTCATCAACCAAACCCCGCGCGACGGCGTCCCGCTCTCCGCGCAGGACTTCGACAACTACTTCCTGCTGCTGGTCGTGGCCGGCAACGAGACCACCCGGCACACCATCTCGCACTCCATGCTGGCCCTCATCCAGCACCCCGAGCAGCTGACCAGGCTCCAGGAAGACCCCTCTCTCATCCCGGTCGCCGTCGAGGAGTTCCTGCGCTGGGCCACGCCCGTCTACCACTTCCGCCGTACCGCGACACGCGACGTCGAACTCGGCGGCAAGCGGGTGAAGGAGGGCGACAAGGTCGTCATGTGGTACGCCTCCGGCAACCGCGACGAAGAGGTCTTCGGCAACCCGTACGACTTCGACGTCACCCGCCAGGACAACGACCACCTCACCTTCGGCAAGGGCGGCCCCCACCTGTGCCTGGGCAACCTGCTCGCCCGCACCGAGATCCGCATCATGTTCGAGGAACTGATCCCGCGCCTCGCCGGCATTTGCCTCGCCGGCGACGTCCCCCGGGTCCGCTCCAACTTCGTCAACGGCATCAAGAAACTGCCGGTCGAGGTCACCCTCGCCTGACCGCCTGTACACAAGCTGTGGCCACCCGGACCGCTGGGTGCCCACAGCTCTGTGTGCTTGCGGCAGCAACACTCTGATCGCGGCCGTTCGCCAAGGGCATGGTCGCACCAAATGGTCTTGCCGTTCGGGGCTCTGCCGGTCTTCCATCTCCCGGTGAGCTGGGCGACCAAGCCCGGCTCCAGCGCCCGCCTCGCATCTCGGCAACAGGCGGATCGGCCGCATCGACGCCGCCGACGCGTCGTGGACGTTCATGCTCTTCCTCACCGCCACGACTACAGCAGTGATGGCCTGCACTGGGGTGGTCCGGGCGAGGCCCACCACGAATCCGGCCTCGAGTCGAAGCGGCATTGACCCCGAATAATGCGATATGCGTCCGGCAAGGTCGCTCAACCTTCCCTACGTTGTTCTGCGGGACGTGGTGAGCCCTTCGTATGGTTCATCCACCCAGGGGCGTCGGGTGTGGCTTTCAAACTTCTGCCACTTGTGGCTTCCATCGATTGGCCGCCCGACGCCCCACGACGACTCGGCTGCCAATTAGGAATTGCGAATGATCGCTACGTAGGGAATCGACAGCGAGGTCGTCCGTGGGAGGCACCAGCAACACCACCGCACGGAGGCACCACATGGCCGCGATCTGGGCCGGCATCGACGCAGGCAAAGCCCACCATCACTGCGTCGCGATCGACGAGAGCGGCCGCCGGCTGCTGTCGCGACGCGTCGCTAACGACGAACCCGAACTGCTCGAACTCCTCGCCGACATCCTGGCCCTGGGTGACGAGGTGACCTGGGGCATCGACCTGGCCGACGGCGGTGCCGCCCTGGCCATCGCGCTCCTGGTCAACCGCGACCAGCCGGTCCACTACATCTCCGGCCGGGCCATCCACCGCGCTTCCGAGAGCTACCGCGGCGAGGGCAAGACCGACGCGAAGGACGCCGCCGTCATCGCCGACCAGGTCCGCGTCCGCCGGGACCTGCACCCCTTACGCACCGGCGACGACACCGTCATCGATCTCAAGATCCTCACCGGCCGCCGCATGGACCTGGTCGCCGACCGCACCCGCACCGTCAACCGCCTCCGTGCCCAGTTCACTGGCATATTCCCCGGCCTGGAGCGGGCCCTGGACCTCACCAACACCGGCCCGCTCACCCTGCTGACCGGCTATCAGACCCCCGCGGCTATTCGCCGGATCGGCGTCAAGCGGCTGGAGACCTGGCTGCGCAACCGCCACGTCGTCCGCCCCGATCGGCTCGCCGAAATCGCTGTCCAGGCCGCCGAACGGCAGCACACGAGCCTGCCCGGCGAGAAGCTGGCCGCCACGTTGGTACACACGCTGGCGAAGGAAGTGATGAGCCTCAACCAGCAGGTCGCCGAGATCGACAAGGCCATCGAGGCCCGGTTTCGCGACCACCACACCTTCGAGGTGATCACCAGCATGCTGGCCTGGGCGTTATCCTCGGCGCCGAGTTCCTGGCAGCCACTGGCGGTGACATGACTGTCTTCGGCACCGCCGACCGCCTCGCCGGCTTCGGCGGCGTCGCCCCGGTGCCCCGCGATTCCGGGAAGCTGAGCGGGAACCTGCGCCGCCCGCAGCGATACAACCGCCGCCTCCAACGCGTCTTTTACACCTCGGCGTTGTTCAGCATCCGCCACTGCGAGGAATCCCGGCGCTTCTACGATCGCAAACGTGCCGAGGGCAAGCGCCATACCCAGGCCGTCCTGGCTCTCGCTCGCCGCCGCGTCAACGTCCTCTGGGCCCTTCTGCGCGACGGACGGCGCTACGAGCCAGCTCCGCCGGCAAGGGCTGCCGCATAGGAAGGGACGCGACACGCTGCGCGCGGCCAGTTGGCCTGACCGACCCCGTCAGACCAGGCAAAACTCGTTACCTTCCGGGTCTGCCATCACCACGTGATCCGGCCTGCCCTGCAACTCGTCCTCGCGGACCACGATCGCGCCCGCAGCGGTCAACCGCTCCACCGCCTCGACCACGCGCGGCCAGCGCACCTCCCACGAGGTTTCACGGCCGCCACCAACCTGCACGTCGATATGCAGCCGATTCTTCGCCACCTTCGGCTCCGGCACCTTCAGGAAGGACAAGGTGGGGCCCACGCCGTCCGGATCTGAGAGGTACGCCCCGTCATCCCACTCGTCCTCCGGAACCTCATGATGCGAGAACCACTCCTCCCAGCTCCCGAACCCTGCGGGCGCGGGCTTCTCCTCGTAGCCCAACGCCAGCGCCCAGAACGCGGCCAGTTTCGCCGGGTACGCGCAGTCGATCGTCAAGCTCCACTTGGTCGCCATGAGCCCTCCCCAGTCGGATGAACGGACTGTACCGCGCACCTCCGACACATCCTGCCCGCTACCTCAAGCGTGCGCCGCGGCTTGACGAACGGCATTAGGAATCGATGAGAATCACTCAACCTTCGCTGCGACAGGTCAGTTCCCGCACGATGCAATACTGATCAACTGTTCAGAAGCTCTTGGTTCCCGCGACTCCCATTCGTCGCCCCTTTCTTCCGCCTCTCCAGGCCACCCCGAGGAGCCCCGTGACCACACCGCGCGGCGAGGTCCGGACGTGGCTTTCTGATCTGGTCTTTGACGTACCGCTTCACAGTGCGCTGAGAGATCCGCAGCATCTGGGCAACCGCCCTGGTGCCCTTGAGCTGGGGGGCGTGGGCGATTAACTCGTCGATGGCCAGCGGGGTCGCTGGAACCAGGACCCCGCACGTGGTGAGCGCGAGCTACGGCCGGCGTACGGCGCGCCCGCGTCGCTGCTGGCTGTAATCCGACCACGCCGATGTGACAACCCAAGCCGTCGAACCCGCCACGTACGGGGACTGGTGGAGGGTCAGGCGCCCGGGTGCAGACCTGGCCAGCCGGGTGTCGGGTCGCCCTTGACCTCACCGAAGTAGAGGGCGAAGGTCTGCTTCAGCCGCTCGACCTGGGCCCGGTCCTCCATGAAGCGGGGGAACCCGTCCAGGTTGGCGTTCGGGTACTCCCAGATCGGCTTGAGGCCGGTGGGGGGCGCGATGTCCGTGCGCACCGACCAGCTGTTGGAGGTCTGGCGCTCGGTGGACAGCTGCCAGTTGAGGTAGAGCTTGGCCGCTGTGGGGTTGGCGGCCTGCTTCAGGATCGCGAGCCGCTGTCCCCACGCCATGAACGGGTGCCCGTCGGTCATCACCCAGCGGTTCGGGGTGGTGGCGAGCGGGTTGCCACCCGCGCCGACGCCGATGATCTTCTCCTTGTTGGTGACCGCGGTGCCGGGGGAGAAGGTGCCGCGGGCGAACTGCGGCTGCTGTGCGGCGAAGTCGGCTATCCAGTCCCAGCCGTAGGTCTTGGCGTAGAGGGCGTAGAGGTAGAGCACCGCGTCGTCGTCGTGTGGGTAGGAGGAGGCGATGGCGCCCTTCCAGCGCGGGTCGACCAGGTCCAGCGGCGTCTGCGGCGCGTCGGCCCCGGCCGCCGCCACGTCGTACAGGTAGCTGAAGGCGATGACCATGCCGGCCACCCAGGCACCGTCCGCGTCCCGGAACTTCTTGTGGAGCTTGCTGAAGCCGGCGGGCTTGTACTGCAGCAGCCGCCCCTGGCTCTTCCAGCGGGTGAAGTCGTGCAGCGTCTGCAACTGCACCAGGTCGGGGACCAGGGTGTCGGTCGCGAACTGGTTGTCCACGCGGACGTCGTGGTACTTGCTGTAGTCCACGATGAGGTTGAGGTCGATCTGCGGGAACCGCTGGCGGAAGGCGGTCCGGGCGCCGGCACCGCTGCCCGAGTTGGCGAGGTCGCCGCCCGCGTAGATCACGAGCTTGCCGCCTTCGGCGATGGCGGCCTGGTACAGCTCGTCGAGGGTCCTGGTCTCCTCGGCGCCGGCGCCGTGTGCGGCTGTGGCCGAGGCGGGGGACGCGGTGGCGCCGAGCGCGCCGAGTCCGAGCGCGGCGCCCGCTCCGGTAGCTAGGAGTCGTCGTCGACTGGGAAGGCTCGTCATTGGGGTAACCCTTTCTCCGTGGGGGCAGGGGTGTTCCCGGTGTACGGGCGGCGGACCGCCTCGGCCGGGAGCGTGGGAGCGGGAGCAGCGAAGCCGGTGGTCTCGTACGGTCTGCGCCTCAGACCGGCGGTGAGGCTTGCCGGAGTCGAGGATGTCGGAGGCGAGCCGGTGGCCGTCGGCGGGGGTGCGGCCGGTGTCGGTCGGCAGCGCCTCCTGATCGCTGTTGACGAGGGTGGCGGTCCTGTTCTTGCTGCCGACCGGAAAGTCCAGATCGAGGCTGGTGAATTCGAGTGTGCTCATCAGGACTCTTCGCTGTTCGGTCGAGGATGGGGCCCGCTGACGCGAGCCATTCATCTGACAAGACGGTATCTGACACATCAGATGTTGTTGCCATGGGGGCACTCGGTGTGATGCGAGTCGCACTGGGTCTGCTGTTGCGGCCACCGTTGGCCGGGTGGGTGGTGCCGTGGCGTGAAGTGCCCGGGGCGCCGTCGAGCACGCCGGACTCCTCATCCGGGTGAACCGCAACTACATGCTGTCCACCGCCGACCTGCCGCTCGTGATCGGCGGCCTTGACGGTGGGGGCACCTCGTGGTCGAGCGGAGCCGAGACTGGGCAATACAGGGCCTGCGTCGAGTCGGGCGGCTCCACCAAGCCTCGCTGAGGCCGTGAGCGGAACAGATCCGCCAAGTGCTCCCACCGTCGCTCAGCTGTGTCCTGCGGAGACAGCTGACGACAGACCTGGATTACACCGCGGCCTCCCCACCGAAGCCGCCCACTCCGCCTCTCACCGAACCAGCAACACACCAGGCCGGCCACCGCTCCGTACACCAGCGAAACACCCTTCGAGCGTCACCGGTTTCCGGCCCCACCGCGCGCGGTCGGGCCGGAAACAATCGTCAGTTCGGCGGAGGTGAACATCGGGAGGGATGAGGGACCGGCGGCGGCATGGGCGTGGTGACGCCCAGCAGCCGGACGGTCGCAGAGGCGGACGGGAACAGAGGAGTCGTCCTGCCGCGTGTTGGCGGCAGAGGAAGCGGGGGCTGCTGACCAGAGGCGCGGCTCTCATCAGCAGCAGGTGGAACCTACTGTCGTCTGAAGGCGGATTCGGTCACCAGGCCACCGGAAGAGCGGCGACGCCGTAGACGAAGCTGTTCGTCCGCATCTCGATCTCGTCTGCGGGAGCGCCCAGACGCAGGGTCGGGAACCGTTCGAGGAGCGCGGGAATCGCGATGCGCATCTCGACGCGGGCCAGTTGCTGGCCGACGCACTGACGGACGCCGAAGCCGAAGGCCAGGTGACTGGTGGCGGAGCGGCCGATGTCGAGGGTGTGGGGGTCTTCGAAGCGTTCCGGGTCACGGTTGGCCGTCATCAGGGCGGGGATCACCACGTCACCCTTTTTGATCTGCCGGCCGCGGACCTCGACGTCTTGCAGAGCGGCGCGCTCCCCTCCGAACTGCGGGACGGTCAGGTAGCGGAGCAGTTCCTCGACCGCGTTGTCGATCCGGCCGGCGGGGTCTTCGCGCAGCAGGGCCAGTTGGTCGGGGTGCTGGAGCAGGGCGAAGGTGGACAGGGCGATCATGTTGGCGGTGGTTTCGTGACCGGCCACGAGCAGGCCCAGGCCGAGGAAGGCCGCCTCCTCCAGGGAGAGTTCCTCGTCCTGGGCGAGTTCGCTGAGGATGTCGTCCGCAGGATGGGCGCGCTTGTGGCGGGCCAGTTCGTGGACGATGTCCAGGACCCCTTGGACCGCCGCACCGTACTCTTCCGTGGTGCCGCCCACTTTCAGCAGACTGGCGGTACGGGACTGGAACTCTTCGCGCTTCCCATAGGGCACGCCGAGGAGTTCGCAGATGACCAGCGAGGGTATGGGCAGGGCGTACGTCTCGACCAGGTCGACCGAAGGGCCCATGCGCTCCATCTCGTCGAGGCGCTCGTTGACGATCTGAGTGATGGGATCGGCGAGCCGGGCGACCCGCTTGGTGTGAACTTGCCCTGGAGCTTGCGGCGCAGCCGGGTGTGGTCCGGCGGATCCATGGCGGCCAGGTTACCGACCTCGGCGGGCCTGCGTGCGAAGAGCGGGGTTCCGATGGGCGAGGTGCGCAGTTCACCGCGGGAGCTGAAGGTCTCGTGGTTGCGCAGGGTCGCGTAGATGTCGTCGTAGCGCGTGAGCAGCCATCCGTCGGTGCCGTCCGGCATGATGATCGGGCACACCGGCTCCTTCGCCCGGAGTTCGCTCAGCTCGGGGGGCGGGTCGAACGGGCAGCCTTTCACCCGCTGTACGGGGATCGAACGACGCTCGGGCAGGGTTTCCGACATGGGATTCCTTATCTTGATGGGACGGGGCCGGCGGGGTGGGGGTATCAAGCCGCCCGGGCCGCACTCACGACCTCGCGCCAGGCGACGCGCAGGGCGACGGACTGGCGCCATGCCCGGATCGCCTTCGGCGGCATGCCGACGGCGAGGACTCCGGCGAGGACTCCGGTGAGGCGGCCGCGGCTGCGGTAGGCGGTGACGAACCGGCGGGAGGCCAGATCGCCCTCCACGACGGTGGCCTCGTCGTGTCCGCGCAGGTAGCCGTAGGCTTGGATCTTCATGCCGTACTGGTCGGACCAGAAGTACGGCACCGGCGCGAAGGGTTTGCGCGCCTTGGGGGTGAGCAGATTGCGGGCGGCGGCCACACCCTGTTCGGCGGCGTTCGTGCGGTGCTCGATGCGCATCCGGGTGCCGAACAGAGGGTTGTGCCACCAGGCCACGTCGCCGGCTCCGTACACGCCGGGGGTAGCGGCACCGAACTCGTCGCACACCAGGCCGTCGCCGACGGTCAGGCCGCTGCCCTCCAGCCATTCGGTGTTGGGCAGTGAGCCGATGGCCACGAGTACCTCGTCGGCCTTGAGTGCGCTGCCATCGCCGAGGCGTACACCGCCGGGGCCGACTCGCTCCGGCTGCCCGGACCCAGTTCCGCAGCGTCTCCGGATTGATCCCCAGATCGGCGGCGACCGACCTGATCGTCGCCTCCGGCCGCGACTCGTACAGCGCGACCGCGTCCGCCTTGAACTCCGGCGGGTAGTTCTTCATGACCACGAGATGTCCGTTCTCAGATCCTCAGGATCCAGTGTCTCGTGTGTTCAACATCAGGGGTCAAGGCCCGACAGACGCCCTCATTGAGTCTGTCGCGGACGGCAGCGATGCGGGCTTGGGGTTCTGGCGGCTGCCTGGAGGGTTCGAGAAGACCCTCGCTGACTGGCCGACCGCTGGGCCGGTGGCCTACGTGGAAGCCGAGTACTTCGGCGGTGCGGGCGAGCAGCAGGCTGCCGTGTGGGATGGCGGCACCATCGTGCTGGGACCGCCCCATGTACAGGAGGGCCAGCCTTTTCTGCCGGCTGGCAGCGCCATCTCACAGGCTCTTCGACGGCTGGGCGTCGTGGCGAGCACCGGAGAGAATGAGTTTTCCGCTGGGATTGGACCGTCACCGACACGGTGAGGGATGGATCGCCTGAGCAGCGGCTTCCGGATTCCTGCATGGACGAGCAGGTTTCCGGCTCCGCTAGCGGAATCTGTCCGTAAGTCCCAGAACCTCGCGCCGACTTGGGAAAGTCTCACGCAGAATGCGCACCTGGGCACCTGCGCCGATACGGCTGCCGAGCATCTTGGGGAACCCGCGCGAACTCCAGTTGGCGGCAGAGCCTTGCTGCGCGGCACCCGCCTTACCCTCAGCCGGACGGCGTGAGCGGGGATCTCATGCCGAGCCACCGCTCGGCGCCCCAGGCCTCGAACCGCTCCACCTCGGTGAACCCCAGTACAGGGCGGCCGGTCGGCTGAAGTCCACCTCCCGCACGGGGTCGAAGCCGATGCTCACCGGCTTGGCCTCGGTGAACGACAGGGTGGCTCGACGGATGAGGTCAGGTGAGGCCGGACCCAGAGCGGCACGTCGGGCGGGCATGGTGCGGGAGTTCGGGGAGCTGCTCACGTACGCGTGGCCGGGCGACACCGTGTGCACCTCCTGAATGTTCCGCCTCGTGCGCGGCACCCGGTACGTCCTCGACGTACTCCCCTACGACCGGTTCGCCCTGGGCATCCACGACGGCGCGTTCTCCGCCATGGACCCCACCACCCGCCCCCTCCGCATACCCGGAGAGCTGCGCAGGCGTCCGGCGCCCCATGGGCCGCAGCGATCCGCGAGTGTGGCGGGCACGGCATCCCCGTCGTGGCCGCGGAGGAAGTGGAGCGGCTCCTGGAGGGTGGTCTGAAGTTCGATCTCACGGATACTCTCCACACGGCAGCCGCAGGAATCGCCCCATGCCGAGGACGCGAGGGTGTGGCCATGTCGGGCGTCGGCATATCGTGGTAACGGACAAGTTTTTGAGAATTGAGACAGGGGTGACCTTCCTGGGGGGGGCAGGAAGATGCCAAGGGGCAGGTGTTAGTGCCGCAGCGCGCGGGGCGTTGTCGCAGCGAGGTGGTATCCATGCCGCATGAATATTGATCAAGCCGACCCTGCCGAGCTGGCGGTACTTCGTGCGGCGTTCGACGTCGATGACGGAGGAGAGTCGGCTCTTGGCTGGGAGGCAGTCCATGCCTTCGAGGCAGAACACGGGATCGTGCTGCCCGAGCCGTATCGGACCTTCGTCGCGGAGATGACGGACGGTTCGTACTCCGGGCCGCCCGAGTACGGACTGCTGTCGGTGGCGGAGCTGCCGGACGACTGGGGCGATGACGAGCAGGAACGCGACCTGAGCAAGCCGTTCCCGCTGGCGGAGGCATGGATGTGGGAGGAAGCCTCGGACCAGTCCGAGGATGCCGACGAACTCCTTGAACAGGTCTACAACCACGGCTCGGTCGTGCTCGGCACCGACGGGTGCGCGATGAACTGGCATCTCATCGTCACGGGACCTCACCGCGGGCACGTTTGGCTGATCAGCGACGTCGGTGCTGTCCCCTTCGGCGAGCAGTTCGGGTTCACCACTGCTGAGCCTGGCTTTGCTGGCTGGGTCCGCCATTGGGCGGCGAACAAGCCCTGGTATGACGCTGCGTGACTCTTCAGGAGTGCGGCCTGTGGTGGTCCTCTCCAGTTCCGCCGACTTCATGAGCTCAGTGAGAGGGACGAACGAAGCTGTCGGCCGTCCCCAGTTCCTTGGGAGTGTGACCCGCTGGGGCGGGGTGGGGTGTCGGCGAGGCCTTCGGCGAGTGAGGCGACTGCTTCGCGGTCGCCTTCGAGGCGTTCGCGCCCGTGTTCGAAGGGAGCTAGGAGAGGCCGTCGTGCGCGAAGTGACGGCAGGTCGTCATGCGAAGCTACGACAGGTCGTCGTACGGCGACAGTTCCGGTCGTTTCGCCGGCATTCCGTCTCCGGAGGACCGCCCTGTCAGCCGACGCCCGATCCACGGCAGCAGGTACTGCCGGGCGAAGCGGGCGTCCGCGACCCGGCGGGCGCCCCAGCCGGGCGGTGCCGTGGCCGGCACGGGCGTGTGCCACTCGGGGTCCTCGGCCTCGTGCCCGAGGGTCTGCCAGACCGCCTCGGCGACCCTCCGGTGGCCCTCGCTCGTCAGGTGCAGCCGGTCGACGTCCCACAGACGGGGGTCGCCGAGCGAGGCGGCCCCGTACAGGTCGACCACGAGGGCGCCGTGCCGGGACGCGAGGTCGTCGATGCAGGTGAACAGTTCCTCCATGCGCGGCCGGAAGCGCTCCATGACCGGGCCCTGGCGGCCGGGGCTGCGCATCAGCACCAGCTGCTTGCACGCGGGCGCCAGCTGCTCCACGGACTCCTCCAGGAGCCCGCGCACCCGCCCCATGTCGCACTTGGGGCGCAGTGTGTCGTTCAGCCCGCCCACCAGCGTGATGACGTCCGGCTCCATCGCCACCGCGACCGGCACCTGCTCCGCGGCGATCTGCCCGATCAGCTTGCCGCGCACGGCGAGGTTCGCGTACCGGAAGCCGGGCGTGCGGGCGGCCATCCGGGCCGCGAGGAGATCGGCCCAGCCGCGATAGGAACCGTCCGGCAGTCGGTCCGACATGCCCTCGGTGAAGGAGTCGCCGACCGCGACAAGGCTGGTGTATGAGGCATTCGTCTGCATGGCGACAGAGATGATAGCCCGATAAACATACCCAGCGGTCGGTCGACCTCCGACAGGCGTCCGGCAGCGCTTACACCGGCTGTCCGAACAGCTCGCGCAGTACGTCCTCCATCGTCACCAGACCCGCGAGCAGTCCGTCCTCGCCCTGCACCGCCGCCAGGTGCGTACGGCTGCGCCGCATCGCCGTGAGGACGTCGTCCAGGGGAGTGTCCGCCCGTACGCTCGCGATGGGCCGCATGTCCCGGACCTGGAAGGCGAGGTCCCGGGGCGCGGCGTCCAGGGCGTCCTTGACGTGCAGGTAACCGGCGATCCGGCGTTCGTCGTCCACCACGGGGAAGCGTGAGAAGCCGGACTCGGCCGACAGCCGCTCCAGCTCCTCCGGAGTGACGCCCACGCGCGCGTAGACGATGCCTTCCAGCGGGAGCACGACGTCACGCACCGGTCGGCGCCCCAGCTCCAGGGCGTCGTGAAGGCGTTCCCGCGCGCGGTCGTCGATGAGCCCCGCCTCGCCGGAGTCCCGGACCAGGCGGGCCAGTTCGGCGTCCGAGAAGGTCGCCGTGACCTCGTCCTTGACCTCGACGCGCAGCAGCTTCAGGAGCGTGTTCGCGAAGGCGTTGATCGTGAAGATCACGGGCTTGAGCGCCCGCGCCAGGGCCACCAGGGGCGGGCCGAGCAGCAACGCGCTGCGCACCGGCTCGGCGAGCGCGATGTTCTTCGGCACCATCTCGCCGAGCAGCATGTGCAGATAGGTCGCCAGGGCGAGGGCGATCACGAAGGACACCGCGTGGCCCGCGCTCTCGGGAACGCCCACCGCGTGGAACGCCGGCTCCAGCAGATGCGCGATCGCCGGTTCCGCGACCACGCCGAGGATCAGCGTGCACAGCGTGATGCCCAGCTGGGCCGCGGCCATTAGCGCGGACACGTGCTCCAGGCCCCACAGCACGCTCTTCGCCCGCCGGTCGCCGTCCGCACGGTCCCCGTCCGTGCCTCCCGCACCTTCCTCCACGTGCTGCTCGATCTGGCTGCGGCGTACGGAGATCAGCGCGAACTCGGCCCCCACGAAGAAGGCGTTGACGACCAGCGTCGCCAGACCGATCAGCAGTTGGACGGTGGTCACTTCGCCTCCCCTTCCTTGTCAGCCTTGTCAGCCTTGCCCTTGTCGGCCTTGCTCATGTCGGTTTCCCGGGTCTCCTCGCTCGCGCGTGGCGCGTGCAGCAGGACGCGGGCGGCCCTGCGGCCCGAGGCGTCCACCACGTCCAGGCGCCAGTCGGCCACCTCGACGGTGTCACCGGCCTGCGGAATACGGCCCAGCTCCGTCGCGACCAGGCCGGCGAGCGTCTCGTACGGCCCCTCGGGGATCCGGAGGCCGACACGGGCGAGCTGGTCGGTGCGGGCGGCGCCGTCCGCGGAGTAGAGGGTGCGGCCCTCGTCGTCCACGCCGGCCGGGTCGAGGTCGGACGTCTCGTGCGGGTCGTGCTCGTCCCGCACCTCACCGACGACCTCCTCGACGATGTCCTCCAGCGTGGCCACACCCGCCGTACCGCCGTACTCGTCGATGACGACGGCCATCGTGCGCTTGCCGGAGAGCCGGTCGAGGAGCCGGTCGACGGTCAGTGACTCGGGGACGAGCAGTGGCTCGCGCATCAGTTCGGAGACGCGCACCCGCGGGCGACGCTCCGCGGGCACCGTGAGGCAGTCCTTGATGTGCGCGACGCCGACGACCGAGTCGAGGTTGCCGCGGTACACGGGGAACCGGGAGAGCCCGGTCGCCCGCGTCGCGTTGGCCACGTCCTCGCAGGTCGCCTGGGCGTCGAGGGCGACGACCTGGACCCGCGGTGTCATCACGTTCTCCGCGGTGAGGTCGGCGAGGTTCAGGGTCCGTACGAACAGTTCCGCGGTGTCGGGCTCTAGGGCGCCCTCCTTGGCGGAGTGCCTGGCCAGCGCCGCGAGTTCCTGAGGGCCGCGCGCGGAGGCCAGCTCCTCGGCGGGCTCGATGCCGAAGAGGCGCACCATGCGGTTCGCCGTGTTGTTGAGGTGCGTGATGAACGGCCGGAACGCGGCGCTGAACAGGCGCTGCGGCGTCGCCACCCGCTTGGCCACGGCCAGCGGCGAGGAGATCGCCCAGTTCTTGGGCACCAGCTCGCCGAAGACCATCAGGAAGACGGTCGACAGCGCCGTACCGATCACCAGGGCCAGGGAGGAGGACATGGAGGCCGAGACGCCGAGCGACTCCAGCGGGCCCGAGATCAGCGCGGCGATCGACGGTTCGGAGAGCATGCCGACGACGAGATTGGTGACCGTGATGCCGAGCTGCGCGCCGGAGAGCTGGAACGTGAGGTTGCGTACGGCCTTCAGGGCACCGGCGGCACCCCGTTCGCCGCGCTCCACCGCGCGCTCCAGCTCGCCGCGCTCGACCGTGGTCAGGGAGAACTCCGCCGCGACGAAGGCGCCGCACGCCAGGGAGAGCAGGATCGCCACCAGGAGGAGGAGCACTTCGGTCATCGGTTCACCTCCGTCCCATGGTCGGGCAGGGCCGGCGGGATCGCTCGACGTCGAGTGGTGCTGTCGCTACTGGGAGGCTCGCCCATGGGCGGACGCTCACACCTTTCCTCGGAGAAGTAACTGGTCCGCTCATAGTAAAGGGTGCGCAAAGTGGCTCAGCCGGTGAGGGGTTTCACCCAGCGCCGCCACTGCTCCTCGGGCCGGTACCCGGCCGCACGCCATGCATGCTGCCCGCTCTCGTTGCGCTCCAGCACCATCGCGTCCGCGCGCCGCCCGCCCAGCCGGACGAACCGTTCCTCGGCGGCGGCGAGCAGGGCCGAACCGATGCCCTGCCGACGGCGCTCCGGATGGACCGCGAGCCGGTAGAGATGGCAGCGCCAGCCGTCGAAACCGGCGATCACGGTGCCCGACAGAACCCCGTCGCGCTCCGCGAGGAGCAGTGCTTCGGGGTCCCGGTCGACGAGGCGGGCCACGCCGTCGCGGTCGTCGCTGATGCTGGTTCCCTCGGCGGCCTCGCGCCAGAACCGCAGCACGGAGTCGATGTCCGCGTGGGTGGCCGGGCGGATGCGCAGATCACTCATGGAGCGAGCCAAGCAGAGCGGTGACCTGTCTGGCGAACCCGTTTCCGTGCACGGAAGTGAAGTTTCCGCGCACGGATGCGAACCGAGCGGTCAGTTCCGGTCCAGCAGTGCCGAGAGAGCCTCCCGCAACACCGCTCCGGGGTCCGCCTGCGGCCCTTCGGAGCGCCAGGCGACGAACCCGTCGGGGCGCACCAGCACCGCTCCCTCCGGGCTCACCCCGTGGGCCTCCGCCCACTCCAGGTCGCTCGCGGGGGACAGCTCGGCGTCCGGCCCGCTGCCGATCCGGTACGAGTCGAGCGGCACCGACAGCTGTCGCGCGGCCTCCGTCGCCGCGTCGTGCCATCCGCCCGCCGCGCCCGCCGAACTGAGGAGCACCAGCGAGCCCTCGTACAGGTCGAGGGTGGAGATCCGGGTGCCGGCGCGGTTCAGCCACAGGTGGGGAGCCCTGCTCCCGGGCTCACCCGCCAGCCGCACACCCTCGGGCACGACCGGAACCGTCTGATCGGCGCCCAGGACCGCACCCCGCGGATAGCGGTAACCGAGGGCCACGTTGAGGATTCCGCCCTTCCTGCCGCCGGGGCCGCCGGCTCCCGGAGCGGGTGTGTACCCGGGGTGGCTGTGCTCGACCGACCGCGCGGAGGCCCGGGCGCTCGTCGCCTCCGCGACCGGCCTGCGCTCCATGTCGTACGACCCCAGCAGACCGGGACCCGCCCAGCCGCCCAGCACGGCGGCCAGCTTCCAGGCGAGGTTGTGGGCGTCCTGGATGCCGGTGTTGGATCCGAACGCCCCGGTGGGGGACATCTCGTGGGCCGAGTCACCGGCGAGGAACACCCGGCGGTCCGCGTACCGTTCGGCGACCCTCTCGGCGGCGTGCCAGGCCGCCCTGCCGGTGATGTCCACGTCCAGATCGGGTACGCCGACGGCTCGCCGGATGTGTTCCCGGCACCGCTCGTCGGTGAACTCCTCGATCGTCTCGCCCTGTTCGGGGTGCCACGGCGCGTGGAACACCCAGCGCTCCAGGTTGTCGACCGGCAGCAGGGCCCCGTCGGCGTCCGGGCTGGTCAGGTAGCAGACGATGAAACGCCGGTCGCCGACCACGTCCGCGAGGCCGCGGGAGGTGAAGGTGATGCTCACGTTGTGGAACAGGTCGCCGGGGCCGTTCTGCCCGATGCCGAGCTGCTCGCGGACGGGGCTGCGCGGACCGTCGGCGGCGACGAGGTAGTCCGCCCGGATCGTGGTGTGCTCACCGGTCTCCCGGCTCTTGACCCGCGCGGTCACCCCCTCGGGGTCCTGCTCGAACGACATCAGCTCGGTCGAGAACCGCAGATCCCCGCCGAGCGCCCGCGCGCTCTCCAACAGGACCGGCTCCAGGTCGTTCTGGCTGCACAGGCACCACCCGCTGGGGCTGAACCGGGCGAGCCCGCCGCCGGGGTCGATCTCCTTGAACAGCCACTCGCCCACGTCGCCCACCAGGCTCGGTGTCTGCAGGATGCCGTGGTTGTCCGCCAGTACCGACGCCGCCTCCTCGATGCGCCGCTCCACTCCGGCCACCCGGAACAGCTCCATGGTGCGCACGTTGTTCCCGCGCCCCCGTGGATGGATCGAGGTGCCCGAGTGACGCTCCACGAGCGTGTGCGGCACCCCGAGGCGCCCGAGGAACAGGGAGGTGGACAGCCCCACCAGGGAGCCGCCGACGATCAGGACGGGGGTGTGGTGGCCGACTCCGGCGTCGGCCTCTTCCGCGCGGTTCATTGAATGCCTCCAGTGTCTGCCGGTCCTGGCGGGACGCGGTCCGGCGTGGGAACGCCCCTGCACAGTGCATCCCCGGTGACCGTTCCGCCCGCCGGGGACACCCGGATGGCGCACGGTTCACTCGCCCGACCCCGCGGGAGTCGCGCACATCGCGACTCGCGTCAACGATCGGCTCAGGGCGGCCCCGGCATTTCGGACGCGGCGGTCGCTCCCGGCCTTCCGCGACGGACTTCCACGGCGAAGGCGAACTTCCACGACGAAGAGGAGAGGTGCGCCGGATGACCATCTCGGGACGCATATCGCAGTCGGCGTTCGACGGCTCCAGGCTGCGGGTGATCCTGCTGCTCGACCTGTACGAAGGAGCCCAGCAGCAGTTCCTGGACGCGTACGAACACATGCGCAACCAGGTCGCGTCCGTGCCCGGTCACCTCAGTGACCAGCTCTGCCAGTCGATCGAGAACCCCTCGCAGTGGCTCATCACCAGCGAGTGGGAGAGCGCCCCGCCCTTCCTCGCCTGGGTCAACAGCGAGGAACACGTCGAGACCGTCCGACCGATGCACAGCTGCGTCCGTGACACCCGCTCGATGCGCTACAGCATCCTGCGGGAGACGACCCCCAACGCACCTCTCACCCCTGAGCGGTCGACAGCGGGCGTGCAGGTGGCGGCCCGCGTGGGCGACGGTGTCGCACGCCACGCCCTCACCTTCACCGTCAGGCCCGGCTCCGAGTCGAAGGTCGCCGAGATCCTGGCCGGCTACACCTCGCCCGAGGCCCAGGTCGACGACACCACCCGGCTGCGCCGCACCTCCCTCTTCATGCACGGCAACCGCGTCGTACGGGCCGTGGAGGTCGAGGGCGACCTCCTCGCCGCGCTGCGCCATGTCGCCCGCCAGCCCGAGGTGCGGGCGGTCGAGGAGGCCATCAACCCGTATCTGGAGCAGGACCGGGACCTCAGCGACCCGGACTCGGCGCGCGTCTTCTTCACCCGGGCCGCGCTTCCGGCCGTCCACCACGTGGTCGCCGGCGAGAAGGCACCCGCCGGACTGCGGCGGCACGCGCTGTACTACCCGGCGAAGGAAGGCCGCGGGATGGACCTGGCCCGGCTGCTCGCCCACCAGGACGAGGCCGCGGCGGACGACCCGCACAGCCCGGTGTACGGCAGCACCGTCTTCCAGCGCGATGACATCGTTGTCCGACTCGTCGACGTCACCGGCGAACTCGACGCCGACCCCCTGGCCGCCCTGGGCCTCAAGGGGCCTGGGAAGGCAGCGGAGTTGGAGCGTCTCCTCGACGGCGCCGCGATCGGTGTCGAGGGCTCCCTGGAGACGGACCGCAACATCAACCGCCTCCTGTCGCACGCCGACATGATGCCCGTCACCGACCGCAGCTCGGCGCGTTCCTGACCGACCACCCCGGCGCTGTCCGCGCCGCCCCCGCCCCGCCCGGACGACGTCCCTGCCCCACCCGGAGGTGTCAACCATGAACAAGCAGCACCCACGCATCGTGGACCTGAGCGAGACAGAACCCAACCGCAGACGCGGAGGCGACCTGCGGGCCATGCTCACCCCCGCCACGGTGGGGTCCACCAGCGGCTTCATGGGCCTGGCGATCGTCCAGCCCGGCGAGCGCATCGGCGAGCACTACCACCCGTACTCCGAGGAGTTCGTGTACGTCGTCGCAGGCAGCCTCGAAGTGGACCTGGACGGTGAGACCCACGCCCTGAGGCCCGATCAGGGCCTTCTGATCCCGATCGACGTGCGCCACCGCTTCCGCAACGTCGGTGACGTGGAGGCCCGCATGGTCTTCCACCTGGGCCCGCTCGCCCCCCGCCCCAGCCTCGGGCACGTCGACACCGAGGTGACCGAAACCGCCGTACCCGGCACGGAGTTCGCCGTCGGCGGGCCGGACCGGCTCGCTCCGGACCACGGACAGCCGTCCGAGCGAAGCGAGGCCATACGGTGACCCGGCGGGTGGCTGTCACCGGTATCGGTGTGGTCGCTCCGGGCGGAACCGGCGCCACGGCGTTCTGGGACCTCCTCTCCGGCGGGCGTACCGCGACCCGGGGCATCACGCTGTTCGATCCGGCGGGCCTGCGTTCGCGCATCGCCGCCGAATGCGACTTCGACCCGTTCGCGCACGGCCTCGACCCGGAACTGAGCCAACACGCCGACCGCTACATCCAGTTCGCCATGGTCGCCGCCGCCGAGGCCGTCGGCGACTCCGGCCTCGACAGCGGCGCACAGGACCCCTGGCGCGTCGCGGTCTCCCTGGGCAGCGCCGTCGGCGGCACCACCCGCCTCGAACACGACTACGTCAAGGTCAGCGAGGGCGGTCGGCGGTGGGACGTGGACCACCGCGGCGCCGACCCGCAACTGCACCGGGCGTTCTCACCGAGCACCCTCGCCTCGGTCGTCGCCGAACAGTTCGGCGCCCAGGGCCCGGTGCAGACCGTCTCCACCGGCTGCACCTCCGGGATCGACGCGGTCGGCTACGCCTTCCACACCATCGAGGAGGGCCGGGCCGACATCTGCATCGCCGGAGCGGCGGACTCGCCGATATCGCCGATCACCATGGCCTGCTTCGACGCCATCAAGGCGACGTCGGACAACAACGACGACCCCGAACACGCCTCCCGGCCCTTCGACGCCCGTCGCAACGGCTTCGTGATGGGCGAGGGCGCGGCGGTCCTCGTCCTGGAGGAGTACGAGCACGCCCGGGCACGCGGCGCCCACGTGTACTGCGAGATCGGCGGCTACGCCACGTTCGGCAACGCCTACCACATGACCGGTCTGACCTGTGAGGGCCTGGAGATGGCCCGGGCGATCGACTCCACGCTCGACCAGGCCCGCCTCGATCCCACGATGATCGACTACGTCAACGCGCACGGCTCGGGCACCAAACAGAACGACCGGCACGAGACCGCCGCCGTGAAGCGCTCCCTGGGCGCCCACGCCTACGACACACCCATGAGCTCCATCAAATCCATGGTGGGCCACTCACTCGGCGCCATCGGCGCGATCGAGATCGTCGCGTGCGTCCTGGCGCTGAAGCACCAGGTGGTACCGCCGACGGCGAACTACGAGACACCCGACCCCGAGTGCGACCTGGACTACGTGCCGCGCACCGCGCGCGAACGCAGGCTCAGGAACGTGCTCTCCGTCGGCAGCGGATTCGGCGGCTTCCAGTCGGCCGTACTGCTGACCGGGCCGGGCGGGAGGACACGATGACCACACGCCAGACTCGGCCCACTCGGCGCACCCCGCGCGCGGCCATCACCGGGATCGGGGTGATCGCGCCCAACGGTCTGCGGACCGACGCGTACTGGAAGGCCGTCGGTGAAGGCCTCTTCGTTCTGGACGGGATCACCCGCGACGGCTGCGGACATCTGCCGCTCCGGGTGGCCGGAGAGGTCCGGGGCTTCGATGCCGCGGGTCTCATCGAGGAACGTTTCCTCGTCCAGACCGACCCGTTCAGCCACTTCGCCATGGCCGCCGCCGCACTGGCACTCGAGGACGCCGGTATCGCCCGCGGCGAGCCCGCGGAGCCCTACGACATCGGTGTGGTCACCGCGGCCGGGTCCGGCGGCGGCGAGTTCGGGCAGCGGGAACTCCAGAAACTGTGGGGCCAGGGATCCCGGTACGTCGGCCCGTACCAGTCCATCGCCTGGTTCTACGCCGCCAGCACCGGCCAGATCTCCATCCGCGGCGGCTTCAAGGGACCGTGCGGAGTGGTCGCGAGCGACGAGGCCGGCGGCCTGGACGCCGTCGCGCACGCCGCCCGGGCCGTACGGCGCGGCACCGGCGCGGTCGTCGTCGGCGGCGCGGAGGCACCCCTCGCCCCCTACTCGATGGTCTGCCAGCTCGGATACGCCGAACTCAGCACCGCCGAGGACCCGGCCCGCGCCTACCGGCCCTTCACCGAGGCCGCCTGCGGCTTCGCACCCGCGGAGGGCGGCGCCATGCTCGTCGTCGAGGACGAGAACCGCGCCCGTGAGCGCGGGGCGACCGTCCGGGCCATCGTGGCCGGCCATGCCGCGACCTTCACCGGCGCCTCCCGCTGGGAGCGGTCCCGGGAGGGGCTCGCCCACGCGATCCGGGGCGCCCTCGACGAGGCCGGATGCGCCCCCGAGGAGATCGACGTCGTGTTCGCCGACGCCCTGGGCGTGCCGGAGGCGGACCGCGCCGAGGCCGGTGCCATCGCCGACGCCCTCGGGGCACACGGTGCCAAGGTCCCCGTCACGGCGCCGAAGACCGGCATCGGGCGCGCCTACTGCGGGGCGCCCGTGCTGGACATCGCCGCCGCGGTGCTCGCCATGGAGCACCGCCTGATCCCGCCCACCCCCAACGTGTTCGACATCTGCCACGACCTCGACCTGGTGATGTCCCGCGCTCGCCCCGCCGAGCCGCGCACGGCCCTGGTCCTCAGCCGGGGACTGATGGGTTCCAACGCGGCGCTGGTAGTGCGCCGTGAAGACGACTCCGCCCGATGACCACGGGCGGGAAGGAGACACCCGCATGCTCACCACCCAAGTGACCTACGACGAGCTGGCCGCCCTCATGAAGAGGGGAGCCGGAGTCACCGTCGACCCCGGCGAGCTGGAGCGGGCCTCGGACACCCCCTTCGGGATCCTCGGCCTCGACTCGCTCGGCCTGCTCGGCATCGTCGGCGAGCTGGAGAACCAGTACGGCCGCTCGCTGCCCCCCGACTCGGAGCGCTGCAGGACGCCCCAGGAGTTCCTCGACCTCGTCAACAGCACCCTCAAGGCTGGAGCCTGAAGTGGCCGGACACACCGAGAACAGCATCACCGTCGACGCCCCTCTCGACCTCGTCTGGGACATCACCAACGACATCGAGAACTGGCCCCGGCTCTTCACCGAGTACTCGTCCCTCGAAGTGCTCTCCCGTGACGGCGACACGACGGCCTTCCGCCTGACCATGTACCCGGACGACAACGGCAAGGTCTGGAGCTGGGTCTCGGAACGGACAGTCGACCGAGCCAACCGGACCGTCCGGGCCCGCCGGGTGGAGACGGGCCCCTTCGCCCACATGAACATCCTGTGGGAGTACACGGAGCTGCCGGGCGGCACCCAGATGCGCTGGACGCAGGACTTCGCGATGAAGCCCGACGCCCCGGTCGACGACGAGTGGATGACGGACAACATCAACCGGAACTCCCGTACGCAGATGGCGCTCATCCGGGACCGGATCGAGCAGGTCGCCCGCGACCGCCAGAACGCGCCCCTGCCCCGCTGAGCCACCGGCCCAGGAAGGACACCCGATGCATCACGCCCTGATCGTCGCCCGCATGGCACCCGACTCGGCGCCGGCGATCGCCGACCTGTTCGCCGCCTCCGACAGCGGTGAACTCCCGCACCTCGTCGGTGTCACCCGCCGCAGCCTCTTCCAGTACGGCGACGTGTACCTGCACTTCATCGAGGCCGACCAGGACCCGGCGCCCGCCATCGCGAAGGTGGCCGGCCACCCCGAGTTCCGGAGCGTCAGCGACAAGCTGTCGGCGTATGTGTCCGCGTACGACCCGCTGACGTGGCGCAGCCCCAAGGACGCCATGGCGCGCTGCTTCTACCAGTGGGAGCGGAACGCCGGCTCCTGAGCACCGAAACCCCGAGGCCGGTACCGCGAACATCGCGGTACCGGCCTCGGGGTTTCGGCTGTGGCGCGGTCAGTTGGGGACGGTGCACTCGAAGGCGTGGAGATACGCGTTGACCGGGCGGATCTCGCCGATTACCAGGCCCGCTTCCGTCAGCCGGTCGACCATGCTCTGCCGGGTGTGCTTCGCACCGCCGACGTTGAGGAGGAGCAGCAGGTCCATGGCCGTCGTGAACTTCATCGACGGCGTGTCGTCGACGAGGTTCTCGATCACGACGACCCTCGCACCGGGCCGCGCCGCCTTCCGGACGTTCGCCAGCGCCCTGCGGGTGCTGTCGTCGTCCCACTCCAGGATGTTCTTGATGATGTACACATCGGCCTGTACGGGGATGTCCTTCCGGCAGTCCCCGGCCACGACGCTCACCCGCGCGGCCAGTGAACCGCCCTCGCGCAGCCGCGGGTCGGCGTTCTCGACCACGCCGGGCAGGTCGAGCAGCGTGCCGTGCATCCCGGGGTGCTTCTCCAGCAGACTCGCCACGACCCGGCCCTGTCCGCCGCCGATGTCCGCGACCGAGGACACCCCGCTCAGGTCCAGCAGGTTCGCGACGTCCCGCGCGGACTGCTCGCTGGACGTCGTCATGGCCCGGTTGAAGACGTACGCCGACTCGGGGGCCTCTTCGTTGAGGTACGAGAAGAACTCCCGGTCGTACATGTCCTCGAAGACGTTGCGGCCGGAGCGCACCGCCTCGTCCAGCTGCGGCCAGACGTTCCACGTCCACGGCTCGGTGCACCACAGCGCGATGTACCGCAGGCTGTGCGGGTCGTCCTCGCGCAGCAGCCGGGACATCTCCGTATGGACGAAGGTGCCGTCGGGGCGCTCCGCGAAGACGCCCTGGCAGGACAGCGCGCGCAGCAGCCGCCTGAGGGTGTGGGGCTGGGTCTTCACCGCCGCCGCCAGGTCCTCCACGGTCGTGGGTGTGTCGTCCAGGGCGTCCGCGACGCCCAGCCGGGCGGCGGCGCGTACGGCGGCGGCGCAGGCCGCCCCGAACACGAGCTCCCGCAGCCGCATGGGAGCGGGGGGAGCGGGGGGAGCCGGAGCAGTGGGGGGAGCCGGGTCAACGGTCGTCATGTGTTTCCTCGCCTCTGTGGTTGTGCCGTGTGAGGGGTGGGGCGGGTGGGAGGTCGGTCGGTCAGCACAGTCCCGCGGGTTCGGAGACCCCGCAGGTGTTGCCGCGGAAGGTGTTGCTCTTGCCGGTGTCCCGGTCGGCGAGATCGGCCGTGCTGTTGCGCAGCACCACGTTGTCGCGGATCTCGTTGCTCTCGTTGGGGGCGCCCACAAAGCTCTTGAACAGCACGATGCCTCCCGACAGCGGGGAGGCGCCCACGTTGTCCTCGACCCTGTTCTTCGTCACGAGCGTCTTCTCGCTGCCGGTGAGGACGATGCCCGAGCCCTGCAGGAAGGGCAGCCGGGGGGTCTTCGGGCACAGCTTGTTGTTGGCGTGGATGTGGTTGCGGCGCACTGTCATCGCCCCGGCGCGCGGCTTGCCCTCGTCGCCGACGACGAACACCCCGGCGCAGTTGCCCGTCGCCTCGTTGCGTTCGACGGTCAGGTTCCGCAGGCGCCGCACGGTGACGCCGATGCGGTTGCCGAGCAGACGGTTGTGACTGATCACGGTGCCCTTGGAGTCCTGGGCCCCGTCCTCCCGGTCGACGGTGTTGGCGACGAAGAGCCCGGCGTCGCCGTTGCGGTCGGCGGTGTTGCGGGTGAACACGCCGCGCACGGACCTCTCCTGGGCGATGCCCCACTGCCCGTTCTTCTCGGAGGTCACGCCCTGGACCTTCAGCTGGTCGGTCCACGACGCCCACAGGCCGTTCTTGGCGAAGCCCCGGATCGTCAGCGAGCGCACGGTGACGCGCTTGACGGGACTGCTCTTGGTGCCGGTCACACAGATGCCGTTGCCCGCGGTGGCACAGGTGTTGCCGGCGGCGGCCGGGCCGGGCACGATGACGGCGGGCCCGGCGACGAAACCCCGCAACGTCAGGTTCGACACCGTGACGCGGACGCTCTCGTGGTAGGTGCCGGGGGAGAGGAGAACGGTGTCCCCCGGCCGGGCGGCGTCCACCGCCTGCTGGATCGATTCGCCGGGCTGTACCCGGTGGATGCGGAGCACCTGCTGCGTCGTGCGATGGTCCGCGGGTGCGGCGGCACCGAGCCCCGACGCCACCACAGCAGCGGTGCATACGAGATGGGTGATCTGTCGTCTGGTCATATGCCGAAGCTAGGAGCGGGTGTTCCGGCTCGCCACCGCTGATCCCCCAGGTGGGCCCCCGCCCGACGCCGACGGGTCAGACGAGGTGGGCGAAGACCACCAGGTTGGCGGTGTAGTCCTGCACCGCGTGGTCGTAGTCACCGGCGCAGGTGATCAGCCGGACCTGGGCCTGCGGGGTGTCGGCGTACACGCGCTGGTCGGGGAAGTCGTCCTTCGCGAACGTCTCGACACTGTCGACGACGAAGACGGCCGTGCGGCTGTCGGACCGGTTCACGGAGAAGCGATCCCCCTTCTTCAGCTCGCTGAGCCCCGCGAAGACGGCGGGTGCGGTCGCCGTGTCTACGTGCCCGGCGATGATCGCGGTGCCCGCCTCTCCGGGGGACACGCCGTTTGCCTGCCAGCCGACCAGGTTCACGTCGTCGGCGGGCGGGGCTTCGAGCTGGCCCGAGTCGCCGATGGCGAGGCCGATGAAGGGCGCGCTCACGTCGATGGCCGGGATGAGTAGCCGCGTCGGCCGGGCTCGCGGCAGCCGCTTCCCGGCCCGCGGCGCTGCCGAGGACTCCGGCGCGGCCGACGAGGACGGGGCGTGGGCAGCGGCGGCGCGCGGCGCGGGGCCGCGGTCGGCCGACTCGTCGTTTCCGGAGAAAAGGAGGAAGAACACCGGGATCAGGAGAACGACGGTCCACGCGGTCATACGTACGACAAAGCGCCGCCTGGTCGGCACCGGCGCGGACTCGACAGGGGAGGGCAACCGGGTTGCCATCGGGAACCACCTCACTGGAACACGGGCACAACACGTAGCGGGACTGACAGGTAGAGGGACCGAACCGGCCGGGCCGCCGCAGTGTGCACAGGCGGATGTGCACACGCGACGGCCCCGGCTGCTATGTCAGGCATCGGTCAGGAGGCCCCGTCGGCCGCGTTCCTCCGACGCATCGCGAACGCACCGGCGCCGACGACCGCCAGTGCCGCCAGCCCGCCGGCCGTGACACCCGGGGCCGCGAGGGCGCCGCCACCGGTGTGCATGCCACCGCTGGGCTTCTCGTGCTTGGAGCCCCAGTCGCCCTTGCCGCCTTCCTCCTTGTCGGCCTCCCAGTCGCCCTTCTTGCCCTCGTCCGTGCTGTCGTCCTTGCTCCAGTCGTCCTTCTTGGTCTCGTCCGCGCTGTCGCCCTTGCTCCAGTCGCCCTCGTTCACCGCGGTGAGCGCACCGCCACCCGTGTGCATTCCCCCGTTCGGCTTGTCGTGCTTGCTGTCCTTGTCGTGCTCCTTGCTGTAGGAAGAGTCACCGTTGTCCCAGTCGCCGCCGTCGGCGGCGAGGGCGCCGGGCGCGGCGATCGCGAGAGCGGCCGTGGCCGTCGCGGTAGCGAGGAGCAGGCGGGCAGAGCGCATGGTCTGAGTCCTTCCGCCGCGGCTGGGGCGCTGACGTGATGTCAGCTGACGAGACCCGGCCCCGACGTGATCCACCGTCAGCCAGACCAGCCCGCCGCACCACTCGAGCCGCCCACCCGGCTGACCCGCACGGCGGTATCCCGCTCGGGCGGCCGACCCTCGCCGAACCGAGCAACAAGGCTCTGACCAGCCATTTAATCGGCTGACCGGCAGTCATGTCCCGGCCGACGCCACGCCGTACGCACAACCCGATCGGCGGCGACACGACTGCACGTATCGCCGGTTCCCCACTCCGCCCGGAGCGGAGCCTGATCCTCGGTCAGCTGCGGTCCGCGGGACAGGAGGGGGCCCGCATCGGCGGGGGACTTGAACAGCACGGACAGGCAGCACGGACAGGCAGCGCGGACAGCCCGGAAAGCGTCCACGGAACGGAGAGCGAGGGGCGCGGCCATCGCGCGCCCCTCGCACGCCCCTCACTCGTGCGCGATCGCCGCCAGCACGTTCATCCGGGACGCGCGCAACGCGGGCAGCAGCGCGGCCACGATGCCGACCACCGCCGAGCCCACGACCACCGCGACGATCGTGCCCCAGGGAATCGCCAGCGCCTCCATGCCCTGGAGAGCAAGCACCCGGTGGATGCACACACCCCACACCAGCCCGAGCCCGAGTCCCAGCACCGCACCGAACACGGCGATCACCACCGACTCCAGCCGGATCATCCGGCGCAACTGCCGCCGGGACAGCCCGATGGCCCGCAGCAGCCCGATCTCGCGTGTGCGCTCCACCACCGACAGGGCGAGGGTGTTGACCACGCCGAGCACCGCGATGACGATCGCGAGCCCCAGCAGCGCGTACACGAGGTAGAGCAGTACGGCGATCTGGTTGCGGATCAGTTCCTTGTAGTCGGCCTGGTCACGCGCCTTGACCTGCGGATACGGGGCGAGCGTCCGCTCCAGCGCAGGCCGCAGCGTGTCGGCGTCCGTGCCGCCCGAGGCGTTGACGTACAGCGCGGACTCCTGGCCGCCCGGCACGTACTTCTCGGCGACGGCGATCCCGAAGTAGATCCCGCCCTGCGTCCCGAACCCCTCGGCGCTGTCCTGGTCGGTGAGGGCGGCGACCGTCAGCTCCGTCCGGCCGCCGGCCGGGAACTCCACCGGCAGCACCGTGCCGACGCGCACGTCGTGGTCCTTGGCGTAGTCGGCGGACATCGCCAGGTGGCCGTCCGCGAGAGCGGCGGCCGTGTCGCCCTGCGTGTAGGCGACCCGGGCGACGTCGTCGAGCTGCGCGTCGTACCCGGCGGCGGTGGTTTCGAGGCGCTTGCCGTCCGGGAACCGCACCGCGACCGGCACGAACCGCTGCCGTACGACGAGACCGACACCGTCCGTGGCCCGCACCTTGTCGGTGAGCTCCCGGGGGAACGGGACGAAGTTGTCGTTCTGTACGACGAAGTCGGCGCCGAGCGTCCTGTCGATCTGCTGGTCGAAGGACTTGGTCATCGAGGCGCTGGCCACGGACATACCGCCGACCAGGGCGAGGCCCACCATCAGCGCGGCGGCCGTGGCCCCCGTACGGCGGGGATTGCGCAGGGCGTTGCGCTGGCTCATCAGGCCGACCGGCCCGAAGATCGCCGGGAACGCGCCGCCGAGGACCCGGATGACCGGCCGGACCAGCAGTGGGCCCGCGATGACCGTCGCGACGAGCGTGAGGACGACCCCGAGTCCCAGAAGGGAAGCGGAGGTCGATGTCTCACTGGCCGTGGCACAGCCCGCGAGCGCGGCGGCTCCGAGCGCCCCGACGATCGCTCCGACCACCGCCCGTACCCGCAACGGCCGCCCCACGCCCGCGATTTCGGCGTCCGAGAGCGCGGCCATGGGGGAGACCACCGCGGCCCGCCGGGCCGGCAGATAGGCCGCCACGAAGGTGACCCCGAGCCCCACGGCGTAGGAGGACACGGGAGTTGCCCAGCCCACCACCATGTCGGCCGAGCTGAGGTTCATGCCGAACGCGCTCATCAGCTGGATCAGGCCGGCCGCGAGCCCGATCCCGGTGGCGAGGCCGAGTGTCGAGCCGACCAGACCGAGCAGCACCGCCTCCGTCAGCACAGACCGGCGCACCTGCCGCCGATCGGCGCCGAGTGCCCGCAACAGGCCCAGTTCGCGGGTGCGTTGGGCGATCAGCATCGAGAAGGTGTTGACGATGAGGAAGACCCCGACGAGCACCGCGATCCCGGCGAAGCCCAGCATCACGTACTTGATCACGTCGAGGAATCCGCCGAGTTGGTCAGCGGCGGACTCGGCCTGCTCGGCGGCCGTCTTCAACTCGTAGTCGGTGGTGCCGATCTGTTGCGCGATACGGCTCTTCAGCTCCGCGTCGCTCACGCCGCTCGCGGCGGTCACCGAGATGCTCGTGGCCCGGTCCGGCGAACCGAGCAGCCTGGTCTGTGCGGTCCTCGTGTCCAGGAAGAGCAGCGCCGCGCCCGGGTTGGTGGTGGTGAAGGTGGCGATCCCGACGATCCTGACGCTGAACGACCCCGGTTGCGCCTGGACGGTGAGCGTGTCGCCGATGCCCACGTCCTTGCTGTCTGCGGTGTCCGCGTCCAGCAGTGCCTCGCCGTCGCCCTCGGGGACGCGGCCGGAGGTGAGTTCGACGGGACTGCGGTCGGTGAGGTACCAGTCGGTGGCGATGGTGGGGGCGCCCGAGGTCGGTGAGACCGACTTGTTGCGGTCGTCGACGACGGTGATGTTCTCGACGGACGCGTCCGCGTGGGCGTCCTCGACCCCGGCGACCCCGGCGACCCGCTGGGCCAGCGAGGCGGGAACCGTCAGGACCTCCCCGGACGGCACCGCCGACTCGAAGTCCTTGCGCGGGCTCACCGTGACATCGGCGGACGTGGAGGCGAAGAGCCGGTCGAACGTGCGGGTGACCGTGTCGGAGAAGATCAGGCTGCCCGCGACGAACGCCACGGACAGGACGACGGCCAGCGCGGAGAGCAGCAGTCTGCCCTTGTGGGCGAGGAAACTCCTGAGCGTTGCCTTCAGCACGGGGTGTCAGTCCTCGTCGGTGGGCTTGGTGAGGGAAGGGGCCTCGGGGTCATGGGGGATGCCGGGGGGCGAGGCCTGGGTCGGCCCTCCGGAGAAGAGACGCATGCGCTCCAGGACCGCCTCCGCCGTGGGCTGTGCCATCTCGTCGACGATCCGTCCGTCCGCGAGGAAGAGCACCAGGTCGGAGTGGGCGGCGGCGCCCG
This sequence comes from Streptomyces lacrimifluminis, assembly GCF_014646095.1. GTDB lineage: Bacteria > Actinomycetota > Actinomycetes > Streptomycetales > Streptomycetaceae > Streptomyces > Streptomyces lacrimifluminis. Next base: position 33,530 of record NZ_BMMU01000035.1, on the reverse strand, counting down.
GGTCGTGGGTCACCATGACGACCGTCTGGCCGAGGTCGTCGACGGCCTCGCGGAGGAAGCCGAGGACCTCAAGACCGGCGCGGGAGTCGAGGTTGCCGGTCGGCTCGTCCGCGAAGATCAGCTCGGGGCGCGAGGCGAGCGCCCTGGCACAGGCCACGCGCTGCTGCTGCCCGCCGGAGAGCTGGGCCGGCCGGTGCTTCAGCCGGTCCCGCAGTCCCAGTGTGTCGATGACCTGGTCCAGCCACTTCTGGTCGGGCTTCTGGCCCGCGATGTCCATCGGCAGGGTGATGTTCTCGACGGCGTTCAGGGTCGGGATCAGGTTGAACGACTGGAACATGAACCCGATCCGGTCCCGCCGCAGCTGGGTCAGGTCGCGGTCCTTCAGCCCCGTGATCTCCGTGTCGCCGAGCCACACCTGCCCCGCCGACACGGTGTCGAGCCCTGCCAGACAGTGCATCAACGTGGACTTGCCCGAGCCCGAGGGCCCCATGACCGCGGTGAAGCGCCCGCGCGCGATGTCCACGTCGACCGAGTCGAGTGCGAGCACGGTCGTCTCGCCCGAGCCGTACGCCTTGGTCAGCGCGCGGGCGCGGGCCGCGGTGCCGTCCGCCTCCGCTTGCCCGGGGGCGTGCTCCGCAGCAGGTGTGGACAAGGCTGTCTCCTTCGGTAGCTTGTGCTGGTCGTGGCCGTTCCGGTGTCGCACCGACGTCCCTCGTTCCTTGTCCCGGCCGAGCGTAGTGTGACGAGGCGCACACCCGGTATCCCTTTTCGCTCATGGGTGGCCCCCTTGCGGGTGCTAGCACTTGCGCGCTAGCTTCGAGGTATGGCTAAGACTCAGCTGAACGTCCGGGTGGACGAGGGCACCGCCCGCGCGGCGCGGGAAAAGGCTCTGGCCCGCGGAATGAGCGTCAACCGCTACATAGAAGAGCTGGTCCAGCAGGACACCGGCGAGGCGGGCCATACCTTCGTGGAGGCGGCCGCCGATTTCATGAAGCAGTACGAGTCCGTCTTCGCGGAAGAGTTCGGCACGGATCGTGAAGGCAAGCGCGAAGGTCGTCACTGAACCCTTGGACAACCTCAGGATCGACCTCGCCTGGCTCCTCATGATCGCCGAACGGAAGACGCCCGGAGACCCCCAGGTCTCCGACTGGGGCGCTCTGGTCGCCGCCGTCGCCCGCCACGAGGCCGAGATATTCGACATCCCCGTCTACGACAACCCGCACGCCCGGGCCGCAGCCCTCCTCCAGCTCCTGCTGCACGTGCCCGCGCTGGAGCGGTCGAACGCGCTGTTCGCCTCCGCGGTCGCCTACGCCTACCTCATCGCCAGCGGGGTCAAGGTCGTCACCTCGCCCGAGCAGGTGCGGGATCTGGCCCGGCTGGTGAAGTCCGGCAACGCCTCGGTGCAGGACATCGCGCACGAACTGCGCCAGTGGAGCCTATGAGGCGTCCGGCTCTGCCTCCGGCCCCGGCTCTGTCCCTGGCTGGGTCCCCGGCTGCGGGGGACGCCAGGCGCTGCCCGTCACACAGTACGAGGTGGGCAGTCGTGGCCCCTTCTCGGGCAGCAACAGCCGTCGGTAGGGGCCGAGTTCGAACCCGGCGTCCCGCAGCGCGGCCACCGGGTCCCGGGCCAGATGACAGCCGCCGGCGAGCGCGGGCCACACCGTGCGGTCGAGGGCGCGCTGGGTGAACCGCATCGCGGGCCCGCCCCCGACGCCGTGCTCGAGGAACCGCACCTCGCCACCGGGCCGCAGCACCCGCCGTACCTCACCGAGCGCCCGGGGCACGTCCCGGACACCGCACAGCACCAGCGAGAGCACGACCGCGTCGAAGGCCTCCCCCTTCACCGGCAGCGCCTCCGCCACGCCCGGTACGACATCGACGGGCACCTCGGAACGCATCGCCGCCTCCACGGCCAACTGCCGCAGCAGGCGCTCGGGTTCGATCGCGACGACCTCCGAGACGGTGCCCGGATAGTGCGCGAAGTTCAGTCCGTTGCCGGCGCCGATCTCGATCACCCGGCCGGAGAGTCCGGCGAGCAGCCGGTGCCGCACGGCGCCCAGGCCGATGCCGGTCTCGGCGGCCACGCTCATCCGGGCGTAGTAGCGGGCGAACAGCGGATGGTGCACGGGATCCCGCGGCACCTTGCCGGAACCTGAGGTGGACCGTAGCGGCATGGGGCCTCCCGGGGAGGAATGGTCTCACCGCGATTGTCCCCCTTGCGGGAGCCGTGCACCCTCGCTGTCGCCGGGAACGGGCGGGATCAGGCCGTGTCAGGCCGTGTCAGGCGGGATCAGGCGGGATCAGGCGATGAAGTCGCGGACCTGCTGGTAGATGCCGTAGTCGTTGTTCATCTCGTCGTGCGAGACGCAGCCGACCCCGACGTTCGTGGCACCGCTCAGGATCGCGGTCGTGTCCGGATTGAGTGCCTCGTCGCAGTTGGACCAGTAACTGGCGTACGACACACTGCCCGGCGTCTCGTCGCCCGAGTTCAGCGAGGTGAGGAACGAACTTCCCGTGTTCATCTCGGAGCACGAGGTGTACAGCCACGCACACAAAGAGGCGAGCGACGTGCCGTGGTTGGTGCCGGCCGTGGAGACGAAGTCGTCGACGTACGCGGTTCCGCCGAGGTTCTTGAGGTAGTAGCGAGCGCTGAGCGCGCCCATCGAGTGGACGACGAGGTCGACCTTCGAGGCGCCCGTCGCGGCCAGAACTCGTCTGACCTCGGTGGCCAGTTGCTGGGCCGTCGTGACGTTCGACTGGGACCAGGAGTACGACCAGGCGTCCAGCTCGGAGGCCGTGTAACCGTCGGCCTTGAAGTCGGCCACCCAGTCGTTCCAGCTGCTCGACGAGCTGCTGATGCCGTGCACGAAGACGACCGGATTGTGGGTTGCGGCCTGGGCGGGCGTCGCGGAGAGCGAGAGGGACAGAAGCATCGAGGACACGACGGCCGAGACGGCTGCTGTGATGCGTCGCGTGCGGCGCTGCATGGTGCCTCCTGATATGCGTGGGGTTGGCTGGAGTGTCAGGCCGGGTCTTCGCGCGCCGCATCGGCGAAATCGCCGGTCTTTACGTGCCTTGTAACTCGCCAGTAACGTGAGTTGTGTGGTGACCTCGGTGAATCCCCCGCCTCAGCCGCGCATTTCGCCACCGGAACTCACGGACGCGTGGCAGCAGCTAGGCCCCCCGCTTCCCGAAGGTGTCCGCGTGCGCGTCCTCTGCGCCGCGTACGGAGATCCGCGCGCCGCCGCCGAACTCGTACCGCTCCTCACCGAACGGCAGGCGGCGGGACTCGACCCGCTCCCCGCGGAACCCGCCGCGCTCGCCCCCGAACTGCTGCGGGCGCACCGCCGGGCGATCCGTGCCTTGCCCGACGACACGCGGCTGCTCCTTCTCCTCGCCGCCGCCGACCAGTACCCGGTGGCGACCCACGCCTTCCTGCGCGCGGTCGCCGCCGCCGGTCTCGACACCCGGGCCCTCGAAGCCGCCGAGACGGCCGGGATCGCCCACGCGACAGCGAGCGGAGCCGTGTTCCGCGACGCCTGGACGCGCATCGCGGCCTACGAGTCCGGGTCCTCGGCGGACCGGCGGGACATGCACCGACTGCTGGCCCGCGTCCTGCACGGTGACGGTGAGTCGCCCCGGCGCTCCTGGCACCGGGGCGCCGGCGCCCTCGGCCCCAGCGCGCGGCTCGCCGCCGAACTGGGCGCCGCCGCGCACGATGCCCGCGGGTGGGGCGACCACCTCCTGGCCGGCGCCCTCGGCGAGCGCGCCGCCGCCCTCTCGCCCGACCCGCGCGAACGGTCCCGGCTGCTCTCCCGGGCCGCCGCCGACGCCTGGCACCGCGGTGACGGGGACAGAGCCCGAGGTCTGGTGGCGTCCTCGGACGAGAGCGCGCTCAACGGCATGCTCGCCCTGCGGTCGGGCAACGCGACCGAGGCCTTCGACTCGCTGCTGACAGCCGCGGTCCGGCATGCGAGGGCCGCGCTCGCGCAGGGGAGCGAGGGGAGCGTGCTGAATCGTTCCGCCAAGGATCAAGAACCTCGTTCCGGCCCACCGGAACGATTCGGCACACCGGACGATCCCTATGCGTACCCTTACGCGTCCCGCTACCCGCACCCGGATTCACAGTCGTCGCGCAGCGTTCCGAACCCCGCTCTGGACGTCGCCGTGCACCTGTTGGCACGTGCCACCGAGGCCGCCGTCTACACCGGCGACCTCCGCCGCTGCCGCGAGGCGGCCACCGTGGCCGCACGGCTCGGCATCATCCCGCCCGGCACCCTCGCGGGACTCGCCGCCGCCGTCGAGGGACGGTACGAGGACGCCCGTAACCTCCTCAAGGCCGCCGCCGGGCGCTGCGGTCCCGGTGGCGACCCCACCCTGCTCGTCCACTCCGGCATCGCCGCGCTGCTCCTCGGCGACCACTCCGGCGCCGAACGCGCCACCGTACGGGCCGCCGCCTCCGCCCGCGCCCGGGGCGAGACGGTGACCGTCCCGCAGGCCATGGAGTTCCGGGCCTACGCCGACTTCTGGACCGGACGCCCACGTGCCGCCGAGGCCGCGGCTGCCGACGCCCTCTGGCAGGCGTACGCCACCGGTCAGGACAACGGCGCCTGTCATCTGCAGGCCGCCCTCGCCATGTTCGCGGCCGTGACCGGCGACGGCGAGGTCTGCCGGGAACGCGCCGAAGCCGCCCGCACCCACGCCCGGGCTCATGGACTGGGCCTGCCCGCCGCGCTCGCCCTGTGGGCGCTCGCCTTCCTCGATCTCTCCACCGGCCGGTTCGAGCGCGCCGCCGCCCGGCTGCGCGCCCTCGCCGGATTCGGCCCCGGTCACGGCCACCGGGCCATCCGGCATCTGGCCACCCCGCACTACGTCGAGGCGGCCGTCCGTACCGGCGACACCCGCGTCGCACGGGCCGCCCACGCCGACTACGACCGCTGGGCCACCGCTGTTCGCAGCCCCGACGACCTGGCCCTCAGCGCCCGCTGCCGCGCGCTGCTCGCCCCCGGCGCCGAAGCGGTCGACCACTACCGCACGGCCCTCGACCTGCACGGTCACGGCACGCGTGACTTCGAACGCGCCCGTACCGAGCTGTTGTTCGGCAGCGCGTTGCGCCGGCTGCGTGAGCGGACCGAGGCCCGCGACCGCCTGCACAGCGCGTTGGAGGCGTTCGAGACGTTCGGGGCACCGCACTGTGCGACGCAGACGCGGGCGGAGCTGAGGGCGCTGGGGGCGCCCGTGACGGTCAAGTCGGGGTCGGCGGATCTCGCTGCTCGCCTTACGGCGCAGCAGTTGATGGTTGCGCGGATGGCGTCGGAGGGGGCGACCAATCGGGAGATCGCCGTTCGGCTGGCGCTGAGTCCGCGCACGATCGATCATCATCTGCGGGGGGTGTTCACGCGGTTGGGGATTCGGTCGCGGATCGAGCTGGTTCGGTTGTTGGGGGAGGAGTCGGGGTTGTGAGTTCGCCGCAGGCCCGGTGGGGGCTGGTCGCGCCCCGCGGCGGAGCCGCAGATCGACACAGCCCCGCGTTCCTAGCGAAGGGGCGCTTCGCGCCCTTCGAAATCCGCCGCGTCCCATGTTCCGCCCAGTGTTGGGGCCAGCCAATGTCCGGCCATCGTGCGGAAGTTGGTCGGGGGAAGTGATCCCGCACCTGCCGGCAGCGCCCCGATCAGAGGAGCCCCGGCGATCACCGGCAGGTCTGCCAGGTTGCAACGCGCCGCCAGATCAGGCGAGTCGGGCCAGCTGCCGATGACGATGCCCGTCAAGTGGATGTCTCTGCGGGAGAGTTCACGGGCCGTCAGTTCTGTCGCGTTGAGGGTGCCCAGGCCCGCCGACGCGACGACCAGGACCGGTGCGTCCAGCAGTTCGGCCGCGTCCGCCAGGGTGCCGCCCTCGTCGTCGAAGCGTACGAGCAGTCCGCCCGCGCCCTCCACCAGGACCACGTCGTACTCGGCGGCCAGTTTCGCGGCGGCCTCCGCCACCTCGGACGGCCGGACCGGTGGCAGCGAGGCTCGTCGGGCGGCCGTCGCGGGAGCCAACGGGTCCGGATAGCGGGCGAGTTCGAGGGTTCGTACGGCACCCGCGAGCCGCGCCGCCTCGTCGGCGTCCCCGCGCTCGTCCGGACGTACCCCTGTCTGTGCGGGCTTGAGCACGGCCACCGTGCGGCCCGCGGCGAGGGCCGTGGCGGCGACGGCGGCCGTCGTGACCGTCTTGCCGACCTCCGTGCCCGTCCCCGTGATCACCAGGATCGGCATGCTCATCCCTCCTGTGCCGCCGCGCACACAGCGCGCGCGATCCGCGCCACGTCCGCGTCGCCGGTGATGTACGGCGGCATGGTGTAGACGAGGTCGCGGAACGGCCGCAGCCACACGCCCTCGCGCACGGCCGCCGCCGTGGCCGCCGCCATGTCCACCTCGTGATCGAGCTGGACCACCCCGATCGCGCCCAGCACACGCACGTCCCGGACCCCGGGAAGGTCCGCCGCCCCGGCGAGCCCGTCCCGCAGTCCGGCCTCGATCCGTTTGACCGCCGCCCGCCAGTCCTGGTCGAGCAGCAGCCCGATCGAGGCGCAAGCGACGGCCGCCGCCAGCGGGTTGCCCATGAAGGTCGGGCCGTGGGCCAGCACCGGGACCTCGCCGCGCGAGATGCCGTCGGCCATCCGTGCCGTGCACAGTGTCGCCGCCATCGTCAGATAGCCGCCGGTCAGTGCCTTGCCCACGCACATCACATCCGGCGTCACCGCCGCGTGCTCCGCCGCGAACAGTGCGCCCGTACGCCCGAACCCGGTCGCGATCTCGTCGAACACGAGCAGCACGCCGTACTCGTCGCACGCCTCGCGCAGCACCCGCAGATAGGCGGGGGAGTGGAAGCGCATCCCGCCCGCGCCCTGGACCACCGGTTCGACGATCACGGCGGCCAGTTCGCCGGCGTGCCGCTCGATCGTCGAGCGCAGGTGGTCGGCGTACGGTTCCTCGTACTCCGTGGGTGGCGCGTCCGCGAACACCTGGCGGGTCAGGACGCCCTGCCACAGCTCGTGCATGCCGCCCTCGGGGTCGCACACGGACATCGGCTGCCAGGTGTCTCCGTGGTAGCCGCCGCGCCAGGTCAGCAGGCGCTGCTTCGCCGGGCGGCCCACCGAACGCCAGTACTGCAGACACATCTTGACCGCGACCTCGACCGAAACCGACCCCGAGTCGGTGAGGAAGACATGTTCGAGTCCATCCGGAGACAAGTCGACAAGGAGCTTCGCCAGCCGAACGGCGGGCTCATGGGTGAGCCCGCCGAACATGACGTGGCTCATCCGCGAGAGCTGCTCGCGCGCGGCCTCGTCGAGCACCGGGTGGTTGTAGCCGTGGATCGCCGACCACCAGGACGACATCCCGTCGACCAGCTCGGCCTTCCCGCCCGCTAGCCGCAGCCGCACCCCGCTCGCCGACTCCACGACGAGCGGTTCGACACGGCCCGGCATGGGCCCGTACGGATGCCAGACGTGCCGCCGGTCCAGGTCCAGAAGTTCGGACAGGGGCAGGTCAGGCATTGGGCGCGAGGTCCGTTCCGGCACCTCGTCGGCGCACGGTGACCAGGTCCGTACGCGGTTCGGGCGCCGCCGCGTCCGAAGCGCAGGCGCCCGCCTCCGTGCCGCACGCCCCCGACGCTGCCGATGACGCGCCGCAGCCGCCGCCGGCCGCCCGGTGTTCCGGCAGCGTGACCTGGTCGGTGCCCTCGATCTCGAAGCCGGCGTCGGCGATCATGTCGAGGTCGGCCTGGCCGGCCTGCCCCTCGGTGGTGAGGTAGTCGCCGAGGAAGATCGAGTTGGCGAGGTTCAGGGCGAGCGGCTGCATCGTCCGGAGGTGCACCTCCCGGCCGCCCGCGATGCGCACCTCCGCGTCCGGGCACACGAACCGGACCATCGCCAGGATGCGCAGACAGCGCTGCGGGGTGAGGTTCCACTCCTTGGCCAGCGGGGTGCCCTCGACCGGGATGAGGAAGTTGACCGGAACCGAGTCGGGGTCGAGGTCGCGGAGGGAGAAGACGACGTCGACGAGGTCCGTGTCGCTCTCGCCCATGCCCGCGATCAGGCCCGAGCAGGCGGACAGCCCGGCCGCGTGGGCCTTCTGGACCGTGTCGACCCGGTCCTCGTAGGTGTGGGTGGTGGTGATGTCGCCGTAGGTGGCCTCGGAGGTGTTGAGGTTGTGGTTGTAGGCGTCCGCCCCGGCCTCGCGCAGCCGCTCGGCCTGGCCGTCGGAGAGCAGGCCCAGGCAGGCGCACACCTCGACGCCCTCGTGTCGGTCCTTGATCGCCTTGATCGTGCCGGCCACCCGGTCCACGTCCCGGTCCGTCGGACCGCGCCCGGACGCCACCAGGCAGACCCGCTTGGCGCCCCCGGCCAGTCCGGCCGCCGCGGCCTTCGAGGCCTCGTCAGGCTTGAGCCAGGTGTACTTCAGGATGCCGGTGGTGGAGCCGAGGCGCTGCGAACAGTAGGAACAGTCCTCGGGGCACAGCCCCGACTTCAGGTTGACCAGATAGTTGAGCTTCACCCGGCGGCCGAACCAGTGCCGGCGCACCTTCCCGGCCGCGGCCACCACATCGAGGAGATCGTCGTCGGAGGTGGCCAGCACGGCCAGCGCCTCTTCACGGGTCGGCAACTCGCGCCGCAGTCCCTTGTCCACCAGCGTCGTCAGCAGGTCCATGGGAGCCGATCCTGACGTATCCGACGGGCTGAGGGAAAGGAGAGTTCGTACAAGAGAGGTGCTTCGACGTGTGGGGTATGTAACACGCCCACCTCGGTACGTAGGGTCAACAGAGAGCATGGAAGACCGGGTCAGAGGCCCAAAGTCCGCATCTCACCGCCGATTCGGTGAGAGACATGTGTGAGACGAAAGGGCCAGTGGATCAGTATGGAGGGTTCCTACAACACCCCCGAAGGGGCTGTTCCCTCAAGCGCCGTGCGTGACGTGATGCGGGCTGTTCTGGAAGCTCTCGACATCCCCATCCCGCTTGACACCAAACGACATGGGGGGTCTGACCAGCATGGAGGAGGTACTCGGCAAGCACACCGTCACCCCGACGTCCTCGCGGCCCAACGACTGCGAACGCGCCCGCATCCGCAGCGAACGAGGCATCCGCTGGGGCGACAGGCCCCTGTCCACCGCGGTCTGACCACTCAACCCGGTGAACCTTCCCGGTCACAGCACAAGCCGCGGGCCGGAACGTGACGGAGCCCGGGAGCATGTCCAGCTCCCGGGCTCCAGCTTGCCACCCATTTGCGCACACCGACGGCGTTTAAGAACCGCGGGTCATGTTGAGATCGACGTGTTCTGCCTTTGAACTACAGCGCCACGAGAGAGGCGCCGAGGGGACTTGAACCCCCATCCGTCGATGTTCGCCCACGCTCGGTCGATCCGGTGTTCGGCGGCGAATACTGAGACTGGAGCGAGAATCTGAGTTTCACGGGGCCGCCTCTGCCAGGCTTGGGCCACCCCCGCACGTGGTGCGGGGAGAGGGATTCGAACCCCCAACTGACACCCCTTCATCAGCTTCAACATCAGTTTCAGCTTGCGCTCATCGCGCACCCTCCGCTCGCGACGGAGGGCGTGTGTGGAGGCTACCGGAACAGGTAGCCGAATACCGCGTCGCCGACCCGCTGGTCGGTGACCTCGGTGTTGTTCGCCTCCTCGCGGGCGAACTTGACGGACTGCTGGAGCTTCTCGACGCGGTCGAGGAGCTCGTTGACCCGCCGGGCGGGCAGCGCGCCGGAGAACTTCACCGTGGTCCAGTAACCGACCGGGACGTCCTCGTAGTACACCTCGACTTGCGCCGGGTGCTTCTCCGTGGCCTCGGCCTTCACGTGGTTGCGCGGAACCTTCTTCGTGCGGATGGTCCGCACCGGGTCCGTCTTCCACGAGTCCGTCGAGGGGTCCAGGTTCCAGGACTCGGAGGCGTCGAGCACTGGCAACTTGCGCACAAAGGTGTGCAGGTCGGTGAGTTGCTTCTCCAGGAACAACAGGTAGGGGACGGGCACCTGGGGCAACAGCACCGTACCGTCGGCCACCACGTCCGCGACCGCGGACCGGTTCGCCCAGTCCTTCGTCGCGGTCACGTCGAAGAGCCGCGTCAGCGTCCCGGCGGTCGCCCGCAGAGCATCCTCGGCCTTGATCTGCACTCGCGTGGACTCGGGCGGCAGCTGCTCGCCCTCCTCGTCCTTGGGCTGGTAGGTCCGGGAGATGCCGGCCAGCAGGGCGGGCTTCTGCACGTCCTGGTGAGCCTGGGTGAGCTCCTGGAGAGCCTTGGACTTGACGCCCTTTTCGACTGCGATGATCTGATTCAGCTTCGGCACACGGCGAACCTAACAACCCCGCGCCGCACGCACATCCGATTAAACGCCTGCCCCGTCTTTTCCGCCCCCGTCCTTTCCGCCTCAGAGGGCGGGGCGGCGGGTGTGAGCCCGGACCGGGGCGCGAAGGTCACCAACCGTAAGGAGGCTGCCCGGCCGGCGGCCCGTACGGTGCATCGCAAGGCGGCGGGCCACGGCTCCTACCGCACGTACCTCGATGGTCCGACCAACGCGTCGAGGCTCCGTGCCGGCCATCGCGACACGGTGAACCTTCACGGTCACAGGTCCTAGGGGCGCAGGAGCACCTTGCCGCGCGCACGGCCGGTCTCGCTCAGCTCGTGCGCCTTGGCGGCGTCGGCGAGCGGAAAGTTCCGGTCGACGCGCACGCTCAGGCGTCCGTCGGCGGCGAGGCGGGCGTACTCGGTGAGCTCCGGCCCGAACCGTCGGCTGTCGCCGGAGAAGGTGATGCCCAGCTCAAAGGCCCGAGGGTCGGAGATGGTGACGATGCGGTCGGTGGTGCCGCCGCACAGCTGGACGGAGACATCCAGTGCGTCGATGCCCTGCGGGGCGACGGCGCGGACACGGTCGGCGAGGCCGTCGCCGTACACCACGGGGATCGCGCCGAGAGAGTGCAGGTAGTCGTGGTTGGCCTCGGACGCCGTACCGATAACGGTGGCACCGCGAGCCACGGCGAGCTGGACGCCGACGGAGCCGACCACACTTGCCGCTCCGTGCATCAGCAGCGTCTCGCCCGGGCCCACCGCGAGCTCGACCAACGCACGGTCGGAGGTCTCGACGGCCACGGGCAGCGCTGCGGCCGTTCCTCGCGGCGGCCGAGGAGGCAGGCATGCCGCTCTTCGTCCACCCCACGGACGGTCCGCACGCGATACGGCGTGCCGAGCCGACGTACGCCTTCGGTGTGGGCATGCTGACGGACACCGCTCTTGCGGCCACCGCACTGGTCTTCGGAGGTGTGCTCGACGACTTCGCCGGTCTGCGCGTGGCCCTGGCCCATGGCTGCGGCGCCTTCCCGTGGACGTACCCCCGCACCGCATACGGCGACACCATCGTGCGCGGCGGACCCGACCCGGAGCGCACGGCCCGACTCGACCGCCTCGTCGGCTCGTTGTGGGCCGACACACTCCGAGCACCTGCGGCTGGTGGCCGAGCGTCTGGGCGCCGGACACCTCATGCTCGGCACGGATCACCCCTTCCTGCGCGCGCCCTTGGAAACCGCTCTCGCGACCGTCTCCGAGGCCGCCGATCGCAACATCCTCAGCGGGCGGCAGATTGCCGGCGTCCTCGGACTCCACGCGCTCCGCTTCCTGGGCCCGTGACCGAGAGGTGACCTCCCCTGTGGAGACGGACGGTCGCGAAGACCGACGGACAAGGATGTCGGTGTGCAGCCGTCGGCGGGGTACTGGCCGGCCGTGAGGTCTACTGCCCCATGCTGGACGAAGTTCAGCGAGCGGTGCCAAGATCCCCGACTATCGCGCGCTCGTCACCGAAGACGAGCTGAACCGTCCGCCAAGCCTCCACTGCCAACTGCGCGGTGGCCTCCTCCGTAAAGGCTGTCTTTCATGGCACGTTTCGCGGATCGAGTGGCCATTGTGACCGGGGCCGGTGCCTCTGACGGAATCGGTGTCGCGGTCACCAGGGGGCTGGCCGCGGAGGGTGCGCGCGTCGTGTTGGGCGCGACGTCCGAGAGGGTGCACCAGCGAGCGGCGGAGCTGGGGCCCGCCGCCGTCGGTGTGATCGCCGACCTCACCATCGACGGGGCCTCGGACGTCCTGGTGCAGGCCGCGATGGACCACTGGGGCCGCGTCGACGTGCTGGTGAACAACGCCGGCATGACGTCCGTGGCATCGGGCTGGGACGCAGACGACGACGTCGCCGATCTGTCTCTGGCCGACTGGGAAACGGCGCTGTCCCGCAACCTGACCACCGCTTTCCTGATGTGCAGGGCCGTGGTGCCGATCATGCGGGCTGCCCAGTACGGCCGTATCGTCTCGGTCGGCTCTACCAGCAGCACGGTTAGCGCGATGCCGGGGCAGGCCACGTACACGGCCGCGAAGGCGGGGCTGCTGGGGCTGTCCCGGGCGCTCGCCCTTGAGGTGGTGTCGTACGGCGTCACCGTGAACGTCGTGGCCCCCGGCTATGTCGCGACCGGCTCCCAGCTGGAGTTCGAGGCAGCGGCCGCCGCGGCGGGCCCCATCGGACGCAGTGCCACACCGGACGAGATCACGGCTTGCGTCATGTTTCTGGCGCACGAATCGGCGTCGTTCGTCACCGGATCGGCTCTCGTGGCCGATGGCGGGCACGGTCTTCCAGAGACGTGGCCGCGACCGTGAGCCTCGTGCAGCTTCTCGGGGCTTTCTCCGAGGCCGAGACGAGCCCTTGGGGCCAAGTGGCCAGCAGGGTGTAAGGAAGACGCCCGGCTTGAAGCGGCGTGGGAACGCCCGCCCTGCGGCGACCCTCCGAGCGGTGTCGTACCCCAGCGCCGAGCCGCACGTTCAGGCCCGTCGGAGCGTCGACGAGAGCCTCGTCGGCGGGAGAAGGAACGCGCTGCCAGGGCACCTGCCGCCCGGCCATCGCGCGGCCCTTGTCGATCCAGAACATCCGGCAGCCCGGCTCGCTCGGCGTGCAGGGCTGCCCGTCTTCGAAGCGGTCTGCTTCCTCGTCAACTGCGGGGCCGGAACGTGTGGGGACATGACGATCCCGCCCGGAGCCGCCAGGTCGTGCGCCGAGCGTGAGTGGCCAGTCGATCACCGGGTCTTGGCAGCGCCTCCTGGCCGGGGCTTCGGCGGGCTGCCGGCGAGGCAGGTTCCATGTCCGGTGCCATATGGCTTCCAAGATCCGAACGATTGATTCGACTTTAGCGGTAGAGGAATCGATGGTCCTGTGCGTGTATTGCGCGTGAATCGATTGCATGCTTAGCTGATCGAGCACCTAGGAGGTGTCCTTATGGACGACATCGATCGGGCCATCCTGTGCGAGCTGCAGGCCGACGGTCGTATCCCCTACGCCGATCTCGGCCCGAAGGTCGGCCTGTCGGCGTCGGCCGCCCGGCAGCGGCTGCAGCGGCTGATCGACACCAATGCGGTGCAGGTCGTCGGTGTCACCGACCCGATGGCGATGGGCGGGCAGGCCATGGCCCTGCTCGGACTCCGAGTCGACGGCGATCCGAGAGCGGTGGCCGACGAACTCTCACGCCACGACGAGGTCGTCTACGCCGTCCTGACCGCCGGTACCTTCGACTTGTTCGCCGAGGCCGTCTGTCGCCGTCCGCGTGACCTGCTGGACTTCGTCAACGACGTCGTGCGTCCCATCGAGGGCGTGACAAAGATTGAGAGCTTCCCCTACTTCGGGATTCACACGCACCGGTTCTTCTGGAACGTCGGCTGAGCAGCGCCCCAACTGGCGGCCATGCGGCGCAGCCTTTCACGACGCCGCCAAACCGTACCGGGCCGCCGAACTCCGATGGGCACCAGGAGATCGACCGCCGCGGTCTCGCCGAGTCCGTGGACTCCGTGGCGGCGGACTGAGCGGCGAGGAAAACCCTCGACGCCACTGCGGACCTCCAACTCTAGGTTTTTTGCGCCCACTTCAGTGATCCGCGCGATGGCGTGGCACGCCGCCCTGCGTCACCTCTGTCTGATCACGCTCGCCGATCCGCAATGACCGGGTTGTCGCGGGTCAACCAACTGATGAACGGAGAATTCGATGGGCATCTCCTCTGCCGAGTGGCTGGTGGCGCCGATGGTCGCAATCGAGGAGGAGAGGGCCGCAGCCCTCCTCGCGGAGCGATTCGGCATCGAGGGAACACTCGAGGAACTGGGCAGCAACCACGACCGCAACTTCCGGGTGCGCACCGGTCTGGATGAGCACGGGTACGTCTTCAAGGTCTTCAACCCGGCCATCGACCGCGCGGTACTGAGGGCGCAGTCCGAGGCCACCGAGCGCCTCGCCCGGGCGCTGCCGGAACTGCGGCTACCGCGGGTCCGGGTCGGAGTCGACGGGGAGCACATCCAGACCGTCTCCGTGGCCGGCCAGGACTACGACTGCCAATTGCTCGACTATGTTCCCGGTGACCCCATCATGGACAGCCGCTATCTGGCTCCGCGGGTTGTGGCGCGGCTGGGCGAGCTGGCCGGACGCATCACCGCGGCCCTGGAAGGCCTCGACATACCGACTCCGGACCGGCCGATGCTGTGGGACCTGCGCAACGCCCTCGAAGTCGTCGAGGCCCTGGCCCCGCACATGGTCGACCGGCGAAGGGCCGAGCATGTGCTGCGAGCCGCCCGCGCGGCACAACAACTGGTGGAGCGGCGCGCCGCGCGGCTTCCGATACAGGTCATTCACGGCGATGTGGCCGACAACAACGTGGTGTGCTGGACGGAGCCGGACGGCCGCCCCATACCGGTCGGGCTGATCGACTTCGGAGATCTCACACACAGCTGGGCGGTGGCCGAGCTGGCGGTCGCCTGCACTTCCGTCCTGCATCATCACGGAGCCACACCGGCTTCGGTGCTGCCCGCGGTCCGCGCGTTCCACGCCGTACGGCCGCTCGTCGGAGACGAGCTGGACGTGCTGTGGCCCCTTGTCGTGCTGCGCGGCTGCGTGCTGGTGGTATGCGGGCAGCACGCAGCACTGCAGGACCCCGGCAACGGCTACGCTGCGGCGGCCCTTGACCGTGAGTGGGCCATGTTCGAGGCCGGTGCCTCGGTACCGGCCGAGGTGATGGCGGCCCACTTCCGGCAGGTGATCGGCGAACCCGCCCCGCACAGCGATCCACCGACCTCGAGCCATCCTCTTCTCTCCGAACTTCCCTCCGAAGCAACGGTGCTCGACCTGTCGGTTACCAGCGACGCGCTGCACGGCGGCGGCTGGCTCGATCCCGACGCGGAGGCCGCTGTGGTCGCACGGGCACTCGCCTCGGGCGGCACGGCAGTGCTGACCCGGCACGGAGAGTGCCGTCTCACCCGCACACAGGTCGACAACACGGAGGAGAGCGCCACGCTCGCGCTCGGCGTGGAGGTGCACCTCACCAGCCCGCTGGCGGTCCACGCGCCGTGGGTGGGAACGGTCACCCGGCACGCCGAGCACGGAGTGACCCTGACCGCCGGGGGGCTGCACCTGGTGCTCGACGGCATCAGCCCGGCTGTCGCGGTCATCGACGGGGGAGAGGCCGTATCCGGTCAGCAGTTGGGCACCGTCGCCGCACAGGGCAGCCGGTATCGGTTGGATGTGCAACTGTCCCGGCTGAGCACGGGAATTGCGCCACGCTTCACCCGGCCAGGGCTGGACGCGGGCTGGCTATCGATGTGCCCTGATCCCACCGGCCTGATCCTCCCCCGGGCGGACCGCCCCGTGGCGGACACGCCCACGGAGCCGGAGAGCGTCCTGCTGGAGCGTCGAGTGATGTCTTTCGCCACCGTGCAGGAGCACTACTTCCAAACGCCTCCGCAGATCGAGCGAGGCTGGCAGCACCATCTGGTGGACACCCGCGGCCGCGGCTACCTGGACATGCTCAACAACGTGACCGTCCTGGGCCACGGCCACCCGCGACTGGCTGAAGCAGTGCACCGGCAGTGGCAGCGGCTCAACACCAACTCCCGTTTCCACTACGCCTCGGTGGTGGAGCTGTCGGAGCGGCTGAGCGCGCTCCTGCCGGACGGACTCGACACCGTTTTCCTCGTCAACAGCGGCTCCGAGGCCGTGGATCTGGCACTGCGGCTGGCCTGGGCCGCTACCGGGAGGCGCGATGTCGTCGCGGTGGAGGAGGCGTACCACGGCTGGACCTACGCCGGCGACGCCATCTCCACCTCGACGGCCGACAACCCGAACGCCTTGGCCACCCGCCCCGCGTGGGTGCACACAGTCCCCACCCCGAACAGCTACCGCGGCCGGCACCGCGGCCCGGATTCGCACCTCTACGGCCCCGAGGCCGTGGCCGTGATCGCAGACCTGGTCAGGTCCGGACGCCCGCCGGCGGCGTTCGTGTGCGAGCCCTACTACGGCAACGCCGGCGGAATGGCTCTGCCCGACGGCTATCTTGAGCAGGTCTACGCCGCCACCCGGGAATCCGGCGGTCTCTGCATCGCCGATGAGGTGCAGGTCGGCTACGGTCGGCTGGGCTCTCATTTCTGGGGCTTCGAGCAGCAGGGCGTCGAACCGGACATCGTCGCTGTTGCCAAGGCGATGGGCAACGGCCACCCCCTGGGGGCGGTGATCACCCGACGCGAGATCGCCGACGCCTACCGTTCGCAGGGCTACTTCTTCTCATCGGCCGGTGGCAGTCCGGTCAGTTCGGTGGTCGGACTGACCGTGCTCGACGTGCTCCGCGACGAAGGGCTCCAGGACAACGCCCGCACGGTCGGCGCACACCTGCGAACGCGGCTGCTGCGACTCGCCGACAAGCACCCGCTGATCGGCGCCGTCCACGGCAGTGGCCTGTATCTGGGCGTCGAGTTCGTCAGAGACCACGAGACACGGGAACCGGCGACCGAGGAGACAGCCGCCATCTGCGAGCGGCTACGGGAACTGGGCGTGCTGATGCAGCCGACTTCGGACCGGATGTGCGTCCTGAAGATCAAGCCGCCGCTGTGCCTGACCACGACGAGCGCCGACGTCTTCGTCGACGCCCTCGACGACGCACTCACCCACGGATGGTGACACACGGTAGGGGCGCACCTGTCGGAGGCTGTCCTGCGGCACCGATCAGCGGTGGCACCAGGTCGACACAGCCAAGTCAGAGCCCAGCAGCGAGCACACCGGGTGACAGCTGCTGACCTGCGTTGTCGCGCGTCGAGCCGACTGTGGCCTCGACGATCTCGGTCCTAGGGCGTCCCGGACATCCGGGCACCACCCTGATCCGACCTCAGCCTCCCCCCCCACGGGACCCGGACTCACAACCCGCGCATGACGAGGGGCGGCGGACCGAGCCCCCGTCCGCCGCCCGCTCACCGGGTCAACTCACCCCGTCAGCGCCCGAGCACCACCACCGGCTCGGAGCTCACCGTGACGCTCTCATGATCCGGCAGCTCCTTGGCCGTGGTCTCCACCAGCTGGTCGAGGCCAGTGTTTGTCAGCACGCGTTCTGGCCCCGCCGTATTAGGTTCAGTTGGCTCCGACAGCCGTTCGACCGCTGGCCCGGTGATGGGCTGATGCACAGGCGCAGCCAGCGAGAAGAAACCTGAGCCCGTGATTTCAGGCGCACCACACTAGACGGGCGTCGACGCCGACGGCACGAAGGGTGCCCCGTGTCCCGGCACGATCAGCGCCGGGCCGAGGGCCAGGACCTTTTCCCTGGCCGCCCGCAGTTGCTCGCGGTCGGGCGCGAAGGGGTCGTCGGCGGGTCCCTCGGCGGTCCACCACAGATGGGTCAGGACCACCAGGCCCTCGGTGGTCGTGACCAGCGTGCTGACGTCCTCGGCGGTGTGGCCGGGGGTCGTCATGAGCGTGATCGACGGCGACAGCTCGTATCCGTCGGCATTCCGGTCCTCCCAGACGTCGTTCTGGTAGATCGCCATGTGGTCGTGGAAGCGGGCGCGGGGGAACAGGGCCGCATTCAGTGTGTGGTCCGGGTGATGGTGGCTGAAGATCACGTCGGTGACGTCTTCGGGGTTCAGTCCGCGGTGCGCGAGCGGATCCAGGATGAGTCGGCGGTCCGCGACCATGCCGGGATCGGCGATCGCGACCGTCTGGCCGTCGACAAGCAGGGTGACGGTGCCGGCCACCCGTGTGTCGGCGTAGCCGGTGGTCAGAACGTGGAAGGCGGCGGTCATCAGGGGCTCCTCGGGTGACGGGTGTGTCGGGGTGTCGTACGAGCCGGTCACCGGGGAACGAGCTCCCGGAAGCCGGTGAGCAGGGCTCGGAGACCGATGTCGAACGCGAGCTCGGCCCGGCGGTGGTCGGTCGGGGTGTTGTCGAGTACGGCGCTGAGGTGGGGGGCGGTCTCGCGGCTCACGGCGGAGACCATCACCGGTGGCGCGACGAGGTCGAGGGCCGAGCCGAGGAAGAAACTCTCCAGCGCAGTGATCAGGGGCATGACCTGGCCGGTGGCGAAGCCGGCGGTCAGCAGGAGTTCGGCGACCTTTTCGTACATCGCGTGCATGAACGGCTCGGCCAGCGGGGCTGTCGCCAGCAGTGGCACCGCCCCTGGGTGGGCCGCGAAAGCCATGCGATACGAGCGCGCCCATGCCTCCAGGGCCTGCTCCCAGGGCTGTGCCGAGTCCCAGTCGGCAGGGTCTGTCTCCAGGGCCAGCTCTTCCCGCATGAGCGAGATGATCTCCTCGCGGCCGGACACGTGGTGGTAGAGCGCGGAGGGGGCGACCCCCAGCTCCCGAGCCAGGGCGGGAATGGTGAGGGTGCCCTGCTCATCGGCGATTCTCAGCGCTGCCGCGCCGATGCGCCGACGGTCCAGCAGGGGGGTGCGCGGCCTTGCCACGTGGGCTCCTCTTCGTATGTCTCCCCGCCGGGCGGCGGCACAGCCGGCCGTGGCTGTCACGCGAACTTTACCGAATGACTTTCAGTAAAAAGCTTCCCGGCCGTTCGAGTGACGCCTACATTACCGAAACCGAATCAGTTTCAGTTCGGTTGCCGCACTCGGTTGCCGTACGACGGAAAGGGCGCCGCCGCCATGCAGGCCGACATCGTGTTCACCGGAGGGACCATCAGGACCGGGGCCGCCGAAAGCCCGGTCCTCGACGCCCTCGCCGTCACGGACGGCAGGATCAGCGCACTCGGGGCGGAGGCGCTCGCCGCCCGCGGCAGCAGCACCGTCGTGGTCGACCTGCGGGGAGGCGCTCTGCTGCCGGCGTTCGGCGACGGGCACGTGCACCCCGTGATGGGCGGCTTGGGCCTGCTCGGAGCACCGGTCCGCGAGTGCACCTCCGTGGAGGGGATCGTCGAGGCCGTACGGAACTGGGCCGACGAGCATCCCGAGGCCGAGTGGGTCACCGGCGACGGTTTCGACGCCTGGCTCGCCCCTGACGGCCGGTTCGACGCCCGCTGGCTGGACGCGGCCGTCCCCGACCGACCCGTGTTGCTGCGCACCATGGACCACCACACCGCGTGGGTGAACAGCGAGGCACTGCGCCGGGCCGGGTTCACCGCCGCCACGCCCGACCCGGCCGGCGGGGAGATAGTGCGCCGGGAAGGCTCCGTCGAGCCGCTGGGCACCCTGCGCGAGTTCGGCGCCCTGCTTCCCGTCCTCGGCCTCGTCCCTCAGCCGTCCCACCAGGCGCACGTGGACGCGCTGTGCGAAACCGCCGCCCGGTTCGCCGCCGCCGGGGTGACCTGGGTGCAGGACGCCTGGGTGGAGCCGCAGCACGCCGAGGTCTGGATCACCGCGGCGACCAGCGGCCAGGGGCTGCCGGTCCGTGCCGACCTGGGCTTCTTCCTGGGACCGGAGCAGTGGCGTGAGCAGCTGCCCGAACTCGCCGCCAGGCGTGAACGCGTTGAGGGTGCCGCCCCCGGGCTGCTCACCGCGCACACCGTGAAGTTCTTCGCCGACGGGGTCGTCGAATCCGGCACGGCCGCCCTCCTGGAGCCCTACACCGATTGCCCACACTCCCACGGCATCGCCAACTGGACACCGGGCGAACTGGCGGAGGCCGTCACCGCGATCGACGCCCTCGGTTTCGAGCCGCACATCCACGCGCTCGGCGACGGCGGTGTCCGGGTCGCTCTCGACGCCATCGAGGCCGCGGCCCGTGTCAACGGGCCCCGCGACCGCCGTCCGGTCGTCGCCCACGCGCAACTGATCGATCCCGCCGACCTGCCCCGCTTCGCCGAACTCGGGGTGATCGCCAATCTCCAGCCGCTGTGGGCCCAGCCTGACCGGCTGATGACCGACCTCATCCTGCCGAGGATCGGCCCGGAACGCGGCGCGCGTCAGTACCAGTTCGCCGCCCTCCTCGCCTCCGGCGCACGTATCGCGTTCGGCAGCGACTGGCCGGTCACCGACTACGAACCGCTGCGGGGCATCGCCACCGCCGTGACCCGCCAGACACCCGAGGGAATCCCCGAGGGCGGCTGGCTTCCCCAGGAGCGGATCGACATCGCGACCGCCCTGGCCGCCTACTCCGCCGGTTGCGCCCACCAGGCGTTCGAGGAGAAGGAATGGGGCGTCCTGCGCCCCGGAATGCGCGCGGACCTGGTGCATCTCGCCGCCGACCCGGTCGAGACCGCTCCCCGCGACCTCGCGGACCTGCCCGTCCTGGGTACCTGGCTCGCAGGCCGGCGCACGCACGGTTTCTACGCTCTCTTCCCCGTTTCTCCCGGAGGACGGTAGCCGTACGGCGCCTTCCGAGGCCGAACCGCTCACCAGGGTCAGCACCACTCACCTGTCACCTCACGCAGCACGCGGAGACCCTCATGACCGAGCCCCAGACTTCCCACGCGCCCCAACAGCCCCCAGCGGCTGCCGGGACGGAGCCGACCGGCCACCTGCAGCGGGCCACACTCGGCGTCAGCGACATCGTCTTCTTCGTCGTGGCGGCCGCCGCCCCCCTCACCGTGATGGCGGGTGTCGCCCCGCTCGCCATCCTCTTCGGCGGCATCGGCGCCCCGGTCGCCTACCTGACGGTCGGCATCGTTCTGTGCCTGTTCGCGATCGGTTTCACCGCCATGACGCCCCACATCCGCAACGCGGGCGCGTTCTACTCGTACATCGCCCGAGGCCTCGGGCGCCCTGCCGGACTCGGGGCGGCACTGCTGGCGGTGTTCTCCTACAACGCCCTGCAGATCGGTGTGTACGGCGCCTTCGGCTTCTTCGCCGCCGGCACCGCGAACGACCTCCTGGGCGTCGACCTGCCCTGGCCGGTCTACGCTTTCGCCGGGATCGCCGTGGTGTGGTTCCTCGGCTTCCGGTCGATCCATGTGGGCGCCAAGATCCTCGCCGTCCTGCTGATCGCGGAGACCGCCATCCTGGTGCTGCTCGCCGGCGCGATCCTCCTCAAGGGCGGCTCGGACGGCCTGAGCCTGACCTCCTTCGCCCCGTCCAACGTCTTCACGTCGAAGATGGCCGCACCGCTGGGCCTCGCCACCGCCGCCTTCATCGGCTTCGAGGCCACCGTCCTCTACCGCGAAGAGGCCCGCGATCCCGACCGCACAGTGCCTCGCGCCATGTACCTGGCCGTCGGCTTCCTCGGCCTCTTCTACACGTTCGTCGTCTGGGTCATCGTGCAGGCCTTCGGCGACGACAACGCGGTCGGGGCCGCGGCGCGGAACCCCGCCGAGTTGTTCTTCATCGCCATGACCCGCTACGTGGGCGACTGGGCCACCGACCTCCAGCGCGTCCTGATCGTCAGCAGCCTCCTGGCCTCTCTGCTCGCCTTCCACAACGCCATCACCCGCTACGGCTACGCGCTGTCCGTCGAGGGCGCCGCCCCCGCGCCTCTGGGCCGCATCCACCCCCGGCACGGCTCGCCCTGGATCTCCGGCATCGCACAGACCGTTCTGGCGGCCGTCGTCACCGCCGTCTTCGCCGCGATCGGCGCGCACCCGTACAACGAGTTCCTGCTGTGGGTGAACACCCCCGGAGTGGTCGGCATCCTCGTGCTGCAGACGCTGGCCGCCTGCTCCGTGGTCGCCTTCTTCCGCCGCAACCGCGGTGTCGGCGGGGCGGGACGCCTGCGCACGGTCGCCGCACCCGCGTCGGCCGCACTCCTCCTGGCCGTGATCACAGGGCTGGTCTGCACGCGCCTCAATCTCTTCACCGGCGCCCCACCCGCCGTCAACTGGATGCTCGCCGCGCTCACCCCGATCATCTTCACGATCGGCGCGGTCCTCGCGATGCGGCTCCGCCGCAAGCGGCCGGAGGTCTACGCGAGGCTCGCCACCACCGACGTCGAGTCCGTGTGACCGACGGGCGGGCCCCGTCGCGGGACGAGAGATCCGCGACGGGACCCTTGCGCCCCGGGGGGAAGAAGCCGAGAGCCCGATGGCAGCACCACCAAGGACACCACCCGCTACGGAAAGGCGGCCACGTCGGCCTGGGACGGGGTACGCCCCGGACTCACCCACCGCGCCCCCTGGTGGGAACACACGAAGGAGGAACTGCCCGTCCTGCACGGCACGTTGGTCAGACCGAGGAGCCGTTCCCGGCGCCGCAGTTGCCGTCGGACTCGCCCGGAGCCTTGATCCACAGGAGCATCTCGGCGCCTCCACCCAGCTGGGTCGGGGTGCCGATCTTGCGGCCCGAGGGGTTGCACCACTGGCCGTTGGAGCCGTTTCCGTTGTGGCTGGTGTCCACGACGAAAGGCTTGGTGTAGCTGTACCGTGCACGCAGTTCATTGTTGACGGCGTTGCCGTACGCGGTGTTCTCGCCCGTGGTCAGGTAGTTGGAGATGTTGAGCGAGAAGCCGTGGGCCTGTCGGAGGCCTGCTTCGTTCAGGCGCTGGGCCATGGTCGCCGCGCTCGCCCAGGCCGGGTTGCCGGAGTCGAGACAGACCCAGGTGTTGGGGGCCTGGCGGTTGAACTCGGCGAGGGCGCCGGTGAGCATGGCCCGGCGTTCGTCGATCTGGGCCTGGTTCATACAGCCGTAGTCCCCGAGGGAGTCCGGTTCGAGGACGACGACGGCCGGGCGGCCGGCGATCCCGCCCGCGAACTGGGCGATCCAGTTAGCGTAGGCGGACGCCGAGGAGGCTCCGCCCGCGGAGTGCCCGCCGCAGTAGTCGCGGTTGTAGATGTTGTAGGCGACAAGGACGGGCAGCTTGTCCCGGGCGTCCGCGGCGCCCACGTACGCGCCGGTGGCGGTGCCGCGCGAGTGCCTCGGCCAGGACATCGGCCGGCAGACGGACCCAGCGCGGCCAGATCAACGTCAGCGTGTCGGCAACCGCGCCGAGCGCGAACGACGACTCCGCGGTCTGCGTGGAGGTCAGCGGCATGTCGGCCGTCCTCGCGGGCGGTGTCTACCGGCTGGTCTGTGTCCGCAGCGGAAAGGCCCTCGACGACAGCGGCGGCACCAGCGACGGCGCGGCGATGGTCCAGCGGACCGCCAACGCCGGCACCCAGCAGCAGTGGGCCATCACCGCGCTGGGCGGCGGCGCGTACCGGCTCACCAACCGGCACAGCGGCAAGGTGCTGGACAACGCCAACGTCGATACGGAGGGAAGCACCGTCATCCAGTGGTCCGCCAACGGCGGCTCCCCGCAGCAGTGGAAAATGACCAAGATCGGCTGAACGCACCGAGGGACGTGCTTCTGGTCCGTCCCCCGGCTCATGCCGGGGGAGGGTGATTGTCCGTCAGGGGACGCTGAACGTCGCGGGCCCGAGGCCTCGACGCGCAGCCCGTAGGTGCCACGCGAACCTGTGCCGCGTGTCGTTCGAGCACAAGGCGGGCCGTACAGGCCATGGCCTCGTCGACCATCTCACCCTGGAAGGTCACGGCACCCGTCCCGTCCCTCTGTGCCGCCTCGACCGCCGCGATCAGCTCTGCGCAGCGGGCCAGTTCGGCGGGGTGGGGAGAGAACACCTCGTTGATCACGGGGACATGGGAAGGGTGGATCGCCATCATGCCCTCGTAGCCGAGGGAGCGGTTCTGCTCGGCGAAGGCGCGCAGCCCCGGCAGGTCGCCGATGCGCGTCCACAGTCCGCTGACCGGGCACGGCACTCCGGCTGCCCTGGCGTCCAGCAGAACGCGGGAGCGCAGTGCCACCGTTTCGGTTCCCTCAGGGCTCCAGCGGTAGCCGACCGCGCGTTCCACGTCACCGCCGGGGGCGCTGAGAGCGCCCAAGTAGGCGATACGCGAGGCGGCTCGGGCGATGTCGTAGGCCTCGCGCAGGCCGCGCGCCGTTTCCAGCAGTGGCACCAGGGCGACCCGGCTCGGCGGCAGCCCCTGTTCCCGTTCGCACCAGCCCAACACGCGGTCGGCAAGCCTCACGTCCTCGGCGGAGCGGACCTTGGGAAGGACGACACCGGCGAGCCCGGGCCGTACGACCGCCCGCAGTTCCTCGGCCCCCGCCCAGTCGTCCAGCGGGTTGACGCGGACGAACAACGCCATTCGTCCCGCCTGTTCGGCCGACGTGGCGGCGGCCTGTGCGACGGCGTCGGCCACCTGTGCGCGGGCCGCGAGCTTGTCCGCGGTGGGCACGGCGTCCTCCAGGTCGAGGACGGCCGCGTCGGCGCCCGCCGCCCGGGCCTTGGGCAACCAGTCGGTTCTGGTGCCGGGGACGAAGAGCAGGGAGCGCAGCGGGGGCCGGTCGACCACTCCCACGCCCACCTCGGCAGGGTTCTTCGACGACTCCCTAGATGACATCGCTCTTCTCCAAGTCGGCCAGCTCGTCCGCGCTGAGTCCGAGCCACTGCCCGTATACCAGGCGGTTGTCCTGCCCGAGGGCGGGCCCCGTCCGCCAGACCCGCCCGGGGCGCTGCCGGAAATGCGGGATCACCGCCTGCATACGCACCGGCCCGAGATCGGGGTCGTCGACGGTGACGATGTCCTCGCGTTCGGCGTACACGGGGTCGGCGGCGATGTCCGCGGCGTCGAACACCCGTGAGGCCACGACTTCGGCACGGGCGAACTCCTCCAGACACTCGCGGGTGACGCGCTCCGCCACCCAGTCCCGCAGGTTCTCGTCCAGCTGTTCGCGGCGGTCGTACTGTTGCTCGGCCGTGGTGAACTCCTGCTCGGGAAGTCCCAGCAGGCGGACGATGTTGCGGACCGAACGCAGCGTCGCGGAGGTCACCGTGATCCACTCGCCGTCGCGGGAGCGGTAGGTGTTGATCACGGCCCCCGGGGCGACCGCCAACCGGTTGCCGGAGCGTTCGGGTACTCGTCCCAACTGGTCGTGGACGATGACCTGCCACTCGACCAGACGGAACAGGGACTCGAAGAGAGCGAGGTCGATCCACTCGCCGTCGAACCCGGGGTCGTGGTCGCGTCGGTGGAGGGCGGCGAGGACGGCGTAGGCACCCATCAGGCCGGTCACGGCGTCGCCGTGCGAGAAGCCGGTGTGCACGGGCGGGCCGTCGGGAAAGCCGGTCAGGTGGACGACCCCGCTGCGCGCCTCACCCACCTTGCCGAAGCCGGGGGCGTCCGCCTGGGACGAGGTGGCGCCGAAGCCGGAGATCTGCAGCAGCACGGCCCGGGGGTTGATCCGGTGCACGGAGTCCCAGTCGAGTCCCCAACTGCGCAGGCGTCCTGCGCGCAGGGTGACGATGACGACGTCCGCCCAGGCGACGAGCCGGTGGGCGACGAGCCGGCCGGCCTGGTGGTGCAGATCAAGGGTGACCGAGCGTTTGTTACGGCCGGCGACCTTGAACCACAGGGGAACACCGTCACGTTGGGGCCCCATGGCGCGGGCCGCGTCTCCGGCGCCGGGGGGCTCCACGTGTACGACGTCGGCCCCTTGGTCGGCGAGCATCGAGCCCGCCAGCGGACCGGCCACCACATGGGCGAACTCGACCACTTTCAGCCCGCGCAACTGCCCGCACCCGGTGATGTTCCGCTCGTCGTCCGACACCGCTGAACTCCCTTGCCCTGCCGTTTCGCGTGAGTCCCCGACAGCGTCGTCCGCGTTGGTGCGGCGGGGCTGTCGCCGTTGTCCTCAGACTGCCGGAGCGCGGAAATGCCTGTCGAGCATCAGAAGGCCATCAATCGCTGCGAAAAACGCATGAATTGGGGAGGTCGGTACTGGTAAGCGGTCTCAGGCCCACGAGACCCCGGGCGGAAGTGGACGTCTCTGGAGGCGGAACTCTTCCAGCGTCTCCAGGAACCGCTCCGTCACGGTGGGGAGCGATCGTCGAGCGCGCACCGCGATGTCCAGTCGCCGGTCCACCACGGGGTCCACAAGTGGTCGGCAGACGACGGGTCCGGCACCCATCAGCGGGAGCACGAGGGCGGGCATCGCCGACACCCCGAGGCCGGCGGTCACCAGTCCTCCCACGGTCGCGATACTGCCCGCCTCCGCCGCCGGGGCCGCGTGCGCATCGATCTGGGCGAACGCCGCGTCGGTGAGCCGGCGCACGCTCGAGTCGCGCCCGACGGCCAGGAACGGCCGGCGAGCCAGGTCGTCCCAGGTGATCTCATGGCGGTCGGCGAGCGGGTGGCCTTCCGGCAGCACCGCGACGAAGCGGTCCCTGACCAGGGGACGGTGCTCCAACTGCTCCGGCGGGTTGCCGACGGTGGTGATCGCGAAGTCGGCGTCGCCGGACAGGACCCGGTCCAGTACCGACCGCTCCAGGCCGTCGAGAAGTCGTACCGCCACCTGTGGCCGCCGCTCGCGGAAGTCGGAGATCACCCGCGGCAGGAGCACCGCGGCGACGGAGGGAAGGGTGGCCACGGCGACCGTTCCCGACTCGCCGAGCAGGTATCGCCGCAGCTCCTTCATGCCCGCCCGGTGAGCGGTGACGATCTGCTGGGCGACACGCAGTGCCTCGACGCCTGCCGCGGTCAACTGCACGTTGCGGGTGTCCCGTTCCAGGAGCTGGACGCCGAGTTGTCGCTCCAGATCCGCGACCGCGCGGCTGAGCGAGGACTGGGACACGTGCATCTCCGCGGCGGCCGCGGTGAAGCTCGCGGCCCGCGCTACGGCCGTATACGCCGCGAGTTGACGCAAGGTGGTGGCTTCCATGGCGGACGAGCATAGGGTGCTCCCGCTTGGATTGATGCGCTTAACGCATGGACAGATCTCGGTTTGATGCTGGACACCGATCCGCCAGTGCTCCGAAACTCTCGCGTAACACCTCGGCCCGCCTTCCCCCGCCCACCGCCGCCGAGGGCCGTCCCCGAGAAAGCGAGCGCCGCCATGCCGGCAGCCCTGGGCTTCGCCACGATCGCCGTCCTACTGCTGCTCACCATGACCAGACGCGCCTCCGTGCTGGTGGCTCTGATCCTGCTTCCGGTACTGGCGGCGCTCATCGGCGGTTTCGCGGGCGATCTGGGGGAGTTGATTCTCGGTGGGCTGTCCAAGGTGGCCCCCACCGGCATCATGATCGCCTTCGCGGTCCTGTACTTCAGCCTGATGGTGGACGCCGGGCTCTTCGACCCCCTGATCCACGGTCTGTTGCGTGCGGCGGGTGGCGACCCGTTGCGGATCACCGTCGCCACGGCCGTCCTCACACTGTGCGTGGCCCTGGACGGCGACGGCGCCTCCACCTTCCTCATCACCGTCTCCGCACTGCTGCCGGTCTACAAGCGGCTCGGTATGAACCCCTTGGTCCTGTCCGGCGTGGTCTGCCTGGGCGCGGGAGTGATGAACATGGTCCCCTGGGTGGCCCGACCGTACGCGCCATGGCGGCGCTGAAACTGGACAGTTCCGAGGTCTTCAACCCCGTGCTGCCCGCGATGGGCCTCGGCGTCGCCTGGGTGCTGGTGGCCTCGTACCTGCTCGGCCGCCGGGAACGGAGCCGTCTCGCCGCGCTGTCCCCGCCGGGTCCGGCCGCGGACGGGCGCGAGGGCGGCGACGAGAGGGACGACCGTGAACCCGCCTCGCCGACGACGGTCTCGGCGACCACGGAACCCGAGTCGAACCGACACGTCACCCCCGCGACGGCTGACGGGGGACGTCAGGCCCTCCGGGCTCCCGGGGACGGGCCCGGTACCGACCGGGTCCCGCCGCTGCCGCGGACCTGGCTGAACATCTTCAATCTCCTGCTCACCATCGCCCTCGTGGTCTGCCTGATCCAGGAAGTACTGCCGCTTCCGGTGTTGTTCGTCCTCGGGTTCGCGATCGCGCTGCTGGTCAACCACCCCACCTGGGAACAGCAACAGGCGCTGCTCGACAAGCACGCCAAGAGCGTTGTCCTGGTCACCACGATGATCTTCGCGGCCGGAGTCCTCACCGGGATCCTCACCGGCACCAGGATGCTCGACGAGATGGCCGAGACGCTCGTCTCCGTCGTCCCCGACTCCTTAGGCCCGCACCTGCCCGTCGCGGTGGCCGTCACCGGCATGCCGCTCAGCCTGGTCTTCACCCCGGACGCCTACTACTTCGGCGTACTGCCCGTACTCGCCGAGACCGCGCAGGGCTTCGGCACGGACCCGGCCGAGGTCGCCAGGGCTGCGGTTCTCGGCCAGATGACCACGGGGTTCCCGCTCAGTCCGCTCACCGCGTCCACGTTCATCCTGGTCGCCATGAGCGGTGTGTCGCTCGGTGAACACCAGCGCTTCATCTTCCGCTGAGCCTTCGCCACCACCCTGGTCATGACTGCAGGCGCCCTGCTGACCGGTGCGTTCCCGCTGTGACCGGTGTCCCGGACCTGAGCGCGGTCCCCGTCGACCGCGGGCTCCGGGCAGCTCCCGTACATGCCGTGCAGACCTCCAACGTGCCGCCCGCTTCCGGTGGTCGGGGACAGGGCGAACACCTCCACACACGCCAGGCACCCGGTCCGGGTGCTCCACAAGACCGAGACGAGGACGCATGAGACGGATCACCAGACGTACGGCGCTCGCAGTCACAGCGGGTGCGGTCGCGGCGCCGGCCGTGAGCGTGGCAACCGCCGAGGCCGCCGACACCACGGCAGCCACATCCCAAGCTCGACATGCGGCCTCCGGGCGCAATCCGGTCCTGCGAACGGACCTTGTGACTCGGGTGACGCCGAGGAACAACTGGCTGGTGACCGCCGTCGCCCTGCAGTACTCGTATCGCATCGACTTACGCGGTGGGGTGATCCCGCCCTCGGCCTTCCAGGTCAAGGCCACCGTCGGCGGACAGACGGCGGCTCGCACGGTGACCCGGGTCTACTCCAGCACCACCGCCGACGTGGACGACCGATCTCGGCCCGGACGGCCGGGGGACCGCCTGATCATCGAACTCGACCCGAACGACTCCAACGCGCGGGCCGCGGGCACCGACCCCCTTCCGCTGGACCGCGCCTACTCCGTCAGGCAGGTGGCGGACGTGCGCACCCCGGAAGGTGAACCAGTGCTCAGGGCTGGTCCGTTCGCGAGCCGGAACGACGATGTCATCACTCCCGTGGTCGACGACTTCGCCGCCGGTTCCTGCACCGACTCCGCAGGCTTCGAACTGGACTTCCGGCTGTACCGGCCCGAGGGACTGGTACGGAACCCGCAGACGCGCAAGCGGTATCCACTTGTCGTCACCCTGCATGGCGGTGGCGAAGTCGCGGACAACAACATGACCCAGCTCACCTCCAACCGGATCGCGGTCACGTTCGCCAAGCCGGAACGACAGCGCCGCGACCCCGCGTTCGTCCTGTCGCCGCAGATCCCCCTGCCCCGTCCCATGGACGGACCCGACGGCACGGACTGGACCGATGCCAAGGTCCAGGCCGCTCTGATCGAACTCATCGACACCTTCGTGAGCGAGCACTCCCGAAACGTTGACACGGCCCGGCTCTATCTCGTGGGCCTGTCCTCGGGCGCGCGCGGTATCTACAGTCTGCTGGCGAAGCGCCCCGACGTGTTCGCGGCAGCCCTGCCCACGGCCGGCTGGGGCGACGCGGCCACCATGGAAAGGATCACGCACATCCCGATCTGGGCGGACCACTCCGTGGACGACCCGGTCGTCCCCTACCGGGAGGGCCGATTCGGTAACCCCGGCACCTGGGCACTGATGAACGCGCTGGAGACCGCCGGTACCCGGGTCAGCCGTGGGGAGTGGGCGAACGATCTGCCGAAGGCAGAGTTCGAGGCCCGGTCCCGGGCACTCCTACGGCAGGCCCGGGCCACGCGCAGTCACGTACTGTTCACGAGCTACCCGCCCGGGACGACACCGGTGAACCCTCACCTCGCATGGGCCCAGACGTATGAGAACGACGTGGTCATCGACTGGCTCTTCGCACAGTCCCGGTAGCCGCCGCACGCGACGCCCCTTCCGTTTCCTTCCGCACTGTGAAAGACCGCCTACTGGCGAATCCGGCAGCTCTCACAGCGCGGGTGCACCCCGCTGTCCGGTTACCGCGCTCCTACCGCTATCCGGAGGTAAAGCAATGCGTCCATCCAGTAGTTCCACTCACACAGCCACGCTGTTACGGACCCGATCCCGCGCCATGACGGCACTGATCGGCCTGGCGACCACCATCGGCTTGGCGCTGACTCTGCTGACAGCCGCAGCCCCGCCGGCGGCCGCAGCCGACCTGCTGTCCCAGGGCAAACCCGCGACCTCCTCGTCCACCGAGAACGCGTCCACCCCCACGTCGGCGGCCGTGGACGGCAACACCGGGACGCGCTGGTCGAGCACGTTCAGTGACCCGCAGTGGCTGAGCATTGATCTGGGCGCCACCGCCGCCATCAGCCAAGTCGTGCTGCGCTGGGAGGCCGCGTACGCACGCGCGTTCCAGATCCAGACCTCCGACAACGGCACAACCTGGGCCACCATCTACTCGACCACGACGAGCACCGGCGGCGCGCAGACCCTCGACGTGAACGGCCACGGCCGGTACGTCCGCTTCCAGGGCACCCGGCGCGGCACCGCCTACGGCTACTCGCTGTGGGAGTTCCAGGTGTACGGCTCCGGTGAGGACACCCCTCCGGCCGGCGACATCCCGGACCCGACGACTGCTTCCCTCGAGGCCGCCGACGGGCCGCTGATCACCGCCACCTGCACCGTTCCCGGCCCAACCGGGTACGGCTCCGGCACGGTCACGTACCCCACGAACAGTGGCTCGTACCCGGGCGTCGTACTGATGCCTGGCTATCAGGGCACACAGCAGAACCTGCAATGGCTCGCGCCCCGCCTCGCCTCCTGGGGCTTCGTCGTCATCAACGTCGGCACCAACACACTCACCGACGATCCCGCATCGCGCGGCCGTCAGATCACCGCCGCCGGCACCCAACTGCTCGCCCTCGGCGACACCACCGGCAACCCGATGTCCGGGAAGCTCAACGGCACGCTCGGCGCGGTCGGTCACTCGATGGGCGGCGGTGGCGTCATGGCGGCCCTCCGGGACGACTCGCGCTTCCGGGCGGGCGTGCCGACGGCGCCCTACTACCCGAACGTGAACTTCTCCGCAGTCACCGACCCGACGTTCTTCCTGACCTGCCAAAGCGACCCCGTCGCCCACGGCGACACCTACGCGGTGCCCTGGTACAACTCCATGTCCCAGGCCGAGAAGCTCTACATCGAGGTTCCGGGCGACCATCTGTGCCCGATGACGGGCTCCGGCAACAAGGCCAAGCAGGGCAAGTGGATCGTGTCGTTCCTCAGCCTCTGGCTTCGTGCCGACACCCGCTTCAGCCCGTTCCTGTGCGGTCCCGTACGTGACGCCGACAGGAACAACACATCCCTGGTCACGCGCTGGATGGACACCTGCTCGTTCTGACCGGCTCGCTCGGAGCGCTCCGCCGCCCGCCGACGCAGCGCTCCGAGCCTGCTGCCGAAGCCGTCGCCGCCCCGCCCGGCGGACCAGGTCCAATGCCACGACATCGAAGCCTCTGCGGGCCGTCCTGCCGCACACCGGGTACGGCACCCCTCGTCCGCAACCCACTTCCTCGCGCTCCGCTTCCCCGTTCTCGCACGCCGCCCATACGAGGAACAAGACCGGCTGGATCCGAACGACACGGGACGGCGAGGCTATGCCCCCGCCACTGTGATCCGGGCCCTGCGGTCAGGGGGTGCCGTTCTCTCGACGTACCGGGCGTCGTGTGGATCGGCGAGGGACCAGGACCGGCTGAACGAGGCGATGCCGGTCCACACCGCTGCGGGCGTTGACGAGAGCGATCAGCAGGTCTACGGCTTCGTCGCTCACCCGGTCCGGGCAGAGCCCCAGCGTGGTGAGGGGCGGAGTCGTCGTCGCGTAGTCCGGATCCTCACTGACACACGCCACCAGCAGATCCTGCGGCACTCGAAGCCCGTGGTGCCGGGCGGCGGCGAGGATGTTGTGACCGGAGTCGGAGTAGGCGCCGATGACGGCGTCCGGTCGTGGATCGCGGTCGAGCAGCCGGCGGACAGCGTCCCGTTCAGCCGTGAAGTAGTCGGGCAGCGAGGCGTACTCCTCGACGAGGGCGGGCATGTCGTGCTCGGCGCACCAGGAGGCATAGGCGCGTCCGATCCGGTGCGGGTACTCGTCGTCGTGCAGCGGCTGGGAGAGTGCGATCCGCCGAGCGCCGGCCTCCGTGAGGTGGTCGAGCAGGAGGCGCACGCCCGCCTCGTAGTCGGTGTCCACCCAGGCGTCGCGCCAGTGCGGCTGGGGCGGCCGGCCGGCTGTGACCATCGGGATACCCCGCTCCAGCAGGATGGAACGCACCGGGTCGTCGGCGCGTGGCTCGACGTGGACGACGCCGTCCATCGGGGTGTTGAGCCACATCCACGGTGACAGGGAACTCGGCATCACCATGAGCATGTAGCCGCGCTCGTGCGCCGCCGCCATCGAGCCCAACGCGAGCTGTGCGTAATAGGGGATCTCCATGTACGAGACGGGAAGGTCACCGTACGTCGTCATGGTCAGGCCGAGCACTCCGGTGCTCCCGCGTGCCAGGGCCCGGGCCGCGCTGGCCGGGGCGTGACCGACCTCGCGCGCTGCGGCGAGCACGCGTTGCCTGGTCGCCTCGGACAACCGTCCGGTGCCGTTGAGCGCGTTCGACACCGTGGCCGTGGACACTCCGGCTCGTGCCGCCACGGCGCCGAGCGTGGGCCGCTGCCAGACACGCGAACTCACAATGTGTACCCCATGCACCCCAACAGCCCCATGAGGGCTTGTGGTTAACACCTTAATCACTCAGCCTACCCGGCGACGGCGGCCCGGACGCTGCCGTCGCGTGAGGAGTGATCAGATGCCAGATGTTCTCGACGGCACCTCCGCGGCACTCGCGGACGGCCCGCCGCACCGGCGGACTTTCCTGGCCGCCGCCGGAGTGGACGCCTTCGCGGTGGCCGTCGGCAGTGGTTAATGACCCGCGTATCGCGTCGGCGGCCTCGGCGCGCAGGGCTGCCGACTCGTTGGGGCGGCCGGCTGCGGGGTCATGAGCGTGATGTCGAGGAAACGAGAGGGTGCCCCGCGAAGTGATCGCAGGGCACCCCATGAGGCATGTGAGGTCCGCTCGACCGGCGTGCCGATCGCGGAACAAGAACAGTTGAGGCCGAACAGGCCAGCTCCTCGCCATGTTCCGTACTCTTGCCCCGCCCAGGGGCGCCGTATCAGATCAGGGCGCTTGGGTCCCCCCGCGACCTCGCGGGTGCCGGGCACCAGTGCGTCACATGGACAAGAGGGGAAGCGGTGGAGGCTACAAGTACACGGTTGCGACAGGGGACCATACCTCCGGTCGTCGCGGCGCGTTGGGCGCTGT
>NZ_BMMU01000034.1 GCF_014646095.1 Streptomyces lacrimifluminis | reverse complement strand
CGCCGCCACAGTCACTACGAACGCCCCAAATCACCTGTAAACCAGATCAGTTGCTCTCTAAGAGGCGGTCGGCGTGCCGGGCCGAGCGGCGGGACTCGCGAGGTCACGGAGGTCACGGAGATCGCGGAGATCGCGGAAGTACGACAGACCGGGGCGGCCGGAGAGCTGTGTCTCGCCGACGACGGTGAACCCTGCGCGGGTCAGCACGGCCTGTGATGCCGCGTTGTCGAGTGTGGTCCCGGCACGCAGGGACGTCAGCCCGTAGCTGTTGGCCGCGAGGTCGAACAGCCCCCGCACGGCCCAAGTGGCCAGTCCTCGGCCCGTGGCACGCTCTGCGATCCGGTACCCCAGTTCGGCGCCACCGTCCGCCACATCCATGAGGTTGACGCGCCCCAGCACGTCACCTTCGGCACTGACCAGCACATGGAAGTAGCAGACACCGGCTTCCTGCTCAGCCAGCAGGGCACGGTGGCGCTCGTCGAACCGGGTGAAGTATTCATCGCCCCGGTCGGGGATCGACGCGGCGAAGTAGGCCCGGTTCTCCTGCTCGAAGGTGAGTAGCGCCGGGGCGTGGTCTGGACGGAGCAGCTGTATCTCGGGCATGGGCATGGGCAGGAAT
This sequence comes from Streptomyces lacrimifluminis, assembly GCF_014646095.1. Classification (GTDB taxonomy): domain Bacteria; phylum Actinomycetota; class Actinomycetes; order Streptomycetales; family Streptomycetaceae; genus Streptomyces; species Streptomyces lacrimifluminis. Next base: position 75,002 of record NZ_BMMU01000034.1, on the reverse strand, counting down.
ATAGGCGCCCCGCCTGCCACCCGACACGGATTTTCTGCCGCCCCGGGCACCACCTCTCATGCACCGGCGGCCCCTCTTCACCCCAGGCCCAGGTACATCCAGCCCGTCCGGCGTTCGAGGACGAGGCCCCTTCAGGGCCGACAGCGGGGGTCTGGGGGCGCAGCCCCCAGGAACGGGACGGGACGGGTAGGGGCGGCGGGGGCGAAGAAACTCCACCCCGCCCCCCACAGCCCCCTACTTCCGCGGCACCCCCGAAGACCCCCGAACCATCAGCTCCCCCCGAGCCGTAGCGATCCCCCCGGGCGGCGGCTCCTCACGCCCCATCGCGATCCGCCCCGCCCGAGCCCCCGCCTCCGCCAACGGCAACCGCACCGTCGTCAGCGAAGGCCACGCATCCACGCTGAACGGCAGATCATCGAACCCGGCGACGGACACGTCGTCCGGAATCCGCCGCCCCGACTCCCGCAACGCCGCGCACGCCCCGATCGCGACGGAGTCGTTCGCGGCGACCACAGCCGTCAGCGAAGGGTCCCGGCGCAACAGCTCCAGCGTGGCCTCGTACCCCGACCGACGGTCGTACCGCCCGTAAACGGTCCACCGCGGGTCCTCCTCGATCCCGTGGACCGCCAGCGCCGCCCGGTGCCCCTCCAGCCGGTGCCGCGTCGTCGTCCGCTCCTCCGGCCCCGCGATGTACCCCAGCCGCCGGTGCCCGAGCCCGATCAGGTGCTCGGTCAGCTCCTGCCCGCCCCCGCGGTTGTCGAAGGTCAGTGCGATCGCCGACGTGTCCGGCGCCGGCGGGCGCCCGCACAGCACCACCCTCGTCCCCGCGTCCGCGAGCCGCCGCAGCTTCGCCGAGACGGCCGCCAGGTGCGCCGGGTTCTCCACCGCGCCGCCGGTCAGCACGACCGCCGCCGCGCGCTGCCGCTGCAACAGGGTGAGGTACGTCAGCTCGCGCTCCGGAGAGCCGCCCGTGTTGCACACGACCGCCAGCCGTTCGCCGCCCGCGCGCCCGCCCGGGCCGGAGACCTCCGACTGGATCGCGCTCGCCATGATCCCGAAGAAGGGGTCGGCGATGTCGTTGACGAGAATCCCGACCAGGTCGGACGTGGCCGCGGCGAGCGCGCTCGCGGGGCCGTTGAGCACGTAGTCCAGCTCGTCGACAGCGCGCAGCACCCGCTCGCGGGTGGAGGCGGCCACGGGATAGTTCCCGTTCAGTACGCGCGACACCGTCGCGGGCGAGACCTGCGCGCGGGCCGCCACGTCCGCCAGGGTCACCGTCATGTCGTCGTCCTCCGGTCGCGCATCATGTCGTCCATCACGTCGCTGTGAGTTGTCGTATTTTGCGTCTTCGCGTCCATGCCGATGCAGACCCTATGACCTTCGGCCGCCCCACGACCGCCCTTCGACCCCTCTTGTTCGTCCCCTCGAACAATTCGGCGTCTCTGTGCTCTTGTCCAGACCGCTGCACAGAGGCTAGCTTCTCCCTGTATAGAAAGCGCTTGCTGCAACGCTTGCCAGTAGGGCTGCCGGAGGCTGCTCTCCCACCGGGCGTACGCGGCGCGGACACCGCGTACCCCGCCCCTGTGGCACCTACGAAGGGAAAGACGTGACACGCAAGACGGTGCGTATCGCCATGAACGGCGTGACCGGGCGCATGGGCTATCGCCAGCACCTGGTCCGCTCGATCCTCGCCCTGCGCGACCAGGGCGGTCTCGACCTCGGCGACGGCACCGTGCTGTGGCCGGAGCCGATCCTGGTCGGCCGCCGCGAGCACGCGCTGAAGGCGCTCGCCGAGCAGCACGGCCTGGACCCGCGGAACATCTCCACCGACGTGGACGAGGTCCTCGCCGACCCGACCGTCGACATCTACTTCGACGCGCAGGTCACCTCCGCGCGCGAGGAGTCGATCAGGAAGGCGATCGCGGCGGGCAAGCACATCTACACGGAGAAGCCCACCGCCACCGGTCTCGACGGCGCGCTGGAGCTGGCCCGGCTGGCGAACGCGGCCGGTGTGCGCCACGGCGTCGTCCAGGACAAGCTGTTCCTCCCGGGCCTGCTGAAGCTCAAGCGCCTCATCGACGGCGGTTTCTTCGGCCGCATCCTCTCCATCCGGGGCGAGTTCGGCTACTGGGTCTTCGAGGGCGACTGGCAGAGCGCCCAGCGCCCGAGCTGGAACTACCGCTCCGAGGACGGCGGCGGCATCGTCGTCGACATGTTCCCGCACTGGGAGTACGTGCTCCACGAGCTGTTCGGCCGGGTGAAGTCGGTCCAGGCCCTCACCGCCACCCACATCCCGCAGCGCTGGGACGAGAACGACAAGCCGTACGACGCCACCGCCGACGACGCCGCCTACGGCATCTTCGAACTCGAGGGCGGCGCCATCGCCCAGATCAACTCCTCCTGGGCCGTGCGCGTCAACCGCGACGAGCTGGTGGAGTTCCAGGTCGACGGGACGGAGGGCTCGGCCGTCGCCGGTCTGCGCAACTGCCGCGTCCAGCACCGCAGTTCGACTCCGAAGCCGGTCTGGAACCCGGACATCCCGGCGACCTACTCCTTCCGCGACCAGTGGCAGGAGATCCCGGACAACGCCGAGTTCGACAACGGCTTCAAGGCCCAGTGGGAGCTGTTCCTCAAGCACGTCTACGCCGACGCGCCCTACCAGTGGGACCTGCTGGCCGGCGCCCGCGGTGTCCAGCTCGCCGAACTGGGCCTGAAGTCCTCGGCGGAGGGCATCCGTCTCGACGTACCGGAGATCTCGCTGTGACCATCCAACTCCCGGACGCCACAGGGGTGTTGCGAGCGTACGAGCCACGTGCCACCCCCCTCGCGCTCACCCCCGGCACCCCCTTCACCTCCCGTACGGTCTACTCGGCGGCCCACGTCGTCGCCGACCCGTACGCGGACGTGTCCCCGGACTCCCCGGCCGCCGTCGACTGGGACGCGACCCTCGCCTTCCGCCGCCATCTGTGGTCCCACGGACTCGGCGTCGCCGAGGCGATGGACACCGCCCAGCGCGGCATGGGCCTCGACTGGGTCGGCGCGGCGGAACTGATCCGCAGGTCGGCCGCCGAGGCCAGGTCGGTCGGAGGTCTCATCGCCTGCGGCGTCGGCACCGACCAACTCACCGCCCCCGGCGCCTCCTTGGCGGACATCCGCAAGGCGTACGAGGAGCAGCTCGCCCTCGTCGAGGAGGCGGGCGCCCGGACGATCCTGATGGCGTCCCGCGCTCTGGCCGCGGCGGCGAAGGGTCCCGAGGACTACCTCGACATCTACGCCCATCTGCTGCGCCAGTCCGCCGAGCCGGTGGTCCTGCACTGGCTGGGCCCGATGTTCGACCCGGCGCTGGAGGGCTACTGGGGGTCGAGCGACCTCGACGCGGCGACCGACACCTTCCTCGATGTCATCGCCGCCCACCCCGACAAGGTGGACGGCATCAAGGTGTCGCTCCTCGACGCCCAGCGCGAGATCGACATCCGTCGCCGCCTTCCGCAGGGCGTGCGCTGCTACACGGGTGACGACTTCAACTACCCCGAACTGATCGCGGGCGACGAGCAGGGCTTCAGCCACGCCCTCCTCGGCATCTTCGACCCACTGGGCCCGCTGGCGGCGCAGGCGGTACGCGTCCTCGACACCGGGAACACGGCGGGTTTCCGCGAACTCCTCGACCCCACGGTCGAGTTGTCCCGGCATCTCTTCCAGACGCCCACGCGCTTCTACAAGACGGGCGTGGTGTTCCTGGCCTGGCTGGCCGGCCACCAGTCGCACTTCACCATGGTCGGCGGGCTGCAGTCGGCCCGATCCCTCCCGCACTTCACCCGTGCCTACCAACTCGCCGACGGGCTGGGCCTGTTCCCGGACCCCAAGCTGGCGGAGGAACGGATGAAGAACCTGCTGTCCCTGTACGGAGTGGCCCAGTGAGCCCATTGAGCAGCGGCGCCGCGGATCTCTCGCGCTTCAGCATCAACCAGATGACGGTGAAGCAGCTGAGCCTGCCCGAACTGGCCGACTCCTGCCTGGAGTTGGGCGTCCCCGGGGTGGGCCTGTGGCGTGCGCCGGTCCAGGAGTACGGCGTCGAGGCGGCGGCGAAACTGCTCCGCGACGCGGGCCTCGCCGTCACCACCCTCTGCCGGGGCGGCTTCTTCACCGCGATCGACCCGGCGGAGCGGGCGGCGGCCCTGGCCGACAACCGCCGGGCGATCGACGAGGCGGCCACCCTCGGCACGGACACCCTCGTCCTGGTGTCGGGCGGCCTGCCGGCCGGGTCGAAGGACCTGTACGGCGCCCGGGAGCGCATCGCCGACGCGCTCACCGAGCTGGGCCCGTACGCCGAGAAGCACGGCGTACGGCTGGCCATCGAGCCGCTCCACCCCATGTACGCCGCCGACCGCTGCGTGGTCTCGACGCTCACCCAGGCCCTCGACCTCGCGGAACGCTTCCCCGCCCACCAGGTCGGCGTCGCGGTGGACACGTACCACATCTGGTGGGACGACAACGCGCCCGCGCAGATCGCCCGCGCCGGAGCCGGTGGCCGTATCCACACCTTCCAACTCGCCGACTGGACCACCCCGTTGCCGGAGGGTGTCCTCAACGGCCGCGGTCAGATCGGCGACGGCTCGATCGACATGCGGGAGTGGAGGACGTACGTCGAGGCGGCCGGTTACACCGGTCCCATCGAGGTCGAGCTGTTCAACGACGCGTTGTGGGCCCGGGACGGGCGCGAGGTGCTGGCGGAGACCGCGGCGCGGTTCGTGGAGCACGCGGCGTAACGGCTGTCCGGCCGCGGAACCGTCCGTATCCGGTGGGACGCCGGGTGCGGACGGTTTCTTGCCGCAGCGGGCCTCGGCGGCAGCCGAAGAAAATTCTGGCCCCCCGTACAACCCTCCCCCCGCCTTGCCGGTCGTACCTGTCATCGGGGCTTCTGGAGGGGGATCCGGGGGGATCGCGGGGGTTTCGATACGGAGGGGAAGCCGAGGGGGCCCGGTCGACGGACCGGGCCCCCTCGAAGCTGTCCCCGGCCATATCCCGTTCCGGTGGCGCACGACCCGGCGGTCCGAGGAGACTGGAGCGGCGGAGAAGAAGGAGGCGTCAGCCATGTCACTCGCCCGCGTCCACAACTTCACCATCTCGCTCGACGGCTTCGGCACCGGTGAGGGACTGAGCCGTGACGCGCCGTTCGGCCACGCCGGCGAGAGGCTGCACCAGTGGATGTTCACCACCCGGTTCTGGCACGAGATGACCGGCCAGTCCGGCGGGACCGGCGGCATCGACGACGCCTTCGCGCAGCAGTTCGCCCCCGGTATCGGCGCCGAGATCATGGGGGCCGGGAAGTTCGGCCCGCCCGGCTGGCACGACGACCCGGAGTGGAAGGGGTGGTGGGGGCCCAACCCGCCTTTCCACACACCGACGTTCATCCTCACCCACCACCAGCGCCCGCCGATCGAGATGGAGGGCGGCACGACGTTCCACTTCCTCGACACGTCGCCCGCCAAGGCGCTCGCGACGGCCCGCGAGGCAGCGGGCGGCCAGGACGTACGCATCGGCGGTGGGCCCACCGTCGTCCGTGACTTCCTCGCCGCCGGACTCGTCGACCATCTGCACGTCGTGGTGGTCCCCGTGCTGCTGGGCCGGGGCGTACGCCTCTGGGACGGGCTGGAGGACATCGAGAAGGACTACGAGGTCGAGGCCACGTCCTCGCCCACCGGGGTCACGCATGTGACCTTCACCCGAGCGGCCCGCTGAAGCGCCTCACATCGACCCGGACCCAGAAGAAGACCCGCCTCAGAAGAACACCCCGCACCGCAACAGCACGTTCGCGTACGGCCGTGCCTCTCCCGTGCGCACGATCAGCCGTGCCCCCGCCGACAACTCCTTGAGACGCTCGTGCGGGACGAGCACGAGGGCGGGGTCGGGAAAGTGCCCGGCCAGCAGCTTCGCGGCCCCCGGATTCGCCTCCCGGACCTCCGTCGCCGCTGTCGCCCCCTCCACCACCAGCTCGGTCAGCAACCCGTCGAGCACCTCCGCGAAGGACGGCACCCCGGCCCGGAAGGCCAGGTCGACGACGCGCGGCCCGGCCGGGATCGGCATACCGGCGTCGCACACCAGTACCCTGTCGCCATGGCCCAACTCGGCCAGCGCGCCCGCGAGATGACGGTTCAGGATTCCGCCGCGCTTCACTGGAACTCACCTCGCACGGTCTCGCCGGTCGACTGTCCCGAGCCGCTTTTCCGGCCGGGGGTCCGGGGGGTGTCCCCCGGGAGAGCACAGCACAGGGCCTCGACCTCCTGGGACGTAGGGAAGGAATCCTGGGCCCCCGGCCGCGTCACCGCGGCGGCGCCCACCCGGGCCGCGTACCCCGCCGCCTGTGCCAGTGACTCGCCGGCGCCCAGCCGCCACGCCAGCGCGGCGGTGAACGCGTCGCCCGCCCCCGTCGTGTCCACGGCCTCCACGGGCACCGACGGCACCCGTACCCGCTCCCCGGCCCGTACGGCGATCAGCGCGCCCTCCGCGCCCAGGGTGATGACGACCGAGCGCGGCCCGAGCGCGAGGAGAGTCTTCGCCCAGTCCTCCGGCGAGTCGCCCAACTCGGCGTCCGCACCGGCGATCACCCGGGCCTCGTGCTCGTTCACGATCAACGGGTCGCAGGCGGCCAGGACTTCACGCGGCAACGGGCGAGGAGGGGACGGGTTGAGGACGAAACGGCCCTCGGGGGACAGGTTCCGTACGACCTCCACGACCGACTCCAGCGGAATCTCCAGCTGCGCCGACACCACCCGCGCGGCCTGGAACAGGCTTCCCGCGGCCCGGATGTCCTCGGGCGACAGCCGTCCGTTGGCCCCCGGCGACACCACGATGCTGTTGTCGCCGGACGGGTCCACCGTGATCAGCGCGACCCCCGTCGGCGCCCCGCCCACCAGGACGCCCACCGTGTCGACACCGGCGTCCCGCATCGAGTCGAGCAGCAGGCGGCCGTGGCCGTCGTTGCCGACCCGCGCCAGCAACGCCGTACGGGCCCCCAACCGGGCTGCGGCGACCGCCTGGTTGGCGCCCTTGCCACCCGGGTGGACGACCAGGTCGGAGCCGAGCACCGTCTCACCGGCAGCGGGCCGCCGCTCGACCACGGTCACCAGGTCGGCGTTGGCCGATCCCACGACCAGCAGGTCGTAGTCGTACATGAACAGTCTCCCCATACCCGTCAGTTGTACCGGCCGCCGGTCGGTCAGTAGGTCGGTTCGGCCGGTCTGCCAGTGAGCAGGCCGGGCAGCCTCGACAAAAGGCTCCCGGCCTGCCACCACTCCTCACGCTCTTCTCAGCGCTCTCCTAAGCGTTCCGCGAAGCTACTTCCCGGAGAGAGGCGTGGCTCAGCCGCCGAACGCCGCCACGTTCTCCTTCGTGACCACCTTCACCGGCACCATCACCGCCTTCTCGACGCCCTTGCCCTCGGCGACCCGCAGCGCGTTCTGCACCGCGATCCGCCCGAGCTCCTTGGGCTGCTGGGCGACCGACGCGTACAGCGAACCGTCCGCGACCGCCTTCAGTCCGTCGGGCGTACCGTCGAAGCCGATCACCTGCACCGACGTGCCCGCCTTGCCGCCCAGCGCCTTGATCGCGCCGAGTGCCATCTCGTCGTTCTCGGCGAAGACACCGTTGATGCCGGGGTTGGCCTGGAGGAGGTTGGTCATGACGTCCAGGCCCTTGGTGCGGTCCCAGTCGGCGGGCTGCCTGGCGACGACCTTGATGCCCGGGTAGGCCTTCAGGCCCTCGGTGAAGCCGGCGCCGCGCTCACGGCTCGCGGAGGTGCCCGCCTGGCCCTGGAGGACGACGATCGTGCCCGTGCCGCCCAGCTTCTCGGCGAGGGCCTTCGCGGCCAGCCTGCCGCCGAGCGTGTTGTCGGAGGCGACGAGCGTCGCGGTGTCCGCGTTGTTGACCGAACGGTCGACCGCGACGAGCGGGATACCGGACTTGTTCACGGCCCGCGCGGCCGGTCCCGTCGCATCCGAGTCCACCGGGTTGACGATGATCGCCCCGAGGCCCGAACTGGTGAAGTTCTCCAGCTGATTGGCCTGCTGCGAGGCGTCGTTCTGGGCGTCCGTGACGGTCAGGTCCACGCCCAGCTTCTTGGCCTCCGCCTGGGCGCCGGCCCGGATCTGCACGAAGAAGGGGTTGTTCAGCGTCGACAGGGACAGGCCCACCTTCTGGTTCGTCGCGGACGACGAACCGTTGTGCAGCAGCGAGGTGGCGCCCACGATCGCCGTCGCGACCACCGCTGCCACCACGTACGTCAGCGCCTGCTTGCGCCGGTCCCCGCCGCCGGAGGCCCCGGCGGGCGCCACCGTCGCCCCGCTCTTCCGCCGAACCGTGTCGAGCAGCACCGCCAGCGCGATCACGACACCGATGACGACCTGCTGCCAGAACGCGGACACGGAAAGGAGGTTGAGGCCGTTCCTGAGCACCGCCAGGATCAGCGCACCGATCAGCGTCCCGGACGCCTTACCGGTACCACCGGCCAGCGAAGCCCCACCAATGACGACCGCCGCGATGGCGTCCAGCTCGTACCCCTGTGCGGCCTGCGGCTGCGCGGAGGACAGCCGTGACGCGAGCACGATGCCCGCGGCGGCGGCGAACAGCCCGGACAGCGCGTAGATCGCCAGCTTCTGCTTCTTCACCCGGAGCCCGGAGAGCCGGGCCGCCTCCTCGTTGCCGCCGATCGCGTACATGGAACGGCCCAGGTAAGTACGGCCGAGGATGAACGCGGTGACGAGCCCCATGGCCACCATCACCAGCACGGGCACCGGCAGCCAGCCGCCCAGCGTGTCACCGAGGTGCGAGACGGACGACGGGAACGCGATCGGCGAACCCTGCGAGATCACCAGGGACAGACCGCGCCCCACCGACAGCATGGCGAGCGTGGCGATGAACGGCGGCAGTTTGCCGTACGAGATCAGGAAGCCGTTGACCAGGCCGCACGCGATGCCCGTGACGACGGCCAGCAGGACCGCTATCGGGACCGGTACGCCCTCCGAGGTCGCCGCCCAGGCAAGGACGGTGGCCGACAGGGCGGCGACGGAACCGACCGACAGATCGATGCCCGCCGAGACGATCACGAAGGTGACGCCGAAGGCGAGGACGGCGGTCACGGCCGCCTGGACGCCCACGTTGAGCAGGTTGTCCGTCGTCAGGAAGTCGCCGGACAGCGCCGACATCGCGATGACGAGGACGATGAGCGCCGTCAGCGCGCCGTTGTCGAGCAGGACGCGGCGCAGGCCGCTCGTGGCGCCACTCGCGCCCGTCGTGCTCTTGAGCGTGTCAGTGGCCACGAGAGCCCTCCACTTCGTTCCCGGAGTTGTCGACGGAGTTGTCGATCGAGTTGATGTTCGAGGTGATGTTCGTGCCGACGGCGAGTGCCATCACGGAGTCCTGGGTGGCCTCGGCGGCCGTGAGTTCACCGGCGATCCGGCCCTGCGCCATCACCAGCACCCGGTCGCTCATCCCGAGCACCTCGGGCAGATCGCTGGAGATCATCAGTACGGCGGCACCGGCGGACGTCAGCTCGTTGATCAGCTGGTAGATCTCGACCTTGGCACCGACGTCGATACCGCGCGTCGGCTCGTCGAGGATCAGCACCCTGGTGTTCGCGAGCAGCCACTTGCCGATGACGACCTTCTGCTGGTTGCCGCCGGAGAGGGTGCGCACCTGCTGGCCGAGCCCTGCCATCCGTACGCCCAACTGCTCGGCGACCTTCGCGGCGGCGGCCCGCTGCCCCCTGAGGTCGACCAGCCCGCCCCTGGTCGCGGCCCGCAGGGTGACCAGGCCGAGGTTCTCCTCGACCGAGGCGTCGAGCACCAGCCCCTGCCCCTTGCGGTCCTCGGGCACGAGCCCGATCCCGGCGGCCATGGCGGCCCCGACATCGCTCCCGCGCACGACGGCGCCCGCCACGGACACGGAACCCCTGTCGTACGGATCGGCGCCGAACACCGCGCGCGCGACCTCCGTACGCCCGGCCCCCACCAGCCCCGCGATGCCGACGACCTCACCGGCCCGCACCTCGAAGCCCACGTCGTGGAAGACACCGTCCCGGGTGAGCCCTTCCACCGTGAGGAGAGCGGCGCCAGGCTCGGCGGCCTCGCGCGGGTACTGCTGTTCGATCGACCGCCCGACCATGAGCCGTACGAGCTCGTCCTCGGGCGTGTCGGCGGGCACCTGGCCGACGCTTCTACCGTCCCGGATCACCGTCACCCGGTCCCCCAGGGCGGCGATCTCCTCCAGGTGATGGGTGATGAAGACGATCCCGACGCCGTCCTCGCGCAGCGAGCGCACGATCGCGAACAGCTTCTCGACCTCTTCGGAGGTGAGGACGGCGGTCGGCTCGTCCATGATCAGGACGCGCGCGTCCAGGCTCAGCGCCTTCGCGATCTCGACCATCTGGAGCCGTGCGATACCGAGTTCACGCACCCGCGCGCGTGGGGACACGTTCACACCCACGCGATCGAGGAGCGCGGCGGCGTCGGCCTCCATCCGCTTCCGGTCGATCATCCCGTAGCGGCGCGGCTGCCGCCCCAGGAAGATGTTCTCGGCGACCGTCAGATCGGGTACGAGGTTGAACTCCTGGTAGATGGTGGCGATCCCGAGACGCTCGGAGTCCTGCGCCCCGTGGATACGGGTCTCCTCGCCGTCGACGAGGACGCGGCCGGCGTCGGGGCGGTAGGCGCCGGAGAGCATCTTGATGAGGGTGCTCTTGCCCGCGCCGTTCTCACCGAGCAGTACGTGCACCTCACCGCGGCGAAGATCGAAGTCGACGCCGTCGAGCGCGACCACGCCGGGGAAGGACTTCCGTATGCCTTCGATGCGCAGCAACTCGTCCGGGTTGCTCACGACAGGCTCCTGTTCGTTGCGGGGGGCTGTTCGGATGGGGTCGGGGCCGGCTGGCCGCACGACCGCCGTACGACGAGGTGCGCGGCCAGCGTCACGGACTGCGGAGGGCGTCCCTCGATCATGTCGACGAGGGCCCGGACGGCGGCCCGCCCCAGCTCACCGGTCGGCTGCGCGATCGCCGTGACGGGCGGATCGGTGTGCACGAACCACGGGATGTCGTCGAAGGCCGCGAGCGCGATGTCCTGCGGAACCCGCATCCCACGCGCGCGTACGGCGTCCAGGGCGCCCAGCGCCATCAGGTTGTCGGCCGCGAAGACGACCTCGGGCGGCTCGGCCAGGTCGAGGAAGGCGTCCGTCACCCGGCGCCCGCTCTCGGCCTGGAAGTCGCCCTGCCCTGTGTAGGCGTCGGGGAGCGGCAGCCCGTACTCGGCGAGGGCCTCCCGGAAGGCCTCGACGCGCTCACTGCCGGTGGTGGTGGCCGCCGGACCCGCGATGATCGCGAGCCGCCGGTGCCCGAGCCCGTACAGGTGGGAGACGAGATCGCGGACCGCCGCGCGCCCGTCCGCCCGTACGACCGGCACGTCCACGCCGGGGATCCAGCGGTCCACGAAGACCATCGGGGTGCCCCCGCGCGCGGTGTCCAGCATCAGCGGGGAACCGCCGTCGGTGGGGGAGACGAGGAGGCCGTCGATACGGCGGTCCAGCAGGGTCCGTACGTGGTGGTCCTGGAGGTCGGGGCGTTCGTCGGCGTTGCCGATGACCACGCTGTAGCCGAGGGCGCGGGCCTCCTCCTCGACCGAGCGGGCCAGGGTCGTGAAGTACGGGTTCATCACATCGCTGATGACCAGGCCGAGGGTGCGGGTCTGGTCGGTGCGCAGGGAGCGGGCGACGGCGTTCGGGCGGTAGCCCAGCGCCTCGACGGCGGCCAGCACGCGTGCGCGTGCGTCCGCGCTGACGGACGGATGGTCGTTCAGGACCCGCGACACCGTGGCGACGGACACGCCCGCCTCGGCGGCGACGTCCTTGATGCTCGCCATCGCCGGACCACCTCCTTGTGGTTCCGTAGTCGTGTGGAATCGTTTACACGACTGACTGGAGACAGATTGGAATCGATTACACAGACGTAAACAAGCCCCTGGCCGATTCTCGATACCGGATCGTGATGCGCGTGGCCAGGACGAGCGGGCACGCCGGGTCCCCGGCGCCTCGGCCGTGCGGTCGCGGGCCCCGGCGGGCCGGGCCAGGCTTGACGTACGGACCAGTTCCCGCTGGGCCGACCAGGTCCGTCACGGGCCGGAGCGGAGGAATCATGACGGCGACGACTCGGAACGACGTTCCCATCGCGCTCGAAGGCGATGGCGTGGAGCTGCGTACGCAGGTGATCGGCGGGGGCCTCTCGGTCGGCTATGTGACCCTGCCGCGGGGTGCGGACATGACGCCGGTGTTCAAGGGCCTGCCCGGCGACGCCTGCCAGTGCCCGCACTGGGGCTACCTGGTCAAGGGCCGGCTGCTGATGCACACCGACGAGGGCGACGAGACGTACGAGGCGGGACAGGCGTACTACTGGGCGCCCGGCCATGTGCCGGAGGCCCTTGAGGACTGCGAGTTCGTGGAGTTCTCCCCGACGGAGGACTTCAGGACGGTGCTGGACCACATCAAGTCCGCCATGGGGTGACGGCCTTCGGGGGAGGGGGCGTTGTCCACAGGCCCAGGCGGCCTGTCGGTGCCGGGCGGTAGCGTCGGATCATGTCGAATCAGGCGGTCGGTCCGAAACAGGCGGCGCAGGGGGAACGGCGCCTGGCCGTCCTCGAAGGCGTCCTGGAGCGGATCACGTACGCCAACGAGGAGAACGGCTACACGGTCGCCCGCGTCGACACCGGCCGCGGCGCCGGTGACCTCCTCACGGTCGTGGGCGCGCTGCTCGGCGCCCAGGTCGGCGAGTCCCTGCGCATGGAAGGCCGTTGGGGCTCCCACCAGCAGTACGGCAAGCAGTTCACGGTCGAGAACTACACGACCGTCCTGCCCGCCACCGTCCAGGGCATGCGCCGCTATCTCGGCTCGGGCCTGGTCAAGGGCATCGGCCCGGTCTTCGCCGACCGGATCACCCAGCACTTCGGCCTGGACACCCTCCGGATCATCGAGGAGGAGCCCAAGCGGCTCATCGAGGTGCCGGGCCTCGGTCCCAAGCGCACCAGGAAGATCGCCGACGCCTGGGAGGAGCAGAAGGCGATCAAGGAGGTCATGCTCTTCCTCCAGAGTGTCGAGGTCTCCACGTCCATCGCCGTGCGCATCTACAAGAAGTACGGCGACGCCTCGATCTCCGTCGTCAGGAACCAGCCCTACCGCCTCGCCTCCGACGTCTGGGGCATCGGCTTCCTCACCGCCGACAAGATCGCCCAGTCCGTCGGCATCCCGCACGACAGCCCCGAGCGCGTCAAGGCGGGCCTCCAGTACGCCCTTTCGCAGTCCACCGACCAGGGCCACTGCTATCTCCCCGAGGAACGGCTGATCGCGGACGCGGTGAAGCTCCTCCAGGTCGACACGGGCCTCGTCATCGAGTGTCTCGCCGAACTCGCGGCGCCCCCGGAGGAGGGCGAGGACCCCGGTGTCGTACGGGAGAAGGTCCCCGGCCCCGAGGGCGACTCGGAGCCCGTGACGGCCGTGTACCTGGTCCCCTTCCACCGCGCCGAACTCTCCCTCTCCGCCCAGCTGTTGCGCCTCCTGCGCACCGGCGAGGACCGGATGCCCGCCTTCCACGACGTGGCCTGGGACAAGGCGCTGGCGTGGCTCCAGGGGCGTACGGGGGCCGATCTCGCCCCCGAGCAGGAGGCCGCCGTCCGACTCGCGCTGACGCAGAAGGTCGCCGTCCTCACCGGCGGACCGGGCTGCGGCAAGTCCTTCACGGTCCGCTCGATCGTCGAGCTGGCGCGCGCCAAGAAGGCCAAGGTCGTGCTGGCCGCCCCGACCGGCCGCGCCGCCAAGCGCCTCGCCGAACTCACCGGCGCCGAGGCCTCCACCGTCCACCGCCTCCTGGAGCTGAAGCCCGGCGGCGACGCGGCCTACGACAGGGACCGCCCTCTCGACGCCGACCTCGTGGTGGTGGACGAGGCCTCGATGCTGGACCTGCTGCTCGCCAACAAGCTGGCGAAGGCGGTCGCGCCGGGCGCGCACCTGTTGTTCGTCGGGGACGTGGACCAACTCCCCAGCGTCGGCGCCGGGGAGGTCCTGCGGGACATGCTGGCCGACGGCAGCCCGGTCCCCGCCGTCCGGCTCACCAAGGTCTTCCGGCAGGCCCAGCAGTCGGGCGTGGTGACGAACGCGCACCGGATCAACTCCGGGCAGCATCCGGTCACCGACGGCATGAAGGACTTCTTCCTCTTCGTCGAGGACGACACGGAGGAGGCCGGCCGGCTCACCGTGGATGTGGCCGCACGGCGAATTCCGGCCAAGTTCGGCCTCGACCCCCGGCGGGACGTCCAGGTGCTCGCGCCGATGCACCGGGGCCCGGCGGGCGCCGGAAACCTCAACGGACTGCTCCAGCAGGCGATCACCCCGGGCCGCCCCGACCTCCCCGAGAAGCGGTTCGGCGGCCGGGTCTTCCGCGTCGGCGACAAGGTCACGCAGATCCGCAACAACTACGACAAGGGTGAGAACGGCGTCTTCAACGGCACCGTCGGCGTCGTCACCTCGCTCGACGAGGTGGAGCAGCGCCTCACCGTACTGACGGACGAGGACGAGGAGGTGCCGTACGACTTCGATGAGCTGGACGAACTCGCCCACGCGTACGCCGTGACCATCCACCGCTCCCAGGGCAGCGAGTACCCGGCGGTGGTCGTCCCGGTCACCACGGGTGCCTGGATGATGCTCCAGCGCAACCTTTTGTATACGGCCGTGACCCGGGCGAAGAAGCTGGTGGTCCTCGTCGGTTCACGCAAGGCGATAGGCCAGGCGGTGCGCACGGTGTCGGCGGGACGGCGTTGTACGGCACTGGACTTCCGGCTGCGCTCGTAGCCGCGGCAGCCCGTCGCGACCGTCGTGGATGTCGCAACGATCGCGAACAATGATCGATCAAATGAGTCACAAAGGTCACAGGGCACTTCCGGAACCAGGGCGAAGGGGGGCAGGATGAGTAGGTTGGCGGCACTCAGTGCCGCCAATAGGCCCAATGGTCGACCCCGAGTGCACTCTCCTGCGCCAAATGGGGGATGGTAGAGACAGTCAGGGCACCTCGAAGAAGAGGCACAACGTCGGTGAGGGATGACGTGAGCGAGCACACCAACAACGCTGTAGTACTGCGGTTCGGCGACGGCGAGTACACCTACCCGGTGATCGACAGCACCGTCGGCGACAAGGGCTTCGACATCGGGAAGCTCCGAGCTCAGACCGGTCTGGTCACTCTGGACAGCGGCTACGGAAACACGGCCGCCTATAAATCCGCAGTCACCTACCTCGATGGTGAGCAGGGCATCCTCCGGTACCGCGGGTACCCGATCGAGCAGCTCGCCGAGCGCTCCACCTTCCTTGAGGTGGCGTTCCTGCTGATCAACGGCGAGCTTCCGACCGTGGACGAGCTCTCCCTGTTCAGGAACGAGATCACGCAGCACACCCTGCTGCACGAGGACGTCAAGAACTTCTACCGCGGCTTCCCCCGTGACGCGCACCCGATGGCGATGCTGTCGTCGGTCGTCTCGGCGCTGTCGACCTTCTACCAGGACAGCCACAACCCGTTCGACGAGAAGCAGCGCAACCTCTCGACGATCCGGCTGCTCGCCAAGCTTCCGACGATCGCCGCGTACGCGTACAAGAAGTCGATCGGTCACCCGTTCGTCTACCCGCGCAACGACCTCGGTTACGTCGAGAACTTCCTCCGTATGACGTTCTCGGTGCCGGCGCAGGAGTACGACCTCGACCCGGTCGTCGTCTCCGCCCTGGACAAGCTGCTGATCCTGCACGCCGACCACGAGCAGAACTGTTCGACGTCGACGGTCCGGCTGGTCGGCTCCTCGCAGGCCAACATGTTCGCGTCGATCTCGGCCGGTATCTCCGCGCTCTGGGGCCCGCTGCACGGCGGCGCCAACCAGTCGGTGCTGGAGATGCTGGAGGGCATCCAGGCCAACGGCGGCGATGTCGACTCCTTCATCCGCAAGGTGAAGAACAAGGAGGACGGCGTCCGCCTGATGGGCTTCGGCCACCGGGTGTACAAGTCCTTCGACCCGCGCGCGAAGATCATCAAGGCTGCCGCGCACGACGTCCTCTCGGCCCTCGGCAAGTCCGACGAACTGCTGGACATCGCGCTGAAGCTGGAGGAGCACGCGCTCTCCGACGACTACTTCGTCTCGCGCAACCTCTACCCGAACGTCGACTTCTACACCGGCCTCATCTACCGCGCGATGGGCTTCCCGACCGAGATGTTCACGGTCCTGTTCGCCCTCGGCCGCCTCCCGGGCTGGATCGCCCAGTGGCACGAGATGATCAAGGAGCCGGGCTCGCGCATCGGCCGCCCCCGCCAGATCTACACGGGCGTGGTGGAGCGCGACTTCGTGCCGGTGGAGCAGCGTTGAGCAGTCGGTCTCGCTGAGCTTGTAACGCCGGGCGCGCCTGCACGTTCACGCCGGTTCGCCCGGCGAGTGAGCCGAAGGGCGCGCCTGTGTCGAGAGTTCGAGCGCGTGGAGGCCCGCCGGGTCGAGCACGGTCGGGCTCTCGACACAGGCTGTAGCGCCCGGAGGCGAACCGAGCCACAAGAGAAAAACAGAAGGCGCCCTGCCGACGGTCCCCCCACGGGCCGGCGTACAGGGCGCCTTCCCATGTCCCGGTGCGGATTCCCCCCACGGGATCCGGCCGGGCGTTTCGGAGGACAGCGCCTGAATTCGCTATCACTGGTGTGCAGGCCGCCTGGGCGACCGTTGTTGTGCTACCGCCATAGTGACGGCTGTTGAGCAAAACGAGCAAAACTCGCCGTACTCCTGCTGTGTGCGATCTGCCGGGACGCGCACGCTGGGGTGGGCCGCTCAAGCTTCCCGGTGTACGTGTCCCGGCAACGCATCTCCGAGGACGTCCCCCAAGACATCCTCAGACGTCGTTCAACGCCCCCCAAGACGCTGTCCGACATCGCCAACTTAGACCTTTGAAGCCCTTCGATGGTTACGTTCACAGCAGTGTGATCTGCGTCTCCCGCATATGTCCTCGAGGTACGCCGGATCCCGGTTGTCGCGACCGGGGCCCAAGCGTAAGGATGATGCGCGAGCCTTGTGAAGAGCTTATGTGAGGCTGGCGTTGGACTCCATAGGGACTATGGCACCGACTTGTGCGTACTGCCGGTAACTTCGGCAGGGAGGAGCCGATCTCAGCGGAACGTGCGCAGACGGAGGCTGTTCGTCACCACGAAGACCGAGGAAAAGGCCATCGCGGCCCCCGCGATCATCGGGTTCAGCAGCCCGGCAGCGGCAAGCGGCAGCGCGGCCACGTTGTAGCCGAACGCCCACGCCAGGTTGCCCTTGATGGTCGCGAGCGTCTTCCGGGACAGCCGGATGGCGTCCGCGGCCACCCGTAGATCCCCGCGCACCAGCGTCAGATCACTCGCCTCGATCGCCGCGTCCGTGCCCGTACCCATCGCCAGGCCCAGATCGGCCGTGGCCAGCGCCGCCGCGTCGTTCACCCCGTCGCCGACCATCGCGACGGTCCGCCCCTCGGCCTGGAGCCGTCGTACGGCGTCGACCTTCTCCTCGGGCAGGACTTCCGCGATCACCTGGTCGATCCCGACGGCCTTCGCCACCGCCTGGGCCACCGCCCGGTTGTCCCCGGTCAGCAGCACCGGCGTGAGCCCCAGCTCGCGCAGCTCGCGCACGGCCTCGGCGCTGGTCTCCTTGACCGCGTCGGCGACGGTGAGGACACCGCGCGCCACGCCGTCCCAGGCCACCACGACGGCCGTACGTCCGCTGCTCTCGGCCTCCGCCTTCGCGTGGGCCAACTCCTCCGGGAGCGGCCCCGACAGCCCGTCCACGAGCCGTCCCACGGCCACCTCGTGCCCGTCGACGCGCCCTCGCACGCCCCGCCCGGGCACGTTCTCGAAGTTCTCGGCCTCCGGCAGTGTCCCGACCCGCTCCGCCGCCCCCGCGGCGACCGCTCGGGCGACCGGGTGCTCGGAGGCGTGCTCGAGGGCGCCCGCGAGCCGCAGCACCTGCTTCTCGTCGGCGCCCTCCGCGACGTACACCTCCTGGAGGGTCATACGGCCCGTGGTGACCGTGCCCGTCTTGTCCAGGACGATCGTGTCGACGCGGCGCGTGGACTCCAGGACCTCGGGGCCCTTGATGAGGATGCCGAGCTGCGCCCCGCGCCCCGTGCCGACCATCAGCGCGGTCGGGGTGGCGAGGCCCAGCGCACACGGGCAGGCGATGATCAGGACGGCGACGGCGGCGGTGAAGGCGGCGACCGTGTCGCCCGTGACGCCGAGCCAGCCGCCGAACGTACCGGCCGCGATCAGCAGCACCACCGGTACGAAGATCCCGGAGATCCGGTCGGCGAGCCGCTGCACGTCGGCCTTGCCGTTCTGCGCGTCCTCCACCAGCCGGGCCATCCGCGCGAGCTGGGTGTCCGCGCCGACCCGGGTCGCCTCGACGACCAGTCGGCCCCCGGCGTTCACGGTCGCGCCCGTGACGGCGTCCCCGGCACTCACGTCGACCGGCACGGACTCGCCGGTCAGCATCGACGCGTCGACCGCCGAGGCTCCCTCGACGACCGTGCCGTCGGTGGAGATCTTCTCCCCGGGCCGTACGACGAACCGGTCACCGATCGCCAACTCGCCGACCGGAACGCGCACTTCACGCCCCCCGCGCAGTACGGAGACATCCTTCGCGCCCAGTTCCATGAGCGCCCGCAGGGCCGCGCCCGAGCGCCGCTTGGCGCGGGCCTCCAGATAGCGCCCCAGCAGGATGAACGCGACGACCCCGGCGGCGACTTCGAGGTAGATCTCCGCGGAGCCGCCGGTGCGGGAGGCGGTGAACGAGAAGCTCTCCCGTATCCCCATCCCGGTCATCCCGTCCGTACCGGTCATCCCTGGCATCCCCGCCATGCCCGGTGTCACGGGCCTGCCCGCGTCGCCCCAGAACAGCGCCCACAGGGACCAGCCGTACGCGGCGAGCGTGCCGACCGACACGAGGGTGTCCATGGTGGCCGCGCCGTGCCGCGCGTTGGTGAACGCGGCCCGGTGGAAGGGCAGTCCGCCCCAGACGACGACCGGCGAGGTCAGCGTCAGCGCGAGCCACCGCCAGTTGTCGAACTGGAGCGCGGGAATCATGGACATCAGGACGACGGGCGCGGCGAGCAGTACGGAGACGACGAGCCGCTCCCGCAGACCGGCCAGTTCGGGGTCCGTGTCCTGCTCGGCAGCGGGCGCCTCAGTCACAGCCGGCGGGGGCGGCTCCTCGGCCGTGTACCCCGTCCTCACGACGGTGGCGATCAGATCGTCGACCCCGACCCCGTCGCCGTACGCGATCTTCGCCTTCTCCGTCGCGTAGTTGACCGTGGCGAGGACGCCGTCCATGCGGTTGAGCTTCTTCTCGACGCGGGCCGCGCAGCTGGCACACGTCATCCCGCCGATGGTCAGCTCGACCTCATGGGGGGTGACTGCCGGGGTCTCGGTGCTGGTGCTGGTCATGGTCGCCGCGTCCGTACGGTCAGGCCCGGCCGGCCAGCTCGAAGCCCGCCTCGTCCACCGCGGCGCGCACGGCGGCCTCGTCGAGCGGGGCCTCGGACACCACGGTGACCTCACCGGTGGCGGCGACGGCCTTCACCGAGGTGACGCCGGCAAGCTCGGAGAGCTCGGTCGAGACCGAGCCCTCGCAGTGCCCGCAGCTCATGCCGGTCACCTGGTAGACGGCGGTGACGGAACCGGGGGTGTCGGTCTGGGCGGTCATGTCGTTGCTCCTCTTCGAGGTGTCATCGAGGGCGTCGTCGTGGCGCACGTGCCCTGTGAGTCTCACACTACTATACCCCTGGGGGGTACTTTGCTCGTGTCAGTGGCAAGATCTCCGGTACGGGGGACGGCGACGGTGAGGGCGAGGGCGTATGCGTGCGGTGGTGTTCGAGCGGTACAGGGAGCCGGCCGAGGTGCGGGAGGTACCGGACCCGGTGCCCGCGCCGCACGGTGTCGTGGTGCGCGTCGAGGCCACCGGGCTGTGCCGGAGCGACTGGCACGGCTGGATGGGCCACGACCCCGACATCGCGCTGCCGCACGTGCCCGGCCATGAACTCGCCGGTGTCGTCGAGGCGGTCGGCGCCGGGGTGGGCGGCTGGCGGGCCGGGGACCGGGTCACGGTGCCCTTCGTCTGCGCCTGCGGGAGCTGCCCGTCCTGCGCGGCCGGTGACCAGCAGGTGTGCGAGCGGCAGACCCAGCCCGGGTTCACGCACTGGGGCTCGTTCGCGGAGTTCGTGGCGCTGGACCACGCCGACGTGAACCTCGTCGCCATGCCGGAGGAGATGTCCTTCGGGACGGCGGCCTCGCTGGGCTGCCGGTTCGCGACGGCGTACCGGGCGGTGGTCCAGCTCGGGCGGGTGTCGGCGGGGGAGTGGGTCGCCGTGCACGGGTGCGGTGGCGTGGGCCTCTCCGCGGTGATGATCGCGGCGGCCTCCGGTGCCCGGGTCGTCGCTGTCGACGTGTCCCCCGGGGCACTGGAACTGGCGCGGAAGTTCGGCGCGGCGGAGTGCGTGAACGCGGCCACCACCGGCGACACGGCAGCGGCGGTACGTGAACTGACCGGCGGCGGTGCTCAGTTGTCGCTGGACGCGCTCGGCTCACCGGTCACCTGCGCGGCCTCGGTCAGCGGCCTGCGCCGCCGTGGCCGCCATGTGCAGGTCGGCCTGCTCCCGTCGGACACCGGTACGACACCCGTCCCGATGGCCCGCGTTGTCGCTCTCGAGCTCCAACTCCTGGGCAGCCACGGCATGGCCGCCCACACCTACCCGCCGATGCTGGAGTCGGTGGCGGCGGGCGTCCTGCGGCCGGACCTGCTGGTCACCTCCACCATCCCGCTGACCGAGTCCCCGGCCGCGCTGGCGGCGATGGGGGCGGGGCCGGGGGCGGGGGTGACGGTCATCGAGCCGTGGCGCTGACCTCTTCGAGGCCGGGACACCCGCGGTGTGCGGCACATCCGTGGGAGAGGACCGACATGCGTACGGCGTCGATCCACTCGCCCTGGTCAGGTCGTGAGGGCCGTGTCCGTCAGCGGCCTCCGGCCGCGGGGGCCTCCCGGGCTCGGACCACGCACAGGATGCGTGGCGCCACCCGGGGTCGAGTAGGCCGGGGACCAGCTCGCCCAAGACCGTTCGGGGCGCGCGGCTGAACGGACTCACGCCCGCTCAGCCCACAGGAACGGTTGAAGGCGAAGACGTGCAACGCCACGCGGTGCGGGCTCCCATGTCTGGATCCTCGGCTTCCCCCCTCGTATGCCCCGGCGGACCAGTAACGGCCGCGCCCCGCTCGTGACGGGCGGGGCACGGCCGGGGCTCGGGGTGTCTCAGCCGTCTCTTCGGCCGCGGTTGCCGGGGCGGGCCGCGACCCATGCCCGTACGGTGTCGGCGTACCAGTAGGGCTTGCCGCCCTCCACATGGTCGGGGGCGGGCAGCAGACCGTGTTTGCGGTACGACCGCACGGTGTCCGGCTGGACACGGATGTGTGCGGCGATCTCTTTGTACGACCAGAGCCGTCGGTCGGTCATCGGTGCACCTCCCTGTCGCGTGCGTCACGGGGTCGGCCAGGGTCGGCCGTCGGGGGAGCCGGACGCTGCGCTGGCGATCACAAAGCCATTGCCCGTTAAACGACCTTTGGTTACCCCTAGTGATCACCTGTTGACGTCATGTGACGTAGAATCCGCGTACGCGCGACATGTGTGACAGGAGAGGGGCTTTTGTGACACGAGTGATGAAAAGGCGCACGCCCACAGGCCGGAGTGGCTCGTTGACCTGCGGGGTGCACGCCGATAGGGAAGAGGGTGGCGGACGTGGAGGGGGCTGGTAAGTCCCCGGTGCGGGTCAGCGCCCCCTAAGAGGCGCGGGGAACTGCGCGACCAGCCCCCACCGGCCCGCGGATGGGGGAACCGCCGATCCCGCGGAGCGCTACGCCCCGCAGGACCTCAGGAACGCTCGCGTCCGCTGTGCGATCGGCAGCGGCTTGTCCGGCTCGCACGGGTACATGTCCTGCTCGACGATCGCGAACAGGTCCACGTCCAGCTTTTGGGCGGCGGCCAGGACGGGCCCCAACTCCGGCACCCCGGCCGGGGGTTCGCACATGACACCGCGGGCTACCGCCGGGCCGAACGGAACCTCGTTCGCCCGTACGTCCGCGAGGATCTCGGGGTCGACCTGCTTGAGGTGCAGGTAGCCGATCCGCTCGCCGTAGGTCTCGATCAGCTTGACGCTGTCGCCGCCGCAGTAGGCGTAGTGGCCCGTGTCCAGGCACAGCGAGACGAGCGACGAGTCGGTGCCGTCGAGGAAGCGGGTGACGTTCGCCTCGCTGTCGATGTGGGTGTCGGCGTGCGGGTGGACGACGATCTGCAGGCCGTACCGCTCCCGCACCTCGTGCCCGAGCCGCTCGGTCAGCGTGGTCAGGTTGCGCCACTGCTCGGGCGTCAGCGTGTCCGGCTCCAGCACCTCACCGGTCTTGTCGTCCCGCCAGAAGGACGGGATGACCACCAGGTGGGACGCGCCCATGGCCTGGGCGAGCACCGCGTTGTCCGCGACGTGCGCCCAGGTCTTCTCCCAGACGGACTCGCCATGGTGCAGCCCGGTGAAGACCGTGCCGGCGGAGACCTTCAGCCCGCGCCTGGCCGTCTCCTCGGTGAGGACGGCCGGGTCGGTCGGCAGGTACCCGTACGGGCCCAGCTCGATCCACTCGTAGCCGGACTGCGAGACCTCGTCGAGGAAGCGCTGCCAGGGAACCTGCTGGGGGTCGTCCGGGAACCACACGCCCCAGGAGTCTGGCGCCGAGCCGACCCGGATGCGTGACAGCGGGGGACTTGACTGGGAGGAAGCGGAGGAAGGGGACACCGTAGTCATGGGCGTCAGCTTCAGCCGATGCCTGGACGCGTGTCAAGGTCTGGTCCGAATGTCCGGACAAAGTATTGACAGGGCTCCGTGAAGCGGGCTAGACCTGAGTGCGAGCCGCTGTGACGACTGCCGTGACCACTGCTGTGCCGACCGATGTGCCGACCGATGTACGAGCAGTGCGAGCCACGTGAGCCGCTTGAGCCGAAGAAACGCGAAGGGAAGTCGATGGCGTACGACCTGATCACCATGGGGCGGATCGGAGTGGACCTGTATCCACTGCAGACCGGTGTGCCGCTCGCCCAGGTGACGTCATTCGGAAAGTTCCTCGGCGGCTCGGCGACGAACGTCGCGGTCGCCGCGTCCCGCCTCGGGCGCAGCACCGCGGTGATCACGCGGACCGGTGACGACGCCTTCGGGCGCTATCTGCACGACGCCCTGCGCGACTTCGGCGTGGACGACCGCTGGGTCACCTCGGTCCCCGGCCTCAACACCCCGGTCACGTTCTGCGAGGTGTTCCCGCCGGACGACTTCCCGCTGTACTTCTACCGGCAGCCCAAGGCGCCGGATCTTGAGATCGACGTCCACGAGCTGGACCTGGACGCGGTCGGCGAGGCGAGCGTCTTCTGGGTCACGGGCACCGGCCTGAGTGAGGAGCCCAGCCGCGCGGCGACCCTGGCCGCCCTCGCGCACCGCGCCAAGTCCGGTACGACGGTCTTCGACCTCGACTGGCGCCCCATGTTCTGGAAGGACCCCGAGTCGGCGCGCCCCTTCTACACCGAGGCCCTGCGCCACACCACCGTCGCCGTCGGCAACCTCGACGAGGTGGAGGTGGCGACCGGTGTACGCGAGCCGCACGCCGCCGCCCGCGCCCTCCTCGACGCCGGAGTCGAACTGGCGGTCGTCAAGCAGGGCCCTAAGGGTGTTCTCGCCGTCAACAGCAAGGGCGAGACGGCAGAGGTGCCCCCGCTCCCCGTGAACGTCCTCAACGGCCTCGGCGCCGGTGACGCCTTCGGCGGCTCCCTCTGCCACGGTCTCCTCGAAGGCTGGGACCTGGAGCGCGTCATGCGGTACGCCAACGCGGCCGGCGCGATCGTCGCCTCCCGCCTGGAGTGCTCGTCGGCGATGCCCACCCCGACCGAGGTCGAGGCGGCACTCGCGGCGGGAGCGGTGCGATGAGTTCCACCGCGTCCCTCGCGTCCATCGGCAACGCCACAAGCAGCGGCACCAGCCCTCTCGCCCCCGTGGACATCTCCGCCCTCGCCGCCACCCGTGCCCGGCACCCCGAGGCCATCGCGGAAGCCGCCGCCCGGCGGACCCGCCGCCCTCTCCTCGGGGACTCCGGCCGGCTGATGATCGTCGCCGCCGACCACCCGGCCCGCGGCGCCCTCGGTGTCGGCAACCGCGGGCTGGCCATGGCCAACCGGGCCGACCTGCTCGAACGTCTGTGCCTCGCGCTGTCCCGCCCCGGCGTCGACGGGGTCCTCGCGACCGCCGACATCCTGGACGACCTGCTCCTCCTCGGCGCGCTCGACGGCAAGGTCGTCATGGGGTCGATGAACCGCGGCGGCCTCTCCGGCGCCAGCTTCGAGCTCGACGACCGCTTCACCGGCCACCGCCCCGAGGACATGGCACGCCTCGGCTTCGACGCCGGCAAACTGCTCGTACGCATCGACTACGACGACCCGGGCTCCCTCACCACCCTGGAGTCCACGGCCCACGCGATCGACGCGATGGCCGAAAGGCAACTCCCGCTCTTCGTCGAGCCGTTCATCAGCAGGCGTGGCCCCGACGGCAAGCTCCGCAACGACCTCTCCGCCGAGGCCGTCACCAAGTCCATCGCCATCGCGTCGGGCCTGGGCGGCAGTTCGGCGTACACCTGGCTGAAGGTCCCCGTCACCGAGAACCCGGACGACATGGCCGAGGTCATGCAGACCTCCACCCTGCCCGCCGTGCTGCTCGGCGGTGAGGTCGGGGACGACCAGGAGGGCGCGTACGAGAAGTGGCGCGGTGCGCTCCAACTCCCCACCGTCCAGGGCCTGGTGGTCGGCCGCTCGCTGCTGTATCCGGCGGACGGCGATGTGTCCGCCGCCGTGGACACCGCCGTCGGACTCCTGTGAGGCGCGCGATGACAGAGGGGTACGGCGGCTGTACCGTGCGGGCGGCGTCCGGCGCGGCGCACGACGACTTCCAACTCCTGGGCAGGAAAAGGGTGTTCGCGTCGGTCATCGACCTCGCGCACGCACCCCGGAACGCCCGGGCACTGATCGCCTCCGGCGCGGGAGACCGCTTCGCCCTGGCAGGAGCGAAGTGCGGGCGACGACTCCCCGCTCGCTACGGCCCCGCGCCGGAGGTCCACTTGGCACACCCGGACAGCACAGGGGGACACCGATGACCCCGCCCACCTCGACCACCTCCACGAACTCGACGACGAGGCTCACGGTCGCGCAGGCGCTCGTACGCTTCCTGGCCGCCCAGTACACCGAGCGGGACGGCGTCCGCCGCCGCCTGATCGAGGCCACCTGGGGCATCTTCGGCCACGGGAACGTCGCCGGGCTCGGCCAGGCGCTCGTCGAGTACGCCGACGACATGCCGTTCCACCAGGGCCGCAACGAACAGTCCATGGTGCACGCGGCAGTTGGCTACGCCCGTCAGTCCAACCGCCTCTCCACGCACGCCGTGACGACATCGATCGGCCCGGGCGCGACCAACCTCGTCACCGGCGCCGCGCTCGCCACGATCAACCACCTCCCGGTGCTCCTTCTCCCCGGCGACACCTTCGCGACCCGCCCGGCGGACCCGGTTCTCCAGCAGCTCGAAGTCCCGTACGCGGGCGACGTGTCGGTCAACGACTGTCTGCGCCCGGTGTCGAGGTACTTCGACCGCGTCACACGCCCCGAGGCACTGATCCCGGCGGCGCTCCAAGCGATGCGGGTCCTCGCCGACCCCGTCGAGACAGGCGCGGTAACTCTCGCTCTCCCGCAGGACGTTCAGGCCGAGGCGTACGACTGGCCGGACGAGTTCTTCGCCGACCGCGTGTGGCACGTACGCCGCCCAGCCGCCGACCCCGACGAACTGGCGGAAGCGGTCCGGGTGGTCCGTGCCGCCCGCCGTCCCCTGATCGTCGCGGGCGGCGGGGTCCACCACAGCCGCGCCGAGGGGGCGTTGGCGGAGTTCGCCTCGGCGACCCGCATCCCGGTCGCCTCCACCCAGGCCGGCAAGGGCTCCCTGCGCCACGACCACCCCCAGGACGTAGGCGGCATCGGCCACACGGGAACGGCTACGGCGGACGAACTCGCGCGCCTGGCAGACCTGGTGATAGGGGTCGGCACCCGCTACACGGACTTCACCACGGCCTCCCACACCCTGTTCGCGGAGCCGGGCGTCCGCTTCCTGAACCTCAACCTCGCTCCGTACGACGGCCACAAGCTGTCCGCCACCCCGTTGATCGCGGACGCCCGCAGCGCGCTGGAGCAGCTGACGGAAGCACTGGCGCTCCACGAGCACCGGGTCACGGACGGGTACGCCCGCGAGTACACCGAGGACAAGGAGCGCTGGGAACAGCGCGTCGACGCCGCCTACGAGGCCGACGAGCCGGACGTACGCCCGACGCAGCCCCAGGTGCTGGGCGCGCTGGACGCCCTCGCCGACGAGTCGGACATCATCATCAACGCGGCCGGTTCGCTCCCCGGTGACCTGCACAAACTCTGGCGCGCCCGGTCGCAGGACCAGTACCACCTGGAATACGGCTACTCCTGCATGGGATACGAGATCCCGGCCGCGATCGGTGTGAAACTGGCGGCGCCCGAGCGTCCCGTCTGGGCGCTGGTGGGCGACGGCACGTACCTGATGATGCCGACGGAGATCGTGACGGCCGTACAGGAGGGGATCGCCATCAAGCTCCTCCTCATCCAGAACCATGGCTACGCGTCCATCGGCGGCCTGTCCGAGTCGGTCGGCGGCGAGCGCTTCGGCACCGCCTACCGCTACCAGGCGGACGACGGAACGTACACGGGCGCCCCCCTGCCCGTGGACCTGGCCGCCAACGTGGCGAGCCTGGGCATGCGCGTCCTGCGCGCGAAGACGGTACGGGAGCTGCGGGCGGCGCTCGCCGAGGCCCGTACCGCCGACACTCCCACTTGTGTCTACGTCGAGACGGAAACGGCAGACACAGTGTCGGGCGCGCCTCCGGCGCAGGCCTGGTGGGATGTTCCTGTGGCCGAGACCGCGACCCGCCCGTCGGCGGTCAAGGCACGTGAGCTGTACGAACGGCACGTCTCTACCCGACGCCGCCATCTGTGAAGGAGAACCTGGGCATGACGAAGATCGTCAACCACTGGATCGGCGGCAAGACCGTCGAGGGCGCGTCGGGCACGTACGGGCCGGTCACCGACCCCGCGACCGGCGCGGTCACCACGAACGTCGCCTTCGCGACGGTCGACGAGGTCGACGCGGCGGTCGCGGCAGCCAAGGACGCGTACGCGACCTGGGGCAGGTCGTCCCTGGCCAAGCGCAGCACCATCCTCTTCAAGTTCCGCGCGCTGCTGGACGCCAACCGCGACGCGATCGCCGAGCTGATCACGGCGGAGCACGGCAAGGTGCACTCCGACGCGCTGGGTGAGGTGGCCCGCGGCCTGGAGATCGTCGAACTCGCGTGCGGTATCACCGTGCAGCTGAAGGGCGAGCTGTCGACGGAGGTGGCGAGCCGTGTCGACGTCTCGTCCATCCGCCAGCCCCTCGGCGTCGTCGCGGGCATCACGCCGTTCAACTTCCCGGCCATGGTGCCGATGTGGATGTTCCCGATCGCCATCGCGTGCGGCAACACGTTCGTGCTGAAGCCGTCCGAGAAGGACCCGTCGGCGGCCATGAAGCTCGCCGAACTGCTGTCCGAGGCGGGCCTGCCGGACGGCGTCTTCAACGTCGTCCACGGCGACAAGGTGGCGGTCGACCGCCTCCTGGAGCACCCGGACGTCAAGGCGGTCTCGTTCGTGGGCTCGACTCCCATCGCCCGCTACATCCACACCACGGCCTCGGCGAACGGCAAGCGCGTCCAGGCCCTGGGCGGAGCCAAGAACCACATGCTGGTCCTCCCGGACGCGGACCTGGACGCGGCGGCCGACGCCGCCGTGTCGGCGGCCTACGGCTCGGCGGGCGAACGCTGTATGGCGATCTCCGCGGTCGTGGCGGTCGGCGCGATCGGCGACGAACTGGTGGAGAAGATCCGCGAGCGCGCCGAGAAGATCAAGATCGGCCCCGGCAACGACCCCACCTCCGAGATGGGCCCGCTCATCACCAAGGTCCACCGCGACAAGGTGGCCTCGTACGTCACGGGCGCGGCGGCCGAGGGCTCGGAGGTCGTCCTCGACGGCAGCGGCTTCACGGTCGAGGGCTTCGAGGACGGCCACTGGATCGGCATCTCGCTCCTCGACAAGGTGCCCACGTCGGCAAAGGCCTACCAGGACGAGATCTTCGGCCCGGTCCTGACCGTCCTGCGCGTCGACACCTACGAGGAGGGCCTGGCGCTGATCAACGCCTCCCCCTTCGGCAACGGCACCGCGATCTTCACCCGGGACGGCGGCGCGGCCCGCCGCTTCCAGCTGGAGGTCGAGGCGGGCATGGTCGGCGTCAACGTCCCGATCCCCGTCCCGGTGGGCTACCACTCGTTCGGCGGCTGGAAGGACTCCCTCTTCGGGGACCACCACATCTACGGCAACGACGGCACCCACTTCTACACCCGCGGCAAGGTCGTCACGACCCGCTGGCCCGACCCGGCGGACGGTCCCTCGGGCGTCGACCTGGGCTTCCCGCGCAACCACTGAGAACCCGGTACGCATGCCCGCCGACCCGCTACTTCCAGGTCGGCGGGCATTGCCGTTCCGAACCGGATCCGCAACATCCCGGATGCTCCGGGCCGGGCGTACGCGACCATGATGAGAATGGACGCTCAGTTCCTCGGTATCCCCGAGCTGACCGAAACCCCGTCCGTGGCGGTCGTGGTCGACGTCATGCGTGCTTTCACCGTGGCGGCCTGGGCCTTTGCCCAAGGGGCGGAAAAGATCGTTCTCGCCGAGTCACTGGACGACGCTCTGGCGCTCAAGGCGGCCCACCCGGACTGGACGGCGCTCAAGGACGGGCCGCCCGCGCCCGGGTTCGACATGGTCAACTCGCCCGGCATGCTGCGATCCGTCGACCTCGGCGGACGGACCGTCGTGCAGAAGACCACGGCAGGCACGGTCGGCGCCCTCGCGGTCAAGGAGGCGTCGCTGGTGCTGTGCGCCGGCTTCGTGGTGGCGGAGGCAACGGCTCGGCTCCTGCGGACCCGCGCGAGTGACAGCGTCACGTTCGTGGTCACCGGCGAGGACGGCCGGGCCGACGAGGATCTGGCGTGCGCCCAGTACATCGCCCGGAGAGTCACCGAGGCTGCGACGGATCCCACCGAGTTCCTCCGCCGCGCCGCCGAGTCCCGAGCCGCCACGGAACTGACGGAGGGCGTACGCCAAGGAGCCCACCCCGACGACGTCGCCCTCTGTCTCGGCCTCGACCGGTTCCCCTTCGCCATGAGGGCCGAACCGCAGAACTCGCTCATGATCCTGCGCCCGTACGCCGTGCCTTCACTGACCGGCGACGCTCAGACCTGACCTGACCTGATCACTCGTGAGGTCCGAACTCCCACCGGGACGCCCCCCGCGTGATCCGGGCCGGGTTGCGCCATTGACGTGAGCGCTACGGATCTTCGCGCCCGGAGGCCCTGTCCGGCGGTTGAGGCCCTACTCGAACTCCCAGTTCACCACCGCGCACACCCCGTCGTCCTTCCCACCCGCACTCCGATACGTGGCGAGGGCGACGTCATTGTCGGTGTCGACCAGCACCCACATCCCGTAGCACCCGAGTTCACGCCCCAGCCCCGCCAGCCGCCGCACCAGGGCCCGCCCGATCCCCCTGCGCCGGTGCGACTCGGCCACCCCCAGTTCGTACAGCAGCATCTCCGCACCCTTGTCCGGGTGGATCGTCTCGACGCCGCTCACGAAGCCGACGGGGGCTGTCGCGTCGGCGGACTCGTAGGCCAGATACAGGTGATGTCCGGTGGACGACAGGAAACGTTCCGCCCACTCGGTGCGGACCGGGTGGTCGAAGAGGTGTTCGGCGGCGGCCAGCTCGGCGACCGTCAGGGCGCGGCGAATATCCACAGACCGAGTCTCCACCGATCGAATCTCCCCGGACGGGATTTCCCCAGGCCGAATCTCCTCAGACGGAATCTCCATGTGCCCGTTCGTACCACGCCTGGTGTACGCCGTACCCGTGCCGTACGCCCGGAGGATGGCACGAGGTTCCGACCGCCGGTTGCCCCGGATGTCAGTGGCGGCCCGTACCGTTGACGTATGGATCTTCGAATGCCCGGACTGCGGGGAGCGCGGCTCCGGCGGCCACGGCGGCTGGTCGCCGTGGCCGCCGCCGTCGCCCTGCTCGCCGGTGCCGGTACGTGGACGGCTGTCGCCTCGGACGAGGCGCCCGCGGTGCACCGCGCCGACCGGGTCATGGACATGGGCGGCGGGGTGCGCATCGACACCTCGTACTTCACCGCGGGTCCGGACTCCGACCGCCGCCCCGCCGTCCTCCTCGCGCACGGCTTCGGCGGCAGCAAGGACGACGTACGGTCCCAGGCCCAGAACCTCGCCCGCGACGGGTACGCGGTGCTGACCTGGTCCGCCCGGGGCTTCGGCAGATCGACCGGGAAGATCGGGCTGAACGACCCGAAGGCCGAGGTCGCCGACGTCTCGAAACTCATCGACTGGCTCGCCGCGCGCCCCGAGGTCCAGCTCGACAAGAGCGGCGACCCGCGCGTGGGCATGGCCGGCGGGTCCTACGGCGGCGCCGTCTCCCTCCTCGCCGCCGGGTACGACCAGCGGGTCGACGCCATCGCGCCCGCGATCACCTACTGGAACCTCGCGGACGCCCTGTTCCCGGGCGGCGTCTTCAAGAAGCAGTGGGCCGGCATCTTCATCAACACCGGCGGCGGCTGCGACCGGTTCGAGGCCACGCTGTGCGGGATGTACGACCGGGTCGCCGAGGCCGGCCGGCCGGACGCCGAGGCCACCACCCTCCTCGCCGACCGGTCACCCGCCGCCGTCGGTGACCGCATCAAGGTGCCCACCCTGCTGATCCAGGGCCAGACGGACTCCCTCTTCCCGCTCGGCCAGGCCGACGCCGCCGCGAAGGCGATCCGCGCCAACGGCGCGCCCGTGGACGTCGACTGGATCGCGGGCGGCCATGACGGCGGCGACATGGAGACGAGCCGCGTCGAGTCCCGGATCAAGTCGTGGTTCGACCGGTACCTGAAGGACGACAAGGGCGCCGACACCGGCCCCGCCTTCCGCGTCACCCGCACCGGCGGTGTCGACTCCACCGACGGGGCGGCGACCCTGCGCGGCGCCACCTCGGACACCTATCCGGGGCTGGAGAGCGGCCGGCGCGAGGTCGCCCTGACCGGCCGGGAGCAGACGTTCGACAACCCGGCCGGCGCCGCCCCGCCCGCCGTCTCCTCCCTGCCCGGCCTCGGCGCGGCGGGCGGACTCTCCCAGCTCTCCTCGCTCGGCGTCGGCGTCTCGCTCGACTTCCCGGGGCAGAACGCACGCTTCGAATCGGCGCCGGTCGCCGACGACGTACGGATCACCGGTTCCCCCACGGTCACCGTCCACGTCAAGTCGACCAGCGAGGACGCCGTCCTCTTCGCCAAGGTGTACGACGTCTCGGCCAACGGCAGGCAACAGGTGCTGCCCGGCCAGCTCGTCACCCCGCTCAGGGTCGAGGGCGCCAAGGAGGGCAAGGACGTCACCATCACCCTCCCGGCCATCGACCACGAGGTCGAACAGGGCCACCGTCTCCGCCTGGTCCTCGCCTCCACGGACCTCGCGTACGCCTCACCGGTCGCCCCGGCCACGTACACCGTCTCCGTCACGAGCGACCTGAAGATCCCGACCGCCCCCGGCGTCACCACGGCCTCGGCCGGGCTGCCCGCCTGGGTGTGGTGGCTGCCCCTCGCGGGCGCCGCGATCGCCCTGGCCCTGCTCCTGTCCGGCCGCAGGCGTACGGCGGCACCCTCCGCCCCGGACCCCGAACTGGCCGAAGTCCCGCTCCAGATCACCGACCTGAGCAAGCGGTACGCGAAGTCGTCGGACCGGTACGCCGTACGGGACCTGTCGTTCCGCGTCGAGAAGGGCCAGGTTCTCGGACTCCTCGGCCCCAACGGCGCCGGCAAGACCACCACCCTGCGCATGCTGATGGGCCTCATCAGGCCCGACGGCGGCGAGATCCGCGTCTTCGGGCACGCCATCCGCCCCGGCGCTCCCGTCCTCTCCCGCGTCGGCGCCTTCGTCGAGGGCGCCGGCTTCCTCCCGCACCTCTCCGGCCGCGAGAACCTGGAGCTGTACTGGCAGGCGACGGGCCGCCCGGCCGAGGACGCCCACATGGAAGAAGCCCTGGAGATCGCGGGCCTCGGCGACGCACTCGCGCGCGCGGTGCGCACGTACTCCCAGGGCATGCGCCAGCGCCTCGCCATCGCCCAGGCCATGCTCGGCCTGCCCGACCTCCTCATCCTCGACGAACCGACCAACGGCCTCGACCCGCCCCAGATCCGCGAGATGCGCGAGGTGATGATCCGGTACGCGGAGGCCGGCCGCACGGTGATCGTCTCCAGCCACCTGCTGGCGGAGGTCGAGCAGTCCTGCACCCACCTCGTCGTCATGGACCGCGGCAAGCTGGTCCAGGCGGGTCCGGTCAGCGAGATCATCGGCTCCGGCGACACCCTGCTCGTCGGCACCACCACCCCCGTGGAGGAGCCGGTCGTCGAGAAGGTCGCCGCCCTGCAGGGCATCGTCTCCGCCGTACGCACCGACGACGGCCTCCTGGTCCGTCTCGCCCCCGAGGACGGCAGCGCCCAGCGCCTCGTCGTCGAACTCGTCCGCCTCGAAGTGCCCGTGGAGTCGGTGGGCCCCCACCGCCGCCTCGAAGACGCCTTCCTCACCCTGATCGGAGGTTCCGCATGAGCACGATGAACACGACGAGTACGACGAGTACGGTCGTGGAGCGGGCGGAGACGGCCGACGGGTACCGCGCCCGGCGGACACTGCCCCTGCGCGTCGAGCTGGTCCGCCAGCTCAAGCGCCGCCGTACGCTCGTCATGGGCGGCATCCTCGCAGCGCTGCCGTTCATCCTCGTCGCCGCGTTCGCGATCGGCGGCGAGCCCGGGGAAGGCAACAACCAGGTCACCCTGATGGACACGGCCACCGCGTCCGGCGCCAACTTCGTCGCCGTCAACCTCTTCGTCTCCGCGGGCTTCCTGCTCGTCATCCCGGTCGCCCTGTTCTGCGGGGACACGGTCGCCTCGGAGGCCAGTTGGTCGTCCCTGCGCTATCTGCTCGCGGCCCCGGTGCCGCGCGCCCGCCTCCTGTGGTCCAAGCTCGCCGTCGCCCT
The DNA here is from genome assembly GCF_014646095.1 of Streptomyces lacrimifluminis. Taxonomy (GTDB): domain Bacteria; phylum Actinomycetota; class Actinomycetes; order Streptomycetales; family Streptomycetaceae; genus Streptomyces; species Streptomyces lacrimifluminis. The sequence goes on along the minus strand of NZ_BMMU01000034.1, from coordinate 41,627 downwards.
CGGTATGAGCCTCGCCGCGATGGTGCTGCTGCCGGTCGTGGCCATCGCGGTCGGCACGGCGGCCTACGGCTGGGGGCCACTGGAGATCCCCACCGGCGGTTCGCTCGCCGCGGGCACGGCGGCCCAGCGTCTGGTGGTGGTCGTCGGCTATCTCTTCGTGTCCCAACTGGTCACCGCGGGACTGGCGTTCTGGCTGTCGACGAAGACGGACGCCCCTCTGGGAGCGGTCGGCGGCGCCGTCGGCCTGACCATCGTCGGCAACGTCCTGGACGCCGTGACGGCCCTCGGCGACTGGCGCGACTTCCTTCCGGCGCACTGGCAGTTCGCGTGGGCCGACGCCATTCAGCCCCGCCCGGAGTGGGGCGGCATGATCCAGGGGACGGCCGTCTCGATAACGTACGCCCTGGTCCTGTTCGCCCTGGCCTTCCGGGGTTTCGCCCGTAAGGACGTCGTCTCCTAGGTCACCGGAGGATCACCTACCGGTCTCGACGGCCGCCTCTCGTGGCCACTTCGAGATCCATCCGCAACACCCCGTACCGCACATTCCGGCCCCCTCCACCGTCACAGTCACAGAAGTTGACGTCGTCCGACGTCAACGGACGGAGGGGGCACGGCAGATGGAGCGGAACCGGACACACCGAACACGACGCCTGCGGAGCGCGCTGATCGCGGCGACGGCCGCAAGTGGCCTGCTGCTCACCGGCTGCAACGGGGTGAGCGACAGCAGCGGCGACAACGGCCAGAGCGGCAAAGCGGACAGTCGGCAGAACTCCGGCGGCGGCTCGGGCTACGCACCCGCGCCCGCCCAGAGCGGAGGCGCCGGCGAACAGCAGGACGGCCGAGCGGACGGCGAACAGGGCGACACGGAAGGAAACCCGGAAGGGGATTTCGCCCCGGCCCCCGACTACCTCTCCACCTTCGCCCTCGATGTCGACACCGCCTCGTACGGCTACGCGCGCCGCACCCTCGCCGACGGTCACCGCCCCGACCCGTCGACGGTCCGGCCGGAGGAGTTCGTCAACAGCTTCCGCCAGGACTACGAACGACCCGACGGCAACGGCTTCTCGGTCACCGTCGACGGCGCCCGCACCGACCGCGAGAACTGGTCCCTGGTCCGTGTGGGCCTCGCCACCCGCACCGCCGGGCAGGAGGGCGAACGCCCGCCGGCGGCCCTCACCTTCGTCATCGACATCTCCGGTTCCATGGCCGAGCCCGGTCGCCTCGACCTCGCCAAGGACTCCCTCGGCGTGATGACGGACCGACTGCGCGACGACGACTCGGTGGCGATCGTCACCTTCAGCGACGAGGCGGAGACCGTCCTGCCGATGACCCGTCTCGACGACCACCGCGACCGCGTCCACGACGCGATCGACGACCTGGAACCGACCGATTCGACCAACCTCGGCGCAGGCGTGCGCACCGGCTACGCCACCGCAGTCGAGGGCCTGCGCGAGGGCGCCACGAACCGGGTCGTGCTGATCTCGGACGCGCTGGCCAACACCGGCGACACGGAGGCCGCCTCGATCCTCGACCGCATCTCCGACGCCCGCCGCGAACACGGCATCACCCTCTTCGGTGTCGGCGTCGGCAGCGAGTACGGCGACGCCCTGATGGAAAGCCTCGCGGACAAGGGCGACGGCAACACCACCTACGTCTCGAACGAGACCGACGCCCGCGAGGTGTTCTGCGAGCAGCTCCCGCGCAACATCGACCTCACCGCCCGCGACGCCAAGGCCCAGGTCGCCTTCGACCCGGAGACGGTCGCCGAGTTCCGCCTGATCGGCTACGACAACCGCCGGGTCGCCGACGACGACTTCCGCGACGACCGTGTGGACGGCGGCGAGGTGGGCCCCGGCCACACGGTCACCGCCCTGTACGCCGTCCGCACCAAGGAGTCCGCCTCGGGCCACCTGGCCACGGCGACGGTCCGCTGGCTCGACCCCGACACCCGCGAACCCCACGAGGAGTACGGCCAGTTGGAGTCGGAGGCGGTGGACGAGGCGCTCTGGGACGCCCCGTCCCGCCTCCAGGTCACAGCGGTGGCCGCCTACTTCGCCGACGCCCTGCGCAAGGGCGACGACAACTGGACCACCCTGCCGGGCGCCCCGTCCCTCAGCGAACTCGCCGACAGGGCCGACGAGTTGGCGGACACGACAGAGGACAAGGCGGTACGCCAACTGGCCGAGGCAATAGACCAGGCAGGCCGCTACGAGGACTGAGAGGTGCAGGTGAACGCCGGAAGCGACGAGCGCCCCTCTCTTTAGGGGCGTGGGACCGTGTCAGCCTGCGGCTCCGCCGCGTGGGCGCGACCAGCCCCCATCGACCGGCGGTCAACAGACAACCCAAGGCACGCTAACCGCACACGGACGGAACAGCCCTCGCAAGCCCCTCCAAATGCAGCCTGTCCAACCGGTGCCCAAAGGCGGAGCGTGCCGCAGCCGGCACAAGCCGAGGCTCACACCCGTACCCCGACCGAACCCCCTCCGTCTCCTTCAACGCGTCCAGCAACTCGGCGGTGATCCGATCCAGGATCGGCCGGACCTCCTTGACCAGATCGGGCCGCTCGGTGGGCCGCAGCTCGGGATGCGCGTCCCAACGGGCGTACAGCCCCCGCTGAACCAGCTTGTTGGCCTCGATCTGGTCTGGGAACACGGCCGCCACCGCCTCCGGGTCGAGGCCGAGCCCGACGGCCCGCGCGGAGACGTCGGTCAGGATCTGCTGCTCGCGTACCGGGTCGTCGATCGGCTTGTCGGTGCCGTACTTGGCGGCGGCGACCTTGTCGGCCACCAGCAGCCGCTCGGCGAACAGGTCGGTCAGGGAGGTCAGGGAGGTCAGGGAGGTCAGGGAGGTCAGCGAAGTCAGGGAGGACGTGGGGGAGAGGGCAACGCTGCCGACGGGTACGGGAGTTGATGCGTGAGCGACAGCGGGCGCCGCGCCGGAGACGGCCAGGACGGCCGACGCGCACACGGCGAGAAGAACAGACCGCACGGAATTTCCTTTCGGTGGGGGGAGGCCGAGCCGACGCCGGAGCGAAGCCCTGCGCCAGGCTGCAAAATATCCGCCCCGGATGATCTGCTTCTGCGCGACCCATTGAACTTCCGCTACGCGCCGGTAATTTGACCCGGGATCAGGAGTAGCACCAGCCACCGGGAGCGATCGTCATGGGCGTACGCAAGGATCTGAAGCAGGCGAAGCGGCGCACCGATCTGGCGGCCCGCCACCGCGTCGAGCTGATCCGCGACGAGAAGACCGGCACCGTCCGCGAGGCCCGCGCCGCCGCCATCGTGACGACCCCCACCACGGGCAGCATCGCCGACCTGCCCTACACCAACGCGGCCGATGCCCCCGACGCGGTGATCCTGCGCCGCCGTACGGACGACGGCACCTGGCGCCCGATCACCGCCGCCGCCTTCGCCGCCGAAATCACCGCCACCGCCAAGGGGTTGATGGCCGCCGGCCTCGAACCCGGTGGCCGGGTCGCGGTGATGTCCCGTACCCGCTACGAGTGGACGGTCCTGGACTTCGCGATCTGGGCGGCCGGCGGCCAGACCGTCCCCGTCTACGCCACCTCGTCCGCGGCCCAAGTGGACTGGATCGTCCGGGACTCGGGGGCCCACCTGGTCGTCACGGAAACGCCGGACAACACGGCCACCGTCATCACCGGCACGGCCACCCACCCCGAACCCCCGCGTGTCCTCACCCTGGACGATGACGCGATGGCCGAACTCACCGCCCTGGGACGGGAGGTGTCGGACGAGGAGGTGGCCAAGCGGCGCACGGCACTGACCCCCGACACCATCGCGACGATCTGCTACACCTCCGGCACCACAGGACAGCCGAAGGGCTGCGTCCTCACCCACGCGAACCTGCACGCCGAGGCCGCCAACGTCGTCGAACTGCTGCACCCGATCTTCAAGGAGGTCACCGGGCAGACCGCCTCGACCCTCCTCTTCCTCCCCCTCGCCCACATCATGGGCCGGGCCCTTCAGATCGGCTGTCTGATGGCCCGCATCGAGATCGGCCACTTCCCGAGCATCAAGCCCGACGAACTCCGCCCGATGCTGAAGGAGTTCAAACCGACCTTCCTGGTGGGCGTCCCGTATCTCTTCGAGCGGATCCACGCCGCCGGCCGCGCGACCGCCGAGAAGATGGGCCGCGCCGCCTCCTTCGACCGCGCGCACGGCATCGGCGTCCGCTTCGCGAAGGCGTACCTGGAGAAGTTCCTCGACACCGGTACCGCCAAGGGCCCCGGCCTCGGCCTCTACGCCGCCTGGGCCCTGTACGACCTGCTCGTGTACCGCCGTATCCGCAACGAGCTGGGCGGGCGCATGCGGTACGCCATCAGCGGTGGCTCCCCGCTCGACCGCGACCTCAGCCTCTTCTTCTACGCCGCCGGAATCATCGTCTACGAGGGCTACGGCCTGACCGAGACGACCTCCGCCGCCACCCTCGTCCCGCCGCTGGCGCCCCGCCCCGGCACGGTCGGCCTCCCCGTCCCCGGCACGGCCGTCCGCATCGCCGACGACGGAGAGGTCCTCCTCAAGGGCGCGGTCGTCTTCGGCGCCTACTGGAACAACCCGGCGGCGACGGACGCGGTACTGAGCGACGGCTGGTTCGCGACCGGCGACCTCGGCGCCCTCGACGACGACGGCTACCTCACCATTACCGGCCGCAAGAAGGACATCCTCGTCACCTCCGGCGGCAAGAACGTCGCCCCGGCCGTTCTGGAGGACCGGCTGCGCAGCCGTGCGCCGGTCGCCCAGTGCATGGTCGTCGGCGACAACCGCCCCTTCGTCGCCGCCCTGATCACCCTCGCCCCCGATTCCGTCGCCCACTGGCTCACCGTCCGAGGGATGCCCGCCGACACCCCGATGTCCGAGGTGATCCGCGACCCCCGGATGCGCGCCGATGTCCAGCGGGCCGTGGACCACGCCAACGCGGCGGTCTCCCGGGCCGAGTCGATCCGTGCCTTCACCCTGGTCGACGGCGAGTTCACCGAGGAAAACGGCCAGCTCACCCCGTCCCTCAAGGTCAAACGCCATGCGGTACGGGAGGCGTACGCGGCCGAGATCGAGGCGCTGTACAGCAAGTGAGGCAGTGAGGTACTGCCACAAACGCCGAACGGCGGGCCACCGGAGAACCGGTGACCCGCCGCCGCAACCGAGCGGGGAGGCTCAGTTGTTGCCGGCGCCGTTGCCGGACAGCACGGGGATGTCGCTGAGGATGTGCGACAGGGGCTCGTCGCCCTTGGCCTGCGTCGAGTTCTCGACACACTGCTGGTTCTGCGGGGCCGACAGGATCGGAATGTCCTGGAGGGCGACCGGCACGACGCCGACGACAGAACCGACGTTGAGCTTGGCCGGGAGGCCGACACACGGCTTGTTCAGCGAACCCTGGACCAGCGAGAGCTGCGGGCTCATGTCGCCGAACGTGGCCGAGTTGCCGAACGACTGCTCGGCACCGTTGCCGCTGACGGAGGTGGTGCCACCGTCGTTGGCGATCGCCAGGGCCTGGGGTGCTGCCGTCGCCGAGATACCGGCGACGGAGGCGGCGATGGCCGCGGTAGCCCACACCTTCTTCATGTTTGTTCCCTTCGAAAAGCGGACTCCGGTGAGGAGCTGCGTGATCAACAACGGTTCAACCCCCGTGAGGGTTGCGATGATTGCCCCATTTGGCCCAGCGGACGAGGTGTGGGGGCATCCGTTCGGGGGAACAGGGCCGCCTGCTCGTCCGCCCGACCGCCCTGCTCAGGGGCACCCCAGCCGGTTCCCGCGCACCGGTACGTCCTTGCCGAACAGTGGCGGGTCCCCGGGCTTGGGCTCCGCACCCGCCGCGATCAGCGGCCGGTCCTCGCGCACCTTGGTGAACATCGCCTTGGCCTTCGCGGCGTCCCAGCGCAGCGTCGAACCGACGTCCTTCATCGGCGGGTTGAACCCGGCGATCGGCACGGTGGCGAACTCGGTCCGCGTGGCCGGCACCTTGCTCAGCGCCGAGGCGAGCGCGACCAGTGCCTTCACACCGTCCTTCCCGAAGCCCTGCCGGACCTTGGCGGACCGAGCAGTGTCCGGGCCACCCGGCCCATGAGGACGGGGTCGGTGAGCACCTTCCGGGCGGTCAGCTGCTCCAGCGCCGCGACCAGGAACCGCTGCTGTCGCTGGATCCGCCCCGGGTCGGCACTCTGGTCGACGTGCCGCGAGCGGACGTACTGCAAGGACTGGCCACCCTTGAGCAGATGCCGTCCCGGCGCCAGGTTCAGCTTGGTCTTGGAGTCCTTGAGGCGCCGTTTCGTGCCCACCTCGACCCCGCCGGCCTGGTCGACGGCGTCGATGAACCGCCGGAAGTCGAGCTGCAGATACTGCTCGACACTCACCCCGGTCGCCGCCTCCACCGTCCGCTCGACGAGCGGGGCGCCGCCCTCCGTGTGCGCGTTGTTGAGCTTCACGGGGTGTGCGGGACGCTGTTTCCCGGACGGTGTGGGTCTGTACGCCGGAATCGTGGCCAAGGAGTCGCGTGGCAGTCCGATCACGCTGACGCGGTCGCGCTTGGCGGACACAGCACGAGCATCATCACGTCCGCGCAGTTGCGGGCGATGCCGCCCGCGTGGAACGTGCGGCGTTCCTTCTCGGTGATGGTGCCGCGGCCGTCCGTGCCCAGCAGCAGGATGTCGGTGCCCGTGGCGGGGGCGGCGCCGCCCGCGGGTTTCAGCGGCGGTGTCCGCGGTGTGCCGCAGCCGATCGCGGTCGCCGCGCACAGCAGCACGATCCCGCACAGCCGGGAGAGGCGGGAAGGACGGGAATACCGGACAAAGGGTGTCTCGTCGTCACCTGACGCAACGTAGGCCAGCGGGCCGCCGAGAGTTCGACGGCCCGCTGGTGAAGGCTCGAAGAGAGCCTGGACGTACGCCCCGGCTCAGTTGTCGCCGGTGGTACTGGTGCTGCGGATCAGTTGTTGCCGACGCCGTTGCCGGACAGCACGGGGATGTCGCTGAGGATGTGCGACAGCGGCTCGTCACCCTTGGCCTGCGTCGAGTTCTCGACACACTGCTGGTTCTGCGGGGCCGACAGGATCGGGATGTCCTGGAGGGCGACCGGCACGACGCCGACGACAGAACCGACGTTGAGCTTGGCCGGCAGACCGATGCAGGGCTTGTTGAGCGAGCCCTGGATGAGCGCCATCTGGGGGCTCATGTTGCCGTACGTGGCCGAGTTGCCGTACTTCTGGATGGCGCCGTTGCCGCTGGTGGAGGTCGTGCCACCGTCGTTGGCGATCGCCATTGCCTGCGGGGCGACCGCGGCGGAGGCACCGATGACGGAAGCGGCGACTGCGGCGGCAGCCATAACCTTCTTGATCACTTGCTAGTCCCTTCGGAAGAAACCCCGTCCACCGGAGCGCTCTGATCAACTGCCTTGAGCGCGCATAGTTGCTCCGGTTCACTCCGATGGCCCACAGCGAGAAGTGTTCCCGAGGGCCGTGCGAGCCGGGCGATGCCACGAATTTCCGGGCCGGAACGGGCCAATCGGGTGAAGAAGCGAAACCAATCCCCGCCCATCCGGTTGATGGCGAGAGCAGGAACATGTGTCTCTGCCAGGAAAGGAAAGCGAAATGCTGAAGAAGGCAATGGCCGCGGCGGCGGTAGCCGCATCTGTCGTCGGAGTCTCGGCGGCGACCGCCCCTCAGGCGCTTGCCACAGCGGACGACGGCGGCACCACGTCCGTCAGCGGGAACGGCGCGGTCTCGAAGTTCGGCAACTCCATGACCAAGGGCGACATGAGCCCTCAGATGAGCCTGGCGCAGGGCACCCTGAACAAGCTCTGTGTCGGTCTGCCCGTCAAGGGCAACGTGGGCTCCGTCGTGGGTGTCGTGCCGATCGCCGTCCAGGACATTCCGATCCTGTCCGCCCCGCAGAACCAGCAGTGCGCCGAGAACTCGACGCAGGCCAAGGGCGACGAGCCGCTGTCGCACATCCTCAGCGACATTCCGGTCCTGTCCGGGAACGGCGTCGGCAACAGCTGATCTGTCGCCGACTGCTGACCGGTCGTCAACAGTCTTCCGGTCGCCCATAAATGCAGCTCGGACAGCCTCCGCACACGGTGCGGGGGCTGTTCGCGTTTTGTCATCTCCCCGATTTCCTTCAGCCTTTCGTGTGGACTGTGTTTTCTGCTGCTTCGGAGCGTTCGAGTGAATTAACCGTGCGACCACGTTCCGTAGTTTCTTCGGCTGTCTATGCCTCGTTTTACAACTGCCGGTCATGGTGCGAGCCGTTCATGTTGTGCTCGCTCGGTCTTCGGCCGACATCTGGGCATGACCGCAGAGAAGGGAAACCTCATGAAGAAGAGCGTTGCTGTCATCGCGGGCGCCATCATGTCGCTCGGAATGGCCGCCCCGGCCTTCGCCGACGCCGAGGCGGAGGGCTTCGCCGCTCACTCCCCGGGTGTGCTCTCCGGCAACGTGGTCCAGGTGCCCGTCCACGTTCCCGTCAACGTGTGCGGCAACTCGATCAACGTCATCGCGCTGCTGAACCCGGCGTTCGGCAACACCTGCGTCAACGACTGACGTCGTAGCACCAGCCGTTCGGCGGTGTCTGGGCCGGTCTTGGAGAGCCTTTCGGTGCCAAGGCCGGCTTTTTCTCACCTCTCCCAGCAGGAAGATAATCAGAATGCGACAGAGTCTGAGCAGGGGGATGGTCGTGGCGGCCGCCGCGACGAGCCTCTTGTCCCTGTACGGCATTTCCGCCCTCGCCGACGCCGACGCGGGCCGGTCCACCCAGGGTTCGGCTTCGCACGGAGCCCCCAGCACCCGACACGACGACCACGGCTACGGCAGCGGTCACGGAAACGGGAATGGTCACGGCAACGGCAACGGCAACGGCAACGGCAACGGCAACGGCAACGGGAGCGGGAGCGGCGACACTCCCGGCGGTTACGGCGACACCCCTCCGACGAAGCCGCCGACGACTCCGCCCACGAAGCCTCCGACGATGCCGCCGACGACTCCGCCCACGAAGCCTCCGACGATGCCGCCGACGACTCCGCCCACGAAGCCTCCGACGATGCCGCCGACGACTCCGCCCACGAAGCCTCCGACGATGCCTCCGACGAAGCCGCCCACGGGTCCGCCGACGACGATGCCTCCGACGAAGCCGCCCACGGGTCCGCCGACGACGATGCCTCCGACGAAGCCGCCCACGGGTCCGCCGACGACGATGCCTCCGACGAAGCCGCCCACGGGCCCGCCGACGACGACGCCTCCGACGAAGCCGCCCACGAAGCCTCCGACGACGCCTCCGACGAAGCCCCCCACGGGCCCGCCGACGACCACGCCTCCCACCACCACCCCGCCGACGAAGCCGCCCCACCTGCCGCCGACCGGCAGTCGTGAGGAGTTGATCGCGGCCTCGGCCGTCAGTGTCGCGATGATCGCCGGGGGCGTCATCCTGTACCGCCGGGGCAGGCGCAGCCAGCCCGGCGCCCACGAGTGAGGCACGGGTAAGGCCCCAGGCACCCGGATGAGCCACGCACCCCGCGAGGGGCGCGTGGCTCATCAAGGGGCGCGGGGAACTGCGCGACCAGCCCCCACCGGGCCCGCAGCGAACGAACCGCCTACCCCGCGGACGCGGACCGCGCCCCCTCGCGCAACCCCTGCCCCGGCACCGGCCCGCCGCCCGCCCGGGCCCCTGCCCGCAGCCGGCGCCGTACCCCTCGTACGAGCGTCTCCGCGGTGAATGTCGCGCCGTGCACGAAGCGCATCGCCGGGCCGAAACCGGACGCCGTCACCAGTCCCGCCAGGAACAGGCCGGGGTACGAGGACTCGAAGTGCCGCCCGACCGCCGGGGAACCGTCTCCCCACACGCCCAGGCTGCCGCCCAGTCGGGGGTCCAGCAGGCCCAGTCGGTCGCACGTCGCTCTGAACCCCGTTGCCGCGATGACGTGTTCGGTCTCCAGAGAGCACCGCTCGCCGGACCGGGTCAGCGTGTCCAGCCGTACGCCGCTGCCGGTGCCCGTCAACTCCCGTGCCTCCGCCACCTCTTGGCCGAGGAGGACTTGCACCGCCGGTTCGACGCGGTCGCGTACCCACCAGGCGCCCGCCGGGCCGAGGGCCGTGGCGGCGATCTTGGCGCGGGTCGGTTCCGGGAGGCGGTGGAAGAGGCCGGGGCGTTCCGCGTAGAACCAGTTGCGCCAGCCGCAGCCGAGGCCGCTGTGCGGGGCACGGGCCGAACGCCACCAGGGGCGCTGCCACGGCGGCGGTACGTCGTTCCAGCGCAGCTGCTCCGCACGGGCCAACACCCTTACCCGGGTGCCCTGTTCGGCGAGCAGGGCCGCCGTTTCCAGGGCTGCCTGGCCGCCGCCGATCACCGTGACGTCCCGGCCGCGGAAGCGGTCGAGGTCGCCGTGGTGACTGCTGTGCGAGACCAGGTCGGGGCCGAGGCCGCGCAGCGCGGCGGGGATCTCGACGAAGGGGAGCACACCGACGGCCAGGGCGACGGTCCGGGCGCGTACTGTCTCGCCGTCCTCCGTCACCGCCTCGAAACCACCGGGTACGGGCGTCACCCGGGTCACCGTCCGTTCGTCGACCTCGGGCACGGCATTGCGCGCGAACCACTGACCGTACGCGGCGAACATCTCCAGCGGGATCGGCTGCCCGTGCCGTGCCTCGACGCCCTGACCGGCGCAGTACGTGTCCAGGCGCCAGCGGTCGTCGGGGTCGGACAGGTTCGACGCCCACGGTTCCGACTTGAGGTACATGCCCCGGGGCATGTGGTCGCGCCAGGAGGCCATGGGCCGGCCGAGGACGCGCAGCCGGAGCCCGGCGCCGGCGGCGTGGGAGGCGATGGACAGGCCGTAGGGGCCGGAGCCCACCACCAGCAGGTCGTACATCAGCAACTGTTCGCTTTCTCGTCGTCGGTCAAGGAGCCGGCTGTCAGCGAGCCGTCGGGCAGGGGCTGCGGCGCGTCGGCCACCGCCTGCCGGATCACGCGTGCCCGTGTGCCGTCAGGTTCGGGCCGTGCGCACAGTCGGCGCAGCCGGGTCGGCAGGCAGCGGACGGCGTGCCGCGCCCACAGGGCCCACATCGCCCAGCCGGGCGCGAGGTCGTCCGGGGCGTGCCAGGCCAGTTCGCGGCCGGCCGGCGCCGGGCGCAGCGCGCTGAGCGGCGCGTAGTTCTCGACCACGAACGCCCGCCCGGGCCGCGGCGCCCCCTCGGGCAGCGGACGGTGGGTCAGGTCGAGGTGCTGGGCGCGTACGACGTCCAGCCCGGCCGTGTCGGTGAAGAGCCGGAACTGGGCGCCGGGACGCGGATTGAAGTCGAGCAGGTGGTAGTCGCCGGTGCTGGCGCAGCGGCGGAAGTCGAGGTCGAAGATGCCCCGGTAGCCCAGTTCGCCGACGACGCGTTCGGCGAGCACCTGCACCGTGGCGTTCGGTGTCCAGTGGCCGACCGCGGTCAGTCCGGCGCCGCGCGGCCAGGCGTGCAGCTTGCGGCCGGGGCCGCCGCCGCGCACGGTCCCGGCGCGGTCGACGTACCCGTGGCAGAACCAGTCGAGGTCGGGTCCCGGCGGCAGGAACGCCTGGAGCAGCAGTCGGCTGCCTGCCTCCTCCGTGCGCAGGTACAGCTCCCGTGCCTGCCGCGCCGAGCGCACGACGACCGTGCTGCGCAGGTCGCTGTCGGCCGGGAGCAGCCAGGGGCGGCTCCACTTCGCCACCGCCGGCAGCCCGAGACGCCAGGCCACGGCGGCGGCCTCGGTCGCGCTGTCCGGGATCAGTGTCAGCGGATGCGGCACGCCCACGGCGGCGCACACGGTGGCCAGTTCGGCCTTGTCGGCCACCCGTTCGGCCAGTGCGCCGGGCTGCTGCGGCAGCAGAAAGGCGGGCGCCAGCGCGGCCCGGGCCAGGCCCACCGCGACGGCGCTCGCGTCGTCGAGCGGGATCAGCACGGCGGGCCGCGCGATCCGGGAGGCCACCCGCAGCAGTGCGCGGGCGATGTCGGCGGGGGCGGCGCCGGGCAGCGGCGGCGGATGCAGTTGGCGCACGAAGCGGGATCTGCGTACGGGACTTCCACCGACGTCGGCGATCAGGTGGACGTCGACACCCGCCCGGCCGAGTGAGCGTACGGCGCCCAGTGTTCCGTGGTGAAAGGGATTCCGGTCGGTCCGCACGAGGACGGCGGGGACGCGGGTGTCGAGCAGCGACACGGACATGTGTTTTCGGGTTTCCTTCGGGTCGGTTCACTCGTGCGGGCGAGCGGAACACTCGAAAGTCTCAAGCGCGGTGGCGGAATTCATACTCATATGACTGAGTGTCAGTAGGTGAAAAGGCAGGACGAGAACAGGCAGTGCGAAACAGGCAGTGCGAGAGGGAGTACGCGCGTGGAGGAAGGAGCAGGCATGGCCCCACACAAGCGACGGGCCCGCACCGGACGGCTGGCGTCCCTGGCGGCGGCGGTCGCCGCGTCGGCCGTCCTGGCGGCGGGGCCGGGACACGCCGTGGGCGCGGGGGTGGCCGATCCTCCCGTCCCCCCGCCGGACACGGTCACGCAGCCGACACCACCCACGGGGATGGTGGCACCGGTCGCCCCCGTGGCCCCCGTGGCCCCCGAACCCCCGGTGGCTCCCGAGCCTCCCAAGATCGAGCCGCCAAAACCCCCCGAGCCGCCCAGGCTCCCGGCCTTCGGCGCGTACGTCGACTACGACGGCATCCGGGGCACGGCCAGGATCGCCGAGCTCAGCCGTTGGCTGGGCGGTGCCGAACTCAAGGTCGGCCACACCTATCTGCCCGGTGACCGGTGGAGCAACATCGAGGGGCTGCCCGGCTTCCTCGACGTGTGGGCGGACTGGCGGCGGGCCGAGGAGGACCGGCTGTTCGTCCTCAACGTGCCCATGCTGGAGCGTAACGAGGAGGGTGTCTCCGACCGTCAGGTCCGGGTGCAGTTGAGGCGTGGCGCGGCCGGTTTCTACGATCATCACTTCCGCGCCCTGGCCGAGCGGCTGGTCGAGCTGAGGATCCCGGACACGGTCATCGTGCTCGGGTGGGAGATGAACGGCATTACGTACACCCATCGCTGTGGGCCGGACCCGGAGGCCTGGAAGAAGTACTGGAACAGGATCGTCACCACCATGCGGGCGGTGCCGGGCCAGAAATTCCGGTTCGATTTCAATCCGACCCGGGGCAAGGACGCCGTTCCGTGGCCGCAGTGCTATCCGGGGGACGACACGGTCGACATCATCGGGATGGATTCGTACGACCAGCCCCGGGGAATCTCATTCGACGATCAGGTGAGTGAGCCCTACGGACTTCAGGCGCACGTGGATTTCGCCAAGGCTCATGGAAAGCCCATTTCCTATCCGGAATGGGGACTGTTCCGCAACGGTGACAATCCGGAGTACATGCGGCGCATGCTCGCGTGGATGGACGAGCACAAGCCGCTGTACAACACGCTGACCGACTACTGCCCGCACGGTGTGTGGCAGTGCGGCGGCAATCCGAAGGCGTCCGAGGTGTACCGCCAGGTCCTGACGGGCCGTAAGGACACCGAACCGACCGTCCCGACCCCGGTACCGCCGGTTCCGACGCCGGAACCGACCCCGCAGCCGCCGAAGCCCACGGACCCGGTCATCCCGCCCGTGCCGCTGCCGCCGCCCAACTGTTCGCCGCTGGATCTGGGCGACTGGGTGGAGTACTGGATGGGCGGCAAGCTGTGCCTGCGCTTCGACTGGTGGTCGCGCAACCGGTGACCGCCCGGAGGCGGCGGGTCGTTCACGATCCGCCGCCACCGTTGCCGGTTTCCCCTCCGCCGTTGCTTCCGCTTCCGTTGCCGTCGCGGTCCCGCAGCCGGCGCAGGAGTTCCTTGCCCCGGCTGCGGGCGGCGACATCGCACACGACCGCCGACATCAGCGGTGCCGTCAGCCGCCGGGCCAGCAACAGCCGTTGGTTGACGACGGGTTCGGGGCGCCAGTGGTGCTTGTACGGCTCGTCACCGCGCAGCAGGCTCAGTGTGCTGTGCCCGCCCGCCCCGGTGTGCTGGGCGCAGGCGTCGAGGAGCATCACGGCTACGTCCGCCTTCCGCTTCCGCAGGCCCGGATGGGCGCCGTACAGATAGCCGCCCGCGAGACGTCCCGACAGCAGCGTCAGATCGACGGCGACCACGCTGTCGTCGAGGCGGAACTCGGTGACCACGGCGTCCCCGGAGCGCACCATCGGTCCGACCGACCGGGCGAGGTGTTCGCGGAACCGGGGCTGGAGGTGTTCCGACGTCACCTTGCGCCCCTGCCACTGGAGTTGGTGCAGTTCGAGAAGGCGGGCCAGGGCCGCGTCGACCTCGTCGGGGCGGACGACGCGGCGCTCGACGCCGAGCGCGGTCAGCTTGCGCAGCTTGGCGCGGACCCGTTGGGCCTTGGCGGAGGGGAGACGGGAGACCAGAGCGTCCATCGAGACGGCCGGCAGTTCCAGGCACAGGGAGTCCCTGACCTGGCGGCGCGGGCCACGCCAGCGCTCGTACACGCGTTCCGCCGCGCCGCCGGGCCGGACCTCGCGGAGGTCGATCAGGGCGGTGCGGGCGGCGTCGGAGAGGCCCTCGGCCAGGGCGGCGGCGGCCTCGTCGGCCGTGTCGTCGTCGAGGAGCACATCACCGTAGTCGGAGATCGCGCCGCCGAGCGGCACGAGGGCGGGCAGCGGGCGGTGTACGCGCATCAGCGGGGCGGCTGCGAGGAGTTCACCCTCGGGATCGCGGACCACGACGATCCGCAGCCGGCCCGGGACGCCGTACGACAGCCACCACGAGTGCAGCCAGGCATGGCTCTGGAACGGGGTCGCCGCACCGCACCGCCGGTACAACCGGCCCCAGGCCGGGCCTAGTTCGGCGAAGACGGCCTCGTCGCTGACGACTTCGGTGCGCAGGGCGCCCGTCATCGTGACCGTCACAGCTGGCCATGTGAGTCGGCGGCGACGGCCGGGCCCGGTACGGAGGCGGCGGGCGCCGGTTCCTCCGTACGTCGCCGGGGCCGCACCAGCAGCGCCAGCCCGCCGAGCAGGCCGCCCGCGCTCGTGCCGACCAGCCCGGTCACCGCGGCCGGGGCCGAGGACGGCTCGGTCGGCTTGACCGCGCGCGAGAACTGGAGCAGCTCCACGTGGGTGGACTCCTGGGTGTCGTCGGCGTGCCGGGTGAGGGAGCGGGCCACGGCGTTCGCCATGTCGGCGGCGAGACCGGGGCGGGTGGAGGTGGCCGAGACGGCGACCATGGGAGCGTCCGGCGAGGTCGCCGTCTGCACGCTCTTGCGCAGCGTCGACACCGGTACGCCCGCCCACACCTGGGCGTCCCCGAGCACCGCGAGCTGCGTGGCGACCCGCCCGTAGGCCTGCGCGAATCCGAGAGCGGACGCCGGGTCGGACTTCTCGGCCGGTACGGCGACGACGTAGCTGGTGGCCGTGTAGGTGGGCGCCTTGAAGGTGCCGTACGCGCTGCCGAGGAGACCGCCGAGCACGGCACTGGCCGCGAGGAGGTACCAGGCGGGCAGGGCGCGAGTGCGGGCCAGGGGCGTGAGGCGGGGGACTCTGCTGGCGTTCTCGGTCATGAGGATGGGGCTCCCTGAGGTGACGGGGACTGCTTCATGGCAGGGGTGGTCGCCGCGTACACGTCCATGAGCTGGGCGGCGCTGCGGGTGATGTCGTAGTGGTGGGCGGCGGCGGGGGGCGTGCGGTCCTGCGGGCCCAGCGCGCGGGCCTCGGTGAGGGCGCGCGCGAAGGAGTCCGCGCCGCCGGGTACGCGCCGGGCGCCCTCGGCGGCCTCCGGGGGCAGGTCCTCGATCGCCGGGCAGGACACGTACCGGACGGGCAGCCCGGCGGCCAGCGCCTCCACGGCCGCGAGGCCGAATGCCTCCTCCGGGCAGGGCGAGGCGAGCAGGTCCATCGCGGAGGTGAGGGAGGGCAGGTCGGGGCCGGGGGTGCCGTCCGGTACGTAGGGGCGTTCGCCGGTGAACAGCACCCGGTCGGCGACGCCCGCCGCGCTCGCGGTGCGCCGCAGGACGTGCTCCTCGGGGCCGCCGCCGACGAGCAACAGCCAGTAGTCGTCGGGGAGTTGGGCCAGAGCGCCGATGATGTCACCGAAACGCTTGCCCGGTGCGAGCCGTCCGACGCCGCCGACGACGTACGCCCCCTCGGGCAGCCCGAGGCGCTGGCGGGTGCGGTGCCGGGCGACCGGGTCGAAGCGGAAGCGGGCCAGGTCGATGCCGTTGGGGACGACCTCGATCCGGGGCGCGGGCACACCCCAGCGGCGGAGCCGCTCGGCGACCGTGGGGGACACGGCGACGGTGGTGCGGCCGAGGCGTTCGCCGGCGAGATACAGCGCGCGGACCCCGGCGGTCAGCCGCCGTCCCTCCATCTGCGAGTCGCCGAGGGAGTGTTCGGTGGCGACGATCGCGCGGACGCCCGCGAGCCGCGCGGCGATCCTGCCGTACACGCAGGCCCGGTAGAGGTGGGTGTGGACGAGGTCGTAGCCGCCGGAACGGATGACGTTCACCAGGCGGGGCAGGGCGGCGAGGTCGCGGTTGCCGGCCATGCCGAGGTGGACGACCCGGACGCCGTCGGCGATCAGACCGTCGGCGACCGAGCCCGGGTTGGTGAGCGTCACGACGTCGCAGTCGACCGGCAAGTGCCGCAGCAGCAGCCGGAGTTGCTGCTCGGCGCCGCCGACCCCGAGGCCGGTGATGATGTGCAGGGCCTTCATCGCCGTCACGCCCCCTCGACCGGCCGGCGCCGCAGCCGGTGCAGCCGGTACTTGAGATGCAGGCGTACGGCGGTGTCGTTCTCGCCGATGTGGACGCGGGGGAGGACGTGGACGCCGTTCAGTCCGCCGGGGTCGATCGCGCAGCCGTATCCGTAACCGGCCGCCCGCACGGCATCGACAGCCCGCTGGTCGACCGTCCCGTACGGGTAGCAGAACCCCTCGACCGGAGCACCGCTCAACTCCGTGAGCACCGCTCTGCTTTCGGCGACCTCGGCGCGCAGCAGCTCGTCGTCCGCCTTCGTCAGGTCGACGTGTGTCAGCCCGTGCGACCCGATCTCGACACCGGCCCCGGCGACGGCACGGATGCCGTCCGCCGTCAGCAGCGGTTTGCGCGGGCCCAGCGGATCCCAGGCGTTCTCCCCGCCGAGCCGTCCCGGCAGGACGAAGAGGGTCGCGCCGCACTCCCAACGCTCCAGCACCGGAAGGGCGTTGGTCAGGAAGTCGGCGTATCCGTCGTCGAAGGTGAGCCCGACGAGCCCGCGCCCCTCGCCCCGGGAGCGGGCGGCGAGCAGCTCGGCCACCCCCACGCCCCGGAGCCCGCGCCGGTGCAGCCACCGCAGTTGGGCGTCGAGGCGCTCGGGTGTGACCGTGACGCGGTACGGGTCGTCCGAACAGTCGTCCACCGAGTGGTACATCGCCACCCAGGGCACGGACCCCGGGCGGTCGGCTCTCCGGGTGCGGTCAGCGGACCCGGTCGCGGCGGCGGGTACGGGGGCGGGCGTGGGAGGGGGTGCGCTTGCGGGCATGCGGAAGCCTTCGGGTCATGGAGCGTACGGAACGGAGTGCGAGTACGAGGCTCTGCACGGCCTGGGCCCGCATGAGCCGGCCGAGCAGGAAGTAGACGACGGTGACGGTCGCCGTACCGGCGGCGAGTCCCGTGGGCCCGTCGATCCGGCTGGTCACGAACGCCCCCGCGGCCGTCGCGCACACCGCTGCGCGTACCGGCTTGCTCAGTTCGGCCAGCACCTGCCCGGTCCGGATCGGCACACTGCGCGGGCCCATCCCGTACAGCAGCAGTGCGGCCGACAGCGTGATCCCGGCGGCGTTGGCGGCGGCGATTCCGCACACCCCCCACGGACCGACCGCCCACGCGCCGATCCACGAGGTCGCGACGATGCCCACGGCCATCGCGGCCAGCGGGTACCAGGTCGGCCGGTTCGAGGAGAAGTAGGAGCGGACGAGCGCGCCGACCAGGGTGTGCCCGAGCAGCCCGACCGCGTACACGCGCATCACGGTGGCCGTCGCCTCGGTGTCCCGGGCGGTGAACGCGCCCCGCTGGAAGAGGAGTTCGATGACCTGCGGCGCACAGGCGATCACCGAGGCGGCGCCGAGCAGCACCACCCAGGCGGCCAGCGCGATGTCGCGCTCCACCCGGCTGCGGGCCCGCTCGGTGTCGCCCTCCGCGATCGCCTGCGCGACCACCGGGAAGGTGACCGTGCACAGCATCAGCGACAGCGTCATCGGGATCTGCGCCACCTTCTGCGCGTAGTTCAGGTGCGAGATGGCCCCGGCGGGGAGGGTGGAGGCGAGGAACCGCTCGATGAGCACCTGCGACTGCCGGGTCAGCGCGAAGAGCAGCACGGGTGCGACGAGCGCGAACGCCATCGGCGCCCCGGACGTCTCCTCCACCACGATCTCCTCCGGCACGGCCGACCGGCGTCGCCGCAACTGCCGAAGAACAGAGGGGAGTTGGGTGACAACCATCAGTGCGCCGCCCACCGCGACCCCGGCCGCCGCCGAGCGCACCCCCCAGCGCCCGCCCAGCACGAACATCGCCGTGATGATGCCGGTGTTGTAGGCCACGTAGATCGCCGCCGGCGCCAGGAACCGCCGGTGCGCGCGCAGGGCCGCGCTGCAGTACCCGGCGAGTCCGAAGCTGAGCACGCAGGTGGCGGTGAGGCGGGTGCAGTCCACGGCGAGCGACGGGTCGGGCAGGCCGGGGGCGAGCGCCTCGACCAGGTAGGGAGCGGTGGCGATCAGCAGCGCGCCGACCGCCGTGAACGCCAGCGCCAGCCGGGGCAGCGTCGTGGCGACCAGCGCCCGCACCGGATCGCCCGGGGCACCCTGGGCGCGCCGGGCCAGCGCCATGCTGAACGCCGGGATCAGGACGAAGGCCAGCCCGTCCTCGATGAGCAGCGTCGCCGCGAACTCCGGCACGGTCCAGGCGACCAGGAAGGCGTCCGTGTCACTGCCGGCCCCGAACAGCCGGGCCAGCGACTGGTCCCGGACCAGCCCGAGCAGCGCGCCCGCGACCGAGAGGACGGCCGTGATGAGCGTGGCCTTGGCGAGGAACCCGCGGGAAACGGGGGCCAGTCCGGCGGGCTCGTTGCCGTCCCCCTCCTCTCCGCTCCCCTCCGCGGCCGGCGAAGCGGCGCGTGCCGCGGGCAGCGTCACCCTGGTCTCTTTCTCGGCCCGAGGAGGCGTCGCGTTCACCGCGCCGAGGCCTCGGGCATGTCGTCGCCACCGACGAGGGCCCACCAGGCGGCGAGGCCGAAGGCGACGGCGGTCAGCACGGTCGCGGGCCCGCCGATGTCGGCGTACAGGAAGTCGATCAGCTGCCAGATCAGCAGCCCGCAGGCGACGAGAGCGCAGTCGAGCCCGGCGGGCGCCGACCGCCGGGCCCGCACCAGCCCCCGCAGGCCGCACACCAGCAACGCCAGCCAACTGCCCCCGAGGGCCAGCAGCCCGATGAGGCCCTGCTCGCTGAGCACCAGCAGGTACATGTTGTGCGGGGACAGCAGCGGCTGCTTGCGGAACGCGGCGCCGGCGCCCTCCGTGTCGCTGCCCGAGGACAGGGCCAACGAGGCGTGTCCGTCGCGGTGTTCCGGGAACCCCTTCAACCCGACGCCGGTGAGCGGGTGTTGGCTCCACATGTCGGTCGCCGCAGCCCACATCGTGTACCGGTCGGTGACCGACTGGTCGGGGGCGTCTGTGACCTGGGTGATGCTGCTGATCCGCTCCTGGAGCATCGCCGAACCGAGGCCGAGACCGCCGACCAGGATCACCGCCGAGGCGGCCACCACCGCGCCCACCTTCAGGGCGCGCCGCATCCCGGCCAGCACCAGCTGCAGCGTGCAGGCCGCCGCGGTGGCGATCCAGGCGCCCCGGCTGAAGGAGACGGCGAGCGGGGCGAGCAGCACCAGGGCGCAGCCGGCGGCGACGGCCCGCTGCCGGGCGGCACCCGACCCGAGGGCCAGCCCCACCGAGCACATCAGCCCGAAGGACACCACGGTCGCCATGCCCATCACGTCGGTGGGCCCGAACGTGCCCACCGCCCGGATCTCCTCACCCTGGTAGGAGGCACCGGTCCCGGTCACGAACTGGTGCACCCCGACCGCCCCCTGGAACAGGGCGAGCCCGATGAACGCCCAGGCCAGCACCCGGAAGTCACGCCGGTCCCGGACCAGCAGCAGCACGGACGCCGGGACCAGCACGAAGATCTGGAGGTAGCGTCCCAGGCCCCCGATCCCGGCCGCCGGCGACGACGCCCCGACAGCCGCGACCGCGAGCCCGACCACCGGCAGCCCGAGCACCACGGCGGCCGTGCGGGACAGGGGGCGCCGCCGCTCCCGTACGAGCCGGATCGCGCAGTGGAGGACCACCAGCCCGGAGACGGCGTCGGCCGGGGTCGCGCCGCCGTCGGTGCCCTGCGCGGCCGGCAGCGCCAGCAGGGCGATCACCAGGAACACGGGCAGGAGCGGAGCGAACGACGCGACGCGCGGGAAGGGCGCTCGGCGCGGCAACGTCAGCGCGGGGCTGTGGCTCACTGCGCTCAGCTTCCTGTCGGGCGGACGAGCGTGGCGGCGGTGCGCAGCAGGATGCAGATGTCCTGCCACAGCGACCAGTTGTCGATGTAGGCGTTGTCGAAGCGGCAGCGGTCCTCGATCGAGGTGTCGCCGCGCAGTCCGTGGATCTGGGCGAGCCCGGTGATTCCGGCCTGCATCCGGTGGCGGGCCGCGTAGCCGGGGTAGGTCTGGCTGAACTTGCCCACGAAGTAAGGGCGTTCGGGCCTCGGGCCGACCAGGCTCATATCGCCCCAGAGGACGTTCCACAGCTGGAGGAGCTCGTCCAGCGAGGTACGGCGCAGGAGGCGGCAGAACCAGTTCATGCGCTGCTCGTCGGCGACGCTCCAGCGGGTCGCCGACTCCATCTCGTCGACCGGGCGGTGGGTGCGGAACTTCAGGAGGGTGAAGGGGCGCCCGTCCAGGCCGATGCGCTCCTGCTTGAAGACCACACCCCGCCCGCCGGTCAGCCGCAGCACCACCGCGCACAACAGCAGCAGCGGCGAGACCATCAGGAGCAGGGTGCCCGAGACCACGACGTCGAGCATCCGCTTGCCGAGGCTGCCCGGCCGGTCCGGCACCATCGCGAGCCGCCGGCAGGAGAACCCGGCGAGCCGCTCGGCACTCTCGTACGAGGGCGACTCGGCGTCGATCTCCCACACCGTGCAGCCCGACTCCGCCAACGCCCTCAGCAGCGGCCCCTGTTCGGCCCGTACGGACGGATGGACCGCGAGGACGGCGCGGACGCCGTTCTGGATCAGCGCCCGCTGGACCTCCTCGCCCGTGGTCAGCACGGGCAGGCCCGCCCCGCCGTCCGGATGGTCGGTGACGAGCCCCACCGGCCGCACCCCGCACGCCGGGTGGCGCAGGAACGCGGCGGCCACGCGCCGGGCGTTGCCGGCCGGGCCGATGACCAGGGCCGAGTGCGGGCGCCGCAACAGCGCCCGGCGCCGCCGCCAGTGGACGGTCGCGCGGCCCGCCGCACTCGCCGCCACCTGTACCGCGCAGCCCAGGACGAGTGTCCGCGCGGACATCGCGTCGGCGGGCGCGTACGCCCCGACCACGGCCGCCAGAGCCAGCCAGCCCATCGCGATCCGGCCGCAGACGGCGGGCAGTTCGTCGAGGAACGCGGGCACGGACCCCGGCCGGTAGAGCGAGGCGCGCGTGTTCAGCACGACCACACCGAGCAGCAGCACGCCGACGAGGACGGGGTGGCGCTGGGGCCCGGTCAGGGCCAGGGCGCCGAGCAGGGCGGCGCTGCTGTCGACGGCGAGCAGGGGCAGAGGGGAGGCCGGCCGGGGCGCGGGGCGTCGGCCGGCCGGGAATCTGAAGCCGCCGGCCGCCCCGCGGCGCGGGATGACCGAGACGGCCGACGCTGTCGAGAATCCGTGCTCCCGAGGCCCTCCGCCGGGGGAGGGGACGGTACTTTCCGCAGTCACGAGTGGATGGACTCCCTGTACTCGGCGCGCACGGGCCGCACGGCGTGCGCGGTGATCAGCTCGCGGTACACGCCCGCGACGGCCTCGGCACAGTGCCGTACGTCGTGCGCGGACAGGACGTGTCGGCGTCCCAGTCGCCCCAGCGACTCACGCAGTGGGGGGTCGAGCAGCAGTTCGGCGACGGTCCCGGCCAGCGCGTCCGGGTTCTCGGCCGGCACCAGACAGCGCGGAGCGAGAGCGGCGGGCAGACTCTCCCGCCCGCCGTCCACATCGGTGACGACCACCGGCCGCCCGCAGCCCATCGCCTCCAGCGGCGCCAGCGCCATGCCCTCCCACCGCGAGGGCAGGACGACCAGATCGGCGGCCCGGTACCAGGGGACGGCATCGGCGACGGCCCCCGCGAACAGCACGGACTCGGGGGCGAGCGCCCGCAGCCGCCGGGCTTCCGGACCGTCACCGACCAGCACCAGCCGGGCCCCCGGCACCCGCCGCGCCACCTCGCCCCACGCCCGGAGCAGCACGTCCTGCCCCTTCTGCCGGCACAGCCGCCCCACGCACACGACCAGCGGGGCGGCCGGATCGACCTCCGCGAGCAGCGGAATCCCGGCCCGTACGGAGTCCACGGGAGCAGGGTGGAAGTGCTCCGTGTCGATCCCGTTCGGGATCACCCGCCACTGCCCGGTGATCCCGGCGCGCACCCCGGTCGCCCGTTCCGCGTCGCTCACGCACACCACGCGGGAGGCCCAACGAGCACCCCACCGCTCCCACT
The DNA here is from genome assembly GCF_014646095.1 of Streptomyces lacrimifluminis. Taxonomy (GTDB): domain Bacteria; phylum Actinomycetota; class Actinomycetes; order Streptomycetales; family Streptomycetaceae; genus Streptomyces; species Streptomyces lacrimifluminis. Next base: position 18,867 of record NZ_BMMU01000034.1, on the reverse strand, counting down.
TGAGCGCCAGTGCGGCGGTGGGCCCGCCGACCGCCTCGAACGACCAGGCGTGCGGCTGGAACACCGTCGCCACCCGTCCCCGTACCGCCAGCCGGGCGGCGAGCCCGGCCTTCGCACTGTGGGCGTGGACGACATCGGGCCGCACCGCCCCGACCACCCGCCGAAGCCGCCGCACCTCCCCGACGAGCGAGGGCCCCGGCGCGCGGGTCGCCTGCCAGGGGTGTACGTCGGCGCCGAGCGCCCGCAGTCGCGCGGCGAGGTCACCGCCGTCCGGGCAGGCGACCGTGACGTGCAGACCGGCGGCGAGCTGGGCCCGCGCCAGGTCCGTCACGACCCGGGCCGCCCCGCCGTCCACCGGCTGGGTGACGTGCAGGACCCGTGGCCCGGGGTCCGGTGCGATCTGTTGCATGCGCGGTTTCCTCGCTCACGGGTGGCGGTGCCGGACGCACCTCGGCTACTGCCGGGCGTCGACGGCCACGAAAAGTGCGCCGGCCCACGCCGCGTCCCGCTGGGAAACGAGCCGGAAGGCCAGCTGGTCACCGCCGCGCCGCAGCGCCGTACCCAGTTCGAACACGTCGGAGTCGTAGCCGAGGGTGTTCGCGTACGCCGGAACGCGCTCCGAGACAGCTCCGCCGATCGTGGAATTCAGCACGTCGTCGAGGGGATTGGCCGCGTCCCCGAGGGCGGTGGTGCGCCCTGCGGCGGACACCGTCAGGGAGTCGCCGGCGCTGCCGCGGTCCCCGTTGTAGGCGACCAGGCCCGCGCTCCCGTTCGCGCCCGCCGGGAACGCCAGTTCGGCCAATCGGACCAGGGTGCCGTCACCCGTCCGGCCCCCCAGCGCGTCGAACCCGTCCCACACGGCGAGGTGCCGCAACGGCTCCGCCGCCTTCTCGTACGCCACGACCAGCGTCCAGCCGCCCCACGCGCCGGCCGTCGACCTCCCCATCGCCACGTTGACCTGCGCGACCGTGTACAGCCCCGAACCGCTCGCCCGGACCAGCTTGGTGACATCGGCGGATGCCTGGAACGCGTCGGCGCCGTGCGCCACCCGGTGCCCGACGACCGAGTCCGCGAGCAGCTCCTTGTACTGGCCGCCGGGCTCGGCGATCAGCACCCGCCCGTTGTCCTTCGGCGGCTTCTGCTCCCCGACCCTGAGGTTGCCGCCCCAGTACAGCCGCGCGTACGAGACCCGGCCGCCCTGCGGCACCCGGACCTCCGCGCGGCTGGAGTTGTACGTGTTCGGGTCGCTGTCGACGTCGACGTAGAACATGTCCAGGTCGCCGTTGACCGCCGCCCTGGCGCCGCCCGCTCCCGGCACGAGGCGCTCGCCCCTGCGGATGCCCGCGCAGGTTCCGAGGGTCGCGCGGCAGCTGATGGACGCGTTGGCCGCGCGGACGATCCCGCCGTGCTGGAGCGCGCGGTACCGCTGGGCGAACGCGAGGCGCTCCGACTCCTTCACCTGGCCGGCCGGCGGCACGGCCGTCGCCGTACCTCCCGGAGTCCAGATCGCGGCGAGGGCAAAAGCGCCCACCATCGCACGGCGCAGCAGAAGACCGGGGGAATGAGGCATGACCGGCGTTGCCCTTTCGGGGAAATAGGTCGTGGACCGACGGACGGAAAATCTGGAGGTCACTTGTTTGCCGCAGGTGCTCCCGGTCTGTTTCACGCGACGGATTCGGGGTGGCGGTCGATCTCTTGGGCGGTACCGGGGCGGCTGGCAGAAGGTGAGTCACTCTAGCCGCTATGCGCATTTGTTGGTGATTCATGGTGACTGTGTCGTAATCGTGCAGCCGAGCGATTCGAGAGATCACCCCATTGGCGGCACAACCCGGGCGCGTGCCACGCGTTGACACAGCGCCGGGCATCCCCGCCCGACTGTTTGTGACAACTCCCAAGGAGCACTTCTCCATGTCGCGTATCGCGAAGGGCCTTGCCCTTTCCACCGTTGCCGTCGCCGCCGTGGCGGGTACCGCCGGTGTCGCCGCCGCCGACAGCGACGCGCACGGCGCCGCTGCCCACTCCCCGGGTGTCCTGTCGGGCAACGTCCTGCAGGTCCCGGTCCACGTTCCGGTCAACGTCTGCGGCAACACCGTCAACGTCATCGGTCTGCTGAACCCGGCGTTCGGCAACACCTGCGTCAACGACTGACGTAAGTCGGCGCGGACCCTTCTGCCGGCCGCTCTCCCTTCCAGGGAGGGCGGCCGGTTCGCGTTTTCGGTGTTTGCCCCGAATGGCGGGCGGCGCGGCCGACTCGCGGGGTGGGCCCCGATATATGCCCTCACCAGCGATGACGTACGGGACTCGGCGGACATCCCGTCGCTTTGTGTGGATGACCGGTTGCAGGTGGCAACGGTGGATCTGACGGTGGATCCGACAGCGGACACACCGTCCGGCACACCACCGCACCACCGAAAGGAAACCTCCATGCCTGCTCTGCCCGCACGGCGTATCGCGTCCACCGCACTCTGCGCCACCTTCCTGCTCGGAATAGGCGCACCGGCCGCCCTGGCGGCGGACGGCGACGCGGCCCGCGAGCGCGGCCACGTGGCTTCGCAGGCGCCCGTCCCCAACGCCGACGCGCTCCTCGCGCAGGTGAAGTCGCTGGGCGACCTGGGCGGCGTACTGAAACCCGTCACGGATCTCCTGGCCGCCGTGCTCAAGGCGGACAACGGCCAGCTGCCGCTGGACGAGGCGACGAAGCTGGGCGACGCCGTGAAGGCGGCCATCGCCGCGGCCACGGCGGCGGCCCCGGTCCCGGCCACTCCGCCGGTGTCCCTGCCTGCGACTCCGGAGGTCCCGGCGGCTCCGGCCCTGCCGGCGACCCCGGAGGTTCCGGCGACTCCGGTACTTCCGGAGGTTCCGGCGGCCCCGGCCTTGCCTGCGACCCCGGAGGTTCCGGCGACTCCGGCCCTGCCAGCGGCTCCGGAGGTCCCGGCCACTCTGCCGGTGGCCCTGCCGGCGACTCCGGCGACTCCGGCGGCTCCGGAGGTCCCGGCGCTGCCGGCGACCCCGGTTCTCCCGGTGGCGCCCGCCCTGCCGCCCGCGCCCGCTCTCCCGCTGAGCCTCAAGGACGCCAAGGCGGGCAAGGGGCCGCTCGACATCAAGGGGGACGCGCTCGCCGTGCTGCAGAAGTCGGTCGACACACTGCTCAAGGCGGTCACGTCCGGCGATGTCGCGAACGTCGTCCCCGCTGTCACCGGAGTGTTGACGAGTCTCGTCGGTTTCGTCGCCGCCACCCTGCTCGGCGGCGGGCTGCCGGCACCCGACCTGGCAGGCCTGCCGCCGCTGCCCAAGCTGCCGGTGGAGGTACCGCCGCTGCCGGTCCCGGTGCCGCCCCTGCCGCTGCCGGCCCGCTAGGGCAGGCTCCAGGGCGTCCTCCCGGCCGCCGTGCCGACCTACCCGGTCGGCACGGCGGCCGTTCTTCTGTCCGCGCGTCGATTTCGCTTGTGCGTCAATCCTTATGAGGCGCGTTCCGTGTTCCGGAATCATCGGCGCCGCAGAAATTTCTGCGTACGGGGTTTCCGCCGTGACCGGGGCTCGTTAGGCACGACGACAGAATTTCCTCTGGTGACATGAGTTGCCGAAGAAAGGAACACGATGAAGTCCCTGAAGGCTGCCGCTGTTGTTGCCGGGTCCCTGGTCATCGCCGGAGCTGCCGCGCCCGCGTTCGCCCACGACACCGCCGACCTCACGCCCACCAGCCTCAACGGCGCCGTCGACACGATCGCCAAGGGCCCCCTCGACGTGGAGCAGCTGCAGCCGCTGCAGCACCAGTCGAACGCGCTCGACACCGAGAACAAGGACTCGGTGCTCAACACGGTGAAGGGCGCGACGACCGCCCTCAACGCGAACGGCGGGCTGCTCGGCGGTCTTCCTCTCCAGGGCTGACACGGGTTTCGAAAGGACCGATTCCGCTCGGCGGAATCGGTCCTTCGCGTTGTTCGAGTCCGGTCCCTCTTTCGTGTGGATACCGGCGGGAAATCCCCCGGTCGAGTGAGAACGCGGCCGGGGGAGTCACATCCCGTCGATAAGGTTCCGCGGTGACCTCAACCTCAAGCGAAACGCGCCCTTTCCGCATCGCAGACCTGGGCACGCTCGTCGTGATGGCCTGGAGCGGTGAGGCCCCCGACGGCGACATGCCCTACCTCCTCGCCTACTCCCTCGGGGACGGCGAGGGCGGCCCGGAGGCCTCGGCCGTCGCCGTCGAGCAGCTCCTCGCCAACACCGGTCTGCCGGTCGGCGCCGACATCGTCGACGGCTCCACCCGCCCGAGCCTGCCGGTCAGCCTGCTCGTCGAGGCCGGGTCCGCCGTCGTCAACATGCCGCAGCTCAACGCCCAGTGCACCCCGCCCCCGGAGTGGCTCACCGCGGTCGCCGAACGGGGCTTCGCCTACCTGGTGTTCACCACCCGCGCCTGGCCCGAGGCCCAGCCCGGCAAGCCCGTCGAGCCGGAGGCGCTGGCCGCCTTCGCGGGCGCCGAGGAGACCCTGACGGCCGCGGCCCACGTCATCCTCCCGGCCCGCAACCTGCGCTGACGGCCGAGCGACAGCCGAAGGGCGAGCGGCGAAGTCCGGATGCCCGGGCGGGTGGGACGGTCGTCCGGGCCGGGCCGGGCCGCCCGCCCAGGCTGATCGGACGATTAATGCACCACACGGGGGAATCTTGAGCTGATGCGGTTCCCAGGATCGTTACGCGATACGGACGAATACCCCCCGATTCCTGAAAAGGACCGTACCTGTCATGAAGTCGACCACTCGAATCCTTGCCGCCGCCGTCCTCACCGGCGTGGCGGCGGCGGTCAGCTCCGCGGCCCCCGCCGTCGCGGCCGACACGGTCCCCGTACCCGTCCCGCTGGACGGCGTCGAGAAGTCCCTCAACCTGAGCCTGCCCAAGGTCGGCGGCGAACTGCCGCTGCTGACGCCGGGCGTGCCCGAGGGGCCGCGGTACGTCGAGGGGCGGATGATCCCGGACAGCGCGCTGCCGCAGGTGCCGATGGGCGCCGCGCTGCCCGGTCTGTCGGCCCAGACGCCGCTGCCGCAGGTGCTCGGGAAGGGCTTCGACGAGGCCGGCGCCAGCGTTCCCGCGGCGGACCTGCGGACCCTGACCCCCGGTCTGTCCGTGGACACCCCGATGACCGCGTCGAACCCCGACGTGTTCGGCCTGCCGACGCTCAAGGAGCCGCAGGCCGCCGTGCTCACGCCGCTGCTGCAGACGGCCCCCACGGGTGTCCTGGGACTCGGCTCGCTGTAGTCCGGGGCAGTCCCCGGCTCTGACGAACTGGACTCTCTGGGCCCGGGGTTGACACCCGGGCCCGGTCACCGGGCGGTCGCCGTTCCTGAACGAACCGAACGAGAAGATGGGGAGAGAGCGTTGTTCGTCAGCAGAGTGCCGCGGGGACCGGAAGGCCCCCGTGCCTGTTCCGGTACGCGGCGGGAAGCGATGCGTGCCCTGTGCGTGTCGGCCCTCGCCCTGGCCGTGGTCCCGGTCATCGCCGCCGCGTGGCCCCGACGGGACCAGGACGGCGACGAGGCGGCGTCGTTCGACGAGACGTACCGGGGCCGCCATCTGCGGGGTATGAAGTCCGGCGCCGAGCGTGCGGATCACCTCGACCACATGGCGCAGGCCCTGCGCCCGCCCGGCGGCGGCCGGTGGCACGTCACCGTCGACGGGCGGCCCCTGCATCTGATGCGGCGCGCGGACGGGACGTATCTGAGCATGGTCGACCACTACCGCTCGTACCCCACGGCCCTGGAGGCGGCCCGTGCCGCCGTCGACGAGCTGGGGCCGGGGCGGCGGTTGACGGTCGACGGCGTGGGAGAGGGCGGTCATGGCGTACACGCGTAAGGACGTCAGCACGCTGACGCGTTCCGAGCGGAGGCGGTTCGTCCGGGCGCTCCTGGAGGTCAAACGGCGGGGCGAGTACGACGAGTTCGTGCGCGTCCACATCGAGTACTACGTCTCCGACGGCGAGAAGGGGCTGCGTACGGCTCACATGGCGCCGTCCTTCCTCCCGTGGCACCGGCAGTTCCTGCTGGACCTGGAGCAGGCGTTGCAGCGGGTGGACCCGTCGGTGACGCTGCCGTACTGGGACTGGACCCGGGACCGTACGACGGCCGGCGTGCCCTGGCGCGAGGACCTGCTCGGGGGCACCGGGCGCTCCTTCGACCAGCGGGTCATGACCGGGCCCTTCGCCTACGACCACGGTGACTGGACCATCAAGGAGAGCGTCACCGACGGCGAGTTCCTCACCCGGGACCTCGGCCGCGCCCGCGAGCCGCTCACGCTGCCGACCCGGCGGGACCTGGACTCGGCCCTCGCCGATCCCGTCTACGACGTGTCGCCGTGGAACTCGACGTCCGCGAGGGGGTTCCGCAACCGGCTCGAAGGGTGGGGGAGCGGGCGGGGCCCCGGCTCGTGGCGCAACCACAACCGCGTCCATCGCTGGGTCGGCGGGCACATGGTCGGCGGAGCCTCCGTCAACGATCCCGTCTTCTGGCTGCACCACGCCTTCGTCGACCTGTGCTGGTCGCGCTGGCAGCGCCGGCACGGTACCGGTGCCCGCTATCTGCCCGACCGGCCGCCGCGGTTGGGCGACGCGCAGCGCGGCCGGGTCGTCGCCCGGCACGAGACGCTGCCGCCGTGGGACCTGACGCCGGACCAGCTGGAGGACCACAGCGCCGTCTACCGGTACGCGTAGGAGGTACGAGGTAAGAGGTACGGACATGGAAGAGCCCCGACGGTGGGACCGTCGGGGCTCTTCCGGTGCTTGCGTAGGGCGGGTCAGCTGCCGTAGCCGCTGGGGCCGTGGTTGCCGTTCTTGTCGTCGTTCTTCTTGTCGTCGTCGTTGCTGGCGTTGATGCAGGTATTGCCGAATGCCGGGTTCAGCAGACCGACGACGTTGACCGTGTTCCCGCACACGTTGACGGGCACGTGGACCGGGATCTGCAGGACGTTGCCGGACAGGACGCCGGGCGAGCCGACCGCCGCGGCGTGGGCATCCGCGTCAGCCGTGGCCATACCGGCACCGCCGAGCACCACGGCACCGGTGCCGAGCGCGGCGACGGCTGCCTTCGCGATGCGAGACATCACGTTCTCCTTTGGTTCGATGAGTGCGGACACTCGACTCGCGCCCGCACTTCCCCTACAACGCGCTCGCTCACGCCTGGTAACGGCGTTCGGCCGGGCGTCACCCTTTTCGAAGAGCGGGCAGGGGAAAGGTGACGGGAAAAGTGGTGGGACACCGCCCGCGCACGGGTTAGCCTCGCGGGCATGGCATCCGACCAAGCCGAGCAGAACGCGCGGCAGCAGACCGAGAACGTGTTGCGGACCTTCGTACGGGAGGACGGTCGACTCGTGCGGCTGCCCGCCCGCTGGAGCCGGAAGCTGATCGTGCTCCGGCACATCGCCGAGGAGACCTTCGAGCCCGGCGTCGAGTACGCGGAGCGGCTCGTCGACGAGCGGCTGCGGGTGTGGTGCGAGGGCGCGAGCCGTATCGACCATGTGACGCTGCGCCGGTATCTGGTGGACCTGAACCACCTGCGGCGCGGCGACGGCGTCTACTGGCGGCCCGACGAGGCCGATTTCGGCGCCCAGGCCGCCTGAGCCGTACGCACACACAGGCCCGCTCCCCTGTTCTCCGGGGAGCGGGCCTGTGTGTGCGTACGGACGGCGTCGAGCCTTAACTGTCGTGGGCCCGTTGGCGAATCCTGTGTGAAGGTCTCCAAGTAAGCCTAAGCGGAACCTTTTTGACGGTCCCTTGACTGATAAGATCATCCCACTTTCAGTAGGCTGAGGCGCCACGCGCACGGGGGACAGTCTCTAAGGGCCCCATCGCGAAGGAGTGGCTGAGTTGGTCCGCAGGTAAGGTACGCCACCGGGCGGGGCCCGAGTTCCGGGCCAGGACCCGTCGGACTGCAACTGCTCCTGTCGCAAGGCGACTTGAAGAGAGTCTCATGACGTCATTGATCCAGGATCCACTACTGTGGATCTTGCTCGTGGTCCTGGTCGCTGCGGTCGTCGCAGTGATGCGGGCCCGGAGAACCAACATGGCGCTCCGCAGGAAGAACAGCGACCTGCAGAGCGCCCGTGAAGCCGTACAGAGTGAACGCGACCGCCTCTATGCGGAATACGCCCAACTGAACGCACAGCACGCAGGCGAGCTGGCGGGGGTGCGCAAGGACGCGGAGGAGGACACCAAGGCCGTCCTGAAGTCCGCGATGCGGACGCTTCAGGTGCTCGCCGACGAACAGCAGCTCATCATCGAGAAGTCGCAGCGCCGCTACGGCGACGACGAACAGGTCCTCGGCGACCTGATGATGATCGACCACACCAACAGCCAGTTCGGCCGGCGTGCACAGGGCATCGCCGTGCTGTGCGGCGGCTGGCTCGGCCGGCGCGAGTCCACCGCCTCCGTGTACGACGTCGCCCGCAGCGCCCAGGGCCGCATCAAGCACTTCGACCGCGTCACCATCAACACCCAGGTGAACGTCACGGTGGCCAGCCGGGCCGTCGAGCCCATCGCGGTGGTCCTGGCCGAACTGCTGGCCAACGCCACCAACTACAGCGCGCCCGGCACCCGCGTCGACATCAACATCCAGGCCGTACCCACCGGTGTCTGCCTGATCGTCGACGACGCCGGCCTCGGCATGAACACGGAGGAGAAGGCGCGGGCCTCCGTTCTGCTCTCCCCCCAGGCACCGGTCGACATCACGAGCCTCGGCGACCCGCCGAAGTTCGGCTTCGCCGTGTCCGGGATGCTCGCCACCCGGTACGGCTTCAAGGTGTCGGTCGACTCGGTGTCACCCTACGGCGGCGTACGGGCGGTGATTCTCTTGCCGGAGAACCTGTTGACGACGGACGTTCCCGAGCCCGAGGGCGGGGCGGCCAAGGCCGAACCCCGGACCGAGGTTCCGGTCGCTCCGCAGCGGCTGACCCCGGTGGCCACGCCCGGTGGACCGCCGCGTCCGATCGGGACGACGGCCGGCGGACTGCCCAAGCGGCGGCGGCGCGGCAGCCCGGTGGCGGTGGTGCCACCACCGCCGGAGCCGGCGGAGCACAACAACGAGGTGACGGCCTCACGTATCGGTGCGTTCCAGCGCGGAACGCTGCTCGGGCGGGACACGACGACCATGGAAGGACCACAGGACCAGTGAATCCCGATCTGTCGTGGGTGCTGAACGACGTGCTGCAGGTGCGCGGCGCCCGTCACGCGATCCTCGTCTCGGCCGACGGCCTGCTGCTGGAGCGGTCCAGTGACATCGACCGCGACGCGGCGGAGACCAACGCCGCCGCGATGAGCTCGATGCAGTCCCTCAGCCGTGCCGTCGCCCCCTTTGTCGGCTCCGGACTCGGTCTGTGGAAGCAGACGCTGATCGAGTACGACGGCGGCTGGATCTTCCTCATAGCCGCGGGCAGCGGCGCCTACCTCGCCGTGTCGGCAGCGCTGGACGTCGACATGGAGGCCATGTCCTTCCGTATGCAGCAGCAGGTGGGGGCGCTCGGCAAGGCGATGACCACCCCGCCGCGTCAGAACGCCGGTGCCGACGCATGAACGCCCACGGCGAGGAAGCTCCGGTCACGGTCGCCGGCGACTTCGTCCGCTCGTACGTCATCACGGGCGGACGACGGCTGCCGACCGCCGACGACCTGTCCCTGCACACCCTGGTCACGCTGGCTCCCGACCGGGAGCTGCCGCTCGGCTCCAGCCCCGAGGTACGGGCCATCTGGGACCTGTGCGGTGGCGGCTACCTCTCGGTCGCGGAGGTCGCCGCGCACCTGTCGCTGCCGGTGGGGGTCGCCCGACTCCTGCTGACCGATTTATTCGAACAGGGTCATCTCCTGCGCCGTGCCGCGCCCCCACGCGCCCAGTCCGTCGACAGAGGAATCATCGAAAAGGTGCTGCATGGACTCGAATCGCTCTACGGCTGAGACGATCTACGTCTCAGACGCGGTCACCACCACCGCGAAGATCCTTGTCGTAGGGCACTTCGCCGTGGGCAAGACCACGTACATCGGCTCGCTGTCGGAGATCGCCCCGCTGCGCACCGAGGAGAAGATGACCGAGGCGTCCGCCCACGTGGACGACCTGAAGGGCGCGCCGGACAAGGTGACGACAACGGTCGCGCTGGACTTCGGCCGGCTCACGCTGAGCGACGAACTGGTGCTGTACCTGTTCGGTACGCCCGGTCAGCAGCGCTTCATGCAGCTGTGGGAGGACATGGCCCGCGGCGCACTCGGAGCACTGCTCCTGGTCGACCCGTCCCGGCTGGCTGAAACGTTTCCGGTGATCGACCTGGTCGAGAAGTACGGCCTGGAGTACGCCATCGCCGTCAACACCTTCGACGCTACGGCCGAGTTCGACGAGGACGAGATCCGCGAGGCCCTCGACCTGCTGCCCGACACCCCGGTCGTCTACTGCGACGCCCGGGACCAGACGTCCTCGGCGAGGGCCCTGATCGCCCTCGTCCAGCACCTGCTCACCCGCGCGGCCTGAGCCCCGGTCCCTCCCTGCCGGGCCCCTCCCCGCACCGGGGGTCCGGACCGGGGGTCCGGTCAGGGGTCCGGACCATCCCGGCCGTCCCGGACACCGCCGCGCACAAGGTTTTTCCTCACCCCCGTCCCCCGCCCCGACGCGCGGGGAATCCTAAGGAACCTTCAATGGACACACAGCACGCGGGTGCCACGCCGAGCGCGCCCGCCAGATGCCCCATGCACGGCGCCGACTTCGCCGCCGAACCGCACCGCGCCTACGACCAGATGCGCGCCTACGGCCCGGCGGCACCCGTCGAGCTCGCCCCCGGGGTGGACGCCACGCTCGTCGTCCAGCACGAGATGGCCCTCAGGGTGCTCCAGAACACCACCCTGTTCTCCCGTGACTCGCGCCGCTGGGCCGCCCTCAACGAGGGCCGCATCTCCCTCGACAGCCCGGTCCTGCCGATGATGGCCTACCAGCCCAACGTCCTGTTCACCGACGGGGCCGTGCACCTGCGGCTGCGCAAGGCCGTCACCGAGAGCCTGGCCAAGCTGAGCATCAGCCGGATCCGCCGGGACGTGGAGCCGATCGCCGACTACCTGATCGACCAGTTCAGTGAGCGGGGCCGCGCCGACCTCCTCAACGACTTCGCCAAGCTGGTGCCGCTGCTTCTGTTCAACAAGATCTTCGGCTGCCCGGCCGACATCGGCGACCGCCTCACCACCGGTATGGCCGCCATGTTCGACGGCGAGGACGCCCAGAAGGGCCTTGAGGAGGTGGCAGGTTCCCTTCTGGAACTGATCACGCTCAAGCGCCGTGAGCCGGGCGACGACGTGACGTCCTGGCTCATCCAGCACCCGGCGGGCCTCAGCGACGACGAACTCCGGTACCAGCTGATCGTGTTGATGGGCGCGGGACTCGAACCCGAGCGCAACCTCATAGCCAGCTCCCTGCTCCTGCTGCTGACCGACGGCCCGTCCGGGCGCGGCAGCGGCATGCTGGTCGAGGAAGCCATCGAGCATGTGCTGTGGAACAACCCGCCCATCGCCAACTACGCGACGCACTACCCGTTGCAGGACGTCGACCTCGGCGGTGTACCGGTCGACGCGAACAGCCCGGTCGTCGTCAGCTTCGCCGCCGCCAACAGCGACCCGGCCCTCAACGAGGCCCGGCAGCTGGCCAGTAAGGGCGCGCATCTCGCGTTCGGCGCGGGCCCGCACGCCTGTCCCGCCAAGGACCCGGCCCAGGTCATCGCGCTCACGGCGATCGAGAGGATCCTCAACGCGCTGCCCGACCTGACCCTCGCGGTCCCGCAGGACAGCCTGATGTGGCGTCCCGGCCCCTTCCACCGCGCCCTGGTGGCGCTGCCGGTGCGGTTCGGTCCGACGCCGGCCACCCGGATGACGACGGCCCTGCGCAACCTGACGCCAGCGGCGGCGGCCGAGCCGGTGCCTCGTCCGGCGCCGCAGCAGACCCCCGCCCCGGCGGGCCGTCAGGAACAGCGCAAGAAGGGGTTCTGGAGTTCGTTCCTCGATGTCTTCCGGCTCTGACGGTCAACTGCCCACCCACTTAAGTCGGTTGCAACGGCTGAACCGGCTGAACCGGCTGAACCGGTCGCGCTGGTTGCGTCGATCGAGTCGACCGGCAGGAGCGTCCTGTGTCCGAGGCCCGTTCTCGGGGACGGGGCGCTCACCGGTTTTCGCCGGGCAGCTCCGTGAACTCCGCCAGGGCGTGCGTGAGCCACTGGGTCCAGAAGGTCTCCAGGTCGATGCCCGCGCGCAGGACCAGGTGCTGGAGGCGGCCCTGGGGGCTGGCCGCACCGGGCGGGAAGTCCCGCTCCTCGATGTCCTGGTACTCGGCCAACTGCTGCTGGTGCAGCGCCAGATGGCGGCGCAGGTCGGCCTCGATGCCTTCGGTGCCGACGACCGCCGAGGCGCGCAGTCGCAGCAGCATCGTGTCGCGGTAGGGCTTGGGGTCCTGGGACGAGGCGGTCCAGCGGGCCAGCTCGGCGCGGCCCGCGGGCAGGACCTCGTAGCTCTTCTTCTGACCGCGGGTCGGCTGCTCGGCGGGCAGGGCGCGGATGTGCCCCTCGGCCTCCAGTTTTCCCAGCTCGCGATAGATCTGCTGATGCGTGGCCGACCAGAAGTAGCCGATCGACTTGTCGAACCGCCGGGTCAACTCCAGCCCCGAGGACGGCTTTTCGAGCAGGGCGGTGAGGATCGCGTGCGGGAGGGACATGGCTCAGTCCTAGGGTCTGTCGTTCGGATCACGCTGACTTCGGGTTGCGGTGCTGTTGTCCGCCGGTGAGCGGGGTGTGGTGCGTGCGGCTGCATGGCGGAGGAGGGCGTCGACACGATGGGGTCCCCCCTCCGGGGGAGTGCGCACCACACCCCGCGGCCCAGGCGTGATCCAAACGACAGGCCCTAGGGATCGGCGACGCTGGGGTTGGCCGGCCTGCGCTCGGGTGATCGGGTGCTCGTACGGCCGTCAGAGTGCCGCGGCGAGCTCGGTGCCCTGCTTGATGGCGCGTTTGGCGTCCAGTTCGGCGGCCACGTCGGCACCGCCGATCAGGTGCACGCTGCGGCCGGCGGCGAGCAGCTCGTCGTACAGGTCGCGGCGCGGGTCCTGGCCGGTGCACAGGACGACGGTGTCGACCGGCAGGACGGTGGAGGTGCCGTCGACGGTGATGTGCAGACCGGCGTCGTCGATCCGGTCGTACCGCACGCCCGGGACCATGGTGACGCCACGGTGCTTGAGTTCGGTGCGGTGGATCCAGCCGGTGGTCTTGCCGAGCCCGGCGCCGACCTTGGACGCCTTGCGCTGGAGCAGGTGGACGCTGCGGGGAGGGGCGGGGCGTTCGGGTGCGGCCAGTCCGCCCGGGGCGCGGTAGTCCATGTCGACGCCCCAGGCGCGGAAGTACGCCGCCGGGTCCTCGCTCGTCTTGTCGCCGCCGTCGGTGAGGTACTCGGCGACGTCGAAGCCGATGCCGCCCGCGCCGAGGATCGCGACGCGGTCGCCGACTGGCGCGTTGTCGCGCAGCACGTCGAGGTAACTGAGGACGCTCGGGTGGTCGACGCCGGGGATGTCGGGGGTACGAGGGGTCACGCCGGTGGCGACGACGATCTCGTCGTACGTGGTCAGACTGCCTTCGTTCACAGGGGTGTTGAGGCGTACGTCCACGCCGTGGGCGTCGAGCTGGTGGCGGAAGTAGCGCAGGGTCTCGTCGAACTCCTGCTTGCCGGGGACCTTGCGGGCGACGTTCAGCTGGCCGCCGATCTCCGGGGCGGCGTCGAAGAGGGTGACCTGGTGGCCGCGTTCGGCGGCGGAGACGGCGCAGGCGAGTCCGGCGGGGCCGGCGCCGACGACGGCAACTCGCTTGCGCAGCTTGGTCGGTGAGAGGACGAGCTCCGTCTCGTGACAGGCGCGCGGGTTGACCAGGCAGGAGGTGATCTTGCCGCTGAAGGTGTGGTCCAGGCAGGCCTGGTTGCAGCCGATGCAGGTGTTGATGGCTTCGGGGCGCCCCTCGCTCGCCTTGTTGACGAAGTCGGGGTCGGCGAGCATCGGGCGGGCCATCGACACCATGTCCGCGCACCCGTCGGCGAGCAACTCCTCGGCGACTTCGGGGGTGTTGATGCGGTTGGTGGTCACCAGGGGAATGCCGACCTCGCCCATCAGCCTCTTCGTCACCCAGGTGTACGCGCCGCGCGGCACCGAGGTGGCGATGGTGGGGATCCGGGCCTCGTGCCAGCCGATGCCGGTGTTGATGATGGTCGCGCCGGCCGCCTCGACGGCCCGGGCGAGGGTGATCACCTCGTCGAGCGTGGAGCCGCCCGGTACCAGGTCCAGCATCGACAGGCGGTAGATGACGATGAAGTCCTCGCCGACCGCCTCGCGCACCCGCCGCACGATCTCGAGGGGGAAGCGGGTGCGGTTCTCGTAGGAGCCGCCCCAGCGGTCGGTGCGGTGGTTGGTCTGCGTGGCGATGAACTCGTTGATCAGATAGCCCTCGGAGCCCATGATCTCGACGCCGTCGTAGCCGGCCCGGCGGGCGAGGAGGGCGGTGTGGGCGTAGTCGTCGATGGTCTGTTCGATCTCGGCGTCGGTGAGCTCGTGCGGGGGGAAGGGGCTGATGGGGGCCTGGAGGGGGCTCGGTGCGACCAGGTCCCGGTGGTAGGCGTAGCGGCCGAAGTGCAGGATCTGCATCGCGATCCTGCCGCCCTCGCGGTGTACGGCGTCGGTGATCGTCCGGTGCTGGTCGGCTTCCGCGTCGGTGGTGAGCTTGGCGCCGCCCTCGCCCGGGCGGCCGGCGTCGTTGGGGGCGATGCCGCCGGTGACGATGAGGCCGACGCCGCCGCGGGCGCGGGCCGCGTAGAACTCCGCCATGCGCTCGAAGCCGTGTTCGGCTTCTTCCAGGCCCACGTGCATGGAGCCCATGAGGACGCGGTTGGGGAGGGTGGTGAAGCCCAGGTTCAGGGGGGTCAGCAGGTGGGGGTATCGGCTCATGGGGGCGGGCCTCCGAGGGCGGGGCGGGGCGGGCTGGGTCTGTCCTGCCTTTGTAGAGGACGGGGGAGGGGTTGTGCAACTAGTTGCATAATGGCGTGCGGCACATTGTGGGTGGGGGGTGTTTCTTCGCCCCCGCCGCCCCTGCCCGTCCCATCCCGTTCCTGAGGGCTGGCGCCCCCGGACCCCCGCTGTCGGCCTGAACGGCCTCGTCCTCAAACGTCGACGGGCTGGAAATGCGGGCCTGGTCCTCAAGCGCAGGGAGGGCTGGCGAGACGCGTCACTCCCGCCATTTACTTGGACGTCCTAGTATCCTGGTTACTAGGACGTCCAACTAAATTCATGTCGCGCTCCCGGGCGCGTTTTGGGAAGGCCCCCATGACCATGAACGATCTCCACCGACCTGTGCACCCCGTCCGGCTGGTCACCGCCTCGGCGCTGTTCGACGGGCATGACGCCTCGATCAACATCATGCGGCGGATCTTCCAGTCCCAGGGTGCCGAGGTGATCCACCTGGGGCACAACCGGTCGGTGCGGGAGGTCGTGGACGCGGCGCTGGAGGAGGACGCGCACGGGGTGGCCGTCTCGTCGTACCAGGGCGGGCATGTGGAGTACTTCGAGTATCTCGTCGAGTCGCTGCGCGGGCAGGGGGCCGAGCACATCCAGGTGGTCGGGGGCGGCGGTGGCGTCATCGTGCCCGAGGAGATCACCCGGCTGCGCCGCAGCGGCGTGACCATCTTCTCGCCCGAGGACGGACAGCGGATGGGCCTCGCCGGGATGGTCAACTCGGTCGTCAAGGACTGCGACTTCGACCTCTGGGAGAGCAGGTCGGTCGATGCCGCCGCCGTTCTGACCGGCGACCGCTTCGCCATCGCCCGCGCGATCACCGGTGCGGAACTGGGCAAGCTGCCCCCGGAGCTGCTGGAGCAGGTGCGTGCCGCTGCCGCGGCGCGGGTCACGCCCGTCCTCGGTATCACCGGTACCGGCGGCTCCGGGAAGTCGTCGCTCACGGATGAGCTGGTACGGCGGTTCCGGGTCGACCAGCAGGACAAGCTGCGGATCGCGGTGATCGCCGTCGACCCCACCCGACGTCGGGGCGGCGGGGCGCTGCTCGGCGACCGCATCCGGATGAACTCCCTGGACGGCGGCCGGGTCTTCTTCCGGAGCCTGGCCACCCGCGGCAGCCGTGAGCTGCCCGAGCACCTGTCCGACGTGATCGACGTGGTCAAGGCCGCAGGCTTCGACCTGGTGATCGTGGAGACACCGGGCATCGGCCAGGGCGACGCGGCGATCGTGCCGTACGTCGACACGTCGATGTACGTGATGACGCCGGAGTTCGGTGCCGCCTCGCAGCTGGAGAAGATCGACATGCTCGACTTCGCCGACGTCGTGGCGATCAACAAGTTCGAGCGGCGCGGCGCCAAGGACGCGATGCGTGACGTGGGCCGCCAACTGGTCCGCAACCGCGAGGCGTTCGGCAAGAAGCCGGAGGACATGCCGGTGTACGGCACCTCGGCGGCCACGTTCAACGACGACGGCGTCACCGCGCTCTACCAGCACCTGAGGGCCGGTCTGGCCGAGCGAGGGCTGCCGCTGGTCGAAGGCACCCTCGCGCCGGTCGCCGTACGGCACTCCTCCGGCATCCGGCGGGTGGTGCCCGCCGAGCGGGTGCGCTACCTCGCCGAGATCACGGAGGCGGTCCGCGCGTACCACGACCGGACCGAGGCGCTGGCCGATACGGCTCGGCGAGTGCAGCGGCTGGATGCCGTCAGGGGCGAGCTCGTCGAGGCCGGGGCCGATGCGGCGAACGTGGAGTCGTTGCTCGCCGACGCCCGCCGGGACCTCCCGCACGAGATCGGGGACCAGATCGTCAACTGGCCCGCGGTCGTGGCGTCGTACTCCGGTGACGAGCAGGTGGTGAAGGTACGGGACCGGGAGATCCGCACGAAGCTGAACCGCGAGTCCCTGTCGGGGAACAGGATTCCGCGCGTCGCGTTGCCCGCGTTCACCGACCACGGCGAGCTGGTGCGGTTCTGGCGCCGGGAGAACCTGCCCGGCCTCTTCCCGTTCACCGCCGGGGTGTTCCCCTTCAAGCGCGACGGTGAGGACCCGGCGCGGATGTTCGCCGGAGAGGGCGACCCCTTCCGTACCAACCGGCGCTTCAAGCTGCTCTCCGAGGGCCAGCCGGCCACCCGGCTGTCCACCGCCTTCGACTCCGTCACCCTCTACGGCCGTGACCCCGACGAACGCCCCGACATCTACGGCAAGGTCGGCACGTCCGGCGTCTCGGTGGCCACCCTCGATGACATGAAGGCGCTCTACGACGGGTTCGACCTCGTCGCGCCGACGACCTCGGTGTCGATGACGATCAACGGCCCGGCGCCGACCGTACTGGCCTTCTTCCTCAACACCGTCATCGATCAGCAGGTGGAGAAGTTCCGGGCGGCGGAAGGGCGGGACCCCTCGCCCGAGGAGGCCGCCGAGCTGCGGGCATACGCGCTCGCGAACGTGCGCGGCACCGTGCAGGCCGACATCCTCAAGGAGGACCAGGGGCAGAACACCTGCCTGTTCTCCACCGAGTTCAGCCTGCGGATGATGGCCGACATCCAGGAGTGGTTCATCGAGCAGAAGGTCCGCAACTTCTACTCGGTGTCCATCTCCGGCTACCACATCGCCGAGGCCGGGGCGAACCCGATCAGCCAGCTGGCCTTCACCCTGGCCAACGGATTCACCTATGTCGAGGCCTACTTGGCACGCGGTATGCGCATCGACGACTTCGCGCCCAACCTGTCGTTCTTCTTCTCCAACGGCATGGACCCCGAGTACTCCGTGCTGGGCCGGGTCGCCCGCCGGATCTGGGCCGTGGCGATGAAGGAGCGGTACGGGGCAGGGGACCGCAGCCAGAAGCTGAAGTACCACGTGCAGACCTCCGGGCGGTCCCTGCACGCCCAGGAGATGGACTTCAACGACATCCGCACCACCCTGCAGGGCCTGATCGCCATCTACGACAACGCCAACTCCCTGCACACCAACGCCTACGACGAGGCCGTCACGACCCCGTCCGAGGAGTCGGTGCGGCGGGCGCTGGCCATCCAGCTCATCATCAACCGTGAGTGGGGACTCGCGATGAACGAGAACCCGCTCCAGGGGTCGTTCATCATCGATCGGCTCACCGACCTGGTCGAGGAGGCTGTGCTCGCCGAGTTCGACCGGATCAACGAGCGTGGTGGCGTACTCGGCGCGATGGAGACCGGCTACCAGCGTGGGCGCATCCAGGACGAGTCGATGCTGTACGAGCAGCGCAAGCACGACGGCACGCTGCCCATCATCGGCGTCAACACCTTCCGACGGCCCGGCGGTGAGGGAGCGCCCCACGAGGTCGAGCTCGCCCGTGCCACGGAGACGGAGAAGGAGTCCCAGCTCGCGCGCGTCCGCGACTTCCGGAACACGCACGGAACGGAGGCCACGCAGGCACTCGCCCATCTGAAGGAGGCCGCCGTGGGCGGCGACAACGCCTTCGAGGCCCTGATGGCGGCAGCCAGGGTGTGCACCCTGCGCCAGGTCACCGAGGCGTTCTTCGAGATCGGGGGGCAGTACCGGAGGAACGTCTGACTCCTTCGACTCCTTTCCTTCGGCTCCTTGACCGGCGCTCGGCGCTCCATGATGCTGTGTTGCGGCACATGAGATGTGTGCCGTAATAAGAAACATCCAGGCTCGCATCAGCCGAGTTACGTACCAGCCGAGTTTCGTACCAGCCGAGGAGTGGCCATGACTCACCAGGTCCGTGCTGTCGTCGCGCGGGGCAAGGGCGCCCCCGTCAGCCTGGAGACGATCATCGTGCCGGACCCCGGGCCGGGCGAGGCGCTGGTGCGGATCCAGGCCTGCGGGGTGTGCCA
>NZ_BMMU01000033.1 GCF_014646095.1 Streptomyces lacrimifluminis | reverse complement strand
CCTGTCCGTTGCTTACGATCCCGCCGTCACCCGTCCGGGGGCCACTCTGAAAACCCTCAGTGGGCCAGAAACGGGACACGCGCTCCTCACAAGCCTCTGCTGCTCCTGTACGCACTCGCCCGGTTCCAGGAGGACGCCGACGGCGAACTCCGGTACAGCGCCGTGGAGGACGACCTTCAGCGACTGCTGACCGAGTACGGCCCTCCCAACAGGACGACACCCGCCTACCCGTTCCACCACCTGGTCAGCGACGGCGTATGGGAAGTCCGTACCGACCGAGGCCCCGGCAGCCCCGGAACCGGTCTCCGCGAACTCCGCGAAGCGGGTGCCGCCGGCCGACTCGCACCCGAACTGAGATCCGCCCTGCGACACGACCGCCAACTGCTCACCCGGATCGCACGGTTACTGCTCGACCTCCACTTCCCACCCTCCCTCCACGGAGAGTTGTGCGAAGCCGTCGGCCTCGAACTGGAGCCGACGGAGATCGAACAGCTGTCCCCGGCACGGAGGCAGCGGGACCGGCGGATGCGAGAGCTGGTACTGACCGCCTATGAGTACCAGTGCGCCTTCTGCGGCTACGACGGCAGGATCGGCGCGATGCCGGTCGGACTGGAAGCCGCGCACGTACGCTGGTGGGCCTTCGACGGCCCGGACGACGTCGACAACGGACTGTGCCTGTGCTCACTGCACCACAAACTCCTCGACAAGGGCGTCCTCGGCATCGCCGACGACCACCGCGTCCTGGTCTCCCAACGCTTCGTCGGCACCAGCCCCGCCGCCCGCGACCAGGTCATATCACTCGCGGGCCGCCCCCTCATCGGCCCACAGCCAGGCACCCCGCCCATAGCCGCAGCCCACCGCACCTGGCACACCAGCCAGGTCTTCCACGGCACACCGCGCGCGACGGCTGTGTCCTGACGGATCGCAGATCCTCCACCTCCAAAGCCCTCACGGCGCCGGGAGCTGGTACGACAGGACGTACGCATCCGCCGCCATCACGGTGTCGCAGACCTCGACGGCCCGCCCCTCGGTGTCGTACGCGGTACGGATCAGGTGGATCACGGGCACACCGGGAGCGAGCCGCAGCGTCTTGACCTCGGCGGGCACGGGCATCCGGGCCCGGATCTCCTCCTCGAAGTGGTCGAGCCGGTGGCCGAGTTCCTCAAGCCGGGCGTAGATGCCGCCGGGCCCGGGGTTGGGCTCAGCAATCGGCGTACCGCGCGCGATGTCGAGCGGGAGATAGGAAGCTGCGAACTCGACCGGCTTCCCGTCGAGGAGATACCGGCGCCGACGGGCCAACACCCGCCGTACGGACCCGAGCCGGGCGGAGACGTCCTGGCTGGCCTTCTCCTCCTTGACCTCAAGACTGTCGACCTGCGGGTGACTGCCGGCCGCGTCGGCCTCGACGATGAACGCGGACTTCCCCTGCTCCCTGTGCCGCCGGGCGAACCGGTCGGAGGCAAGCCGCCGCACAGGCGGCCGGGGCCGCACGAACACGCCCTTCCCGTGCTCGGCGTGCACCAGCCCCTCACCCTGAAGGACGGAGAAGGAGTTCCGGACGGTCATCCGGGAAACCCCGTAGTGCTCGACAAGCTCAGCTTCGGAAGGCAGCTTGGCACCCTCGGTGAACCGCCCACGGTCGATGGCCTCGCGCAGCTGGTCGGCGATCTGCCGGAAGACCGCACGATCACTCGTGGGGTCGAGATCACCGAGCAAGCCGGAAGGCCATCCGGAGATCGGCGAATGGGTTCCTCGGAGCAGGGCTGTAGGGCAACGAACGAGATCGTTGCGGAAGAGTGCACCGAGGCCCAACTGGAGACGGCCGCCAAGAAGGGCTTCTCCGCCGAGGTCAGGATCAGCAACGGCATCGCGACCACCATCACCGACGACCACTGAGCCACAGTCCGGCCGGAACGTGTCGCCCCCGCCGGACCTTCGGGTGACAGGCGGTGCGGAGACATGACCAGGACGACTGTCCCTGACCCGTTGCGGCCGGTCAAGGACAGTCGTACGTGAGGTGGGTGACGACCGTGCGGTTGGCCGGGGAGAGGATGCGCAGTTCGGCCCGGGCCGCGTAGTGGCCCTTGCCCTGGAAGGTCCACAGCAGGTGCAGGCGTGCCTGTCGCTGGCCCCGGACCAGCACCTCCCGCAGGACGCCCGACGCGGTGCCGTCGCTTCGGGTCCAGCGGTACGAGAGGGTGCCCGGGCGGCCGTTCGTGGCGACGAGGCCGACGATGTCCGCGGTGCCGTCGCACCCGAGAACCGTCGGCCGGGCCGTGACCTCCACCGAGCGCACCACGACGGACGGCCCGAGGCTCTGCCAGGCGAGGAACGCGATGACGGAGATCAGCACCAGCCCCGGCAGGGCATGTCTGCGCAGACGCCGGCGCGCGGGCGCGGGAGGCGGCGGCAGGGCCGGAAGCGTCCTGTGCGTGCGGTGCGCGACGGCGGCGGTCACTCCCGGGCCGAAACGCAGCACGGTGCCTTCGACGCGATCAGGCCGCGTCGCAGTCGCCGTCGCCGCAGCCGCCGTCGGCAGAACCTGCGTGGAGGTCGGTTCGACGAGGGTGTCGTCCGGCTCGGGCCGCTGGATCCAGTGGCTGCCCAGCACGGTGGCGCTGTACTCGGCGTCGGCGGAGCCTGGTTCATCGCTCGGGGCGTGCTCGTCGGCGGGGCCGGGGTGCACGGTGGACGCATGCTCGTCAACGGGGCCGAGGCGCACGGTGGACGCACCCTCGTCAGCGGAGCCGAGGCGCACAGTGGACGCATGCCTCTCGGTGGAGTCGAGCCTCTGGGTGGGGTCGGAGGCTGTGGCAGGGGCGGGAACGCTGTCGTTCTGAGTGGTCATCGGATGTCGCACCGCCTGGTCAGAAGCTGCTGCGAGCCGCCGCCGTCGGCGGAGGCCGGAGTGGTCGTGACCTCCACCGCCCAATAGCAACCGTCGTTCCGGAAGGTGTGGTCGACGGTGAGGGTGTACTGGGTGGCGCCGCTGCGCTCGAAGGTCTGGGACGCGCCGTCCGGGGTGCCGAGCCCTGCCGCGGCGTCGCTCGTGAACCACGAGACGGTGATGGAGAGCGGCCCGGTGCCGTCCGTGGTGATGTCGACGGTCGCCGTGGCGGTCGTGGAACCCGTCTGCCGGAAGCCCGTCACCGCGACGTCCTTGACAGCGGGAGCGGTCGGCCCGGTGGGGGAAGCCGTCGTCGGCGTCGCCTCGGTGGGCGCCCCGGTCGGTGGCGTCGTCTCCTCTGCCGGAGTCGTGGTGGTGGACGCCGAGGGCTCGTCGGTAACGGCGGTCGCCGTGCCCGACGCCGACAGGCTCGGTGAGAGTGAGGGGGAGGGGGACGTCGGGAGTGGGGAGGCGCTTGGCGATCCGGACGCGGCGGAGCTGGGCGACGTCTGCGGAGCGGTGGTCCCGCCCGGCTTCACGGCGGGTTGGGCGCTGCTGGTGGCCAGGGCCTGTGCCGTCTCCTGCGGAGCCGCTCCCGGGTCGTGCTGGATGCCGTAGGACAGGAAAATGCCCAGGAGTACGGCCGCGGCGGACACGAGCATCCCCGGCCGGCCGGGGAGCCAGGCCTGGGCCCAGCCGTTGCCCGGTTCCGGGCTCAGGACCGTGCGTGCGGTGTCCGTGGTGGTCCGTGGGGTGCTGCGGGCGGAGGGCAGCAGCAGCGGCAGCAGTGCCGCCAGCGCGGCGAGCCGGCCGCGGCCTCGTTCCTCCCAGTCGGGTCCGTAGGCGGCGCCGGCGGCTGCCTCCAGTTCCGCGACGAACGCCTCGGCGTGTGTGGGGCGCTCCGCCGGGTCCTTGGCGAGACCGCGCCGCACCAGCTCCCGTACCGGCTCCGGGACCTCGTCGGCGGGGATGGGCGCGTCGACGTGCTGCAGGGCGAGTTCGGCGAGGTTGTCGCCCGAGTACGGCCTGTGGCTCGTCAGGCACTCGAAGAACGTGGCCGTGGCCGCGTACACGTCGGCGGCGGGAGAGGCGGGTGCGCCGGTCCACTGTTCCGGGGCCATGTAGGAGGGGGTTCCCGCCGCGCCGGCGCTGGTGCCGACGTCCACCGCGATCCCGAAGTCGACGAGCTTGGACGATCCGTCCGGCAGGACCAGGACATTCGCCGGCTTGTAGTCGCGATGGACGACGCCGACGCGGTGCGCGTCGGCCAGACCGAGCAGTGATCCCTTGAGGACCACCAGCGCGGCCTCGGGGGCGAGCGGACCTTCCCTGGTCAGCAGGGTCCGCAGCGAGACACCGTCCACCAGCTCCATCACGATCGCGGCGCCGTCCGGGCTCTCGACGTACTCGTACAGCTCGGCGACGTACGGACTCTCCAGTCCGCCGAGCAGCCGCGCCTCCGCCCGGAAATCGTGCACGAAGCCCGGCCGGGTGCGCAGTGACTCGCTGAGGTACTTGACCGCGACCGGGACACCGCTCTCCTCGTGCACGGCCAGGACGACCCGCCCGCTCGCCCCGGTCCCGAGTTCCAGGGACTCGTTGTATCCGGGCACGGCCCAGGTGTTCATTCCCATCCCCCCTCCAACCTCCAAGGCGGCCGTCCGGGCTGGTTCCGCCCCTCCGGAGCATCGGGCCACGCGGTGGGAGACACATTTTCGGCCACCGCGGTTGCGGTTGGGGTTGCGGTTGGGGTTGCGGTTGGGGTGGTCCTGAAGCCGCGATCCTGGATCGCCGGGAGGACGGGCCGTGGGTGGCGATCCAGGTGTCGATCTCGGCATGGGACGGCCTGGTGGCGCTGGCGGCCCTGACGAGTTCACGGGCAGCCCCGCCCGAGCGGCGGAGCCGGCCCGTGCCCTACCCACGTGTCACGGCCCAGCGCACTGCGGGACGCCGGGCAGCCAGTTGTCCGGGTGCGAGATGTAGTAGCTCGCCATCCACCCGTAGAAGCCGCGGGTCCAGTTGTCCACGAAGACCCAGTACGGGTTGCCGCCGACCGTCTCACCCCGTGTCTGGCACTCCACTTCGAGCTGGTCGCCCGGCTGTGCCTTGCCGACCACCCGCGGGCAGTTGCCGGGCGAGGGGAAGTCGGGGCAGGGGGAGCCCGGGCCCGAGAAATAGCGGACGTTCACATCCGTCGCCCAGGTGGTGAACACCGGGCCCGCGGCCAGCTGTTCGGCAGCCTGGGTGGGCGCGGCGCCCACCGTCATGGCGAGCGCGCACAACACCGCCGCCACGCCGCCCAGTCGGGTGCCTCGCCTCGCTGACTTGTTCACCATGTCGTCCCCTTCGACCCGTTCGGGCGCGTGCCCGTCCCGGGCTCGTGGTAGGTCAGATGCGTTGCCCGCACCACCGGGTGGACGGGCGCGCACGCCGCGCCGTATGAGGACGAGCCCGGTCCCGGCCTGACGAGGAGTCCACCGGCCCGGGGGGCGAGTGAGCGTCGCGACTGCCCCGTCCGACAGTGGTGCCCCAGGTCACTGTGCCCGGATCGCGTCGGCGGGCGGTGTGCGCAGGGCCTGGCGGGTGGGGAGTTCGATGGTGAGGAAAGCCGTGGCGGTGACGGTGAGGGCGAGGGCGGGCAGCAGCCAGGCCGGGCCCGCGGGCCAGGGGCGGCCGAGGAAGCCCTGGCCCAGGAGGGCGAGGGGGATGGCGGACAGCAGCAGGGCCGCGGTGAGTGCGGTGGCGGCGGTCACCGCTGCCTCGCGCCGCATCATCGCGCGGATCTGACGGGGTGTGGTGCCGATGAGGCGGAGCGCCCCCAGCTCCACCCGGCGCTGGGCGGTGGCGGCGACCAGCTTGTTGGCGATGCTGAGGAGGAGGTAGCCGAGCAGGACCACGATCATCGCCAGGTTGATCCATACCTGGGGCGGGGCGTCCTTCAGGCCGTCGGTGGTCGTGGGGGCCGCGTCCGTGAGGGCCAGACCAGGGTGGGACGCGGCGAGGGAGGTCAGGGCCTGGCGGGCGGCCGGTGTGCCGTCCGTGCGGATCAGGATGCTCTGGTCGAGGCCCGTCGTGGTGTGGCCGGCCGCCAGGTCGTGGGACAGGACCACCGTGCCGAAGCCGAGGCCCCGGGCGTAGACGGCGACCACCTCGGCGTCGACCCGCGCGCCGTCGCCGAGGACGAGCCCCACCCGCCGGCCCACCGACGCGGAGCGCGAGCGGGCGACGTCGCTGCTGACGGCGATCGTGGCGCCGGTGAGACGGTCCAGACTCCCCTCCCGTACGTCGAGGTCGAGGACCTCCGACGCCTCCGGGGTGAGGATCATCGCGGAGTCGGCCTCGGTCACCGTGTCGTCGAACATCCGGTACGGCCACACCACGGTGGTCGTGCTCACCGGTGCCGCCGCCCGTACGCCGGCCGTGTCCCGTACGTCGGCGAGGGTGCCGGCGGACAGTCCGCCCAGGGCCGGTGCGGTCAGGCGCTGTTGGGCGAGGGTGCCGGTGCGGGTGTCGTCGGCTGTCGCGGCCAGCACGGTGGTCTGGGCGAAGGTGTACGTCAGGACGAACACGACCGCCATCGCCAGGGTGCTGACGATCCCCGCGTTGCGCAGGGCGTAGGCGCGGACGTTGGCCATGGCCAGCCAGGTCGGCGCGGAGGCGCCGGTGCGGGTGCGCCGGGCCGCCGCGTTCCCGATGGCCCGGACGAGGGCCGGGCCGGCCAGGGCCAGACCGATCGCCCCGAGGATGCCCGCCATGGACGTGGCCGCCGCGCCGAGAACCGTGGGGGCGAAGAGCGGCACGGCCGACATGGTGGTCGCGGCGACGATGACGAGGAGGCCGACGCGCGTCCGGGTGCGGGACGGATCGCGCGGCTCGCTGCGCGATTCGGCGACCGCCTCGGTGGCGGGCATCCGCGAGGTGCGCCATGCCGAGCTCCGGGCCGAGACCTGCACGGTCAGGGCCATGAGGAGCGTCGTCGCGAGGGCGGGCAACGGGCTGATGGTGAGGGGGAGTTCGGGCGGGACGAGGCCCTGGTCCGCCAGCAGGTCCCGGAACCGGCCCGCCAGCAGATGGCCGAGCGCCACACCGGGTACGAGGGCCACGGCCGCGACGACGGTCGACTGGACGGCGGCAAGTCGCCTGATCTGCCGGGGAGTCGCACCGACGGCCCGCATCAGCGCCAGGTCCCGGCGCTGCCCGGCGACCGACACGGCCAGCGCGCTCGCCGTCACGAACCCGGTGATCAG
Organism: Streptomyces lacrimifluminis; assembly: GCF_014646095.1. Classification (GTDB taxonomy): domain Bacteria; phylum Actinomycetota; class Actinomycetes; order Streptomycetales; family Streptomycetaceae; genus Streptomyces; species Streptomyces lacrimifluminis. Next base: position 74,895 of record NZ_BMMU01000033.1, on the reverse strand, counting down.
CAGGACGATCCCGCCGAGCGAACCGGCGAGGAGGACCAGGAGGGTGCGGGACGCGCCGGCTCCCGGCGACACCAGGTCCCCGCGGTCCGCGCCCGTGACCGCCTCAAGTCCCGTTCCCCTCAGCTTCGTACGGACGTCGGCGGCGACCTGTTCCGTTGCGCCGGGCGCGGTGCGGAGGCCGATCAGGTCGACGGTTCCGGCGCGCGGGCCGCCGTCGCCACCCCCACCGTCACCGCCGTCACCGCCGTCCCTGCCGGACAGTCGTACGGCCGTCGTGTCGGCGAAGAGGACACCGGCGTCCGGCGCGTCGACCACCGCCGAGACGCGGTACCCGGCGGCGGGCCGGGCGTTCACGACGACGTTGACCCGGTCGCCCACCTTCACCCCCGCAGCGGCGGCGGTGGCGCTGTCCACGGCGATCTCGCCGGAACCGGCCGGCCCGCTGCCCTCGACCCGCGCACCGTCCAGCAGCTTCACCGAGGACCAGCCGTGCCCCGATGCCTGGGGATCCTTGGACGGTACGACCCGGCCGTGCGCGTCGACGAGGGCGGCGGGGAAGCCGAGGTCGCCGACCGCCGCGGTGACACCAGGCAACTCAGCCAGTTCTCGGACGAGTTGGGCCGGGACCGTACGGCGTTCCGGGAGTGCGATCGGCATGTCGCCGCTCGGGTGGAGCTCCTGGTCGGCCGCGACGACGACGTCCGCGCCGCCGAGCCGGCCGACGGGCAGGTGGGAGCGCAGTCCGGACTCGGCGAGGACGCCGGTACCGGTGAGCAGGGCCGCGCCGCCGAGAACCGCGCAGGCCACGGCGATCAGCGCGGTGATCCGGTGTCCGACCATCTGGAGAGCGAGACGGAACAGGGCGAACTTGGTGGACAGGGTGAACTTGCTGGAGATGGCGGTCTTGCTGGACTTGCTGGACTTGCTGGACATGGTTCAGACCCCCGCCAACGCTACGAGTCTGGCGGCCAGTTCGGGGGCGGACGGTGCTTCGAGAGCCTCGACCACCCGGCCGTCGGCCATCACCGCCACATGGTGTGCCCGGGCGGCGGCGGCCGGATCGTGGGTGACCATCACCACCGTCTGACGCAGGTCGTCGACGAGGTCGCGCAGCAGGTCCAGGACCTCGTGGGCGCTGCGCAGATCCAGCGCGCCGGTCGGCTCGTCGGCGAACACGACGGCCGGCCTGGCCGCCAACGCCCGTACGACGGCTGCCCGTTGCTGCTGGCCGCCGGAGAGTTCGGCCGGGCGGTGGCCGAGCCGGTCGGCGATACCGACGCGCTCCGTCAACGTCCGCAGCCAGTCGTGGTCCGGGGTACGTCCCGCCAGCCGCAGCGGCAACGTGATGTTGTCCTGGATGCTGAGCGAGGGGATCAGGTTGTACGCCTGGAACACGAACCCGACGCGCTCCCGGCGCAGTTCGGTACGGCGGGTCTCGTTCAGGCCGGCGATCTCGTTGCCGTCGATGCGGACGCTGCCCGAGGTCGGGGAGTCCAGCCCGGCGGCGCAGTGCATCAGCGTGCTCTTGCCGGAGCCCGAGGGCCCCATCACCGCGAGGAACGTGCCGCGTTCCACGGTCAGCGACACCTCGTCGAGGGCGCGGATGCCTCCCGCGTACTCCTTGACGACCCGGTCCAGGACGATGGCGGGCGCCGACGCGTCGGGGACGGTGGTCACCGGGGCGCCGGTCCAGGTCGGGGCGGCGCTCATCGACGGCCCCCCAGGTGGCGCAGGACGAGGGTGACCACGGCGAGGAGGGTGACCATTCCGCAGGCCAGGTGGACCCAGGTTTCCGCTTCGGCGTAGGTGGCCGCCGAGTTGGCGACCGCGCTGACCACGACCACGATCCAGAGCAGCGTACGGACGACCTCGCCGCCGGTGACGGCGGGCGACGACGCGTCGTGCGTCCCGTCGGCGGGGGTGGTGAGGCGGTAGGGGTCGGTGGTCGCCATGGGGCTTCTCCTGTGCTGCTGGGCGGTGGTGCCGGGGGTCCGGCTGACGTCGTCGACGCTACGGATCGGCACCCCTCCCGGCCGATCCCGCAGCCCGCCCTGTCCGGGGTACAGCAGGCTGTACCCCGGCCCTCGGCCTGCGGTGAACTGATGGGCACCATAAGGTCGTTCGCAACAAGGGGAGGGAGAGCGGATGGCGGTCCAGCAGGACGCGACGACAGCCGGTGACCGGCGGGCGGGCCTCAGGGACACCGTCGTACGGACCACGCGTGCGGCCGGCGCCTCGATCGCCCGACTCGCCTCCGGACTCGGTACGGCCTTCCGGGCGCTGCTCCTGCTGCTCTGGCTGGCCGTCACCGCCGTGACGAGCCTGGTCGGCGCCGGACTGCTCATGGCGCCCGCGGTCCTGCGCGCGCTGCACGCCCTGGCCGGCCGGGAGCGCGACCGGCTCGGCCGCCGGGGCCCCGAGGTCATCGCCCCGGAACCGCCGCCGACGCGGCTACGGCTCGCCCTGGTCGACCCCACCACCCGACGGGAGCTGCGCTGGCTGGCCCGGCACGCCACCCTGGGCTTCCTCCTGGGGCTGCTCGGTGTCCTCCTGCCGCTCCTCGCCGTACGCGACAGCCTCTTTCCCCTGTACTGGAAGCTCCTGCCCGCGAACACGACCGCCACCTCCGTGGGGGTCGGCAACGCGCACGCCTGGCCCGACGCGCTCGCCGTGGCCATGCTGGGCGTGGGCTGGGTCGCCATCATCCTGGGGCTCGGCCCCGGCATGGCCCGTGCGCAGGACCGGCCCGGACGCCTGCTCCTCGCGGCCGGGCCGGAGACGGACCTGTCGCTGCGCGTCGCCGAACTCACCGCCACCCGGGCCGCCGCCCTGGACGCCCACGCCGCCGAACTGCGCCGTATCGAGCGGTCGTTGCACGACGGCACCCAGAACCGGATCGTCTCCGTCACCGTCCTGGTCGGTGCCGCCCGCCGGATGGTGGCCCGCGACCCGGCGGGCGCCGACGAGCTCCTCGAACGCGCCCAGTCCGCCGCCGAGCAGGCCCTCGCGGAGCTGCGCACCGTCTCCCGGAGCATCCTGCCCCCGGTGCTGGACGACCGCGGCCTGGCCGGCGCGCTCACGGGGCTGGCGGCGGAGTGCGCGGTGCCGTGCCGGGTCGACGTCGACGTACCCGAACGGTGTGCCGCGTCCGTCGAGGCGACCGCCTACTTCGTCATCGCCGAGGCCCTGACCAACATCGCCAAGCACAGCGGCGCCACCTCCGCCACCGTCACCGCGCGCAGCCGCGGTGGCCGTCTCCTGCTCCGCGTCGAGGACGACGGCCGGGGCGGGGCTGGGGGCACCTCCCAGGCATTCGGCTCTGGGGGAGCGGACGGCGGCTCCGGTCTCGCCGGCATCCGCCGCCGGATCGCCGCGCACGACGGCACCTTCTCCTTGACCAGCCCTCCCGGCGGCCCGACAACCCTGAAGGCGGAACTCCCCTGTGGACTGTGACACGCGGATCGACGTACGCATCGACGTACGCATCGACGTACGGACCGTGACATGCGGATCGTGATCGCCGAGGACGACCTCCTGCTGCGCGAGGGCCTCGCCCTGCTGCTGCGCGCCGAGGGCCTCGACGTGGTGGCCACCGCGGGCACCCCCGACGAGGCGCTGGCCGCCATCGACGAACACAAGCCGGACGTCGCCATCCTCGACGTACGGATGCCGCCGACCCACACCGACGAGGGGATCGTCACGGCGGTCGAGGCCCGGCGCCGGCGGCCCGACCTGGCCGTCCTCGTGCTGTCCGCGTACGTCGAGCAGTCCTTCGCCACCGAACTGCTCACCGGCGGTGTGAGCGGCCTCGGCTATCTGCTCAAGGAACGCGTCGGCCGGGTGGAGGAGTTCCTGGACGCGTTGCGGCGCGTGGCGGACGGCGGCACCGCCATCGACCCCGAGGTCGTCGCCCAGCTCTTCACCCGTTCCCACCAGGACACCCGCCTCGACCGGCTCAGCCCCCGCGAGCGGGACGTACTCGCCCTGATGGCCGAGGGGCTCGGCAACACCGCCGTCGCCGAACGGCTCGTCGTCACCGAGGGCGCCGTCCACAAGCACATCCGCAGCATCTTCGCCAAGCTCGACCTGTCCCCGACGGACCGGGTGGACCGCCGGGTCGCGGCGGTCCTGCGGTATCTGGAGGACCTGCGGCGACCGGGGTGAGCGCGGCGGCCGGCTCCGGTGCGGGATCTGGCAGAGCGGCCCCGTTCCGCCCGTTGGCCGCCCGGTTGTCCGGGAACCACACCGGGATTGTCCGTGATCGGTAACCGACGCATCCTGTGGCCGTTGTTTCTCGTCATGCCAGTTGGTCGCGAGGTGACCAGGGATCGGCGAGTAACTGCGGGAAAGCGGTGGGGACATGGCACGGCACAGTGGCGGGCGCGGCTGGTACGGCAAGGTGCTCGGCGCGGCGCTCGGGGTGACGCTGCTCGCCACCGGTGCCTCGGTGTGGACCGCGCAGGCCGGCGCCGTGGGCGACCCGTCGCCGAAGGCGCCCGCGTCGGCCGAACCGGGCGGCGGCGTCAAGCCGGTCGCGGTGACCATCGTGCACGCCTCGGACAAGGGGGCACGCGGCGTCAACATCACCATCGACGACGGCCCCGACCTCGTGTGGACCCCCCAAGTGCTCGACGTGCTGCGGGAGTACGGGGTGAAGGCCACGTTCTGCATGGTGGGGACGCAGGCGCAGGCCCACCCCGACCTCGTGAAGAAGGTGGTCGCGGCCGGACACCGCCTGTGCGACCACTCGGTGTCGCACGACACCACCATGGACAAGCAGTCCCAGGCCTACCAGTCGCAGCAGATCCTCGACGCCGAACGCATGATCACCGAGGCGTCCGGGGGCGTACGACCGATGTACTACCGGGCGCCCGGCGGGGCCTTCACCCCGTACAGCCGCAAGCTCGCCGCCTCCCGGGGCATGCGCCCGCTGGGCTGGAACGTGGACACCAAGGACTTCGAACTGCCGGGCACGGACGCCATCGTCGCCACCGTCGAGCGGGAACTGCCCAACGGGCCGACACTCCTCTTCCACGACGCGGGAGGCGATCGCTCCCAGACCGTCGAGGCCCTGCGCCGGATCCTTCCCGAACTCAGGGAGCAGGGTTACTCGTTCGGCTTCCCGGTGCGCTGAGCGCCGGCCCTGGCCGACCCTGGCCGTCCCGGCGGCGGGGCGAAGCAGCGTATCCACGACCGCGTCAACGACCGCGTCCACGACCACCGGCGGTGCGTCGTCCTCGGTCGACGCACCGCCCGCCACGAGTCGATCCGAAAAGGATCTCGATGTGTGGCAACCCTTTGCGTGGCCTGTGACCACAAGGAGTCGGATCCGGCCTTCGGAGCCCGGATCCGCCTCTGTCTGGTGAACGGCACGCAAGGAGAGCACCTCCCCATGAAGAACCCCACGCCCGGCGGACGCCGCGGGCGTCACCGCCGACGCTGGACCGCGACCGGTCTGCTGCTCGGCGCGCCTGCCCTCGTCGTGCCGTATCTCCTGTTCGCCCAGGAGGACTCGCAGGCCGCGACGGTCGACGGTGACGCCTACTACCGGCTGGTCTCCGTGCGCAGCGGCAAGGTGCTGGACGTCAACAGCTTCTCCACCGCCGACGGCACCCGTATCCAGCAGTGGACCGACCAGAACACCGCCAACCAGCAGTGGAAGCTGAAGCCCACCGGGGACGGCTACTACGAGCTGGTGAACCGCAACAGCGGCAAGGTGCTGGGCATAGCCGGCGACTCGACCGCCCCGTCGGCCGCCGCCGAGCAGCAGACCGACAGCTCCGCCAAGTCCCAGGAGTGGCGGATCGGCGAGGTGAGCGGTTCCGACGCCGTCACCTTCACCTCCCGCAGGAGCGGTCTGGTGCTGGACGTCTCCGGAGGCTCCTCCGCCCAGGGCGCGACGGTCATGCAGTACTCCGACCGGGGCAGCACCAACCAGCAGTGGAAGCTGGTGAAATCCGCCCCGAGCCAGACGGCCGGCGCCGACAAGGCGCAGACCACGGCCGCGGCCGGACCGTATGTGTGGAACAACGCCCAGATCGTGGGCGGCGGTTACGTCACCGGGCTGGTGTTCAACCCGCGCGAGAAGGGTCTGCTGTACGCGCGCACCGACATGGGCGGCGCCTACCGCTGGGACACCGCGGCCGAGCAGTGGATCCCGCTCACCGACTGGGTCGACGAGAAGGACTGGAACCTGCTGGGCATCGATTCCCTGGCCACCGACCCCGTCGACCCCAGCCGGTTCTACGCGGCGGCGGGCACCTACACCAACGGCTGGGCGGGCAACGCCGAGTTCCTGCGCTCCACGGACCGGGGCCGCACCTTCAAGCGCACCGCGCTGCCGTTCAAGCTCGGCGCCAACGAACACGGCCGCGGGGCGGGCGAGCGGCTGGTGGTCAGCCCCTCGGACAACGGCACCCTGATGCTGGGCACCCGCAAGAACGGCCTGTGGCGCAGCACCGACCACGGCGTGACATGGAGTCAGGTCTCCTCGTTCCCCGTCAAGGACGGCGCGAGCAGCGGCGCGGGCATCGCCTTCGTGACGTACGGCCCGGCCGACGGCAGGACGGTCTACGTCGGCGTCGCCGACAAGTCCACCTCCCTGTACCGCTCCACCGACGGCGGCAGCACCTGGCAGGCCGTCTCCGGTCAGCCCACCGGCGAGATGCCGCAGCACGGCGTGGTCTCCGGTGACGGCTCGCTGTACCTGACGTACGCCAACTCCATCGGCGACGCGACGGCGGGTTCGGTGTGGAAGTACACGCCCGTCGGCGGGGCGTGGAAGAACATCTCCCCGTCCCAGGGCAACTACGGGTTCTCCGGTCTGGCCGTCGACCCGCAGAAGCCGTCCACGGTGATGGTCTCCACCCTGCACCGCTGGTGGCCCCAGGACGAGCTGTACCGCACCACCGACGGCGGCAGGACCTGGCAGGCACAGGCCGCGAAGTCGGAGCGGGACGCCTCCGCCGCTCCTTACGTCGGTACCGGCATCGGGCACTGGATGACCGCCATGGCCATCGACCCCTTCAACTCCGGGCACATGCTGTACGGCACCGGCAGCGGCATCTGGCGAAGCAAGGACGTCAACGCCACCGACAGCGGCGGCACCAGCCACTGGACCGTGGGTTCCCGAGGGCTGGAGGAGACCGCGCTGATGGACGCGATCGCCCCGCCCGGCGGCGCCACCGTCCTCTCCGCCATGGGTGACCTGGGCGGTTTCCGCCACGACTCCCTGACGAAGGTGCCCGCCGGGCGGCTGGACAACCCGATGATGATCACCAGCACCGACATCGACTTCGCCCAGTCCAACCCCTCGCTGATGGTCCGCGTCGGCCGTGGCGGCACGCAGGACGGCGCCTGGTCCACCGACGGCGGCAGCAGTTGGAGCGGCTTCAAGTCCGAGCCGGTCGGCAGCGCGGCCAGCGGTCAGGTCGCGCTCTCGGCGGACGGCTCCGCCATCGTCTGGACCCAGGCCGACCAGGCCCCGTACCGCTCGACCGACAAGGGGGCGAGCTGGTCGAGGGCCGGCGGTCTGGGCACCGGCGCCGTGGTCGTCGCCGACCGCTCCTCGGCCAGGACCTTCTACTCACTGGCCGACGGCAAGCTCTACGCCAGCACCGACGGTGGCGCGACCTTCTCCGCCCGCGCCACCGGCCTGCCCGGCGGCGAACTCACCGCCGTTCCCGGCATCGCCGGGGACCTGTGGATCTCCGGCGGCGGCAAGGGGCTGCTGCACTCCACCGACGGCGGCCGGACCTTCACCACGCTCACCACGGTGAAGTCGGCCTCCGCCCTCGGCTTCGGCAAGGCGGCGGCCGGCGCCGACTACCAGGCCCTGTACCTGATCGGTACGGTCAAGGACGTCACCGGCGTCTTCCGCTCCACCGACAAGGGCGCCACCTGGCTCCGCGTCAACGACGACGCCCACCAGTGGGGCAGCATCGGCGGTGTCGGCGTCGTCACCGGCGATCCCGACACCTTCGGGCGCGTCTACGTCGGCACCAACGGGCGCGGTCTCCAGTACGGCGACCCGTCCTCCTGACCCCGACCCCGAGCGGGGCCGCAGCCACCTCGGCCTGCGGCCCCGCCCCGGCCGAGGGGACCGTCGCCCGTCGTGCACAACCTCCCGGGCCCCGGGTCCTGCCCGTCTGACTGCTGTGACTGTTCTGACTGTTCTGACTGTTCTGACTGCAGAAGCCGTGCCCCGCGAGCGGGTCATCCCCCGCCGCGCACCGGGGGCCTGGCGATGTGCCGCCCCCGGCGGGCCGTGCACGCGGCGCCGGGCCCGACCGCGGCCACGGACACGACCGTGCCCCGCGGTGACTCGTACGCGAGCGCCCGCAGGTGACGCGTGCTCAGCCGGGCGTGCCGGGCCACGGGCTCCGTGCCCCGGTCCCGGTCGCCGCCGGTACGTTCCCAGTGTCGCCGGGCGCGAGTCCGCAGGTGCCCGACCTCGATGCCCCGTCCTGCCCCGTCAGCGTCACGACGACCTGCCCGTCGGCGTCCTGGCTGTAGGCGATCGTGCAGGTCAGCTGGCGTAGAGCAGTGCTGTCCAGGCCCGCCAGGGCAAAGGGCAGGCGGGCCGTGACCCCGCCGCCCGGGGAGGGCTCGACCTCGACCTTCCCGCCCCGGACGAGGGGAAGCGAGGTGCTCAGGCCGGCGACCCGGTCCTCCTTCCGCGGGCCGGCGAGCAACGTCGTGACGACCTTCTCCGTCGGCACCGGTCCGTCTGTCTCCACCGCGCCCGCCTCGACGTATCCCTCGCCGAACGCGGCCGAGACCGCGGTCGACCGGATCACGGGGCTCAGCCCTCCGTCGGGGGAACGGAAGAAGAGCAGCATGTCGTATTCGCGGTCGAGGAACGCCTGGAAGCTGGCGGGACCGCCCGCCGCGATGACGTCGGTCCCCTGGATACCGCAGCCACCGAGCAGCGCCACGGCCGCCGCGACGATGACGGTGCCGGTCGCCGCACGTCGGCGCCTGCGCACACGCCTCATCCGCCTGTCTCCTCCGCGTGGAGCGGTATCCCGACGGTGAAGACGGCACCGCCCTCGGGCCGGTTCCCCGCGCGGATCGTTCCGCCGTGCAGCCTTACGTTCTCCAGGGTGATCGCCAGTCCCAGGCCGCTGCCCGCCGAGCGGGTGCGGGCCGCGTCGGCCTTGTAGAAGCGGTCGAAGATGTGCGGGAGCGACTCGGGCCGGATGCCGGGTCCGCTGTCCATCACCTCGGTGATCAGCACGGCCGTGCCCGGCGTACGTTCCTCGGTGCGCAGCCGTACCGTGACGGGCGTGCCGCCGTGCCGCAGGGCGTTGCCGACGAGGTTGGCGATCACGACGTCGAAGCGGCGCGGGTCGAGCCGGGCCCGGATGCCGTCGGGGAGGTCGGTGCGGACCCGGTCGTCGGTCCAGCGCCGGTTCTGCAGGGTCTTGCGGATGGTCTCGGCGACGTCGACCTCGTCCGCGTTCAGCTCGGCCGCGCGGGCGTCGAAGCGGGAGATCTCCATCAGGTCCTCGACGAGCACGGCGAGCTTGCCGGTCTCCGCGCTGACCAGCCGGACCGCCCGGGCGGTGTCGGCGTCCAGGCCGTCCGCGTCCTCGTCGAGGACCTCGGTGACGGCGAGCATTCCGGCGAGGGGAGTGCGCAGTTCGTGCGAGACGTCGGAGGCGAAGCGACGGGCTCGTTCCTCCGCCTCGCGCAACTCCCGTACGGAACGCTCCAGTTGGCCCGCCGACTCGTTGAAGGTGCGGGCCAGGTCGGCCAGTTCGTCGCTGCCGCGCACCGGAATCCGGGTGTCGAGCCTGCCGCTGCCCATGCTCCGGGCGGCCTCGTGCAGTTTCCGTACCGGGCGCAGCACGCTGCGCGCGGCGATCAGGCCGGGGACCAGCGCGACGGCGAGGCCGGGCAGGGCTCCGTTCCGGGCGGCCACGAGGAGGGCGTCGACGTTGACCTGCTCGTCGGTCAGCCGCATGACGGCGTACAGGACGAGTCCGCTGGGCAGCACGCTGTACGGGCTTGTCTTGAAGACCATGGGCATGGCGATGGTCAGGTAGGGCACGCCGTCCTTGACGACCCGCTCGAAGCTGCCGTGGGGGTTGGCCCGCGCGGCGCGGCGCAGTTCGGGGGTGATGACGGTGGAGACGGGGTTCTCGCCCGAGGAGGCGCGGACCGAACCGTACTCGGCGAACACCACCCAGGGGTGCGGCTTGCCCTTGCGGGCGATGTCCCGCAGGACGTCCTCCAGTGCCGCCCCTCTCTGCAAGGGCAGGGAGAAGGCCGTCTGCTGGGCGTGGTCGCGGAACGACGTCACCGCCGTGTCCTGGGCGGTCTCCAGCAGCGCGGTGCGGGCCTCACGGTAGGTCAGCGCGGACGTCGTGCCCGCGCTGACACCGGCGACCAGCAGGAAGGCGAGCAGCAGCCGCGTACGCAGGCCGAACGCCCTGATCCGCGACCGGTTGTCGGTGGCCGCGGCGCCCTGGCCCGCTTCCTGGCCCGCGTCCTTGCGGCGGCGCGCCGGACCGATACGGAGGCCGATGGTCACAGGGGCCCGAAGCGGTAGCCGAAGCCCCGCAGCGTCTGGACGTAGCGGGGGCTGCCGACCTCGTCCTCGATCTTGCCGCGCAGCCGGGCGACGCACGCGTCGACCAGCCGGGCGTCGGCGTGGTAGCTGTGGTCCCAGACGTGTTCCAGCAGTTGCTGCCTGCTGAACACCTGCTCGGGGGCGGCGGAGAGGTGCAGCAGGAGCCTGAGCTCGGAGGGTGCGAGCGCGACCGGCCGGCCGGCTTTGGTGACGGTCAGTCCACCCCGGTCGATGGTGAGTTCGCCGTAGACCTCGATGGCCGGGCGGCCCGGGCCGCTGTCCTCGATGCGGCGCAGTACGGCACGGATCCGGGCCTCGATCACCTCGGGACGGGCGGGCTTGACGATGTAGTCGTCGGCACCGGCCTCCAGACCGATGACCACGTCGAAGTCGTCGCTGCGCGCGGTGAGCATGATGATCGGCAGCTGGCTGTGCTCGCGGACCTGCCGGCAGACCTGTACGCCGTTCATTCCGGGCAGCATCAGGTCCAGCAGCAGCAGATCGGGGCGGAACTCGGCCAGCGCGGCGAGGCCCGTCTCGCCGGTGGCGGCAGCCCGTACGTCGTGGCCGCGGCGGCGCAGACCGAGTTCGACCCCCTCGCGTACGGAAGGGTCGTCCTCGATGAGGAGCACGCGGGGCATCGGCAGTTCTCCCTAGGTGGTGGTCAGGTCCGGGTCCGTCTCCGGCGTGGGCCGGAGAGCAGCGCGTCGGGTTCGGTCGGGCGCGGTGGACGGGCGAGCAGGGCGAAGGTGAGGACGACGACAACCGCGCCGGCAGTTGCGGCGGCCAGGGCCCCGCCCGTACCGCGCCCGCCACCGCGAGGTGGCCCAGCGCGGCGGCGGGGACGGCGGCGGGCAGCAGCCGGGCGTGGGCGCCGACGGCGGACGAGCACAGAGGACGGACGAGCCCAGGGGGCGGACGAGCGCCGACGGCGGGCGAGCGCAGGGGACGGGCGGGCCCAGAGGGCGGGCGACGGCGAGCCGGCGACCGAGCGCCGGGCCCGTCACCGTCATGTCCGCGCACAGCGCCGGTGGGTACGCCGCCGCCAGGCCCGTCACCGCCCAGCGGGCCGGCAGCCCCGAAGACGAGGGCCATCACCGGCCGGGTGCCGGGGACACAGGGCTGGGCGACACGAGCAGCGCTGACACAGTCTGAGCCTCTCCTTCTCCCCGGGCCTGTCGCGGGGACACCACGGATGCTCACAGCGGCGTATGACCGCTCCGTCCGGCGAATGTGACGGGACCATGACCGTTCCTCACCAGTCGCCGTCACCGTGCTCAACAGCGGCTGACCTCGGGTTTTCCGGCTCTACAGTCACAACATCGCCGCCTGTGGCCCACCCCGTTCCGACATTTCCCGCACTCCCCGGAGGTCCCGTTGTCCCGGTCGTCCCGCACTCACGTACTCGCCCGGCCCCGCGTCCGGGCCGCCGTCGTGGCCGCCCTGCTGGCGCCGCTCGCCGCCTGCTCGTCGAGCGCCTCCCCCACCGTCCCGGACGCCAAGGCGACGCCGCGCCCCTCCGACCGCCCTGTCACGGTCACCGTCACACCCACGGGAGAACGGGTCCCGGCGGGCAGGCCCGTGAAGGTCACGGCCGCGGGCGGCAGACTCACCTCGGTCGCCGTCGCCGACGCCGAGGGCCACCGGCTCCCCGGCAAGGTCGCCGCGGACGGCCGCTCGTGGGTCTCCGACCGCACGTCCGTCCCCGGCGCCGCGTACACGGTGACGGCGGCGACCCGGACCGAGGGCGGAACCACCGGGAGCACCGGGGCCGCCTTCACCACGGCTCCGGCCGACAAGGTCAACAAGGTCGACTGGCGGCCGGGCGCCGACGCCACCGTCGGCATCGCCCAGCCGATCTCCCTGGTCTTCGACCATCCCGTCAGGAACCGGGCCGAGGTCGAGAAGCAGCTCAAGCTCACCACCTCGAACGGCACCGAGGGCTCCTGGGGCTGGATCAGCGACTGGTCGGGCCGGGACCGGGTGGACTGGCGGCCCAGGACGTACTGGAAGCCCGGCACCAAGGTCACGCTGAACGCCGAACTGAACGGCACCGACTCGGGCGCGGACGGCGGCTGGTTCGTACGCGACTACACGACCGCCTTCACCATCGGCGCCCGGCAGATCGTCAAGGTCGACCTCGACAGCCACCGGCTCACCCTCGTGCGCGACGGCGAGACGGTCCGGCGCATACCGGTCTCCGGCGGCACGCCCGGCGGCGACAAGCGCTCCTGGCGCGGAACCGCCGTGCTCATGGCCAAGGAGGGCACGATCAACATGAACTCCGAGACGGTGGGCCTGGGCCGCACCTACGACAAGATGGTCGACCACTCGATGCGGCTGACCTGGTCGGGCATGTACGCGCACGCCGCCCCGTGGAACGCCCGTTACTTCGGCAGGGCCAACCAGAGTTCCGGATGCATCGGGATGAGCGACGCGGACGCCGCCTGGTTCTACGGGCAGGTACGGCCGGGCGACCCCTTCGAGATCACCGGCGAGGACACCAAGGGCGTGGTCGCGCCCGGTAACGGCTTCGGCGCGTGGAACCTCTCGTGGACCGAGTGGCGGCAGAGGAGCGCGCTGCGCTGACGGCGAGCGGGCCACTCGGCGTCGTCGTCGTACGCCACCTGCGATGTCACCCTCACTGCAACCAATCCGGGGTCTCAGCGGGAACGGATTACGACCGGACATGTCCCGACCGTGGAGGCCCTCGGTGAAAGAAGCAGTACATATCGGCAGAAATCCGTCCACCGGCCCCGCCCTGGAGGAGTTGCTGGCTCAGGTGGCTCTCGGGGACGAGGACGCGTTCGCCGGTGTCTACGACGCCGTGGCGGGCCCGGTGCTGGGTGTCGTGCGTGCCGTGCTGCGCGATCAGGCGCAGTCGGAGGAGGTGACGCAGGAGGTACTGGTCGAGGTGTGGCGGACCGCTCCCCGCTACCGGACCGACCGTGGGACGGCCATCAACTGGATCCTCACGCTGGCGCACCGCCGGGCGGTGGACCGGGTGCGCTCGGTGGACGCCGCCGCGGCCCGCGACCACAAGGCCGCGCTGCTGGACCGGCTTCCCGAGTACGACGAGGTCGTCGAGCACGTCGAGGCACGGCTGGAGCGGGAGCAGGTACGGCGCTGTGTGCGCACCCTGACCGAGCTCCAGCGCCAGGCGGTCACCCTGGCGTACTACCGGGGGCTGACCTACCGCGAGGTGGCGGAGGCGCTGGCGCTTCCGCTGGGGACCGTCAAGACCCGACTGCGCGACGGGCTCATCCGGCTGCGCGACTGCCTGGGGGTGACCGCGTGACGACCACCGATCTGCACCGGCTGACGGGCGCCTACGCCCTGCACGCCCTGTCCGACACGGAGAACACCGCGTTCGAGCGTCATCTGGCCGGCTGCGAGGCGTGCGCGCAGGAGACCGCCGAGCTGTCCGCGACCGCCGCCCGCATGGGACTCGCCGTCGCCACGACACCCCCTGCCGGGCTGCGCGAACAGGTGCTGCGCCGGATCACCACGGTCCGCCAGGAGACCCCCGGCAGGCCGGCCCAGGCGCTCGCCGCCCGGCCCGGCCCAAGGACCCGGAGGCTGTCCCGGTGGGCGCTCGCCGCCTGTCTCGCGGCGGCCACGGCGCTCGGCGGAACGGCTCTGTGGCAACACCAGGAGGCCGAGGATGCCCGCGCCCAGGCGCGCCGCGCCGCGCGGACCACGGACGGGATCGCCGCCGTACTGGCCGCGCCGGACGCCAGAACCCGGGCCACCGCTCTGGCCGGCGGCGCCACGGCCACCGTCGTCGTCTCCCGTGGCCAGGACAGGGCGGTGTTCGTCGTCTCGGGGATGACCTCTCCGCCCGGCGGGAAGGTCTACCAGCTGTGGTTCGACGAGGACGGAACCATGCGCCCGGCCGGTCTGATGGACCCCGCCCGCAGCGACCAGGCCGTCCTGCTGCGGGGCAGCGTCGACGGGGCGTCGGGAATGGGCATCACCGTCGAACCCGACGGCGGCTCGAAGGAGCCCACCTCGGCCCCGGTCGCCGTGATGACCTTCCCCAGCTGAACGGGGAGCAACGGGGTCCACGGCGGTCTGCTGAGGCCAACGGGCGTCAGACGAGACCCGTGACCGTCACGGTGACCCTCGGGGCGGGCCGCGAGGGCTGGGCGTACTCCGGAGCGCCCAGGCGGCGCTCAACCGTGTCCCGGACGACCCGGGCCACGTCCAGGGTTCTGGCCCGCCGCAGCGCGACGACGTGGATCTCGACGTGCCAGGAACCGTCGTCGTCCCGGCGGGTCACGCGCACCCCGGCGAACGGTGCCTCGTCGGTGCCCGCCGGGGGCCGCGACAGCGCGGAGCGCAGCCGGTCGGCCAGGCCCGGCCGGAGGAAGGCCACCCCCTGCACGGCCTCCGCCGCCGTGGCGAGTTCCGCGACGAGGGCCGCGGGCGCGGTGCTCTCCTGGTGCACACGGCCGCCGCCCGGAACACCCTGGCCGCCTGCCGCCTGGGCAGCGGTCCCCGGCTGCGGATCACCGTCGCACCGGAGCCGGTGTGGCAGCGCCCCGCCCCGACGGCGGACACGCCGGGACCCGGTGACGGCGGCCCCGCACCCGCCGTCGCCACCACCTCCGCCCCGGGAGTCGGGCAGTGACGGGCCGCAGCCGTAGCGTCGTCAACCGCGCCGTCCTCGGCGCCGTCGGACTCACGCTCCTCATCACGGGCTCCTGGCTGGCGGCCACGGACCGCCACCTCGCGGACCGGCTGCCGTCCTGGTGGCCCACCGCCGGTACGGGCACCGTCCTGCTCGACGGGGACCAGCTGGCCCGCCTGCGCGGCGAGGGCTGGTGGACGCCCGCCGTCATGGCCGCGGCGATCGGCCTGACCGTGCTGTTCGCGCTCTGCGCCGTCGCGCGGTTCAGCCGGGGCCCGACCCGGCACCTCGCCCTGCCCTCCCCGCGCTGCACGGTGCGCCCCCAGGCACTGGCCGACGCGCTGACCGCGCGCGTGGCGGCCCTCCCGGGCATCGCCCGCAGCCACGCCCGGGTACTGCCCCGTCGCGGCCGACGGCTGGAGCTGGCTCTACGGGTCTGGCTGGAACCGGACACGCCCCCGGACGCCGTACTCCCCGCCCTGCGCGCGGTGACGGCGGAGGCCGGGACAGCGGCGGCACCCTACACGGCACGCACCCGGGTCCGCCTGAGTGCCGCCTCGCACCGCATGCCCCGAGTCCGCTGAGCCGTACGCCGGTGGGGAGTGCGTCGGTGGGGCGCGCGTCGGTAGGCCGAACACTGGCATGTCGCACGCCGGCATACCGAACGCCGGGGTGAGGGGCCGCGGGCTCAGAGCACGGGGAAGCCGCCGTTCCCGTAACACTCATCGGGCAGGGGGTCCGGGGTGCCGTCGGGGTCGAGCAGGTGGGCTACGAGGGCCGCTGTGGTGCGGTGCCAGAAGCGGGCGCGGTGCAGCATCGCGTGGTCGGCGCCGCCGATGAAGGCCATCCCGGCCCGTGCCGCCGTACCCCGCGCCCGGCGCACACAGTCCGCCGCGTCGGCGGGCGAGGTGACGCGGTCCCGTTCGCCGTGCAGGGCGACGACATGCCGGCCCGCCGTCTGCTCCACCGGTTCGCCCGGCGGCCACCAGGGGGCCAGGGCCACGACGCCGCACACCTGCGGGTGACCGGCGGCGCGCAGGGCGGCCCGGCCGCCCATGGAGTGCCCGAGCAGCACGGTGGGCAAGGGGCCGGCCAGTGCGGCGAGGTCGCGCAGCGCCTCAACGGTGTCCCGTACGGGGTCGGCCCGCCCGGCGTTCCAGCCGCGGAGGCGATAGCGGACCTGGGCGACCAGAACGTCCTGGTGCGGCAGTTCGGCGGTCACCGCCCGCACTACGGGGTCCATCCGCAGCGCGGCGAGCTGCCAGGGCCGGGCGCGGCGCTCACTCGTCGCCTGCCCGCCGTGCAGTACCAGCACGGCCGCGCGGGGGACGGCCGGGCGGCGTCGGAGCAGCAGCGTGCTCCCGGGCTCCGGAAGGAATCCGGTCCGGTCCTGCTCACTCCGCTCGTCCTGCTGCACGACGGCCCGCCCCTCGCTCCGGCTGTTCCGGCTGTTCCGGCCTCCGCGTCCCGCGTCGCGCGGGCCACGGAGGCGATCCTCCCCCGGCCCGACCGGATCCGTCACGTCGTCCCCGGGCCGCTCCGTCGCGGCGGGAGAGGGAGGAAGCCGCTCGTACGGGCCGTGTACTCGGCGTACCCGGGCCGGTCGGCCATATGCCGTTCCAGCAGCCGTTTTCCGCTTCCCCGGGTCAGCAGCAGGCTCATCACCACCGGGGACACGACGGACACGGCGGCCCCCGCCGGGGAGTCGCAGACGAGCAGGAACAGGCCCCACCAGACGCAGAAGTCCCCGAAGTAGTTGGGGTGCCGCGTCCACGCCCACAGCCCGCGGTCCATGATCTTTCCCCGGTTGGCGGGATCGGCCCGGAAACGGGCCAGCTGGGCGTCCCCCACCGCCTCGAAGCCGATCCCGAGCGCCCACAGCGAGCTGCCGGCCCAGGCGAGCGCCGACGGCGGCCCGGGCACGTACTGCGCGGCCTGTACGGGCAGGGAAACCAGCCAGACGAGCGCGCCCTGGAGGAGATAGACCATGCGCAGCGCGTACGCGTTCCGGTTGCCCGGCGCCCTGGCCAGCATCTTCTCGTAGCGCGGGTCCTCGCCGTGGCCCCGGCCCCGGCGGGCGATGTGCACCGCGAGCCGCAACCCCCAGATCGCCGTCAGCGAGGTGACCAGCAGCCGTCGTACGAGGTCGCCCTCACCGGCGGAGGCCACGAAGGTCACAACGGCCACCGCCGCGAAGCCGGTCCCCCAGGCGACGTCCACGATCCGGTGCACGCCCACGCGCACCGCGACGCCGAAGGTGACCAGCATGACCGTGAGGGCCGCGGCGGCGGCCCAGGCCAGGTTGAGCGCGAACGCGTGCCACGGGAAGTCGCTCACGGTGGTGTTCATCGGCCGGGGTTCTCCTTGGTGAACAGGTACTGCTGTACGTCGAGGTAACCGGCCCGGAAGCCGGCCTCGGAGTAGGCCAGGTAGAAGGTCCACAGGCGGTGGAAGACGTCGTCGAAGCCGAGCGCCTCGACCGCGTCGGCGCGCTCGGTGAACCGCTCGCGCCACAGCCTCAGCGTCTCGGCGTAGTGCGCGCCGAAGGCGTCCCGGCGGACGAGGCGCAGGCCGGTGTGGTCGCGGGCGGTCTCCTCGATCGCGCGGGTGGACGGGATGAGGCCGCCGGGGAAGACGTACTTGTGGATCCAGGTGAAGGTGTCCCGGCTCGCGAGCATCCGCTCGTGCGGCATGGTGATGGCCTGCAGCGCCACCCGGCCGCCCGGGGCCAGCCGCTGGTCCAGGGCGCGGAAGTACACCGGCCAGAAGTCCGCGCCGACCGCCTCGATCATCTCCACGCTGACGACGGCGTCGTACTCCCCGCGCGCCTCGCGGTAGTCGCACAGCTCGATGGAGACCCGCTCGTCGAGATCGGCCGCGCTCACCCGCTGCCGGGCCAGGGCGCGCTGTTCCCGGGAGAGGGTGAGCGAGGTGACACGGGCGCCGCGGGCGGCGGCACGCAAGGCCAGTTCGCCCCAGCCGGTGCCGATCTCCAGCAGCCGGGTGCCCTCGCCCACGTCGGCCAGGTCGAGCAGCCGGTCGATCTTGCGGTGCTGGGCCGCGGCGAGCCGGTCCCGGCTCGCGGGGAAGCCCCGGAACACGGCGGAGGAGTAGGTGAGGGTGTCGTCGAGGAAGAGGGCGAACAGGTCGTTGGACAGGTCGTAGTGGCGGCTGATGTTGGCGCGGGAGCCGTCGGGCGTGTTGCGCTCGTCGTGCGGGTGGCGCGGCGCCCACAGGCCGCGCAGCCGTTGCAGCGGGGCCGGAATCAGTTCGGCGGCGTGCCCGGCGAGCACGGTGAGGACGGCCACCGGGTCGGGGGCGTCCCACTCGCCGGCCATGTAGGACTCCCCGAACCCGACCAGTCCGTTGGTCCCGACCCGGGCGTGGAAGGCGGCCGGGTCACGCACCTCGATCAGCGGCCCGCCCAGCCCCACCTCCGCGCTCCCGGCGAACCGCGCCCGCAGGGGCAGCCGGCCGAGGGCCCGCCGGACGAGGCCCGCGGTCACGACCGTACGGGCCCGGGACGCGGCCGGCAGGACGACGATGTCGGGCCAGCGGGCGGGCTCCACGGGGGTGGCGGGGCCGGGGACGGGATCCGCCGGAACGGCACGCCCCTGGGCGGGAGCGACCGGGGCGCCGTACCCCTGGGCGGCAGCCTGTTCGGCGGGGACGGGGTGGCCACACGTGGGATCCGCCGGAACGGCACGCCCCTGGGCGGGAGCGGCGGTGCCGCGCACGCGGGAGGTGGCGGATTCGCCGGGGTCGGTGTGCCCACGGGCGGGAGCGGCCGGGGCACCGTGGCCACGGGAGGGATCGGCCGGAACAGCGCGCCCACGAGCCGGATCCACGACAGCGCCATGCACAGGGGAGGGCTCGGCCGGGGTGGTGTGGCCACGAGCGGGAGCAGTGGCGGAGTCGTGCACGTGAGCGGGATCCGCGGCGGCGCCGTGTACGCGGGTGGGCTCGGCCGGGGTGGTGTGCTCTCGGGGTGGGGTCTGTTCGGCGGGGGCGGTGTGGCCGTCGAGGGGGTTGGGGTCTGCTGTCCTCATGTCGCTTTCTCCGGGGTGCGGTGTCCGGGGCGGGGCTGGACGGGCAGTCCCCGCAGGTAGAGGCGGATGCCGTGGACACGGATGGCGGCCGACACGGCGAGGGTGGACCAGGGGTGCCGCAGCGCCAGCCGCAGCAGGGACGCGGTGCTCAGCGCGCGCCGGGTGCCGCGCACGGTCGCGGTGAAGGCCCGGCCGCTCTCGCGGTCCAGGTGCACGGCGAGGTCGAGGCGCGGTCCGGGCTGCGGCACCCGCATGCGGTATCCGCCGTCGACGGGGAAGAACGGCGAGACGTAGAACTTCTTGTCGGCGCGCGCGGTCCCGGACGCGTCCGGGCGCAGCAGGTAGCAGTGGCGCCCGCCGTAGGTGTTGTGCACCTCCGCGACCACGCAGCGCGGCTCCCCGTCGGGGCCGTGACACCAGTACAGGGTGAGCGGGTTGAACACGTACCCGAGCACCCGCGCGTGGGTGAGCATCACCACCCGGCCGCCGTCGAGGTGCACGCCGTGACCGGCGAGGAAGTCGTCCAGACCGGTTCGGATCGACGGCCGGTCGCCGGTGAAGTGGTCGCGCGGGTCGAACCGGGCCAACAGCCTCAGCGGGAGCGGCAGTCGGGGCGGGTGGTCGGGGTCGACGAGCCACATGTACGTGCGGTGGCGCAGCGCGTAGCGGCGGGGAGCGGTCCGTACGTGGCTGATCGTGCAGGCGTACAGGGCCGGTTCGGTGTTCGCCGTCACCAGCGCACCCCCAGTGCCGCCGCGGCCTCGACGCCGGAGCGGCAGCCGTCCTCGTGGAACCCCCAGCCGTGGTAGGCGCCCGCGAACACGCAGACGTCACTGGCCAGTTCGGGCAGGCGCTGCTGTGCGGCCACCGACTCGGGGGTGTAGACGGGGTGTTCGTAGACCATGCGGGCCAGCACCCGGTCGGGGTCGACGCGGTCCTCGCCGCCGAGGGTGACCACGAACGTCTCGGTGGCGTCGAGGCGTTGGAGCCGGTTCATGTCGTAGCTGACGCGCACCAGGCCTTCGTCGGCCGCGCACGACGGCATCAGGTAGTTCCAGGAGGCGCGGGCGCCGCGAGCGCGCGGCAGCAGCCGGGTGTCGGTGTGCAGGAGGGTGGTGTTGCGGGAGTAGCGGAACGCGCCCAGCACCTCCCGCTCCCGCTCGCTCGCGTCGGCCAGCAGCCGCAGCGCCTGGTCCGGATGGACCGCGATCACGACGGCGTCGTACGACTCGGTGGTGCCGTCCCCGGCCGTCACGTCGACGCCGTCCCCGTGGCGTCGTACGGCCCGTACGGGCGTGCCGGTGCGGACGTCGCCGATCCGCTTGGCGATCAGTTCGACGTACGTGCCCGAGCCGCCGCTGACCGTGCGCCACACCGGTGAGCCGCTCACCGACAGCAGCCCGTGGTGTTCCAGGAAGCGGAACAGGTAGGCGGCCGGGTAGCGCTGGGCGGTGACGGCGTCGCAGGACCACACGGCCGACACCACCGGTGTCATGAAGTGGCTGCGGAAGTAGGAGGAGTAGCCCTCGCGGTCGAGGAACTCCCCCAGCGTCAGCGCCTGTTCACCCCCTCGGGCCAGCAGTCGCCGAGCCGCGCGGTGGAAGGCGGGCACCTCGGCCAGCAGCCGCAGATACGGGCCGCGCAGCAGGTTGCGGGGCTGTGCGAACACTCCGGCCGGGCCGCGGGCACCCGCGTACTCCAGACCGCACCCCTCGCACCGCACCGACATGCTCATCTCCGACTCCTGCGTGGGCACGCCGAGTTCGTCGAACAGCCGGAGGAGATGCGGGTAGGTGCGCCTGTTGTGCACGATGAACCCGGAGTCGACGCGGTGCACCCGCCCGTCGTACGGCGACGTCAGCTCGTGGGTGTGCGCGTGTCCACCGAGCCGGTCGTCCGCCTCGTACAGGGTGACGTGACCGGCCCCGCCCAGGACGTACGCGGCGGTCAGTCCCGTCACCCCGGCACCCACCACGGCCGCGCGGCGCCCCTGCCGTACCGTCCGCTCCGGGCCGTACGGCCCGTCCGTCAGCGTCCGTTCCATCGTGTCTCCTCCCGCCCTGCCATCAGGGATCTCCGCGTAATCCGGATCAGGTCGGGCGGCGGATTGGCCGAGCGGCGAATCAGTCGGTGGAGTCGTCCGCGGGGCGTGCCCAGCGGGCCGGCCCGTGGTGCCGTGCGGGCGAACTGCTGCTGCCCGGCCCGGCCGTCCCCGCCGCGGACCCGGTTCGGGGACCTGGAGGCAATCGCACGGTGGCACAGGGCGCGGGTGCTCCACGCGCTCAACGGCCCGCACGGCAGGCGCCGACATCGACAGGGCCACCGGAGCCACGTACACCAGCGACGGCTGCCGCCGGTCGTCTCCGGTCGGCACTGGACTCCGGCCCGGTGAGTTCCGTCCCGGGCCATATTCGCCCGCCGAAAGCTGCATGAAGTACTCGATGCCGGGGACTTGTTTCGGTCATACGATGACAAGTGGATCGGCGAGGTCATGTGCTCAGGCCCAGGCCAGGGCCGTCGCACCAGACGCCGGAGCGCGCAGACAGGGAGCAGGGCATGATCCGTTCAGCCGACATCCGCGAATGGCGCAATCACGAGGTGATCGACGAGAAACAGCGCAGGATCGGCATGCTCGAAGCGGTCTACGTGGACACGACCACCGACGAACCGGCCATGGCCACCGTCCGGACCGGGCTGCCCACCCGCCACCGGCTGGTCTTCGTCCCCCTCGACGACGCGGTCCTCGGGCCTGGCTACGTCAAGGTCGCCTACGCCAAGACGGTGGTGCGCAATGCCCCGTCGATCGGGACCGACGACGTGCTCCCCGCCGAGCAGGAGGCGGAGATCTTCAAGCACTACGGCCTGGCGTACCAGCCGGGAGCCGGGGGCGAACGTCAGCTCGCACGCCGCTGAACACACGTCCGCTTCACCGGCTTCGCAAGAAACTTCGCAACAGACTTCACACTCGGCACAGAGGAGATGGTCCGGATGATGGCGCTCTTCCTTCTGCTGGTTCTGGTGGCCGTCATCCTGGGAATCATCGGTGTGGCAGTGCATGGCCTGGGATATCTGCTGGCCATCGGCATCGTGATCTTCGTCGCCGACCTGATCTTCTTCGGGGCGCGGCTGTCCCGGCGTGCCAGGCGGCGGCCCGTGCGCTGACCGCGAACCCGTACGGTGGGGGCGAACCCGGAACGTGGCCGGACGGATCGTCGTGCCGACCACGCGGCCGGGTTCCTGTCGGGGGGACCAGCGGTGACTGGTCGGGCGGTTGCCCCTGACGCGCCCGCGGGCTTCGGTGCGAGGCCGCCCTGATGCGAGGGCGGCGTGGTGGAGGGTGCGGTGCCCGGTGCGGGTGACGAGTCGGGGTCACGGCCCGTGGCAGGGCCGAAGTTCTGGAGACAGGTCGTCGAGCGGCTGAGCACTGCCCTGATGGTGGTCGGTCCGACCGGCCGGATCGACGCCGTCAATCCGGCCGCCGAGCGGCTGCTGGGCCGTACCGCCGCCTCGGTACGCGGGAAGGACGCGCACGACCTGCTGCACCGGGACGCGGCCGGCGGCACCCTCCCGCGGGAGCGGTGTCCGCTGCTCCGGGCGCTGGCCGAGGAGGGTCCCGCACGCGGTGACGGCGACAGCTGTCTGCGCGGGGACGGCCACCTGGTCACGGTCTCCTGGTCCGCCTCTCCCCTGGTGGACGACGGCTCCTTCAAGGGCATGGCCGTGCTGCTCAACGACGACACCGACGGCAGCGGCGACCCGGGCACGCGTCGGGAGGGCGCGGCCTACACGAGTGCCCTGGAGGATCTCAACGAGCGGCTGACCCTGGTCGCGGAGATCACCGACGTACTGGGCCAGACCCTGGAGACCGACGAGGCCCTCGCCCGGCTGGGGCAGCTGCTGGTCCCCCGCCTCGCCGACTGGGCGGCGGTGGACCTCCGGACCGGTTCCGGGCGGATCCAGCGGGTGGCGGTGACCGGTCCCGCGGGCCGGGACGCCGCGCTGGAGGGCGGGCGCGAGCGCCTTCCCGGGGCCGGGGAGGGGGACCCGTCGCCCCTCGTCCAGGTGCTGAACGGCGGTGATCCCGTACGGCAGGGCGCCGCGGAGACGGCCGCCGCCCCGCCCGGCTCCGGCCTGGCGGCCGTCCACGGCGACTTCCTTCGGACGGTGCGCGCGACGTCCTCCATCACGGTGCCGCTGGGCTCCCGGCAGCAGGTCACCGGCGCCCTGACAGTGGTGCGCACCGATCCGGCACACCCCTTCGACGCCGCCGACCTCGGAGTGGTGAGCGACATCGGCCGGCGGGTCGGCCTGGTCATCGACAACGCGCGCCGGTTCGGCCGCCAGCGCGCCGTCGCCGAGGCCATGCAGCGCAACCTGCTCGCCCCGCTGCCCCAGCCCGGCCGGCTGCGGCTGGCCGCCCGCTACCAGCCGGCCCCGGTCGGCTCCCAGGTCGGCGGCGACTGGTACGACGCGTTCGAGCTGAAGGACGGCACGCTCGCGCTGGTCATCGGCGACGTCGTGGGCCACGACCTGACGGCGGCGGCCGGAATGGCCCAACTGCACGGCATCCTGCGCTCGTTGACCTGGGACCGCTCCGGACCGCCGGGCACCGTCGTCGACCGCCTCGACGACGCCATGCCCGCCATCACCACCGTCCCCATGGCCACCCTCGTCCTCGCCCGGGTGGAGGGCCACCCGGACACGGGCCCCTGGACCCTGCGCTGGACCAGCGCCGGTCACCCGCCGCCGCTCCTGCTGACCCCCGGCGGGCACGCGCGGTACCTCGAAGCCGGCCAGGGCCTCCTCCTGGGCGCCCACCAGAGCGACGGCGAGAGCCGGCCCACCGCCACCCAGTCCCTGCCGCCGGGCTCCACCCTGCTGCTCTACACCGACGGCCTGATCGAGATCCCCGGCAGCGACCTCGACACCGGCCTGCGCCGTCTGCGCCGCCACGCCCTGGCACTCGCCCACGCACCGCTGGACACCCTGTGCGACCAGCTCCTCGCCCGGATGCCACCCGGCAGCACCGACGACGTGGCCCTCCTCGCGCTGCGCCTGCCGGAACTGTGAGAGGGGGCGGGCGAGGCCTGCGGGTCAGCGCTCGGGGAGTCCGAGCGCATTGCGTGCATGAGCGGCGCGTGCTCGATCCGGGAGTGCAGGTCGCCGATCGTCCGCCACTCCCGGTCCCCGTCAGACGGTGGGTCGGACCTGGAGGAGGAGCAGGTCATACTCCGGGCCTTCGGCGCTGTTGCGGTACGGGCCGGCGTACTCGTATCCGAGCCGGTCGTACAGACCTCGACCGCCGGTGTTGTCCGGACGGACCAGCGGGGAGGACCACTCGGGGTTGATGGCCTTGAGCTACTCGGCGTGCCGCCGTGAGCCGATGCCCTGGGACTGCCACGAGGGACTGACGGCAAGTTCACACAGCCCCATGAGGCGGCCTGCGCGGACGTGCTCGGGGATGTCCGCCAGCAGGTCGCGGCCGTACCAGTATTCGGGCGTGCACGGGAACGCGTATCCGAAGCCCACCATGGTGCCGTGCGTATACGCGGCAACCAGGGTGAAGCCCTCGTGACGGAGGTGGCCGACGACCTGGCGGCGCAGCGCGGCGACGGACAGGCCGTCGGTGGATGCGCCCGGGTTGTTGACGAGTTCGGGGTGAGCATCAGCCCAGATGTCGGCGATGGTGTCGAGCAGGGGCGGGACCTGGCCGGTCCCGTAGGTACGGATCACGACATCTGTGCGGGTACGGGGGGTCACGGCCGTCCTCCTCCGGTGGCGGTGGTGGTGCGGTACTCCTCGATCCAGCTCGCGACCGCGGGGACGCGGTTGTGCCGCTGGAGCGCGCCCGCGACGCTGTGGAGCGATCGCAGCAGTCGGTCGGAGCGAACCTCGGGGAGGAACTGCAGGAGGCGGCCCGCAGCCTCGGCGGCTGCCTCCGGCTCGGGACGCTCCCGCGCCGAATGCTGGATGGCGATGTCGGCGGTGTACAGAGCGCGGTTTCGGGCGAACGCCTTGCCGTGCAGCAGCACGGCCTGCTCGGCCCCGGAGGCGGCCCGTTCGTGTTGTCCGAGGTCTGCTCGGGCGAGGGACTCCAGGCCGACCAGCTCGCCGGGCGCGAAGAACTCCAACCATCCCGGGTCGTTGTCGGACGGGCCCTTGGCGTAGAGGTCGTGGGCGCGGACGATCGCCTGGTCGGTTGCTGAGGGGTCGCCCAAATGCCGGAGCCCCGGCGGCTGCATCGACCCGCAGCCGCCGGGCTCCTGGGCGGGTGAGCGCGCGTGCGCGTGATCCTGCCCAGCAACTCGTCGACGTGGGCCGACCTGATTCAGACCAGTTCCAGTCGCCGTTCCGGTTGCCGTGCCGGGGCGGGCTTCGGATCCCACCTTCTGGTGGTCCGTATGTAGCCGTCGATCACCGAGAGCATCGCCAGAATGATCAGTGGTCCGAACACCCACGGGTGTTCGGCCATCTCCATCGACAGGTAGCGGTACGACACGAGGAGCGCGGCGAAGACCGTCGTGCCGTGAGCGACCAGCCTGGTGGCCGATCGGTCCCAGCCGCGTGCGAGGGAGCGCATCGTCGCCTCGACCGTCAGCGCGAACACCACACCGGCCACGAGGTCCGCGCCGTAGTGGTAGCCGAAGCCCAGCGTCGCGGTGAGCGTGGCGACCAGCCAGAACGTGCCCGCGAAGCGCAGGAACCGCGGGCCCTTGCGGGAGTGGATGAAGATCGCGGTGGCCCACGCCGTGTGCAGGCTGGGCATGCAGTTGCGGGGGGTGATCCCGTCGTACGGCATCGGGTGCGGGGTGGTGATCGGCAGGGGCGTGTTCGGCCACAGGTCGGCCACCGCCCAGTGCCCGCCGCCGGTGCCGAAGGCACCGGAGCCGTAGGCGAAGACCGGTCCGACCACCGGGAAGATCATGTAGATGCCCGGTCCGAGGAGGCCGATCGCCAGAAAGGTGCGCACCACGTGATGGCGCGGGAAACGGCCCTCGGCCGCCACGTTGCGCAGCTGGTACAGCGCGACGCAGACCGCGGCCACCGCCAGCTGGATGTAGACCCAGTCGAGAAGATGGGTGCCGATCGGGCCCGTGGCCCTGACCATCCGGCCCACCAGCCACGACGGATCGCCCAGCGCGTGATCGGCGATCGCCACGTACTGGTCGAGCACCGTCGGGCGGGTCTTCGACGTGATCAGCAGCCAGGTGTCGCCCGCCTTGCGGCCCGCCACCAGCAGCAGGCCAAGACCGACGCCCTTCAGCAGCAGGATCCGTTCCCCGCCGGTGCGGCGCGTGACGGCGATGACCGCGCAGCCCAGCATCACCCACAGAGCGCCGTTGCCGAAGAAGTGGCCGCCGGCCACTCTGGCGCCCGGCGCCTCCCGCACCAGCAGGAGGACGACGTCGACACCGATCGCGACACCGGCCGCGATGAACCGTTCCCGCCAGGTCAGCACCACCATCGTCAACGCCATGCTCGCGTACAGCAGAGGCCCCGACTTGGGGGTGTACAGCACCTCTCGCGCCTGGTTGGTGATCGGCCCCGGCAGGCCGTAGTGACGCGCGGCGATCTCCAGCACGACGAGGAATCCGAGGCCCGCCACACCCGCCGCGGCCCAGAGCCTCGCTGAGGGCTGCCGCCACATCGAGAACTCGGTTCTGCGATGTATTCGCTCAAACACTCGTGGCGGCATGTGTGGGTTTCCATTCGATTTGCCGGACTTCTGTCAATCAGTTACTGATCACGCTTCAGGGCAGCTTTCTCCTCCATGAAGAAAACCTGTGCGAGACCTGTCAGGGGCTCCCGACAGATGAAGATGGCCGGATCACGGTCCGGGTTCCGGAGTCAGAGAGCTCCCCCGCTGTCCACCCATGTCTTTCTGGCCTCCCGCTCCCACCCCGGGTCCCGGGTGCTCCGCTTCAGCCGTTCGGCGCGCACCGGGTCGAGGGCGGGTTCGGCCGGGTGCGGCGGCAGATCGCGGCAGTGCTCCCGGAAGCGGTCGTGCCTGCCGGGCCACCACCGCAGTGCCACTCGTCCCAGCGGCACAGCGAGCATCAGCCACAGCAGAAAGCAGAAGAGGACCGCGAGGACGATACTCCAGGCGCCGGACGAGGAGAAGTCCCGGAGGAGCACCAGCTGGACGGCGAACCAGAGCGAGAGCAGTACGACGGTCAGCGTGGCCGGGGTGTGCAGCGCGTCCTCGGTGCGGGCGGACCAGCGCGGCACCTTCGCGTCCTCGGCGCGCAGGAAGGCGTCACGCAGTCCGCCGTGCTCGCCGTCCCGGTGGAGGCGGTACAGCGCGACAGGCTCCGCGTGGCGCCGGAGAGCGGTCAGCAGGGCGGCCGGGACGGGGTGCGGCGGTGACCCGCCGGCCGGGCCGTGGCCCTTGCCGGTGAGCGACAGACCCGCTTCCTCGTCCACCCGCACCAGACCGGCCAGCAGCTCGGCCGCCGCGGCCCGGTCGGCGTCATCGGGCCGGCCGGCCGTGGCGAGCGCGTGGTACGGGTCGATCGCCACCGCGTCCAGGTGGGCCGCGGCAGCCGGGTCGGCACGGTCCCACCGCCACAGCACGGCCGGCACGGCGTACACCCCTGCGGCGACGGCCACCGCCACGCCTGACAGCTGCGCTTGACTCATGAGCAGGGTCCCCCCGGACGGCCACCACCAGGACGGCGGATCAGATCAGCGTACTTGTCGGAGTTTCCCGCCATGCGGCAGATCCATGTCCGAGCCATCTACTTCGGCATGCCCACCCGCGCGCCCTCCCGAAGCGATGAAGTGACGGCCGCACGACATACGTGACGGACCGGGCACGCCCGTGGCCCGTTACGTCTGCTGCCAGGGGGTACTCGTGGTGCGCTGCCGGCTCGTGTCCGCGCAGCGGACCGTCTGTCCCCCTACGCGTCGGAGCGATCGTGCGAGCACCTGTCGTCAACCGCACTCCCAGGCAATCCCCTGCACCCTTCCCCACCGGGGCGCTGACCCGGCGCCCCGTGTCCACGCCGGGCTCGGACTGAAGGGGCCTCCCATGACAGTCGAAGCCGAACCCCTCGCCGCCCCCCGGCTCCGCTGCTGGGTGCCCCGGGGCGTGTACGCACCCCAGGCCGACACCAGGCTCCTGAGGCGGGCGATACGCCGTGAGGGCATCACGGAGCGGACGGACGTACTGGACCTGGGCACCGGCAGCGGCATGCTCGCGGTCGAGGCGGCCCGGCTCGGCGGCCGGGTCACCGCCGTCGACATCTCCTGGCGGGCACTCGCCACCGCCCGGCTGAACGCCCTGCTGAACGGGCAGTCCCTGCGCGTACGCCACGGCGACCTGGCGTCGGCGGTGCCCGGCCGCCGCTTCGACCTGGTGATCAGCAACCCGCCCTACGTACCCGCCCCGGACACCGCGCCGCCCCGGGGCCCGGCCAGGGCCTGGGACGCCGGCCAGGACGGCCGTCAGCTGATCGACCGCATCTGCGACACCGCGCCGACGGTCCTCCGCCCTACGGGGACCCTGCTGATCGTGCACTCCCACCTGTCCGGCATCGACCCGACGCTGGCCCGCCTGGAGAAGGCGGGACTGCGGGCGGAGGTCGTCGACCGGGCTCTGCTGCCCTACGGCCCGGTGCTGCGTTCCCGGCTCACCTGGCTGCGCGAGCAGGGGCTGACGGCCGACAGGGAAACGACGGAGGAGCTGGTGGTGATCCGTGCCGAACACGCCTGAACGTCCCCGCCGTGTCCGCGTCCAGCGCGACGGCCCCCTCCTTGTCGAGGGCCCGGTCGAGGTGGTGGGCGAGGACGGCGAGGTGTCGGTCTCGCACCGCTTCACCGTGGCGCTGTGCACCTGCCGCCGCAGCCGCGACTTTCCCTGGTGCGACACCAGCCACCGCCGCCGCTGCCGCAATCCGTCCGAAAAACAGGAAGACAAGACGTCATGACCGGCGCCCCCGCCCCCGCCCTCTCCTCTTCCCCCGCCCTCTCCCGGCAGCAGTTCCGGCTCCGGCCCCCGCCGCTGCCCGAGCCGCGCGGCCCGCTCTCCGCCGCGCTGACGGCCCGGCTGTCGCGGGGCACGGACCCGGACCCCGACCCCGGGAGCACGCCGCTTCCCGTCCCGTCCCCCGACAACTGCTCCCCGTACGGCGACGACCTGCAACTCGCCCTCTACGTCCTCTACGAGCTGCACTACCAGGGCTTCCAGGACGTCCCCGACAGCCTGGAGTGGGACAGCGGTCTGCTGGCCTTCCGCGGTGCGATCGAGAAGGTCTTCCTGGGCGCACTGCGCGCGGACGTGCCGATCGACAGCGCGGAGACGGCCGCGCGGGCACTGGACGAACTCCAGCTGGAGCCGGTCGGCGACGACGGCAGCGGTGTCTCGTACTTCCTCCGGGACGAGGGCACTCTCGACCAGGTGCGCGCGTACGCGGCGGTGCGCTCCCTCTACCACCTCAAGGAAGCCGACCCGCACGCGTGGGTCCTCCCCCGGCTCCACGGCCGGGCGA
The DNA here is from genome assembly GCF_014646095.1 of Streptomyces lacrimifluminis. Taxonomy (GTDB): domain Bacteria; phylum Actinomycetota; class Actinomycetes; order Streptomycetales; family Streptomycetaceae; genus Streptomyces; species Streptomyces lacrimifluminis. Next base: position 45,147 of record NZ_BMMU01000033.1, on the reverse strand, counting down.
AGGCGGCCATGGTCGCCGTGGAGTTCGACGAGTTCGGCGGTGGCCGCGCCGAGGAGATGCACGCGCAGCTGTTCGCCGACCTCATGGAGGACCTGGGGCTGGAGACCACCTACGGCCGTTACGTCGACGCGGCACCGGCCGAGGTGCTCGCCACCGTCAACCTGATGTCCCTGTTCGGTCTGCACCGAGCGCTGCGCGCCGCGCTCGTCGGGCACTTCGCCGCCGTCGAGGTGACGTCGTCCCCGGGCTCACGCCGCCTCGCCGAGGCGATGCGCCGCGTGGGCGCCGGCCCGGCGGCCGTACGGTTCTACACCGAGCACGTGACGGCGGACGCGGTGCACGAACAGGTCGTACGGCACGACGTCGTCGGCGGACTCCTGGAGGGCGAACCCCACCTGGACGCCGACGTGGTGTTCGGCATCCACGCGACCACGTTCCTGGAGAACCGCCTCGCGGACAGACTGCTCGCCGCCTGGCACGAGGGCGCCACCGGACTCCGCGGGGCCTGGCCGGACGGGCCGGCACCAGGCGCGGGCCGATCCTCGGGCTAGCCGTCTGTCCTCCCGCAGCGAGCTGGCCCGCTGCGGGAGGACAGACCGATGGGCGCCGCGTACGGCGCCCATCGGTGTGGTGCGGTCAGGCCTCAGCGGTCAGACGAGCGGACCGGGGGTGCCGGGCGTACCCGGCGTGCCACGGGTACCGGGAGCACCCGGGGTACCGGGCATCCCAGGGGCTGCGGCGGGACCGGGGGTCCCGGGAGTGTGGGACGTGCCGGGCACACCGGTCGTCCCAGCGGTTCCCGGTGTCCCAGTGGTCCCCGGGGTTTCGAGCGCCTCACTGGCGCCCGGGTCTCCGGGGCGGATGCGTCCGCGCCAGGCGCCCGTCTCTCCGCCGCGCTCCTCGATGTAGTCCTTGAAGCGGTGCAGGTCGCCCTTGACCCGGCGGTCGATGATGCCGAGCGCGTCCGCGCCCTTCTCGACCATGCCGGTGGGCTCGACCTCCATCGTGAGCTCCACGCGGGTGTGCGTTTCGTCGATGCGCTCGAACCGGACCGAGCCGCGCTGGTGGGTGTCGCCGCCGACGGAACGCCAGGTGATCCGGTCGTCCTGGAGCTGGTCGACGATCTCGGTGTCGAACTCGCGCTTCACCCCACCGATCTTGGTGGTCCAGTGGTTGTGGCGCTCGTCCAGCTGCCGGACCTCCTCGACGCCTTCCATGAACTGCGGGAACTCTTCGAACTGAGTCCACTGGTTGTAGGCGGTGTGGACGGGAACTTCCACGTCCACGACTTCCTTAACCGTGCTCATGCTTTCCTCCTTATATGAGGTGTTGGCGGCATTGGCGGTCTTCCGCACGACCTCGGGTACCCAGGCTCACGGATTGAAGACCTCCGAGTTCCGGCGTATCCCGCACGGCAATGGGCACTCGGCCGCCATGAACCCCGAAACCGGAATCCAGAGCTCCTACTGGCTGGAGTCCGCGCCGCCGGCCGCCCCCGCTCCCCCGCCGTCCGGTGACCTCACCGTGGACGTCGCCGTGATCGGCGGCGGCATCGCCGGACTCAGCACCGCGTACGAGCTGGTCCGGCAGGGACGGGAGGTGGCGGTGCTGGAGGCCGACCGCATCGCCGCCGGGGTGACCGGCCGTACGACGGCCAAGCTCACCGCCCTGCACACCCTGGTCTACGACCACCTGCGCCGCACCCGCGGCCCCGAGGGCGCCCGCCTGTACGCCCGCTCGCAGACCGAGGCGATCCGGTACGCCGCCGGGATCGTCGACGAACTCGGCATCGACTGCGAGTGGGAGGAGGCGGCGGCCCACACCTACGCCGAGGACCCGCGGCACGTCGGGGAGTTGCGCGCGGAAGCGGAAGCGGCACGGGAGGCGGGTCTGGCGGCCGAGTTCGTCACCGAAACCGATCTGCCCTTCCCGGTCGCCGGGGCGGTCCGGGTGAGCGGACAGGCCCAGTTCCACCCCCGCAAGTACCTGCTGGCGCTCACCGAGGACCTCCGCAGGCGCGGCGGCACGGTGTACGAGGGCACACGCGTCGTCGGTCTCACCGAGGGCGAGCCCTGCGTCCTGCGCACCGACGCCGGGGTCTCGGTCCGCGCGAACGAGGTCGTGATCGCCACGCACTACCCCGTCTTCGACCGCGCCCTCCTCTTCACCCGGCTCAGTCCGCGCCGGGAACTCGTCGTCGCCGCGACCATCGACGAGGACCGCGCCCCGCGCGACATGTACATCACCCAGGAACAGAACACGCGCTCCGTGCGCAGTGCCCCGTACGGCGACGGCAAGCGGCTCCTCATCGTCACCGGTGAGCACTTCACCCCCGGCGCCGCCGGCACCGAGGAGAGGTTCGACCGACTGTCCGCCTGGGCCGACGACCGCTTCACCGGCCTCGCGTTCACCCACCGCTGGGCCACCCAGGACAACGACTCCACCGACTCCGTACCGCTGGTCGGACCGCTCCACCGCGGCAGCCGGCACACGTACGTGGCCACCGGCTTCGGCGGCTGGGGCCTGAGCGGCGGCATCATGGCGGGCCGCCTGCTGAGCGATCGGATCAACGGCCGTACGGTGGCGTGGAGCGACCTCTACGACCCACGCCGGCTGACGCCCGTGGTCCGCGAGGGAGTGTCGTTCCTGAAGCACCAGGCCCAGGTGGCCCGGCACTTCGTCGGCGACCGGCTGCCGACCATGACGGCACCCGAGCCGGGCGACATCCCGCCGGGCCACGGCGCCGTGCTGCGCCTGGGCGGCAGGCAGTGCGCCGTCCACCGGGACGAGAGCGGCTCCCTCCAGGCCGTCTCGGCCCGCTGCACCCACCTCGGCTGCATCGTCGCCTTCAACGACGCCGAACAGTCATGGGACTGCCCGTGCCACGGCTCCCGCTTCGCCCCGGACGGACGAATCCTCCAGGGGCCCGCGGTCCACCCGCTGGAGAAGCGCGACATCCCTCAGTCGGACTAGGAGCGGCGGCGACCGGGCCGGCGGGAGCCCGGAGCGCCCTCAAGAAGGTTGCTTGACTTAAGTAACTCCATTATGTTTGCCTAAGTCAAGCAATGTGACGCCCTCGACCTGTCTCGATCGGGCGCTCGATGCGACACCCGATTCCGCGACTCGCTCCACGGAGGCCCGACGCCATGCCCAACGCCCTTTCCCGACCCGCCGGAGCGGGAACATCTCCTCCGCCGAGGCCGAACGCCGTGGTGGCGGTACTGGCCCTGGCCGGCATCGTCGTCTCGCTGATGCAGACCCTGGTCATCCCGATCGTCCCCGAGCTGCCGAAGCTCCTGAACGCCCCGGCGTCCGACACCGCCTGGGCGGTCACCGCCACCCTGCTCGCGGCCTCCGTCGCCACACCGGTGGTGGGCAGGCTCGGCGACATGTTCGGCAAGCGCAGGATGCTGCTGGTCAGCATCGTGCTGCTGGTGTCCGGCTCGGTGGTCTGCGCGCTGGCCGACTCCCTCGTCCCGATGATCGTCGGGCGCGCCCTGCAGGGCCTCTCGGCAGCGGTCGTACCGCTCGGCATCAGCATCATGCGTGACGCACTGCCCGCCGACCGGCTGGCCGGGTCCACCGCGCTGATGAGCGCCTCGCTCGGTGTCGGCGGCGCGCTGGGGCTGCCCAGCGCCGCGTTCATCGCCGACAACTGGGACTGGCACATCCTCTTCTGGGTCTCCGCGGCCCTGGGCGTCGTCGCCCTCGTCCTGGTCGTCCTGATCGTGCCGGAGTCGAAGGTGCGCGCCGGCGGCCGGTTCGACCTGGTCGGTTCGCTCGGCCTCTCGGCCGGCCTCATGTCCCTGCTGCTGGCCGTATCGAAGGGCGGCGACTGGGGCTGGACCAGCGGCACCACCCTCGGCCTGGGCGCCGCCGCCGTACTGATCCTGCTGACCTGGGGCTGGTGGGAGCTGCGCAGCCCGCAGCCGCTGGTCGACCTGCGCACCACCGTCCGCCCGCAGGTGCTGTTCACCAACCTCGCGTCGATCGCGCTCGGCTTCTCGATGTTCGCGATGTCCCTGGTCCTGCCGCAGCTGCTCCAGCTGCCCGAGCAGACCGGCTACGGCCTGGGCAGGTCCATGCTGACCGTCGGTCTGGTGCTGGCCCCGCAGGGTCTGGTGATGATGGCCATGTCGGCCGTGTCCGCCCAGGTCACCAAGGCCAAGGGCCCGAAGGTCACCCTGATGATCGGTGCGCTGATCGTGGCCGGCGGCTACGGCCTGAACCTCCTCCTGATGTCCGAGGTCTGGCACCTGATCCTGGTGTCCTGCGTCATCGGCGCCGGTATCGGCTTCACCTACGGCGCCCTGCCCGCCCTGATCATGGGCGCTGTCGACCCCACCCAGACGGGTGCCGCCAACAGCCTCAACACCCTGATGCGGTCCCTCGGCACCTCCTTCGCCAGCGCCCTCGCCGGGGTGATCCTGGCCCAGATGACCACCGACTTCGGCGGCATGGCACTGCCTTCGGAGAACGCCTTCAAGGTCGTCATGGCCATCGGCGCCGGAGCCGCCCTGCTGGCCTTCCTCCTCGCCTCCTTCATCCCCCGCCGGCGGGAGACCGCGCAGGGGGCCGCGTCCGACAGCCCCGCCGAGGCGCCGCAGGGCACGGAGGGCGCCGCGATCAAGGCGTAGGCCGGCCTTACGTTCCCTCGTCCGCCGACCACGCGCGGAAGCCGCCGCCCGCACCCATGGGCGGCGGCTTCCGCGCATCCGTGTCGGCGACGACGATGATCACGCTACGGATCCGGGCTCGCAGCCGGCCTCACGGCGGACCGCGTCGGCGACCGTGTCACGGACCTCGGCCTCGGACGGCGTACTGCCCGTTCCCGCGAAGGCGCGGGAGAACAGCGGCTCGCCCCGGACTCGGTCGGCCATGGCCGCGAGGTGGATCCCCTGGCTGATGATCTCGGCCTCGCTCGTCACGTGGCGCCGGGCCGCCTCCTTGACGAGCGCCAGGTCCTCGGGGTCGGCGTGGACGTGGGTGCGCTTCGTGGACATGTACCAACGTCAGCCATGTACCAGGATGCCCCTGCTTCAACGCCACGCCCCCGACAGGCTCCTGGTGACGACGGCGCTGAAGACGCGTACGCCCTGTGCCGAGCCCGGGTCGATGTCGGTGAGTTCGCGTACCCGGCGGAGCCGGTAGTCGAGGGTGCGCGGGTGGATGGTGAGGGCCGCCGCGGCTGGACCGCGGTTCATGTCGTGGCGGTAGTACGCGTCCAGGGTGACGATGAGGTCCGGGCCGGGTTCGAGGCGGCGGGCCGTTGCCCGGAGCCATGCGTCGACGAACGGCACGTCCGCGACCGCCAGTTCGACGAAGACGTCCGCCAGGGTGTGCGGGCGCAGCCGCGCCGACGCGCGCCGCACCGGGGCCGCCCTGCTGATCCGGCGGGCCCGGTCGAACGCGCCGGCGAGGCCGGTCACCGGTGCGGTGGCGGTGCCGGCCGCGCAGGGGCGGCCGAGGGCTTCGGCGAAGTCCCGTAGGAGATCGGGGACGAGGTTCGGCGCAGGGGCAGGGGTGAGCTCGGGTTCGAGGGGAGGGACGAGGTCCGGTACGGCCTCGGGGGTGGGATCCGGGACCAGGGCGATCAGTTCACCACCGCCGCCTCGGCCCCCGTCCCTCCCCCTGGCGTCGCGCTCCGGGTACCACGTCACGGGTACCTGGTGTGTCTTCACCAGCGCCTCGATCTCGCTCTCCAGCTCGCGGCCACCTGCCGGGCGGTCCGGTACCCGGATCACCAACACCGTGTAGGAAGCGGCCAGTTCCATGTCGGTGACCTGCGCAAGCTCGGCCGCCGCCGCGTTCTCGGACAGCAACGCCCTTGCCAGCAGGGCGACTTGTTCGACGTACGGCATACGGCGTCGCAGTACCTTCACGAAGCCCTGGCGGTAGGCGCCGATGCCGCGCTCGCCCTGGGGGGCGAACCAGCCCATGATGCGCATGAGTTCGTCGAGGTCACCGCCGCGCCGGGCCTCCGTGGCCTCGTTGATCTCGCGCAGCATGAGCTCGGTGTGGACGCGCAGGACCTGCTGTCGCGCGTCCAGCGACATTCCCGCGCCGGCCCGCGCCTCACCCATCGACGCGATGTAGCCAAGGTCGTCGTCGGTCAGCATGCCGTTGTCCGGGGCCAGTTCGACCGTACGGCGGCGCAACCAGAGCGAGTACTCCATGGTCTCGTCCCTGATCCGGGGGCTCGTGTCCAGGGACCCGAGTTCCGGTATCTCGCGTGCGTACGTCTCGACCTCCCGGCGTGCGTTGGCCGACGCCCGCCGGGACAGTTCGGCGAAGAGGCTCCCCATGGGAGTGAGCATGTCACTCAGGGTGAGGGCGCCGACAGGCGAAAACCGGACGGCTGTTTATCACTCCGGGTGAATCGGTGAAGGGTGTGAGGGCGGCGCGTTTGTCACAGTGCGCAAAGTTCCCTTATCGGGGCGTTCTTGTGGCTCGATTCGCTTGTGAGGGTGCTGTGGCCTGGGCTTAATGAGAACCGTGCCCGGCGCCCAGGGGGACCGGTTCGGCTAAGGGACCACTTCGCATTCACGGGGCGTGACAGGCAACGGCTTCGCAGGGCACCTTCAGTCAAACGGGAGGGAACAACGATGAACGCCATGAAATCCGGGACCAGAAAGAGAATCGCGACCGCGCTCGCCATCGTGTCCGCGGCCACCGCGCTCATGGTGACCTCGCCCGGCTCCAGCTCCGCCGCCGCCACCGCCACGCCCAAGCTGCTGGCGTTCGGGATCACCGGTGACGGCCTGACCATGGCCAGCTTCAGCACCGACACCCCGGGGGTCGCCAACTGGGTCCGGGATGTCGTCGGACTCAGCGGCGACACCAAGCTGGTCGGGATCGACCACCGGGTGCAGAACGGCCTCATGTACGGGCTGGGTGAGAAGGGCGGCATCTACACGATCACCACCCCGCCGACCACCGTCGACGTGGTCGTCACCAAGGTCTCCCAGCTCAAGGTCGCGCTCTACGGCACGGCCTTCGACATCGACTTCAACCCGGCGGCCGACCGGCTGCGGGTGATCAGCAACAACGGCCAGAACCTGCGGCACAACCTGAACGACGGCACGACGGCCACCGACAGCGTCCTGAACTTCCCTCCGACGACCACGGCCGCCATCGGCGTGACCGGCGCCGCGTACACGAACAACGACCTGGTCGGCTCCACCGGCACGACACTCACCAACGTGGACACCTACAACGACCAGATCACCATCCAGTCGCCCCCGAACGCCGGCAGCCTCGTCGCGACCGGCCTGCTCGGCTTCGACGCGAACCTCGACGCCGGCTACGACATCTTCAGCTACACCACCAACGGCAGGACGACCTCCAACATCGCCTTCGCCTCCCTCACGCCGTACGGTGCCACCAGGCCGTCCTTCTACAGCGTCGACGTCCTCAGCGGCACACCGACGCTCATCGGTCAGTTCCCGTCCGTGCTCAACATCACGGACTTCACGGTGACCATCAGCGGTACCTGACTCTCCGAGTCGGTCCTCGCGCTCACGTGCTCGCCGCGGCCCGGCTGTTGCCGGGCCGCGGCGAGCACGTCTTCCACCACGCCCGGGTCCGCGCCTTTCGCCTTCGGCGTCCCGCGCCGACTGTCCGTGAGATCGAGACACCGACGAACCGTCAGGCGCCCAGGACCCCCCGTACCGTCTGCGCGAGTTCGCCGACCGCGACCGCGAGCGGGGTCACCGGCTGGACGAACGCGGTCAGGCGGTCCAGGGCGCGTCGCAGGACCGTCGGCTCCGGCTCCTCCTCGTCCAGTTCCTCGCGCAGGCGCCGCAGTTCCCGGGTGGTGCCCTCGGGGTCGGCCAGCGCCTCGCGGTGCTCGGCGAGCAACTGCTCGATGTGGACGAGGAGTTCGGACATCCGGGCGGCGGCCCGCTCCGCGTCCTGCGGCTGGAAGGCGACCGAGCCGGAGAACGCCTGGGCGCGGTGACCGATCGCCTGGTTGCCCACGTAGTGCGTACCGCCGTTGATCACCAGGCCGTTGTTGACGGGCGGCTCCGGACGGCCGACCTCACTGCTGCTCATCGCCAGGTCCCTTCCTTCCAAGGCTACTTCTCGGCGCCGGCGGTGGCGGCCGGGCCGGCCTTCCGCGTGACGTTCTGGGTGGCGCTGGACCCCGGGCCGATCGCCTGGTTGCCGATGATGCTCGTCCCGCCCTGCTGGATGAGGCCCTGGTTGAGGATGGTCTGCTGCTGGCTGCGGAAGTCGGTGATGTCGTAACCGCGCGCGTCGAGGAACTCCCGGATCGCGGCGAGGGTATGGCGTTCCACCGCCGCCGTGATCCGTCCGGCGTCCACCACCTGGAAGTAGTTGTGGTAGCTGGGGCTCAGCGCCATCTCCCGAACGCTCAGCCGGGCGCCGTAGTCGAAGACCGGGTCGTGCTCCATGGCGGTCAGTTCGTCCACCATCCGCCGGGTGCGCCTGGCCTCGAAACGGGCCTGCCGCAGCGCGCGGGAGGGCGCGCCGAGGAACGCCGGGCCGGTACGGGGCAGCGCCTCCGTCAGCAGCCCGCGCCGCCGCTCGGGGGTGAGCGGGTCACGCAGGCGGTCCACCACGTGGTAGGCGGCGTCCACCGGACCCAGTACATGGTTGCCGCAGTGCAGGTGCAGGGTCCTGCCCTCGGTCGAGAAGTGCAGGAACACGCTCGGCACCACATCGCCGCCCCACAACGGCACATGGACCGCCAGATGGTGACGGACCGTGCCGGTCGGATGCAGCATGATCTCCTGGACGGCCCCGGCCGACAGCCGCGCGGCCGGTGTCAGACCGTTGGTCGACATGAACCGGGGGTCGTCCCCGATGGTCCTGCCGTCCACGAAGACCCGGTCCTCGACGGTGAGGGAGCGGAGCTCCTTCGCGGCGGCGTCCGCCGTCCCGCCGACACCGCCGCGCGCGGCCACCGAGCGGAGCTGTTCCCGTACGTGGTCGACGAGTTCGACGACGGTGAACGCCTCCGGCTCGGCGGGGCGCGATCTCTTGCCGGGGGTCTCGTCCGCGGGCAGGAGCGGCACGGCGAGCGACCAGTTGGAGGCGGCCTGGGCATAGCCGACGAACGGTGAGAACCCGCTGTACACGGTGACGTTGCCGTCGCGCGCCTCCTTGACCACCGCCAGCCGTCTGGCGATCCACACCCGCCGGGGTACGGACGGCGGGGGCTGCCGGGTGAACGTCTCGCGGGTCATGGTGGTGCGCAGCAGCCGGTCGACGGCGAGGGCGTGGCGCACGACCGTCGCGTACGCGAAGACCGTCGCGCCGACGGACGCGAGGACGGCCGGGACTCCGGCCAGGTAGGCGCCGAACAGCCAGCTCGCGAAGCCGGAGACAGGCAGTGACGCGAGGGCGACGGCGAAGGGGAGGACGCAGAGCACCACCACCACGGCGGTGATCCCCGCACCCAGCACGACCCTGCTGCCGGGCTGGCGTCGGCCACGGGTGGCGAGGCTGGGCCTCGGACGGCTCGCCGCGGTGACGGCGGACAGGAGCACCGCGGGGAACAGCAGCCACAGTGGCGCGAACAGTGCCACCACCGCGAACGCCCCGGTCAGCCGCAGGTCGCGGTCGCGGCGGAGGTCCTGTGCCGCCAGGCAGTGACGGGACACCGCCACCAGGTCGACGTCGGGCGAGGGGGCCACGGCGCCGGCCTCGTCGGCGAGCACGCCGTCCACCACCCGGTCGGCGAACCCCTCGTCGACGTAGGCCGCGGCGCACAGGTATCGGGTGACATCACCCGGCATGCTCCCGACCGGCATGTGCGCCTGCGGGGTCGTCATGGCAGCAACTCCCTTTCTCGGGCGGAACAGCGCCTTGGTGGCGCCGGCTGCCCCGTTGACGTGCACGCGTGGCAGTCCGACGGTCAGAAGGGCGAGCAGGACACCGGCCATCAGGCCGAAGGAGAGGGCGGCGTGCAGGAGTTCCTGGCGCAGTCCGGCGGTCGACAGGCCCAGTCCTTCGACGAAGGTGTCGAGCATCCACCACCGCAGCAGGGCCACGATCTCCGACACCAGCACACCCGCGACGAGGAGGCGGCCCCAGCCGGACGCCCCCCGGGTCCGCGACCACGACATCACCCGGGCGAGCGCCACCAGGAGCAGTACGACGCTGATGTTCTGCACGACCAGCATGTTCGAGCCGGCGTAGTCGAGGTACGCGTCGGAGGAGAAGTCCCACCTGGGGACGAAGGCCCCCTCGACCAGCCAGCGCGTCATCTCGCTGTCCAGGTGGTCCACGTAGAACTCCTCCACGCGGTCCTGCCCCCAGGGGCTGCCCACGAGGAGAAGGATCAGGCACAGCAGGGTGATCCGGCCGCGTGCGGGTGATCTCACCCCGGACACACTCCGTCGAGACATCAACACGTGGCGTTCCCCCCGTCGCCGGTCCCCGCGACCCGTGGCCGCACCCTATGGCTATCCCCGTTCGCGGTGAATGGGAACCCGTGAACTCGTGTTGCTCGCGCGGCAGTTGTGCAACGCGCAAAAGTCCCGTCCGGGACGGTGGTGACACCGCCCCGAACGGGACTTCCGCAGGGTCCGACGCTCTACTTGGTGGTGAGGTAGGCGCGTTCGATCGTCTGGGCCAGCGTGTTGCCGGCCCGGTCGGTCAGCTTCGCCCGCAGCGAGACGGAGCCCGCGGCGGCCGGGTGGGTCAGCTCCAGGTGCGTACCGCCGACGGCCTTGGCGTGCTGCCAGGTGGCGCCGTCGTCGTAGGAGACCTCGAAGGCGAGCTTCGCGGGCCGCTGTCCGGCAGCCGCGCCCTCGACGGTGAAGGGCACCGCGAACCGCTTGCCCGCCTTCGCCGTGCTGGACAGGCTCAGGTCGGGCGAGAAGCGGATCACCGAGAGCGGAAGGGTGGTGTTCGCGTCCTCGGGGGTGGTGGCGGAGCGGAAGGTCCACTCCGTCCGGACCCGGGTGCTGACCGGGTACACCGCGGGATCACGCCTGGCGTCCACCGTCAGCCGGTACGCGCTGTCCTGGGCGGGAACGGTGTACTCGGTGAGGTCGATCGGCGAGATGCCGTGGTCGTCGGGGATCTCCTTGCCGTCCGCCTGGAGCGAGCTCGTCACCGAGGTGTAGTCGCTGAGGCCCCAGTGGCCGGAGCCGTCGCCGAACTGCGGCAGAAAGGCCCTGATGACGTTCCCGTACCGCACGATTCCCGGGAGACCCTGATCCGGTCCGAGGTCACCCGCGGCGGGCAGGGCCGGGCCGAACACGCCGACGTTGAACCGCTCGGTGTAGCTGTGACCGGCCTGCCAGGTCCTCGGCATCCGCATCAGGAAGGTCTCGGAGCGCTTGTCGTCGCCCTCGCCGACCGTCTGCCAGATACGGAAGGACCACTTGACGTCGTTGTCGAGAACGTAGTCAATGGTGCGCAGCGGCAGTCCGCCGCGCAGGTCGTTCGCGCTGAAGATCAGGCTCCCGTCGGCTGTGTGCGGAGACACCTCGACCTGGACGCGCCTGCCCGCAACGGGCACGCCCACCTGGAGGTCGACCTTGGCGAGCTGCTTGCGCCGGACGTCGACGGCGAAGCCGTCCAGGCGGCCGGCCCGGTTCCAGGCCAGGTGGTAGGCGACCGGCCGGCCCTCGGCGTCCTCACGGGTCCAGTCGCCGGCGAACACGGCGGACACGGTGGACGCCTGATCGCCGGACGGCTCGGGTCCGAGCCGTCCGAAGCCCGTGCCCTCGAAGGTCGGCAGGAGGAACTCCATCCTGTCCTCGCGCGCGCCCTCGCCCCGGTCGAAGGTGAAGGAGGCCGTGGCCTCGGTGTTCTTCGCCGCCGCGTCGGGGACGGTGACCTCGACCGGCCGCGTCCGGCGGGCGTCGACGGTGACGGTGGTGTCCCGGTCCAGGGTCAGCTTCGGCTGCACCAGGATGGCGTGGGTGGCGGAGTCGTAGGACGGGTGGATCACCCCGCTGAGGGAGTAGTCGCCCTTCGGCAGCCGCACCGTGAGCTCGCCGTCCTGCTCGTCGGCGTAGTCGGCGTAGAAGTCGCTGCCGAGGCCGGAGAGGGAGGTGACGGCGTCGCCGGTCGGCGCGCCGTTCTCGTCGAGGTGCTTGAGCGTCAGGCTGTACGACTCCACCTCGCGCTCCACGCCGACGGCGGACCGCACCCGCACCTTGCCGTCGGCGGAAGTGGCCTGCACCGAGCCGCCGAAGCTGCCGTCGGCACTGCCCACGCGGGTGTCCGCGGTGACGGAGGCGCTCGCCTCGCCGCCCGCAGGGACGGTGATCCGCTGCGGGGACACGGCGAACATGCCCTCGGCGGCCGGCCTGCCGTCCACCGCGACCGCGTCGACGGACAGATCGAGGGTGACCGGCTCCGTACCGAGATTGCGGTACGTCACCTGCTTGGTCACCGGGGCGTCGTCGCCGTGCGGCCACTGCTGGAGACCGAAGTCGAGCGGCTGCCGCTCGGTGACGACGCGCTGCTCCAGCGCCCTGACCAGGTCCGTACGCCCGGTGCCCTGCTGGAAGGAGCTGTACGAGCCCGGCTCGGCCGAGCCCGTGAGGAGCGCCTTGATGCGCTCACCGGTCCAGTCGGGATGCTGCTGGGCGAGGATCGCGGCGGCGCCCGCGACATGCGGGGACGCCATGGAGGTGCCGCTGATGGTGAGGTAGCCGGGTATGTCGGAGGGGTACACCTCCGACAGGTTGCTGCCGGCGGCCGACGCGGCCGTGATGTCGACGCCGGGCGCGGTCAGGTCGGGCTTGACCCCGCTGTCCCCGACACGCGGGCCCCGGCTGGAGAAGTCCGCGAGCTGGTCGGACTTGTCGACCGCGCCGACGGTGAGCGCGGCGTCCGCGCTGCCCGGTGAGCCGACCGTGCTCTCACCGGCCTCGCCAGAGTTGCCGGCCGAAATGACGAAGAGGGCGTCGGACTCGGCGGAGAGCCGGTTGACCGTCTCCTCCAGCGGGTCGATGCCGGGCATGTCCTCGCCGCCGAGGCTGAGGTTGACGACGTCGGCACCCTGCGCCACCGCCCACTCCATGCCTGCGATGATCCCGGAATCACTGCCGAATCCGCCGTCGTCGAGAACCTTGCCGTTCAGGATCTTCGCGCCCGGGGCGACACCCTTGTACGTGCCGCCCGCCCTGGCTCCCGTACCGGCCACGGTGGACGCCACGTGCGTGCCGTGGCCGGACTTGTCCCCGGTACCGGAGGCGGAACCGCTGAAGTCCTGCTCCGCGACCACCTGACCGGTGAGGTCGGGGTGGGCGGTGTCGATGCCGGTGTCGAGGACGGCGACCTTGACGCCGGTGCCGTCGTACCCGGCGGCCCAGGCCGTGGGCGCGCCGATCTGCGGCACGCTCTTGTCGAGGCTCGCCTTGCGCCTGCCGTCGAGCCACAGCTTCTCGACGGCGGTGGAAGCGGTGAACCCCGTTGCGCTGTCCGTCTTCTGGCCGGCGCCGGTCACGGCGTTCCAGAACTCGGCGCCGCGCTTCTTCACGGGCCGCATCGCCTTGCCGTTGACGACCGGCAGGGCCCGGCCGACCTTCGCCCCGGCCCCGGTGAACGGGGCCATCGAGGGCGCCTTCTTCCCCCGGAAGGTGACGATCAGCGGTACGTCGCCACGGCGGGCGTCGTCATAGCCGTCGGCGACCAACTGGGTCACGTCGAACAGCCGCGCGTCCACCTTGCCCTGCGCCAGCAGCAGTTCGGCGTCTCCGGGCACGACCTGGGTGTGACCGGCGACCACCCGGACGGAGAACGGCACCTTCTCCCGGCCCTCGGCCCGGACCACGCCGGTGACCTTTCCGGCGCCGTCCAGCATGACCTGGTCACCGGTGACCAGGGTGACTGTCTTCGCTACCTCGGCCGTACCGGACGCCTGGGCCGACTTGGACGTCTCGGCCGTCCTGACCGTACCGGCGCCGCTCGCGTCCTGGGCTTCCGCGCCCGGGACACCGGCCAGCAGAAGGGCCGTGGAGGCCACCCCCGCCGCCACGACCGCACGTGTTGGTCTCGCGCGCAACTCCACCTGAACTCCTGACACTTCGACATCGGACGACATCGGACAGGAGCCGTCACCCGTACTCCCGACGGCTCGCGTCTAGAGACGGACGGGGGTGGCGTCGGGTTGGAAAAACGTCTGACTTGTTTCTGACGAGAGACCGGTGTGCGCCCTCCCTCCGACCCCCTTCCTCCACCGTTCGCCCTGTACAGAGGCGGTCCCGGTCCGTGGGTTTGGGCCGTTCGGCCGAGGCGGTGCTGCCCTCCGGGGCAGGAGATCGGACTGCGGGACCCAGTGAGGATGCACGGGGTGACACGAACAGCGAGGGAGTCGGGGACATGGCGAGGCTCCGCCACGCGGCTGTGACCGCGACCCACGGGTGAACGGGCGAACGGACAGTCCGTCAGCGCATGGGCCGGGCGGGCTCCGCAGCCATCTCGGCCAGTACCTCGCCGAGCGAGGTGGGCGTGAGGTGCAGGGTCTTCGTGGCCGACGACGCGTCGAGGACGTCGGGATGGTCGGGCGCCGGCTGATGCGGGCCCGCACCATTCGTCGCTCCAGGTGGCGAAGGGGCCGTGCAGGCCGGCCAGGCGGCATCGGGCCCCAGGGCGAGGTGGAGGTGGGTGATGTCGCTGAAGCCGACCAGGGGTTCAGGGTCGCGGCGCAGTGTGTCGGTATCGAGGTCGTCGACGATGCGGTAGGCGCCTTTGCCGCCCCGGGCGGCGATCACGGCGCGGACTCCCGGATCGCCGAACGCCGAGTTCAGGTCGAGACTCGGCCCGGAGCCCCCATGACGTCAGCGACTCGACGCCGCGGGCGACTGTCTCACGGCTGGGGGACTGGCCGGAGAGACGATCCGCACCCGGTCCCCGGGCAGCAACCGCGGCGACCGCACGGCCCGGAGACTGTTGAAGATGTCCATGCCGCAGTCTTCCTCCACAGGTTGAGCGCGATACACGACACCTCGACATACGAGCCCTCACCCTCGTAGCCCGCCGGCCACCGCCCCTCGGACGTCGAACTCGTGATCCCGCGTCTCCGGCAGCGCCAGCAGGCACAGGAGGCTGAGCAGGCAGAGGCCGCCAGTGGAGAAGCCGAGGACCAGCGGGGATTCCCACTGGCTGTTCAGCCTGGTGACGGCCGAGGGAAGCCGCCGCCGAAGGTGTCGGAGAGGATGAAGGCGGCGGAGACGCCGGTGTAGCGCGGCCGGGCCGGGAACAGTTCCGGGAGGCAGGCCACCACCGGGGAGAACATCAGCGCGAGGAACATCAGGCCGACCATGTGGGCGCCGGTGATCACCAACCCGTTGCGTGAACTCAGCGAGGCGTACACGAGGACCGCCCGCACCACGCTCCCGACGGCTCCGGCCGGCATCAGCGGGCGGCGGCCGATCCCTCGCCACAGCGACCCGCGGGGCCGCTGCCTTCGCTGCCTTCAGGGCTGACGCGGCCTGCAGGTTCGGGTCGACGATCTTGAGCGGTAATTCAGGCATGGGGGCGCTTCCGGGTCCTGAGTGGGGGGAGGACGTCGCATGAAACATGACCCGAGCTCGGACGTCACCTTAATCGCCGAAATTCAATTTCAACAAGTTCTCACCCTAATTGGCAGGCAATAAAGCATCCGATGCGCTCAGGGGAGGGACAGAACGCCCCAACGCGTATAGACCGCATAGACCGCACGAACAGTGCGCCCAGGCCCTGTCAACCCCACGCCACCTGTCAGACTCGTGTCAATTATTCATGCAAGGGGCCGTATAAATATTTCTCTCTGATGACATCTTGCCACCGGACGGTCACAGGTGAATGCTCATGATCGCTGAACTTGAATTTTCTACAAACATCGACTTTCGGACACGGAGAATCGCAACGGAATGTCGCGATTCGGCTTTCTGAAATACGGCCTCCGGGCCGGGAAGGCTCATTACCCATGCTCAGAAACGGCAAGCAATTACGCTTGCGGAGACTTTCGCTCGCGGGTGACGACCGGTATCTGCTCATCCCGCTCGACCACAGCGTCTCGGACGGTCCGATCGTCCCCGCCGACAAGTGGGACGACCTGCTGCGGGCACTCGTGGCCGGCGGGGCCGACGGCATCATCGTCCACAAGGGACGCGCCCGCTCCTTCGCGCCGGACATCCTGAAGAGCTGCGCGCTGGTGGTGCATCTGAGCGCCAGTACCGCCTGCTCCGCCGACGTCCACGCCAAGGTGCTGGTCGCCGACGTCGAGGAGGCGCTGACGCTCGGCGCGGACGCGGTCAGCGTTCATGTGAACATCGGCTCGGACACCGAGGCACAGCAACTGGCCGACCTGGGGGCGGTGGCCCGCTCCTGCGACGCGTGGGGCATGCCCCTGATCGCGATGGTGTACCCGCGCGGCCCCCGGATCGAGGACCCGCGCGATCCCGCCCTCCTCGCCCACCTGGCCAACGTCGCCGCGGACCTGGGCGCCGACATGGTGAAGACCTCCGTCGCCCTGCCGATCGAGCGCATGGCCGAGGTGGTGGCGAACAGTCCCATCCCCGTCCTCGCGGCCGGCGGCCCACCCGACGGCTCCGACCTCGTCGAATACGGCACCGCCGTGATGGCCGCCGGCTGCCGGGGCCTGGCCATCGGGCGCCGGATCTTCTCCTCCCCCACCCCCGCCGCACTGGTGTCCCGCCTCTCGGCGGTCGTGCACGGCAGCGGCAGCGGCAGCAACGGCATCACCGATGGCATGCATATGGCTGATTACTCGACGATCGTGGCAGGAGTGGCATGAGGTTCGCATGGATCGACCTGCGTGAGGTCCCCCGTCCCCAGCTCCAGGCGGTGGTGGACGCGGCGATCCACGCCCGGATGGCGGGTGTGGTGGCGGCCGACGCCGAGTTGCTCGGGACCCTGCCCCCGACCGTCACCCGGGTACTGGTCTCCGAGGGCGGCGCCCCGGTCACGACCGCTGCGAAGAAGCCCGGCGACAAGGAGGGGAAGGAGACGAAGGCCCCCGACAGGGAAGCCAAGTCCCAGTCCGGCAGCAGCAGTTCACCGTCCGGCACCGTATTCGACGTACTCCTGCGGAAGTTCGGCACCCAGGACGAGCTGGACGCCCTCGCCGCCGACCACCGCGCCGGCACTCGCACCGGTGGCACGCCGGTCTCCGGCTTCATCGACGTGCGGGACGACCGCACCCTCCAACTGTCGTGCGCGGGCGCCATGGTGCTGCCGTACACGGTGATCCACTTCGCCGACCCGACGAAGATCCCGCTGGAGATCGTGCTCGCCGCGGCCGAGTCCGCCGAGGGCAAGCTCGTGACGGTCGTCGACGGCCTGGAGGAGGCGGCCATCGTCTTCGACGTGCTGGAGCGCGGCTCGGACGGCATCCTCTTCACGCCCCGCAGCGCCGACGAGGTGTTCGCCCTGGCCCGGCTGTTGGAGGCGACGACGCCCCAACTGGAGCTGTCCACACTCACCGTGGAGAGCATCCGGCACGTCGGACTCGGCGACCGGGTCTGCGTGGACACCTGCTCGCACTTCGAGGAGGACGAGGGCATCCTCGTCGGCTCCTACTCCTCCGGGTTCGTGCTGTGCTGCAGCGAGACCCACCCCCTGCCCTACATGCCGACCCGGCCGTTCCGGGTCAACGCGGGCGCCCTGCACTCGTACACGCTCGGCCCCGACAACCGCACCAATTACCTCAGCGAGGTCGGCTCGGGCAGCGCGCTGCTCGCGGTCGGCGCCGACGGGCGCACCCGGCGGGTCGTCGTCGGGCGGGCCAAGCTCGAATCCCGGCCGCTGCTGGAGATCCGCACCCACGCCGAGGACGGCCGGCTGGTCAGCCTGACCGTGCAGGACGACTGGCACGTACGGGTGCTCGGCCCGGGCGGGAAGGTCCTCAACGTCACCGAGTTGCGGACCGGCGACGAGTTGCTCGGCTATCTGGCTGCCGACAAGCGCCATGTGGGCCTGCCCATCGGCGAGTTCTGCAAGGAGGTCTGAGGTTCGATGGGCGAACTCGAAGACCTGGGGTCGGATCTCGCTGCCCTGGTCCAGGGGCTGTTCGACGCGCGCGACGACCGGCTGCCGTATCTGACGTACCAACAGGAAACACTCACCCGCAGTGAGTTACGGGAGCGGGTGGGCAAGCAGGCCGCAGTCTTCGCCGGGTACGGCATCGGGCCGGGCTCCACCGTGGGCCTGCGGACTCCGCCCAGTTTCACGCAGATCGAGGTGCTGCTCGCCCTGTGGCGGCTCGGCGCGCAGGTGATGCTCTTCGACTTCCGGCTCAAACCGCCCGAGGTGGCGGCGCTCTGTGCGTCCTGCCGGCCGCAGTTCATGGTCAGCGCCGGTTCCAACGTCCGGGCCACGTTCGGTTTCCGGTCCGAGTACGAGGTCGTCACCGAGCGGCACAGAACCGGCCTCCCCGCCACCACCGGGCACCGCCTCGTCCAGTTCAGCTCGGGCTCGACCGGAAGGCCGAAAGTCATCGGCAGGACAGCCCAATCGCTCGCCACGGAGGTCGACCGGTTCGCCGGGGTGCCCGGCATGCCGGTCGAGGGCGACCGGCTGCTGCTGCTCAGTTCGACGGCCCACAGCTTCGGTCTGATCGGCGGCCTGCTGTACTCCCTCGCCGCCGGTGTCTCCGTCGTCTTCGCACCCCGCGTCTCCGCCCGCGACATCCTGCGGACCGCGCTGGAGCACCGGATCACCGCCCTGTTCGGGGTGCCGACGCACTTCGAACTGCTCACCGCCGCCGTCGATCCCCCGGTGCTCCCCGACCTGCGCATCGCGGTGTCGGGCGGCGAGATCATGCCCCCGCAGGTCGCGGCGCAGTTCGCGCGGCGGTACGGCGTCGGGGTCGGGGAGGCGTACGGGACCACGGAGACCGGCATCGTCGCCATCGACGTCGGCGGCACGCTGCGCCCCTCGGTCGGCCGGGCGGCGCCTGGTGTGGCGCTGCGCGTGCGGCGGGACGAACTGGACGTCGCCCTCGACGAGTCGCCGTACCTCTTCGACTCGGGCGGCACCCAGTACGCCGACGGCTGGCTCCACACCCGGGACCGGGCCGCGCTGGACACCACCGGCGCGGTACTGGTGCGGGGGCGCGCCGACTCCCTCGTCGTCATCGGCGGCCTCAAGGTGGACCTCACCGAGGTGGAGAACGTACTCCGCGACCACCCGGCCGTCGAACAGGCGGTCCTGGTCCACGAGGACGTGACCGAGGCGTACGTCACGGTCACGGCCGGCGTTGAACGCCCGTCCGCCGAGGAGCTGTTGCGGTGGTGCAGGGAGCGGCTGACCGACTACAAGGTGCCCCGGGTCATACGGCTGCTGGATGCGCTGCCGCGCACGTCCAACGGGAAGTTGGTTCGGCAGGCCGAGACCTTGCGTTCCGCCGGGTAGGGCGGGTGCTCTCGGTTGTTGGTTGCCCGCAGGCCGGTTGTGGCTTGTCGCGCCCGCGCGGCGGAGCCACAAATGTCACAGCCCCGCGCCCTGGAAGGGCGCTTGACTCCCCCTCTTTCTGGAGATACCGATCATGACTACGTCGACCCTGGAAGACGAGATCCGCGAGTTCGTCCTGACCGCGGTCATCGACGAGATGAACATCCTGCTGAGCCGCGACGGCATCACGGACGACAGCCCGGTGACCGTCGGCGGCCTGGATGTCGACTCCCTGAGCCTGATCGAACTCACGCTTCGGCTGGAGTCGCGGTTCGGCGTCGAGATCCCCGACACCGACATCGAACCCCTGGCCACCCTGACCCTCGGCGGGCTCGTCGCCGAGGTCGTCCGCCGCGGTGCGAAGGCATGAGTACGAGCACGGGGGCCACCGGCACCGACATCACCACCGACTCCGTACGAGAGCTTCTGTCCGATCGCAAGGTTTTCCCGGGACTGCCCGAGGACCTCGACGAGGACGCCGAACTCGTCCTGGATTCCCTGGGGTTGGTGTGGCTGCTTCATGTGGTGGAGGAGCGGTACGGCCTGATCGTCGAACCCACCGACGAGGACATCGCCGGGCTGACATCGCTCCGGCGGCTCACCGGATACCTGCGTACCGCCCAGAAGGGGGACGCCCGGGATGACGCGTGAAGTGACGGTGACCGGATACGGCGTACGGACCGCCTTCGGCGAGGGTGCGGAAGCCCTGCGGCGCGGGGTGTTCGCGGGGGTGCCCGCGTTTCGGCCCACGACGCGGTTCGATACGGAGCCGTATCGGACGGCGGTGGCGGCGGTCGCGCCCGACGGTGCGGACGGTGCCGACGCGGTCGAGGGGTGGGCGTTGCGGGATGCGCTCCGGCGGTGTGGTGACGAGGCGCTGGGTATGGCTGGGCTCGGGGCGGGTGCGGAGGCGGCTGTGCTTTTGGGGGTCGCCGGGGATAACCGGAGTGTTACCCGGTATTGGCGGAGGGCCGGAGATTCCGTATCGAGCGAGTTGTCGGATGTCGGCCGCGGGTCCGTTGTGGCTGGTCGCGCCCACGCGGTGGCGCCGCAGATGTCACAGCCCCGCGCCCCCGTCGGGGCGCTGCCGGCACCGGAGTCGAACAGTCTCGCCGACGCCGTGCCCGCTCAGCTTGCCGAGTTGCTTGCCGACGGCCTCGGGCTGATCGGGACCCGGCTTGCCTTCACCAATGCCTGTGTGGCGTCCGCTGCCGCGATCATTCATGCCTGTCGGCTGATCTCCTCCGGGCGGATCGACGTCGCCGTCTGTGCGGGCGGGTATCTGGTCGAGGAGGAGACGTTCGGCAAGTTCGACTCCGGGCGGGCGTTGTCGCGGGACGGCATGGTGCGGCCGTTCAGTGCCGATCGCAGCGGGCTGCTGCTGGGCGACGGGGTCGCCTCCGTCGTACTGGAGTCCGCCGAGCACGCCCGCTGGCGCGGGGCCCGGCCGCTCGCCTCCGTTGTCGGATGGGGCGCCGCGACCGACGCCCACCACATCGCCCAGCCGCACCCGGAAGGCATCGGCCTCGCCCTCGCCGCACGGCAGGCGTTGCGGCAGGCCGGGGACCCGGACGGGGCGTCCCTCGACTACGTCAACGCCCATGGCACCGGTACCAAGTACAACGACGGCGCCGAGACCCGGGGCCTGCGCGCCGCCTTCGGGAAGCGGGCCGAGTCGATACCGGTCAGCTCGACCAAGAGCACCACCGGCCACCTCCTGGAAGCCGCTGGCGTCGTGGAGTTCGTGATCACGATGCTGGCCCTGCTGGACGGTGTACTCCCGCCGACCGCCGGATACGGCAGCCCCGACCCGGAGTGCGACCTCGACTACGTACCGAACGCGCCGCGCCCCGCCGACCCCCGCCGGGCCCTCACCATCAACGCCGCCTTCGGGGGCGCCAACACCGCACTCGTCCTGGAGCGGCCGTGACCACGACCCACGAGACCGCGCTCCGTTTCTCCCTCGGCATCCTCGCCACCGCCACGGCGGCCCACGACACCGGCCGGGACGACGACATCGCGCTGCCGAAGCTGCCCGGCTTCGTGGAGTCGGCGTTCAGTCCGCTGGCGTACGAGGTGAGCAGCAGGTGTCTGACCGCGCACCCCGGAGACGGCGCCCGTACCGCCGTGGCGCTGGCCAGTCTGGCGGGTGACACCACCACCGCGGATCTGGCGAGTCGGCGCATGGTGTCCGGGCGGGTCCACAACCCGCTGCTGTTCATGCAGGCCACCGCCAACTCCGTACTGGGGCACATGAGCCGCGAGTTCGGCATCACCGGCCAGATGTTCAGCCTCTCCACCCTCGTCGACCCGCTGAGCGAGCTCCTGTCCATGGCCGACGTGTTGCTGGACGACCCGGAGCTCGACCGTGTCCTGGTGCTGGGAGTGGAACTGGGCGGTGGCGAACGCGTGACCGCAGTACACCGCGAACTGGCGGCAACCAGCGGGCGTTCGGGCCCCGCCGCCGCTCTGCCCGCGTCCGCGGGCCTGGCAGCGGCGGTACTGCTCGGCCGTCCCGGCGACGCGGCCGGGCCACAGGTGTCGATCAGGTCCACAGGGTCAACCAGGGCGTCCGCCGGACGACTCGGCAGCATCCAGAGCCTGTTCGAGCTGGCCGCAGCCCACGCCGAACCACGTACCGAGGCCGAACCACGTACCGAGACGGAGACCCATCCCCATGCTCATCAGTAGGCAGGAGCGGGCGCGGATCTGCTCCGACACCGAACTGGGCGCCGGTAACATCCTCGCCCGCCTGACGTCGTACGACCGTCCACGCGACGAGGTCGTACTGCGCATGGACGGCAACTGGTCCGCCCCCGACGGTAGTTGCCCCACCCAACTCACCTTCGGGGAGTTGCAGGAGGTCGTCGAGACCTACGCGGGCTGGTACACCGCCCAGGGTGTGCGCCCTCGTGACCCGGTCGCCCTCCACTCCTACTCCAGCGCCGAGTTCGCGGTGAACTTCCTGGCGCTGACGTCCCTCGGTGCGATCCCCTCGTTCGTCAACGGCAACCTGCCGCCGGACATCGCGCGGGAGTACGTACGACGGCAGGGCGCCGTGGGTGCCTTCACGGACCGCCAACACCACGACGTCCTGGCGGCGAAGGCTTCGGACGCGACCTCTGACCTCGGCTTCTGCGCGACCGCCGCCGACATCCGCCCCGAACACCGCGCCGCGCTCCCGCCCTCCTACCCGTACCGTCACGACCCCACCGACCCGGTGCTCATCTCGCACTCGTCCGGAACCACCGGTATGCCCAAGGGAGTTCCGCACACCCACCAGACCCTGATGTACGCGCAACTGCACCGCCTGCGCTACTCCACCGGCACCGACATGGAACGCACCCTGGTCGGACTGCCGGGCGCGCACAACGCGATGGTGGCGACGCTGCTGTACTGCCTCCTCCTGCGCACCGACATAAAACTCCTCTCCAGTCAGCGCGGCACCGAAGTACTGGACGCCATCGAGGAGTTCAGGCCCACCACCGTGCTGGCCTTCGCCGGGACCTTCGGCGAGATGGCCGCCGAGGACCTGACGGCCCGCGACCTGTCCAGCGTGCAGGTGTGGTTCAACACCGGGGACGCGGCCCACGAGGCGCACATCCGGGCCCTCGTGCGGCATGGCAGCCACCAGACCATCGGCAAGGACCTGCGGCGCACCCGCGTCGACGGGTCCGTCTTCGTCGACGGTCTCGGCTCGTCCGAAGCCGGCTACTCCGTCTTCCACAACCGGCACACCAAGGACACCTCGGCCTACTCGCGTTGCGTCGGCAGGCCGATCAGCTTCGCCGAGGCCGCCGTACTCGCCGAGGACGGCACTCCGCTGCCGCCCGGAGAGATCGGCCGCCTGGGCCTCAAGTCCCCCACACTCACACCTGGTTACTGGAACGACTCGCTGACCTGGAACCGGATGCGCCTCGGCGGTTACTGGCTCACCGGCGACCTCGCCCACCAGGACGAGGACGGCAGTTTCTACCACCTCGACCGCGCCCCGGACGCCATCCGCACCAGCGCCGGCGTCGTCTTCAGCACCCGCACCGAGGAACTTCTGCTCCGCGAACTGCCCGAACTGACCGACTGCACGGTCGTCGGAGTCGCCGACGACGGTGTACGGGCCGACTGGGACGGCGACGGAGTGGCGGAGGCCTACGCGCTGCTCCAGCTCGCGGACGAAGTAGGCGGCAGCGACGAGGAGTTGACCGGACTGGTCAACACGGCCCTCAAGGCATCCGCGTTCCCGCCGGTCACCCGTGCCCTGCGCATGAAGCCCGACGACGTCGCCAAGGGCGCCACCGGCAAGGTCCTCAAACGAGTGATGCGCGACCGCTTCACCGCTTCCTCGGCAAAGGAACAGGCATGAGCACGGGTACGGATGCCGGGGACGTCAACCACCGCGCCCGGGCGAGCGAGGCGTACCGCTTGTGGTGGCAGCACGACGCGAACTGGTACCAGGGGGTGGCGAGCCGGTTCGGGCAGGAGGCCGCCAACGAACTCAACGCCGAGGCGCTGCGCAAGGTCGCGACGCACGTCGGACAGCGCGTCGGCCGCCTCTCCGGCCCGCTCCCCGCCACCGGCGACACCCACAAGGACCTGGAGGAACTGCGCCGCCGGTACGACGACTGCGGCGACCGGATGTTCCCGGCGGAACTGCGCAACGCCTCCACCGAGGTCGAGGACGCGACCGACGACGAGGGTCTGATCGTCCTCACACTCCGCCGGAGCTTCGCCGTCACCATGGTGCGGATGGCAGGCTCACTGGACGGCTACCGGTGCCCGTGCACCGACATCCACGCGGGCTGGTCCGAAGGACTCGGGGTCACCCTCACGGAGAACCGCGCCGAGGCATGCCTGCGCGACGGCGACAAGGCGTGCCGCCTGCTGATGCGCGTACGTACGCCCCTTGTTCACAACGATACGAACGATACGAAGGACTGAACGCCATGCGGATACTCGTCGCAGGAGCCACCGGAGTGGTCGGCCATCCCCTGGTGGGCGCGCTGCGGGCGCGGGGGCACCAAGTGAGCGCGCTGGTACGGGAGGAGTCCCGGGCCCGCGCTCCGGAAGCGGACGCGATCGTGGTCGCCGACGCCCTCGACCGGGAAGCGCTGCTGGCCGCCGTGTCGGACGCACGCCCTGAGGTGGTCGTCCATCAGTTGACGGCGCTGCGGCTGATGGGCGACGACCCCGCGGGGGCCTTCGCCCGGACCGCGCGACTGCGCACCGAGGGCACCGCCAACCTGGTCGCGGCGGCCCGCGCGGCCGGTGCCCGGCGGCTGGTCGCGCAGTCCATCGCCTTCGCGTCCGCGCCGACCGGAGACCCGCTCGTCGACGAGGACGTACCGCTGTACGTGGACGCCCCGGACCCCGGCTGGGCGGCCACCGTACAGGCGGTCGCCGAGCTGGAGGCACAAGTACTGGGCGCCGCACCCGAGTTGAGTGGCGCGGTGCTGCGGTACGGGTCGCTGTACGGCCCCGGCACCGCGTACGCCCGTACCGGCGGCGGGACCGCGCAATTCGTACTGGCGGGGAAGTTCCCGCTGCCCGAGGGCGGGGCCGGGGTCACCTCGTTCCTGCATGTGGAGGACGCCGTGGGGGCGGCGGTGACGGCCGTGGAGTCGGAGGCCACCGGCGCCTTCCACATCACGGACGACGAACCGGCCCCGGCCGCCCAGTGGTTGCCCCACTACGCCCGGGCGCTGGACGCTCCGGCGCCGCCCGCGATCCCTGCGGAGATGGCACCCCGGCTGCTCGGCTGGTTCATGGCCCACCAGCTCACCGTGGCGGCCGGCGCGTCGAACGCCCGGGCGCGTAAGGAACTTGGCTGGAAGCCGCTGCGGCCGAGCTGGCGCGAGGGGCTGGGCCACGAATGAGCGGACCCGAACCAGGCTCTTCGGGTGACACCCGCGATGCCGTCGTCGTGTGCGTGATCGGCGCCGGTCCGCGCGGGCTCTCGGTCCTGGAGCGGCTCTGCGCCAACGCGGGCGAGGCGGGCCGCCCGGTCGTGGTCCATCTCGTCGACCCGTATCCGCCGGGCCCGGGTGCGGTGTGGCGCACCGACCAGCCGCCCGAGCTGCTGATGAACACGGTTGCCTCCCAGGTGACCCTGTTCACCGACGACAGCGTGCCGTGCGCGGGCCCGTCGGTGCCGGGCCCGAGCCTGTACGAGTGGGCGTGCACCCTGGATGCCGAGGCGTACCCGCCCTCGATCCTGGCGGAGGCCCGCCGCCTCGGCCCGGACACCTACCCGACCCGCGCCTTCCACGGCCACTACCTGAAGTGGGTCTTCGGGCACCTGTTACGCACCGCCCCGCCCGAGTTCACGGTCCACACGCACCGGACGACGGCGCTCGCACTGACGGATGACGACCGGTCCCCGGGCGGCCACCAGTGCGTGACCCTGGCGGACGGCGACCTGCTCACCGGCCTGGACGCGGTCGTACTGGCCCTGGGACACGGACAGCTGACACCGAGCCCGGAGGAACAAGACCTGCGCGCCTTCGCCGCCCGCCACACAAGTGCCGGAGCCGGTAACCGTGTTGGTGCCGATGCCGGTTCCCGTGCCGCCGCCGGCGTGTCCTACGTGGGCCCCGCCAACCCGGCCGACGCCGACCTGAGTGGAATCCGCCCCGGCACCCCGGTCGCCCTGCGCGGACTCGGGCTGAACTTCTTCGACCAGCTGGCGCTGCTCACCGAGGGCCGCGGCGGCACGTTCAAGCAGGGCGACCAGGACGGCCGGGCCGCCGGGCTCGTGTACATCCCAAGCGGCAACGAGCCGGTGCTGTACGCCGGTTCGCGGCGCGGAGTGCCGTACCACGCGCGCGGCGAGAACGAGAAGGGCGCGCTGGGCCGCCACCACCCCCGCTTCCTGACCCCGGAGGTCATCGCGGGCCTGCGGCGGCGGCCGGTCGGCTTCCGCAGCGACGTCTGGCCGCTGGTCGACCGCGAGGTCCGGACCGTCTACTACGAAGCGTGGCTCCGGGCCGCCCAAGGCCCTTCGGCGGCAACGGAGTTCGTTCGTTCCTGCCTCGCGGACCGCGACGACGAGTCGGTGCTCCTCGACCGGTACGACATACCGCCGGACGAGCGATGGGACTGGCGGCGCGTTGAACGCCCGTACGGAGACCGGCACTTCGCTGATCGCGCCGACTTCCGGCACTGGCTGCTCGCGTATCTGCGCCAGGACGTCACCGCCGCCCGCCTCGGCAATGTGAACGGGCCGCTGAAGGCAGCGCTGGACGCGTTGCGGGACCTGCGCAACGAGGTCCGGCTGGTGGTCGATCACGGAGGGGTGTCGGGTGAGTCGTACCGGGCCGAACTGGACGGCTGGTACACGCCGTTGAACGCGTTCACGTCGATAGGCCCGCCCGCGTTCCGGATCGAGCAGCTGATCGCGCTGATCGAGGCGGAGATACTGCAGGTGGTCGGTCCGGGGATGCGGGTGTGTCCGACGGACGGTGAGAGCGGTCTCGACGGGCCCGGTTTCCTCGTGGACGCGGAAGGGGTGTCGGAGCCGCCGGTGCTGGTGAGGGCGCTCGTCGAGGCTCGGCTGCCCGACATCGACCTGCGGCGCAGCGCGGATCCGCTGCTGCGGGGGCTGCTGGCGGAGGGCGGGTGCGTCCCGTACCGGCCGGGCGGCCACGAGGCGCACGAGTCGGGCGGGATGGCGGTGAGCGACGGCGCGCCCCGGCTGCTGGACGCGTCGGGGCGAGCGCATCCTCGCCGGTTCGCGTACGGGGTGCCGACGGAGGGGGTTCGCTGGGTGACGGCGGTAGGCATCAGACCGGGCGTGGGCTCGGTGACGCTGGAGGACTCGGACGCGATAGCCCGGGCGGTACTGGGACTGGAGCTGGGACCGGAGGTGCGTGAACTGCCGCCACAGACAGCTCAGTCGACTGCACGTCAGATATCTGGCGCAGGGAGTCGACGAGCATGAACGGGAGAACGGCCCCCGTGTCCGTCGGCACCGACGCGGGGCTGCTCGCACCCACATGGGCGGGCACGCAGGCGGCGGCCGAGGTGACCGACGAGGCATGGCTCCAGGCGATGCTTGACGTGGAAGTAGCCCTGGTCCAGGCCCAGTTCGAGGTCGGCCTGACACCCGCCGCAGCGCTCATGTCTATCGCCTCCCAGGCCCACGCGGACCGCCTGGACCTGGTCGCACTGGCGCACGCGGCGCGAGGCGCCGCCAACCCGGTGGTCGCCCTCGTCACCGCCCTCACCGAGGTGGTCGCCGCGAAGGACCCGGCCGCCGCCGAGTACGTACACCGGGGTTCGACCAGCCAGGACATCCTGGACTCGGCGGCCATGCTGATCGCCCGCCGCGTACTCACCCTGATCGCCACCGACCTCGAACGCACCGCCGCCGCCCTGGCCGCACTCGCGGACACCCACCGCCACACCGTCCTGGCGGCCCGCACCCTGGCCCAGCACGCGGTACCCACCACCCTCGGCCTGAAGGCGGCGGCCTGGCTCCAGCTCGTCGTGGACGCCCTGACCCGAGTACGGGCGGTAGCCGGTGCGCTACCCGCCCAACTGGGCGGCGCGGCAGGCACGTTGGCCGCGTACCGCGAGTACGCGAACGTGGACGGCGGGGCGAGAAGGGCATTCGATGGAAGTGAGGGCGGAATCGAGTTGCTGGCCCCCTTCGCGAAGGCCCTCGGGCTGGCGGAGCCGACGCTGCCGTGGCACACCGTGCGCACGCCGATCGCCGAACTGGGCGCGGTCCTTCAGCTGGTCACCGGGGCGCTCGGCAAGTTCGCACTGGACGTGCAGACGCTGTCCCGTACGGAGATCGGCGAGCTGTCCGAGCCGGCGGCGGCGGGACGCGGCGCCTCGTCGGCGATGCCACAGAAACGCAACCCGGCCCTCGCCACCCTGATCGTGTCGGCTGCCCGCCAAGTCCCCGCGTACGCACTGGTGTTGGCGCAGAGCCTGCTGGCCGAGGACGAACGCCCCGCCGGGGCCTGGCACGCCGAGTGGCAGCCGTTGCGGGAGGCACTGCGGCTGACTGGCGGCGCGGCGCACACGGCGGTGGAGCTGGCGGAGGGCCTGATCGTCCACCCGCAACGCATGCTGGCCAACCTCGACCTGACCGGCGGAGCGATCGTCACCGAACGACTGGCGGTCGTACTCGCCCCGGTGCTCGGCAAGGCGCACGCGAAGAAGCTGCTGTCGACGGCCTCGGCCGAGGCGGCCGACACGGGGCGGACCATCCGCGAGGTGCTGTCCGGCCACCCCGAACTGTCGGCCCGTTTCACCCCCGCCGAGCTGTCGGAACTCCTCGACCCGGCCCGCTACACGGGCGCGGCCGACGCACTGGTCGACCGGGCGCTGGGCAGATACGCAGGACAGTGGGCAAATCCGCCCCGTCCCGGCCCTGGGCCGTCCTCGGCACGACAGGAAAGGAAGGTAAGGCACGATGGCTCAGACAACACCCCGCTCGGTCCTGGTGACCGGGGGAAACAGGGGGATCGGGCTGGCCATAGCCCGCCGCTTCGTGGCGGCCGGGGACCTGGTCACGGTGACCTACCGCAGTGAGGCACCACCCGGCGACGAGGGCTTTCTTTCCGTGCGGTGCGATGTGACGGACGGTCAGCAGGTGGACCAGGCCTTCAAGGAGGCCGAGTCGGCCCACGGTCCGGTCACCGCCCTGGTCGCCAACGCGGGCATCACCCAGGACCGGCTGCTGGTCCGGATGAGCGAGGCGGACTTCACCTCCGTCATCGACACCAACCTCACCGGGGCCTTCCGCGTCGCCCAGCGCGCGGTGCGCGGAATGCTCCGGGAACGCCATGGCCGCATCGTGCTGATCTCCTCCACGGCGGCCCTCCACGGCGCCGCCGGGCAGACCAACTACGCGGCGGCGAAGGCGGGGCTGGTCGGCTTCGCACGGTCACTGACCCACGAACTCGGCCCCCGGGACATCACCTGCAACGTGGTGGCTCCCGGTCTGACCGAGACGGACATGACCCGTGCGCTCACCGAGGAGCAGCGCCAAGAGCTGCTGCGGCAGACCCCCGCCGGACGGCCGGCCCACCCCGACGAGGTCGCCGACGCGGTGGCGTTCCTGGCCGGTGCCGGTTATGTACGCGGCGCCGTGATCCCGGTCGACGGAGGCGCCGGACTGGGGCACTGAGGGCCACCTCGACGGAAGAGAACAGAATAAATAAAACAGAACAAACGTGCGCAATTTTATCCTATGGAAAGTGAAAATTGTGAACCCGATCACCACGTTGCGCCCATCCGCCACCACCGTGGAGCAGTACCGCAAGGAGGATGCCTGGCGCGCCGACAGCATCCTGGACGACCTGGCGCGGTGGCGTGCCGAGACTCCCGACGCCCCCGCCCTTCTCGTGTCGGAGGCCGGCCAGGGCGTCCTACAGTTGAGCTACGCGCAGTACGCGGAGTATGTGGACCTCTTCGCCGGCGCGTTGCACGCGCTGGGGGTACGCAGCGGTCAGGTCGTCGCGATGCAGTTGCCGAACCGCTGGCAGGTCGGACCGCTGCTACTGGCCTGCGCCCGGCTCGGGGCCGTCGCCGCGCCGATCATGTGCGCGTTCCGCCCCCGTGAGCTGGAGCGGATGCTCCGCCGACTGGATGCCGTCGTCTGCGTGACCATCGATCGGTGGGACAACTTCGAGCACGCCGCGGCGCTGGCCGAGATGGCACCGCGGCTGCCCGCCCTGCGCCACCGTGTGGTGCTCGGCGAGCGAACCGCCGACGGGGACGACGGGGAACTCGACTTCCGCGAGTACTTCGAGCACACCGAGCACACCACCCTGCCGGATCCGTCCGTCGTGGACCCGGACCGGGTCTCCTTGGTGCTGTTCACCTCCGGCACCTCCGGCGAGCCGAAGGCTGTGCTGCACACCCTCAACACCTCGTACGCCTGGTACGCCCCCCTCGCGGCCGCCGACGGCATCGGCCCCGACAGCCGCGTCTACTCACCGAACGCGGCGACGCACATCGTCGGCCTCACCATGGGGCTCCTGATGCCGCTGCACCGCGGGGCCTGCGCGGTCATGACGGACCTCTGGGAGCCGGAGGCCGTCATCCCCTTCCTGGCCCAGGCCGACGTCAGCTGGATGGTCATCGTCCCAGTCACCCTCTCCGCCCTGATCGACGCGATGGAACGCACGTCGCTGCGACTGCCCACCGTGCGGATCATCCGCGCAGGAGGCACCACGGTCCCGCAGCCGCTGTTCAAGCGGGTGACCGAGACCTTCGGAATCCCGCTGGATGTGGGCTGGGGCATGACTGAGGGCGCCAACATCTTCACCCGCACCGGAGAACACCCGGACCTGGCCGGACGCACCGTCGGACGTTGCGCCCCGGGCCAGGAGATCGACCTGCGGGCCGACCACCCGATCAGCGACGACCGACCCGGGCGTCTCTTCGCCCGCGGCCCTTCGCTGTGCCTGGCCACCTGGGGCCGGGACAACGGTCGGCTGACCGTGCTCGCCGAACACAACGACGGCTGGTACGACACCGGTGACCTCGTAGCACCGGACGGCCACGGCGGCATCCGGCTGCACGGCCGTGCCGAAGACCGGATCGGCGACATCATGATCCCGGTCAGTGACGTCGAGTCGGCACTGCTGGACCACCCCGACGTACGGGATGTCGCCCTGGTCGGCTACCCCGGCGGCCACGGCAGCGAGCTTGCCTGCGCGGTCGTCGTCCCGGGGGAGCGGACGCCCACCCTCGACGGCCTGCGCGACTGGCTCGGCGGGCTCGGCATGAGCGAATGGTGCCTGCCGTCCCGCCTGGAACTCCTGCCCGAACTGCCGCGCAACCAGACCGGCAAGGTGCAGAAGAACCTGCTCCGGGAACGGCTTCAGCTCCGCTCAGCCGACTGAGCCGACCAAGAGGTTCGGGTCGCCCGGGGAGCATTCTCCCCGGGCGACCCGAACCGACTACCGGAATCCCTCGGCGGGCATCGGCGGCTACGACGCCAGGCGGGCCGTGGTGATGAAGAAGGTCGCCGTCGCGGTGAAGGCGTTCCGGCGAGAGAGATCGCCCAGGTCGTCCTTCCACCGTGCCGCCGCCTCCTCGCTGACGGCGCCCTGGGCGAGAGCCGCCGTCAGGGCCGGCTCCAGTACCACGCCGAACGCGGACGCGTGGTCGTTCAGGGCCGCCATGACGGGAACGACCTCGATGCCGGTGAATCCCGCGTCGGCGAGATGGTAGGCGCTGTGGGTGCCGGCGTGGGGATTCGGGACGGCCGCGCAGAACGCGCCCTTGACCGCGTCGGTCGTCTCCGGGAACCGCGAACTCACCGCCATCGACCCGAGATCGGGGTCCGCGAGAACGATCGTCCCGCCCGGCCTCAGCACCCTGCGGGCCTCGGACAGTGCCTCGGCGGGAGCGCCGAAGTGGAGGAAGGTCCGCTCCGACCGGTACCACGACAGTTCACCGTCCTCGAACGGCAGCTCGAAGGCGCTGCCGCTGACGACGCGACAGTGCGGGAACCTGGCCAGGGCCGCGTCGACCATGGCCTGGCTGCTGTCGACCCCCACAGCGTCCTTTCCGAGCCGTACGAGATCCGCGACGGCGCGGCCGGCGCCGCACCCGACGTCCGCTCCCTTGCCCTCGGCGGCCTCCAGGGCGCGGTAGGTGACCTCCCGCACGGCGCGGCCGCTCTCGCTCTCCTCCATCTTCCGCAGATAGGCGATGAAGTCCTCGGGGACGCCGGCCGAGTCGACGTCGTGGAAGCGTGCGGCAAGGCTTTCGGCGGTGCGTGGTCCGGTGGTGTCCACGTGCAGCTGTCTCCCGTCAGGGGGTGCCTGATGCTTCAGTGCGGGTGGCGCTTATAGATGGGTCAACTCAGCCTATCAGTACGGGAGTTGACGGAGCGTTCAGACCGGCCGGCCCCATTTCACCGTCAGCGGATGGATCAATCCCGCCTCAACGTGTTCGGCGAACTTCGGACGGATCCCGTCGAACCGGGCGGCGATGGCCCTGCCCGCCGTGTCCCCGTCCTCCGGGTCGCCCGCGAGCCGGAGGACGAGTTCGTCCCTGGCGTCCCTGCGGCGCCGCCGGCGATATGGACCACACCCTGTGGTGAACGGTGTGCTGTGGCGGTCACGGACCGGGGCGCCCTCGCGTGACCTGGGCGAAGCTGCGCCCTGGTCGAGCGTTGTTCAACGACCTAGCATCGGCGCATGCGCTTATGGCGGAGTCACGACACGTTCGCGTCCCTCCCGCGCGACCCGCGAGCCGACGACTATCCGATGCCATTCGTCCCGTACGGCTGGTACGCCGTACTCCGCAGCACCGACCTACGGCCAGGCAAGGTCGTCAGCCTCCACTACTTCGGACGCGCGCTCATCGCCTTCCGGGGAGCCGACGGACGGGCCACCGTCCGGGACGCGCACTGCCCCCACTACGGCGCACACCTGGGCGCCGGGGGCAAGGTCGTGGACGGCACGGTGGTGTGCCCGTTCCACGGCTGGCGGTTCGGCACGGACGGCAAGTGCGTTGAGGCACCGTTCGCCGCCCACACCCCGAAGGTGTCCCTCGGCGGATTCCCGGTCCGCGAACACAGCGGACTGGTCCTCGTCTACGCCGGGCCGGGCGAGCCGTCGTGGGAGGTACCGGAAATCCCCGAGACGGAGTCCAAGGCCTACGCCTCCCCCATCGACGACACCTGCCGGGCGCGTATCCACGTCCAGGAGATGCGCGAGAACATCGTCGACGAGTCCCACTTCCACTTCATCCACGGCCAGAGCGAACCCCCGGTCCAGGAGTGGCGCCAGGACGGCCCGTACGCCGAGGCCCGCGGCCGGATCGCCCGACGCGTTCTCCGCTGGGACATCAACAACACCTTCGACGCATTCATGTACGGCCCGGGCGTCATGGTGGTCCGCGTGAACGGCCCGGTCCTGTCGGTGACCGCCGTCGCCCTCACCACCCCGGTCGACGACCGCACGAGCGAACTCCGGATGCTGTACTACCTGCGCAAACCGGCCCGGTTCCCGTTCCGGTTCCTGACACCCGCTCTCAAGCTCGTGTTCCGCGCGGAAGCCCTGGGGGAGGTGCGGGAGGAGGTCGCGATCTGGGACCACAAGATCCACCAGGCCCGCCCGGTCCTGCTCCCCCACGAGAAGGGGATCAGGGCGCTGCGGCGGTGGTACGCGCAGTTCTACCCGTCGTCGGACGTGCCGATTCCGGGGGCGCGTCGGGCGGGCCTGCCGCCCTCTCCGGCCACCCTGCCTTGACTTCGGAACATATTCCGAATTACGCTTCCCCTATGTCCACTCTGACCGTTTCGTTCTCTGATCTGTCGAAGAACTCCAAGCGGGTCGCCGAAACCGTCGAACGTGCCCAGCGTGTCCATGTAACGCGCCGTGACGGCGAGGACCTGTACCTCACCACCGAGCGACATGACCGTCAGCGCGAGGAGACCGCCGACGTCACCGCCCGGCTGTTCGCAGCCCTGATCAGCAGCGACGAGGGCGCCCGCGCGATTCTGCTTGCCCTGCCCGAGGTTTTTCCGTGGACTCGGCACCTGTCGACAGAAGAAGTTCGCGAGTTCGTCGTCGACCTCGTCAACGCGACCCACGACGCCGCAGAACTGGACGTACACACCAACCTGCACCGGGTCATAGCCGAATGGCGCGCCACCGCCAGAATCCTCGCGGACCCCGACCTGACGGCGCAGCTGACCACCCCCCTCCCGGACGAGGACCACGGCGAGGTACCCGCTCCGTAAGCCCCAAACGCGGCGACGACGTCCCACCACCGCCGATCGGTAACGAATGGCGCCTCCGATTCACCACGAACGACGCGGCCAAAGGCTGGGGCGACCTGTGCGCCGAAGCCCTGGGCAACACCCGGCGTTGCTACGAGGCCCTGCGTACCGACCCACTCTCCACAAACGACCCCAACCGCCAGCACAGGCTCCGCGGGCGCCTTACCACGGCCACTCTTGGCGGCACGGAGTACCCGCAGTGGGAGTACGAGGTCACCGCCGACGGCCGTGACCGCTATCTCGTCGACCAACCCCGCCGGACCGTGCACCTCGTCTACGCCTCCACCCGGCACCCCAAGGACACCGACAGCTGAATCACCTCACACCGCGCACGCGCAGCCCGCGTTCACCGGTGCCCAGGCCCTTCGGGAGACAGTTCGCCCGAGTTCCAGTCGCAGGAGAGCACCCTCGACCGTGTGGTTGGGGGTCCTCTGCTTCCGCTCTGCGCTCAGTGCTTGATGTGCTCCACGAAGACACCCCAGGCTACTTCGGAAGCAACCAGGATCGGCCCGTTGAGGCTCTTGCTGTCGCGGACGGGGACAACGCCGGGGAGGTCGTTGGAGACCTCGACGCAGACACCGCCGCCGTTACTGTAGGAGGACTTGAACCAGTCCACGCCTTCCAGGTCGGAGGCTAGATCTGGGTTCCGTCCGACTCATAGTGCATGAGAACGATCCGAGACCGGTCGAACATCCAGAAGTCCTGTATCCCGTCAAGGGAGTTCGGGCGATGGGTCACATCGAGGATGCGAATGGCTTCCCCGGCTTCGACGTTGTGCCGGTAGTACTCGAACTCGAAGCGGAGGTAGTCCGAGAGGGGTTGGGTGACGATGTGAACTCGTCCCACCCTGCGCCCGTCGGCCACGTACCCCTGGACGCGGTCGAACCAGGGCTGTGTCGCTTCGCGCGTGACCGGCTCCCCGTCCAGGAACCGGCGAACGAGCTCTTCCTCCTGGGGCACGCGGTAGACGGGCAAGGTTTCCAGCCGCCATGCCTCCTGTTGCATGGCATCGAACGTCCTCCGCCAGTCTTCACCAGCCAAGAGCACGGACAGCCTCCCTCAGCACCGCTTCCGGAATCTCTACGAGCGCTTCCCCCGCAGGCGGGACGAAGGCATTGGATGTATCACCTTGGAACACGAACGACCCCGAGGCCGTTCGGTACACGTTGGGCAGTCGTCGCCACCGCATTCCCCGTT
Organism: Streptomyces lacrimifluminis; assembly: GCF_014646095.1. Lineage (GTDB taxonomy): Bacteria > Actinomycetota > Actinomycetes > Streptomycetales > Streptomycetaceae > Streptomyces > Streptomyces lacrimifluminis. Next base: position 9,809 of record NZ_BMMU01000033.1, on the reverse strand, counting down.
GCCGGTGAGTCGGGTCAGTTCCTCACGCGTCATCGTGCCCCCTCTGTGTCGGGCAGGTCGGTTGCCCGCCTTGGCGAAAACGCTAGAGCGAGCGACCACGGCCCGTCCATGACACCTCAAGAATATTCCAGTAGTGGGGTACTTGATCTTGCGGATCCGCCTGTCTCTGCGCCGTTGCCGCAGGTCAGTCTGCGGAATCACGACTGCCGACTCGACCGCCAGAGGCGCCACTACACCTTCGCTTGACTTCGGACACCTTCCGAAGCACGCTCCCCCCATGTCCATTCCGACCGTGCTGGCTTCCTGCTTGCCGCACAGAGTGTTGATCGTCGGCGCCTCAGCGCGCCCCGACTTGCTCCCGCGAGTGAACCACCGGCGGCTCAACTCGCTCTCCACCGCTGGGATCAGTCCCGCCCCGGTCCACGCAGGCTGCGAGGATGCGCGTACCGGAACGGAAAGAGGGAGATGAGCGTGCTGCTGTTTCTACTGATCGGCGTCCTTGTGCTCACCGTCGGCGGATGCGTCTGTGTCGTGTGGGCCGCGCGGGGCGGGCCGCCCTGGGTGCGCGCGGTGGCCACCGCGACCCTGGTGGCGGGCCGGGTGGTGAGCAAGAGGGGGACCAAGAGCAACAACGGCAGCAGCAACCAGGGTTCCGACGGGAACGACTAGGACAGGCCCCTCCGGGTCGGCTTCTCGGTGGGCACAGTCGTGTGCACCGAGGTGAAGTGACGGTGCGCCAGCTCCGCCGGTCAGGGATATACGGCGCCGGTTTCCGCCCTGCGTGCCATCTGGGCCAGCAGCAGAGCGCCTCCGGCCGCCACCCCTACCCCCAGCGCTCCCGCGGCCAGGAAACCGCCGGAGGAGCGCCAGGACAGCACCGACCACCGCGACTGCGCGGAGAACAGCGACCCTGTGCTCAGCCACGAACCGGTCGAGATCAGCGACAGGGCGGACCCGATCGAGCCGACCGACAGGGCGCTTCCGATGGAGCCGATCGACAAGGCCGAACCGACGGACCCCACGGACAGTACCGATCCCACCGAGCCGATCGACAGCACGGAGTCCTGCGACCACAACGACAGCACCGAGCCAGAGGAGGCACAACCGGTCGGCTGTTCGGACAGATTTTTCATGAGGCCATCCTGCCCGCAGCGCCCCCCTCGGGCCACTCTCCGTTCCCGGCGGCCGTCGACGGCCCATCACAAGGGCGCCCGGGCCGACCGAAGCCGACCCGGGCGCTCAACTCTCTTGTAATGGCGCCTACTTGACGGTCCGATAGGCCCGGTGGATCGTCTGCTTCAGGGTGTTGCCGTCCGTGTCCGTGAGGGCCACGCGCAGGGAGACCGTGCCCGCCTTCGCCGGGTGGCGCAGGTCGAGGCGCTTGCCGCCGACCGCCTTCGCCGGGTGCCAGGTCCGGCCGTCGTCGTACGAGACCGAGAAAGCGAGCTTGCGGGCGGTGCGTGCGGTGGCCGCGCCCTCGACCGTGAACGGCACCGAGAATCGCGTACCCGCCTTGGCCGTGCTCGCCGTGGACAGCCGGGGCGTGAAGCGGACCACCGACAGCGGCAGCCGCTGGCCGACTCCGGTGACGTGCGCGGAGGTGAAGGTCCACTCGGCGGTGATCCGGGTGCTGACCGGGGACAGCGTGGTGGGGCGGGAGACGTCCGTGGTGAGGCGGAACGTGCGCTTGGCGGCGGGGAGTTCGTACGAGCCGCCGTTCAAGGGCGCGTCCACGGAGACGAGTTGCGTGCCGTCCGCGTACAGAGTGCTCCTGGCCTTGCTGTAGCGGGAGTCGCCCACATGGCCGGCGCCGTCGGAGAACAGGGGGAGGTAGACCAGGAAGGTGTCGCCGATACGGACCGCGCCGGGACGGTCGTCGCCGTCCGTCAGCGGGCCGGTGAGGTGCGGGCCGAAGACGCCGGTGTTGAAGCGCTCGGTGTACTGCTTGCCCGCGCTGTAGGAGCGGGGCTGCGCCGTCCACTGGCCGGCGTCCCACACCGGTTCGCCCTCCGCGTCCTTGCCGCCCTCCTGCGAGACGGCGTACCGCCACTTCACGCCCGGCAGGACGTAGTCGGTGAAGCTGCCCGGCAGGGAGCGCGTCTCCTGGTAGAAGTCGATCCACGAGCCGCCCGGCAGCAACGGCGCGGCGACGAGCGACGCCGACTTGCCCTTGGCGGGCGTACCGACAGGGATCGTGACCTTGGCGAACTGCGCGCGCTTCAGGTTCGCGGTGAAGCCCGACAGATCGCCGGTACGGTTCCAGACCGGCCGGTAGCTCGTACTGCCGTGCCTCCAGGTGCCGTTGTACTGCGCGACCGCCTCGCCCGCCGGCAGCCGGGCGCCGAACTGCCCGACGCGCAGGTTGCCGAAGCTGCCCATGTACGTCGAGTGGCTCTGGTTCCCGTCGATGTCGAACCCGTAGGTGAAGGTGCCGTCGGTGTGCTTCGCCCTGCTGTCCGGCACGGTGATCCGGATCGGCTTGGCCTTGCGGGCGTCCATGACGAGGGTGGTGTCACGGGTGAGCGAGAACTTCGGGTTGAGGAGAAGGGCCAGCTCCCCGGAGTCGGCGTCCGGGGTCGGGCCCGTGTCGACACGGCCTTCGAGGCTGTAACGGCCCCTGGGCAGCCGTACGGTGAACTCGCCGTCCGTGTCGTCGGAGTGGTCCTGCCAGATCTCGTTGTCCAGGCCCTGCACCCCGGTCTGGGAACGGATGGCGGGCTTGCCCTTCAGGTCGAGGTGTTTGACCGTCAGGTCGTACGACTCGACCTCGCGGTGTACGCCGATGCCGGTCCGTACGGTCGTACCCGCGCCGTCCGTCGCGGTGAGCGCGCCGCCGAAGGAACCGTCGGCCGTGCCCGCGCCGCTGTCGGCGGTGACCTGGACGGTCGCGGTGGCACCCGCCGGGACGGTGAGCTGCTTCGGAGAGACCTCGAACATGCCCTCGGCGGCGGGCTTTCCGTCCTCGCCATACGCCTCGGTGGTCAGGTCGAGGGTGAGCGGGCGGTCGCCGTCGTTGCGGTAGGTGACCGTCTTCGTGGACGGCTGGTCGTCGGTGTGCGGCCACTGCTGGGCGGGGAAGCCGAGGGTGGCGGGGCTGGTGGTGAGCTGCTGGTCGAGGGCTCGGGGGAGGTCGGTACGGCCCGTGCCCTGCGCGAACGCCGACACACCGGCGGTGGGTTTCGCCGAGGCGGTGAGCGCGGCCTTGATGCGCTCGCCGGTCCAGTCGGGGTGGCGCTGGGCGAGGATCGCGGCGGCGCCCGCGACATGCGGGGTCGCCATCGACGTACCGCTCATCGACACGTAGCCGTCGGCTGCCGGGTCGCCCTCCGTGCCCTCGGCGGCCTTCGCGGCGACGATGTCGACACCGGGGGCGGTGAGATCGGGCTTGAGGGAACCGTCCGCGGTCGGGCCGCGGCTGGAGAACTCGGCCATGGCGTCGGTGCGGTCCACCGCGCCCACCGTGAGCGCGGCGGCGGCGCTGCCCGGCGATCCGACGGTGCCGGCGTCGGGGCCCTCGTTGCCGGCGGCGATCACGAAGAGGGCGCCGGAGGACGCGGACAGCTCGTCCACCGCCTGTTCGAGGGGGTCGTCACCGGGACTGTCGGGGCCGCCCAGGCTGAGGTTGATCACCTTGGCGCCCTGCGCGACGGCCCACTGCGCGCCGGCGATGAGGCCGGACTCCTGGCCGGAGCCTTCGTCGTCGAGCACCTTGCCGCTGATCAGCCGGGCGCCCGGCGCGACCCCCTTGTACTTCCCCCCGGAGTGCGCGCCCGACCCCGCGACCGTCGAGGCCACATGGGTGCCGTGGCCCACCCGGTCGACGGTGTCCGCCGACTCGGAGAAGTTCTTGGCCGCGTCGATACGGCCCTTCAGATCCGGGTGCGTGCCGTCGACCCCGGTGTCCAGCACGGCGACCTTGACGCCCTTGCCGTCATACCCGGCCGCCCATGCCTCGGGGGCGCCGATCTGGGCGGTGCTCTTGTCGAGGGCTGCCTCGACCTTCCCGTCCAGCCAGATCTTCTCGACCCGGTCGGCGGCAGCCGATCTCTCCCGCGCCGTCCCCCCGCTGCCGGTGAGCGTCTCCCACAGTTCGGCGCCCTCGGACTTACGGGCCTTCAGCGCGTCCCCGTTGACGCTGGGCAGGTCCCGGCTCACCCGGGCGCCGGCGGCGGACAGCGCGCTCGGCGCGAGGGTGCGGCCCTTGGCGTACGTCACGATCAGCGGGAGGTCGGGGCGGGCCGCGTCGTCGTAGCCCCACTTCACGAGCTGGGTCACGTCGAACAGCCGCCGGTCGGCGGTGCCGTTCGCGAGGAGCCGCTCGGCGTCACGCGGGACGACGTAGGTGCGGCCGGCGTTCCGCGCTATTCGGAAGGCGGTGCCTTCCCGTCCCTTGCCGGGCCGCACACCGGTGACCTGTCCGGTGGCGTCCAGGGTGACCCGGTCACCGGTGACGAGGGTGACGGTCCTGGCCTTGCCGAGGGCGCCGGCCGTACCCGCCGTACCGCCGTCGGACTGTGCGGCCCCGGATTCCGGGGCGGCGACGAGCAGAGCCGCGGTAAGGGCGGCGGCGACGAGCGCGGCGAGAGCGGAAGCCTCACTCGCTCGCCTCTTACGGTGATTCAAGGCATGCCTTTCTCTCCGGACTTCCGGGCATGGCGAAACAGCCCGGCGGACGGGACAAAGAAACAGAGGGGGAAGAGGCGCCCCTTCGAGAAGGGGCGCGGGGCGTACGGAGTCGGACTGGCCGACCCAGACGAGCCGACTCAGACGAGGCGACTCAGACGAGGCGCTTACGGCCCCAGAAGAAGAGGAACGCCACGACACCGGCCGTCACGGCGAACAGAATCGACGCCCCGAACCACTGCATACCGTGCATCTGCGACATCGGGAGGTACTCCACCGCATAGCCCACGACATCGGCCTTGTCCAGGCACACCTGCCGTGCCGCGTCGGTCTGCGATCCCGAACAGGTGCCGAATCCCACCAGATCCCCGCTGCCGGTGACAAACGAGTAGTCGATCTCGTAGGCGCCGCGGGGGAGCGACGGGGACCCGTTCTCGCCCATGACACCCTTGTTCGTCGTGACCGTGACAGCGTTGCCGAGCGACTCGATGGAGTAGGACCAGACGACCTGGAGGGCCACGGTGAACCCGAAGGTGACGACCATGGCCATCAGCGTGCGGCGCAGCACCACACCGATCGCGACTCCGCCGAACACGGAGAGGAGGGTGAGAGCGACGGGCACCGGGCCCGTGTTGTTGAAGGCCTGGCTGGACATCCAGTCCATGACCGTGACCTCGGACTTGACGGGGTTCCACCACCAGCCGAACACCGCCGACAGCACGCCCGTACTCACCACGACCACCAGCCCGGCCAGCGCCAGCTTCGTGGCGAGCCAGCGGGTCCGGCTCATGGACTGGGCGGCGACCAGCTTGGCCGTGCCGTTCTCCAGGTCGCCCGCGAGCAGCGGGGCGCCGAGGAAGACACCGAGCAGGATGGGTATCACCCCGAGACCGAGGGCGACGAAGGAGAACGCGTCGACGTACTGCTGGAACGCGCTGCCCACCTCGTCGAGGTTCTTGGCGGGATAGCCGTGGCCGGTGAGGAAGTCCGTCAACTGGCCGCGCTGGTAGACCATCCAGGCCACGGAAAGCGCGGCGGCGGCGAGGATCGACCAGAACCCGGCCCGGTGCTGACGCCAGACCAGCCAGGTCATACCGCTGAGGTGGGGACGCCGGGTGGCCTCCGTGGTGGTCGCGTTCATGGTCCCGTTCTTGCCGTCGGTCGGGGTGCCGGTCGTGGTGCCGGCCGGGTTCGAGGCGCTGGTGAAGGTGCTCATGCCGCCACCGTCCCGATGCCGAACGCCTGGCCCTGACCATGGACCTGGGCGGTGGGGGTGACCAGCGGTGGTGCGTCGGGTGAGCGGAGATAGGCGAGCAGGAGTTCCTCCATGTTCGGGGTGTCCGTCTCCCAGGGGCCGGTGACCGGGCCCTCGGGGCGGATGAGCGCGGTGAACTGCCGTCCGCTGATCCGGGACTCGACGAGGGTGTGGTGCCCGAGGGCGACGGGCAGACCGTCGCCCTCCCGGACCCCGGTGACCATGGTGTGCACGGACATCAGCTCGTCCACGTCACCGGCGAGGCGCACGCCGCCGCCGGAGACGACGACGAGGTAGTCGCACACGTTCTCCAGTTCGGCGAGGACGTGGGTGGACATCAGCACGGTGGTGCCGTGCTCGGCGGCCTCGGCGAGCAGAATGCCCATGATCTCGTGGCGCACGACCGGGTCGAGGTCCGACATCGGCTCGTCGAGCAGCAGCAGTTCGGGGCGCTTGCCGAAGGCGAGGGCGATGGCGACGCGGGTGCGCTGACCGCCGGAGAGGGTGCTGATCTTCGCCTCGAAGGGCACGTTGCCCGCGCGGATGATGTCCTCGGCGGCGCGCTGGTCCCAGCCGGGGTTCAGCTCCCGGCCCAGTCGCAGGGTCTCCGCCACGGTGAAGCGGCGGAACAGGGGCTTCTCCTGGGCGAGGAACGCGGTGCGCCGGCCGGACTCCGCCGAGCCCGGTGCCTCGCCGAACAGGCTGATCGAGCCGTTCGTCGGCTCCAGGACATGGGCCGCGATGTTCAGCAGCGTGGTCTTGCCCGCCCCGTTGGGCCCGACCAGCCCGCAGATCCGTCCGGCCGGAAGCCGGAAGGAACAGTCCCGCAGTGCCCAGCCCCGCCGGTAGCGCATCCCCAGCCCGTACGCCTCAAGCGCCGGCTTCCCCGCGTACATACCGTCACTCACCTGTGCTCCTAGTTGTCGTGGACCCCGTTGCCGCCGTGGTCCCGGCGGCGTACTGCTTCTCCATCGCCGACGCGACCAGTGCGGCCACGTCCTCCTGCTCCAGACCGGCCCCGGCCGCCTTCGACATCCACGCCGCCAGCTCCGCGTACAGCGGCGAGTCGGTGCCCGTCTCGGGGCGGCCCAGCGTGCGGCGTACGAAGGTGCCCTGGCCCGGTCGCGGTTCGACCAGGCCCTCGCGCTCCAGCTCGCGGTACGCCTTGAGGGTGGTGTTCGGGTTGACCGCAGTGGTCTCGGCGACCTCCTTGGCGGTGGGCAGCCGGTCACCCGGCACCAGGACGCCCAGCCGCAGGGCCTGCTTGGTCTGCTGCACGATCTGCTGGAAGGCGGGGACCCCGCTCCGCCTGTCGATGCGGTACTCCACGATCACCACCACCATTCCACTACTTGATTAGTGGAATGATGATGGAGGGGTCCGAGGCCGATTGTCAACGCCGGCCGGGAAGCGAGGAGGACGGGAACCGGGCTGCCCGAAGTGACGGGAGGGGCTCCTGGGACACCTCTTCGGTGGCCAGCCTGGGTCCAGGCCTTCACCCGAGGGCCGGAAACGGATCACCGAGAACGAACCGGTTACCGCCACGCAGCCCTCGCACAGCCCCTGTTGACACTCGCGCCGACCGGCCCGGCGGTCCACGACCCCGGACCGCCGGGCCGGGGCCGGCCGTTCCGCATCGCTCGTCGCGATCACGGTGACCGCGACGTCAGGGAGGTAATCTGACCGTCTTTTCGAGACAGTGACGGACGGGGAACACGACATGCCCAGCAAGAAACGCCTGATGGTGGCCGGTCTGACGATGGCCCTCATGGCCGCGCTCGGCGCATGCGGAGGCGGAAACGGGAGCGGGAACGGGAGCGGCCCGGACGACGACCCGCGGGGGGACCACACCGTCAGCGAGGACAGCGGCAACGGCCAGTACGACGAGGGCGGCGACGACCTGGCGACCGCGCCCGAGACGGCCACCGTCACCGGACTCCGCGACGCCGTCCGTCACGTCCCCAGGAAGACCACCAAGGCCACGCGCCCGCACATGGTCAGGAAGTGCACGTCCACCAAGGGCTCCAGGAAGTGCAAGAGCGTCCGCAGCGGCACCGAGACGTACACCCGGGTGGTCCGCCAGGAACGCTGGTGCGTGAGCCTGGACGACGTGGACGGCGACACCTCCAGGGACGCCGTCTGGTACCAGGTCACCCGCACGACCTACACCGAGGCCGCCGCCGCGGACCGGCTCGGCCCCATGAAGTTCACGCCGGAGGCCACCGGCTGCGATCGGTGACGTCCCGTCTCCCCAATTAGACAGTGAGTCAAGTTACTCAACCGTAATCTCCCGACTGCTACCCGAGGTAACCGACCAGTAGGTACGGTCCTGGCGAACGACTCGGCAGGGAGAGGTCACCCCTCGGCCTCTCCCCGAGTTCTCAGCGCTTCCTTCCTGCCCCACGCATCACAGGAGGTTCGCCATGCCCGCACGCAGACGGCTCCTGGCCGCAGCGGTCACCGCTGCGACCTGCCTCGGCGCCCAGGCACTCTCGTACACAACAGCCGCGGCAGCGGACGTCTCCCCGACGGAGACGGTCGTGTCCCGAGGCGTGCAGATCCCCACGTTCTACACGCCACCCACCACCCTCCCCGCCTCCAACGGCGCGGTGATCCGCACCGAACCCCTCCCCCTCGCCATCTCCCTCCCCACCCTCGACGGCCCCCTCCCGGGCCGGGCGACCCGCCTGATGTACAAGTCGACGGACTCGAACGGGGCCCCGGTCGCGGTCACCGGCGCGTACATCGAACCGACGGCGGCCTGGAAGGGAGGCGGCCCGCGCCCCCTGGTCGCGGTGGCCCCGGGCACCATGGGCCAGGGGGACCAGTGCGCCGCGTCCCTGGGTCTGGAGCACCCTCTGTCGTTCAACGGCCGTACGGTGTCGGTCGGTTACGAGGACGTGGCGATCTACCGCCTCCTGGCGACGGGCGCCGCGGTGGTCGTCACGGACTACGCCGGCCTGGGAGCGACGGACCGCCTCCACACCTACGTCAACCGTCTCGACGAGGCCCACGCGGTCCTGGACGCGGTACGCGCCGCCCGCTCCCTCCCCCACACGTCGGTCACCTCCGAGTCCCGGGTGGGCCTGTTCGGCTACAGCCAGGGCGGCGGAGCCACGGCGGCGGCAGCGGAACTCCAGCCTTCCTACGCCCCCGACATCACCCTCGCGGGCACCTACTCGGGCGCCCCGCCGGCCGACCTGACCGCGGTCACGAAGGCGATCGACGGCAGCGAACTGGCGGGCGCGCTGGCCTGGTCGCTCAACGGCTTCCTCCAGTCCGACCCGACGCTGAAGCCGCTGGCGGAGGCCCACCTGAACGCGTCGGGCAAGGCGGCGATGACCGACCTGTCGACGATGTGCGTGGGGGACGCCCTGTTCGGCTACGGCTACGCGAAGAGCACCAAGTGGACGACGGACGGCAAGTCCATCGCCGACATCATCGCGTCCACCCCGGCCTTCCAGACCTTCCTGAACAGCCAGCGCATAGGCACCCTCGAACCATCGAGCCCGATCCGCATAGCGACAGGCATCAGCGACAACCTGGTTCCCCATGCCCAGGCCCGCCGCCTGGCCGCGGACTGGTGCGCGAAGGGCGCCAACGTCACGTACAGACCGGTGATCCTGCCGAACGTGATCAGCCCGCTGCTGAACCACTTCGCCCCGCTCCTCACCGACCAGGGCAGCGCGGTGAGTTGGCTGACGGACCGCCTGTCGGGGAAGCCGGCGGCATCGAACTGCGGGGCGTTGCCGATCCTGCCCTGAGGGGGGAACACATGCAGGAGGCGGCGGCAGCGAGGCCGACCAGGGGCCACGGCCCCACCGGTCGGACTCGCTGCCGCCGCCACGGCGGAGACAGGCCGCGCTCCTCCGCCTACTTGAGCGCTGTACCACCCGAGTTGTGGTGGGTGATCGTCTTGTTGATCAGGTTT
>NZ_BMMU01000032.1 GCF_014646095.1 Streptomyces lacrimifluminis | reverse complement strand
AGCGCGGGCAGCGCGGGCAGCGCGGGCAGCGCGGGCAGCGCGGGCAGCGCGGAGGGTCACACCGTTTCCGCGTCGAAGACGGCTTCGAGTTCGCGCCTCAGCCGGTACAGCCCGCGCCGTGCGTGGCTCTTGACGGTGCCCAGCGGCCAGCCCGTGCGCTCGGCGATCTGGCTCTGGCTCAGGTCCTCGTAGAAGGCGAGCCGCAGTACCCGCTGCTGGGCCGAGGCCAGCTTGGCGAATTCGGCGCGCACGACCACCCGGTCCAGGGCGCCCTCGAACCGGTCGTCCGCGGGGGCGGCGAGCGCCGGCGAGGACCCCGCAGCGGCGATCAGTCGGCAGCGGCGGGTGCGCGCGGCCAGCGCGTCGGCGATCCGGTGCCGGGCGATGCCCACGATCCACCCGACGAGCGGACCACGCTCCGGCCGGTAGCCCCGCCGACCGCACCACACCCCGAGAAACACCTGCTGGGTGACGTCCTCGGCCTCCTTCACGTCTCCGAGGGACCGCCAGGCCAGGGTGTGCACCAGAGCCGCCCAGCGCCGGTACACAGCCGCCAGACATGCTTCGTCGCCGGCGAGAAGGCCCCGGACCAGCTCCTCGTCGTCGGGGCACATGGTGGGCGGGCCGACCGGAGCGGTGCACTCGGACATGGTCATGACGAAAACTCCTTGCACGGAACGGATCCGGCGTCGCGATCCGGCGTACGACGGTTCCGCCATCGTCCGAGTCCGGGCCCAGCGCATCAACTCGCATCGATTCTGCGTCGTATAGCGGGTCGTGAATCGTAGAGTCGTCCCATGGACGGCATGACGGATGACAGCGTGACGGCCCGCTCGGAGGCGGCACCCCAGGACGTCGCGACAAGCCTCACCACCGGCACACTGGCCCGCCGGCTGGGTGTGTCACCCACGACGCTGCGCTCCTGGGACCACCGCTACGGCATCGGGCCCGCGATCCGCCCGGACGGCCGGCACCGCCGATGGGCTCCGCACGACGTAGCCGTCCTGGAGACGATGTGCCGGCTCACGTCCGCCGGTGTGCCGCCCGCGGAGGCGGCCCGCGCCGCACGGGAGACCGCGGCCGGGGCGTCGGGCGAGGACCGGGAGCCTGCCGGCGCGCCGGAACCGGCACCCGGCGCGGCCTCCCGCGCTGCGGGCCCGCTGCCGCTGGGCGACGTGCGCCGGGAGTGCAGAGGGCTCGCCCGTGCCGCCGTACGGCTCGACGCGCCCGCCGTGGAGCAGCAGTTGGCCACGGCGGTCGACGCCCACGGTCTCGTGGTCGCCTGGCAGGAGGTGATGCTGCCGACGCTGCATGCCGTGGGCCGGAAATGGGCCTCGTCAGGGGACCGTTACGTCGAGGTGGAGCATCTCCTGTCCTGGCACGTCTCGACCACCCTGCGCCGCTTCGCCGGCCCGGCGGCCCGTTGCGGCGGCGCTTCCGCGCCCGGACCGGTGGTTCTGGCCTGCATGCCCGGCGAACAGCACACGCTGGCGCTGGAGGCGCTGCACGCCGGGCTGAGCCAACGGGGCCTGCCCACCCGGATGTTCGGGTCCGCGGTCCCCGCTGAGGCGCTGACCGCGGCGGTGGACCGGCTCGGCCCGGCGGCCGTCGTCCTGTGGGCACAGGCCCGCTCCACGGCGAGCCTGGCGCTGGCCCGGCGCGTCGCCCGCACCCGGTGGGGTGTGAAGGGCGCCCGGCGCAGTCCCCTGGTGGTGCCGTGCGGCCCCGGCTGGCTCGGCCGATCGGACCCGGGGATGACCTGGCCTCCGTCGCTGAAGGACGCCCTGGACACCCTGGAGGCCCTCTACACGGAGGGCCGGTGAGGTCACCCGCGGTGGCCCGGCGGTGGCTCAGCCGAGACCGCGGGCCCGCTTGAAGCGGTCGAGCCCGTCCGGCAGGCCGACGACCGGGTCCGGGTAGTCGACTGCGGCTCGGTCCAGGCCGCGCAGTTTCCACGGCTCGTGCACCACGGGAGCCTCCAGCGACCGCAGTTCGGGCACCCAGCGGCGCACGTACGCGCCGTCGGGGTCGTACCGCTTGGCCTGGGTGACGGGGTTGAGGACCCGGTTGGGCCGTGAGTCGGTCCCGGTACCGGCCATCCACTGCCAGTTGAGCTGGTTGTTGGCAACGTCACCGTCCACGAGCAGGTCCAGGAAGTACCGGGAGCCGACACGCCAGTCGACGTACAGCGTCTTGGCGAGGAAGCTCGCGGTCAGCAGGCGCCCCCGGTTGTGCATCCAGCCCTCGTAACGCAGCTGGCGCATCGCCGCGTCGACGATCGGGTAGCCGGTGCGGCCCTCCTTCCACGCCTCGACGTCCTCCCGCGCTTCCGCCTCCGATCGCCAACGGTCGTTCCGGGTGCGGTAGTCGGAGACGGCAGCGTCCGGGCGGGCCGCGAGAACCTGACGGTGGAAGTCGCGCCAGGCGAGCTGCCGTACGAAGGCATCGGCGCCCGCTCCGCCCGCCCGGCGGGCCCGGTGGACGAGTTCGACGGAGGAGAGGGTGCCGAAGTGCAGATGCGGGGAGAGCCGGGAGGTGACGTCGCCCGCCAGGTCGTCATGGCCCTCCTCGTACGACGCCAGCTCGTCGCGCAGCCATGCGGTGAGCCGCGTGCGGCCCTCGGTCTCGCCGCCGGCGGCGAGACCCTCCGAGAGGCCCGCCAGTCCGCTGCGGGACGGCAGAGACCCGGATCCGACGCCGTCAGGCACCCGTACCGTGCGTGGCGCCCCGAGCGGCTCCCGCAGCGGCTGCTGCGACCAGTGCCGGAAGTACGGCGTGAAGACGGCGAAGTGGTCCGAGGCTGCCGGGGCCACGGCACCCGGGGCGACGGCGACGTTCACCGTGTCGTGCACGTGCAGCCGTACGCCGTCCGCCTCCAGGGCGCGGCGCAGCCGGTCCTCCCGTCGGCGCGCGTGGCCGCTGACGTCGGTCGCCATGTGCACCTCGTCGGCGCCCGCCTCGGCGGCGACCCGGCACACCTCGCCGACGAGGTCGCCGTGGCGCACGACCAGCCGTCCGCCCCGCTCGCGCAGACCGGCGTCCAGATCGCTCAGGCAGTCGGCGAGGAAGGCCAGCCGGTTGGGCACGGCGAACCCGGCGCCGTCCACCGCCGGGTCCCGCACGAACAGCGGGACGATCTCGCGGCCGTCTTCCAGGGCGGCCCGCAGCGGCGGATGGTCGTGCAGACGCAGGTCGGAGGTGAACAGGACGACTGAGACGTTCATGGTGACCATTTCCGGGTCGGAGCCCGCTTTGGATGCACCCCGGGCGGAACTCTTGTCGCCGACGGCCGCCACTTGCCCTTTCCCTCGATGAACGAAGCGGCTCATATCAGAGTAGATCCACCGACACCATCCGGCTTGCGCCGTTCCCGGTCCGTCTCACCCGCCCGCAGTGAGCCGGATCAGCAGGACAGCGGGCGTGCGCGGCAGTGACACCCGCAGTCCGCCCCCGTCCCAGACCGCCGAACCGGCGGTAGGAACGGACGGGTGCAGGATCTCCGTACGGACCTCCTGGCCCGCCAAGCGCCCCACAGGCAGGCGGAGTTCCGACTCTCCGCCACGGCGCCACACCGAGAGATAGGACGTACGGTCACCCGGCACCCGCATACCCAGGGCCACCCACTCGTCGGTCCAGCCCGGCAGACCGAGCGGCCAGAACGGCACCGCCTCCGTGAGATCGCCGCGGAGCGTCTTGTACACGGCCACCGCGTCCCCCACGAGGGCGAGCTGGTGCTCCGACATCCGGTCAAGGTGGCCGGAGAGATGGATCCGGCCGAGCAGCGCCCCGCCCAGGGTGAAGGTGATCAGGTCGTCGTCGAAGCCGGGCTGCGGGTAGGACCAGACGGCGCCCTGCTCGGGCGGGACCGCGGTCGGTGCGGCGGCGGCGATCGGCGGGCAGAGCAGGGGGTCCTGCTGGTCGCTGGTGGACTGGAGCTGGGTGACGGCCAGCGTGGCCCCGTCCATCCGCATCCCGCCCGAGGCGCAGTTCTCGATCACCAGGCCCGGGTGCCGGTCCAGTACCCCGGAGAGCCAGTCCAGGTACGCCTGGGCGTGGCCGAGCAGCCCGGCTCCGGGCGCGATGTCCCCGGCGGCGCAGGTTCCCGGGTCGACCACGATGTTGTAGTCCAGCTTGAGATAGCCGACGCCCCAGTCGCCGACGATGCGGTCCACCGTCCTGTCGAGGTGCGCGCGGGCTGCCGGGTGTCGCAGGTCCAGCTGGTGGCGGCCCTGCTCGGCGATGCGTACGCCGTCCCGCTGGAAGAATGCCTCCGCCGGGAGTTCGGACGCGACGGGGCTGCGCACGCCCACGACCTCCGGCTCCAGCCACAGCCCGGGCACCATGCCGCGCTCCCTGATCCGGTGCAGGACCGCCTGGATTCCGCCGTCGGGGAAGCGGCGCGGCGAGGGCAGCCACTCGCCGACGCCGTCCCACCAGCCCTCGGTGCTGTCGTCGTACCAGCCGGAGTCGATGCAGAAGTACTCCGACCCGGCCCGGGCGGCGGCATCGATCAGAGGCAGCAGTTTCTCCGTCGTCGGGTCGCCCATCAGGGTGTTCATGTAGTCGTTGAAGACGACCGGCAGTGCGGTGTGGTCCGGGTGCGGGCGGCGTACGGCACGGCGGTAGGAGGTCAGAGCGGCGAAGGCGTCGTCCAGGCCGGAACCGAGGGCCAGGACGCCGGACACAGTGGTGAACTCGGCGCCGGGTGCGAGGCGGACCCGCCATTGGTGCTCCGCGTCCATGGGACCGTTCAGCGCCAGATACGTGCCTTTGTCGCGCTCGCCGAGGTCCCAGCGCCAGCCGGCCGGTGATTCGATCTGCCACAACCAGGCCCGGTCGCCGTCGCGTTCGGTGAGGGCGCCCATCGCAAGGTGCCCGTCGGTGGGCCAGCTGCCGCGTCCGGTCAGGGTCAGCGACGCCCGGCTGTCGTGCTGGTGGACGTCGACGTGGATGTCGCTGACGGTGTCGCGCAGCGGCTCGGTGTGCCAACGGCACTCCGCCAGCCAGTCGTTGCGGGCGCGGTGGACGTCGAGGCCGCCGGGAGAAGGCAGGGCACCGAGCAGCAGACTACTGACGGACTGGACGACGAGGGGTTCCTTCCCGTCGTTGCGGAGGCGGACACGGGAGCGCAGCACGGGCAGTCCGACGGGCGAGGACAGCTCGACGAAGGCGGTCAACGCGCTGACGGCGTCGTGCAGTTCGACGGTCAGGTACGTCCAGCCGTCGGCTTCCCGGATGGTGTGGCCCCGGTGCCGCAGCCGGGCGCCGAAGGCCGTACCGGTGAAGCGGGGACCCGACCAGCCGCTGCCGTTGCCGAGGGCGGTGAGCTCCACGAGGTGGAGGGGTGCGTCCGGGCCGGGTTCGCATGCCGAGGCCCCGGTGGAGGTACTCCCGCTCGTCGGAGGCCGGGAGTCGGGGCGGATCAGCCGGACCAGCCACAGGACCCCGTCGGCGCCGGTGGCGAACTCGGCCTCCAGGGCGCGGTGGCCCCAGACAAAGTGCTGCTCAGTGGTGGTGCGGGGGGTCGTGCCCGCCGAATCCGACGTACCGGTCAACGTCTTCCCCTCCCGATGGCGCCTGCGCCGAAGGTCTGATTCTGCCGCGTGAATTGACGGTTACGGTCTCTTGACGAGCCCCATGTGACCGGTCACAATCCTGGCATGAATGTGACCGGTCACACAAGGCGCTCAGTGAGCATCCGGGATGTCGCGACGGCGGCCGGAGTCTCCTACCAGACCGTCTCCCGGGTGATCAACAACCACCCCAGCGTCAAGCCGTCGACCCGCGACAGAGTGCTCGCCGCCATCGACGAGCTGGGGTTCCGGCGCAACTCCACCGCTCTCGCTCTCGCCAGCGGACGCAGCCGTGCCGTGACCGTGCTCACCTCCAACACCACGCACTACGGCTACGCCTCGATCCTCCAGGGCATCGAGGAGACCGCCCGCGCCGCCGCGTACAGCGTCGGGGTCGGTGTCCTCGAATCGACCGACGAAGCCGACGAGGCCGCCATCGCCGCCCAGGTGCAGCGGGCGGCGGACTCGGGCGGCGGTCTCATCGTGATCGCATACGATCCGGCCGGTGTACGGGCCCTGGGTGCCGTTCCCGCCGAACTGCCGGTCGTCGGCGTGGTCGAGACCCCCGCCAGCCCGCCCGGCGACGACCGTCCCTGGGTGTGGGCCGACGACCGTGAGGCCGCCTACGAGGCGACCCGCCATCTGCTCTCCCTCGGCCACGAAACCGTGCACTACGTCGCCATCCCCTCCAGCACCCGGCGCACCAGCGCCCGGACGACCGGCTGGCAGCAGGCTCTCCGGGAGGCGGGCGCGCCGGAACCCCTTCCGCTGCAGGGGAGTTGGGGCCCGGCGGGCGGTCACACAGCGGGCCTGCAACTCGCGCAGGACACCGACGTCACCGCGATCCTGTGCGGCAACGACGACCTGGCGCTCGGGGTGATCCGCGCCCTCCACGAGGCGGGCCGCCCGGTCCCCGGTGAGGTGAGCGTGGCCGGGTTCGACGACGCCCCGCACTCCGCCTATCTGACCCCGTCGCTGACGACCGTACGCCTGGACTTCACCGGCCTCGGCCGGTCCGCGTTCGCTCTGCTGCACGGTGCGCTGGAGGAGTCCGCGCAGATCGCCCCGCATCCCGTCTCCGTACCGGAACTGGTGGTGCGGGAGAGCTCTGGGCCGCCGCCCGCGCGCGGCTGAACCCGCTCCCGCACCACCCGCGCCGCTCCCCCACTCGCTCCGCCCGCTCGCACCTTCTCAGCCGGACCGCTTCCCGATCCGCCCATCTGAGCCCGTTCGCGAAAGGCACGTCATGACGAGAAGAGCCCTCCCCGCGCTGGCGTTCATATGCGTCGCAGCCCTGTCCGTCACCGCCTGCAGTGACCCGACCGCCGGCGACTCCGGTTCCGCCTCCGACTCGGGCGCCAGGCGGGCGAAGGTCGACCCGACCGCCCGCCTGGACGGCGTGAAGCTGACCATGTGGACCGCGCAGAACACCCTCAACGCGCCGAGGCAGGTCATCGACGCCTTCGAGAAGGCCACCGGAGCCGAGGTCGAGACGCAGGCGATCCCCGACCTGTACGAGCAGAACGTGCCGACCAAGCTCGCCTCGGGCGACAGGCCGGACCTGATGTTCTGGCAGCCGTCCGTCTCCACGCTGCCCTTCATCCAGCCGCAGCAGAACCTCCTCACCCTCGACGGGGAGGAGTGGGTGTCCAAGCTGGGTGACACCGAGACGTCGCTCGGTGTGATCGACGGCAAGCGGTACGCGGCGATCGTCACCAGCCCCGCCATGCTCGGCGTCTACTACAACAAGGACGTCTTCAAGGAGGCCGGGCTGAGCGAGGCCGACTTCCCCACGTCGTACGACGAGTTGCTGGCCCTCGGCAGGACCGTCACGGACAGGACGGACGCGGCCGGGTTCTACGAGGCCGGCGGCGACAAGTGGCCGCTGCAGTGGCAGATGCAGGTCCAGCTCACCGACCTCGACAAGCAGTGGTGGGCCGACCTCAACCAGAACAAGGTGAAGTGGACCGACCCGGTCGTCGTCGGCGCCATCAAGAAGTACAAGGAGAAGCTGCTCGGCGCCGGGCTCGCGCAGAAGAACTACAAGACCGGCACCTTCACCGGGCAGGCAGACTCCCTCTGGAAGGGCGAGTCGGGAATGGTCCTCAACGTCACCTCGTTCCAGAGCCAGTTGCAGGCCAAGTACTCCACGGCCGAGATCGACAGGAAGATCGGCTGGTTCCCGGTCGCCAACTCCTCGGCCACCGGCCTGTACTCGCCCGACCAGACCAACGGCGTGGTCGCCTTCAGGACGGGTGACGAGAAGCGGCAGAACGCCTCCCGGCAGTTCCTGGCCTTCTGGCTCGGCCCGGACTACGCCGACTACATCAACGCGATGAAGATCCCGTCCGTGCAGCCGTCCGTGCCGACCCCTGCCGGCCTTCCCGAGGCGTCGATGGCGCAGGTCAAGTCCCTTCCCACCGCCATCGGTGTCTTCCAGGCCAAGGCGATCGTCGCGCCCGACACCCACCTGTACCTCGCCGACATGCTCTACGGCAAGAAGAGTCCCCAGCAGGTCGCGCAGGCGATCCAGGACCAGTTCGCACAGGTGGCCAAGGCCCAGGCCGCGCCCGGTTTCTAGACCGGCAGCTTCTCGACCGGCTTCTGGATCGCCCGACCCGACCGGCAAGGATTTTCCGATGGCGGACACGGCCATACGCACGCGCACGCGCACGCAGAAACCGGCGCCCGCCAAGGGCCGGGCGGGAAAGGCGGGACGGCTGCCGCGCGCCGCCGTTCATCACCCCTGGTGGTTCGCCCTCCCCGCGATCGTCGTCTTCGCGGCGTTCTTCCTGGTGCCGAACCTGCTCAACTTCTACTACCCGTTCACCAACTGGTCCTCGTACCACCCGGACATCGCCTTCACCGGCCTCGACAACTTCACGACCATCGCCGCCGACGGCTCACTGCTGCGGGCGATCCGCACGACCCTGCTCTACGCCCTGCTGGCAGCGGTCTTCCAGAACGGCTTCGGGCTCGGTCTGGCCCTGCTGCTGGAGGCGGACAGCCGGTTCAACCGGTTCTTCCGCGCGGTCTTCTTCCTGCCCGTGCTCATCTCCGCGCTCGCCACCGGCTACGTCTTCCAGTCCCTGTTCAACCAGGACGGCGCCGTCAACGGCCTCCTGGGCACGGACATCCCGTGGCTCGGCTCGACGTCCTGGACGCTGGTCCTGGTCACCGTCATCCACGGCTGGAAGTGGATGGGCCTGTCCATGCTGATCTATCTCGCCGGTCTCAAGGGCATCCCCGGCGAGATGCTGGAGGCCGCGAAGTGCGACGGCGCCGGGCCGTGGCGGACCTTCTGGTCGGTGCGCTGGCCGATGCTGGCGCCCGCCCTCACCTTCAACGTCACCACGGCGCTGATCGGCTCGATGAACACCTTCGACATCGTGCAGGCCACGACGGGCGGCGGGCCCGCGGGCTCCACGGAGGTCTTCAACATCTACATGTTCCGGATCTTCGGACAGGGCCTGTACGCCCAGGCCTCCGCGATGAGCCTCGTCCTCTTCCTCGTCGTGGTCGCCGTCGCGATCCCCCTCGTCATCGGACTGCGCCGAAGGGAGCAACTCCTGTGAGCACCGCCGTGAACCCCGCATCCGTCGTGCGTCGCGCGTCCGCCGTGAACCCCGCCTGGCGGTACGGCCGTCCGGCGCTCGTCCTGCTGCTCGCCGGGCTCGCCGTCGGCGTACCGTTGTGGCTGGTCGCCGTCACCTCCGCCAAGCCGCAGGCCGAGGCGATCACCCCGAACCTGGACCTGCCACGGCACTGGCAGCAGGGCAGCAACTACGAAGAGGCCGTCAGCCAGGGCGAGATGCTGCACGGCTTCCTCAACTCCCTGCTCGTCGTGGTGCCCTCGGTCGCCCTCGTCCTCATCCTGGGTGCCGGCGCCGCCTGGGTCTTCGCCCGTCGCAAGTCGAAGCTGGTCTCGGCGGCGTACGCGCTCTGCATCAGCGGGCTGCTGCTGCCGCCCGCCGTCATCACCATCGTCATGGAGCTGCGGCAGCTGGGGCTCGCGGGCACCCGGCCCGGGATGATCGCCGTGTACACCGGGATGTACCTGTCGACGTCGATCTTCTTCATGACCGGCTTCATCCGGGCCGTCCCGGTGGAGCTGGAGGAGGCCGCGCGGATGGACGGCGCGTCGCCGCTGCGGATCTTCCGGCAGATCATTCTGCCGCTGCTCAGACCGGTCATCGCCACCGCGACGATCATGGTGACGCTCTACGCCTGGAGCGACATCTTCTACGCCTTCTTCGTCCTCGGCGGCGGAGAGAGGGCGACCCTGCCGCTCAACCTCTACAAGGTCGCCAGTGCCCAGCTCTACCTCAACAACTGGCATCTCGTCTTCGCGTACGTCGTGGTGATGAGCCTGCCCATGGTCGCCATCTTCCTGGTGGCCCAGCGAAAGATCGTGTCCGGAATCACCAGTGGAGCCGTCAAATGACCGGAGGTCCCTCAGCGTGAGCACCCTCACCCCCACCCCCACGCGAGCCCGCACGAGATCCCGAACCGCAACCGTCCTTGCCGCAGCCGTACTTGGAGCAGCCGCCATGGCAGGCACCCTCCCCGCCGCGGGGCCCGCGGCAGCAGCCGACGCGCAGCGCGTCACCGTCGATCTCGCCGCGTCCGAAGGCCCGGTGATGCTCGGTGCCAACGGCACTTTGTACGGGCTCAGCGACGACGGTGTGCCCAGCGACGCGATGCTGGCGCCCTTGAAGATCACCAGCGTCTCGCAGAAGCCGGAGGGCGGTGCCCAGCACCCGAACGGGGACGCGCTCACCGTCTCGAAGTCGTTCTTCCGCAACGGCGGCGGCGAGATCAACGTGATGATGCAGGACATCTACGCGAAGTGGCCTTATGAGGATCTCGGCATCGAGGACTACCTCCCCAAGGTCGACAAGATCGTCAAGGAGGTGGCGGCCGACCCGAACAGCGAGCGCTTCGTCTACATCCCCTTCAACGAGCCCGACCAGATCTGGTACAACCTCGGCACCTCCGACCAGGCGCAGTACGAGATCAATCGAGACCGGTTCTTCAAGGACTGGAAGACGGTGTACGAGCGCATCCGCGCGATCGACCCGGACGCCAGGATCGCCGGCCCGAACGAGTCCGGCTACCACACGCGTCTGCTGACCGACTTCCTCGCCTTCGCCAAGCGGGAGAACGTCCTGCCCCAGATCATGACCTGGCACGAGTTGGACTCCAGCTCACTCAAGAACTTCCAGGGGAACTACGACAACTACCGCTCGATGGAACGCCAACTCGGCATAGCACCCCTGAAGATCAACATCGATGAGTACGCCAACCGCCGCGACCTGTCTGTCCCGGGCCAACTCGCCCAGTGGGTCGCGATGTTCGAGCGGAACAAGGTGTACGCCAACCAGGCCTACTGGGACGCGGCCGGCAACCTCGACGGCAACGTCGTCCGCAGCAACATCCCCAACGGCGGCTGGTGGTTCTTCCGTTGGTACGCGGGTCTGACCGGCGACACGGTCAAGGTGACCCCGCCGCAGGCCAACGCCGTCGACACCCTCCAGGGTCTGGCCTCGTACGACAGGAAGCGCCGCCAGGCGCAGGTCCTGCTCGGCGGCTCGGCCGGTGACGCCGACGTCGTCGTCCGCAACGTCTCCCGATCGGTCTTCGGCCGGACGGTCACCGCGACCGTCGCCGAGGCCGCCTGGTCCGGCTACGAGGGTCAGCATGCGACGCCCCGCGTCCTCGCCCGTACGAAGGTGAAGGTCGCGGCCGACGGCACGGTGACCGTCCCGCTGCGCGGCCTGCACAAGATGTCCGCGTACCGGGTCGTCCTCACCCCCGGCGGTTCCGGCACCCCGGCCGCCGCGTCCGTCCCCTGGTCGGCGTCGTACGAGGCCGAGGACGCGGCCATCACCGACGGCAAGGTCTACACCCAGGGCACGGTCAGCAACGCCAACGGCTACGCGGCCTCCGGGACGAAGGACGTCGGCTCGCTCAGCATGGCCACCAGCAAGGTCGACTTCACGGTGGACGTGCCCAGGGCCGGGACCTACGACCTGGCGATCCTCTACGGCAACCAGTCCGGGACGCCGGCCACGCAGAAGCTCTCGGTCGACGGCCGGGCTCCGGCCACGGTCTCCTATCCCTCGACCGAGAACTGGACCTACCGCGCCAAGAAGGACGTCACCGTCGACCTCCCGGCCGGCCGGCACACCCTGACGCTCGCCAAGGGCGACGCCGAGGTCACCCTCGACCGCGTCGACCTGACCGCCCGCGCCTCCGCCGTGCCCTCGGCGTCGTACGAGGCAACGCTCGCCGACATCAGCGGCCGGCCGTCCTACGACTACTCCTCGTCCGCCGGAGTCGGCACGGGCTCCCTCGGCCTGCGCCCCGGCGACAAGGCGGTCTTCGACGTCTACGCACCGCGCGACGGCTACTACTCGGTGGTGCCGCGATCCTCGGCGCCGGTGCGGCTGGAGCTGCACGGCCAGAAGGTGACGGCGGTGCCGGGCAAGGCTCTGCGGCTGTATCTGGTGGCGGGCAACAACCGCGTCGCGGTGACGGCCAAGAGCGCCTCCGTCCGCTCCCTCGACGTCTCGGGCGCCGGCTCGACGTCCGGCACCCTCTCCTACGAGGGCGCCTCGGCCACCCTGGCGGGCGGCGCCAAGCTCGTCGACTCGGCCTACGCCTCCGCCGGTTCCTCCATCGGGTGGCTCGGCAACAGTGCCGCCAGCACCGCCGAGTTCACGGTGGACGCGCCCAAGTCGGGCCGGTACATGCTGGTCATCAGCTACGCGCACAACGAGCGGCGCGACAACGGCCACTCCTACAACACGGACATCATGTCCCGTACGGCGGAGCTCACGGTGGGGACCGCCGCCCCCCGGACGGTCACCTTCAAGAACACCTGGAGCTGGGACGACTACTGGACGCTGGGCGTCCCCGTCGACCTGAAGGCGGGCTCCAACACGTTGACGTTCGGCAACGCGAGCGCCTGGGCCCCGAACATCGACCGGATCGAACTGGGCCGGGTCATCGGCTAGTCGACCCACTCCGGCACAGGGCCGGGCCGGATCTCGGCGGAGATCCGGCCCGGCTCCACGACCGGCGGCACCATGTGGCCTCCATGACCGACGGCGCCCCCTGGAGCCCTTGACAACCCCCCCGCTACGGATTCGTGGCCAGGGGGTTCAGGAACGTCAGTACGGAGGCGTCCTCTTCGATCAGCGGAGCGAGAACCGCGTTGAAAGGGCCACCGTAGGGGGCGTTCAGGTGTGCCTGGAAGGCTTCCTCGTCCCGGTACACCTCGAAGATCCAGAAGGCACGCGGGGCGGTTGCCCTGGTGTAGACGTCGAAGGTGATGTTGCCTTCTTCCTCGCGCACGATCCGGGCGTAGTCCCCGATCAGGCGGGCGACCTCGTCCTGTGCTCCCTCGCGGGCGGTGAACTCGGCGAGCAGGGTCTTCTTCATGGTCTCGTGTCCTTGTCGGTCGATGGCATCAGGTGTGGGCGCGGAATACGGCCGGTACGTCAACGGGTCGGGCGGTTCCGCCCGGCGCGAGCCGTCCGAACCGTCAGGCTCCGCCGGTGGCCGTGTGCTGCGTCAACTCGTTCAGCCAGGGTGGATTGGGACCGGCGACCGAGCAGGTCAGGGCCGCGACCCCGGCTCCGAACCGGCAGGCCTCCGCGACCTCGTCGAGACCGAGCCCGGTCAGACGGCCACCGAGGAGTCCGCCGGTACCGAGGTGGTGCAGCAGTCCGGCGGTGAAGGAGTCCCCCGCGCCGACGGTGTCGACGACCCGCGTGGCCACCGCGGGCACCCGTAGCCGTTCGCCGTCGAGCGAGGCCAGTGCGCCACCGGCGCCGAGGGTGATCACGACGAGCCGTACCCCCTCGGTATGCCAGATGTCGCACGCCTCCTCCGGCGCGGTGCCCGGCAGGAGCAGTTCCAGGTCGTCCTCGCTCAGCCGCAGGATGTCGGCGAGAGCGCACCAGTGCGTCAGCCGTGCGCGGTAGACCTCGGGGCGCACCAACAGCGGCCTGACGTTGGGGTCGACACTGATGGTGGCCCGCTCGGCCGCCGCCGCCAGGAACTCCTCCACCACCGCTCCGCCGGGCTCACGGACCAGTGCCAGCGATCCGGTGTGCACGCAGGTCGTTTCGGAGAGATCCACCCTCGCCAGTTCCGCCGGGGTCCACTGCCAGTCGGCCGTGTTCTGCGCGTGGAACGAGAACGCGGCCTGCCCGGTGGCGTCCAGTTCCGCCACGGCCAGCGTGCTGGGCTCGGTTGCTGCGACGGCGTACGCCAGGTCGACGCCGGACGCCTCCAGACGGGCCCGGAACAGGCGGCCGAACACGTCGTCGGACAGGCGCGCGAGAAAGCGGGCCGGTGTGCCGAGGCGGGCTAGGGCCACCGCCGTATTCGCAGGTCCGCCGCCCGGCAGCACCCGCAGAGCGAGTTCGTTCGGGGCGCTTGCCGCCGGTTCGGTGAAGGCGTCCGCGACGCACTCCCCCAGAACGGTGATCTGACGCGGGCTCATGGGCTGCTCTTCTCGGAGAGGCTCGGCGCGGGGACGACGGACAAGGACGTTGCCGATTTGTGACGGGTGGAAGGCATTGACGTTGCCGGGATCCGGAGTCCATCATCCTGGCCAGGCAGTGTCAACGATGACATAAGTCAACGATGACACCCCGAGCGGCATGCTCTGACCCCAGCCCCCGTGCCGCCCGCTATCCCACAGGAGTCGATCATGTCTCGCACCACTCGCCAGTCCTCGTCCCTCCTCAGAGTCGCCGCGGTCACGGGCGTCGCGGCACTCACCCTGACGGCCTGCGGGTCTGGATCGGGCTCGTCCAGCTCCGCCTCCGGGTCCGGCGAGGTCAAGGTCGGCCTGATCACCAAGACCGACACCAACCCGTTCTTCGTGAAGATGAAGGAGGGCGCGGAGAAGGCCGCCAAGGAGAACGGCGCCCAACTGTCCACCGCGGCAGGCAAGTTCGACGGGGACAACGCCGGGCAGGTCACCGCGATCGAGAACATGGTCGCCGCCGGGGTGAAGGGCATCCTGATCACGCCGAGCGACTCCAAGGCGATCGTGCCCGCGATCGAGAAGGCCCGCGCCAAGGGCGTTCTGGTGATCGCCCTGGACACCCCGACCGAGCCGCAGAGCGCGGTCGACGCCCTGTTCGCCACCGACAACGTCAAGGCCGGTGAGCTGATCGGCGAGTACGCCAAGGCCGCGATGAAGGGCAAGACGGCGAAGATAGCCGCCCTCGACCTCGCGCCGGGTGTCTCCGTCGGTGTTCAGCGGCACGACGGCTTCCTCAAGGGCTTCGGCGCCGCCGAGAAGGACGTCGCGTGTGCCCAGGACACCGGCGGCGACCAGGCCAAGGGCCAGACGGCGATGGAGAACTGTCTCCAGAAGGAGCCCGACATCAACGTCGTCTACACCATCAACGAACCGGCTGCCCTCGGCGCGTACACGGCGCTGAAGGCCAAGGGCCGGGAGAAGGACGTACTGATCGTCTCCGTCGACGGCGGCTGCACCGGCACCCAGGCCGTCAAGGACGGCAAGATCGCCGCGACGTCGCAGCAGTACCCGCTGAAGATGGCCGCCGAAGGCGTCAAGGCGGTCGTGTTGTACGCCAAGGACGGCAAGAAGGCGTCCGGTTACACCGACACCGGCGTCACGCTGATCACCGACAAGGCGCAGGACGGGGTCACGGCGAAGGACACCGCCTACGGCCTGGAGAACTGCTGGGGCTGAGCAGCCCGAGGACCGTACGACACCGCCCCTCCCCCCAGCGGGGCGGTCGTCCCACCTCCCCGGCCAGGGACGGCCGTCCCCCTTGTCCCGGCGGCACGGGCCGGGCTGAGCGCTGCGTCGCACGTACGGGCGTTCGCCGCAGGCCGGTGAGGGCTGCTCGCGCCCGGCTCCTTCAGAACCGCTCAGTGCCCCGTCCTCCGACAAGGACATCTGTCTTCCGACAAGGACTTCGCATGACAGCCACGACCACGCCGTACTCGGACCTCAAGGCACCGACCACGGCCCGCAGACTGCTCACGGCGCCGACCACCGGCCCCCTGGCCGCCCTCCTCCTGGCCTGCGCCTTCTTCTCCCTCTCGACCGACCAGTTCCTGACCGGCGGGAACTTCTCGCTGATCGTGCAGCAGGTCATGGTCGTGGGCACCCTCGCCATCGGGCAGACCCTGATCATCCTCACCGCGGGCATCGACCTGTCGTGCGGCGCCGTGATGGCGTTCGGCAGCATCGTGATCGCCAAGATGGCCGCCGAGGGCTCACTGCCGCCGCTCCTCGCCATCGCGCTGGGCCTGGCGGTCTGCGGTGGGTTCGGGCTGCTCAACGGGCTGCTGGTGCAGAAGATCCCGCTGCCGCCGTTCATCGTCACCCTCGGCATGCTCAACGTGGCGTTCGCGCTGACCCACATCTACTCCGAGGAGCAGACGGTCACCAACCTGCCCGGCCCGCTCACCGCCCTCGGCGAAACCTTCCCGCTGGGCAACACGGACATCACCTACGGCTCCCTGGTCACCATCGCCCTGTTCCTCCTCCTCGCCTACGCGCTGAGCAACACCGGCTGGGGCCGCCACGTCTACGCCCTGGGCAACAGCGCCGAGGCCGCCCGGCTGAACGGCATCCGCACCTCCCGCCTCACCATCGGCATCTACACCGTGGCCGGCCTGTTGTACGGCATCGCCGCCGTGCTGCTCATCTCCCGCACCGGAGTCGGCGATCCGCAGGCCGGGCAGACCGACAACCTCGACAGCATCACCGCCGTGGTCCTCGGCGGCACCAGCCTCTTCGGCGGACGCGGCTCGGTCCTGGGCACCTTCATCGGCGTCCTCATCGTCGGCGTGTTCCGCAACGGCCTCCAGCTGATGGGCGTCGCCTCCATCTACCAGACCCTGATCACCGGCGTCCTGGTGATCCTCGCGGTGACCGTCGACCAGCTCTCCCGGAAGAAGGCCCGATGACCGCCACCTCCTCCCCCACGCCCGTGCTGCAGGCCCGCGGCCTGGTCAAGCGGTACGGCCAGGTCACCGCCATCGACGGCGCCGACTTCGACCTGCTCCCCGGCGAGGTCCTCGCGGTCATCGGCGACAACGGCGCCGGCAAGACCAGTCTCATCAAGGCCCTCACCGGCGCGGTGGTCCCGGACGCGGGCGAGATTCGCCTGAACGGCAAACCCATCACCTTCTCCGGGCCCCAGAGCGCACGCGCCCACGGCATCGAGACGGTGTACCAGGACCTCGCCGTGGCCGCCTCGATGGACATCGCCTCGAACGTGTTCCTCGGGCGGGAGCTGCGCCGCCCCGGCGTCCTGGGCAGTGTCTTCCGCATGCTCGACAAGAAGCGCATGCGTCAGGAGGCGGCCGAGCACATGGCCGACCTGAAGATCGGCCTGCGTTCGCTGACGCAGTCGGTGGAGACGCTCTCCGGCGGACAGCGGCAGGCCGTCGCGGTCGCCCGGTCCGTCGCCTGGGCGAGCAGCGTCGTGGTCATGGACGAACCCACCGCCGCCCTCGGTGTCAAGGAGTCCGGGCAGGTTCTCGACCTGATCCGCAGAGTCCGGGACAAGGGCATGCCGGTCGTTCTGATCAGCCACAACATGCCGCACGTCTTCGAGATCGCCGACCGGATCCACGTGCACCGCCTGGGCCGGCGCGCCGCCGTGATCAAGCCCTCCGACTACTCCATGGCCGAGGTCGTCGCCATCATGACCGGCGCACTCACCGTCGACGAGGCCGGAGATACTGTCGTTGCGGATTCGGAGGCCGCCAAGGCCGCCGGAGTCCAGGCCACCTGACAGCACAACACCGCTCTCGCAGTTTCCGGCCGAGGCCGCGGCCGGAACCGAGAGCCCTCAGGAGACGGTTTCCTCCATGGCAGCGAACCGCCGCCCCACCCTGGCCGACGTCGCCCGCGAAGTCGGTGTCAGCGCCAAGACGGTCTCCCGAGTCCTCAACGAGGACGGACCCGCCTCCGCGCAGACCAGGCAGCGGGTACTGGCCGCAGTGGCCAAGCTCGGCTTCCAGCCGAACCTCATGGCCCGCAACATCCGCGTCGGCGGGCCGGACACGACCATCGGCCTGGTCATTCCCGACCTCGCCAACCCCTTCTTCGGAGCTGTCGCCCGCGCCATCGAGGACACCGTCCGCGAACGCGGACTGACCCTGCTCATGGGCTCCTCCGCGGACACCCCCGATCGCGAACGCGCCCTGACGGACAAGTTCCTGGCCCGACGCGTCAGCATCCTGATCGTCGTGCCGTCCGTCGGCGCCGACCACTCCCATCTCAAGTCCCACCGCACGGCGGGACTCCCCGTGATCTTCCTCGACCGCCCCGGAGTCGGCCTCGCCACGGACAGCATCGTCAGCTCCAACCGTGCCGGAGCCCATGACGGCGTGGCCCACCTCGTCGCCCACGGACACCGGCGCGTCGGCTTCGTCGGCGACCTTCCCCTGAAGCTGTACACCCGCCGTGAACGTCTGGCAGGCTACCGCTCGGCGCTGCAGGAAGCCGACATCCCCTACGACCGCTCGCTCGTCAGCAACGCCCACGACCAGCAGGGCGCCGAGGCCGCGACCGCCCAGCTGCTCGGCCTGGCCGATCCTCCCACCGCGCTGTTCGCCGGCAACAACATCATGGCGTTGGGCACAGTGGCCGAACTGGCCCGCAGCAAGCGCAAGGATGTCGCCGTCGTCGCCTTCGACGAGGTGGCGCTCGCCGAGGCGCTCGAACCGGCTCTGACGGTCGTCGCCCAGGACGCGGAAGAACTCGGCAGGGCGGCGGCGGCCACCGCTCTGACCCGGCTCGACGGTGACCGCACCCGCGCCCGGACCGTCACCGTCCCCACCCGCCTGATCGTCCGGGGCTCGGGCGAACTCCCCGTCCCCGCACTGCAGGACGCGTGACCTGCGGTCGTCGACCGACCCCACGGCTGGACTGTCTGCGGCGAAGAGCCGGCTGACATCGCCGCTCCTCGGCAGGGCGGCGAGGCGGCCGGCCCCGCCGATGCCTGGCCCGGCCGACGCGTCCGCGTCCCACGGTCAGAAGCGCACGGGGAGACTCAGCAGCCCCCGGGCTCGCATCGAGGGCCGTCGGCGTACTTCGTCCACCGGAACGTCGAGGACCAGCCCGGGGAATCGTTCGAGGAGTGCGGCGAGAGCGATCTCGGTCTCCATCCGGGCCAGGGGCGCACCCAGGCAGTAGTGGATGCCATGGCCGAGGGCGAGGTGGCCGGTGGCGTCGCGCCCGAGGTCGAGCCGGTCGGGATCGGTGAAGCGGCGCGGGTCGCGGTGGGCGGCGGCGAGGGACAGGAGAACGGTCTCGCCGGCCGGAACGGTGATCCCGCCGATGACCACGTCCTCGGTGGGGAAGCGACGGATGGCCAGCGGGACGGGGCCGTCGTAGCGGGCCAACTCCTCGACCGCGCCGGCCAGCCGACCGGGATCGGCGCGGAGCTCGGCCAGTTGGCCGGGGTGGCTGAGCAGGGCCAGAGTGGCGTTGCCGATCAGGTGGACGGTGTTCTCGTATCCGGCGAACAGGACGAGGAAGGCCAGGGACATGAGCTCGTCCTCGCTCAGCCGGTCCTCTTCGTCCCGTACGGCGATCAGCGCGGAGAGCAGGTCGTCGGCGGGGGCGGCCCGTTTGGTGGCGAGGAGCTGGGTGAAGAAGGCCAGCATGGACCGGACCGCCTCCTTCGCCCTGTCCGGTTGTGCGGGGTCCGGGGCCACCAGGGCATCGGTCCAGGCCCGGAAGTCCTGCCGGTCGTGCGGAGCCACGCCCAGCAGCTCGCAGATCACGGTGATCGGCAGCGGCGCCGCGTAGGAGGCGATCAGGTCTGCGCGGCCGTGCGGGGCGATGGTGTCGAGCAGTAAGCCGGCGGTTTTCCTGACGGGTTCACGCAGGAGGGCGACACGGCGCGGGGTGAACGCCCGGGACACCAGTCGCCGGATCCGGGTGTGGTCCGGCGGATCCATGTTCAGCAGGTTCGCGTCGAGCGCGGGCGGCAGCGTGAGCCCGTGATAGCCGCCGGGCCTGGCGTTGCCCTTGTCGAGGGAGAGCCGGGGGTCGGCCAGGGCGTGGCGCACGTCGTGGTAGCGGGTCACGAGCCAGGCCGGAAGCCCGTCCGTTCCGGTGATGCGGTGGACGGGCCCGGCCTCGCGAAGCCGCGCGTACGCACCGTACGGGTCGGCGATCAGCTCGGCAGGGTCAACAAGGGGCGAGTGACTGGGCGTTGTGGTCGA
This sequence comes from Streptomyces lacrimifluminis, assembly GCF_014646095.1. Lineage (GTDB taxonomy): Bacteria > Actinomycetota > Actinomycetes > Streptomycetales > Streptomycetaceae > Streptomyces > Streptomyces lacrimifluminis. The sequence goes on along the minus strand of NZ_BMMU01000032.1, from coordinate 63,531 downwards.
CATGGCCTCCACCCTAGACAGCCGGGGGCCTCCGCCCGCAGCCCCGCACCAGCGCTCGGGCCTGCTACTTCTCGCGCCGGCGCACCATCTCGGTGATCCAGACGGGCGCGAACGGAGAGGTGCAGCCCGGGGACGTCGGATAGTCCTTGAGCACCTCCAGGTGTTGGCCGATGGCGATCGCGCGGGCGCGGTGCTCGGCGTGCTCGATCCCGATCTGAGCCAGGCAGTGGTTCATCGCCCACTGCAGGCGATCCGGGGCGCCCTTCATCTCCGCCTCGATGACGTCCAGCAGTCCCGGCAGGTCGAGGCCCTCGGGCTTCTTCGCCACGCGTTCGGTGGTCAGCGCCCAGCCGGCACTCGCGGCCACGGGGTCCGGATCGGCGGACCAGGCGAGGCGCAGCTCTTCGGCGTGCGGGTTCTTCTTCACGACGTAGTTCACGAGCCAGTCGTGCACCTTGGGTGAGCGCGCCTCGCGCACCATGCCGTCCAACTCGTCATGCTCGAACGCCTTCGGGCGGCAGATCAGCAGCGCCAGCAGTCTCGCCGCGGTGTCGTCCGTCGCCCAGAGCCGGCACGCCAGCTCCTGCTGTGTCTTCAGCCGCTTCGCGAGCGCGCGCAGCCTGCCGAGGTTCACACCGTGATCGTCACCGTGTCTCTCGTTCACCGCGCGTGCCTTCGGGTCCTCGAGTGCGGCCAGCTCGGCCATCACCTCGGTCAACGCCGCCTCGGTCACTCCGGCCTCCCGTCCGTCCTGTGCGCGACCCAGCCTACGGGCGGCGACAGCGAGAGCCGAGGCACCTGCGCTGACGTTGCGGGTCACCCGGCCAGGACCGTCCCGGTCCCGCTTCCGCCCCCCCGTCCTGGATCGGCCGGCCCCGGCACCAGTCGCGCCGGCCGTGCCGGGGGCGGGCCCAGTCCGGATGGAAGCCGCACTCCGAGCCGTCGAACAAGCACGCGGCTACCTTCAGGCGCGCCACCCGGTTCGGCCGGCCGACGCGCCTGCCGCTACGCGGACGGCGACAGCGCGAGGCCGAGTCGCTCCGCCAGCTCGTGAGCTCCGACGCCGTACGTTTCCCGGACGCGTACGCCGTCGGGGCCGACGTCGAAGACGCCGTGGTCCGTGTAGACGCGGCTGACGCAGCCGACGCCGGTGAGCGGGTAGGTGCACCGCGGCACCAGCTTCGGCTCGCCGGAGCGGGTGAAGAGCGTCATCATCACGTAGACGTCCTTGGCGCCGATGGCGAGGTCCATGGCGCCGCCGACTGCGGGGATGTCATCGGGCTTGCCGGTGGTCCAGTTGGCCAGGTCGCCGTCGAAGGCGACCTGGTAGGCCCCGAGGACGCACACGTCGAGGTGGCCGCCGCGCATCATCGCGAAGGAGTCGGCGTGGTGGAAGTACGCCGCGCCCGGCAGCTCGGTCACCGGGACCTTGCCGGCGTTGGTCAGGTCGGGGTCGACCGCGTCGCCCTCGGCTTTCGGACCCATGTTGAGCATGCCGTTCTCGGTGTGCAGCACCACCCCGGAGCCGGCCGGCAGATGATCGGCGATCTTGGTGGGCTGTCCGATACCGAGGTTGACGAAGGCCCCGGCCGGGATGTCGCGTGCGATGACGGCGGCCAGCTCCCCCATCGAGAGCTGGTGGTCGGCGCTCCTCGGCGCCTCGGCGTACATCCGGGCGGTCGGCGTGGTGGTCATCGTGCCCCCTGGACGGTGTAGCGACGGGCCGCCACCTGGACGATCCGGTCGACGTAGATGGACGGGGTGACGACGGCCTCGGGGTCGAGCGTCCCGGGCTCGACGACCTCGTCGACCTGGACGATGGTCGTCGTCGCGGCCGTGGCCATAACCGGTCCGAAGTTGCGGGCCGTCTTCCGGTAGACGAGGTTGCCCAGCGTGTCCGCGACATGCGCGCCGATCAGCGCGTAGTCGCCCTTGATGGGGTACTCCAGCAGGTACTTCCGGCCGTCGATCTCCCGCTCCTCCTTGCCCTCGGCCAGCGGTGTGCCGACGGCGGTCGGGCAGTAGAACGCGCCGATGCCGGCACCGGCCGCGCGCATCCGCTCGGCGAGGTTGCCCTGCGGCACCACCTCCAGCTCGATCTTCCCCTCGCGGTAGAGGCCGTCGAAGACCCAGGAGTCGGCCTGGCGCGGAAAGGAACAGAGCACCTTGCGCACCCGGCCGGCGGCCAGCAGCGCGGCCAGTCCGACCTCGCCGTTGCCGGCGTTGTTGGACACGATCGTGAGGTCCTTCGCCCCCTGCCGGATGAGCGCGTCGATCAGATCGAACGGCATCCCGGCCAGGCCGAAGCCCCCGACGAGGACGGTCGCCCCGTCCTCGATCCCGGCGACCGCCGCGTCGGCGCTCTCGGCTATCTCCGCCCGGCTCACTTGCCCGCCTCCGTGACGCCGCAGTTCTCGAGTACGACGGCCAGCCCCTGGCCGACCCCGATGCAGATCGCGGCGACGCCGTAGCGCTGCTTCGTGACGCGCAGCACCTTGGCCAGCGTGGCGAGGACCCGACCGCCCGAGGCGCCCAGCGGGTGACCGATCGCGATGGCGCCGCCCTTCTGGTTGACGATGGCGGGGTCGATCTTCCACGCGTCGAGGCAGGCGAGCGACTGTACGGCGAAGGCCTCGTTGAGTTCGACCGCGCCCACCTGGTCCCAGCCGATCCCGGCCCGCGCGAGCGCGCGGTTCGCGGCCTCGACCGGGGCGTAGCCGAAGGCCTGCGGCTCCAGCGCCATCACTCCGCGGCCGGCGATACGGGCGATCGGGTCGGCCCCGATCGTGGCCGCGGCCTTCTCGCTGCCCAGCAGCACCGCGGAGGCACCGTCGTTGAGCGGACTGGCGTTGCCCGCGGTGATGGTGCCGCCCTGCTCCGGTGTACGGAAGACCGGCTTGAGCCCGGCCAGCACCTCTGGCGTGGACCCGGCCCTGATGCCCTCGTCGCGGGTCAGGTCGACACCTTCGACCGGCACCACCAGGCCGTCGTAGAAGCCCGACTCCCACGCCAGGTCCGCGAGTTGGTGCGAGCGGGCGGCGAACTCGTCCTGCCGCTCGCGGGAGATGCCGAAACGCTCCCGGAGCCGCTCGTTGGCCTCGCCGAGGCTGACCGTCCACTCCTTCGGCATCCGCGGGTTGACCAGCCGCCAGCCGAGCGTGGTCGAGACCGCGGTGACGTCGCCGACCGGAAACGGTTTCGCCGACTTGGGCAGTACCCACGGCGCACGTGTCATCGACTCCACGCCGCCGGTCAGCACCACCTCGGCGTCGCCGCACTCGATCGTCCGGCTGGCCGTCATCGCCGCGTCGAGGCTCGAACCGCACAGCCGGTTGACCGTGGTGCCGGGCACGCTCACCGGAAGCCCGGCGAGCAGCGCGGCCATGCGGCCGACGTTGCGGTTCTCCTCGCCTGCGCCGTTGGCGTTGCCCCACACCACGTCGTCGATCGCGGCGGGGTCGAGACCCGGCACATCGGCGAGCGTCGAGGTGATCGCGGCGGCGGCCAGGTCGTCGGGGCGGACACCGGCCAACGCTCCGTTGAAGCGGCCGAACGGCGTCCGCGTCGCGGCGTACAGATAAGCACTCATGACACCGACGGTAGCCGTGGCGCGCGATATTCTGAAGTACACATATCCAAGCTCATTGATATCGTTGGCATATGGATCTGCGTCATCTTCGGTACTTCGTGGCGGTGGCCGAGGAGCGTCACTTCGGTCGCGCCGCAGAGCGGCTCCACATGGCCCAGCCGCCGCTCTCCCAGCAGATCCGCCAGCTGGAGGGCGAGCTCGGCGTCGAGCTGCTCCACCGCACCACACGCCGCGTCGACCTCACCGAGGCCGGCCGGGCCTACCTCGAACGGGCGCGCGCGATCCTCGCCGGCGTCGAGGAGGCCGCCCATCACGCCCGGCTCGTCGCCGCCGGTTCGGTGGGCCACCTCGCGATCGGGTGCGTGGGCTCGGCGACGTACAGCCTCCTGCCCGCGCTCTCCCGGCGGCTCGCGGAGGAGCTTCCGGGCGTGGAGTTCTCCTTCCGCGGCGAGATGCTCGCGCCCGGTCAGGTCGAGGCGCTGCGCACGGGCGCGATCGACGTCGCGCTGCTGCGCCCTCCGGCGGCCGACCTGTCCCTCACCGTGCACACGCTGCGCCGGGACCGGCTCGTGGTCGCCGTACCGGTCGACCACCCCCTCGCCCGGCGGTCACGACTGCGCGTCACGGACCTCGCCGGTGCCGACCTGATCGTGCACTCCGCCGACCGCCGGTCGGTGATGTACGACGTCGTGCTGGGCCTCCTGCGCGACGCCGGAGTGGAGCCGCACATCCGCCACGAGGTCGGCGAGACCTCGACGCTGGTCACGCTCGTGGCGGGCGGCCTCGGCGTCGCGGTCGTCCCCGAGCCCGTGACCGCGCTGGCCCTCGACGGCGTCACCTACCTGCCGCTGACCGGGGCCAAGGCCCGCATCGAGCTGGCCGTCGCCCACCGCGCCGACCGCTCCGAGCCGCACCTGGCGCGCACCGTGGGGATCATCCAGGCGATGTTCTGAGGCATCCCCCGAAGCCGGACGAAGCCGTCCCCGCTCCGTGCGACAACCCGGCCCGGGGGCCTGCGCGAACGCGTGCCCGAGCGACTTGAAGGACAGCACTCGAAGGCACGCCGACCTGTACGGGCGTCACCGCCCGCTCCGTGCGGACGACAAGAGGCGGTTCAGTGTTCGGTCTTCTGCAGAGCGGGCTCCGGCATCCGGTCCACAGCCTCGGGGTCCGTGTCGCCGCTCCGGTGTTTTGCCCGCTGGATCTGTTCGTAGACGTGGGCGCGCAGTTCGGCGAAGCGGGGGCTGGAGCGGGTGTGCAACTGGTCGCGCTCGTCGGGGAGGTCGATGGTGAGGTCCTCCTGCACGATCGTCGGCGACTTGGACAGGATGACGGTGCGCTGGCCGAGGTAGACGGCTTCGTCGATGTCGTGGGTGACGAACAGGACGGTGACGCCGAGGTCCCGCCACAACTGCCGGATGAGGTCCTCGAGTTCGGCACGTGTCTGGGCGTCGACGGCCGCGAAGGGCTCGTCCATGAGCAGGACCTTCGGTTCGAAGGCGACGGCGCGGGCGATGGCGACGCGCTGCTGCATACCGCCCGACAGCTGCCAGGGGTAGGCCTGGTGGGCGTCGGCCAGTCCCACGACTTCGAGTGCGTGGTCCACCAGTTCCCGTGTCCGCTCCTTGCCGAGCTTCTTGCGGCGCAGGGGCAGGGCGACGTTGTCGCGGACGTTCATCCAGGCGAACAGGGAGCGGCCGTACTCCTGGAAGACGACCGCCATCCCGGGCGGGGGGCCGTCGACCGCGCGTCCGTCCAGGAGTACTTCGCCGTCGGTGGGGGCGAGGAGTCCCGCCATGCATTTCAGCAGGGTGGTCTTGCCGCATCCCGACGGCCCGACCAGGCAGACGAGTTCACCGGCACCGATATGGAACGTCAGGTTCCGCAGGGCTTCGACGTTGCGGTTCCGTCCGGTGTAGATCTTCTGCAGGTTGCGTACGTCGAGCATCGACGGCTCCGTTTCAGGGGTTGCGCTGGGCACGGCGCAGGCCGTGGTACCAGGCCAGGACCCGGTTCTCGGCGAACCGGAAGAGCAGGGAGAGGAGGAAGCCGAGGATGCCGAGGAGCAGGACGCCGCTCCACATCTCAGGGATGGCGAACGAGCGCTGGAACTGCACGATCGTGAAGCCCAGGCCGTTGCTGGCGGCGAACATCTCGCTGATGACCATGAGGATGATGCCGATCGACAGGGCCTGGCGCATGCCCGTGACGATCTGCGGGCTCGCCGCGCGCAGCACCAGATGCCGCAGCCGGGCGGCGCCGGTGATGCCGTAGGACCGACAGGTGTCGCTGAGCACCTCGTCCACGGCGCGGACGCCTTCCACGGTGTTGAGCAGGATCGGCCACACACAGCCACTGACGATGACGATGACCTTCATGGTGTCGCCGATGCCCGCGAACAGCATGATCACCGGTACGAGGACGGGCGGCGGGATGGCCCGGAAGAGTTCCAGGACCGGTTCCAGGACGTCCCGTACGACGCGGCGCATCCCGACCAGCAGGCCGAGCCCCACGCCGACCACCACGGCGAGGAGATAGCCGGCCGTGAGGCGCAGGAGACTCGGGACGACGTCGGACAGCAGACGTTCCCCCGTCCAGACCTTCCCGAAGGCTCCGAGGATGGCGGACAGCGGGGGCACGTAGAAGTCGGTGCTGTCCGCGGTGGCGAACCACCACACGGCGAAGAGGACCACGGGCAGGCCCAGGAGAAGCAGGGCGCGTCGCAGGACGGTGAGGACGGTCATACGGCCACCTCTGTGCGTACGGACTGGTGCCAGTGCAGTGCCCGCCGCTCGACCGCTCGCGCCACCAGGTTGACGGCGACGCCGAGCAGCCCCGTGACCAGGACCAGGGCGTAGACCTGCGGTACGGCTCCGGACGTCTGGGCGACGGCGATCTCCTGGCCGAGTCCGGGTGCGCCGATGACGAGTTCGGCGGTCACGGCGAGGATGAGGGCGACGGTGGCGGCCAGCCGTACGCCCGTCATCACGTACGGCAGCGCGGTGGGCCACATGACGTGGCGCAGCCGTCCCCAGGTGCCGAGCCGATAGCTGCGGGCGGTGTCGTCCGCGACCGGGTCGACGTCCTGGATGCCGGCCAGGACCTGGACGATCACCTGCCAGAAGGAGGCGTACACCACGAGCAGCAGCTTGGACCTGAGGTCGGTGCCGTAGAGCAGGACGGCGACGGGGATCAGGGCGACGGACGGGATGGGGCGCAGGAACTCGATGGTGGAGGCGGTGACCGCGCGCAGGACGGGTATCGAGCCGATGACCAGTCCGGCCGCCACGCCCGCCACGACGGAGATGGCCAGGCCCAGGCCCCAGCCGGTGAGGGTGTCGCCGAGCGCGGTCCAGAACGTCTGCTCGGCGAGCAGGTGCCACAGTGCGCCGACGGTCTCCGAGGCCGGGGGCAGATAGTCGGCCGACACCAGACCGGTGTGCGGCAGCACTTCGAGCACCACGACGAGTCCGGCGATTCCGGCCAGGCCGCGCAGCGGGGCGACGGCCCGTTCCGGGAGCCGCCGGGCGGGGGCTCCGCCGGGACCGGTGCCGGTCCCGGCGGAGCCCGCCGCGTCCGTGGTGACGGCGGCGCGGGTCATGAGAACAGGGCGTTCAGGTCGGGCTTCTTGCCGTCGAAGAGGCCGTCCTCCTCACCGAGGGAGGCGAGCTTCTCCAGCGAGGCCATGTCGACCTCCGCCGGCCAGCTGGGCAGCGTGAGCTTGTTCAGGACATCGCCGCCGATCTTCGTGTAGGTGGTGAGGATCTGGCGTGCCTCGTCCGGGTGGTCGGAGGCGTACTGGAGCGACTCGCTCATGGCCGCGGCGAACTTCTTGACCAGGTCCGGCTTCTGCTTCACGAGCTGGGTGGAGGTGAAGTACGTCGCCACGGTGAGTTGCGGGTCCGTCTCGGCGAACGGAGAGGCCACGACGCGGGCGCCCTGTGCCTTGGCGATCGTCATCGCGGGATCGCCCATCCAGGCGGCGTCCACCCGCCCGCCGTCCAGCGCGGCCGGCATCTGATCGAACGGCATCTCGACGAACGTGACCTTCTCCGGGTCGCCGCCGGCCTTGCGGACCGACTCGCGCACCGTGGTGGATCCGATGTTCTGCAGGGTGTTGACGGCGACCGTGTGCCCGGCGAGGTCCTTGGCCGACTTGATCGAGCTGTCCTTCTTGACGGCCACACCGGTGACGTCTCCGCCGACCTTGCCGTTGGAGGCCGCACCGTTGACCACGGACTTGATCGGTACGCCCTTGACCTGGGCGATCATCAGCGACGTGGTGTTGCTGAACCCGAACTGGAACTGGTCGCTCACCACACCGGGGATGATCGCCGCGCCGCCCTGGGCACTCACCATCTCCAGTTCGATGCCCCGGCTGCTGAAGAACCCCTTCTTCTGGCCCAGATAGAGCGGCGCCAGATCGATGATGGGGATGATGCCGACCTTGACCTGCGTGGTCTTGTCGCCGCCCGAGGACGACGAACCACTGTCTGCCGGGTCCGACGACCCGCATCCGGCCGCGCCGACGACCGTGATCACTACTGCGGCAAGCCCGAAAATGCGCCTCTGCATGGGCCTCTCCTGACGGAAGCAACGCTGGATGGGTGAACGCCCCGAGATGACGGAACGAGTCGCGCGGACCTGCGACCCGAATGTTGTGCACTTTCTTGACGGCCGCAATGTACACACCTATGTTCGCGCTGTCAGCACTCAGGACAAGAGAGGCCCCGACAACTTCGACGAGCGCGGCCACCGCCAACGAGGCACATCGAAAAAGGGAGTTCCGTCCGTGCAGCCCCGCATGAGAATCCGTGGCCCCGTCGGGCCGACGTCCCGGTGACCTCGCCCGAGCCCCCTGACGTCGGGGACCTGCGGGGCGGCCGTACCCTTTCCGACGTGCACGACGAGAACACCCAGGCCGCGGAGGAGACCCCCGCCGGACCGCAGCCGCGCCCCCAGTCACTCATGTTCGCCCTCTTCGGCAGCTACGTCCTGGAGGAGGGGCTCGGTCATGTGTACTCGGGCAGCATCATCGATGTGCTCGCCCGTGCCGGAGTCGGGGAACACGCCGTCAGGTCCACCCTCACCCGCATGGTCAACCGGGGTCTGCTGCAGCGCCGGCGCCAGGGACGCAGGATGTACTTCGGCCTGACCGCCCAGACGGAACAGATCCTCTGGGACGGCCGGCGACGCCTCTGGCAGACCGGCGCCGTCAACGAGGAGTGGGACGGCACCTGGACACTGCTCGGCTTCTCACTGCCCGAGTCCTGGCAGCGCCAGCGGCACGATCTGCGCTCCCGGCTCACCTGGTCGGGCTTCGGCGCCCTGTACAGCGGCCTGTGGATCGCCCCCGGGGACGTCGACGTCTCCACGCTCGTCTCCGAGCTCGGCCTCGCGGCCCACGTCAAGATCTTCCATGCCTCGGCCGACGACGCCACCGACATCGGCCTGATGATCCGTGACACCTGGGACCTGGGCAGCATCGGCGCCCGCTACGCCGACTTCGACAGACGCTGGTCCACCTGGCCCGGCACCGGTTCCGACGACCCGCTCGGTGTCCGGCTGCGCGTGATCAGCGAATGGCTGGACACCATCCGCACGGACCCACGGCTCCCCGCCGGCCATCTGCCCCCGGACTGGCCGGCCCGCTCGGCCCAGGAGACCTTCCACCGCATCGCGCGGCAGACCGAGGCTCCCGCCCGCCGGATGGCCGCCGAACTCCTGGAGACCACACCGGTACAGGTGTCCTGACGCCGGCTCCGACGTACGGGAACCGCCCCGGGGCGGGATCAGGCGCCGACGGTCCGGCCGTCAGGGTCGATCCGCGTCCAGGGGAAGCCGTAGGAGCTGCCTTCGATGGAGAAGTGCACCGCCTGCGAGGGTGGCCTGCCCGCCCGCATCACCGACAAGGCGGGGACCATACCCGGCGCGGGCGGCACCGAGGACCAGCCGGTCGGCGCCTCGGCAGGCACGAGCTTCCGGTCACGTCTGCCGCAACGGCTCGTACAGTTCCGCGCCTATTCCGAACGTCCAGGCCACTCCCTCACGGGCCGTACGGGTCGTCGGCGGCACCCTCAGCCAGTAGGTGCGGCTCGTACCGTCCGGTTCCGGCGTGGAGTTGACGACCTCGACCATGACCACGTCCTCGTCACCGACCAGTTCGACGCGCCACAGCACCCCCGTCTCGTCGCGGTGGACGGGTTTCGCGCCGGACTCGTCCAGGTAGCGGTCGTAGCCGTAGTACTCCAGCATCACCCGGCGGAGTTCGGCGTTCTCCTCGCCGCGGATCCGCTCCGGGGTCAGCGCGGTCAGCTCGTCCAGGAAGTCCCGTGGCACGGGCATGCCGCGCCAGGCGTACAGCTCGAATCCGTCCGCGTAACCGAGCGCCGGGCCGTCGCCACGGTCCAGGCGGCCCGCTTCGTCGCGGTGCAGGGTCAGAGGGCGTTCGCTGACGATCGCCGTCCTCTCGTAGGGCCACCACCAGCCCGCCTCGCCCGCCACCTTGGCAAGGCCCGCCAAGGGGCTGTCGTCGCCGGACTCGAACGCGCACAGCCAGGCCGCGTCGTGCTGTCCCAGTGCGGCGTCCAGAAGCAGCAGGCGGACCTGCGCCTCCTCCTGCCGGTCGGCGGCGAGTTCCTCGACTGTTCCCGCCCGCACCCGGTCGACCAGGGTGCGGGTCGCCTCCCACAGGCTCGCTCCCGTGGTCCGCCAGTGCCCGCTCCACCGCTCCGGCCCCAACTCCGCGTGCAGCCTGGCCCGTTCGGCGGCCCAGGGCGCGCCCAGCACCGCGTCGCGGACACCGGCGCCGAGAGGGCCGAGCGCCGAACCGTCCGGGTGCGTGGCCGTCATGAGCATGCGTACCGCCTCGCGGGGCGAGCGCGCCCACAGGATCCGGTCGGGTTCCGGCAGTCCCGCACGCCGGTAGGCGAGTCGGACGCCCTCCTCGGCCACCGCCCGGTCACCCGGTCCCGTCGCCGCTGCCGCCGCCCGCCAACTGCCCTGATCCTTCAACGCCGTTCCTCTCCCAGTTGCTGTGCCGGACCGCATCCCCGTGCCGCCCGGTTCTTCGCTTCCCCCGCCTGCCCGGTGCTGTCAGTCGGCGACGACGCGCACCGAACCCGGGATGTACTCCCGCTGCCGGATCACCCGGTACCAGCCCTTCGGGAGCGAGATCGCCGCGTGCTCCTCGTGCACGACCCGCGCACCCTCGGGCACGTGCAGCAGCATCGGCCCGAACACACCGGCCTCCCGGATCAGGCGTCCCGGACCGGCCACCGCATGGGCGTGCCCGGTGACTTCACCGAGGGCCAGGACGAGTCTGCCGCGGCCGTCACGCGGTTCGGACGTCGCGTCGACCGCGTACTCCGGCACCGCGCCCTCGGCCAGCGCCACGATCAGAACGTCACCTTGCCGGTACATGGGTCTCCCTCCCGATGCGGCACGACGTGTGCCATGGGAACGACCGTAGAGGCGGGCACTGACAATCGGGCCTCACAGCCGAACCGGGCCGGGCGTGGCGTCCGGTCGGCCGCGGCTCGCCGAAGGGCCGCCGGGCCGTGCGGGGGCCCCTGTTCGCGGCGTTGTCAGTGGGGCTTGGTAGAACTCCTTTACCTGGATGCGATCGGCACGCGCCAGGACCAGCACCACGACAGCCGATCCACCGGTCTCAGCATCAGGGAGCAGGCACGCATGACCATCGGTAGCCACCTCGGGGAATTCCACGGCCTGCCGGCCTTCACCTTTCCCGACGCCGGTGACACACCGGCGGACGTGTCCGCCCTTCCGTCGCCCGATTCCGTCGCATGGCGCATCGCCGTCGACTCCTACGACGCTAAGGAGGAGTGGGAGCAGGCCTTCGCCCGCTTCCTGGAGGCGGTCGACACCCGGCAGGTCCGCGCCCTGATCGTCGGCGCCTGGAGCAACGTGTACGACAGCGGCCCCGACGCCGTGATCGGGGCTCTGGTGGCGGCTCGTGGCCAACTGCCCGCCCTGCGCGGCCTGTTCCTGGGCGACATCGTGATGGAGGAGAGCGAGATCTCCTGGATCACCCAGGGTGACGTCACTCCCCTCCTGGATGCCTTTCCCGACCTGGAGGAGTTCGGAGTCCGCGGGGGCAACGAACTGGTCTTCCCCGCGGTCCGTCACGAGCGGCTGCGCAGTCTGACCGTGGAGACCGGTGGCATGCCCGTCGAGGTGGTGCGCGGCATCGCGGGCAGCGATCTGCCCGCCCTCGTCGAACTCGACCTGTGGCTGGGCACGTCCGAGTACGGCGGTGATGCCGACGTGGCCGACCTGGAGCCCTTCTTCGCGGGCACCAGGCTGCCGAACCTCACGCGGCTCGCCCTGTGCAACAGCGAGATCCAGGACGCCATCTGTACGGCACTCGCGTCCGCGCCGGTGGTGGCACGGCTGGAGGTGCTGGACGTCTCGATGGGCGTGCTCACCGACGAGGGTGCGACGGCGCTGCTGACCGGTCAGCCGCTGACGCATCTGAAGAAGCTCGACCTGCACCACAACTACCTCAGTGAAGCGCTGCGTACCCGGCTGCTGGAGACGCTGGAGCCCGCCGGTGTGGAGGTCGACGCCGATCCCGAAGACGCCGACTCCGACGAGGACGGGGACGGCGAGGTCTGGCGTTTCGTCTCGGTGGGCGAGTAGCACACCGGCCGTCGGGGCCAGGGAAGCAAGGCACACAGGGGGATGGGGAGCGGCATGCGGTACACGGAGGCGGGGAGCGCCTCGCCGAGGTGGGCGGTGGTCGCCAACGGGGACAACCGTCGGGTGAGCCTGTTCGCCGCGGCCACCGGGGCCGCCGGTCACGGCACGCCTCGCGTGGTCGAGTGGCGGGACGTGCTGCGCGAAGGCGGACACGACTTCGCCGACGACGAGCTCGTCCGCCTCGACTCTCCCGGGGAGAGCGCCGAGGTGGACGCCCTGTTGCGCGGGGTGGACGATCCGACGCGGGTCGAGGGGTCCGCGCGCTGGTACGGGCGGTTGCTGGAGTGCGTGGCCTCCTTGCGGGGTGGGCGACGGCTCGACGACCCGGTGGATCTGGCCGTGATGTTCGACAAACGGCTGTGTCATGACCGGCTCGTCCGGGCGGGCGTGCCGGTACCGCAGTCCCCCACCTCCGGCGGTGCGGCGCCGGTGCGGGACTGGGCGGACGTACGGCGAATCATGGAGGAGGCGGGTCTGCGGCGCGTCTTCGTCAAGCTCGCGCACGGTTCCTCCGCCTCCGGTGTCCTGGCGATCGAGACGACCGCGTCGGGGCGCTTCCGCGCGACCACGTCCGTGGAGCGGACCGAGGAGGGCCGGCTCCACAACTCCCTGCGCCTGCGCCGCTACACCGAGGAGCGGGAGATCGCCGCGATCGTCGACACGCTCGCACCGGACGGACTGCACATCGAACGGTGGCTGCCCAAGGCGTCGCTCGGCGGACGGTCGGCGGATCTGCGCATCGTGGTCGTGGGTGGCAGGGCCACCCACGCCGTGGTCCGCACGAGCCGTTCCCCGCTGACGAATCTGCATCTGGGCGGCGCGCGCGGCGACCTGGCGGCCGTCCGGGTGCTGGCCGGTGACCGGTGGGCCGCGGCCCTCGACACCAGCGAGCGGGCCGCGGCCTGCTTCCCCGGCACCCTGTGTGTCGGTGTCGATCTGCTGCCGGCCGTCGGCTGGCGGCGCTTCGCCGTCGGGGAGGTCAACGCGTTCGGTGACCTGCTCCCCCGCCTCACCGGTCTCCCTGACAGCGGGGCGGAGGGCCTGGACACGTACGCCGCCCAGGTCGCCGCGGCCGTCTCCTTCTCCCCCGGCCGCCTGCCGGGGACACCGGGGCCAGCCGCGGAACCACCCGCACCACCCGTACGACCGCACGAGCTGCCGAGGACCACACATGCCACCGTCTGAGCCCCTTCCCGCCCCGGCCGCCGGGCCGGACATGAACCAGGTGGTGGGCCACGACGACCTGCTGCTGCTCACCCTGGACACCCTCCGCCACGACGTGGCCGTCGAACTCGCCGCCGCCGGACGGCTCCCCAACCTGACCGCGCACCTGCCGGGCGGCACCTGGGAGAAGCGGCACGCGCCCGGGAGTTTCACCTACGCCTCCCACCAGGCGATGTTCGCGGGCTTCCTGCCCACACCGGCCACGCCCGGACCGCATCCGCGACTGTTCGCGGCCCGGTTCGCGGGCAGCGAGACGACGGCGGACGGCACGTACGTCTTCGACGCCCCGGACCTCGTGTCCGGCCTGGCCGCGCACGGCTACCGCACGGTGTGCATCGGTGGCGTCGGCTTCTTCAACAAGCAGGGCGCCCTGGGCGACGTCCTGCCCGGCTTCTTCCAGGAGAGCCACTGGGAGCCGGAGTTCTCCGTGGCCTCCCCGACCTCCTTCGAGGCGCAGGTGGCACGCGCCGAGCAGACGGTGGCCGAACTGCCGCCCGAGCAGCGGCTGTTCCTCTTCCTCAACGCCTCCGCACTGCACCAGCCGAACTGGTTCCACCTCCCCGGCGCGACCCGCGAGGCGGGCGACAGCCGGCTCACGCATGCCGCCGCGCTGGAGTACATCGACCGTCATGTCGGGCGGCTGTTCGCGGCGATGAGTTCGCGCCGCCGCTGCTTCGCCATCGTCTGCTCCGACCACGGCACCGCCTACGGGGACGACGGGTACACCGGTCACCGCCTCGGTCACGAGTCCGTGTGGACCGTGCCCTACGGCCACTTCTTCCTGGAGCCGTCCGTATGAGCACGAACGTCACCTCCGCGGACACCTCCGTCCACCCGCCGCGGCCGTACCAGAGCTATACGTACGCGTACCCGCACAAGACCGCCTACCGGGAGCTCGCCTCCGAGTCCCGCCCCGCGCCCAGGCTCGCGGACCTGTGGGCCGGCGAGTCCCGGCAGGCGCTGTCGCTGTATCTGCACATCCCGTTCTGCGAGGTCCGCTGCGGCTTCTGCAACCTGTTCACCCGCATCGGCGCGCCGGACGGGCTGACGGGCCGCTACCTGGACGCCCTGCAACGCCAGGCCGCCGCCGTCCGTGAGGCCCTGGGCGACGCGCGGCCCCCGCGGTTCGCCAACGCCGCGTTCGGCGGCGGCACTCCGACCTTTCTGGAGGCCGCGGAGCTGGAGCGGCTGTGCGACATCGCCGAGCGGGAGATGGGCGTGGATCTGCGGGCCGTCCCGCTGTCCGTGGAGGCGTCGCCGTCCACGGCCACGGCGGACCGGCTGGCCGTGCTGGCGGAGCGGGGCGCGACCCGCCTGAGCCTCGGCGTGCAGAGCTTCGTCGAGGAGGAGGCGCGGGCCGCCGTACGCCCACAGCACAGGTCCGACGTCGAAGCGGCGCTGACCCGTATCCGCGAGGCCGCCGTGCCCGTCCTCAACATCGACCTGATCTACGGCATCGACGGCCAGACGGCGGCCAGTTGGCGCTACTCCCTCGACGCGGCCCTCGCCTGGCGTCCCGAGGAGATCTATCTGTACCCCCTCTACATCCGCCCCCTCACCGGTCTCGGCCGCCACACCGACCCGCAGGCGGCGGACCGGGACTGGGACGGGCAGCGGCTGCGCCGCTATCGGGAGGGCCGCGACCATCTGCTCTCCCACGGCTACGAGCAGGTGTCGATGCGCATGTTCCGGCGCTCGGACGCACCGCCGCAGGGACCGGACGACTACGCCTGCCAGACCGACGGCATGATCGGTCTGGGCTGCGGTGCCCGCTCGTACACCTCCCGGCTGCACTACTCCTTCGACTACGCCGTGTCGATGCGGGAGATACGCGGCATCATCGACGACTACACCACCACCGAGGACTTCTCCCACGCGCTGCACGGGCGCTGGGTCGACGAGGACGAGGCACGGCGCCGGCATCTGCTGCAGTCCCTGCTCCAGGCCGAGGGCCTGCCCGTCGCGGAATACCGACTGCGGTTCGCTTCGGACCCGTACGAGGACTTTCCCGTCGAGCTGGACCTCCTCGCCGCCCGTGGCTGGCTCGACAGCGACCGGGCGGACCGGCTGCGCCTGTCCGCCGAGGGGCTGGCCCACTCGGACGCCATCGGCCCCGACTTCTTCTCACCGGCGGTGCGCGACGCCATGGCCGCCTACGAGACGAAGTGAGAGGCGCCCGGTGGATCTGACACTGCTGTACCGCGGGCCGCTCTCCTCCTGCGACTACGACTGCCCGTACTGCCCGTTCGCGAAGCGCCGCGACACCGCGGAGCAGTTGCGCGCCGACCGCTCGGCACTGGAGCGGTTCACGGCGTGGGCGTGCGCGCAGCGGGAGGACGGGCTGTCGGTGCTCTTCACCCCGTGGGGCGAGGGACTGGTCCGCTCCTGGTACCGGCGCGCGCTCGTGGAACTCTCGCACCGGCCGCACATACGCCGGGTCGCCATCCAGACCAACCTGAGCTGCCGGACCGACTGGCTCGCGGACGCGGACCGCGACACCGTCGCCCTGTGGTGCACCTACCATCCCGGGCAGACACCCTACGAACGGTTCCTGGCCAAGACGTACGAGCTGTCCGCCCTCGGGATCCGTTTCAGCGTCGGCATCGTCGGCGTACCGGACCATCTGGAGCACGCGCGACGGCTGCGCGCGGAGCTGCCGGAGCACGTCTATCTGTGGGTGAACGCCGCCGAAGGGCACACCTACACCGACGAGCAGGCCGGCCGGTGGACCGAACTCGACCCGCTCTTCCCCCTCAGCCGCCACCCGCACCGCTCGGCGGGCCTGCCGTGCCGCACCGGCGAGTCGGTGCTCTCGGTGGACGGTGACGGCACGGTGCGCCGCTGTCATTTCGTCCGCGCGGAACTGGGAAATCTGTACGACGGCTCCTACCGCGCCGCGCTGCGCCCGCGGGCCTGCCCCTCGGCGGTGTGCGACTGCCACATCGGATACGTGCACCTGGAGACGCTGCCGTTGTACGACGTGTTCGCGGGCGGCGTCCTGGAGCGGATTCCGCAGGTCCTCCCTGACCGGCCGCTCCTGCCACTGGTCCCGAACGCACGAGGTGGCGTCGGCGCTGCTGCCGTGACAGGGTCGCCTGATTCGTGAACGTGCTGTTGGTGAGAGGAAGTTCGTGGACACCCAGACCTGGGACGCACTGGCCGCATCGATGAGGAACGCGTACACCGCGGGCCTGGGCGAGGGGGCGGTGCCCCGTCCGGTCATCATGCCGCTGGTCCGCGGTGAACTGGTCGGCCTGATCTGGCTGCGTCCCGTCGAGACCGGCAAGGACGCGCTCACCGGCATCGCCCAACTGTCGAACATCGCCGCGGCGGCCGGCGCCGACGAGGTCGTCCTCGCCTGGGAGACCCAGGACGTCGCCGCCGCCTGCGAGTTGCCGGTCACCGAACCGGCGCCGTGCCTGAACCTGGTACACGCCACGAAGGACGGCCACACCCTGCACCGGTTCCCCTACGCCGAGCGGGCCCCCGAGGGCCGAGCCACGATCGAGCCACAGTGGCTCCCCGTGCCCGAACCCCAGCCGGACGGCGAACTGCTCCCCCCGGTCCGGGCCGCGGTCGACTACTCCTTCGTCCCGCTCGACATCGACCACCCCTCCCCCTTCGGGGTCACCGTCGTCCTGATGGAGGAGGACGGTTACCACGTGCGCCTGACCGAGGCGTTCGCCCTCTGACGACGGTCAGCAGCCCCCACCCGCAAGTCATCGGGGAACACGGCGGCCTTCGCCCGCAAGCCGTGCCCCCGAGCCCTCGCACCCGCTGGGGCCGGACCGCGACGGCTGCCACCACCGCCATCGCCTCGCACACCAGGCGCTGCGGCTCGCTGTCTTCGTGGCCGCGCAGGTCGCCGCCGCCAGAGGCGCCTGAGGCTCGGCCGCCAGGGCAGCGGGAAGCCCACCCGCCTTCAAGAACGGGAGGGTTCCCCCTCGCTGACCCAGGCGTCAGCGGCCCTTGCGGACCCGGGCCGCGGCTCGGGCCTCCGCGGTCTTGCGGGCCTCGGCCGCCTTGCGGGACTCCTTGGCGGGGCGGCCCGGGCGGGTGCCGATGCCGCGGAAGGGAGCGTTGCCGGTGGTGGTCTTCGTCTCGGTCGGCGGGCGCTTCGCGCCGGTGATGGCGGTCAGCTTCTCCTCACCGGAGCGCACCTGTGCGACCGTCGGGCGGATCCCGGCGTCGGACATCATCCGGTTCACGTCGCGCCGCTGGTTGGGGGTGACCAGGGTGACCACCTTCCCCGACTCCCCCGCACGCGCCGTGCGCCCGCCACGGTGCAGATAGTCCTTGGCGTCGGCCGGCGGGTCGACGTTGACGACGAGGTCGAGGGCGTCGATGTGAATGCCCCGCGCGGCGACGTTGGTGGCCACCAGCACGGTGATCTCACCGTCCTTGAACTGGCCGAGCGTGTGCGTGCGCTGGGGCTGCGACTTCCCGCTGTGCAGGGCGCCCGCCCTTACCCCGCTGGCCCGCAGGTGACGGGTGAACTGGTCCACGCCGGTCTTGGTGTCCAGGAACATCAGTACCCGGCCGTCCCGTGCGGCGATCTCGGTAGCGGTCGCGTACTTGTCGGCGGCGTGGATGTTCAGGACATGGTGTTCCATCGTGGTGACCGAGCCCGCCGCCCGGTCGACCGTGGCGAGCACCGGGTCGTGCAGGTGGTCGCGTACCAGCTGGTCGACGTTGCGGTCGAGGGTGGCCGAGAACAGCAGCCGCTGTCCGTCGGAGGGGACCTGGTACATGAGGTCCGACACCTGGGGCAGGAACCCCAGGTCGCACATCTGGTCCGCCTCGTCCAGCACCGTGATCCGCACGTGGTTGAGGACGCAGTCCCGGCGCGACACCAGGTCGGTCAGGCGTCCCGGGGTCGCGATCACCACCTCGGCGCCGGTCCGCAGCTCCGCCTGCTGCCGGTTGATCGACAGCCCGCCGACCACCGTCGCCAGTCGTACGTTCAGTGTCCGCGCGTAGGGCGCCAGCGCGTCGCCCACCTGCTGCGCGAGTTCCCGGGTCGGCACCAGCACCAGCGCGAGCGGGCGCTTGGACTCCGCACGCCGGCCCGCCGTACGGACGAGCAGCGCGAGCCCGAAGGCGAGCGTCTTGCCGGAGCCGGTTCGCGCGCGGCCCAGGACATCACGGCCGGCCAGCGCGTTGGGCAACGTCGCCGCCTGGATCGGGAAGGGCTCCGTGACCCCGAGACCCGCCATCGTCTCCATGAGCACCGGCGGCAGCCCGAGCGCGTCGAAGGACGCGGCCGGCGGCAGCCCCGGGGACACCGTCTTCGGGGTGGAGAGCTCACCCTGCGACAGAGCAGCCTGCTGGGGCTTGCCCGCACGGGAGTGTCCGGGGCCCGACGGTCTGGCGTTCATGAGGAACCTTCCTGGTCTGACGCCTGGAACGCCCCGGGGCCCGTACCCCTTGGTACGGGCCCCGGTGGTGTCGAAGCGTGGGCCCCATTTTATCAGCGGTGGCCCCCGCAGCGGTCGGCGTCCCTCGCACCGCCCCCGGGCCTGCCAGGTCCTGCCGTCACCTTCCCGTCGTCCGCCCGGAGGGCGGGCCTGCCCGGCGCCTGGTGCGTGCTCTCGGTTTGCCGGGCGGAAGTCCTCGTACTGGACGTACTTGGGCTTTCGTCCGGTGCGGCGAGTGGGGGTCCCCCCGGCCGGAGGCTGAGGGAGCGTGCCAGGCGTCGCCCGACAGGCGGGAATGTGACGACAGGCCCTAGGAACCGTCGGCGCGGACCGCGTACACGTAGCGCTTCTTGGCGTACTCGCTCACGTTCCAGATCACATGTTCGCCGTACTTCCAGCCGGTCGCGTCCTTGCTGTGGAAGCTGAGGTCCTCGCAACCGACGGCCAGGCTGGTGACGGTGCCCGCGGTCGAGGCGCTGGAGGCGAAGGTGCGCAGGGCACCCTTGCCGGACGGGCCGTCACTCACCGCCAGATAGTGCCTGGACCCGCGGGAGACGACACCCTGGATCTTCTTCTGCCTGACGGAGACGGCCTCGGTCGGGGTGAGCGACGCCAGGTACCGGCCTGCCTCGTCGAGGGGCCAGCGGACGATCTTGGGGACCGCGGTGCTGGGCCTGCCCGTGCCGATGAATCCGTCCTCCGCGTAGGAGACCGTGCCGGCCGGTGAGTACTCGCTGATCACCAGGCTGTCCGGGTTGGTGGCCCGGTCGAGCCCGATCGACGAGTAGCGCAGGTACTTGGCCGCGTTGTCGTAGGCGTGGCTCTGCGGCAGGACGTACCGATAGCCGTAGCCGTGGTACTGGCCGTCGGTGTGCAGGCCGCACACGTCCTTCTGTGTGGTGGCGACCTTGAAGAGGGTGCGCAGGTCGAAGATCCGCAGCCCCTTGTAGGTGTCGACGACATAGAGGAGGTCGCCGTACCACATGATCCCGCCGGCGTGCTTGCGCACCGGCCGGAAGGACGGGGCACCGGTGCCGGTTCTCACGGGTTCGACCAGCAGGACGTGCCGGTACGTGGGCGCGGCGGCGTTGTTGTGGTTGACGAACGTCAGCCGCATACCTTTGTCGAGCGGGTGGTCGACGACCTGGTCCCCGTTGGGGTGGGCCTCGAAGTACCAGGAGACCAGGACGGCCTTGTCGGTGCCGCCGTAGTACCCACTGCTGTAGGCGTCGGCGCTGGTGGTGACACCCTGCGGAATCCAGTGGGGGACCGTCTGGTCCGCGCTGTCCCAGGCGAAGCCCGTCTGGAAGGCCCTGGCCGTGCTGGGGGCGCCCGTGAGGCGCTTCGCCCTGCGGTCGGCATCGGCGAGGACTGCGCGCGCGTTCACCTTGGTCAGCCGGGCCGCGAGGCCCGCGTTGAGATCGGCGAACCTGCCGTAGCTGTTGGAGGCCCGTGCCCTGAGCCGGAACTGACTGCTTCCGATGGTCGACGCGTGGGCCTCGGAAGGGGAGAGCACGGTCCCGGCAGCACCCACGAACGGTGCCGCCGCCATGCCCTTGATGATCGATCTGCGCGCCATGGTCATGACGGGCAAAGCTATGCGAACTCATCTGGGGCGTCCAACTGGTTGATTCCGACGGCATGTTGAGAAACCGTCAGTATGGCGATACGCGAAGTGCACCTCGTCCTACGGGTGTTCGCGAGGGGGCGACGGAGTCACCGGGATTCAGCTGCGTGGGTGCTGAATGCGTTCGCGTTCCTCTATTGGACCTCAGGGCGTCGGCGGGCAAGGCTGGATCGCGCACCCTTACTTCGCGACACCCGAAAGAGGTCACGAGCACATGCAGACTCGACGCATCGGTGACGTGGAGGTCAGCGCGATCGGTCTGGGCGGGATGCCCATGTCGATCGAGGGACGGCCGGACGAGGCCCGTTCCCTCGCCACCATCCACGCCGCGCTCGACACCGGCCTGACACTGATCGACACGGCCGACGCCTACCACCGGGACGCCGACGAGGTCGGTCACAACGAAACCCTCATCGCCAAGGCGCTCGCCACCCACGAGCGCGGCCCGGACGTCCTGGTCGCCACCAAGGGCGGACACCTGCGTCCCGGTGACGGCAGTTGGACCCTGGACGGCTCCCCCGCCCACATCAGGGAGGCGTGCGAAGCCTCACTGCGCCGCCTGGGCGTGGAGGCCATCGGGCTGTACCAGTTCCACCGCCCCGACCCCAAGGTCCCGTACGCGGAGTCGGTCGGCGCGGTCCGGGACCTGCTGGACGAGGGCAAGATCCGTATGGTCGGCATCTCCAACGCCGACCCGGACCAGATCCGGCAGGCGAACGAGATCCTCGGCGGACGTCTCGTCTCCGTGCAGAACCAGTTCTCCCCGGCCTTCCGCTCCAGCGAACCGGAACTGCGGCTGTGCGACGAACTGGGCATCGCGTTCCTGCCCTGGAGTCCGCTCGGCGGTATCTCCCGGGCCGGCGGCCTCGGTTCGGCGTACGCCCCCTTCGCCCGGATCGCCTCGGCCCACGGCGTCAGCCCGCAGCGTGTGTGCCTGGCCTGGATGCTCGCCAAGTCACCGGTGGTCGTGCCGATCCCCGGTTCCAGCCGTCCGGAGACGATCCGCGACTCCGCTGCCGCTGTGGACCTGGTGCTCTCCGCCGAGGAGTCGGCCGAACTCGACGCCGTCTGACACCTCGTGGGCGCCCGGCCACCCGGGCCGGGCGCCCGCCGCCGTTTTCCGCCGGACTCTCCGTCGACGACGGACACCTAGACTCGGCAAGGAAGTCACGCGGCTCGTCCAGGAGGAGTACGGCTACGCCAACACCACCGACGGCGACCTGGGCGTGACGACCGAGGGCCTTCGCTTTCTGACCCAGGCGGCCGACGAGGAGTCCGGTCACGCGACGCTGACCGCGGGCCGGTTCCTCGTCGACACCACGACCAGCACTCAGGGTGGCTGTCTGCACATCGACCGTCTCCACCTGGACATGCGTGACGCGAAGGCGACATCACCGACAGCGCGCAGCGCCGAAGCGAACCTGACGACCGGCACCCTGGCCCTCTCGTACCGACAACTGCCCGAAGCGCGGGAGGGGACTGGCGGCCGGCAGAGTACGGCACTACAGAAGCAGGCCCGCCCTCCGGGCCGCGGTGACGGCTTCGAGCCGGGTGCTGGTGCCGAGCTTGCGCATCGCCGAGCGCAGATAGCCCTTCACGGTTTCCAGGCCGATGCCGAGCCGGTCGGAGATCTCCAGGTTGGTGCAGCCCGCGGCGACCGCGACCAGGACGTCCAGTTCACGCGGCGACAGACGCGCCTCCGGCCCGGGTGACGCTCGCTCGGAGCAGCAGCCCGACTCCAGCAGGGAACACAGCTCGCGGAAGCGTTCCTTGAGGTGGCCCTCGCTGATCGCCGCAGTCAGGTCCAGCAGCTCGGTGTGGACTCCGTGCACCTGTTCCCGGGCCACCGCGTCATGGGGCGAGGCAGGGCACCGCACGGACCGGGGCTCAGGGAGGAACCGGTGGGCGTGCTCATGGGTCGCGAGGAACTGCTCCAGGTCGCGGGCCGCCTCCGTCACCGCGGTCAGTACGCGGTCACCCAGCCGTACGGCGTCACGCGACCCCACGAAGAGCGCGGCTCGTACCGTGGCACCCACGATCACGGGCGCCGCGGCCATCGCCCGCACCTCCTCCGCCGCGACGAAGGAGTCGTGTTCGTGGCTGATCTCCTGGGCCGACCGATGGTCGCTCACCGCTGCCGGCCGACGTGTGGTCAGCACCTTGCCGATGAGTCCGGCGCCCGCCGGCACGGGGAAGCCCCGGCATCCGGATGATTTCACTCCGCTGGTCTCACTGATCCGCAGCAACTGCGGGCCGACGACCCAGGCGGCACCCGCCACAGGCATCCCGCTGTCCCTGCGCAGCGCCAGCACCGCCGCCCGCGTCGCGGCAGCCACTTCACTGTCCTCCGCCGGTAGCACGACCCGGTCGACTCCTTACCTCACGGCAGCTGCATGCTCTCCTCGTGCGCCGGAGGCCTGCTCCCCCGCCGCCAGGAGAACAGTTCTGCAAGCACTCTTCGGCGTCAAGTTCCTGACAACAAACCATAGTTGACCATTCATCAGTTTTGGTTGGAGTGGCGTGCCCGCCCTGACATGGTCGACTTGGTCTTGAGGAGTGCCGCCCTCTGCCTGTCCCCTCATCCGGGGGTAGCTGTGCGGCACGGTTTACCTCATGGTGGTGCCAGTAGAGAGCCGCTTCCCGGTCCGCGGAACGGGATGTACAACCGTATGACCCTCACTCGGGCCGCGCGCCGACCGACCCCCGGCGCAAGGCCCTTGTGTGCACCCGGCGGCTCGGAGCCCGCACGCCCAGAGAGGAACCCCCATGGATTTCTCCCACTTGCCGTGTCCTGCCGATCTCGGGGAAAGCGCTGTCGGTCCCACCCGGCAGATGACGGTGAACGAGGACGCGTCCGGGACCGACGGTGCCCTGGGCGATCTGACGGCCCAGTTGATCACGCGGGGGGATCGGCAAGCGAGGGCTGTCGGGTCCGTTTCCCGTCTCCACGGCGACCGAGTCCGTCGTCACGGCAGGCGCACTCCTCAAAAGCACTGTCCGACGAGTGCGCCTGCCGTGACGCGGTGGTGCCCTGCCCGAGCCCCGCACGATGTCCTGGAGGCGTGTCACACGGTCCAGCACCACGCGCCCCAGCCTCAGGAGGCGTGCCGCAGCATCGGGCTGACGGGCATCTGGCGGAACCGCATGGGCGGACGCGCCACCCCGCTGCGCGTCGTCCCGGCGCCTGGGGTCACCGTCGCCCTCTCCCACCGCAAGCCGAGTCCGGTCACCCGAGTACTCTCCGCCACCTGGCAGACGGCGTCCCCCGAGAACGTGCCGCTCCAGCCGATCAGCGCGTACATCGCCCGTATCATCCACGGGCTCGGGATGCCTCTGCTCATGGCCTCGCAGACCATCGGCAGCTGACCTCGGCGCCCCGGAAGCACCCCCACATCCGTCTGGCGGCACATATGACACCTACCCGTCCGAGCAACTCACCCGGGACGAAGGCTGGTTGGCAGGACGGGGCAATGGACCGGCAGGATCTGCGCCGGCTGGTCGACGCCTACGCGTCCGCCCTGGACCGGCAGAACCCGAAGCTGTTCGCCTCCCCGTTCGACACGGACGGCGAACTCGTCCTGAACCCCCCGGCAGGCACCGGCCGGCCGCCCCTCGTCCTCGACGGGCGGGACGGCTGGGCGAGCGTGCTGTCCGTGCTGGCGTTCGTGCGTCGTCACCACGCCCTTCGTCGGCAAGCACACGGTCCGGCTGACCGGGGACAGCGCCTCGGGAGAGACCACCTGCCTCGCGCACGAGATGTACGCCGCCGACGCCGATGCCGCCAGACTGCGCGTGTGCTCCGTCCGCTACCGCGACTCCTACCGGCGTACGACAGGAGCCTGGCGCTTCACCCGCCGGGAACTGACCGCCGACTGGACCGAGGACCGCGTCCTCACATCCCCCACCGGCCGCTGACCCCGCACAGCAACGCACATTCGGGGGCAGACTGGGCTCCCGCGCAGACCGAGGAAACCGTATGACAGTGAAACCACCCTCCGTTTCGGACGACGACCGCCAGCTCAAGCGGGCCGTCGACTCGCTACGTCACACCACCGGTGTGGATCTCACCTTCGGCGGCGTCGTTACCAGAGGGCGGCACGCCCAGCTCACCGAGTTCGCCGGGAACTCGACCAGAGCCCTCATGGGGTTGACCCTCGGGTTCGGCATGGGGCTGGGCGGCAAGGCGGTGGCTCTGCACCGGCCCGTCGCGGTCAACGACTACGCGAACTCCAAGCGGATCAGCCATCACTACGATCTGATGGTCGCCGCCGAGGGCATTCGTGCCGTCGTGGCGGCCCCCGTCGTGGTGAACCGGACGGTGCGGGCGGTGATGTACGGCGCGGTCCGCCAGTCCGTCGGGCTGGGCGACCGGACGGTCGACGCCGTCATGGACACCGCCCGCGCGCTGGAACAGAACCTGGCGGTGCGCGACGAAGTGGTGCGCCGCCTCGGCCGTCTCGACGAGCCCGCGGTGGCCGCCGACCGCGCCCCGGAGCCGGCGTCCCCCCGGTGGGAGACGATTCGCGAGGCGTACGCCGAGCTGCGGGTCCTCGCCCAGCACCTCACGGACAGCGACCTGCGCGACCGGGTCGCGGCGCTGAGCGACAAGCTGGTCGACGCCAAGGCCCCCACCGCCCGGCACTCCACCGATCCGGTCCTCTCGTCGCGAGAACTCGACGTCCTGTCGTGCGTCGCCCTGGGGTGGACGAACACCGATGTAGCGAAGGAGCTCGGCCTTCGGACCGAAACGGTGAAGAGCTATCTGCGCAGCGCGATGAGCAGGCTGGGATGCCATTCACGCCTGGAGGCGGTCATGACCGCCCGCCGCCTGGGTCTACTGCCCTGAGCAGACGTGGCCAGGGACAAGACACGGCTTCCGGGTTTCGGCGCGTTCTGGAGCCGTCCAGCCACCCGGGGGGCCGCCCATCGGCGGCTGGACGGCTTCAGAACGCGCCGGACCTCGTAGCACGCGGCAGGCACGGTTCAAGCGGTGAGGGCTTCCCTGCGGAGCCGCTCCGGGCGGCCGTCCGGTTCTCCTGCCCGATACGCGCGGTGGTCGAGCGGTCGGGGTAGCAGCGCATGAACATGGTGGTGAAGTGCGTGCCGTCGTCGATGAACTCGTCCGCCTCGGACGCGTCCAGGACTCGTCCGGTGGCAGCATCCTGGTCAGGAGTGGCCTGGATCTGGAAGATAGCGTCGACCTGCCAGGCGGCGATGAGCGCCTGACCGGGTAACCGGTCGGCGTCGCTGCCTTCGACGGTCGGAGGCAGCGGGAAAGTCCGCAGTTCGGTCATGCCCCCACCATGAACCGGAAGTGCATAATCCACTACCCCCTTCTGAGGGGGCCGGGACGACAACAGCTACACCGACGACAGGACCTGCACCGTGATCATTTTCGGCACCAAGGGATACCTCTACCAGCTCGCGATACTCACGCTGGTGTGTGGCCACTGCGGGAATCCCTCCGCGCACGCCCTCCGGAAGCGTGTCACCAAGTTCACGCTGTTCTTCGTGCCCCTGTTCCCTTTCTCCACGAAGTACACGACCCAGTGCACCTTCTGCGGTGCGGAGCAGAAGGTGACCAAGGAACAGGCGGAGCAGATGCAGGGCGTCGGCGGCGCTGTCGGTGGCCGGACCGACACGCCGCCGCAGCAGTCCTACCGGCCCTGAGCAGAGACGCCCAGGGTCGTCATCGTGATGCGTGCCGGATGCGCCGCAGCATCAGGAAGCCGGCGATCAGGAGAAGTGCTCCGAGCGCGGCCGGCCACAGCTGGGTACCCGTGTCGGCGAGATCGCCGGTGACGGCCTGTGGCTCGGGCCGCAGGGCGGACACGTCACCGTTGCCGTTGCCTTCCTCCGCGGTCGCCGCGCCGCCTGTTCGGCCGTCGCCGTCGTCCGTCGGCGACACCGCCGACTCGGCACGCTGGGTGGCCGGCGGCGACGTGTAGGCCCTGGGGTTCGCTTCGACGGGCTCCTTGGTGGGAGTCGCGCTCGCCGGATCAGGTGCCTGCGTACTCGGGAGGGACGAGGAGGGGGACGAAGGGGAATCCGAGGGCTCCGGCGTCTCGTCGTCGCCCGGCGTGACCGTGGGGTCGGCAGTCGGCTCGTCGGTGCCACCGGACGGCGGGTCGGGAGTCGGCGCGGGGGTGTTGCCCGGGTCCTCGCCGTTCGAGGAACCGGCGCCGCACTGCCGGCCGGTGTTGATGCAGTCGACCATCTTCCGCATCAGGTCCTCGTCGAAGACGTTGATGAAGTCGCCGTGGTCCGTGACCGGCTTGTGCAGTTGCTCGGGGAAGGAGTCGACCGCGAACAGTGGCACCGTACGGCCACCGTCCTGAAGGCTCGGCGCGTCGACGTCGTAGACGACGCGCTGCACCAGCTGCGGAATCGCCTGGAAGCCGTTGGCGCAGTTCCCGGACGCGTCGGCGAACGCCACGTGGGTGCGGTGGTTGGCGCTGTCGATGTTCTGGCCGTCCCAGCAGCTCTGGAACCTGAACGTGCGCACCACGTCGCTGCCCTGGGGGCACAGCGGGTACTTGTCCTTGAGCTGCCGGTCCTCGAAGCCGGTGCAGCTCCAGGAGGCGTTGACGTTGGCGTTGCCGTTGACGAACGCCTTGGCGTCGCCGGTGATGATGCGCAGCAGCCTGGGCATGGCCACGACCTGGCCGCGCGGGTTGCCCACGAACGTCATGGTGACCTGAGCGGGCGTGACGATCTCACCGGCGTTGCCTTCGATACCACCGCCGGGAGACTGGGCGTCCTGTTCCTGCGTACCGTTCTGCAGGCGCAGCACGGGCCAGAAGTAGGAGGATCTGTCGCCCTGGTCCACGCAACTGGTCTGCGCCGCGGCCAGGTCGTCGTTGCTCGCGAACGCGTTGTTGGACTGGTTGCCGACGTAGTCGTGGAAGTGGTGTGCGCCGTTGGAGACGCCGGGGGCCACGATGACGTTGTCCGAGTTGAACAGGCCGTTCGCGTTCACGCCGCAGCTCGTGGCGAAGGTGCCGCGGGAGGCGTTGTTCTCCGGGGCCGGGTTCTGCACGTTGGGCTGGACGGTGGTGATGTCCGCGAAGTCGTCGGCGACCGGGCCGTTTCCGGCCTGGCCACCGTTGCCGACCTGCTGCTCCTCCTGGCCGCCCTGGTCGTCGCCCTGGTCCTGGCCGTCCTGACCATCCTGGCTGTCGCCGTTCTGGTCGCCGTTCTGGTCCTGCCGCTCCCCGGACTGATTGCCGGAGGCGCGGAACTCACAGGCCGCCAGATCCTCGATTCCCTCCGGGCGGTCTCCCACCCGGTCGATGGCGATCGCGATCCGCTCGATGGTCGCGGCCCGCTTCTCCTTCAGCGGACTCATGATCGCGGAGTCGGCGAAGCCGCTGTCCTCCTGCATCGCCTGCGTCGACTCCTGCAGCCGCTGATAGGCCTCGGCGATCTGCTGGTCCAGGGCGGCGAGTTCGTTGTCGACCTCCGACCGGACCTCGTCCGGTACGAACGCCAACCGGTCGCCCACATCCGGGCAGTCGATCGTGGCGGCTCCGGAGGACAGGGTCCGGTCGGTGCGGCTCTGCTGAGCCGGGTCACCCCCCAGACCTCCTTCGGTGGCCGAGGCGTACACGTTCCCCACGACCAGTCCACCTCCGCCCAGCATCAGGGCGACCGCCGCAAAGGTGGCGCGGCGCGGGCCTGTCGGGCGTCTGCGCGTGTTACGTCCCACGGAAGTACTCCGCTTCATGGCCGGTTCGGCAGGGAAATCCCCAGCCCCATACGCAGGCGGACTCACGGGCGTTCAAGCACCACGCGGATTCATAGGAACCTCCAAGAAAACAAGATCCCCAGGGGAGCCCCGGAGGCCCATAAGTCCACTTTATGAGCCCATAACCCCAACCCCCGTACCAGCTTAGGCTTGCCTTAGTTTAGGCTTCCTCGAAGATCTCTTGTCATCACTCGAAGGGAACCTGATCATGCCTCGCCCACTGCGGGTGGCCATTGTCGGAGCCGGCCCCGCCGGGATCTACGCCGCCGACGCGTTGCTGAAGTCCGCAGTGGCCGCGGAGCCCGGCGTGTCCATCGACCTCTTCGAGCGGATGCCGGCCCCGTTCGGTCTGATCCGGTACGGCGTGGCCCCCGACCACCCTCGGATCAAGGGCATCATCACCGCCCTGCACCAGGTGCTCGACAAGCCGCAGATCCGCCTCTTCGGCAATGTCGACTACCCGGGTGACATCAACCTGGACGATCTGCGCGCCTTCTACGACGCGGTGGTCTTCTCCACGGGGGCCACGGCCGACCGTTCCCTCGACATACCCGGCGTCGAGCTGGACGGCTCGTACGGCGCCGCGGACTTCGTCTCCTGGTACGACGGACACCCGGACGTGCCGCGCACATGGCCCCTCGACGCGGAGAAGGTCGCGGTGCTCGGGGTCGGCAACGTCGCGCTCGACGTGGCGCGGATTCTCGCCAAGACGGCGGACGAGCTGCTGCCGACGGAGATCCCGCCGAACGTCCACGAGGGACTCAAGGCCAACAAGGCTCTGGAGGTCCACGTCTTCGGTCGACGTGGTCCGGCACAGGCCAAGTTCAGCCCGATGGAGCTGCGCGAGCTGGACCACTCCCCCACCATCGAGGTCATCGTCGATCCCGAGGACATCGACTACGACGACGGCTCGATCGCGACCCGGCGCGGCAACAAGCAGGCCGACATGGTCGCAAAGACGCTGGAGAACTGGGCCATCCGCGACATCGGCGACCGGCCGCACAAGCTGTTCCTGCACTTCTTCGAGTCCCCCACCGAAATCCTCGGCGAGGACGGCAGGGTCGTCGGTCTGCGTACGGAGCGGACCGCTCTCGACGGCACCGGCAACGTCAAGGGCACCGGCGTCTTCAAGGACTGGGACGTGAGTTCGGTCTACCGCGCCGTGGGCTACCTCTCCGACAAGCTGCCCAAGCTGCCCTGGGACGTCGAGTCGGGCACCGTCCCCGATCAGGGCGGCCGGGTGATCGAGGAGACCGGCGAGCCCCTCACCTCGATGTACGTCACCGGCTGGATCCGGCGTGGCCCCGTCGGTCTGATCGGGCACACGAAGGGCGACGCCAACGAGACCGTGGCCAACCTGCTGGCCGACTACGCGGGTGGCCGCCTGCCCGAGCCGGTTTCGCCCGCCCCGGAGGCCGTCGACGCGTTTCTCGCCGAGCGGGACGTGCGCTTCACCACGTGGGAGGGCTGGCACCGGCTGGACGCCGCGGAGAAGGCTCTGGGAGAGCCTCAGGGACGCGAGCGCGTGAAGCTCGTCGAGCGCGAGGACATGCTCCGGGCCAGCGGAGCGTAAGCAGGGCCGTCACAGCGGCAGGGCTCGGCTCGCGGGGGTACCGCGAGCCGAGCCTTCGTCGTTCCTCACCGGGATTTGCCCAGTCGGCCGACCGGATCCGGGCCACCGGACGGAGCGGATTCGGGGCTCCCTTCGATGCCGAACTCCCGCGCCTGGGTCCGCATGCTGCGCAGCGCCAGCAGCAGTACGCCGATGTCGTCGAGGTAGACGGGATCGGGCACGAGGTCGGTCGGCAGCACCAGGTAGGCGACCGCGCCCCAGAAGACCCAGCGCGAGCCCGTCGGCAGGCCCGCACGGCGCAGATCCCGGCGGGTGCGGACCAGCCGGACCAGCACGGTGGCCGCCACGGCCAGCAAGGCCGCCGCCAGGACCGCGACGACCAGGATGACTGTCGTGGTGGAATCCATCGCCCCTCCGCTGTTCCGTGTCTGCCTCTGCTCCGAACCTTTCTACCCTTCGGCTTCCCCTTCACGGCGCCTCCACACCGCGACCTCCACACGTCTCGCGCACGGCACGTTTGAGACAGTCCGGGGCGGGGACGGTACGGACCTCATCCAGCTGCGGCGGATTCCCGCAGGTTGCACCGGGCGCCAAAGCACCCGCGAAGAGCACGAATGAGCCAGTACCCAAGAGCAATTCACAGCGAGTTGATTGTTCCTGAGCGCCGCTGCCATAATCCGCTTCCTGCCCCGTCGTCAACCCCGGCGGGGCCTCTGGGACTGACACAAGAGTTCCCGATACGCCGCGATACGCCGCGCTGGAATTCACTCGGCGATACGTCCGGCCTGTTCTGGCCCCGTTTCACCTCCCGGGGCGCGCTGCTCAGCCTGTGCGGAGGGCTGCTCTGTTCGGTGCTTCTGGTCGTGTCTCGCCGGTGGTCTCGTCGACCTCCTCCTCCGTCTATCCGTCGGCGGACTTCGCCTGGTTCCCGCTGCGGAACCCCGGCATCGTCTCCATCCCGGCGGGCTTCCTCCTCGGCTGGCTCGGCACGGTCATGACGCACCACCAGGAAGCCTCTGCGTACGAGGAGTTCGAGGTCCGCGCGCTCGTCGGCATCGGATCCGACGCCGAGTAGTGCGTACGGCTCCCGGGGCGAGGCCCGGCTCCCCTGGGGCCGGCCTCGTCAGTGCCGTGGCGGGCGTTCGCGTGCCCGGCCCAGGAGGACCAGGGAGCGGAGCGCGGCGGGGGCGCACCGGGACTGCACGCACTCCGGTCACCACAGCGCGCGGCACACCCGTGCCCCCGCGCTGGTTCTGTTGTGCGCGCGCC
Organism: Streptomyces lacrimifluminis; assembly: GCF_014646095.1. Taxonomy (GTDB): domain Bacteria; phylum Actinomycetota; class Actinomycetes; order Streptomycetales; family Streptomycetaceae; genus Streptomyces; species Streptomyces lacrimifluminis. The sequence continues at coordinate 32,364 of NZ_BMMU01000032.1, read as the reverse complement.
AGACTCAGATCAGGGACTCGACGCTCCGGTAAGCCGCCAGGAGCGACGGCAGGACGTCACAGGTCCCGGCCTGCCCGCCCGGGACCATCAGAAGCGTCACTTCTGGCCCGAGCCGCCACTGCCGAAGGAACCGCCGCTGCCGGACGACCAACGCGGGCGGGTCTGGTCCTCGCCGCGTTTCGAGCCGGAGGGATCGAGGTTGTGCGGATCGATCCGCACCTCCTCCCCCGAGACGTGCGGCACCTCATTGGGCTCGCGCATCTCCCGCTCCTCGTGCACCGGCCCGGTCTCCGGCAGCCTGGGCTGCTCATCCGGCCTGGGCGGGGGCGACTCCGCCTCCTTGGCCTTCACTCCCAGCCGGACGGCCCAGATCAGCAGGGCCACCACGATCAGGCCACCGGCGAAGGCGGCGATCACATTGAGTACGTTGCTCGATGCGGCGAGTACCTGTCCCGCGTCTGCTGCTTCTGCCGTGTTCATGGTCGCCGAGTGCCCCGGAACCGGCCGGCTACTCACACCGCTCACCCGCGGCAGCCACGACCCTGCTGCCGGAAAGGCGCGGGTGCGGGGGGTACGGCCGGACCCCCGTACCGGCCGCGCCCCCGCACCCGCGGGCCATCAGGGGCCGGTGTTCCCGGCCGGGCACCACGTCGTCGGCCCCGGCGCTTCGGACACCCCTCCGGGGGAGGTGGCGCGTTCCGGAGCACCGGCGTCCAGATGAACCTACGTGCGGCCGGGCACCGTGTGTATCTCGCCGATGCCCTCTCTCGAACGCCGACGACTCACTCGTGCACAGTCCCGTCCGGATGGTCCCGCTTCGCCCGGTCGACAGCGGGTTCGTCGAGGTCGCCGAGTGCCAGATGGGCGAGGACGACCTCGTACAGGTCGCTGCCGCCGGCGAGGAGCTGGCGTTCCAGGACGGGCTCCGCGCTGCGTACATGGTCGCGGACGGTCTGTGCGTGGATGCCGAGCACCTGTGCGGTGCGTTCCGCGTTGCCGCCTGCGGCGATCCAGGTGAGGACCGTCCGCCGCAGGTCCCTCGAGTCCGCTGTGAGGCGGCCGACAAGGCTGTCCGCCCAGGCCAGCAGCGGTTCCGTGCGCAGCAGTTCGGTCAGTGCGGCGGGCGGAGCCACCGGCGGGCGCGGCCCGTCGGGGACCGCGGCCTGGGTGTTCAGGGCCAGCTGGACGGCGGCCCGGGTGGTGAGGTCCGAGAAGTCGGCGTCAAGCAGTCCTTCCATGCGCTCCATCCGGGCGCGCACGGTGTTGCGGCTGACGCCGAGGATGAGCGCCGTCTTGACGGCGGTGAACGAGAACCCGAGGCGGGTGGTGGCGAGGAGTTCGGCGCGCGTGTGGTGGGACAGGTCGTCGAGCGGGCTCAGCAGCCGGTCCGCCCAGCCGCGCAGCGCCGCCGGGTTCATCAGCCGCTCGGGATGCGTGCGTTCGGCGTACACGGCGGCCCTGTCCGGACGGAACCGGGCCACGGCGAGGGCACTGACGGCCTGTCCGTACGCCGTGGCCGTCTCGGCAAGGCCGTGGCGGACGCTGCCGCCGATGAAGGTGTCGGGACGCTCCCCGACGACCGAGCGGAGTTGCGGACCTGCCTTGTCCTGGCCCCGGTCGATGGGCGCCACGACGATCAGGTGCTCGTCCACGGCCGGGCAGCGGACGATCAGCGCGTGCCCCTCCGCCGCCGCCTGACAGTCCTCGGCCAGGTCGTCGCGTTGCGCGGCATGGCCTTCCAGTACGTAGACACAGGCGGTGTCGGTGTCGAACAGGCCCGGCCAGAGCCCGGCGGCGACTCGGCGGGCCGCGATGATGTCACCCACCATCAACAGCTGGAGGATGGCGAGCCTGAGGTCGGCGGTCGCCCTGTCGAGCCGGTGTTCGGCGCTGATCGTCTCGCGTTCCCGCAGGAGCAGTTCGAGCACCCAGACGGTCCGGGCCACGATGTCGGTGGCACGCCGGTCGAAGGGCTGGGCCCGGGACACCGCGAGTACACCCTTGGTGACCGGGTGTCCTAGTCCGGCCAGCCGGACATGGCGCCCCTGGGTGTGCACCGCAGCAGAAGCGATTCTGCCGGTGGACACATCGGTCACCAGGTCGTCGTCCGACGCCAGCCGGGTGCCGGCGAGGAGGGCGCCGGTCCCGTCCTGGAGGGAGACCTCCGCCTCGATGGTTCCGGCGAGCCAGGTGATCACCCTGCCGAGGTCGCGAGCGGCCGGCCGCAGATGGTCGAGCAGTTCGTCCGCCCAGTCGCCGGACATCCTGGCGGTCACGGCCCCGTGTCCGCCACCGGCCCCGCTGCCTGGCACGACCGCCCTCCTCTGGTCGATCACGTTGCACACCGCGTCACGGTCCGGAATTTACCTCACCCGACCGGCGCGGACCCGCCCGTGTCCGGTCGCCGGTACGGGCCTGCGCGGGTTCGGTGACGCGACGGCATAAGCTCGTTGGATGGCAAGGTACTTCGACGTCCATCCCGACAACCCGCAGCCCCGCACGATCAGTCAGATCGCCGACAGCATCCGCTCCGGCGCGCTGATCGCGTATCCGACGGACTCCTGTTTCGCTCTGGGATGCCAGCTCGGCAGCCGTGACGGCATCGACCGTATCCGGTCGATCAGGCAGCTCGACGACCGTCACCACTTCACTCTCGTGTGCCAGAACTTCGCGCAGCTCGGCCAGTTCGTGCAGGTCGACAACGACGTGTTCCGGGCCGTGAAGGCCTCCACACCGGGCAGCTACACGTTCATTCTCCCGGCGACGCGCGAGGTGCCGCGCAAGCTGTTGCATCCGAAGAAGAAGACCGTCGGCGTACGCATCCCGGATCACGCGGTCGTGCAGGCCCTGCTGGCCGAGCTGGGCGAACCGCTGCTGTCCAGCACTCTGCTGCTCCCCGACGAGAAGGAGCCGCTCACCCAGGGCTGGGAGATCAAGGAGCGGCTCGACCATGTCGTGGACGCGGTCGTCGACTCCGGGGACTGCGGCACGGAGCCGACCACCGTCATCGACTTCTCCAGCGGCGAGGCAGAGATCGTGCGCCGCGGCGCGGGGGACACGTCACGGTTCGAGTGACGGCTCCGCAGCGCGGGACGCGTTGACGTCGTTGTCGAGGTACGCCGGGACGCCGGACGCGCCCCGGATCGTCACCGGCGCCGAGGAGGGTCCGTTCCGGTGCGGGGTGCGCGCGGGGCGTGGGGTGTGCATGGTGGTAGGAGGTCCGGTCGAGCAAGGAGACGTCATGCCGATCCAGCACTCCGATTCGCCCTCTCCCTCCGACGACACCACGACCCCCGACGTCCTGCTCCACACCGGTGCGGAGCATGGGGCGTCCGCCGAGGACCTGGTGCTTGCGACAGGCCGTGACCTCACTCCGCAGAGCCTGGCCTGGGCGGAGCGCAAGCTGGCGGAGGAGGGGCCCGCGGCGCTGGACAAGCTGTTGCCCTAGCCGCCGGTTCTCCGGGCGCCCCGCGGATATGCGGTTGGTCCGCCGCGGGGCGGTGGGGGCTGGTCGCGCGGTTTTTCGCGCCTGCTTGGGGCGCGCGTCAGTCCTGTGAGCCGTGCTGCACGGACAGCGGCTCGAAGGTGATCCTCGTTCGGGTGCTGTCCTCGATCCAGTGCACCTCGACCGCCGTGCCGGTGACCTCGACGCCCGCGACCACCTGCTCCGGCACAAGGGGTTCCGGGTCGGCCGTGAGGACCGCCAGCGACACGTGCAGCGACGTGCCGGACGTCTCGCCGGTCAGGCGGGGGACGACGGCCCAGCGGGTGTAGGCGGTGCCCTGCGGGGCCCGTGCCTTCTCCGCGTCGGTGTTCCACCCGTACAGGCCGTGCAGCGCGGACGTCACCTCCTCCTCGGGGCCGGTCGCCCAGCCCGTGTGCGTGACGCGTGCCCCGGCCGGAGCGCCGCTCACGCGGTGGACGCGCAGTTCGTGGCGGCCTCGTACCACTGTGACGCTCTCCACCTTCAGCCCCGGCACCATGGGCGGCCCGGCGGTGAAGACCGGTCGGTGCCAGGAGGCGGCCCAGCCCCAGCCGTCCCCGTGGCCCGCGCCCAGCGGGTGGATCCGGCGGCGCACGCTGCCCCGGCCACCGATCTCCACGGAGAGGTGGTTGTCGGCGACGTTGGCGAGGGCCGTCGGGCCGGAATGCGTCGAGTACGCCTGGCGGCCGTAGTGCGGGTCGTCCTCGGCCGCCGTCTCGCCCTCGTGCGGGCGGACGTGGTCGCTGCCGTGGTTGTGCAGCCGTACGATCCCGTCCGCGCGGGTCGACTGCACCAGGAGCCCCGGCGCGGGCAGCGCGAGCACCCGGTCGCCCTCCTCCACCGGTGCCGGTTCCTCCGTGGCCGTCCACAGAGGGGCGTCGGCGGGGGCGAGCAGGGAGAGGAAGGCCTTCGAGGCCCAGTACGGGGACGCGGGGCCCGAGTAGGCCTGGAGGGTGGCCCGGTGCCTGCCGTGCCAGCCGAGAGTCAGCCGGCCGTCCTCGGTCAGGGCGCCCCGGTCCAGGAAGTGGCGGAGGCTGCCGCTGATCAGACGGCGGCTCGTGCCGGGGGTGAGCGGGGTGTGGCCGGTGAGGGCGCCCAGGCCGACGGCGGCGGAGGCGGCGAAGCGGTACGAGAGGGAGCGGCCGAAGTGGATCGGGGCGCCGTCTCCGCCGAACATCAGAGCGAAGCCGGCGAGGTGTTCGCGCAGGCGGGGGCCGTAGCGGGCGGACATCTCCCGGTCGTCGCCGAGGTGGGCGTCGAGTACCGGGTACAGGTGCAGGGCCCAGCCGTTGTAGTGGTCGAAGGCCCGGCCGTCGCCGTCCGCGTACCAGCCGTCGCCCCGGTACCAGGTCTCCATCAGCTCCAGCGCCCGCTCACGTGCCCTGGCCGTCTCCGTGTCACCGCGCCCCACGGACTCCAGGAAACCGGCGACCGTGTAGGGGAAGAGGTACCAGTTGTTCGGCGCGGGCGAGTGCCGCAGCGAACCCCGCAGCCAGTCCTCAGCCCGGTCCTGTACGGCGGAGTCGAGCCGTTTCCACAGCCAGGGCGCCGTCAGCCTGAGGCCCAGGGCCACGGAGGCCGACTCGACCATCGGCTGGCCCTGCACGTCGTGGTCGAGGATGAGCGGCCAGGACTCGGTGTCCGCGCGGCCGGGGGTGAGGGTGCCCGCCGTGAGACCCTGGGCGTACCGGTCGAGCCAGCCGTGCGGGTCGTCGCCGCCCGCGCCGGCGACGCGGAAGGCGGCGGCGAGGAAGGTGCGGGCGTAACCTTCGAGCCCGTCGGAGCGCACGCCCGAATACGACGGGGCGCCGGGCAGGTCGAGCAGGGCGCCTCCGGGGGTGCTCCAGCGCCACGCGGCAGCCAGCAGTCCGTCCGCCACGGCCTCCCAGTGGGCACGGGTGTAGCCGGTGCGAGGGCTCAACTCGCGATCCTCGGACGGGAAGTCGAAGGGGACGCCCCCGCTGCTGATACGGATCGTGCTGCTCATGCGAGGAAGGCCAGCCTTTCGCGTCGTACGGGATGGCGGAATCCCGCGCCGGATGCCCAGTGTTCCGTCTCGGCGACGGCGAGGTCGGCCAGGCGGCGCCACTCGTTGCCCTGGGAACCGGCGAGGTGGGGGGTGAGAAGTGCGTCGGGGCAGGTCCACAGCGGGTGGTCGGGCGGCAGGACTTCGGGGTCGGTGACGTCGAGCACGGCGCGGATGCGACGCTCCCGGACAGCGTCGGTGAGGGCGTCCTGGTCGACGACGCCCCCGCGGGCGGTGTTGATGAGCACGGCGCCGGGGCGCATGGCGTCGAGCAGGGCGCGGCTCACCAGGCCCCGGGTGGCGGGCAGCAACGGGGTGTGCAGACTGACGGTGTCGGAGCGGGTGAACAGGGCGTCCAACTCGACGCGTTCCACTCCGAGTTCATCCATGTCGGCATCGGTGACGCAGGGGTCGTACAGGAGGATCTCGAAGTCGTGGGGGCGCAGCAGTTCGATGACGCGGCGGCCGATCAGGGAGGCGGAGACGACGCCGATGGTCCGGCGGTAGTTGCCGATCGTGCGGGAGGTGCGCAGCCAGTTGTCGCGGGTGCGGGTGGTGGCGTAGGCGTGACCCCGTTCCAGGACCTGTTTGCCGGTGAGAAGGATCATCGCGAGGGTGTACTCGGCGACCGGCAGGGCGTTGGCGGCGGCGGCGGACGACACCTCGATGCCGCGCTCCCAGCAGGCGTCGGTGACATGCGCGCGGACGCTGCCCCCCGTGTGCACGATCGCCCGCAGCCGGGGCGCCGTCGCGAGTGCGTCGGCGTCCACTACGGGGCAGCCCCAGCCGGTGACGAGAAGGTCGACGTCGGCGAGGATCTCGCGGGCGCGGTCGGTGCCGAAGTCGTCGAGGACCGGCAGCGGGGCCAGGTCGCACACAGCGGCGAAGGCCGCCAGTGCGGCGGGGTCGACGACGGCGGTCGCGGCGTCCGGGGACATCGCGAGGGCGGCACGGGGGCGGAAGCCGGGACCCGGCGAGGACACGGTCATACGAGGTCGGTCACTCCTTGGTGGTCGGGAACTCCGGTGCACAAGCCGCTGCTTGACGAAACCCGCGGTCGGACCACTACGGCGGACCGCGCGGGCCAGGTCCGGTTCCTGATACGGAAATCCTGATCGGCGCAAGGAAAACGGTCAAGAGAGCGATCAGAAGAAAATAAAGCGGTCAAACGCTCATTCCGCAGCGGGCGGGGACACCACGGAGGTCAGCGCGCGCGTCGAACCTCGCACCTTGAGCTCCGGCAGCAGCTCGATCCGCCGCGCCGGCCCTGTCCCACTCCCGCGCGGATCCCCCAGCCGGTGCAGGAGCAGTCCGGCGGCGGCCCGGCCGACCTCGCCCTTGGGCGGGGAGACGGCGGTGAGGGGGGTACTGCCGAGGGCGGCCACGACGTCGTCGTACGCGACGACCGAGCAGTCCTCCGGCACCCTGACGCCGTGCGCGACCAGGTCCTGGACCAGCATCAGCGCGTCCACGTCGCCGTGCAGCACACACGCCGTGGCGTCCAGTTCACGCAGGACGCCGGGCAGGTCGACGGCGGGACGGTCCACGTCGGCCGTGCGGTCGGGGCGCGCGTCGGGCGAACTCAGCGTGAGGGTCCAGGCGTCGAGTTCCGGATGGGCGCCGGCGATCCCCGTCAAGGCGATGCGCAGGGCCCGTGCGGTGGGGCTGTCGTCGCGGGTGGCGAAGACGATCCTGCGGTGGCCGAGGGCGACCAGGTGTTCCACGGCGAGATGGGCGCCGTACCAGTGGTCGGTGCAGACGGAGTCCAGGGCGTGCAGTGCGCTGCCGGGGCGGGGCCTGCGCTCCATCAGGACGGTCGGCACGCCGAGCCCGCACAGCCATTTCGCGTCGGCCTCCTCGGCGGCGAGGGTGCGCCAGCGGGGGGCGATCAGCACCCCCCTGGCGCCGTCCGCCAACGCCCGCTCCACCAGGGGCTGTTCGGCGCCGGCGGCCTGCGGGGCGATGTGCAGGGCGATGCGTACGCCGGCCTCCTCAAGGACGGGGCGGGCGCCGTGCAGGGTCTCGTAGAGGTAGGAGTGGCGGGCGGGGACGACCAGAACGACGGTGTCGCCGTCCCCGGGCGCGGTGACCGGCTCGGGCCGGGCGTCCGGTACCGGAAGCGTCGAGCGGGCGATGCCGTGGCCGCGCCGGAGCCTGCCCTCGCGGGCGAGTTCCTCCACGTCGCGGCGGACGGTGACCACCGAGACCTCCAGTTCGGCGGCGAGATCGGTCACCCGGGCCGCGCCGCGTGCCTGTACGGCGGCCAGGATCCGCTGCCGCCTCACTTCGACCGGCTCGCGCATACCGTTCACTCCCTCATGTCCGGATGCACCGGCGTACCCGTACACCGGAATGTTCGTTTGAACGCTTTGGCGCGCAGCATAGCGATCAGCGGTCCAAACGGCAGCGCCATTACCGGAATCAGGGATTCCGGCCGAATCCCATCCCTTATCGACCGATCTTGACCATCAGTCAAATGAAATTCACCGAGTACCTGCGGTAACCGCTTGCTTTGTTCGCACTTGAGGCGAGAATTTCACCCCTCAATGTGTTGCGCCTCGGGGGGATTTGGCATATGCAAGGAACAATTGACGGATTCAGTTACGGGTTCGTCACGCCTGTGGCCGCCTACGTCATGGCCTGCCTGGGAAGCGCCCTGGGGTTGCGCTGTGTGGTCAGATCGCTGCTCAACCTGGACTCGTGGAAGCCGGGTTGGCTGGCACTGGGGGCCGCGGCCATCGGGTGCGGGATCTGGACCATGCACTTCATCGCGATGATCGGGTTCCAGGTCGAGGAGACCGCGGTCCGCTACGACACCGGGCTGACGGTCATCAGCCTCGCCGTCGCGATCGTCGTCGTCGGTATCGGGGTGTTCGTCGTCGGATATCGCGGGGCCACGCCTGCGGCGCTCTCCGCCGCGGGCATCGTGACCGGTCTCGGCGTCGCCGCGATGCACTACCTCGGCATGGCGGCGCTCCATCTGAACGGCACGATCCGCTACGACGTGGCGACCGTGACACTCTCGGTGGTGATCGCCATCGTCGCCGCGACCGCCGCGCTGTGGGCCGCCGTCTCCATCCGGGGTTTCCTGACCAGCCTCGGGGCCAGCCTGGTGATGGGTGTGGCCGTCAGCGGTATGCACTACACGGGCATGGCCGCCGTCAGCGTGCATCTGCACGAGACGTCCGCCAACACCTGGGCCGGTGACTCGCCGACCTCGCTGCTGCTGCCGATGCTGATCGGCCCGGCGATCTTCCTCCTACTGGCCGCGGTCGTGGTGATGTTCGACCCGTTGCTGGTGCTGGGTGAAGGGGAATGGGGAGGAAGGAACCCCCGTCGACAGCCCGCGCGAGAGGCGCCGCAGATACCGCAGCAGTCGGCGTCCCACGACACAGGACGACGCTCTCCCAGCTGGCAGCGGACCCCGCCCCGGACCCGGACGGATCTTCGCCTGTAGGACATTGCTACGGTGCCCCGATGGTTGACCCTTCACGGACTCACTCATCCCGCGACACCCCCGAGGGCGCCGGATGGGGTCTCGAAAACCCGGGCTCCTACCGCGAGTTGATGCCGGATCGGGTCGAGAAGCTCTCGTGGGTCAACCCCCGGACGCTGTGGCCCGCTCGCAACGGTGTGCTGGCCTCCTGGTTCGGCGATCCCACGGGCCGCACCCGCAGCCGCTGGTCCGAACAGCGGACAGCCGCGGGCGCTCCCGCCGACAAGGTGATCCGGCGCAGCGACCCGGACCGCTTCTCCTTCATGGTCATCGGCGACACGGGCGAGGGTGACGCACCCCAGTACGCCGTCGTCCCCGGCTTTCTGACGATCGGTCAGGACACGGCGTTCTCCGTGCTCGCCAGCGACGTGATCTATCCCGTCGGGGCGACCGACGACTTCGGCACCAAGTTCTTCCGCCCCTACCAGAGCTACCCGGCGCCCATCTACGCGATACCGGGCAACCATGACTGGTACGAGGACCTGAACGGGTTCATGCGCGTCTTCTGCGACGCCCCGCCCCTCCCGGCCGAGCCCGCGCCCCGCCCGCTGACCCCCGCCTGGCTGCGCTCGAAGCTGTGGCACAGGCCGAGCGCCGTGGACGAGCAACGCCTCGCCGAGGCAAGCAAGTTGCGCTCGGCGCCGGCCCAACAGTCCGTCCAGCCCGGCCCGTACTGGGCGATCGACGCCGGACCGGTGCGCATCATAGGCATCGACACCGGCCTGCTGGGCACGCTCGACGCCGAGCAGGGCCGCTGGCTGAAAGAGGTGTCCTCGGGGCCCGTCCCGAAGATCCTCATCACGGGGTCACCCCTGTACGTGGACGGCGAGCACCACCCCTGCCCGATCGAGGGCGGCGGCACGGTCGACGACCTGGTCCGCGTTCCGGAGCGGAACTTCGTGGCCGCGATAGGCGGTGACATCCACAACTACCAGCGCTATCCGGTGAGCGTGCCCGGCCGCGTCAACGGGACCATCCAGTACATCGTCTCGGGCGGGGGCGGTGCGTTCATGCACGCCACCCACACCATCAAGCCCGTCTCGGTGGCCGACGTCACCGAGGACGACTTCCGCTGCTATCCCCTGCGCGGCGACTCGCTGGCCTTCTACAGCCGCATCTACGGCCGACGGCTGCACCTGCGCCGCTTCTTCACCCTCACCGAGGCCGAGGCGACGGCCGTGATCGCCGAGCGCCTGGGCATCCGTCCGACGCGCGACCCCGGCGAGTCCGTCCGCCTCACCTGGCGCATCCGGCTGGTCGCCGGCCTGCTGGGCACGGCCCGCCGTCCCGACCGGACGCGGCGTCTGCGGCTCCCGGTCCGGAAGGCGTACACGCAACTGTTCTCGCCCGGTTCGGCGACGTACAGCCCGCCGTTCTTCAAGAGCTTCCTGCGCATCGACGTGTCTCCCGAGGAGGTCCGGCTGCGCTGCTTCTCCGCGACCGGCAAGCTCAGGCAGGAGCTGGATCCACCGGTCGAGGACGAGGTCGTCATTCCGCTGACCCGGCCGGCTGGCACAATCGACGAAGCGTGAACGTGCGTACGACGATCGTTGGAGGAGTTCGTGCCGTCCCCCTCACAGCCGCTGCGCAAACTGGGCTTTCTCACCATCGGACTGTTCGACGGGGACGATCCGCGAGCAGGGCACGAATCAACGCTGGAGATCATCGAGCTGGGTGAGCGGCTGGGTTTCGACAGCGCGTGGCTGCGCCACCGCCATCTCCAGTACGGGATCTCCTCCCCCGTGGCCGTCCTCGCGGCGGCCTCGCAGCGCACCCGCCGTATCGAGCTGGGCACCGCGGTCATCCCCCTGGGCTGGGAGAACCCGCTGCGTCTGGCGGAGGACCTGGCGACCGTCGACATCCTCTCCGGCGGCCGGCTGAACCCGGGTCTGAGTGTGGGCCCACCGATGAACTACGACCACATCAAGGACGCCCTGTACCCCGGCACGGCGGATGCCGAGGACTTCAGCTACCAGCGGGTCGAACGACTGCTGGACCACGTACGCGGCAAGGCGGCCAGCGACTTCAGCGGGGTGCAGGGATTCGAGGTGTTCTCCGACCGGGTGCAACCGCATTCCCCGGGGCTGGGCAGCCGGCTGTGGTACGGCGGCGGCAGTCTGCGGTCGGCCCAGTGGGCCGGTGAGCACGGGATGAACTTCCTGACCAGCAGTGTCGTCAAGGCCGAGGGGCACGAGGAGGCGCCGGACTTCGCCGAGATCCAGCTGGCGGGCGTCCGGGCCTTCCGCGCCCACCACCCGGACGGCGACCGGGCCCGGGTCTCCCAGGGCCTCGTCGTGATCCCCACCGACAGCGCCTCGCCCGAGCAGCGCGCGAAGTACGAGGAGTACGCGGCGAAGCGGCTGCCACGGACCGAGGCCCCGCAGGGTCCGGCACGGCTGATGTTCGCGCCGGACCTCGTCGGCACGTCGGCCGAGATCGCCGAACGCCTCTACGCGCACGTCGCGTTCCAGGAGATCGACGAGGTGGCCTTCGCGCTGCCGTTCACCTTCGACCACGAGGACTACGTCCAGATCCTCACGGACATCGCGACCCGGCTCGGTCCCGCACTGGGCTGGCAGCCGGCCACCGGCTGAGGCGCCCTCACCAGCGTCCGGCTTCGGTACCGGTGACCGGCTCCGACGGTCTGCCGTCCACGCCGGCCGGGATGTCGCCGGTCAGCAACACGCGGTGCATGACCCGGGGGTGGCCGAGGTGGGCGTTGTCGCCGGGGGCGAGGTGGATGGTGGCCCGGTTGTCCCAGAAGGCGACGCTGCCGGGCTCCCAGCGGAAACGGACCGTGTACTCGGGCCTGGTCGCCTGTTCGAGGAGCATCTCCAGGAGCAGTCGGCTCTCCGCGCGGGAGACGTCCACGATCTGCTCCAGGTAGTAGCCGTTGACGAACAGCACCCGCTCCCCCGTCTCCGGGTGGACCCGCACCAACGGGTGCACCGAGGCGACCTGGTGGTCCAGCAGATGCCGCAGATACGCGTCGTCACCGGGCCGCGCCTGGTAGCCGACGCCGAGCCGGTGCTCGGCCCTGAGTCCGTCGACGAACTCCCGTACGGGCGCTGAGAGTCCGGCGTACGCGGCGGCCAGGTTGGACCAGGTGGTGTCACCTCCGTACGGCGGTACGGTTTCGGCGCGCAGGACGGTCGCGGCGGGCGGGTCGATACGGGCACCGTGGTCACAGTGCCAGCCTCGCAACAGCGAGTGGCGGCGCCGCTCCAGCCACTCGGTGTGCTCCATGCCGTAGCGTCCGCCCAGCTCCAGCCGGTCGGCGGTCGTCTCGATCTCGGGGAAGTCGGGCGGTGAGGCGCCGCCGCGCCGTCCGAGGACGACCGGCTCGCCGAACCGGCGTGCGAAGGCGATGTGCCCGGCGTGGTCCAGCCGTTGGCCACGGAAGAACACCACCTTCCAGCGCAGGACGGCCGCCCTGATCGCGGCGACCACGGCGCTGTCCAGGGGCTCGGTCAGGTCGACGCCCGAGATCTCGGCACCGATGTGCCCCGCGACAGGCCTCACCTCGACTCCGGCTGCGCTCGCCTCCCCCGACTCCTGGTCGGTCGGGGGCACTTCGCCGTTCGCGGGCCGGTTCGTCCTCATGCACGCTCCGATCGTGGGTCCGTTGTGTCGGTCTCGTGTGTCGGTCTCGCTGGTGAGCGTGTCAGTATTCGGCGGACATGGCGACCGGGCGCCGCGTCTCAACCGGACGCCCGGTACGTCAACCCGCGGGGCCGTCGCGGCTGGTCGCCCCGACGCGGTGGAGCCGCAGGTCGATTCGGTCCCGCGCCCGATTGTCCAGGGACCGCTTGCCCCAGTGTCTGCGTGGGGCCCCACAGTGCCCGGGCGCATCCGAAGGGCCGCAACGATGACCGCTGCCGGACCCTGTGTCCCCGAACCCGGTGACTTTGTCCGTTGGTTGCCCGCCAGGGAGCGGCTGTCGATGCCTGCGGACCTCGGTCACCGCACGAGAGACCTTCACCTTCGAGGTTCGAAGCGGAGTCGCGGGTCGAACCGTTACCACCTCCGGTGCTGACGGAGCCGGACCGCGACGGCGAGGCCGGGGCCTGGCCTGTGTGGTCTGCCGCAAGCTCGTGGCGGACGCGCTCTGGGCTGACGCGCACTGGCGGGTTGGACCACGATCGGCTGCCCACGGCCGCCTGCCATCAGGCTGCTGCAGCCGCGCTTCCCCTACGACCCGGACGATCTGCCCGCCGCCCGGTCGGCCGGGCTGAGACCGCTGTTGCAGCGCGCGCCGTGCGGACCGTCCTCTCGACGGACGACCCGCACGGCGCACGTCGACCGGTGGGCGACGTGCGCCGTGCACCTCCGCTCGCGGTTGCCGCCCGCCCCGCCGATCCGACCCGATTGCGCGACATGTTCCTCTCTTGGGGGGAAAGAACTCCTGCTCCCGTAAAGGGAGTCGGGAGCTGCGAGCCGATCGACGGATCGCGGCGGCGGCAGAGGACGGGGGCAGGGGCGGGACGGCGTTGCGTGGGGTAGGGCGGGCTACGCGCCCACCCCCGCCATCCGCCGCCCTTCCGTCCGGTCCTGCTGGGAGACCGCCTCGGCCGTGGCCATGACCAGCGGGGCCAGTCGGGACGGCTGGAGCATGTTCAGTGGGCCCACGACACCCACCGACGCCACCACCGTGCCGCACGCGTTGCGCACCGGGGCCGCGATCGCTCCCCGGCCCTCGTGCAGGGAGCTGCAGACCATCGCGTAGCCTTCCCGCCTTGTCCGGCTCAGTTGATTTCGCAGCGTGGCGCCGTTGGTGATGGTGGCGGCGGTGTACGCGCGGAGCGGGCCGGCGCAGATCTCGTCCTGGAGAACGACACTCGCGTGCGCCAGCAGGACCAGGCCCGTCGCGGTGACGTGCAGGGGGAGCCGACAGCCTGGGCCACCGCGGTAGGCCGTGAGACCGGGGTCATTGGAGAGGATGGACAGACAGACACTCTCCTTTCCGTCACGCAGGGCGAGGACCGCCGCGCCGCCGGACTGGTCGTGGAGCTCCACGAGGTGGGACTGCGCGGCCTCGGCAAGGCCCGAGTACCGGGGGGCGAGCATCGCCGTCTCCCACAGTTTCAGGCCGATGCTGTAACCGCCTTCTTCCCCTCGCTCCAGTGCGCCCCAGCCATGGAGCTTGTTGACGATGCGATGGACCGTGGCGACCGGAAGTCCGGAGCGCCGGCTGATGTCGCTCAGCGTCAGGGTGCGGTTGTCACGGTCGAAGACGCCGAGAATGCTGAGCGTCCGGTCGACAACCGAGCGCTCGGGGGCGCTGGGGTGGGTGGTCATCCCGTCAACTTCCCTTCACCTGCACATCATGTGGGGACGATTACTCGTGCATGCGCCAGAAGTGATCTGGCAACGGGCGGCCACGCCTATCATTGATTTTTAAAGAAGCCTGAGAAAGGTCGATTCCGGAACGCTCATGGTCGATTTCGCTTCGTTACCGATCCCTGTGATCCCCTACACACCCCTCTGCAGACCCGGGGTCGGCATAGCCGTGACCTCGCTCGGTGAGGTGCGCGCGAAGGTCCGGATGGACTTCACCACCGCTCCCCACCGGCTCGACTATCACCAGATCATGCTGGTCGAGTCGGGAACCGGAGACTTCACGATCGACTCCACGCGCTACTCGTGCCGGGCGGGCTCCCTGCTGTGGATCCGGCCGAACCAGGTGATCCAGTTCGCATCGGCGACGAACATGGACGCTCACCTCGTCATGTTCACCGAGACCTTCCCCTTGCGACTGCGCGCCCAGATGGGAATGCTCGACGATGTCCTGCGCCCCTGCCACTGGCAGCTCGGCGACGACGAGCTGGCCGGCTTCCAGCGGGTGCTGGCCCTGATCCAGGAGGAGTTCGGGCGGCCCGACCAGGGCCTCGGCGAGGACATCCTCAAGCATCTGCTGGCGGTCGCCCTGATGCACATCGACCAGCTGTGCCGCAGCCAGCGGAAGGATCACCGGGAGACCGACACCCCCTCCGGCGAGAACGGTGAGCTCTTCCTGCGTTTCCGACGCGAGCTGGAGGCCTCCTATCGCACGACCCGGCTGGTCGAGGACTACGCCGCCGCGCTCAACTGCACGCCCCGCACCCTGTCCCGGGCCTGCCGCATCGTCGCCGGCACCTCCACCAAGGACCTGATCGACGCCCGTGTCGCCCTGGAGGCGAAGCGTCTTCTGGTCCACACGGATCTGCCTGTCGGCACCATCGCCCGCCAGCTCGGGTTCACCGAAGTCACGAACTTCGGCAAGTTCTTCGCGCGCCGGGTCAATATGACGCCCGGCACATTCCGGCGCGGCGACGATCCACGGAATTAGCGTCGGCGCCCGCGTTGACCAGCCGGGACTTGACTCGCCGGTAACCTGCTTTGCTCGCGTTCTCCGCCCGTAATCCACGGTTTCATTCCACTCTCCAGGAAGAGTGGTTGTTCAAGATTCAGCGAACTGACAGGATCGTGGCGAGACCGGATTCCTCCCGCACCCGTCTATTGACGGTTGTTCCCTGCCGCACGCGGTGAGGAAAGTCACCAAAACACCGCCGTCTGTCTCGACCCCATTTCCGTACCAGTGCACCGATTCACGCCGGGTCGGAACAGGCGCTCCCGAATCGGGCCCTCCAGCGCGACCCGTGCCGCTGCGCTACAGCACCTCCGTCCCGTCGGCCGACCGGTCCCGCCAGGAGGCGTGGGCGACCGCCCGCCGTCGACTACGCGTGGCCCGGTCGCCGCGAGACTGGGCCGGTAGGCACGGTCAGCAGTCCGCCCGGTCCGCCCCGCCCGCGTGCCGCCGGGCCGACTCGTTCTGCTGGGCCATGCGCCGCAGCGCCATGAGCGCGGGCTCCAGGAGGACGGTGAGCAGAAGCGCGCGTTCGGCGACCTCCAACGAGTCCTCGATTCCGTCGAGTTGGTCAAGGTCGAGGACCGCGGTCTCCTCGGCCAGCCGGGCGTACGGCAGGAGCACCCGCCGGTCCAGGGGTGCGCCGAGGGTGCGCAGGGAGGCGAGGGTGTCGGCCAGTGCGAGGCGAGCAGGGGCGGACCGGTGCACGTCCCAGCCCAACTCCTCGATCAGCGCGTCGACCTCGGCCGGTTCCGGGGAGTCCGCCTCGGCCTCGTCGGCCAGCCGGATCGCCCCGAGCGTGAGCCCCAGGATGCGGTGCGTGTCGGCGGTGTGCCCGGCCAGCGCGCCCAGCACCTCCCGGGTGGCACTGACGGACAGGCCGCGTACGCCGATCAGCGCGCGGATCAGCCGAAGTCTGCGCAGGTGGTTCTCGTCGTACTCGGCCTGCGTCGCCGACAGTTGACGGCCGACCGGGAGGAGACCTTCGCGGAGGTAGTACTTGATCGTCGTGACGGAGACGCCGCTGCGGCGGCTCAGCTCGGACATACGCATCGGTCGGGCTCCACTCTGGTCATTGGATACTTCTACTGTCTAACATGGATAGTGAAGGTATCCAATGAGGTCTCCGCTTCACCCTGCCTCCCGGAAGAAGGTCTCAGCCATGCCCACCCTGCCCTGGACCCCTGTCGACGAGCCCGCTCCTGACGCCACGGCGTTCGTCATGGCTTCCCGCTTCGAAGTCCGCTCCCTGAGCGACGTCCCCCGCTTCTTCCTACGGGCCCTCGCCGCGTGGAAGCAGGTGAAGCGCGCGCCCGGCGCGTACGGCGCCTCCCTGATCGCGCAACCGCTGAAGCGCACGTTCTGGACACTGTCGGCCTGGGAGGACAAGCAGGCCCTCTACGCATACGCACGGACCGAGCCCCACAAGTCGGTCATGACCGGCCTCCGCTCCACGATGAACCGCTCGGTCTTCACCTTCTGGGAGACGCCGACGGCGGGCCTGCCCATCGACTGGTCGGACGCGCGCGACCGGCTGGCCGCCCAGGAGCACTCGGACGCCGACGGCAACTCGCCGACCGGCTGACCCCACCTGCCCGCTTCTGCCGCACCGCCGGACCAGCCACTCAGCTTCGGAGACTCCCCGCCATGACGTTGTCCGAAGTGAACCCGGTCGTGGAGGAAGAGGCCGACGCACAGCCGACGACGGGCCGACGGCAAGGCGGCGCTGGAGCGGCTCGAGAAGGCCGCCAGGACCAGGAAGAGAACCACCTCGGGGAACATCGGTACGGCCTTGGTCCAGCCGCGGACCTCCCTGCTCGGGTGGGCCTGGCGCTGTTCGCGGAGGTCGGCCGCCTCGGGGCTGAGCGGTTTCCCGCGTCGGCGGAGAGAGACGGGCTTCAGTGGTGCAGGTTGTGGGAGAGATCCCGCATGGCGTCGATGGTTTCCTGCTCGTCTCGTTCTGTGCCGTGGTCGCTGAGTTTCACGATCACTGTGCGTTCGGCCGGATTGACGTAGATGTACTGGCCGTAGACGCCTACCGCGCTGAAGTCGCCCGTGGCGCCACTGGGATGCCACCACTGGGCGGAGCAGCTCCACCCGTTGGCCATGGTCGCCGCGGGGCGCTCAGGCGGTCGATCCAGTCCTGGGGGACGATCTGGCGGTCGCCGGCCCGGCCGTTGTCGAGGACGAGCTGTCCTATCTTGGCGAAGTCCCGGGCGGCGGCGTTCAGGCAGCAGAAGGACTTCTCCGTCCCGCCCTCGCTGTCCAGGTTCCAGGTGGCGTCGCCTTCGGCGCCCATCGGCCGCCAGATGCGCTCCTGGAGTAGCCCCGCCACGGATTCGCCCTCCACGCGGTGCAGGATCTGGCCCAGTAGCTGGGTGTCGACGCTGCGGTACTCGCTCGTGCTGCCCGGGGGGAAGCGCAGGGTGCGGTTGTCCTTGACGAAGGTCGGCAGGTCGGTGGTGAGGTACATCCGCGGGGTGCCGGACCTAGGTATGCCGCTGTAGTCCTCGCTCACGTCGATGCCGCTGCTCATGTCCAGCAGGTGGCGCACGGTGATCCGGTCGTAGGCGCCGCCCTTTTCGAGTTCGGGCAGCAAGTCCACCAGAAGATCGTCCTCGCGCAGGTGTCCTGCGGCGA
Source organism: Streptomyces lacrimifluminis (assembly GCF_014646095.1). Classification (GTDB taxonomy): domain Bacteria; phylum Actinomycetota; class Actinomycetes; order Streptomycetales; family Streptomycetaceae; genus Streptomyces; species Streptomyces lacrimifluminis. Next base: position 14,372 of record NZ_BMMU01000032.1, on the reverse strand, counting down.
TGGACTGCCCGACCAACAGGGAGATCACGGACTTCGCGGTGGACCAGGAGCCGTGACGGCTCTGGGCGTCGACGCCGTCGCGGTACCACTCGTGGGCCAGACGGCCGTCGCGCAGGACCAGGAAGGCGTTGGCGTGGGTGTCCGTCAGGAATTGCCGGGTGCCCTTGCGCCCGTCCTTCCAGGGCACGGTGGCCGGCAGTGCCACCGGGGCTTTGCGCAGCGGTGCCGGTTCGGCGGACGCGGACACCGTACGGGCCGGGAAGAGGGCGCCTTGCCGCGAGGGCGGGGTGTTCGACAGACGGGTGAGGGCGAGGGGGGACGGAAGGCTCAGGGCTGCCGTTGCCGCCCAGGGGCCGGCGACGAGAACCGTCAGAGCCGTCGGTACGGCGACAGCGGCCCGCCGGTGCCGGGCGAGGAATGCGCGCAGCGACGAAAAGGGTGCCACAGGAGTCTCCCGAGTCGTGAATGACGGTCGTTATCGATGACAACCGTCACGGATAACAGTCGTTATTGATGACGACTGTTATCTAGGCTGGACCCCCAAGCAACCGAGAGAGAAGACCCCGATGCCCCAAGCTCCTGACACCCGCCGTACGGAACTCCTTGACGCCGTCGTCGCCCACCTGACCGAGCACGGCATCGCCGGCCTCTCCTTGCGCCCGCTGGCCAAGGCACTGGGGCAGAGCACCTACGTGCTCACCTACCACTTCAAGGACAAGAGCGGCCTGCTCGCCGCCGTCCTCGACCACCTGGACCAACAGCAACGCGAGGCGCTGCAGCAGTGGGCATCCCAGGCACCGCCGAGCTCGCCGGGCGCGGGGATCCTCGCCTTCTGGCACTGGCAGACCAGGCCGGAGGCACTGCCGCTCGTCCGCCTCGACTACGAGATCTTCGGTCTGCTGGCGAGCGGACGCGTCAGCGGCCATCACCCGCGCATGATCGAGGACTGGATCGACTTCATTGGTCACCAGCTCATGGCATACGGCTGGGGAGCCCGGGCCGCGCGCATCGATGCCACCCTCATCTCCGCGGCCCTCTCCGGGCTCACTCAGGACTACCTCGTCACGGGCGACACCCCCCGGATCGAGGAGGCCCTGACCCGCCTCGCCGCATACACCGATGCGCCGGGTCCGGGCACCAAGCAGCCGCTCCCCGCCCGCGCCCGGGGGCGACGATCGATGTCCAGGAAGGCGGCAGAGACGGAGATCTCGGCCGAAGCGGTGGCCGAGCGAGCGTGAGACCCCGTCCCGTCCCAACACCGGTGACGTGACCGCCCGTACGTGACGGACGGACGGTGACCGGCGCGTCCTGTTCGGCGGGAGCCTCTCCCTCTTTCCGCCGACCGCCCCGCCCCTCTACGATCGCGTGGACCTGTCATGACGCGCTCACGCTCTCGCCATCGAGGGGATCCCCACCATGCGCAACCTGCTTCGCACCACCATGGCCGGAGCCGTCACGGTCACCGCGGTCCTCGCCTGCGGCACCGCCCACGCCACGCCGCCCGGGCCGGGAGTGTCGGGCCGCATACTCGCCCGGACCACCATCGGCGACACCGACTACATCCTGCGGGAGATCACCATTCCCGCAGGTCAGGCCACCGGCTGGCACTACCATGACGGCCCCCTCCACGGCCTCGTCAAGCAGGGCACCCTCAGCCACTTCGACTCCACCTGCGAGTCCGACGGCTTGTACCCGCAGGGCAGCGCCATCCACGAGCCGGCCGGTCCCGGGAACATCCACATAGGCCGGAATCTCGGCAGCACGCCCGTCGTACTCGACGTCCTGTACGTGCTGCCGCACGGCTCGCCCTTCTCGCAGGACGCCCCGAACCCCGGGTGCGACTTCGAGTGACCGGTCGCCGAACCCGCCCGGCCGGCCGGATCACTCGGCCGGCAGCGGTTGCTCCGCCCAGATCGTCTTGCCGGTACCCGTCTGGCGGCTGCCCCAGCGCTGAGTGAGCTGGGCGACGAGCAGGAGGCCTCGGCCGCCCTCGTCGTAGACGTGCGCGCGGCGCAGGTGCGGTGAGGTGGAGCTGCCGTCGGAGACCTCGACGATGAGGGCGCGGTCGCGGATCAGCCGGAGCTGGATGGGTGGTTCGCCGTACCGGATGGCGTTGGTGACCAGTTCACTGACGACGAGTTCGGTGACGAAGGCCTCCTCCTCCAGCCCCCAGGCGGCCAGTTGCTCCATGGCGGCCTGACGCGTGGCGGCCACGTGCGCGGGGTCCGGCGGGATGTCCCAGGTGGCCACCCGGCCGGCGCCCAGCGCGTGCGTGCGGGCGAGCAGCAGGGCCACGTCGTCGCCGGGCTGCTCGGGCAGCACGGCCTTGAGCACCGCGTCGCACACGGCGTCGAGCGAGGCTCCGGGCAGGTTCAGGGCGCGGCACAGCTCGGCGGTGGCGTGGTCGATGTCCCGGTCGCGGTCCTCGATCAGGCCGTCCGTGTAGAGGGCGAGAAGCGAGCCCTCGGGCAGTTTCAGCTCGGTCGCCTCGAAGGGCAGGCCGCCGACGCCCAGCGGCGGTCCCGCCGTCACCTCGATCAGCTCGGCGACACCGCCGGGCGGCACGAAGGCCGGTGGCGGATGTCCGGCGGAGGCGAGGGTCAGCCGGCGTGAGACCGGGTCGTAGACGGCGTAGAGACAGGTGGCGCCCAGTTCGGCGACGTCGGCACCGTCCTCCTCGTCGGCCAGATGGGTGACCAGGTCGTCGAGGTGGGTGAGGAGCTCGTCCGGCGGCAGATCGACGTCCGCGAGGGTCCGTACGGCCGTACGGAGCCGTCCCATGGTCGCGGAGGACTGGATGCCGTGCCCGACGACGTCGCCGACGCAGAGGGCGACCCGGCTGCCGGACAGCGGGATGACGTCGAACCAGTCGCCGCCGATGCCCGCCACCGATCCGCAGGGCAGATAGCGGTGGGCGACCTCGACCGCGGCCTGGCCGGGCAGCCCCCGGGGCAGCAGACTGTGCTGGAGGGCCAGCGCGGTGGTGCGCTCGCGGGCGAAACGGCGGGCGTTGTCGACACAGACGGCGGCGCGGCTGGCCAGTTCCTCCGCGAGGACGACGTCGTCCTCGGTGTAGGGGTCGGGGCTGCCGATGCGCAGGAAGACGGCGACGCCCAGCGTGGTGCCGCGGGCCCGCAGCGGCACGGTGACCATGGAGTGGACGCCCTTGCGGTAGGGGCGGCCGACGGGCTCCCGGGCGTTGCGCTCCGCAACCCACTCGTCGAACGCCCGCTCGCCGACCCGCCCGAGCACCGCCCGGCCCTCCGCGATGGCCCGCACAGGCGGGGTGAACGGCGGGTACGTGTCCTTCGCACCCAGCGGAATGACGGCCTCCGGCGTGCCTTCGGTGACGGAGCCGTGGGCGACCCTGTGCAGTACGACCTCCTCGGCCTGTGCGGCCGTGGGTTCTTCCGCCCCGAGCACCCAGTCGAGCAGGTCGACGCTGACGAAGTCGGCGAACCGGGGCACCACGAGTTCGACGAGTTCCTCGGCGGTGCGGACGACGTCGAGGGTGGTCCCGATGGCCGCGGCAGCCTCGTTGAGCAGAGCGAGCCGCCGCCGCGCCCAGTGTTGTTCACTGCTGTCGAACGCGGCGATACCGACCGAGACGACGGCACCCAGATCGTCGCGCACCGGCCACATCTCAAGGCTCCAGGCGTGCTCCCGGCCGTCGTCCGCGTCCTTGCCGAAGGTCTCGTAGCGTACGGGGACGCCCGTACGGACGACCTCGCGCAGGTTGACCAGGAACCCCTGGCTGATCCGGTCGTCGGGCACGAGGTTCCCGTCCCCGTAGAACTGCCCGATCAACGCCTGTTCCTCGACCCCCATCAGGTCGCAGGCGGAGTCGTTGAGCCACGTGTAGCACTGGTTCGTGTCGAGGGCGGACATGGACACGGATGCCTGCCGGATGGTCCGCTCCAGCGAGGCGGGCCCCTGCGCGACCGTCTGCGGCTCGGGGGCCGCCGGTTCGGGGAGGGCGGTGACGACAAAACCCCGTGCCTCGCCGTCCTCGCCGAGTACCGCGCACGCGCTGACGGTGAGTTCGACGCGGTGGCCGTCCCGGTGGCGGAGTGCGACCACGCCGGCCAGCCCGGTCATCGCCGTCGGCGGCGGGTCCTCCGCGAGGAGTTCGGCGGCGGGGCGTCCGACGACGGCCTCGGCCGCGTGCCCGGTCAACCGCCGGGCACCCTCGCTCCATCCCGTCACCATGCCTCGGGCATCGATGATCACCGCGGCGGCGACTTGGTTCATACGCCCCAGGATGGTCCCTGGGCCCCGGGGCATCAACCCCGACGCCCCACCCCGGCACGGCGATCCCGCCCGGCCGCCCCCTGCGGGCGCCCGGGCAACTGCTGAGGCGGATCTCAGCCCTTGTGGGCCCGGAGTGCGGCGAGGGCACGGTCGGCGTGGGTGTTCATGCGCAGCTCGCTCGTCACCACCTCCAGGACCGTCCGGTCCTGGGCTATGACGAAGGTGACCCGCTTGGTGGGCATCATCGAGAACCCGCGCTTGACACCGAACAGCTCACGGACCTTCCCGTCCGCGTCCGACAGCAGCGGCATGCCGAGCGTGTGGCTCTGCGCGAACTCCTGCTGACGGTCGACCGAGTCCCCGCTGACCCCGACCGGCCGCGCGCCGACTGCGGCGAACTCCGCGGCCAGGTCCCGGAAATGGCAGGCCTCGGCCGTGCAACCGGGCGTCAGGGCCGCGGGATAGAAGAAGAGGACGATCGGCCCCTCGGCGAGCAGCTGGGAGAGCCGACGGGGCGCGCCGCTCTCGTCGGGCAGCTCGAAGTCCTCGATCCTGTCGCCGACGTTCACCTTTGTCATGACCGGCCTTCTCCGTTCTTCGCGACACTTCGTGCCCACAGGACGAGCGGTACCTGGAGCGGCAGCCGGCCGATGGCGCCGGCCCGCAGGGCGGCGGGCCTGTTCCGCCAGTCGACGGCCATCTTCACGTTGGCCGGGAAGACCCCGACGAAGAAGCCCGCCGTGGCGAGCGCGGCGACCCGCCGGGTACGCGGCAGCGCCACCCCGGCCGCCAGCGCGATCTCCGCGGCGCCGCTGGCGTACGTCCAGGTCCTGGGCGTACCCGGCAGGGCGCGCGGCACGATCGCGTCGAAGGTGCGGGGCGCGATGAAGTGGGTGACTCCGGCAGCGGCCAACAGGCCGGCGAGCAGCAGGGGTGAGCGTTGGGACCGGGGCACGCTTCCTCCTCGGATGGTGTGCCGGGCGATCCTACTGGACGGTAAATCCCGTTCGAGAAGTGGGTGTTCGACTTCTCCCCGCGATCAGGCCGTGGGCTCGCCGGAGTCCGCGAGCGTTCCCAGCCACTGCTGGAGGAGGGCCGCCTCGACCACGGTGAGTCGCTGCGGGGGTTCGGCCCGCAAGCGGGCAGCGAGGGTGGCCGCCGCCGCCGGTACCGCACCCCCACGGCCGGTGTCGTGGGGTTCGCCCGTGTCGGCGGGGCTGGTGAGGGAGTCGATCACCGAGTCGCGCAGGCGGGCGGCGAACCGGATGTCGGGGTACTGCTCCGGTCTGGTGAGCATGGACAGGGCCGCGCCGACGTTCGCCGCCATGACGACCCGGGTGGCGGCCTCCGGGGGGACGGTCAGCAGTCCGGCCGCCGCGCACCGCTCCAGTACGCCGTGCAGCAGGGCGTGGGCCTCCTTCGCGGCGGCGGGGGGCGTGGCGAGCTCGGGCGAGTACATCAGGCGGTAGTGGTTCGGGTGGTCCAGCGCGAACCGCATGTGGTTGTCCCAGCCGCGCTTGAGGTCGGCGACCGGGTCGGCGCTGGGCCGGGCGGCGCGCTTGGACGCGAGGTACTGCTCGAAGCCCCGGTCCACCACCGCGGCGAGCAGCCCCGCCTTGTCACCGAAGAGCCGGTAGAGCATCGGCGCCCCCACCCCCGCGGCCTCACACACGGCGCGCGTCGACACATCGGCGGCCGACGCCCGGGCCAGCAGTTCGGTGGCGGCGTCCAGAATCTTCTCTCTCGCGTCCATGCCTTCACGTTACGACATGCGTAGCGACGTTACGAACGCCTATTAGCGTCGCTACGGTTCCGTGATACCTTCGATACGGATCGACCGTAACGTCGCTACGAAGGGATCCGTCGTGACCGCTCAGACCGACACCACCCCGTCCGGCCCTCCCCGCACCGGTCCGCGCGTCGCGCTTGTCACCGGCGGTTCGCGCGGCATAGGGCGCCAGGTTGCCCAGCAGCTCGCCGCCGACGGATTCGCCGTGGCGGTCGGCTACGCGGGCAGCAAGGAGGCCGCCGAGGACGCCGTGCACACCATCGAGACAGCCGGCGGCACCGCGCTCTCCGCCCGCGCCGATGTCGCCGACGAGGCCGACGTGAGCGCCCTGTTCGACCTCGCGGAGAGCACGTACGGCGGTGTCGACGCCGTCGTCCACGCGGCCGGCCGGATGACACTGTCCCCGATAGCCGAAATCGACCTGGACGAGCTCGACGCCGTCCACCGCACCAACATCCGGGGCACGTTCGTCGTCGACCGGGAAGCGGCGCGCCGGCTGCGGCCGGGCGGAGCCCTCGTCAACTTCTCCACCTCGGTCCTCGGCCTGTCCTTCCCGGGTTACGGCGCCTACGCGGCGAGCAAAGGAGCTGTCGAGGCCCTCACGCCGATCCTCGCCCGGGAGATGCGCGGCCGGGACATCACCGTCAACGCCGTCGCGCCCGGACCGACCGCCACCGACCTGTTCCTCGACGGGAAGGACGAGGAGACCGTGGCCCGCCTGGCCGCCCAGCCCCCGCTGGAACGCCTGGGCACCCCACAGGACATCGCCTCGGTCGTGTCCTTCCTGGTCGGCCCGACAGGCCACTGGGTCAACGGCCAGGTGCTGCGCGCCAACGGGGGCATCGCCTGAGCCGCCGCGAGCGACCGCCCACGAGCACCCTCCGACGCCGGTACCCCCGCCGCGTCACCGACCGGGCGGCGCCGTCGCCCTCCAGGGCTCCGGGAGACACCCGCCTCACGGTCGGACTGATGCTCGACGGGAAGTGACCGATCGCACCGCGGGCGCGGTACGACACGGCGCGAGGTGCTGCGTCAGGCACTGGGGAGGGGCTCGACGACGCCCGCCTCGCCGTCGCCGTCACCGTCGAGCGAGTAGGCGAGGAAATCGTCGACCATGCGGTGGAACAGGCCGGCGAGCTGCTGAAGTTCCTCGGCGGACCAGCCGCCGAGGGCCAGCTGCATACCGCGGCGGCTCGCCTCCCGCACGCGCTCGACGGCCTCCTCGCCCGTCGCGGTCAGCTCGATGCGCTGGGCACGGCGGTCGTCGGGGTCGGGTACGCGGGTGACGTAACCGGCCTTCTGGAGCTGCTGCACCTGGCGGGTGACGTGGGAGGCCTCGACCGCGAGCAGGTTGGCGAGTTCGCCGGGGCGCATCGGTTCGGAGTCGGCGATCTGCCGAAGGAGCGCGGTGGCGGCCCGGTCGAGCGGGACTCCGGCGATCGCCATCAGACGGTCGTGCTGCCGGGCACGGCTGTGCAGATAGGAGATGCGGGTGAGAGCACGCTCGATCTCTGCCACATCCTTCGGGGCGGGAGCGGTCTTGGGTGGCGGTGTGGACATACCTTCACGTTACCATCTCGTTGCGTTACTCAAGTAAATTCCCCGGCCCTACCCTCCCGACCGACGGGGCGCCGGAGCGTTTCGGCCACCGCCGGCCAGATCACGACAGACTCCCGTGCGCCTTCGCAGTCAGCGTCACCCACCGACCCAAGGCGGGGAGACTGGGCTCGTCCGGTTCCCTGCGCATGATCATGTCGAGCCCTTGATGCCGACGGAGGACGCGGCCCCGGTGCACCCGGGCGAGCGAGGTGAACGCGGCACGGCCGACGCCGCGTTGCGCGGCCTGAAGGGTTCGGGATGAGCGCTCATGTCTCCTGAAGCGGACGGGTGCCACGAGACTCTCGTGCGCCGGGCAGCCGGGCAGCCGGGCCCACGTGATCGTCCAGCGCCGACGGTGTCCCCGACAGTCGGAATCGACGTCGGCGGCGGGAGCCTGGTGGTCTCCGTGCCGGGTGCTGACTCCCTGGGCGAAGCGCCCGGTTCGGACCAGGAGGGTGGTCCGGAGGGTCTATCGTGTCGGCATGTCCGTCCCTGAACTGATCCGTATCGTCTCCCGCGACTCGCCCATGGCACTGGCCCAGGTGGAACGGGTACGCGCCGAACTGGCCGTCGTACATCCGCGGGTGCGCACCGAGGTCGTCCCCGTGAAGACGACCGGCGACAAGTGGATGGGTGATCTGTCCAAGGTCGAGGGCAAGGGTGCGTTCACCAAGGAGGTCGACGCCGCGCTGCTGGCCGGTGAGGCCGATCTGGCGGTGCACTGTGTCAAGGACGTGCCCGCCGACCGGCCGCTCCCCGCGGGCACGATGTTCGCCGCTTTCCTCAGGCGGGACGACATCCGTGACGCTTTGATCCACCCCGGTGGCCGCACCCTCGACGAGTTGCCGGACGGCACCCGGATCGGTACGTCCTCGGTGCGCCGGATCGCCCAACTGGCCGCGTCCCACCCGCACCTGGAGTGCGTACCGTTCCGCGGCAACGCCAACCGGCGGCTGGAGAAGCTCGCGGCCGGGGAGGCGGACGCGCTGCTCCTCGCGGTGTCCGGTCTGGAGCGCATCGGCCGGATGGACGTGGTCAGCGAGATCCTCTCCCCCGAGACGATGATGCCGCCGATCGGCGCGGGCATCCTCGCCCTCCAGTGCCGCGAGGGCGACACCGAGCTGATCGACGCGGTCAGCGGCCTCGGCGACCCGGACACGCATCGCGAGGCGACGGCCGAGCGCATGTTCCTGCACGTTCTCCAGGGGCACTGCAACAGCCCGATCGCCGGGTACGCGAAGGTGTCCCGCAACGGCGAACTCTCCCTGCGCGCCTGCGTGTTCACCCCGGACGGCAAGGTCCAGCTCAACGCCCACGAATGGGCGGGCCGCCTCGACCCGGCCACGCTCGGCACATCTGTGGCGGTGGCGCTGCTGCGGCAGGGCGCCCGCGAGCTGATCGACAACATCGCGCACTGAGGACCGGGGAACGCAGGCCGGGCCCGTCCGGCGGCGGCGAAGGCCGCACGCCGGTGCGGGCCGGTCGGTCGCTCAGGTGGGTTCGGTCTGGCCCTTCTGATCCCGCTGCTCCCTCAGGCCCCTCTGCTCCTTGAGGAAGTCGCTCACCTGGTGGGCCACCCCGTCGCGGACCGTGCCGTGGTGCGCGCCGGGACCGGTGAAGTCCTCGGGCAGGCCGATCCCGCCCGCCCAGAGGTGCCGGGCGGTCCACTCCTCCTCGACCCGCAGCTGGATCTGTACGTCCACCTGCGCGAGGGACGCTTCCGGGCCGGCCGCGTACAGGACGGCCGTGGCGCGGCGCAGCGGGTGGATGTCGAAGCCCTCGATGAACTGTGAGCTCCGCCAGTCGATGAAGGCTCCCTCGCCGTCGGGGCCGAGCCGGATGTCGATCTGGCCGTCCTCCAGGTGGACGCCGAAACGCCGGTCGCCGCGGTTCTCGACCGTCACCCGGAGGCTGAAATAGGTCAGTCCCTCGGCTGCGTCGTCGCGTCCGCGCGGCGGTTCGGCCGCCACCAGACGGTGGACGCGGACACGCAGGCCGGCATGCTCGTCGTACTCGTGCCAGTCCCCGACCACGTTCGGCTCGTGCACAGTCCACCTCTCGACCTCGGATGGCTGCTTCCTATCCTTGCGCCCGGCGCACAGTCAAATGAGCAGAATGCGCTGTGGCCAGCGAATTCGTCCCCTTGATCACTGATCAAGCGGTGTGCAGCGGAAATCCGCCGAAGGGCCGTCCCACACCAGCTGGGCGCGTGCCGCACATCACGTTCAGATGCATGGTCGTGACCGGCGTTCAGCGGGCCAGCCGACCGTGGAGGAGGGAGGCCGCCACGACGCCGAGGACGGCGGCGAGCAGCAGGACCCGAAGTCGACGGCGAGGTGGAGTCGGCGGACAGTTGCCGCGGTACGTATCGGAGCAGCCGGCGCACCGCCATCCGGTCGGTGGCCTCGTGGCCGAGAACGCGGAGACCGAATCCGGCGACGACCCCGCTCCCGCCCAAGGGATACACGAGACCGGTACGGCTGACGGCTTCAGGGCTTTCGGTGATCCTACGGACGTCACGCCTCCTCCGTTTCCTCGCTGGTTCCACACGTCAGGAATTGGCTCTGCGTCAGAGCTGACGAACCACGAGGAAGGAATAGAACGGTCAAGAACATGCATGCGACATGTTCCATGTGATGAATTCGCGTGGCGACCAACGGGAAACAGTGAGTCACTTTTTATGTCGATTTGTTTCCATGTCGTCAAGAACGGGAATTGGTCTGGTAGTGCTTCGGACTGGAGGCACGCCCGTGGGAGCCGGTTCGCCGGATCTCGGCCGACCTCCGTCCGGTCCGTGAGCGCACTCTCTCCCCCGGTGTCTGTCCATCCAGCACCAGTGCGAGGAAGGTGCGCGCGATGCTTGTCGCCACCAGAACGAAGCAACATCCGCATGACGACGCTCCCGACACGGCCGCCGACTTCGAGCGGCTCGCCCGTCTGCCCGAGGGCCCGGAACGCCAAGCCCTCCGAGACGACCTCGTACGGGCCTGGTTGCCCATGTCGGAGCGGATCGCGGTCCGTTTCCGGGGGCGCGGCGAGGCCCTGGAGGACCTGTACCAGGTCGCGGCCGTCGGACTCGTCAAGGCTGTCGACCACTACGACCCCGAGCGCGGCGCCGCCTTCGAGGCCTACGCCGTACCGACCGTCACCGGCGAGATCAAGCGCCACTTCCGCGACCATCTGTGGGCGCTGCATGTGCCGCGCCGGGTCCAGGACCTGCGCAACCGGGTGCGCTCGGCCTCCAAGGAACTGTCAGCCACCGTCTCGGGACGCCCCCCGACCGTGGCCGAGATCGCCGCCTGCGCGCAACTGAGCGAGAGCGAGGTGCGTACCGGCATGGAGGCCCTGGAGTGCTTCTCCGTCCTGTCACTGGAGGCGGAGCTGCCGCGCACCGAGGGGTACGCGCTCACGGACACCGTCGGCAAAACCGACCCCGGCTTCGACCTGATCGTCGACCGCACGGCCGTCAGCCCCTGTCTGCGGGCTCTGCCCGAACGCGAGCGGACCATCCTCTACCTGCGGTACTTCGGCGGGATGACACAGAGCCGGATCGCGTCGCAACTCGGCATCTCACAGATGCACGTCTCGCGGCTGCTCAGCACCTGCTGCGCTCGCATACGCGAGGAGCTCGACGAGGAATCGGCCGCCGAGCCGCCCGCCGATCACTCCGAGCGGATCCGGCCCCGGCACGAGGACGCGCTCGCCGACGCCCGCTGAAGGCCGGACGGCTCCGACCACACCACAGTCGCCCGGGCAAGTCCTTCGCGCCGGGCGACCGGGGGACGGGCTCACTGCCGAACCCTCCCGGGAATGGTTCCTCAGCTCGCCCTCCCCTCCCGGTTTCACCAGAGGGGCGGAGTTGAAACACACTCCGCTCCCGCTCGGAACCGGCGCCATGGGTTCGGTGCGCCGCCCGGAATCCACGCGGGTCCCTGACGGTCCGGGATTTCTTTCTGCTCGGCACGGATTCGGACTGGCATTTCCGCGTCACGTCCCCGGTTCGGAAATATTTGCGAGATACGCCATCGCACCCGCCAGGTGGCAACAGACCCGATCGGGGTACTCGACAGGCACCGGGAGGGGGTTCGGTCGGAGACTGGTGCCCGACCGGTGTCCGCCGGTCGACGAAGTCAGGAACACGAGTGATGAACCACGCGACACATCCCAGCGGCGCGACGGACGTCGTCCCCTCGACCCATTCCGTGTTCGGTGCCCCCTGCTGGGTGAGTCTGACCAGCCGCGACACAGGGGCCACCGAGGCGTTCTACAGCGCCGTACTGGGCTGGAGATGGCGCTCGGCCCGCCTGGGCGACCACTTCCGGGTCGCACTGGTGAACGGCACACCGGTCGCGGGGATCGCCGCGGTGGCCTCCGTGTGGCAGATGGTGGTCGCCTGGACGCCCTACTTCGCCGTGCCGAGCGCCGACGACGCGGTGGCGCGGGTCCGCGAGCGCGGGGGTACGGCTGCGGTCGGGCCGCTCTCCTTCCCGCCCGGCCGGGCGGCCCTGCTGGCCGACCGCGACGGGGCCATCTTCGGGATCTGGGAGGGTGAACTGCTCGCCGGCTGGGAGGCCTGGCGCCGTGCGGCGCCGACGTTCGTTCGGCTGCACACCCGCGACGCCTTCGACGCGGCCATCTTCTACGGCGAGATCCTGGAGTGGGCTTCGGACCGGCCCGGTAGCTGCCAGGTCCACTACGAGGGCGACGAGGTCGTGCTGCGCAGCCGGGGAGACGTGGTGGCCCGCATCGTCTCGGGTGCGCTGGAGGCGGCGCCCGATCCCACGATCCGGCCGCACTGGCAGGTCCACTTCGCGGTCGAGGACGTGGCGGCCTGCGTCAAGGCCGCGCAGAACAACGGCGGCAGCGTCCTGCGTTACGACTCCGGTTCCCTGCCGTACGAGGCGGTACTGCGCGATCCGGACGGGGCTCAGTTCACGGTGACCTCACGTCTCCCGCGCTGAGCCCGCCGCCTACCGGACCGCGGCACGCACGGTGACGCCCGCCCTTCGGATGCCGGGTGCGGGCCCGGCCGCAACGTACCGCCCCTACGCCCCGACCAGAACGCTCGGCGCCCTGTGCGCCGCACCGGCGAAGGCCGGGCCCCCTCGGGGCAGTTGGCGCACCTCACGCAAGGTCGGCGCCGGCGGGGCCGGGAGGAGAGGGACGCCTTCGCAGGCGCGGGCCCGGCGCGAGAACCAGATGACCTTGGCACCGGTGCCGGTGGCACAGCAGCCCCAGCCGTCGCTCACCGCGGCGATCCACGCCAGGCAGTCGCCGAGTTCCTGGTCGAGACGCAGGTCGCGGTCGTTCTCGGCGATGGCGGTGATGAGGTGCTGGCCGTTCCACCACATCTCGATCACCGCCTGCTTGTCGGTCGCGTGCTCGTCGATGGCGCGCAGCAGCGCTTCGGTGCCGTGGCATACGGACCCGGCGAGGTGCTCCAGGTCCCAGAGCCGGAGGTGTGCGGCCAGGATGCGGCCCACCTGCCCGACCCGTTCGGGACAGACCTCCACGTCGAGGTGGTAGTAGCAGGACTCTGCGGTCTTCATCTTCGTTGGCTCCTCACGGCGGGCCCACGTTCCTCCACGCTGCGGGGCCGGTCCCCGAACGCGAAGCGTGAGCACTGTTCGCTTCTGAGTCAGCTCCAGAGTGGGAGCGCTAGTCCATTCGTGCAACACGAGCACCACCAGTGATGGTTGAAGAGCCAACAAGACGCTTGGTCGTCGCGCGTGCACCATGAGTGAAGGTCTCGCCGTAGAGGCCCAGAAGCTGTGAGTCACGAGGAAGGGGACCAGCGCCATGCTGTTGCCCGCCAAAGCCGAGGTCGCCCGACAGTTGGACAGGTACCGGGCGTGGGAGCGCGTCATGCTCGCGGCCCCGTCCGACCGTTCGGCGCGGGACAGTTTCGAGGACTCTGGCTACACCCTGTGCGTGCTGATGGGGAAACGGTGCGCGCGGGAGGCCGTGCACGCCGCCGAACGCTATCTCCGCACGAGCCTGGTCGCCTACCTCCGGGAGCAGACCGGATGGGCCCACGCCGAACGTTTCACCGGACACGCCGCCCCGGCCGTCCAGCGCTCCACAGCGGGGGGATAGCGCCACCCGCGGCCCCGGCCCGACCCCGCACACGCCCACGCACACGGCAGAGGTGAGACCCATGAGCCCGACCCCGGCCATCGGCCGCATCCCGGTACGGGATGTGCGCCCGGCCGTCGAGAGCGGCAGACGCCCGGCCAAGGCCGTCGCGGGAGAGACCTTCCAGGTCACCGCGACGGTCTTCCGCGAGGGTCATGACGCCGTCGGCGCGAACGTCGTGCTGTGCGACCCGGAAGGCCGTCCGGGTCCCTGGACCCCGATGCGTGAACTGGCTCCGGGCAGTGATCGCTGGGGCGCGGACGTCACCCCGGACGCGCCGGGCCGCTGGACCTACCGGGTCGAGGCCTGGGACGACCCGGTCAGCACCTGGCGGCACCACGCCGGCATCAAGATTCCCGCCGGGATCGACGTCGGGCTGGTGCTGGAGGAAGGCGCGCTGCTGTACGAACGTGCCGCCGTGGGTGTGCCGGAGCCGGCGGCCCGGGCTGCCGTGCTGGCCGCCGCACACTCCCTGGGCGACGACTCGCTCTCTGTCACTGATCGCCTCGCGCCGGCCATGACCCCGGCGGTGGGCAGGGTGTTGCGTCGGTATCCGTTGCGTGAGCTGGTGACGTCGAGTGAGCCGTTGGCGCTGGTG
>NZ_BMMU01000031.1 GCF_014646095.1 Streptomyces lacrimifluminis | reverse complement strand
ACCCGACGGTGCTGACCATCCTGTTGCTGGTCATCGTCCTGCTGGCCGTGCTCGCACTCCTCGCGTTCCTCGCCGCCACCGGCCGCACCACAACCGATGCGGAGAGGACGACGGCACCACCCCGCCCGGAAAGCGGCGGGTGAACGGTTCGCCACAGCATCCCCAGACCAGGAGACACGCCGAGACCGACCGGCCCAGATTGTTCCCCCGACCGCTTGACGGCCCTCTTCCGCACTGAAAGGGGCGAGGTCCGAAGACCCCGCCCGCCACCAGCGAAACCTCAGCTCACGGCCACACCAGGCAATAGGGCTGATGCCCCGCCTCATGCAACCGATGGCTGAAGTCCTGCCACTCGTGCAGCGAATGGGAGCGGCGTCGGGCTGACCTGGGGTTTCGTAGGGAAATGTGCGCTGACTTGGGAAAACACCACTCCATAGTTCTCACGGTTCGGCGCCGTTTCCCAGGCTCATGTGCCCTGGATGTGCCCTCGGGAGGGCCCCTGGGGATCGACCGGTTGGAGTCGGTTCTACGGCGACGGCGACGTCGGCGCTGGCTCTGCGGTGCCGGTGCTCGGCTCCTTGATCACGAGCGGGTGCAGCTCCCACGCGTCGACCGCGAAGCCGAGGCGCGTACCCGATGCGCTGCGGGCCTCAAGTCGCCACGGGCCTTGCCCTGTGGGGTAGAAGCGCAGGGTGAGGACCTGGCCGGTGGTGATCAGGAAGATTTCGACGATGGAGTGGTCGACGGCCACCCGCAGCTCGACCGGCTGACCAGAGGGGCAGGGCATCCGGTAGGAGCCGCCGCGGGCCCGGGGGTCCAGTGAGGCGTGGTCGCGGTCGACGACCAGTTCGCCCGCATCGGTATCGACGCGGATGTCGAGGTACTCGGAGCCGTCCGGGGTGGTGAGCAGCCGCAGACCGGCGTTTCCGGTCGGCTCCAGACGGGCCGTCAGGTCGAAAGCGCGGCCCACGCTGCCGAGGTCCACCCGCTGTGGGCCGTCGGTCACGCCCTCCGCGTGGACAGCGTGCTCGCCGCGCAGGGCGAGCAGTTCGGTGGCGGGCTGCTGGCGCAGTGTGCCGTCGTCGACATGGATCTCGCGGGGCAGGGTGAGGACGCCGGCCCATCCGTCCGCGACGGCCCAGGCTTCGTCGCGGGCTTCCCACGACCAACCCCACAGCAGCCACCGGCCGCCCGGTGCGCGCAGCAGGGCGGGTGCGTAGCAGTCGGGGCCGTGGTCGGCGGGTACCGCTGGGCCGGCCTTGAAGTGGCCGTCGTGCTCTTCGCCGATCAGGACCGCGACCCTCTGGGGACCGGTGGGTTCGGTCCAGGTGCTGAAGAGGAGGGCGCCGGGTCCGTCGGCTGCCGGGAGGTATTGGGGGCATTCCCAGCCATCGCCGGTGAACTCCTCGGTGCCGCCGACGGGCTCCGGGCGGCGGGCTGCGAAGGGCCCCCGGTAGGTCCAGTTCTCCAGGTCGGGTGAGTCGTAGAGAAGGGCTGCGGCGCGGCCGTCCGCGAGGGCGGCGCCGACCAGCATCCGCCAGCCGTCGCCGTCCTGCCAGACGTACGGGTCGCGGTACATGGTGCAGCCCTCGGGCAGCTCGGGGATGAGCAGTTCGCCGCGCGGGCGGAAGCTGTTGCCGCCGTCGTGGGAGACGGCGCAGGTGATCGGCTGGTGCTGGGGCGAGCGGTCCTCGCGGTGCGCGGAGTAGAAGGCGACGAGACGGTCGCCGTCGGAGACGGCGTTGCCGGAGAAGCAGCCGTCGGCGTCCACGCCATCGGGGTTCGGGGACAGGGCGATCGGCAGCGGCTCCCAGGTCAGCAGGTCGGGGCTGCGGAAGTGGCCCCAGTGCATGTTCGCGTGGGTCGCTCCGGACGGGTTGTACTGGTAGCTCACGTGGTAATGGCCGTCGTGGAAGACCAGCCCGTTGGGGTCGTTGATCCAGTTGCGGGGCGGTCGCAGGTGCGCCACGGGGCGGTGCGGATCGCGGGGTGTGGTGGACACACGCGTGCCTTTCGGTGTTTCAGATGGAACCCGCCCCGCCGGCCCTCGATTTGGCGGGGCGGCAGGCTGGCGGGGCGGGGGTCTTCGAGCCCGTATGTGGGCCCAGGGCCAGATACGAGGTTCAGGTCCCGATGCGGAATCCCGCGCTCAGCTGCTGCTCCCGCCGTGAGCTGGGGCCGACGCGGAGCATGAACTCACCTGGTTCGACCACTCGGCGGTTGTCGGCCGTGACGAGTGAGCACTGCGCGGCAGGGACGCCGAGGTGGACGTCCAGGCTTTCGCCGGGAGGGACTTCGACCTGGGTGAAACCCTTCAGCTCCTGCTCGGCCCAGGTGACGCTAGTGGTCAGGTCGCTGATGTACGCCTGGACCGTTTCCAGGGCCGGGCGGCTGCCGGTGTTGGTGAGCCGTACCGTGGCGTTGATAGTGCCGTCGGCCGTGACGTCCGGATCGTGTACGACGAGGTCGGAGTAGGTGACGGTGGTGTAGGTGAGGCCCTCGCCGAACGCGAACAAGGGGTCTTGGGTGAGGTCCGCGTAGCGCTCCCCGTGCTGGCCTCGCACCTGGTTGTAGAAGACCGGTTGCTGACCGACGTGGCGTGCGAAGGAGACCGGGAGCCGGCCGCTGGGTTCGACGAGTCCGAGGAGGAGTTCGGCGATCGCGCGGCCACCGCGCATGCCCGGGTTGAACGCCTCGATGAGGGCTGCCGCGTTCAGTGCCGACTCCGGGAGGGTGCTCGGCTTCGACTGGACCAGTACGACGATCACGGGGGTGCCGGTGGCGGCGACCGCGTCCAGCAGAGCGATCTGGCTTCCTTGAAGGTCGAGCGTGGCCGTCGAGCGCGTCTCGCCCGTGAGGGCGATGGTGTCCCCCACGACCACGACGGCGTAGTCAGCGGCCTCTGCTGCGGCGACAGCCTCCCGAAGCTGCGCCTGGTCGACCGGAGCGGGGGTGAAAACGGGCGGCAGCGGCTGGCCGTCGGGCCCGGTGGACCACTCGGGGGCATGGGCGGGGCTTGCTACGTCGGCTCCGCGGGCGTGCGTGATGGTCCAGTCCGCGGGTGCGACGGCGAGCAGGCCGTCGAGCACCGTCTCCACCGTCTCGCGGGGATGCCCGTCGGGCATCCATGGGACCTGACCGGTGGCGCCTGCCCAGTCGCCAAGCATGGCTTCCGGGCTGTCGGCGTTGGGGCCGATGACCGCGATCGTCCGCGGGGTGCCCTGGCCCCCGGCGCGGCCGGTTCCGTCCGAGGCCAGCCCGCCTTCGAGGGGCAAGATCCCCTCGTTGCGCAGCAGCACCAGGGAGCGCCGGGCGGTCTCGAGGTTGAGGTCGGCGTGGGTGCGGCAGCCGATCACCTGCGCCTGCCGTTCGAGGTCGGGGGTGCGGGGGTCCTCGAAGAGTCCGAGCTCGAACTTCAGCCGCAGAACCCGCCGCACCGCGTCATCGATCTGTTTCTCCTCGATCAGGCCGCGGGCGACCGCCTCCTGCGCGCCCTCAAAGAACGCCGGCGTGGCCATGATGAGGTCGTTGCCGGAGTTGACGGCGACCGCCGCCGCCTCGACGTGGTCGGCGCAGGTCCGCTGGTCGTAGACCATCCGGCCGACGTTGTCCCAGTCGGTCACCAGGGTCCCGGTGAAGCCCCACTCGCCCTTGAGTACATCATTGATCAGCCACTGATTCGCGGTGATGGGCACGCCGTCGATCGACTGGTACCCGAGCATGAAGCCGCGGCAGCCGACCCGGGCCGCCTGCTCGAACGGGGGCAGGAACCACGAGCGCAGCTTGCGCGGGCTGAGATCGGCTTCGCTCGCGTCGCGCCCGCCCATGGTTTCGGAGTAGCCCGCGAAGTGCTTGGCGTATGCCAGCACGGCTGTCGGGTCGCCAAGGCCCTCGCCCTGGTAGCCGCGCACCATTGCCGCGCCGAGTTCACCGATCAGGAACGGGTCCTCGCCGAACGTCTCGTTGATCCGGCCCCAGCGCAGGTCCCGGGTGATGCACAGGACCGGGGAGAAGGTCCCGTGGATTCCGGTCGTCGCGATTTCGGTCGCGGACGCGCGAGCCACTCGGTGGAGCAGGGCGGGGTCCCAGGTGCAGGCCATGGCCAGCTGTGTCGGGAAGATGGTCGCGCCGGGCCAGAACGAGTGGCCGTGGATGGCGTCGTCGGCTGTGAGCAGCGGAATGCCGAGCCGTGTCCGCTGGGCCATTTTCATGGCCTCGGGCATCTGTTCGGGAGTCACATGCAGAACGGACCCGGCCAGCTTGGCCGACAGAATGTCCACGAGGTCCCCGTGTTGTGCGTCGAGCATCAGCAACTGCCCGACCTTCTCCGGCAGGGTCATCCGGGACAGCAAGTCCTCGGTTCTCGATTCCACGGCCGCTTCCGGATCCAGGTACAAGGCAGAGTGGACCGGCTGTCCCACGGTGTTCTCCAAGAGATGAGTCGTCACAGATCAGAGAGTTGATGGGCGACGCGAGTGCCTCGTCGCGCGCACGCTGCCGACCTGCGCGGCGGGGCTCGCGCGCTGCCTGCCCGCCGCCCCGGGCGAACCGGTGCGGCAGGGGGCGGCGGGCAGGGAGCAGAGGTGTCACTTCAGGCCGGTGGTGGCGATGCCGGCGACGAACTGTCGCTGGAAGAGGAGGAAGACGATCATCACCGGCAGCAGGACGACGACAGCGCCGGCGAGGAGGACGCCGAAGCGGGTGAAGTCCTGTCCGCTGCTGGCCAGGGCGAGGCCGACGGGGAGGGTGTACTGGCTCTCGTTCTGGGCCACGACCAGGGGCCAAAGGAAGTTGTTCCAGGAGCCGAGGAAGGTGATGATCCCGAGGGTGGCCAGGGCCGGCCTGGTCAGAGGCAGGATGATCTTCCAGTAGATGGCCAGTTCACGGCAGCCGTCGACGCGGGCGGCATCGATGAGTTCGTCGGGCAGGGTGGAGATGAACTGCCGCATCAGGAACACCCCGAACGGGGCCGCCAGGAACGGCAGAATCAGCCCGAGCAGCGAGCCGGTCAGCTGCATGTTGGACACCAGCACGTACAGGGGTACGAACGTGACCAGGCCCGGCACCATCAGGGTGCCGATGACCAGGCTGAACACGGCACGTCGGCCGCGGAAGTCCAGCTTGGCCAGGGCGTAGCCGAGCATCGAGCAGAACAGCAGGTTGCCCGCGGTCACAGCCAGGGCCACGATCACCGAGTTGGCGAACATGGTCGTGAAGTCCAGGCTGCTGAACAGCTCGCGGTAGTTCGCCAGCGTGGGACTGCCGGGGATCAGGACGGGCGGGACCTTGCGGATGTCCGCCTCGGGCTTGAAGGAGCCGGAGAGCATCCACAAAAACGGCGCGACCATCAGCAACAGGCAGCCGAACAGCGGCAGATACAGCCAGGGATGGCCCCATTTCTGCCGGATGCGACGCCGCCGCAGAGTCCGGTCCGTGTCCGGCCCGGCCGTCCGAAGGGCGGAGAGAGTGCTCATGGGGCATCAGTCCTTGTCTCGCAACACGCGGAACTGCAGCACGGTCAGCGCGATGATGAGGACGAAGACGACGTAACCGGCGGCCGACGCAACGTTGTAGTTGCCGTTGCCGAACTGGTTGTAGGCGTACATCGTGGCGGACAGGGTGGAGTCCAGCGGTCCGCCGTCGGTCATGACGAACGGCTCGTCGAAGAACTGCAGATAGCCGATACCGGTCGTGACCGCGGTCAGCAGCAGGGCCGGACGCAGGAGCGGGAAGGTGACCCGCCAGAACCGCTGCCAGGCCCCGGCACCGTCGAGTTCGGCCGCCTCCATCAGGGACCGGGGCACGGACTGCAGACCCGCCAGCATGATGATCATGACGGTGCCGAGGTTGCGCCACACCGCCATCACGATCATGACGGGGAGAGCGAACCGGGTGTCCGCCAGCCATGCCGGACCGTCGATCCCGAACCAGCCCAGAACCGTGTTCACCAGCCCCGCCTGCGGCTCCAGCAGCGTTTTCCACACCACTGCGACGGCCACGACGCTGGTGATCACCGGGAGGTAGAAGCCGACCCGGAAGACGGCCCGGAAGCGGCCGATGCCGCTATTGAGGGCGACCGCCGCAGCCAGTCCGGTGGCCAGCGTCAGCGGCAGACCGACCAGGACGAACACGGCTGTGTTGCGCAGAGCATGAACGAACTGCTCGTCCTCAAACAGCCGTACATAGTTGTCGAAGCCGGTGAACGACACGTTCAACGGGGTGCGCAGATCGACGCTCTGTGTGTCGGTCAGGCTCATCAGCAGCGACCAGACAACCGGCACCAGCATGAACGCCAGGAACAGGGCGAGGAACGGAGCCGCGAGGATCCACGCGGCCCGAGTCTGCCTGCCGCGCGCGGTGCTGCGGAGGACGAGTCGCCGGCGGCCGGCGCCCCTCTCGGGCCGTGCGGTTCTCGGTTCGTGGGCGTCGCGCCCGGGGAGTGTTTTCGTGGACATGGATGTCATCCGTCCGTACGAGGGGTGCTCACGTGGCGGCCGTTCAGCGGCCTGTGCCGATGCTGGTGGCCTTGGACTGCAGGTCCTGCTGCGCCTGGGCGACGGTGGCCTTGCCGAGGCTCAGCTTCTCCAGTTCGGAGTCGATGGCGTCGGCGACCTGCTGCCAGGTGGTGATGGCGGGCGGCGCCTTGCTGACCTTCAGCTGCTCGGCGAACGCCTGCATCGCCTCGTCGTCGCTCAGCTTCGCTGCGTCCCACGCCCCCGGCGTGGCGGGAAGGGAGCCCGTTGCCTTCGTGTAGGCGGCGAGGTTGGCGGGTTCGGTGAGGAACTTGGCGAACTTCCAGGCCGCGTCGGAGTTCTTGGCGTCCTTGAACACCGCCAGGTCGCTGCCGCCGGCGAACCCGGCCGCCTGCTTGCCCTTCGGCAGCGGCATGGTCTTCCACTTGCTGTCCAGCTTCGGGGCGTCTTTGCGGAGGCTGCCGCTGACCCACGCGCCGTCCTTGTAAACGGCGATCTGTCCGTCCTGGAAAGCCTGCAGACTGTCCGTCTTGTCCGTGGGCGCCAAGCCCTCTGTCGGGACGCTCGCGTAGTACTCCAGCGCCTTGGCGACCGCCGGCGAGTCGAAGGTGAACTTCTTGGTGCTCGGGTCGTAGATGTCGCCGCCCTGCTGCCAGACCAGCGGCAGCAGGAAGATCCAGGAGTTGAAGCCGATCGACAGCCCGCTGGCGTAGCGCAGCTTCGGGTTCTGCTTGCCCGCGGTGGCCTGGATGGCCTTCAGATCCTTCAGGTAACCGGCCCAGTCACTTGCCGGGGTGCCGGTGATACCGGCCTTCGCAGCGAGGTCCGTGCGGTAGTAGACCGCCTGGGTGTCGGCGATGAACGGGACGCCGTAGGAGGTGTCCTTGTACTTCGTGGTGTCCCACTGACCCGGGTAGAAGTCCGACGACTTGATCGACGTCGGGGTTGCCTGGAAGCCGTTCATGCCGGCCATCTCGGCCATCCAGGTGGTGCCGATAACGGACATGTCGGGCGTGTTGCCGCCGGCGATGGCGGTGGTCAGCTTGTCGTGGGCGGAGGCCCAGGGCACCGCGGTGATCTGGACCTTGACGCCGGGATTCTCCTGCTCGAACTTCTTGGCCAGCGCCTTCAGGTCCTCGTCGGGGTCGCCCATGGACCACATGACCACTGTCCCCTTGGCCTTGCCCGCGGCAATCTCGGCGGGTGCGTCCTTGCCGGTGGCGGAATCCTCGCTCCGGCCACAGCCGGTGGCCACCAGGGCGGCCGTGACGGTGACACACAGGATCTGCACGGTTCTGACAGCGTGACGGGTGGTGATACGCATGATGCGGCTCCTTGCCGTTGAGCGATACAGGGCGCGGGGGGCTAAGGGCGAGACGGGTGGACGCCCGGATGGGCCGGCGCACGGGTGGGGACCGTCTGCGGTGACAGCGGCATCGGCGGTCAGCCGCAGGGCGCGGCTGGAGCGTCCGACGCTGAGTGGGTAGGGGCCGGGCGGGGTGGGCCAGGCGCGCCGTTCGGTGTCCCGGATCGGGAACGCGCGAGCGGAAAGGTGCAGGTGGGCGGTGCCGCATGAACGCGTGTGCAGCCGCCATGGTTGCGAGGAAGGCGAGGCCGAAGATGGGGCGCCGAGGTTTCAAGGAGACGGGGGGCGGTGCGTCACCGGCGACGCACCGCCCGGCTGCGAGGCGCCATCACGTACGCATCGTGATGACGTCGCGTCAGTTCGAGCTCGGCTCTAACGTCGAGCCGCGGATCACGAGGCTGGTGGGAATGATGCGAGAAGGGGCGGCCTCGGGCGATCTGCGCACGTGGTCGAGCAGCAGACGCGCCGCTGCCTCACCCATCTCCCGCATCGGCTGGCGGACGGTGGTCAAGGCCGGATAGGTGTACGACGCCACCTCGACGTCGTCGAACCCCACCACGGCGACATCCCGCGGAATCTTGAGGCCGGCCTCGTGCAAGGCCGCGATCACACCGGCCGCCGAGGGGTCGTTGTGCCCGAAGACCGCGTCGAACTCCACGCCGTCCGCGAGAGCTTGCGCCACCCCCCTCCGGCTGCTGTCGAACAAGAAGTCGCCGCAGATGATGCTGCGCGGTTCGAGCTCGATCCCGGCCTGCGCATAGACGTCGACGAAGCCGCCCAACCGTTCCTGAGTACAGCCGTACTCATCAGGACCGGTCACCACCAGAGGGCGACGGCGACCGAGGTCCAGCAGGTGGCGCGCCGCCTGCTCACCGCCCTCCCGGTTGGTGGTGGCCACATAGGGGAATCCCGGCCGCTGGAAGCGGTCGTCTATGAGCACCACCGGCAGTCCGGCCTCGTGCAGTTCCGTGATGGCCGCCAGGGCCCCCTCGGGCTCTATCACCAGCAGCCCGTCGAACGACTTGGCAGCGACCTGCAGGCCCAGCCTGCGCAGTGACTCCTCACCGCCGTTCACGGTCAGCATCCGCAGCCCGAAGCCCTCGGCCTCCAGCGTCTCGACGACCGCCTGCACGATGCCGGCCCAGACCCATGCCAGGTCAGGGACCAGCATGCCGATCATCTGTGTCGTGCCGCGTGCCAGCCCCACGGCCCCCGCGCTCGGCACATAACCGAGCTCCGAGATCGCCTTGCGGACCTTCGAGACGGTGTCCTCGCTGATCTCGCCTTTGCTGTTCAGCACCCGCGAGACCGTCGTTTTGCTGACCCCGGCCCGCGAGGCCACGTCGGCGATAGTGACTCCCATGTCACCTCCCCTCCCTTCCTGCAGAGGCGGAAGACTTCCCTCCCGCACCGAAGGGCCGATCGTACAGAGACCCGTGCAACCGGTACCGACATCGATCCCGGAACCGGTTTCGGTACCGGTCCCGGAAGTGAAGCACCGCGAGGCCCCACCGGTCAACACCCCGGAAACAACTCGTTAACGCGGCCGGTCTCGGTCTCGCGCGATGCTGCTGAAGCCTGCCGGTTGCCACCCACATGACCGCTCTGACCTGCGCGGTTGCCGACTCCAACCCAGCAGCCGAGCTCGTTGGTGCGGTTCGCGACCGCAGGCGACGCCCGACGGACCGCAGACCCCTCCCGGAGCAATCGCGCCCGAACCGTTGACGCACTGGCTGGATTGCCCTTCATAATCGGGCACTCGCTGTCATCGATGACATACGTCGTCGTTGACACCCCAGTCGGCTGCGTGGACGTCGACGCCGCTGGGATGTCACTTTTCGGTCCGTCCGCGCCGGGGCCGCAGTCACCGCTGCGCCGAGGGCATCCGAAAAGGCCAGCAGGGATGAGTCAGGGAGTGCCAGTGTCGGAGCACCAGCAGCGTCAGATCACCGACGAGCAGTTCCACGATGCGACGTTGATCTGGAACTACCACCAGATGGGACATGAGGAGCGCCCCTGCTCGGCGGCGATCGGCCTGGGTAGCCACGACCTGGGCGTGGCCACCACGGCCGCCGACCTCTACCGCGCCGGTCTCTTCCCCGTCGTGGTGTTCAGCGGCGGCAACAGCCCCACGACCCGCGCCCGCTTCCCGCGCGGCGAGGCCGTCCACTACCGCGAGCACGCCCTGAGCCTGGGCGTGCCGGACGAGGCGATCCTGGTCGAGTCGAAGGCGGCGAACACCGGCCAGAACATCACCCTCTCCCGCGAACTGCTGGCCGAGTCAGGTGTGGAGGTGGAGTCGCTGCTGCTGATCTCCAAGCCGTACATGGAACGCCGCTCGTACGCGACCTGCCGAAAGCTGTGGCCCGAGGCCGAAGTCGTATGCGCCTCCGAGCCGTTGGAGTTGGACGACTACATCAAGTCCATCAGCGACGAGAAGCTCGTCGTCGACATGCTCGTCGGGGACCTGCAACGGGTGATCGAGTACCCGAATCGCGGTTTCGCCATCGAGCAGGACGTACCGAGCGATGTCCATGATGCTTACGAACGCCTCGTCCGCGCGGGCTTCGACAGTCGACTGTTCGAAGCCTGAAACCGGCTCGGCTCAGGCGAAGGCGAGAGAGCGGAATGTGTTGCGGACGAGGGTGAGCGGCTCGCGGTCACGGGTGTAGTAAAGCTTGTTGGTGAGCAGAGTCGCCCATCGGTCCTTTCCGGGGGAGATCCACACACCCGTGCCGGTAAAGCCGTAGTGGACCCAGATGTCGTCGGTTTTGGGTGCGGTGCCTGGGGCCGGGTGCCAGAAGAGGCCACGGGGCGGGCTCAGTTCGCCTGTGTGGATCTGCAGGGATTCCTTGATCCACCCCGCGCCGAATCCGGGTGACTCGCTCACCTGGGCTGGAGCGAGCAGGTAGCGCAGGAACATGATGAGGTCTTCGCGCACGGAGAACGCGCCCGCGATGCCGCATACCCCGCCGAGCAAGCGGGCGGAGAAGTCGTGTGCGGATCCCTTGAGATGGGTTCCCGTGCCGTCGTCGAGCTCGGTTGGCGCGCACCTGGCCGCTGCACCGTCGGGTAGTGGCCCGAAGCGGGTCTGTGTCATGCCCAGGGGTTGCCACACGCGGCTGTCTGCCAGCGCGTCGAGGCTCTGCCCGGAGAGGTGTTCGGCGAGGTAGCCGAGGATGAGCGCGGCGCGGTCGGTGTACTCCACGGCCTCGCTGGGTGGCCGGTGCAGGGCTTCACGGAGGACGCCGTCGCGGACATCCTGGCGATCGGAGCCGTAGAGGTTCCGGAGGCTGGCCCGGAGAGGGACGCCGGCGGTGTGCGTCAGCAGGTGGCGTGCGGTCACCTCGGCCAGCGGATGGCCGCTCACCTCGGGCCAGAAGTCTCCAAGCTGCGTGTCGAGTTGGAGCTTGCCATCCTCGACGAGGCAGCCGACGGTCGACCACACGGCGAGGATCTTGGTCAGGCTGGCGATGTCGAAGACGGTGTCGCGTCGCATCGGTTCGCCGGAGCGCTCGGGATCCAGGACGCCCACGGTGCTGCTGGCCGTGATTCCGAGGCTGTCGCCGATGGCCCAGACAGCGCCGGGGTAGACCTTGTCGCGGACGCCGTCGTGGAGGAGTTGCTGGATGCGGTCGCTGTCGAGGTCGAGCGCCATGGTCTCCCGATCGATCGTGGGCCGTGCCGTGGGGTGTCCCGGTGCTCAGCGTAGTGATGAGCCGGGTGCAGTTCCCGTTGCGGCGTGGGTCGTCAGGCGAGCTGTTTGCCGAGGTCGTTCAGGGCAGCTGCCGTGGTGGTGAGGGGGTAGCGGGCGGCGTTGGTGCGGCCTGCGGCCTGGAGAGCGGGCAGGAGGCCGGGGGTGCAGCGGAGCCGGTTGAGGTCTTTCGCGAGCGTGGCCGGGTTGGTGAAGTCGGTGGCCACGCCACTTGCGGCGAGGGTGTCATTCAGCCCGGGAACGGGTTGGTAGACGACCGGCAGCCCGCAGGCTTGGGCTTCGAGGGCGACCAGGCCCATGGCTTCGAGGGTGGTCGAGGGCATGAGGAGGGCGTCGTGATCGGCGAAGGCTTTCCACAGTTGTGGACGGCTGAGCCAGCCGAGGTAGCGGACGTGGACTTTGAGGAGGCGCAGGAGCGGAGTCAGGCCCTGGAACTGGTGGCGGGGTGCCGCGTGCTCAGTTCGACGGCTTGGGCGACGGGCATCGCGCGCAGGAGCGCCTCGATGCCCTTCTCGGGAGTGAGGCGTCCTGCATAGAGCAGCCGCAGGTGCCCAGTTGGTCGGCGGGCGGGGCGCGCCGGAGGGGCGGTGAGCAGGTGATCGGGGATGCCCCAGGGAATCTTCGTGAGCTTCCTGCGATCGGTGGTGGGGACGAGCTGGAGGAGGTGATCGGCCATGGCGCCAGTGGGGACGACGATGGCATCGGCGAGTCGCGCGGTTTCCTGTAGGACTCGGAGTCGGTCGCGGTGGGCTTCGGCGAACAGCAGGTCGGTGCCGTGGACGAGCGCGATGCGGGGGTGGGCGGGCAGCGCGCGGATCAGGGCCGGGGTTCCGCCGAAGGCGAGGTGCTGCAGGTGGAGGACATCGACGCTGAACGGGTCGATGCGTTGCGCCAGGGCCCGGCGCAACGCGTTGACGTACGTCGTGAAGGGCGGTCCGGAGAGGCATTTGCCGGCCACAGCCATCAGTTCCAGCCCCGCGGGCAGTCGAGGCGGAGGAGCCGGGCCACGGCAGCCGTGCCTCGCCGTGCCGGGCGAGCAGAGCGGGCACCAGGTAGTACGAGGCACGGATGTGGGCGGCTTGCGCGAGTACGGGAGATACGCACCGGTTCTCGGCCGGCAGGATCACCGCAGTGGCCGGCTCCCCGACGGGCTGCGCGACATGCCAGCCTGCTTGCTGCAACAGCGCCAGCATGATCTGGACGTCCGTGTTCGCAGGGAGGTTGCTCAGCCGGACTGGGCGACCCGAAGCTGCCGCGGCGGCCAGCAGCGGCAGGGCGGCATTCTTGGAACCATCGACGGTCACGGTGCCGGCGAGTGGGGGTCCGGGGCGTACGGCGATCACCTCGGCGGCCCGTGCCGGGGTGGAGGTGGTGGTCGTCACAGTCAACTCCTTTGCAGAGGAAGGGAGACGGCGATCTCCTTGCCCGGGCAGGTGGGCAGGTGGGCAGGTGGGCAGGTGGGCAGGTGGGCAGGGTGATCTCGGCCCAGCACCGTTTGCCGGTGGGTGTCGGATCGGCGCCGTACCGGTCGGCCAGAACGGCGACGAGGAACAGGCCGCGGCCGTTCTCGGCGTGTTCGTCCGGGAGGCAGAGCTGGGGGAGCGCAGGGTTCGAGTCGTCGACCTCGATGCGTAGGCCGGTTTGGACGAGCTGAACCGACAGGGAGACCTGCCCGGTGCCCGCGTGCCGGACTGCGTTGGTGACCAGTTCGCTGATCACCAGTTCGGCGGTGTGCATCAGCGCGTCGTCCAGCTCCGTCTCCCAGCCCGTTATGGCGTTCATCGCCTGGTGCCGGACGGCGGTGACCGCGGCGGGTGTTGTGGGTACGGACAGAGTGAGCTGGTGCGCTGCCATGAGCGGCCTCCCGAGGTTGGTGCGGCCACTTCACGCAACCAGCTCGTCGCGGTGGGTGGTTAGCCCAGGTGCTGGCGCTGCATCGGTTATGCAGGAGCTGCATCGCGACGAAGTACCGCTGATCTACGCTCGGTTGAGCAGGCAGGATCGGCGACGGCGGAAGGGGCCGTGGCAGATGGCCGAGATACACAGCGAAGCGAGACGGATCGGCGAAGCGATCCGTCAGGCGCGGGTGTTAAGGCGACGCTCGCAGAAGGACGTCGCCGCCGCGCTCGGCTACCACCAGTCCAAGGTGAGCCGACTGGAGGGCGGCCGTGGCACGGAGGACATCCGTGTCCTGCGTGCCATTGCGCAGGAACTCAGGATTCCACCCGAGCAGTTGGGCCTCGCCGCCGTTCGCGATGCCGCCACCGCCGATCCCGAAGCCGAAGAGATGCACCGCCGTACCTTCCTCGCCGCGAGCATCGCAGCGCTCGCGACCCCCGCCACCCCAACCGCCGCCCACGACGACCTGGTCCAAGCCCTTCTGCCTGGCCTCGGCCCGGCGAACACCGGTGCCCCCGTGGATACAACGGTTCTGCGTGAGCGGGTCGGCGCGGCCCGCAGGCTCTTCTACACGTGCGACTACGTGGAACTGGAACGCGCTCTGCCGGGCCTGATCGCCGACCTCAGGCTGGCCTCCAGCGGTGTGGTGGACAGCGACGTACTGTCCGCGCTGCTGGCCACTACCTACCAGACCTCGACCAGCCTCCTGCTGAAACAGCACGACCAGGGCAACGCCTGGCTCGCGGTCGGCCGAGCGATGGCCGAGGCCGAACGCTCCGGTGATCCGGTGGTCCTCGCCTCCAGTGTCCGGGTGCAGGCCCATGTCCTGGCCCGCGAGAAGCACACCACCCAGGCCGTCACCCTCGTCCGGCACACGGCCGACCAGCTCACCGGCTCCTACGATCGCCGTTCCCCGAAGTACCTGGCGGCCGTAGGGCTGTTGCTGCTGCGTGGGGTGACCGCGGCCAGCGGCGCTGGCGACCGCGCGGCCACGGAGGAGTTCCTCGCCGAGGCCAAAGAGGTGGCACGGTACGTGTCCCTCGACAGGGCCGATGCCTGGGCCAACTTCAGCCCCACCAATGTCGCTCTCCACGAGCTGAGCGCTCTGGTGGCCTTCGGCGACTCCGGGCTTGCTCTCCAAGCAGCCCGCCCGCTCATGCGTCGGCACATCCCTGTCCCCGAGCGTCGTGCCGCTCTGTGGGTGGAGGCTGCCCGTGCCTACAGCCAGCAGGGCCGTCTCTCCGATGGCTACCAGGCCGTGCGCATCGCCGAGACCTGCGCTGCTCAGGACGTCCGCCGCCCCGCCGTGCGCGACCTGGTCGCCGACATGGCTGCCCGTGACCGGCGCCGTACCCTTCCGGAACTGCACCACTTCAGTCGCCAACTGGGAGCCCCCGCGTGACCGAGCCGAACGCCCCGGAGAAGAAGCCCTTCCTGTACGTTGTCGTCTGCGCCTGCGGGATCGCCGGCGACGTCGGCAAGCTGATCACCGCAGCCCAGGAGCGCCACTGGGACGTCGGGGTTGTCGCCACCCCGCAGGGCCTGGGTTTCCTCGACACCGAGGCGATCGAGACGCGGACCGGCTATCCGATCCGCTCCGCCTGGCGCACACCCGGTGAGCTCCGGCCGCTCCCGCCCGCGGACGCGATCGCGGTCGCGCCGGCCACTTTCAACACGGTCAACAAGTGGGCCGCAGGTATCTCCGACACCCTCGCCCTGGGCATCCTGTGCGAGGCGTACGGCATGGAAATCCCCACAGCCGTCGTGCCGTACCTCAACGCGGCTCAGGCCGCCCACCCCGCGTACCAGCAGAGCCTGGAACGGCTACGCGGGATGGGCGTTCTGATCGGCTCGTACGAGCCACACAAGCCGAAAGCCGGCGGCGGGGCCGACCGCTTCCGCTGGGAGGAGGCGCTGGAACTTCTCGCTCCCCGGCTGTCCGCGCGGGCGTAATTCGCAGCATCCTCGGCGCGGCCGTGAGGACGGGTTGCTGCCGAAGAACCCCTGCAAGGCGAAGTCGGTCAAGCTGCCGACGGCGACCAAGAAGAAGGTCATCCCTTGGTCGTTGGAGCGCGTACACGCCGTCATCGCCGGGCTGCCGAAGCGCTTCCATGCAGGCGGCAAGCTCGCCTTCGGCTGCGGCCTGCGCCAGGGAGAGGTGTTCGGCTTCGCCGTCGAGGACATCGACTTCAAGGGCGGCTGGATCCACGTCAACCGCCAGGTGAGGCTGGTCGGTACGAAGCCTGTCTTCGCCCTGCCCAAAGGCAACAAGATCCGGTCAGTGCCCCTGTCGGCTCAACTTGTCGCCGCCCTCAAGGCCCACATGAAGGAGTTCCCGCCCGTCGCCGTCACCCTGCCCTGGGCCAAGCCGGACGGCGAACCGAAGACCTTCCGCCTCCTCTTCGTCGACGAGAAGAGCCGGGCCTACAACCGCAGCGTCTTCAACATGGGCGCCTGGAAGCTCGCCCTGGCCGCCGCCGGCGTGATCCCTCCGCGCGAGCGCGGTGCGAGGTATCTCCAGGCGGCCCCGGAAGGCGGCATGCACGCCCTCCGGCACGCCTACGCTTCCGTGCTCCTGGACGCGGGGGAGAGCATCAAGGCGCTCTCCGAGTACCTCGGCCACTCGGACCCCGGCTTCACGCTGCGTACGTACACGCACCTGTTGCCGTCCAGCGAGACCCGTACCCGCAAGGCGATCGACGACGCCTTCACGGAAACGGAAGCCGAGGCGGAAGACGACGGCGACCCGCCCGTAGCCCAGGGCACATCAGTGCCCCCGCCGAAACCCATGTGCCCTCAATGTGCCCTGGCCGCCTGACGGCCCCTCCGGGGACATGAAGAAGGCGAGGTCCGAAGACCTCGCCCGCCACCAGTGAAACCCCAGGTCAGGGCCAGACCAAGCAGTAAGGCTGATGCCCCGCCTCATGCAGCCGATGGCTGAAGTCCTGCCACTCGTGCAGCAGTTGGTACACGTTGAACGCGTCTCGCGGGCCTCCGCGATCCGGCACCGTGGACCAGATGAACGCAGCCGCGCCCACCGCTTCCTCGCCTATGCCCCGCAGCGGGTCGACCACCGTCATCGGGAGTTTCACGACCGCGTAGTCGGGGTGCAGGACGACGAGTTCCAGCGGGGGCACCTTGTTGAGGGGGACGCCCTCGATGCCCGTGAGGACCATCGCGGCCATCGTCTCGGGCTTGATCTTGGTGAACATGCCGTTCATACCGAGTTCGTCGCCGCCGAGTTCCTCGGGGCGCATCGAGATCGGGACGCGGGCTGCCGTGGCGCCGTCCGGTGCGCCGAAGTATTTGTACGTCACCCCCACCCGACCACCATTCCCACTCGCCGCCCGGAGTCGCTCGACCCTCCGGTCGACGCTCTCGGGCACACCGTTCGATCCCGTGCCCAGCCCGGGAACCGGGCCCTGTCCAGGAACCATGCCCTGGCCGGCGCCTGTTCCCTGGCCGGGGCCCATTCCCTGGGCCTGTGCCTGCCGTGCCGCTTCTGCCGCTGCCGCTTCCTCCACGTCGCGTCGGTGCCTTCCCCGCCGGGCACGTCGAGGACCCAGGTCGTCAGTCCCCTCGCCCAGTCCGCCACCGCGATGCATATCTCCACCCGACTGCTGTTCTAGGACGCGCGAGCCCCGTCGCGCAACCCGATCATCGTGTCAGTGACCTCCCCCACGTCCGCCCGCCGAAACGTGCGTTGAAACACCTGTCCGCAGGATCTTCGCAGCCTCTGAACACCCTCGTCCGCCCATCGTCCATATGTACGGGCCGATGAGCTGCGTGTCTCTGTGTCCGTGTGTGTGTCCGGTCCCAGTTTCGCAGATGGGTGGGGCCGACGCCCCCCTGTCCGGCCGCCTACCCTGAGGGGGTCACTGGCAACCGGAGTCCGAGAAGTCGGAGAAGTCGCAGGTCATGAGCGAAACGTCTAGCGGGGCAGCCAGCGGAATGGCGAGTG
Organism: Streptomyces lacrimifluminis; assembly: GCF_014646095.1. GTDB lineage: Bacteria > Actinomycetota > Actinomycetes > Streptomycetales > Streptomycetaceae > Streptomyces > Streptomyces lacrimifluminis. The sequence goes on along the minus strand of NZ_BMMU01000031.1, from coordinate 68,447 downwards.
GGTTGCCCTATTCATACGAAGCGCCCGTCTCGCAGGGCCTCTTCGACCGTGCGACGGCCGTCACACCCGGCGGCGTCAACTCGCCGGTGCGTGCCTTCCGTGCCGTGGGCGGTACGCCCCGGTTCATGGTGTCGGGGCGTGGTCCGTATCTCACCGACGCCGACGGGCGCGAATACGTCGACCTGGTCTGTTCCTGGGGCCCGATGATCCTCGGGCACTCCCGCCCGGAGGTCATCGCCGCCGTGCGGGACGCCGTCTCGCGCGGCACCTCCTTCGGTACGCCGGGGGAGGGCGAGGTCGCTCTCGCCGAGGAGATGGTCGCCCGCATCGACCCCCTCGACCAGGTGCGGCTCGTGTCCAGCGGGACCGAGGCCACCATGTCGGCGATCCGCCTCGCCCGTGGATTCACCCGGCGCGCCAAGGTGATCAAGTTCGCCGGGTGTTACCACGGTCACGTCGACTCGCTCCTCGCGGCGGCCGGGAGCGGAGTGGCCACCTTCGCGCTGCCCGACACCCCGGGTGTCACCGGGGCCCAGGCCGGCGACACCATCGTCCTCCCCTACAACGACCTCGACGCCGTGCACGCGGCCTTCGCCGCGCACCCCGGTGAGATCGCCTGCCTGATCACCGAGGCGTCCCCGGGCAACATGGGCGTCGTACCGCCGCTGCCCGGGTTCAACCAGGGGCTCAAGGACGCGTGTGCGGCCAATGGCGCGCTGTACGTGTCCGACGAGGTCATGACCGGGTTCCGGACCAGTCGCAGTGGTTGGTACGGGATCGACGGCGTCCGGCCCGACCTGATGACCTTCGGGAAGGTCATGGGCGGTGGGTTCCCCGCCGCCGCCTTCGGGGGGCGCGCCGACGTCATGGCCCATCTCGCTCCCGCCGGGCCCGTCTACCAGGCCGGCACCCTCTCCGGTAATCCCATCGCCACCGCCGCCGGGCTCGCCCAGCTGCGGCTGCTCGACGAGGCCGCGTACGTCACCGTCGACGCGGTCTCCGCGCAGCTCCAGGGGCTCGTCGGCGAGGCCCTGAGCAAGGAGGGGGTCGCGCACACCGTGCAGAACGCCTCCAACATGTTCTCCGTCTTCTTCACCGACCGGCCGGTGCGCGACTACGAGGACGCCAGGACGCAGGAGTCGTTCCGCTTCACCGCGTTCTTCCAGTCCATGCTGGCGAACGGCGTCTATCTCCCGCCCTCGTCCTTCGAGTCCTGGTTCGTCTCCACGGCGCACGACGAGCGAGCCATCCAGAAGATCGCCGACGCCCTCCCGGCGGCGGCCCGTGCGGCGGCGGAGGCAACGGCAGCATGAGCGACATCAACAACGACATCAACAACGACATCAACAACGACGTCAACAGCGGGACGAACCGCGACATCACCGTCGTCCACGTCATGCGGCACGGCGAAGTCGCCAACCCCGAAGGGGTGTTGTACGGGCGGCTGGAGGGCTACCACCTCTCCGAGCTGGGCCGGCGGATGGCCGACCGGGTCGCCGAGCACCTCGCCCCGCGTGACGTGACGTACGTCTGCGCCTCCCCGCTGGAGCGGGCGCAGGAGACGGCGACGCCCATCGCCAAGGCGCACGGGCTCGATCTCGCCTCCGACGCGCGGCTCCTGGAGGCCGAGAACGTCTTCCAGGGGAAGACCTTCGGCGTCGGGGACGGCGCCCTGAAGCGCCCGGAGAACTGGAAGCACCTCGTCAACCCGTTCAAGCCGTCCTGGGGGGAGCCGTACGTCGATCAGGTCGTACGGATGATGGGGGCGCTGGACGCCGCCAAGGACGCCGCCCGTGGGCACGAGGCCGTGCTCGTCAGTCACCAGCTGCCGATCTGGATCGTGCGCAGCTATGTGGAGCGGCGCAGGCTCTGGCACGACCCCCGCAAGCGGCAGTGCACGCTCGCCTCCCTCACCACCTTCACCTACCGCGGCGACAAGATCGTGTCCGTCGGCTACACCGAGCCCGCCCGTGACCTCGTCCCGGCCCATCTCCTCGCCGGTGCCAAGCCGGTGAAGGGGAAGAGCAAGGCTTTCGGGGCCTGATCAACCAAGACTTCGGAAACTTTCGCCCTTTGGGTGATTAGTGACACGCTTGTTGCATTTGTTCCGAAGTGCGTGACAATGCGGGGAACCTCCCTGTTCGTCGTGCCCTCTGACTGGGTGAACCAGCAGTGAGTACGACGAATGGGGATCCCATGCACGGCAAGAACGGTGACGGCGTCGGCGGCTTCAGCCGGCGGGGTGCGCTCGGCCTCGGCCTCGGTGCCGCCGCCGCTCTCGGTACGGCCGGCTGCGGAACCGTCCTGCAAGAGGGGCCGGGCGGTACCGGAGGTTCCACCGGGGACCGGCCTTCCGGCAAGCCGTCGTCCACCGTCCCCGCCGCGCGGCCCATCGGTGACGGCTCGACCTCGTTCACCGGCAGGCAGCCCCACCAGCCCGGCAGGCCCGTGCCACTGGAGGCCGGGCAGACCCCGCCGCAGTTCGTGATCTTCTCCTGGGACGGCGCGGGGGAGGTGGGCAACGGGCTCTTCCCGCGCTTCCTTGACCTCGCGAAGACCCACGGCGCCCACATGACCTTCTTCCTCTCCGGGCTCTACCTCCTCCCCGAGTCGCAGAAGCGCAGGTACCTCCCGCCGAACAACGCCCCCGGCGCCTCCGACATCGGCTACCTCACCGACGACCACGTCAAGGCGACCCTCACCAACGTCCGCCGGGCCTGGCTCGACGGGCACGAGATAGGCACCCACTTCAACGGCCACTTCTGCTCCGGCCGGGGCACGGTCGCCAACTGGACGCCCCAGCAGTGGCGCAGCGAGATCCAGCAGGCCAAGGGGTTCGTGAAGGAGTGGCGGACCAACACCGGGTGGACCGACCTGCCCGCGCTTCCCTTCGACTACGACAAGGAGCTCATCGGCGGCCGTACGCCCTGTCTCCTCGGCCAGGACAACCTGCTGCCCACCGCCCGCGCCCTCGGCTGGCGGTACGACGCCTCCTCGCCCGGCGGCCGGCAGGTGTGGCCCACGAAGAACGGGGGCGTCTGGGACCTTCCCCTCCAGGCGATACCTTTCCCCGGCCGCCAGTTCGAGGTCCTGTCGATGGACTACAACATCCTGGCCAACCAGTCGATCAACTCGACCAAGGCCCCCGCCCACAACTACCCCGCCTGGCGCGAGCAGGCGACCGGCTCCTACATCGCCGGTTTCCGGCGGGCGTACGAGACCAACCGCGCTCCCTTCTTCATAGGCAACCACTTCGAACACTGGAACGGCGGCATCTACATGGACGCCGTCGAGGCCGCCCTCAAGCACATCGCGCGCGAGAAGGAGAAGGGCGAGGACGTCCGGCTCGTCTCCTTCCGGCAGTTCGTCGACTGGCTGGACGTACAGAAGCCCGAGGTGCTGGAGAAGCTGCGGACCCTCGATGTCGGGCAGCAGCCGGTGGGCGGCTGGAAGGGGTTCCTGGCCGACCCGCAGAAGACCGCCACCGGGGGCGCGGCGGGGGCCGGAAACGCCGCCTGAAATGCGGGTTTGCCCAGATTCGCCGTTCGGTGCGCGCCCCGGTCACACCAACCGGCCGGCTTGTCTGCCGGGGGTCCGGGGGTCGTCCCCCGGGATGGCGCAGTGGCCCGCAAGGGGGGTGCGCAAGATCCCCGGAACGGACATGCGAAACTTTTCACATGAGTGCCGCCAGCCGCGCCCCCCTGCGCTCGAACCGTCCCCGAGGCCATGCCCGTAGCCGTCGAACCATGCTGTTCACCGCCACGGTCGCCGCCTCCGCGCTCGCTCTGACCGCCTGCGGCTCGGGCGGTACGTCCGGGGGTTCGGGCGACACCAACTTCATCACCGGGACCGACGGCATCGCCACCGTCGCCCAGGGCGAGCGGGATGCCGCCCCCGACCTCTCCGGGCCGACCATCGACGGCAAGCAGCTCGACGTCGCCGACTACAAGGGCGAGATCGTCGTCATCAACGTGTGGGGTTCGTGGTGCGGGCCCTGCCGGCTGGAGGCGAAGAACTTCGTCGCGGTCTCCGCCGACCTCAAGGACCAGGGCGTCCAGTTCGTCGGTATCAACACCCGCGACACCAGCACCGGTCCGGCGGTCGCCTTCGAGAAGCAGTACGGCGTCACGTACCCGAGCCTGTACGACCCCACGGGCAAGCTGATGCTCCGCTTCAAGAAGGGCACGCTCAACCCGCAGGCGATCCCCTCCACCCTGGTCCTCGACCGGCAGGGCAAGATCGCCGCCCGCACTCTCCAGGCGCTCAGCGAGGACAATCTCCGCAAGATGCTCAAGCCCGTCCTCGCGGAGAAGTGACGTGAGCGGCGCGATCACGGACGTGACCGGCGTGCTCACGCTCGCCGCCTCCGTCCCCGAGGCCAACAAGACCGTGCTGACCGGTGCCCTGATACTGGCCCTCCCCATCGCCCTGCTCGGCGGCCTCGTCTCCTTCTTCTCGCCGTGCGTGCTGCCCCTCGTACCCGGCTATCTGTCGTACGTCACCGGCGTCACCGGCACCGACCTCGGCGAGGCCCGCCGCGGGCGGATGGTCGCCGGGGCCTCGCTCTTCGTGCTCGGGTTCACCGCCGTGTTCGTCTCCACGGGGGCCCTGTTCGGATACTTCGGGCAGACGCTGCAGGAGCACCAGGGCATCCTGTCCAAGGTGCTCGGCGTCCTCATGATCCTCATGGGCGTCTTCTACATGGGCATGATGCCCTGGCTCACCCAGCGCGAGTTCCGCTTCCACAGGAAGCCCGCCGCCGGACTGGTCGGCGCCCCCCTGCTCGGCGCGCTGTTCGGCATCGGCTGGACGCCCTGCATCGGCCCGACCCTCGCCTCCGTCAACACCCTCGCCATCGAGCAGGCCAGCGCGGGGCGCGGGGCCGTACTGACCGTCGCCTACTGCATCGGCCTCGGGGTGCCGTTCGTGCTCGCCGCGGTCGCCTTCCGCAAGGCGCTCGGTGCGTTCGGCTGGGTCAAGCGCCACTATGTGTGGGTCATGCGCATCGGCGGCACGATGATGATCCTTACCGGTGTGCTGCTCCTTACCGGCGCGTGGGACCGTCTGGTGCAGGAGATGCAGACCTGGTCCAACGGCTTCACTGTGGGGATCTGATCGATGAGCAACACCACCGCCCCTGCTCCCGGTTCCTCCGGGAGCAGCGACGACCAGGGACTCGGTGCCGCCGCCTCCCAGCTGTCCACCGCCCCCCAGGAGGACGCGCCGGGCCCGCCCTCCATGGGTGTCATCGGCTGGGCCCGCTGGTTCTGGCGGCAGCTCACCTCGATGCGGGTCGCGCTGCTGCTGCTGTTCCTGCTGTCGCTCGGGGCGATCCCCGGCTCGCTGATCCCGCAGTCCGGGACGGACGACACCAAGGTCGCCGACTTCATGCGGCGGCACGACTTCCTGGGGCCGCTCTACGAGAAGCTCGGCCTGTTCCACGTCTACAGCTCGGTGTGGTTCTCGGCGATCTACATCCTGCTCTTCGTCTCCCTCATCGGCTGCATCGTGCCCCGCACCTGGCAGTTCGTGGGCCAGCTGCGCAGCCGCCCGCCGGGCGCGCCCCGCCGTCTGACCCGGCTGCCCGCCTACACGACCTGGCGTACGGAGGCCGAGCCCGAGCAGGTCCGCGAGGCAGCCCTCGTCCTGCTGAGGAAGCGCCGCTTCCGCGCCCTCCCCCACAGTCCTAAGGACGCGGGAGGTATCCCCATCGCCGGGGACTCGGTCGCCGCCGAGAAGGGCTATCTGCGCGAGGTCGGCAACCTCGCCTTCCACATCGCGCTGATCGTGATGCTGACCGCCTTCGCCTGGGGCCAGCTGTACAAGTCCGAGGGCAACAAGCTGATCCTCGAAGGCGACGGTTTCTCCAACACGCTCACGCAGTACGACGACTTCAAGTCCGGCACCCTCTTCGACACCGACGACCTCGACCCCTTCAGCTTCAACTTGAAGGACTTCAAGGGCACGTACGAGGAGTCGGGACCCAACCGCGGCACCCCGCGCACCTACGAGGCCGACGTCGACTACAGAGTGGGCGCTTACGGCAAGGCCCAGAAGCGCACCGTCAAGGTCAACGAGCCGCTGGTGATCGGCGACTCGAAGGTCTACCTCACCGCCCACGGCTACGCGCCCGTCATCACCGTCCGCGACGGCAAGGGCGACATCGTCTTCGACCAGCCCGTGGCTCTCCTCCCTCTCGACTCCAACGTCACCTCCTCCGGTGCGATCAAGGTCATGGACGGCTACCGCAACGCCAAGGGCGTCCAGGAACAGCTCGGCATCCAGGCCTTCTTCCTGCCCACCTACGTGCCGGGCAACGAGATCGCCTCGCAGTTCCCCGCACTGGAGAACCCGGTGCTGAACCTGGCGCCCTACCACGGCGACCTCGGGGTCAACGCGGGTCTCCCGCAGAGCGTGTACCAGCTCGACAAGACCCACATGAAGGCGTTCAAGGACGCCAAGGGCCAGCAGGTGCGCGAGAACCTGAAGCCCGGCGAGACCATGCAGCTCCCGAACGGCGCCGGCTCGATCACCTACAAGGGCACCCAGGAGTGGGCCAACTTCCAGATCACCCGGCAGCCCGCCGCCGGCTGGGCGCTCGGCGGCGCGATCGTCGCCATCGTCGGCCTCGCCGGCTCCCTGTTCATCCAGCGCCGACGGGTGTGGGTGCGGGCGGTCAAGGGCCCCGACGGGGTCACCGTCGTCGAGATGGGCGGCCTCGGCCGCAGTGAGTCCGCGAAGGTGCCCGAGGAACTCGGCGAGATCGCCGGAACCCTGTACGACCAGGCGCCCGGCGCGCCCGATGCCGACTCCGAAACCCCCGACCCCACTGTGGTACCTGCCGAAGGGGCTGAGAAGTAAATGTCCGCTCTCGCCACCGCGACCGACCTCGTCCACACGACGACTCTGGCCGCCGCGACCAACGAGAACCTCGCGAACATCAGCAACACGCTGATCTACTCCGCGATGGCCGTCTACACCCTGGCCTTCTTCACCTACATCGCCGAGTGGATCTTCGGCAGCCGCAGCAAGGTCAGCCGGACGGCCGCCGCGCTCACCGCGAAGCCGGCCGGGGCGGCCGGGGCGAAGGCGCCGGAGGTGACCGTCAAGAACGCCGGCGGGACCGCCGTACTGGAGCGGCCCAAGGTCGTCGTGCGGGCCGCGGCGGGGGCCCGGGACGTGCCGGACGGGCCCGGTGCCCATGGCGGGGACGTGCAGGGCGACCTGTACGGGCGTATCGCCGTGTCCCTCACCGTGGTCGCGTTCCTCGTGGAGTTCGCCGGGGTGCTCGCCCGCGCGCTGTCCGTGCAGCGGGCGCCGTGGGGCAACATGTACGAGTTCAACCTCACCTTCTCCACCACCGCCGTGGGTGTGTACCTCGTCTTCCTCGCGCTGAAGAAGGACATCCGCTGGCTCGGCCTCCCCCTGGTCACGACCGTCCTCCTCGACCTCGGTCTCGCCGTCACCGTGCTGTACACGGCCAGCGACCAGCTGGTGCCCGCGCTGCACTCGTACTGGCTGTACATCCACGTCTCCACGGCGATCCTCTGCGGCGCGGTCTTCTACGTGGGCGCGGTCGCCACGATCCTGTACCTCTTCAAGGACTCGTACGAGAACAAGCTCGCGTCCGGCGGCGAGCCCGGCAGCTTCGCGACCTCCGTCATGGAGCGGCTGCCCGCGTCGGCGTCCCTCGACAAGTTCTCGTACCGCGTCAACGCCGCCGTCTTCCCGCTTTGGACGTTCACGATCATCGCGGGCGCGATCTGGGCGGGCGACGCATGGGGCCGCTACTGGGGCTGGGACCCCAAGGAGACCTGGGCGTTCATCACCTGGGTCGCCTACGCCACCTACCTGCACGCCCGCGCCACGGCAGGCTGGAAGGGCCGCAGGGCCGCGTACATCGCCCTGATCGCCTTCGCGTGCTTCCTCTTCAACTACTACGGCGTCAACATCTTCGTCAGCGGCAAGCACTCGTACGCGGGCGTGTGACTCCCTTGGTCCGGTTGGCTACGACGGCGGCAGGCAGTCCCTCTCCGGGGGCTTTCCGGTCGGCCAGGCGATCTCCACGAAGCGGGCGTGCCGGTCGGGGGTCAGTTCCACGATCGGCACCGCCTTGTCGTACGGGTTGCCGTAGTTGTCCAGGCAGATCCAGCCGCTCGCGCCGTTCACCCGCCCCGACGAGCCCTTGATGAGCGTCCACTCGTCGCCCACGTCCGCGAGTGTCGGCGCGCTCCGACCGCGGGGCGTGGCCTCGCGGATGCCCTCGACGGTGAGCCGCATCGCGTCGTACGCGATGATCAGCTGGCCGTCCTCCAGGTCGATGGGGCCGATCGGTGAGGGCCTGTCGCTCCTGGCGGTCCTGTTGGCCTGGGCGGCGCTCAGCAGTTCGTTCAGATCCTGGGCGTCCGCCGCCGAACCCCCGGTCTTCGGGGGGTTCTCGATCCAGGCGTCCGGGTGGGCGAGGGCGCTGTAGCGCACCGAGACGCCGTGCTTGAGGGCTTCGGGGTCGAGCTTCCTGTCGCCGGTGAGGTACGAGGCGTCGTCCCCGGTCAGGATGGTGAACTTCCGTTGCTGGCAGCCTCGTTCGCCGAGCGCGTTGATGAACTGGCGCAGCTGGGTGTGGCGTCCGGCGAACAGGACTGTGTCCACGCCGGGCGCGGTGTCGCACAGCAGCTCCCTGATCTGCCGGAAGTCGTTGGCGGTGGTCCCCTCCTTGCTGCGGTCGGTGAGCGGGGTGAAGGGCCACGGCTGATAGCGCGAGCCCGTCAGCAGCTTCTCGAACGACGCCTGGAGCGTGAGCGTGTACGGGTCGCCCGGATCGTCGTACACCAGCACCGCCTTGTCGGCCGCCACGTCGGCGAAGGAGGCGAGTGCGCGGGCCTCGTCGGTGTTGGTGGGGGAGGTGCGGGCCAGCCCCGGGAAGGGCTTCAGGCCCTCCGGGTTGCCCTGCTGGCCGTTGGCGAGGCTGTCGGCCGTGATGGACGTGCCGACGACGGGGATGCCGCGCCTCGTCAGCTCCTTCACGGCCCGGGTGTTCTCTTCGGTGCTCAGCCCTATCCCGGTGACCGCGCGCAGCCGGTCCGAGGTCTTCGTCATCCGCTCCAGCTGGTCGACCGTGTGCTCCCAATGGGCGCCCGTACGGCCCGGGTTGGCGAGCACGAGCCGGATCGGCGGACCCTCACCGTTCGCGTCGTGGTTCACCTTCCACTGGGCGAGATACGCGCCCTGGAGCTCATGCAGCACATCCCCGAGGTTGTCCGCGTCGGTCGCGGTGAAGGGCTCGAACAGGGCGACGGTGACGTAACCCTTCCTGAGGGAGTCGTTCTCGCGGTCGATCGCCCTGATCGTGTCGGCGAGTTGCTTCCGGCCGAAGGCGTAGTCGGTCGTCGACACGCCCACGCACTCGTCGCTGCCCGCCGGCCGGACGACCCCCGGCGCGCAGGACCGGTCGTCCTGCGTGAGCGACCTGACCGCGAAGCCGATCCCGGCCACCAGCGCCGCCGTGACCAGCAGGGCCAGATAGCGGCGCAGCGGGATCGCCCACACCCCCTCGCGCAGCCACACCCCGACACCCCTCAAACCGCTGCGAGCCATCACGTGCCTCCGTCGTTGCGGTTCCGGTTCTGGTCGTCGGAGGCGGCGTCCTCGTCGTCACCCGGGGTGCGCGGCGGACGGCCGGCCAGCGCCGCCTCGGGCCACTCCTGCGAGGCCTGCCACAGCAGTGCGTTGCTCGCGCGCGGGTCGTTGGACAGCTGCTCCAGCTCGTAGCGCAGCCGGTCGCACAGCTTCCGGTCGGGCAGCACCAGCGGATCGGTCAACTGCCAGACGGCGTGCAGGAGTCGGCGTACCCGCAGATGCAGTACGGCGTCCACGTCGTTGGGCGGCCGTTGCTCGGCGTCGGTGTGGCCGAAGGCGATCCGGGCGCGCTGGTGGTCGCCGCCGACGAAGTCGTGGCCCTCGGCGTCGTGGGCGTGGAAGTAGGGCGCGGACGCGATGAACAGGAGGCTGTCGAGCCAGATGCGGGTGTCGAGGGTGTGGAAGGTGTCACGCAGATACGCGACCGCCGGTCCGGTGTCGCCGAGGGCGAGTTCGTGGTGGAGGCGGTAGCGGGCCTTCGACGGCTCGGGTCCCTCGTAGTGCTGGATGAGGGTCTCGTGGACGTCCCGCCACTTGCCGTGGTCGGCGTGCCGGTGGTGCAGCCGCAGCAGGAGCAGGGTGCGGACGAAGGCGTCGCCGACGAACTGGCCGGGAACGGCGGGCAGTCCCTCCGTCACGAGCCGGGTCTCCAGCGCGCGGACGCTCGACGGGCCGAAGTCGTCCGGGAGCCCGGCGGCGGCGAGCACGCAGGCCGAGTCGTGGTCGTGGGCTGCGGCCAGCACGGTCAGCTCGTCGAGCCGGTCGGCGGGGACGAGCCGGTCGAGGAGTTCGCGGTAGGCGGGGTGACCCTCGCGGTCCTCGTGCAGGGCGAGTTCGGCGGTCAGCAGGGCGCCGAAGGGTGCGGTGGGCGGCAGTCGGCTCAGGTTCTGCCGCGCCGATTCGGCGACCAGCGCGATGCCCAGCGGGTTCCCGCACGTCAACCGGTGCGTGGCGGGCGGGAGTTCGGCGGGCACGGATACCGCCGTACAGACCGCGTCGACGATGTGCAGCGTGTCGTCGGAGGACAGTGGCGGCAGCGACACCAGCAGGGCTCGGGAGGAGACCGTGTCGCCCGGTGTCCAGCGGGTGCGCTGGGCGGTCTCGCGCAGGTCCCGGCGTACCGCGTTGCGCAGCGAGGACTGGCCGCCGCTGCCGCGCACGGCGGTGATGAACGCGACCTGGTCGGCGATGCCCTCGGCGCGGTCGCGCAGCACCTGCTCGATCAGTTCGCGCCCCGGAGATCCCTGCGCGTTGTCGACCAGGACGAGCGGGCGGCCCAGACGCTGCAGCTGCGCCCGCATCCCGGCGTACGCGTCGGTGAGGTCGGCGAGCAGGGCGCGTACGAGATAGCGCTCGGCGTGCTCGCGGGAGGTGCCGCCGGCCCTGAAGTGGTCGGAGAGCAGGCGGAGTCCGAGTTCGGCGCGGTCACCGGCGTTCGGGTACGTCCGGTACCAGGTGGACGCCCTGCGCTGCCGTGCGCCCGCGGAACGTTCCGTCATCGCCTCCAGCGTCGCCTCGATGACCGCCGCCACCAGCGGGTCGTCGCTGATCGCCGCCGCGACCGCCTTCGCGGCGACCCGGCCCGCCCAGCGCGCGGCGAAGCCGTTGAACCACGAGCCGCTCTCGCCCAGCAGCAGCATCCGCTGGACCTCCCACCGGATGCGCTCGGTGTCGGCGTTGCCCCAGCCGCCGGCGGCCACCGCGATCAGGCCCGACATCAGCCGCGGGAAGGCGATCCGGCGGGCGCCGGTGACCGGTTCGGCTAGCTGCTCGGCGATCACCAGGAGCGCCTGTGCGAGCGGTGACCAGGCCTGCGCCGGGTGCCGCTCGGGCGACAGGGTGAACTGCGGGTCCTCGCAGTCGATCAGGGCGACCGGGGTGTGCCGCTGGTAGGCGGCGCGCAGTTCACCGAGGACCGCGCTCTTGCCGAGCCCGCGCCCCGCGGTGAGCACCACGAACGGCAGCTCCCGCGGATGCTCCAGGGGAGCGGCGATGTGGTGGTGCGGTCGCAGTCCGACGAGCCGGGGCGCGAGCCCCGGCGGTTCGGTGTCGAAGAGCGCCCCGCGTCCGTGCAGCCGTCTGAGCACCGCATCCCTCCCCCTGGCGCGGTCCAAAGTGCTGTTCAGTGTGGTGTGCAGTGTGGTGTGCAGTACAGCAACACCAGTGTAAGAAGAGGGAGTTGGATCGGACCAGAGCGCCGGATGTCCGTTGTGTTACGAAATTATCGATCCGGCGCTGACCTTTGCGTGGAGCCCTCCTTGACCGTGATCGAGTCCAGCTGGCCCCGCAGGTAGACGTGCGAGTCGAAGGCCTTGTAGGTGACCCGGCCCACCGGCGCGGGTACCGACTCGACGATCGTGCCCGGGGTGCACTCGCCGAAGTAGACGAGGGACATCAGCTCCTCGGTGGGGGAGTCGGCCGGCGGCGGCAGCACCCGGTGCCGGCCCGAGCGCCACCGGTCGCCGGTCCAACGGGCCATCAGGTCACCGATGTTGATGGTAAACGCCGCGGGGTCGAAGGGCGCGTCCTCCCAGCCGCCCTCGTCCGTGTAGACCTGTAGGCCGCCCTTCCCGGCCTGCCGGTCGAGGATGGTGACGGTCCCGAAGTCGGTGTGCGGCCCGATCCTGAACTGCCCGGGCTCCGGCTCGCCGACGACCTCGACCCCCGGATACCAGTTGATGTTGAAGCCGTACGTCGGATGGTCCATGTGCCGCGAGAAGAAGTCGGGTTCGAGCCCGAGAGCGGACCCGAGAAGAGTCAGCAGCTCCTTCTCCAGCGCACCCATCCGGTCGAGGTACTCCGCGCACAGCCTCCGCAGCTCGGGCGCCTCGGCGGGCCACACGTTGGGCGCGTACCACTCGGCGTTGACGGCCGGGTCGTCGAAGGGCTCGTGCGTGGCGAAGGTCAGCGACTCCTTGAGGTCCGGCGGAGTCTCGGTCCCCTCCGAGTACCCGTTGGCCTCGGCCCCCGGCCCCAGCCACCCCCTCCCGCCGACCTTCGCCGCGTACCGCTCCTTCACCTCGGCGGGCAGCGCGAAGAAGGCACGGGCCGCCTCCCGGATACCGGCCCGCAGGGCGGGGTCGACGCCGTGCCCGGTGATCAGCAGGAAACCGGCGGTCTGCAGGGCCTCGTCGACGGTACGGGCGATGGCGGCACGGGCCTCGGGGTCACCGGAGAGCCAGGGGCGCAGGTCGACGGTGGGGATACGGGGGGCGGTGGCGGGGGGCTGCGCCGACGTGGGATCACTCACCGATGTCCTCATTCCACAGTGCGGGATTGGTCGTGATGAAGTCACGCATCATGTCGACGCACTCGGGGTCGTCGAGGAGCACGATCCCGACGCCGTGCTCGGCGAGCCAGTCGTGGCCGCCGTGAAAGGTGACGGCCTCGCCCACGACCACCCGCGAGATACCGAACTGCCGGACCAGACCGGAGCAGTACCAGCACGGCGAGAGCGTGGTGACCATGGTCGTCCCACGGTACGAACGCTGTCGTCCCGCGTTCCGGAACGCCGCCGTCTCCGCGTGCATGGAGGGGTCGCCGTCCTGAACCCGCCGGTTGTGCCCACGCCCGAGCAGCGTGCCGTCGGCCCCGTAGAGCGCGGCGCCGATCGGAATCCCGCCCTCGGCGAGCCCGGCGCGGGCCTCGGCAACGGCGACGGAGAGCCATGAACGCGCCTGTGCCTGTACCTGTGCCTGTAGCGGCACCGGTGCCTGTGCCTCTGCCTGCGCGGGATCCGCGTCATCCACCTGACCCATGGGTCCACTCTGCCCCAGCTCGGTGCGTCGCCGCTCAGCGGCCGGGCGGGGTCCGGTCCTGCGGCCCGTCGCCGCCTCCGGCGCGCCTGTCCTCCCATCGCGCCCGCGCCCGCGCGGCCACGGTCGAGTCGGGCGAGTCCGAGATCAGCTCCGCGACGCGCAGGGTGCACTCGAATGTCGAGGTCGCACCCTTGATCACCACCAGATAGGTCTCCTGGTCGGTGAAGCGGTACACGTGGCGCCACCGCTCACGAATGCTCTTCCTCGGCAGATACGTGCGGAGGACAGCACGGAGTTTCGCCAGTGCCTGTTCCTTCGTCTCCAGCCCACTGCAGACGAACTCGGTCACGTACGCTTCCCCGAACCCGTACTGCGAGACCACGGCCCAGTTGCCCATGCTCACTCCCCCTCGGCGCCGCCGCCAGTCAGCCACAGCCCGGCGACCGGAACAAGAGCGCGGGTGGTGGAGGCGGCGGCCGGCGATCAGTCGCTGCCTTGTGCGGTGATGCTGGATCTGCTGCTTTAGCTGTTCGCGGCCCGCTCGGTGCCGTCCGTGCAGTCCAGGGAGTCCATGTACTCCGCCAGCCGTCCCGACCCCGCCAGCATCGCCCGTGTACGTCCCGCCAGTGCCTCCCCGCGTGCCGTGACCGCTGCTCGTAGTGCCTCCGTGCCGCCCTCCCGGCGCAGTTCCTCCAGTACGGGACGGATCTGGTCCAGGAGGTAGTGGCTGCGCCGGAGGGTCTGGATCAGGCGGGCGTCTCGGATGTCGTCGGGCCCGAACTGCCGGTAGCGCGTGCCCCGTTCGCGGGCCGGGGTGAGCAGGCCCGCCGCCTCCCACACCCGCAGCGCGGACGTCCGTACGCCGAGCAGTGCGGCCACCTCGCCGATGCGCAGGTCGGCCGTACGGGGCGTCGCCTTCGGCGTCCGCCGGCCGGCCAGCGTCTCCAGGGCCTCGCGCGTCGCCCGCAGGGCGGTCCGCTGCTCGTGCAGTCCGGCGTGCGCCGCGTCGACGAGCGCGAGGGCGCCGGGCAGGTCCCCGTCGTGCAGGGTGCGCATGACGGCGGTCGCCGCCAGTGGCCCGTACCCGGGCTGCAGGGCGCGGTAGGTGAGCAGCGCGCGGCGGTGCACGTCCCCGAAGACGCGGTACCCCGACTCCGTCCGCGTCGCCGGGGGCAGCACGCCCGCGTCCTCGTAGTTGCGGATCTGCTGCGTCGACAGGCCCGACAGCCGGGCCAGGTCGACGGGCCGCAGCCGTACCTCATGGTTCGTCACGGATTTGAAGCTTAGAGGCAGTACGGGCACGGGTTTCCCGGGAGTCTCCCGCTCAAAGCCTCAACAGGAGCTTCAATGAAAAACTTGAAGGCATGGATGAAGGCCTGGTTGAAGGTACGGCTGACCACCGAACTCCCGTGATGCACATCGAAGGCGCCCGTCTGCACAACCTCAAGAACGTCTCGCTCACGATCCCGAAGCAGAAACTGGTCGTCGTGACCGGTCTCTCCGGCTCCGGCAAGTCCACGCTCGTCCTCGACACCCTCCACCGGGAGAGTCACCGGCAGTACATGGAGGCGTGGGGCGTGGCGACCGCCGGTGTCAGCCGGCCCTCCGTCGACTCGATCACCGGTCTGTCCCCGTCCGTCAGCGTCGACCAGCGTCCGGCGGGACGCGGCCCGCGTTCGACGGTCGGCACCGCGACCGAGGTCTTCACCTATCTGCGGCTGCTCTGGTCCCGGATCGGCGTACGCCCCTGCCCCAACTGCGGTGCGGAGATCCCTCCTTCGTACGCCCACGCCCCGGAGGGCGACGAGGAGGCGGACGAGGGGGGAGTGGAGGCGGGAGCCGAGGGGGAGGGCGCCGCCTGCCCGCACTGCTCCGCCCCCGTGCCCGCACTCGTCATGGGTTCCTTCTCCTTCAACAAGCCCGCCGGGGCCTGCCCGTCCTGCACCGGACTCGGCGAGGTGATCCGGGTGGACGTACGGACCCTGGTCGACGAGGAGTCGAGTGTCGCCGCCGGTGCGGTGCGCGGCTGGCCCAGGCAGCTCGTCGAGCGGAACCTGCCCCTGCTGCGAGCCGCGGCCCGCCACTACGACCTCACCTTCGACACCGACGCTCCCGTGGCCGAACTGGCCGTGTCTTCAAGGGACTTGCTGCTGTACGGGGTCGAGTCGCCCGAGTTCCGCAGCCACCTCCCCGTCCCCGGCATCGAGCCCCCGGCCACCGTCTCGGCGGGGCGTTTCGAGGGCGTCGTCACCGCGTTCATGCGGCGCTACGCCGACCGCGTCGACGACACCGCCTACCGGCAGAAGGCCGAGCGCTCGATGGTGAAGGAGACCTGCGGGGCGTGCGCGGGGACACGGTTGCGCGCCGAGAGTCGGGCCGTCACCGTGCACGGGCTCGGCATCACGGACGCGTCCCGCCTGCCCCTGGACGAACTCGCCGACTGGGTAGCGGAGTTGAAGGCGTTCTCCACCGGGGACGAGTGGCGGTTCGCCGAACCCGTCGTCGCCGACCTGGAGGAGCGGGTACGCCGGCTCGTCGACACCGGGGTCGGCTATCTGACCCTCGACCAGTCGAGCACCAGCCTCTCCGCGGGCGAGTCCCAGCGGCTGCGCCTGGCCGCGCTGCTCGGCTCCGGCCTCACCGGCATGCTGTACGTCCTCGACGAGCCGACCATCGGACTGCACCCCGCGGACACGGCCCGCCTCATCGACGTACTGCGCCGCCTGCGGGACCTGGGCAACACGGTCCTCGTCATCGAGCACGACCTGGACGTGCTGTGGGCCGCCGACCATGTCGTCGACATCGGTCCGGGCGCGGGCCGGGACGGCGGCCGGGTCGTGGCCGAGGGAACTCCGGAGGAGGTGGCGGCGACGGAGGGGTCCGTCACCGGGGCGTATCTGTCGGGTCGGCTCCAGCACCCCGTACGCAAGCAACGGCCCTTGTCCAGCGCGGAGTTGGTGGTTCGCGGAGCCCGTGCCCACAACCTCGGGGACGTCACCGTACGGATTCCGCTCGGGCGGCTGGTGACGGTCACCGGGCCGTCCGGCTCCGGCAAGTCGACGCTGATACTGGATGTGCTGGGCAGGGTGGCGCACCAACGTCTTGACCCGCCAAGGGTGTTGTCGATGTCTACTGTGGCGCCGGGAGAGCATGACGGTATCGACGGGTGGGAGCACCTCGACAGGGTCGTGACGATCGACCAGGAGCCGATCAGCCGCCTCCCGCGCTCGAACGCGGCGACGTACGCGGACGTCTTCACCCCGGTCAGGGAACTCTTCGCCGCGCAGGAGGCGGCCAGGTCGAGGGGGCTGACTCCGGCCGCCTTCTCCTTCAACGTGCCCGGCGGACGCTGCGAACGGTGCGAGGGCGCCGGTGTGCTCGCCGTGCACATGCACTTCCTGCCCGCGGTGGAGGTGCGGTGCCCGGGCTGCCGGGGCCGCCGGTTCCGGAGCGAGGTGCTCGCGGTGCGCTACGACGGGTACGACATCGCCGAGGTGCTGGCCGCCACGGTGGACGAGGCACTCACCGTCTTCCGGGGCGTACGGCAGATCGCCACCCGCCTGCAACGGCTCTCGGACGTGGGCCTCGGCTACCTCCCCCTGGGCCAGCCCGCCACCACCATCTCCGGCGGCGAGGCCCAACGACTCAAACTGGCCAAGGAGTTGGGCCGCCGCACGACCGGCCGCACGCTCTACCTCCTCGACGAGCCGACCACAGGCCTGCACGCCGCCGACACCGCGCGCCTGCTCGACGTACTCCAACGCCTCGTCGACGCAGGGCACTCGGTGGTGACCATCGAGCACAACCTCGACGTCATGCGCGCCTCCGACTGGATCATCGACCTCGGCCCGGAGGGCGGCGCCGGGGGAGGACTCGTGGTGGCGGAGGGGACACCGGAGCAGGTCGCGGACGCGGTGGCCGAGGGGACGACCGGTTCTCGGACGGGCGGGTTTCTGCGGGAGGGCGTACGGACGATGAGCCGGGGGAGTGGTTGATGCGCCGGTTGAGCCCCTTGGCATGGCTGGCCGTGGCTGTCGCCTCCTCGTTCCTGCTGGGGATCACCTACTTCGTGGGCATGTTCTCCGGCGGCCACGAGATCGACGAGACATGCGCCTCCGTCGGCCGGCCCATGGACGATCAGTACCGCGCCGAGCACTGGCGGGAGCCGGGTCAGTGGTTCCCGCTGCGCAACAAGTGCGACGCCGACCACGACCTCGTGCCGGTGTGGGTCAACCCGGCCGTCGTCGTACTGGCACTGCTGACCGGCGTATGCGTGGTGGGATCGGTGGGGCGTTGCGCGAAGGATCTCCTTCCGCGCCGCGCAGGTCAGAAGGCCGCCTGCGGCTCCAGTACGGAGTAGTCCGCGAAGCAACGGCGGTAGCGCGTGTGGCGGGTCTCCTGGGTGTGCTTGGTGACGGCGTCACCAGTAGGACCACCCCAACCTCGCCCACGCCAGCCTCGTGACGTGCGGTTCAGGTTGGCCGATGCGAGCCCGACCCCTTCAAATCCCCCTGGAATCAAAGCGGTTGAGTATCCGCGAGTGCGGTGCTGAGTACGCGTACTCATGGAAGGGGCGCTCCCTGGAGGCGAGAGTAGCGGCAGACGGACCAAGACGACTGGAGACGACCATGCACCTGCCCCGCAGAACCGGCCGAGCCGCCACTGCCATTCGGCCCGGAAGGGTCCGTATCGCCGCTGCTGCTCTCGTGAGCGCGGCAGCGGTCGTGGCCCTCACCGGATGTTCCGGCTTCGAGTACGTGGAGAACGTCTGCGGCAGCGACGAGTACCCCGTCCTGTCCGTAGGCAGCACAGGCAGCTCCTGTGTGTCGGACAAGGAAGAGCCGCCGGCAGGATCGGTGCGCTATCCGAAGGGCAAGGTGCCGCAGGAGGTCGGCGACAAGTGGGACGTGTACTGGGAGACCCACACGTTCGACAAGGACGGCAAGATAATCACCGTCCCCGACGCGGGCTGATCCGGACAACCCACCCTCCTGGTAGCGCCCACTGACCGACGAGCCGAGGCCGGGCAGGCCGCCCGTCAGCAGCGTCGATCAGGCAGCACCCACAGGGCGCTTTCGGAGCTCCGGGCACGGGACATCGGGGGTGCCCGTCGCGCCAACGGATCTGCGAAACCGCCTCTCCGACGATCACTCGGGCCGAGTGGCACCAGCACTTCCCGCGGTGGAACTACTGTCAGCCTCACGGGAGTTGACAGCCACTCGCGAGCGGCGACGCCTCCTGGGTGGTGACGCGTCGTCGTCATCGCCGCCGCGCGCCAACGTATTCGGTCGGTGCCGGCATCGGCACCTGGCCCGGCCGGGCCTGACCCGCTCCCACCAGGTCTGTTCGGCCGCCACCGCCGCGCCAGCCGCCGCCCCCACGCCTGCCCCGGCGCCTCGATGCAGAGATAGGTCAGCGCGCACAGCGGCAACAGCACGGCGAAGAAGGCCACTTCGAGTACGGGGCTGTCCTGCCGCCACCGGCCGATCGTGCTGTCGGTGACCGTCAGCAGTACCGGGTGCAGCAGATAGACCGAGTAGCTGATCGTCCCCAGGGCGATGAGCGCACGCGGTACGCGGCGGTCGCGCAGCGCCAGTCCGGCGCCGAAGGTGAGGACGGCCAGCAGGAACGCCGTGATCCAGGCGCGCCGCGTGAAGTGGTCCCCGTCACCGAACCCGTAGGCGCTCCCCACGGCGCAGGCGACGACCACGACGGCTGTGCCGGCGGCGTACTGCCAACTGGTCCGACCGTGCTCGGCGCGATGGACGACCGTGCCGAGGAACATCACGGCGAGGATCACCAGGCCTTCCCACACCGGAACCGTGCCGTTGAAGAGAACCAGCACGAGCGCCAGCGAACCGGCCACCACACCCCCGAACACCCGGAGTCGGGGCGATCCGGCGCTCGAACAGCAGACGGCGATCACCAGCGCGACCGCGGCGACCGCGACCAGCCGGCCGGTGCCGACCGCGCCGGAGAGCGCGGAGGCCGGGACAGCGACCCCCGCCGCCACACTCGCGGCGGCGAGCACGGCCAGGGTGGCGGCGACCGGCGCCGGCCGCTCGTGCCGGCGAACCGTGAACAGGGCGACGACCAGGAGATAGAACGCCATCTCGTAGGAGAGCGTCCACAGGACGAGAAGGATGCTGGGGGTGCCCAACAGCTCCTGGAACAGGGTGAGATGGGCGATGGCAGAGGTGACGGTGCCGAGGTCGGTGCGCAACTCGGCGACGCCCAGCAGGCTGAGGGCGAGAAGCGCGGCGACGGTGGCCACGCACAGGGGGTAGATGCGGAAGACCCGCCCGATCCAGAACGTCCGTACACAGCCCCGGCGTTCCAGTGACGCCGGGATGATGTACCCGCTCACCAGGAAGAACACCATGATGCCGAACCGGCTGGTGTTGAACTCCGGCATCAACTCCCGCCGGAACTCGGGGAGGAAGGAGTACGCCGAGTGGTCGAACACGACGACGAGCGCGGCGATCCCGCGCAGGGCGTCCAGCCAGCCCAGTCGGCCTGTACGTTCCGCCGAGGCGTCCGGGGGGCCGGTCACGGGGCGGACTTCACGGGGACGCAGGGCTTGATTTCCCTCTTGCCCGTGTAGGCGTTGACTCTGTGCGGCTCGGTGTGGCCGCTGAGGTTCTCGAACACCAGCACGTTGCCGGGGCCCAGGGTGATCTCCCGGTTCCACTGAAGGGCGACGATGGGTTCACGTTTGCCCTGCTTGCCGGTCGCCCAGACCACGACGTCGTAGTCGCAGACATAGCCGGGGGCGAGCACGTTCACCATCACCTGGATGTCCTTCGGGCGCAGTTTCTCCGCGAGTTCGTTCTGTGCCTCGATACCGATCTTCTGGTCCTTGATGGTGAGCGTGACACTGCCGTCACCGTGGCTCTCCACCGCGTACGCCACCGAGTCGGCCGACGTACCCGGTACGAGCACCATGGCGAGCCCGGCCACCGCGCAGGTCGCCGCGACGAGGGCGATCCGGCGCGGGGTGACCAGGCGCCCTACGGGGGTGTTCGTCCCGCGCCCGCCCGTGTCGACCTCTGTCGACAGGCCTTCGCGCAGCTCTATCTCCCGCTTCAGCTCAGCCAGGAGCCGGTCCTCGAACCTTGTCGTCCTCGTGCTCATGCCTCGCCCCTACTGACGTACAGAAGTGATGTGTCCGGCGTCGGCTCCGCGCCCTTGGGAGCCGCCTCGGAGTTCGCCTCGCCGCGCAGTGCCTTTCGCGCCCGGTGGAGTCGGACCCGGGCCGTGACCTGGCGGATACCCAGCGCGGCTGCCGCCTCCGGGATCGTGAGCTGGTCGACCACGATCAGCTCCAGGACGGCCCGTTCGCCCTCGGGGAGCCGTTCGAGAGCGGCCAGGGCGCGCCGCCCCGGACTCTCCGCGTCGAGTCTGTCCTCGATGCGGACGATGTCGTCGGCCTCCAGCAACCGGCGCCCGGAGAAGCGACGGTCCCGCTCGGCCTCCCGGGCGACCCGGCGGCGCTCCGACGACACGACGTTGCGCGCGATGCCGTACAGCCAGGCCGTCTCGCTGCCCAGGCGCGGCCGGTAGGTGTGGGCCGAGTCGAGAACCGCGAGGAAGATCTCAGCCGTCAGGTCGGCCGCCGTGTGGGGGTCGTCGACCCGCCGGGCCACGAAGCGCATCACCGCGTCGACATGACGCCGGTAGAACGCCTCGAAGAGCGCCGGGTCCCGCACGGCCTCGGCGGGGCCACCCCGTAACCTCTCCGGCTCCGCACCGTCCACTGAAGTCTCCTTCGCGTCCTGTTCGTAGCGTCACTCGCCCTTCACCCGTTCTTGGGCCGGGACACGAAAAGCGTTACGAGGAAGACGGCCCGATCCGGATTCCGGTTAACCGGCTCCGGGCGTCGCGTTAGGGTCGATTAGGTGTTCGAAGTCGCCTGAATCGCCGCTGTCGCACTTCGGCCGATTCCTGTCTATTAATGACGCATATTGGTCGATTTCTTAAGTGCTCCTGGTCACTATTGGTTGATCCCCCCATGACAATGGGCATCCCGATCACCATGAAAACCGAGACGCGCACGCCCCATCCAGTCCTTGATCAAGCTGCCGTCGCCAGCCTCCTCTTCCAGGACGGACCGGAGGGAAAAGACCTCCACGACCGATGGCAGAGAGCGGTCGCGAGCGCACTGTTCCGGTATCGACCCGAACTGAGCACCCGGCAACGGCGGCAGCTCGCGTACGAGCGGCTGCGCGCCCTCAACAACGAGGTTCCGTCGCCCGAACGGTTCGCCGACGACCCCCGCGGAATCGCGGCGCTGCACGAGTGGGCCGCCCCCATGGACGTGGCGACGATCACGGTGGCCGGCATCCACTACAACCTCTTCCTCGGCAGCGTCGTCGACGACCGGGTGTCCCCGCCGCGCGAGTTGACGGACTTCACCACCATGGCCCGGATGGGGACCTTCCTGTGCACCGAGCGCGCGCACGGGAACGACGCGGCGGCGCTGGAGACAGTCGCCCGCTACGACCGTGAGAGCGACGAGTTCGTCCTGCACACCCCGCATCCGGGGGCGCAGAAGTACATGCCCAACACCAGTTCCGCGGGCGGGCCCAAGACCGCCGTGGTCGCCGCGCGCCTCGTCGTCGACGACAAGGACCTGGGCGCCTTCCTCTTCCTCACCCCGCTGAGCGACGAGTACGGCACCCTGCCCGGCGTCACCGTCACCCTGCTGCCGGAGCGCACCGGCAGTCCGGTGGACCACTGCGTCACGAACTTCGACACCGTACGGCTGCCCCGCACCGCCCTCCTCCAGGGCGCCCACGGGCAACTCCTGCCCGACGGAACCCTCGTCAGTGCCGTCGGCAGTCCGCGCAAGCGGTTCCTGCACGCCATCGGCCGGGTCACCGTCGGGAAGCTGTGCATGAGCGCCGCCGGCCTCGGAGTGGCCCGTGCGGCGCTCGCCATCGCCGTCCGGTACGCGTACACCCGGCACATATCCGGGCCGGTGGCCGGGCAGCGCGTCCCGCTCGCCGCGCACCGCAGCCACCACAGCCGCCTCCTCGACCACACCGCCACCGCCTACGCCATGACCTTCCTGCACCGGGTGGCCACCGAACGCTGGGTCACCCACACGCCCGAGGAGCGGGAGGACGCCGAGCGGACGGTCGCCGTCACCAAGGCCTGGATCACCTGGCAGGCCCGCGACATCGCGACCGAGAGCCGGGAGCGGTGCGGTGCCCGGGGGCTGTTTCCCGTGAACGGGCTCGCCGACATGGCCGCCAACATCGACGGCGGCATCACCGCCGAGGGTGACAACCTGGCGATCTGCTGCAAGGCCGGCGCCGAGATGATCTTCGGGCACGACCTGGCCGAGGAGCCCGTCCGGCCCACCGGCGCCGAGCAGTTGACCGACCCGGGTCTGCTGCGCCGCGCCCTCACCACCGCCGAGCGCTACTGGCACCTCGCCGCCCGCCGCGACCTGCGCGCCGGTCAGGGTGGCGACGCCCTTGGCCGCTGGAACAACGCGTCAGGCGCCGCCCTGGAACTTGTGGAGGTGTACACGGTGGGCAAGGCCGCCGACGCCTTACTCGCCGCCTGCGCCCGTGTGTCCGACCCGATCGCGCGCACGGTCCTGGAGGACCTGAGCGCGCTGTTCCTCCTCCGTCAGGTCAGCGCCCGCAGCGGCCTGCTGCTCGCCGAACAGGCGCTCACCGCCGACCAGGTACGCGACCTCCCGCAGGTCCTGCACACCCTCAGGACCCGGCTGGCCCCGCACCTCGACACCCTGACGCGGGCCTTCGAGGTCCCGGAGGAACACCTGTCGTCGCTGCCGATGCTGAGCGGCGCCTGACCCGTCTTTCCGCCGGGCTGTGGCGGGACGATTCTTGGCCTAAAAATGACGTGCACATGACGCTCATCTGTGTGTCCGAGCTCAACCGATGTATGCGAACGACGCGTACTGAACCGACGTAATGCGAACCGATGTATCCGATGTATCCGATGTGCGCCGGGCGTGTGGGGACGCACGCCCGGTCCGAAGGAGAACCGCCCGATCGCAGTCGTCGCCCTTCTCGGGGGCCGGGGGCCGGGGGCCGGGGTCACGGGGGCGGAGGGGCTACTCCTTGGGATCCTCGCCGCTCTCCCGGCGCTTCAGCTCCTCCTCGCGGCGACGCAGGTCGGCTTCCCAGTCCCGCAGGTGGGCGTCGTCGTCCTCGACCGCGTCCTCGGTCTTCTCGTCCTTCTTCTCGTCCTTGAGGGACTTCAGGAACTCGGGGTTGTCGTCCGGGGCGACCCACTGGCCGCCCGAGGCACCGCCGATGCGCCGGGAGGTGGCACGGTTGCGGCCGATGATCAGCCAGGAGATGGAGCCGACCAGCGGGAACAGGAGGATCAGGATGGCCCACACGGGCTTGGGCATGAAGCGGACGTCCTTCTCCTGCGTGGTGACGCAGTCGATGAACGCGTAGATGCTCAGTGCGAGAGGCACCAGGATCAACAGCACCCGCAGCATGTATTCGGTCCCCTTGAGTCGCTGTCCGGGCGCTCCGACGGTCGCGTCCGGCCCCCGCTGACCAGTCCAGGGTAGTGCGTAACGGATACTGGAACGCATGGCTTACGACGATCTTCGCTCCCTGCTCAGGGCGCTGGAGCGCGAGGGCGACCTCAAGCGCATCAAGGCCGAGGTGGACCCGTATCTGGAGGTCGGGGAGATCGTCGACCGCGTGCAGAAGGCAGGCGGGCCCGCGCTGCTCTTCGAGAACGTGCGCGGGTCGGCGATGCCGCTGGCGATGAACGTGTTCGGCACCGACCGGCGGCTGCTCAAGTCGCTGGGGCTGAAGTCGTACGCGGACATCAGCGACCGGATCGGCGGGCTGCTGAAGCCCGAGCTGCCGCAGGGGTTCGTGGGCGTGCGGGAGGCCTTCGGCAAGCTCGGCGCGATGACGCACGTACCGCCGAAGAAGGTGAAGTCCGACAACGCGCCGGTGCAGGAGGTCGTCCTCAAGGGCGACGAGGTGGACCTCGACCGCCTCCCGGCGCTCTTCACCTGGCCGGAGGACGGCGGCTCCTTCTTCAACCTGGGGCTGACGCACACCAAGGACCCGGAGTCCGGCGTACGCAACCTGGGCCTCTACCGCCTTCAGCGGCACGACAAGCGCACGATCGGTATGCACTGGCAGAT
Source organism: Streptomyces lacrimifluminis (assembly GCF_014646095.1). GTDB lineage: Bacteria > Actinomycetota > Actinomycetes > Streptomycetales > Streptomycetaceae > Streptomyces > Streptomyces lacrimifluminis. The sequence goes on along the minus strand of NZ_BMMU01000031.1, from coordinate 43,898 downwards.
CCACAAGGACAGCCGGAACCACTACCAGGTGGCGGCGCGCAAGGGCGAGCGGCTGCCGGTCGCCATCGCGTTCGGCTGCCCGCCCGCCGTCACGTACGCGTCCACGGCGCCCCTCCCCGGTGACATCGACGAATACCTGTTCGCCGGGTTCATCGCGGGCAAGCGGATCGAGATGGTCGACTGCCAGACGGTGCCGTTGCAGGTGCCGGCGCAGGCGGAGGTGGTGCTGGAGGGCTGGCTGGAGCCCGGAGAGATGCTTCCGGAAGGGCCCTTCGGCGACCACACGGGCTTCTACACCCCGCAGGAGCCCTTCCCGGCGCTCACCATCGACTGTGTGACGATGCGGCGCCGTCCGCTGCTCCAGTCGATCGTCGTCGGCAGGCCGCCTACGGAGGACGGCCCGCTGGGCCGGGCCACGGAGCGCTTCTTCCTGCCGCTGCTGAAGATCATCATCCCGGACATCGTGGACTACCACCTGCCCGAGGCCGGCGGCTTCCACAACTGCGCGATCCTGGCGATCGACAAGAAGTACCCCAAGCACGCGCAGAAGGTGATGCACGCCGTCTGGGGCGCCCACATGATGTCCCTGACCAAGCTGATCATCGTCGTCGACTCGGACTGCGACGTCCACGACCTGCACGAAGTCGCCTGGCGCGCCCTCGGCAACACGGACTACGCCCGCGACCTGACCGTTGTCGAAGGCCCCGTCGACCACCTTGACCACGCCTCCTACCAGCAGTTCTGGGGCGGCAAGGCGGGCATCGACGCGACCCGCAAGTGGCCCGAGGAGGGGTACACGCGGGACGGCGGCTGGCCGGAGATGGTGGTGTCGGACCCGGACACGGCGGCGAAGGTCGACAGACGCTGGAAGGAATACGGGCTGTGAGTTCCGCATCCGCAGACGCATCCGCCGCACTGCCCCAGCCGGGCCGTACGAAGGCATTCCTGCGCCTGGTGATGATCGAACACTCGATCTTCGCGCTGCCCTTCGCCTACATCGCGGCGCTGACGGCGATGTTCCAGACGGACCGGAACATCCACTGGGTCCGACTCCTCCTGGTCACCGTCTGCATGGTCGGCCTGCGCACCTTCGCGATGGCGGTCAACCGGATCATCGACCGCGAGATCGACGCCCGTAACCCGCGCACGGCCCACCGTGAACTGGTCACGGGCGCGATGTCCGTGAAGCACGCCTGGACCGGCGCCCTGATCGCCCTCGTCGTCTTCCTCGGCTCGGCGGCCCTGCTGAACCCCCTGTGCCTGGCCCTCGCCCCCGTCGCGGTGATCCCGATGGTGGTGTACCCGTACGGCAAGCGGTTCACGAACTTCCCCCAGGCCATCCTGGGCCTCGCCCAGGCCATGGGCCCGGTCGGCGGCTGGCTGGCGATCACGGGGGAGTGGTCCTGGGACGCGGTGATCCTGGGGCTGGCGGTCGGCATCTGGATCGGCGGCTTCGACCTGATCTACGCCTGCCAGGACGTCGAGACGGACCGCGAGACCGGCGTGCTGTCCGTGCCCGCCCGCTTCGGCATCCCGGCGGCGGTGTGGAGCGCGCGGGTCTGCCACGCGCTGACGACGGGCCTGTTCGTCTGGTACGCGCTGGTCACGGACGCGGGCGCGTTCTTCTGGCTGGGACTGCTGATCGTGGCGGGCGCGTTCGTGTACGAGCACAGAATTGTCCGGCCGCATGATCTCTCGCGACTCAACAGGGCGTTCTTCAGCGTCAACGGGTTCATCGGCATCGCTCTTTTCGGGTGTGCGCTGCTCGATCTGGTCGTCCGTGGGCTCACGGTCTGACATCCGTTGGGGGTGACCGCCGGTAGGCTCAGGGTGTGAACGCAGGAGAAACGCAGCGCACGCCTTGGATCGTGGGGGTGTCCGGAGCCTCAGGGACGCCGTATGCGGCTGCTGTGCTGCGCGCGCTGCTGGCGGCGGGGGAAGCCGTCGATCTGGTCGTCAGCCGGGCCTCCCGGCTCACGCTGCTCGACGAGACCGGGATCTCCTTCCGGGACGCCCACTGGCAGGACGACCTGCGGGAATGGCTGAGCAGGGGCGCCGACGGCAAGCCCGACACCTTCGACGTGGACATCAGCGGCGTACGGCACTGGAGTGCCGGGGACCTGGCGGCCGGGCCGTCCTCCGGGTCGTACGTCACCAAGGGGATGCTGATCGTGCCGGCCTCCACAGCCTGCGTGGCCGGGGTCGCGCTCGGGCTGTCGAAGGACCTGCTGCAGCGGGCTGCCAGTGTCACCCTCAAGGAACGGCGCGCACTCGTCGTCGCCGTACGGGAGTCCCCGTTGAACGGGCAGACCCTCCGTCACCTGGTGACCCTGGACGACGCCGGCGCGAGCGTCGTACCGGCCTCGCCCGCCTTCTACGCCGGTGCCACCCACATCCAGGACCTCGTGGACTTCGTCGCCGGGCGCGTGCTCGACGCGGCGGGTGTCCCGCACGGGCTGTACCGGCGTTGGAAGGGTGAACTCGGCGGCGGGGCCGGGGGGTCGCGTGCGTCCCTCACTGATAACGACTGAGCCGGCGTACGTATCAGCAACTGGCAGTACCGCTCATCACTTCACCACCGCTCGTCACTTCACCACCGCACATCACTTTCAGGACCTCAGTACCCAAGTACCCGCAGCAATCTGCACCTTCGGTAATTTTCAGGATTCTTCATCGGAAGGCTCGATCGCATGGACGCCGTGGACAGGCAGCTCATCCAGGCCCTGAGGGAGAACGGCAGGGCCTCCTACGCCGAGCTGGGGCGCCTCGTCGGTCTGTCGGGACCCAGCGTCACCGACCGCATCAACCGGCTGGAGGCGGCCGGTGTCATCACCGGGTACCGCGCCACCGTCGACTCCGCCTCGCTCGGGCTCGGCGTCATCGCGCTCATCGGCATCTCGCTCTCCGACGCGGCCGACCACGAGGACGTGGCGAGCCGGCTGAGGGACCTCGGCGAGATCGAGGACTGCTGGTTCATCGCGGGCGACGACTCGTTCATGCTCAAGGTGCGGGCGAGCGACGTCGACGGGCTGGAGAAGACCATCCGGCGGCTCAGCGGGACCCAGGGCGTCTCCAGGACCCGTACGACCATCGTGCTCTCCACGAAGTGGGAGAACAGGGTCGGTGAGCTGCCGGAAGAGCAGTAGGGGGGTGGGCGTACGGTTGACGGGGTCTGTACGAGGTCTGCACGAGGTCTGTCCGGGGACAGGGATGAGCGAGGGATGAGCATGGACGTCGGGCTCAAGCGCGAGCTGGAGGAGAAGGTCAGGGCCGGTGAGCGGCTGACCCGCGAGGACGGCGTCGCGCTCTACGAGTCGGACGACCTGGCCTGGCTGGGCGGGCTGGCGCACGAGGTGCGGACCCGTAAGAACGGTGACGTCGTGCACTTCAACGTCAACCGGCACCTCAACATGACCAACGTGTGCACCGCCTCCTGCGCCTACTGCTCGTTCCAGCGCAAGCCGGGCGAGAAGGACGCGTACACGATGCGCATCGAGGAGGCGGTCAAGCTCGCCAAGACGATGGAGGGCGAGAACCTCACCGAGCTGCACATCGTCAACGGACTGCACCCGAGCCTCCCGTGGCGGTACTACCCGCGCTCCCTGCGGGAGTTGAAGGCGGCCCTCCCGAGCGTCTCCCTCAAGGCGTTCACGGCGACGGAGATCCACCACTTCGAGACGATCAGCGGCCTGTCGGCGTCCGAGATCCTCGACGAGCTGATCGACGCGGGCCTGGAGTCGCTGACCGGCGGCGGCGCCGAGATCTTCGACTGGGAGGTCCGCCAGCACATCGTGGACCACCGGACGCACTGGGAGGACTGGTCGCGCATCCACCGCCTCGCGCACGAGAAGGGTCTCAAGACCCCGAGCACGATGCTGTACGGCCACATCGAGGAGCCCCGGCACCGCGTCGACCACGTCCTGCGCCTGCGCGAACTCCAGGACGAGACCGGCGGCTTCCAGGTCTTCATCCCGCTGCGCTACCAGCACGACTTCGTGGACATGAAGGACGGCAAGGTCAGGAACCGCCTCCAGGCACGCACCCAGATGGCGACCGGCGCCGAGGCCCTGAAGACCTTCGCGGTCTCCCGGCTGCTCTTCGACAACGTCCCGCACGTCAAGGTCTTCTGGGTCATGCACGGCGTCCAGACGGCCCAGCTCGCCCTTCAGCACGGCGCCGACGACATGGACGGCTCGGTCGTCGAGTACAAGATCACCCACGACGCCGACAACTACGGCACCCCCAGCAAGCTCACCCGCGAGGACCTGCTCGACCTGATCCGGGACGCAGGCTTCCGCCCGGTGGAGCGCAACACGCGGTACGAGATCATCCGCGAGTACGACGGCCCGGACCCGGCACGCCGGGATTCGCCGCAGCCGATGCGGGTGTGAGGGTACGACTTCGAACGCCGGTACGGGGCGTCGGTGAGGTAATGGGTATTCTACGGCTGTGACGCTTACCTTCACCCTCGATCCCGCCGTGACCCCCGACCTCCGCGACGGGCTGCTCGACCTGTGGACGGACGTGTCCAACGCGGGCGGTGCCGTCGGTTTCGTCGCACCCGTGGACCGGGAGACGATCCGGCCCGAGCTGGTGAAGCACTTCGCGGGGATGGCGGGCGGGCGGACCCGGCTCCTGGTCGCGCACGACGAGGGCGGACGGGTCGCCGCCACCGCCTTCCTCGCCTTCAACACCCACCGTCTGATGACCCACTGGGTGTGGCTGTACACGGTGATGGTGCACCCCCGCCATCAGGGGAGGGGCTACGGCCGCGATCTGCTGGCGGCGGCGGCCGACGCGGCCCGCACCTTCGAGGGCACGGAGGCGATCCGCCTCACCTGCCGCGGCGGCCACGGCCTGGAGCGTTTCTACGGCTCCTGCGGCTACAAGGAGGTCGGCCGCATACCCGGCGCGATACGGGTCGCACCCGGCGACGACCGCGACGACATCGTCATGCTGCTGCCCCTGACGTGAGCCCCCCGCACCCACCTGCAAGATCGGGACCCCGCCGTGCTTCACTGGACGGTGCCCCCGTCTGGAACCGGAAGAGTGGATTGACATGCTCCGCTACACGCTGATGCGCCTCGGCATCCTGGTGGCCTGCCTGCTGGCCGTATGGGGCCTCGTGTACTCCGGTATCGCCCCGCGTGGCCTGGGCAGCTCCAACGGCATGTGGATCATCCTGCTCTCCCTCGTGATCTCCGCCCCGATCAGCTTCGTGGCGCTCCGCAAGGAGCGGGACCGGGCGTCGATCCAGATCGTCGAGAAGGTGGACCGCGTCAAGGCCAACCTGGACGCCAACCGCAGCCAGGAGGACGAGGCCGTCGACGAGGCGGCCCGCGCCCGGGCCCAGGGTCAGCCCTCCTGACGCGAAAGCCCAACTACCCTTGCCCCCATGGGCGCTGTGAAGAACAAACGGATGCCGCGTGCCGTCCGTGAGCAGCAGATGCTGGACGCCGCCGTACGGACCTTCGGCCAGCGCGGCTACATGGCCGCGTCGATGGACGAGATCGCCGAACTCGCCGGTGTCTCCAAGCCGCTGGTCTATCTGTACCTGAACTCGAAGGAAGACCTCTTCACCGCCTGCATCCGGCGCGAGGCCAGGACGCTCACCGAAGCGGTCCGCGCCGGCGTCGAACCGGCTCTGCCCGCCGACCGCCAGCTCTGGGACGGCCTGCGCGCGTTCTTCACGCACACCGCCCAGAACCCGGACGGCTGGTCGGTGCTGCACCTCCAGGCCCGTACGCACGGCGAGCCGTTCGCGACCGAGGTCGCCGTGATGCGCGAGGAACTCGTCGCGTTCGTCACCCAGTTGATCGTGGTCGCCGCCCGTGAGGCCCACCGGAACCCCTCGCTGCCGGAGCGGGAGGTCGCCGGCCTCGCCGTGGCCCTCGTCGGCGCCGCCGAGTCCCTCGCAGCCTGGGCCAACGCCACCCCGGGCGTCACCGCGAGACAGGCGGCGACGACCCTGATGAACTTCGCCTGGGCGGGCCTGGACAACCTGATGGAGGGAAACCCCTGGTCACCCCCGGCGGAGCCCCCGGGCGCCGCCGACAAGGAAACCTGAGAGGGCCGCCGGCCCCTCTCAGGGGCGCGGGGAACTGCGCGACCAGCCACGACGGCGCCGCAGCGAATCGACAACCGGCAGCCCTTCACCGCGCTACCGGCGGAGCCCTTCGTACCTCGCCCCGCAGATGTACGCGTCCCCCGCCCCGCAGTTCGAAGCTCCCGAAGCCGTCCGCCCCGTACTCCACCGTGCCCGGCAGCAGCACGGGCGCCCTGAAGTCGGTCCGGACCAGGGCCGATTCGGGGGTGCCGTGGGCGGCGAGGCAGCGGGCGGCGGTCCACATGCCGTGGGCGATCGCGCGCCGGAAGCCGAAGAGGCGGGCGGTGAGAGCGTGCAGGTGGATGGGATTGCGGTCGCCGGAGGCGGCGGCGTACCGCCGGCCGACGTCCTCACCGAGCCGCCACTCGGCGACCAGGGGCAGCGCCTCGCGTTCCCCGTCGGCGGGCCGCGCAGCGGTGGCGGGCTGCCCACGCCGGTGCCGGGCCAGATAGGTGCTCCGCGACTCCCACACCAGTTCCCCGCCCTCCCGCACCTCCGTCCGCACCGAGGCTTCGGTACCGCGCCGGTGGGGCGTCAACTCGTCGACGTACACGGACAGTTCGTAGGAACCGGTGGCGGGGAGCGCGCGCCGGCGGACGATCTCCACCGAGGTGTGGACCAGCCCGAGCAGCGGAAGCGGGAAGCTGCGGTCGGTCATCAGGAGCATGGCAAGGGGGAAGCCGAGGACGTGCGGATAGGTGAGGGGGAGGCTGTCGTCGCCGACGGGGAAGCCGCAGACCCGCTCGTAGGCGGCGAGGCGGGCGAGATCGATGCGTACGTCGGGCAGGACGAGGCGGGCGCTAGGGAGGCCGGCGTCCGGGCGGGGCCTGTTGAGGGCGGCTTTCTTGAAGGGGGAGAGGAGGGCGCCCCGGGTGAGCAGGGGAGCGAGGGAAGGTGTCCGGTCGAGGGGGTGAGCAGGCATACGGCGACGCGACTCCCGGCTCGATACGAGTCTCTACGGGTGGGTTCGAACGGCTCGACGGCTTACTTACTCTGAAGTAAGGTTACCGGAGGTAAGCCGCAAGTCGCCCCTGACGGACACGACTCGTCCGGTGTGGGATGTGTGAAGAAGGGGCAGGGAGGCGCCCATGGCCGGTACTGGCGTGAAAAATACTCAGGACAGGGCAAGGTGACCCATCGGTAACCTGTGTGACGGCTGAGCTTGCACACCCCCGCCGCTCCACCACCCCCGAACCCGCACGACCCCCACACGTGCGAGCCGTACGATCCGGTTTCTGAACAGCGGCGGCGCCGAATCCGTACATCTGTGGTGAACCCACCGGAGGTGCACGCCCACCGGAAGGCCGCTGCACGCCACAGGAGCCGCTCGTGTCGTCGTCGTTCCCGTCCTCTCCGTCCTCCCCGGCCTCCCAGCGGATCGTGACCGCCGTCGGCTACGACGGCGAGCCGCTCCTGGTCGAGCCCGAGATCCGGCGACTGGACGGGGCCGTGCGGGAGGTGTCCGTACCGGCGTTCGTCGCGCCCGTGACATACGGATCCCTCGCGGACATCCCCTTCGACAACGCGAACGAGGACCCCGAGGCGACGGCCCTCAGCCGCCGTACTCCCGACGGGATCTGGGAGGACGTCACGGCGGCCGACTTCGCCGAGCAGGTCCTCGCGGTGGCCAAAGGGCTGATAGCCGAGGGCCTGGTGCCGGGCGACCGGCTGGCCATCATGGCGCGGACGGCATACGAGTGGACGCTCATGGACTTCGCCGCGTGGGCGGCGGGCCTGGTGACCGTACCCATCTACCCCACGTCCTCCGCCTTCCAGACCCGCTGGATCCTCCAGGACTCCGGCGCCGTGGCCCTCGCCGCGGAGACCCTCGCGCAGGCCGCAGCCCTCGGCCCGGAACGCGACCGCATCCCCGACCTCAAGCACATGTGGGTCTTCGAGAAGGGGCACGTCGAGCGGCTCGCGGAACTCGGCAAGGACGTGCCGGACCAGGAAGTCGCCGTACGCCGTGGGGTGTTGGGCCCCGACACCCTCGCCACGCTCATCTACACCTCGGGCACCACCGGCCGACCGAAGGGCTGCGCGCTCACGCACGGCAACTTCTTCGCCGAGGTCGACAACGCCATCGAACTTCTCTACCCCGTCTTCCGGGAACGGACGAAGGAGGAGGCGTCGGTGCTGCTGTTCCTGCCGATGTCGCACGTCTTCGGCCGGATGGTGGCCATCGCGTGCATCCGCGCGGGCGTGCGGCTCGGCCACGCGCCGAGCCTCAAGTCGGAAGACCTGCTGGGGGACTTGGCGGCCTTCAAGCCCACCTGTCTGCTCGCCATCCCCTACATGCTGGAAAAGGTCTTCAACACGGCCCGAGCGAAGGCCGAGACGGCCAAGCGGGTCTCGTCCTTCGACCGGGCGGTGGGCGTGGCCCGCCGCTACAGCGAGGCCGTGGAGGAGCAGCGGCACGGCGTCGGCAGCGGCCCCAGCCGGGCGCTGCGCACCGCGCGCGCCTTCTACGACCCCCTGGTCTACCGCCGTATCCGCAACGCCATGGGCGGCAGGGTCCGTTACATGATCTGCGGCGGCTCCCCGCTCGGCCGTCCCCTGGCCGGGTTCTTCGCCGGCGCGGGCATCGAGATCTACGAGGGGTACGGCCTGACCGAGTCCACGGGCGCGGCCACGGTCACGCCTCCGCTCAAACCCCGGGTGGGCACGGTGGGTTGGCCACTCCCCGGCACCCGGGTGAGGATCGCCGCCGACGGCGAGGTGCTGCTGGCGGGCGAGCAGATCCTGCGCGGCTACTGGGACCCGGGCGCGGGCGGTGTCGTCCCGGCGGCGCCGGAGGGCTGGCTGGCGACCGGTGACATCGGCTCCCTCGACGAAGAGGGCTATCTGACGATCACCGGCCGCAAGAAGGAGATCCTGATCACGGCCGGCGGCAAGAGCGTGGCCCCGGCACCCATGGAGAACTGGCTGCGGGCCCACCCCCTGATCTCGCAGGCGATGATCGTGGGCGACGGCCGCCCCTACATCTCGGCCCTGATCACCCTCGACCCCCCGGGCCTCACCCATTGGCGCCAGATGCAGGACAAGCACCCGGTGCCGGTCGAACTCCTCCTGGACGACGCCGACTTGAGAGCGGTCATCCAACGGGCGGTGGAGGAGGCCAACAAGCTCGTCTCCCGCCCGGAGTCGATCCGCCGCTTCGCCATCCTCCCCGTCGACTTCACGGAGGAGGCCGGTCATCTGACGCCGTCGATGAAGCTGCGACGGTTCGAGATCATGCGGGACTTCGCGGCGGAGGTGGAAGGGCTCTACGAGACGTAGGCCCGGGTGGGGTCGTCGGGACGGTGGCCTGGGGCAACCCTGGGCGGGCGTTGGGATCGTGGTCGCGCCCGCGTCTTCCGCCGGTCATCCCGGTGGGTCACCATCACGGCATGCCGATCATCACGAGCGCGCCGCCGACCACGCACGGCAATCCGGTGGCCCTCGTCCGGGGGTTCCTGACGAGTTGCGTGTCAGGAGCCTCACTTGCCGCGTTCGCGGTGGGCTGCGTCATCGAGAGCGTGCAGCTGATCGTCGGCAGCCTCGTCCTGCCGGTGGTGTACGTCCTGCTCAACCACCTTGCCGGCGCGCCGAAACGGGCCCGTACGGCGGCCGTCCTCCCCGTCAGGGCACTCGCCATGATCGAGAGCCTGCACGCCACCGGGTCCGAACTGTCGGCCAACGTACCGATCGACTTCGACCTCACCGTCGCCCCGGACGACGCACCCGCGTTCCGCGTCGTGATGAGCGACCACGTCAACCTCGTGGACGTGCCCGACTACCGGCCGCGCGACATCCTGGTCGTCGAGTATCCGCCGGACCGGCCCTGGCAGGTGAAGCTCGTCAAGGAACCGCCCCCGGAATGGAAGCGCCGGGCGGCCGACGCCGTCCTCGACTCGGCGCACGAGTCGACGCTCGTGCGGGAGCCGCCGAAGGGCCGGGCGTACGGAGCGGCCGTCGTCGTCGGCCTGCTGGTCGGGGTGGCGGTCGTGCTGCTGTCGTTCCGCACCGACCTGACGGCCCGCTTCGACGGCTCGGAGTCCGACGCGGGCAGGCCCTCGGTCACTTCGTCGTCCTCGACCTCGACGTCCTCCTCGTCCACCACGACGGTGGTGTCGTCGGGGTCCGGCACGGTCGTCCTGGGCTCGGGGAAGTCGTTCCTCGACAGGGGCGAGCTGCGGAAGGCCGTCGAGTCGTTGACCGGGGGCGGCGACAAGGGCCGGGCGCTCACGGTGGCCCTACAGGACAGCACGCTGTCGGTGGTGTTCCCGCCCAAGGGCCCCCAGATCCCGCTCTTCGACCCGAACTCCCTGCCGTACGAGCGCATCCCGGCCCTGGTGAACGAGGCGAGGACGACTCTCGGGGTCCGCTCTCCCGAGTCCTGGCAGCTGACGGCAGACCGCCTCACGGGCTCCCTCAACATCAGGGTGAGCGTGACGGGGGCGGGCGGCGACACGGCGTCCCTGGTGGCGGACGGCAAGGGCGAGGTCATACGCCGCAGTCCGGCGCAGGGCTGACACCTTCCGGCTCGGGGAGGCGGACTGCGGGGGGACTTCGCGAAGGGGCTGCGGACACGCGCCCGACAGGGGCGCGGAGCTGTACCGATCTGCGGCTCCGCCGCGGAGCGCGACAAGCCCCCACCGGCCCGCAGCCGACGAACAACCTAACGACCGCAACTCTCAGCGACGGTGTCCGCGAACACCCGCGCAAGAGGACTCAGCGCGTCCCACCGCCGCACAGCCCACCCCACCGCCAACGGCCGCAGCGCGGGCACCGGAATCAGCCGTACCGGCCCGTCCGTGCCCGGCACCGCGAGGTCGGGGACGGCGGGGACTATGGCGTACCCGAGGCCCAGTTCGGCGAGGAGCAGTGCCGTGTCCCAGTCGGCGACACTCGTGTCGAACACCGGCCGCGCCCCCACCTCCGCGAACGCCGCGTCCAGGCGCGCGGCGGAAGTGGAGTTGGGCGGCAACCGAATCAACCGCAGGTCGCGCAGATCGTCGACCTCGGCATACGCCTGTCGCGCGAGGGCGTCACCGGTGCCCACGGCAAGCACCCACGGCAACTCCATCACCACCCGCTGCTCGATCCCCCGCACCGGCCCCCCGATGGTGATCCACGCCAGATCCAGCTCACTGTCGGCCAGCGCGGCGAAACACCCACGGCTGGAGTTCTCCGTACGGAACTCCAGGCTCACCTTGGGGTGTTGACGCCGGAAGGTGACCACGGCGTCGGCCATGAAGTGCCGTACGGTCGTCGCGCCGGTGGCGACCCGCACCGATCCGCTCTCCCCGTCGACAAGATCCCTGAGCCGCCTCAGCGCGAGATCCAGCCCGGCGATGCCCTCCGAGGCGGCGGTCTGCAACACCCGCCCGGCCTCGGTGGGTACGACGCCTCGCGCGTGCCGCTCCAGCAGTGCGACGCCCGTCTCCCGCTCCAGCCGCTTCACATGCTGGCTCACGGCCGACTGCGTACACGCGAGGTCACGGGCCACCGCGCTCAGGCTGCCCGCCCGGCACACGGCGACGAAGACACGGAGGTCGTCCAGGGTCACAACGCCCAAGCTAACACTTGGAGTTGGTGACAGAACCTTAGGATTGACTGGGCGCGGGCGGCTGCGTCACGATCAGCACAGGGCCCAGGCGGCAACCCGTCCCGCGCCCCCGCCGGGGTCCGGACCACAGGGTGGGGAGCGGACGGGTGCCGACCTTTCGCGCACCGAGAGGACGCCACCCCATGTCCGCTTCCCCTCCGTCTCTGCCTTCGCCTCCCGCTCCCCCCGCCCTCGCTCCCTCCGCCGCCGCCCAAGCCGTTGGATTCCTGAGGCAGTTGGGCGCCGAACAGATAGCGCACCCCGGCGGCACCCTGCTCGCCCACCTCTGCCGGGTCTACCGTCTGCTCGCCGCCTGGGAGGCCCGTCCCGCCCTCCGCCTGGCAGGCCTCTGCCACGCGGCCTACGGCAGCGACGGCTTCCCCACGGCCCTGCTCTCCCTCGACCGCCGAGCCGAACTGGCCGGGGTGATCGGCCCGGAGGCGGAGGAGATCGTCCACGTCTACGCCGCCATGGACCGCAAGGCCACCTACCCGGGCCTGGCCACCCCGGACGCGCCGTTCCACGACCGTTTCACCGGCGGCACACGGACGGTGTACCGGAGCCGGCGCGAGGACCTCGCCGAGCTGACGGCCGCGAACGAGCTGGACCTGGTCCGCGTGAGCCCGGTGTTCCGCGAACAGTGGGGCCCGGACCTCCTCGCCCTCTTCACCGGCCTCCGGCCACTGCTGAGCGGCCTGGCCTGGGAGGACGTGGCGGTGACGCTGGGGCGCCGAAGGTACTGAGCCGCTGAGGCCGGTCCCTCCGGCTCGGACGCGCGGTGGGCACTTCGCGGGCCTGGACCGGAGTACGGTGGCGGTACCGAGCGCACTTCGCACGCCGTCATCCATGTCGGCGTCGCCCTCGGGGAACGGCAATGCCGGGACGCAACGCGTCCGGTCGGAAATGAGCCGCCCCACATGAGCCTGATGACTCTCGGAGTACTCGCCTCCTCGCACAAGGAGAACGAGTTCCGCCTGCCGCTGCACCCCCGCCACCTCGACCGAATCGCACCCGACCTGCGCGACAAGATTTTCCTCGAACAGGGCTACGGCGAGCGCTTCGGCGTCGCCGACGACGCGCTGAGCCCTCTCGTGGCGGGCCTGCGCTCCCGTGAGCAGCTCCTCGCCGAGTGCGACATTCTGCTGCTGCCCAAGCCGACGCACGACGACGTCGCCGAGCTGCGCGAGGGCCAGGTGCTGTGGGGCTGGCCGCACTGTGTGCAGGACGAGAAGATGACCCAGCTCGCCATCGACCGCCGGCTGACCCTGATCGCCTGGGAGGCCATGAACCACTGGACCTCCACGGGCGCCTTCAGCGTCCATGTGTTCCACAAGAACAACGAGCTGGCCGGCTACTGCTCGGTCCTGCACGCCCTCCAGCTCGGCGGGCTGACCGGCCACTACGGCCGTCGCCTGCGCGCGGTGGTCATCAGCTTCGGCGCCACGGCACGCGGAGCGGTCACGGGCCTGGGCGCCATGGGGGTCACCGACGTCACCGTGCTCACCCAGCGTGCCGCGGCTGCGGTGGCCTCGCCGATGCCCTCGGTCGTGATGGCCCACTTCGAGGAGCAGGAGGACGATCCGTCCCGCCTGCAGGCAGCCACCCCGACCGGTCCGGTGCCGCTGGCGGAGTACCTGGCCGGCTTCGACATCGTCGTCAACTGCATCCTGCAGGACACCGACGCGCCGCTCACCTTCGTCAACGACGAGGAACTCGCCCTGTTCCGGCCGGGGACCTTCTTCGTCGACGTCTCCTGCGACGAGGGCATGGGCTTCGAGTGGGCCCGCCCGACCACCTTCGGCGAGCCCATGCACACGGTGGGACCTGGCTGCCACTACTACGCGGTCGATCACAGCCCGTCCCACCTGTGGAACTCCGCCACCTGGGAAATCAGCGAGGCGCTGCTGCCGTACCTGCGCAAGGTGATGAGCGGCCCGGAGGAATGGGACGCCGACGTGACGGTCAGCAAGGCCATCGAGATCCGCGACGGCGTCGTCCAGAACCCGAAGATCCTCAGCTTCCAGCACCGGTCGGAGGCCTATCCCCATGCGCCTTTGCTGAGCCCGGCAGCTCCCTAGGGATGATCCTCATGCCCTCATCAGCGCTGGAGGAAGGCGGACCAGGCGGTGGGGGAGAGGGTGAGGTAGGGGCCGGTGGGGTCCTTGGAGTCGCGGAGGTGGATGGCGTGGGGGCAGGTGGCGATCTCTACGCGTTCGCCCCCGCCGCTGCTGTGGCTGGACTTGCGCCAGGTGTAGGCGGCTTCGAGGCACTGGCCGCCCTCGGCGTCGCTGTAGCTCGACTTGAACCAGCTCAACTGCTCTATGGTCATAGCGTTTCCAGCATCTTCTCGATCAGGGCCAGGGGCTCGAACGGGGTTAGCGCCTGTGCCCGGATGATCCCAAAGCGGGCGGCGAGGACACGGACTTCTTCGCGGTCGGTGATCAGCCTCGGATATCCCTGGATCTCCATGTACCGCACCTGCTCTTTCCCCTTGGGAGTCAGCAAGGTGAACGAGCCGCCCAGACAAGGGTGGTTAGGGCTGCGGGTCGGCATCACCTGTAGTTGCACGTTCCGCATGTTTCCGATGTGCAGGAACCGCTGCAACTGCCCCGCGTGTACCTCGGGTCCGCCGATCGACCGCTCCAGCAGCGCTTCCTCCATCACGAAGCTGCACTCCACCGGTGGCCACCGCTCGAAGAGTTGCTGCCGTGAGAGACGATCTGCCACCCGCCGCTCGATGGTCGCCTCGTCGAGCGGCAGGTACCGGTTGGTGAACACCGCACGTGCGTGGTTCTCCGTCTGCAACAACCCAAGCACGCCCATCGTGCTGTAGTCGTACAGTGAGACCGCCACGTTCTCCAGGTTGGCGTAGCCCTGGTACCACTCGGGGTGACGAGTCCGTGCCCTCCTCATCGTCTCCTCGACCTCGGGGATCGCGTCCTTCAACAGCCCACCGGCGTTGAGGATGTCGTCGGCCTTCTCCAGCAGCTCGGGCCTCGTGATACGCACCCCCCGCTCCATGGCGGAGATGGCGTCCGGCCCGTACCCCACCAACTCCCCGAACTGTTTCTGGGTCAGCCCCGCCCGTTCCCGCAATCGCTTGAGCATCTTGCCCAGCGCGGTGAACAGTCCCGTCGTACCCTCTTCCTCCGCCGGAGTCTCCGGCTTCCGCTCCGCGTCCTCGGTCACGTACGCCACCGCCCTCACCCTCATCGTGGACGCCCATGGTCACGGCCGACAACCCGTACCTCTCACCCACCGCACCCGTACGGATACCCGGAGTCCACCCGTCGCCCCTGGTCAGGGTAGGACCAGGCGGCCACGCTCGGTGACGTGAACTCACAAATCTCCACCCACCCCGACGAACTCACCCAGCGCCTCAGCTGCACCCCACGCGGCGCCCGCCTGGCCAGACGCCTCACCGCCCAGCAGCTCGCCGAGTGGGGATACCCGCACGACAGCGACGTGAACGAGGCCGCACAGCACGTCGTCGCCGAACTCGCCGCGAACGCCGTCACGCACGGCCGTGTACCGGGACGCGATGTCGAGC
Source organism: Streptomyces lacrimifluminis (assembly GCF_014646095.1). Taxonomy (GTDB): domain Bacteria; phylum Actinomycetota; class Actinomycetes; order Streptomycetales; family Streptomycetaceae; genus Streptomyces; species Streptomyces lacrimifluminis. The sequence continues at coordinate 28,652 of NZ_BMMU01000031.1, read as the reverse complement.
TCCGCCTCTTGCTGCTCTCGCCGGACACCCTGCGTATCGAGATGAGCGACGCACGAGGCGACCGGCGGCTGCGCATGGTGCCCAGATGGGAGATCGACGAAGGTGGCCGGGGCCTGATCATCGTGTCGGTCCTCGCCCGCATCTGGGGCGTGGCGGAACGGGACGTCGGCAAGACGGTGTGGGTGGAGCTGCCTCTCAAGGACACGTGAGTGCCCATGTGCGCGGGACCGGCTCGTAGGGTTGTTCTCGTGAACGATGCAGATCCGGTCGTACTCGCCGAGCTGGCTGAGCTGGAGGCTCTTGAGGCGGCGGAGGCGCGAGGGGAGCCGCTGGTGACCCCGGGGAGTGGCCTGACGCCCCCCGAAGAGGGCTGGCTTCCGTGCCCCTGCTGCGGACACCAGATGTTCGCCGAGCACGGCGCCTATGAGATCTGCTCAGTCTGTTACTGGGAGGACGACCTGCCACAGCTGCGATGGCCGTGGACCTGCGGAGCCAACGGCCCGGGGCTGGTGGAGGCGCAGCGCAACTACCAGCGCTTCGGCGCCATGGAAGAGCGTTTCGTCAAGAATGTGCGGCCGCCTGCGCAGGACGAACCGTTGGACCCTGGGTGGCGTCCGATCGACTTGTCCCGGGACTCGTTCGAAGAGCCAGGCGGCAGCGCCGCGTGGCCCGACGACCTGACGGTCCTGTACTGGTGGCGTCCTACCTTCTGGCGGCGTGACGAGCACCCGGCAACCCCCTCTTCACCGTCTGAGGGTTGAGCCGGCCGAGCGGGTTTCACTGTCGGTCAGGTATGGGCCTTGACTTCACAAGACCCAAGTACGACATTCCCGCCCCATGAACCCAGAAGCGGACCCCGCCAGACGTATCGAACCTACCGACCGTACCGAACCCTCCGGAGGCACCCGACTGCCCTCCAGGCGAGGCTTGTTGACCGGCGCCGCCGCCGCGGCGGGTGTCGCCGTCGGGGTGGGTGTCGCGGCGGGGCAGGGAACAGCCCACGCCGCCACTGCCGCGGCCCCGCCACCCCTCCTCGGGACGTACGACGTCGTCGTGGTCGGCGCGGGCGCCGCTGGGATGACCGCCGCGCTCACGGCCGCAAAGCAGGGGCTGAGCTGCGTTGTTGTCGAGAAGGCGCCCACATTTGGTGGGTCGGCCGCCCGGTCCGGCGCCGGGATCTGGATTCCGAACAACCCCGTGATCCTGGCGGCCGGGGTACCGGACACCCCGGCCAAGGCCGCCACCTACCTCGCGGCGGTCGTCGGACCGGACGTCCCCGCCGCCCGCCAACAGGCCTTCCTCGCCCACGGACCCGCCATGCTCTCCTTCGTCATGGCGAACAGTCCCCTCCGCTTCCGCTGGATGGAGGGATACAGCGACTACTACCCGGAGTTGCCCGGCGGGCTCCCGGGTGGCCGTTCCATAGAGCCCGATCAGCTCGACGGGAAGGTCCTGGGCGCCGAACTCGCCCGTCTCAACCCGCCCTATCTCGCCGTCCCTTCCGGCATGGTCGTCTTCAGCGCCGACTACAAGTGGCTGGCCCTCGCCGCCGTGAACGCGAAGGGCGCCGCTGTCGCCGTCGAGTGCCTGGCGCGTGGCACGAAGGCCGCCCTCAAGGGGCAGACCCCACTCACCATGGGCCAGGCCCTCGCGGCCGGACTCCGTGCGGGGCTGGCGTCGGCCGGGGTGCCGGTGTGGCTCAACACCCCTCTCACCGACCTCCACCTGGAGTCCGGAGCTGTCACCGGTGCCGTCGTCACTCGTAGCGGCTCCCCGGGTCTCCTGCGCGCCCGACGTGGCGTGATCGTCGGCTCGGGCGGCTTCGAGCACAACGGGGCGATGCGCGCCCAGTACCAGCAACAGCCCATCGGTACGCAGTGGACGGTCGGCGCGAAGGAGAACACGGGGGACGGAATCCGGGCGGGCGAGCGCGCCGGCGGTTCCCTGGCCCTGATGGACGACGCCTGGTGGGGTCCGGCGATCCCGCTCCCCGGTGAGCCCTACTTCTGCCTTGCCGAACGCACCCTTCCCGGCGGCCTGTTGGTGAACGCGGCGGGCTCCCGCTTCGTCAACGAGGCGGGTCCCTACAGCGACGTCGTCCACACCATGTACGAGCGCAACGCCACCGACCCGGACATCCCGGCCTGGCTGATCGTCGACCAGAACTACCGCAACCGCTACCTCTTCAAGGACGTCTCGCCGACCTTCGTACTCCCGGCCGACTGGTACAACTCCGGTGCCGCGTACAAGGCGTGGAGCCTCGACGCCCTGGCGACCTCGATCGGCGTCCCGTCCGCGGCCCTGCGCACCACGGTCAGCCGCTTCAACTCCCTTGCCCTGAACGGCGACGACACCGACTTCGGGCGCGGCGACAGCGCGTACGACCACTACTACACCGACCCGGCCGTCCTCCCGAACTCCTGCCTGGCCCCCCTGTGGCTGCCCCCGTACTACGCCTTCCGGATCGTCCCCGGCGACCTCGGCACCAAGGGCGGCCTACGGACGGACGCCCGGGCGCGCGTCCTGCGGGCCGACGGCACGGCGATCCCCGGCCTGTACGCGGCGGGCAACGCCAGCGCCGCCGTCATGGGCCACAGCTACGCGGGCGCGGGCTCGACGATCGGCCCGGCGATGACGTTCGGGTACGTGGCGGCACTGGCGGCGGCGGGGGTGCTCTGACCACCGGGGCCCGCAGGCCCGCAGGCCGTCATGGCTTGCGGGCCATCAGGAACGCCTGTGGGGACGACTCCCCGGCCTGCTCGTCCGCCGCCCGCACGGTCTGCGACACGAGCGTCAACCCGGCCTCCGTCAGCAGTTCGGCGATCCGCTCGGGCCGGCGCCGCTGGAAGGTCATGGACACGGGACGTCCGAAGGGCTGGTCGTGGTGCTTGTGCACGTCCCCCACCTGGAAGCCGAGCAGCAGATGCCCGCCCGGCGCGAGCACGCGGCAGAACTCGGCGAAGAGGGCGGGCAGTCGGTCGGCCGGAGTGTGGACGGTCGAGTACCAGGACACGACTCCGGCGAGCGTCCCGTCGGCGAGGTCCAGCTCCAGCATCGAGCCCTGCTCGAAGCGCAGCCCCGGATGCTCCCGCCGGGCCACCGCGAGCATCGACGCCGACAGGTCCAGGCCGAACACCGACAGCCCGAGCGAGTCGAGGAACCCGGTGACCCACCCCGGCCCGCACCCGAGATCGGCGACCTGGCCGCTACCGCCCCCTGAACCCCGTACGAACTCGGCGTACGCGGCGAGCACGGCCCGCTCCAGCGGCTGGGCGGCGTGCCCGGCGCGGAAGCGGTCGAAGTAGTCCTCGGCGATGGCGTCGTAGAAGACGCGGGTGGCGGCGACGAAGTCGGTTTCGGTGTCGGTGTCGTCACCCGGGGTGGCGGCGGTGGCCGCTGCGTCAGTCATGGCGGGGACCCTAGCGGGGCCCACTGACAACCCGACGCGTCCGGAAAGACAGGAGCAGAAGGCAGGAGCAAAAGGCAGGAGCTCCGATGCCGTCGTGACGGCTCGGAGCTCCTTGGGGTACTGCACACGTTCCGGATCAGAGCATGCGGCTCAGCTGAGCCGACAACTTAGATCGGGCTGACGTTCTCCGCCTGCGGGCCCTTCGGGCCCTGCGTGACATCGAAGGAAACCGCCTGGTTCTCTTCGAGAGAGCGGAATCCGCTCGCGTTGATCGCGGAGTAGTGGACGAAGACGTCCGGGCCGCCGCCTTCCTGGGCAATGAAACCAAAGCCCTTTTCGGCGTTGAACCACTTCACGGTTCCGGTAGCCATAAGCCCTCCCTGGGCCCAAAGGGTTGCCCTGCTCCAGAACCTGCAAGGTGTAAACAAAGACTTGTAAACAACTGCATTCATCTGAATACGACGAGAGCCCGCGGTCAGATGCTCCGCAGGCTCTGTACTGCAAGGGAAACCAAACTGCAACTTGGGGCGAGCCTAGCATGCAGGCACCCGAATGCAATAGAGGTCAAGATCACGTCACCCGGACGTTTGAGAGGCGGCGCGTGGCCTTGACAACCCCCGGGAGGGCGCACTGTTCCTCGTGCCCGTTAGCCTCGCGATGTGGACAATTCTCGCACCCGGCCGCGCGTCGGCCACATCCAGTTCCTGAACTGCCTGCCCCTGTACTGGGGGCTCGCGAGAACAGGCACGCTCCTCGACTTCGAGCTGACCAAGGACACCCCTGAGAAGCTCAGCGAGAAGCTGGTGCGCGGCGACCTCGACATCGGGCCCATCACGCTCGTCGAGTTCCTCCGCAACGCCGACGACCTGGTCGCCTTCCCCGACATCGCCGTCGGCTGCGACGGCCCGGTGATGTCGTGCGTGCTCGTCTCCCAGGTCCCGTTGGACCGCCTGGACGGCGCACGGGTGGCACTCGGCTCGACCTCCCGCACCTCCGTACGCCTGGCGCAACTGCTCCTGGCCGAGCGTTTCGGCGTACAGCCCGACTACTACACGTGTCCGCCCGACCTCAGCCTGATGATGCGGGAGGCGGACGCGGCGGTGCTGATCGGGGACGCCGCCCTGCGCGCCAACCTCCTGGACGGCCCGCGCTACGGCCTTGAGGTGCACGACCTGGGCACCCTGTGGAAGGAGTGGACGGGTCTGCCGTTCGTCTTCGCGGTGTGGGCGGCCCGGCGGGACTACCTGGAGCGCGAACCGGCACTGACCCGGAAGGTCCACGAAGCGTTCCTCGCCTCCCGTGACGTCTCCCTGGAGGAGGTCGCCAAGGTCGCCGAACAGGCGGCCCGCTGGGAGGAGTTCGACGCGCAGGTCCTGGAACGCTACTTCACGACCCTCGACTTCCGCTTCGGCGGACCGCAGCTGGCGGCCGTGCGGGAGTTCGCCCGCAGGGTGGGCCCCACGACAGGCTTCCCCGCGGACGTGGAGGTCGACCTCCTGGAGCCGTAGGCTGCTGGTCGCGGAGACGGGACCGGCGCGCTACGGGACCGGCGCGCGTGATGCGGGCGTATGCGTGTGCATGCGGGCGTATGAGGTGTGTACGGGGGAGAGGTGGGCGCCATGCAGCCGCTGGATGTCGGTGAGTCGACCGTCGTGGGGCCCTACCGGCTGCTCGGGCGGCTCGGCTCGGGCGGGATGGGCCGCGTCTACCTGGGGCGCAGCGCCGGCGGCCGTACCGTCGCGGTCAAGATCGTGCACCCGCACTTCGCGCTCGACGAGGAGTTCAGGGCCCGGTTCCGGCGCGAGGTCGAGGCCGCCCGGCGGGTCGGTGGCGCCTGGACGGCCTCCGTCCTGGACGCGGACCCGGAGGCCCCGGTGCCCTGGGTGGCCACGGCGTACGCGGCCGGCCCCTCCCTGACGGCGGCGATCACGGACGACGGTCCGCTGCCCCTGGATTCCGTACGGGCACTGGGCGCCGGCCTCGCCGAGGCGCTGACCGCCGTCCACGCGCTCAGCCTCGTCCACCGGGACGTGAAGCCCTCGAACGTCCTCCTCACCCTCGACGGCCCCCTCCTGATCGACTTCGGCATCGCCCGGGCCACGGACGGCACGGCGTCCCTGACGTCGACCGGTGTCTCGGTCGGCTCGCCCGGCTACATGTCACCGGAACAGATCCTCGGCAAGCCGGTCACAGGAGCGGCGGACGTCTTCTCCCTGGGCGCGGTACTGGCCTACGCGGCGACCGGCAGATCCCCTTTCCCCGGTGACTCCTCGGCGGCCCTGCTCTACAGGGTCGTCCACGAGGAACCCCAACTCGACGGACTCGGTGGTGAGTTGCGGGAGGTGGTCGAGGGGTGCCTGGCGAAGGACCCGTCGGCGCGACCGGCGCCCGGTGAGGTGGCCCGGCGGCTCGCTCCGGAGGGGGCGGCGCGGCTGGTGGCGGGCGGGTGGCTGCCGGGGCCGGTGGTGGAGCGGGTCAGCCGGAGCGCGGTGGCACTGCTGAATCTGGAGGTCGCGGAGGCGGAGGCTCAGGAGGGTGCGCTGTCCGGGCCGGTGGGGTTCGGGGCGCCTGCGGTGAGTGGGGCGGGGGTCGGGGTGGGAGAGTTCGGGCCGCCGCCGGTCATGCCGGGGTCGGTCCTTCCGGGGCTGCCGGGACCTCGGGACGCGGAGCCGGATCCGGATCCGGAGCCGGCCGATCGTACGCCCGGCAAGGTCTCCGTGAGCGTGGCGGCCACCTCGGCACCCGTCGCCGGCGGGCGCGGGAGGAAGCTGAGCTGCACGGTGGCTCTCGCGGTGGCGGGTGCGATGGCCGCGGTGACGGTGGGCTCGGCGTTCGTGTTCGACCTGCTGCCGGGCGGGGACGGGGACAACGGCGCGGCGAAGAGCAGCGGTTCCGAGGCGGCCAGTTCTCCGACGGCGAGCGAGGACTCCGGCTCCGACTCCGACCAGTCCGCGGAGAGCCCGTCACAGAGCACGGTGCCGGACCCGGCGACTGGCACGGGTGCGGTCCCCGCGTCCTACGTCGGCACCTGGGAGGGGCCGGCCGTCGCCCTCGACGGTGCGCTGCCGATGGGGACGTTCCGGGTGACGGTCCAACAGGCAGCCGTGGGCGACAAGTTGGGCACCTTCCGGCAGACCGACCAGATCGGCGGCATCTGCGACGACGTACTGATCCTGAAACAGGTGACGAAGACCCGGCTCGTCGTCACCTCGATCGCCGACAAGTCGAACAGGAACGTGTGCACCACGGGGTCGCACAGGGTGCTGCTCACTCCGGTCGGCGACGACCTGAAGTACGAGACGGACAACCCGGAGGCGGGGGATCCGGTGGCCCGGATGTCAAGGGTCGAGTAGCCGGCGAAGGTCAAGTGCCTTCGGGGGAAGTCGAGTTGGCTGTGTGCTTGGTGGCGTACCTGTAGAGCGAGGCCGCGCCGATGAGCAGGGCGCCGAGGATCACGGCCCAGATGTACGGGTTCTGCTCGTGCACCCAGCAGGGAGCACCCTCGCGGTAGCAGTCGGGGCCTCGGTGGCGCGGCTTGGGGCGGAAAGCGCCCATGAACACGACGAGGATCGCCGCGCCGACCGCCGTACCGGAAAACGAGATCGCTCCCCGGGTGAACCAACCCCGTTCAGGTGTACGCCAGTTGACGCCACGCAGCGGCATGACGGCAGCGGCTGAGGCCCACGGAAGCAACACCCCGGCCGAGACGGCGAATCCGTACCCGTCCCCCGGCCAGCGGGGAGCCAGGCCGCTCCAGATACCGGGCCCCCATACCTGGCCGCCGGCGAACAGCCCGCTGATCGCGGCGACCCCCAGGACGCCGCCGCTCCAGCGGAGCACACCGGCCCGGCTCGGGCCACGCCGCCGACGCTCGGGGGCGGCCGGTGCGACCGTACGCCCTCGCGCCCGCTCGTACACCAGCGAGCCCTTCGCCGCTCGTCGCCGCTTCGGCCTGGCCGAGCCCCCAGCCATGAGTACCGCACCCCTCGCATCACTTCACGTCAACGCCCGGTGTGCCCGGTCCCGGTCGACCGGGACCGGGCACACCCGTGCTGCTGCTCGCCTCTTCTCGGACTCATCCAGGGATGACGACCGTCCGCAACTCCCCATCCCCCAGATGCAACATCCCCTTGCCCGGCGCGACCTGCCCACCCACCATGCTCCGGTTGATGCGCACCCCGATCAGATCCCCGCTCGAAGACTCCTGCGGGGACAGCAGAATCCCCCGCCGCCCCTTCTTCGCGTCGACCTGCCAGCCGCTGAACCCGCTGCAGACATCCTCCTCGTCACCGGCGATGACCAGCCCGAGCCCGCGCTCCGCACCCCGCGAGACGATCTTCTTCATCTGGCTGGCGGCGTCACAGTCCTCGAGGATCTCCCCGTCGTCGATGAGAACCACGATCGGCTCCTCGACCGACGCCTGGTCGATGAGCTCCTCGAAGTCGTCCTCGTCGATGTCGTCGCCCGTGTACATCTTCAACACCCCGTCCGCACCGTCCAGTTGACGCAACGGCGACTGACGCGGGGCCGCGATGACCAGACGTACGCCCTGGGACAGATACGACTGCGCGAAGTTCATCAGCACCGTCGAGCGGCCCGACTTGGCCGGCCCGGCGATGACGAACGTCGGCACACCGGTCGCGAGGTCGGGACCGAAGCCGGTGATGTCGTCGCCACCGATACCCACGAGGCCCCAAAGGCGGGAGCCGGAGGTCTCCGGGTCGCGCATCCCCCACGCGTCCGCGAAGGAGATCCGGGAGGGGAGGCTGTCGACGCGGAACGGGCGCCGGGAGCGCGGGACTTGGGCGTCCCGGGCCGCCGCGGCCTCACCGATCGCCGTGATCGCGGCGGCCTGGCCCTGACCGGTCGTGTCCTCCGACAACAGCGCGAACTGGGTCTCGATACCGGACTCGTTCTTGTAGCCACGGCCCGGCGGAATCTCCTCCGGGACCTTGCGGTGCGGGATACCGAGCGTCGAGAAGTCGCTGCGGTCGGCGAGCCGCAGCCCGTACTTCTCCTCGGTGAGCGTGGCGATCCGGCCGACCAGCAGCGTGCGGTCACCGGTCAGGACAAGATGGATGCCGACGCTCGCACCCTCACGCATCATCGTGGTCAACTCGTCGGTCAGCGAACCGTGGTCGACCTCGCCGAGGGTGGGCACCCAGCCCTCCCAGCGGTCCAGCAGCACGACGATGTGCGGCAGCCGCTCGTCCGCCGCAGACGCGGCCCGCTGCTCACCGATGTCCGCGAACCCCTTCTCCGCCAACAGGTCCTGGCGGCGCGACATCTCCCCCTTGAGCCGGTTGACCAGCCGGATCACGCGCTCGGTCTGGTTACGGCTGACGACAGCCCCGCAGTGCGGCAGCCGGCTCAGCGCGTTGAGCGCGCCGTTGCCGCAGTCGATGCCGTACAGGTGGACGTCGGCGGTGGAGTGGGTGCGGGCCAGCGAGGCCGCGATCGTCCGCAGGATCTGCGAACGGCCGCTGCGCGGGGCACCGCCGATCATCAGATGCCCGAAGGTGGAGAAGTCGACGACGACCGGGCGGCGCGCCTGGGCGGCCGGCAGGTCCTCGATGCCGTACGGGACGGGCGCCAGCTTGCCCGTGCCGTGGTCGGCGAAGGCCGGGACCTCGATCTCGTCGAGCAGCAGCGTCTCGGAGAGCGCGGGCAGCCAGGGGCTGTGCTGGGGAGGGATGCCGAGCGACCGGTTGGCGTCGCGCACCGCGTCGACGAGCACCTTGAGGTCGGTGATCTCCTCGTCCTCCCGTGCCTCCACCTTCGGCTTCTTCAGCGCGGCCCGGCCCAGGTCCTCCCAGGCCAGCGGGCCCGACCAGGGCATGAGGACCGCGGGGTCCGCGGCCCCGGGCCGGCGACCACCGACCCGTCCGGACTGGAAGGGGACGAGGGAGGCGTGCCCGAGCCGTACGTACGCGCGCCCGGGGGTGTTCTTGGAGATGTGCCCGGCCTCCGGCGAGTCGATGACGTCGGACGACTCACCGCCGTCCGTCACGCGCAGCGCGATACGGAGGTTGGTGTTGGCGCGGATCTCCGGCGACACGACACCCGACGGCCGCTGCGTGGCCAGCAGCAGGTGGATACCGAGGGAACGGCCTCGCTGGGCGATGTTGACCAGCCCGGTGACGAAGTCCGGGAGGTCGCGCACCATCGAGGCGAACTCGTCGATGACGATGAGGAGTCGGGGAACGGGCGCGTGCGAGGGATCCCTGCGCACGAGATCCTGGTAGTCCTCGATGTCCTTGGCGTCGGCAGCCGCCAGGATGTGTTCCCGGCGGTGCAGTTCGGCGCCGAGCGATTCGAGGGCCCGCTCGACGAGGTGGGCGTCGAGGTCGGTCACCATGCCGACGGTGTGCGGGAGATGCACACAGTCCTTGAAGGCGGCGCCACCCTTGTAGTCCACGAGCACGAACGTCATGTTCTCGGGGGTGTTGGCGACGGCGAGCGCCGCCACGATGGTCTGCAGCAGCTCCGACTTGCCGGAACCGGTCGTACCGGCGATGAGCCCGTGCGGACCGTCCTTCCGGATGTCGATGCCGAACGCGCCGTCGTACGACTCACCGATGACCGCCATCGTCGACTGCCCGCCCATGCGCCAGCGCGCGGCGATCGCGTCGGGCGTCGGCGGCTCCAGCTGAAGTACGTCGAGCAACCGGCTCGAGCCGGGCAGCGCCGAGTCCTCGGTCTCGCCGCTGATGTCACGCAGCGCGGACAGGGACCGGGCCAGACGCAGACACCAGGCGGCGGAGACGAAGTCGGGCCGTACGTCACGCACGCGCTCCGCGCTCTCCTCCTCGACGCGCAGCCGCAGCTTGTCGGCCTGGGCCCGCGGGTCGGGCTCGCTGTCGGCGGCATGCCAGGCGTGGAAGGACGGGAAACCGCCCGCGACCTGCGGTGGAGACGGTGTGCCGCTGGCGTACGCCGGGTCGGCGTGCTCCTCGGCCTTGGGCTCGGCGACCACGAAGGCCTGGCACTCACCGGGCAGGAACCGCTCCTCGGCGTCGAGGCAGAGGGCGTACATCGCCACCGCCGGCCCCTCCCGCAGCAGCTTGACGACACCGGGAAGCGACCGCAGCCGCCGGGACCCGTCCCACACGACAACAATGTCCGGGTCGCTGAACGACGCCCGCTGCCCCTTGTTCTGCTCAAGAGCCTTCTTGCGCGCGTCGAGGATCTGCGTCAGCTCACCGATACGCGCGCCGACGGTTTCGGCATCGGTCCCGATGAGGACGTTGACGTCCTGCCCGCCGGACGGCCTGGTGTGCGGCAGCCAGCGGACCCAGTCCCAGCTGTCCTGCGCGGTGCTCTCGCTGAGCACGTAGAACTGGACGTCCATGGGGCTCTGCAACGCGGCGGTCTGGGCGATGGCCCACCGCCCGAGCGCGCGGGCCGAATCCCCGGGACCGGCCATACCGATCACCCCGAGCGAGCGCAGCGACAGGGCGACAGGGGCGTCGTCGATCTTCCAGGTCACCTGACGCCGGTGCTCGTCCTGCTCCGGGTCGTCGAGCACGACCTCGGACGGCAACTGCCCGGTGCCGACCCGCAGCAGCAGATGGTCGCGGTCGGTGCGTCGCCGCTCCCACAGCCGCGTACGAGGCCCGGTGCCGAGGGAGAGCACGGTGGCGGGGTCGGGAATGGCGTGCCGCCGGTCCTGCCGCTCCGCGACAAGGGCGTCCTGAGCGTCCTTCTCGATCCGCGCCTTCTGCTCCTTGTACTCCTTGACCTGCTTGGCATGGGACTTGCGCCCGTGCTTCTTGTCCATGAAGTAGTTGGCGAAGAGCAGGATCGGGCTGAGGCCGGCCATGATCAGGTAGTACCAGCGCCCGAAGATCGCCACGGCCACGATCGCGCCCACCAGGGGCGTCAACGCCATCAGCCAGGGCAGCGGCCGGGCCTCGAAGTCCCGGGGCGGCGACGGCAGCCGGAACTTGGTCTGCCGGTCGGGGGCACGCAGCCGGGGCGGCCGGTTGTAGTCGAGGCCGACGCCGTCCTCGGACCACTTGAGGGCGGCGTTGGGCGGGGTGTAACGGGCCAGCTCGACAAGGGAGTTGCCGATGGCGATCTGCCCGCCGAGGGGCCACTCGTCACCCTCGATGTCCTTGATCGGCTTGCCGTCGAGGGTGACACCACCCTCGTCCTCATCCTCACCCCCGCCCTTCCCGCCGTGCACTTTGACCTGGCAGGTGCCATCGGTTGCAACTGACAACGTGAGGGCGCGGGCGTCGACCTCGGGATCGTCGATCCGGATGTACGAGCCGGGCCCGCTGCCGATGTCGTACCGCCCGACCCCGAGCCGGTGCACGAACCCGGCGACGGGCCCGCCCACGACCCGCAGCTCGACGAGCCCGGTCGGCTCCCCGGGCAGACACCCGGCCGGATCCTGCAGGCTGACAACGGCCCCTTCACGCAAGGGCGATCCGGAGACGTTCGAACTCGGGTCGACGGCGTAACCGTCGACATAGACAAGGGGGGAGTTGTTGGCCGGTACCTGCCCGTGATGCCCGAGCGGAATGATCTGGGCACCGCTGTGGCCGACCTGTTTGGCCAGTTCCTGGGCGATGTCCCCGACGGTGGACTCGGGATCCGCGTCGAGCACGACGTCGGCGGTACTCCCGCCGAACGGATCGACGACGGTCAGAGTCAGGCGCACGGTTGTCCTCCCCAACGGCCCCCGTGGCCGCTTCGACAACGCCGGCCACCGTACAGAGCGACGATATCCGCTCCCTATGACAGAAGGGCAACGGGTGCGATCGGGACTCTTCCCTATGGTGAATCGGTGACGGAAAGGTGTGGAACAGTCTTGTTCCAGAACCGGGATGTCTCCACTCGTGCCACACCCGTAAGCTGCTGCCTCAGCCAGTTGGAACTTGGAACAGGGAAGCCACGGGGGTTGGCCCTGCGGCACTTTGACGAGGGAGCGGCTTCATGGCCAAAGACCTTGATGTCACATACCAGGACATGCGGGATGCTGCCAAGCATGTCGTGAAGGAGAAGGAACGGCTCCAGGAGAAGCTGGACGGCCTGCGCAAGTACATCGCGAACCTGGTCGAGTCCGGCTACGTCACGAAGAGCTCGTCGAAGGCCTTCGACGAGAACTTCGAGGAGTTCACCCGCGGCGCGAAGGACACGCTGGACGGCCTGGACGGCATGGGCGACTACCTGACCATGGCCGCGGACAAGTTCGAGCAGATCGACGAGGAACTGGCTAAGTCGGCGAAGCGGTAGGCGAAGAGGTTGCCGAAGCGGCAGTCGAGGCAGTAGCCGAGGCACAGTTCAGAGGCAGGGACTGCGAGGCGCCGACCTGGTGCGGCAGCGGATGCTGTACGCACCGGGCGGCGCCCGGTCGTGTCCCCTGCGTCGACTTTGGCCTCGTCAGCTGTTGGGGTGGGAACTACGGGCACTGCGGGGACTGCTCGGGAGGGGTTGTCGGAGTACGTCCTCTCCGCGGAGGCCGACTCGGCGCGAGCGGCGCGGATCCTCTCTGCTCTGACCGTCGTTGATGTGTTGGGCCCCTTCTTGCGCATCAGCTCACCAGTTCACCAGTTCACCAGCTGTTTGTCCTGTGACCGGCTCGATGCTGGGGAGCCGTCGTGACTCCGATCGTCCAGAGGGACGACCGCTGTCTCCCTCGGCGGCCGGGAGCCAGGCTGGAGACACTCATGTATGGAGTGCTGCCGACCGGCGCCGAGAGCGTGTTGGGTCACCCTCCTGTCCTGGACCGTCGAGTGGTGAGTGCGGAGAAAAATGACAGTGAAATCGTCCCGGGCCGACGTGAGCCCAGGGCGTGCGGATGAGGTCTCCTCGCGGCGAACCGCGATGATCCGCTGGTCTCTCTGTGCCCTCGCGTGCGCCGGCGGTTCCGCAGGACTGGGCTGGCTCGTCCCCGCGGCACCTCTGCCGAACCCTTTCGACGGCGCGGCTCTGCTGCTGGCCTGGATCGTGCTGCCGTTCGCGGCCGTACTGGTACCCCTGCTGTGGCTGCGCCGAATTCCGCTCAAGCAGCGAAAGGTCGCGTGGCAGTTCATCATGCCTGTTGTCGCGGGAGTGGTACTGGGCGTGCTCGGCAAACAGGCGGGTGATCAGGTCGGGTTGGCGGATCGCGGCCGGTGGACCGAGGCCGTGGTGGTGCACAAGGAGGAGGGCAAGACCGACAGGTGCATGATGCGGACGTCCGGCGGGCGTGAGATCTGGCCTTCACTTTCGGAGGGAGACGGCTGTAGGGAGTCGGTATCGGAGGGGGACACACTGCGTGTCCGCTACGACCCCGAAGGCGTCGCCCGACCGGTTGATGACGTGGACACGGCCTCGTACGGGGAGTTGCTCGCGTATCTCATGGTGGCGGCCGTGGTGATGGGTACGTGGGGTGGGGTGCGGCAGAGCCGATGGGACCGGGAGTACGACGCCACCTGAGACGGGCCGCATCGTCCGCCCAGGTGGCCATACGCGACTCAAATGCCCCGGCCGAAGCCACACTGGCCTTCCGCTTCGGAGCCTTCGCGGTGTTCGTCGAGGTAACCGAGGCCGTCGCTTCGCTTCGCGCACGGCCGCCTGACCGTGACCTACCGACCCAGTTCTCGCCGCCGCTCTCCAGGCCGGCGGAGGCAAGACCGAGTGGCCTCCGCTGCCCAGACTTTTCAGTTCAGGGAATCCAGATCGCCAGGGAGTGCGCGAGGTTCTCCAGATCCTCGGAGGCGCTCATGAGACGCGGAATGTCATCGATCGCGGTCCACATCACTACATCTGCCCCGTGTTCCTCGACCTGCCACGCGTAACGCACGCAGGCGAGCAGGTGCGGTGAGTCGTCCTGGGGGACGTACCGGAAGGTTGTCAGGCCTTCCCCCAGCCGCTCGGCCTTGAAGGTCTTGACGACCGGCGGTTCGACGGCCTCCGGATCGTCCGCCAGAGTCAGGGACCGAAGAGTCTCCTCGCGGGGACGTTCGGCCGGCCCGATGGCCACGCAGACGGGGATCGGGAGGTCGGTGGGGTGGTCGAGGTGCAGGAAGAGCCAGTGCTGCGAGCCGGGCGGGCAGAAGGACTCGGCGCAGCGGGTGAGGGTGGTGCCTACGAAATCCACGCCGTTCGGACCCGGATCGAGTCCACGGTCCTCCCACAGGTCCTTCGCGTACTCACGACCCCAGGCCTGGATGTCGTCCCACTCCTCGAACGGGGCCGACGGGCCCGCGCGGGGCGGAACGACGACCCAGTTGTACTCGTCGACGTACTCGATGTCGATGATCGGCCAGAACTCGCTCATCCCCGCCTCCAGCGGAAGTTCGCCATCACGGCGTCGAACCACTCCACGAGAACCTCGGCCAACTCGTCGCGCGGGTTCCCGCCTCCGATGGTGGAGAAGGCGGCCACGAACCAGCGGTCGGGATCGCCCGGTACGGCCACGATGTATTCCACCCGCCGTGAGGGCAGCTCCGCGCCCCGGTCCGGGTTGGCTGCGGCCACGTACTCGTGGCGCACTGCGAGGGCACCGTCGATCTCCCCCGAGCTGAGATCGGCCCCTTCCGCCGCGTCACGGGACAGTAGTTGCACGGCTACGTCGGTTGGTTCAGCTGTGCTGTTCGCCCCGGGGCGCCGTGGAAGCACGCTTTCCGAGACGAGGATTGAGGCGCCCAGGCTGAAGTTGAACTCGCTGCCGCCCATAGGCTTCACCGGCAGGTAGAGGTCAAGGCCCTTGGTCTGCTGGGCCTGCGCGACGCCCCGCCGGAACCTTCGAGCCAGCTCCCGCTTGTACGGGCCAACCTTGTCGGGTGGCGCGTCCTTGGGAATCCGGGTAAAGGCATCTTCAAGGATGTGGTGTATGGCTTCCTCGGTGCCGTGGCGCAGAGGGATCTGGGCCCACTGGTCGGGGAGGAGGAGACGGTAGCCAGAGACCAGTGTGGCGGCTTTATCCGATGTGGTGGCTTGGTCAGTGGTCACGGGCGGCCTCCTTGCCGTTGAGGTACCGGATGCCCACGAAGGTTCCGATGCTCGCGGCGACCGCGATCCAGAGGATCCACACGCCTTGGAAAACCGCGAAAGCTAGCCCGTAGAGGAAGTAGAAACTCAGCGGAATCCTAAGAAAATTACGCTCACCTGCGAACGAGGCCCAGTCCTGCGGGCGCCGCGCCAGAAAGACCAAGATTCCCGGAGTGAGCGAGCACAGGGCCCACTCCCAGGTCGGCATCGAGATCAGTTCCTTGTCGAAGAAATCCTTGGTCATGGGGCCGACGAAGACACGCAGCAACGCCAGGATAAAGACCACTTTGACGGCTGCCATGCCGTACAGAAGGTTCGGCGCTCGCAGGTTGGCCTGGTCGGCTTCCCCAGTGCCAGGGACGTCGGTCATCAGCGGGTTTCCTTCACCATTGCGAGCCTACGGGCGCGGTCATTCCGTCCTTCATCCTGCCGTACTCGCCACCGCTGACAGCGTCCCCGCTCTTGTCGGACACGTCCAGCACGGTGGAAACACCCCACGAGCCCCGGATGACATCCTTGTGGCGCGCTGCCTGTCGAGCGTTGTCGGCGAGGATGCTGCTGTCTGGGTACTCGTCCCGCAGCTTGTTGATGTCCTTCATCTGGCGGCCGAGTGCCTTGTCGCCCAGCGCGTCGGCTGTTTCCTGCGCGTTGACCTGGGGCATCTCGGCGTCGCGCACCTCGTCGGAAGCACGCTTGCCGGCCGCGCGGTTCTCGCCTTCCATGCGCAGGCGGCGGGCGCGGGCAGCTTCACGGTTCTTGCGCGACGTGCCACCACGTTTCCGCCCCTCGCGGGCCGCGGTATTCCTTGCTCCCGCGTTTCCCCGTGAAGCCTGCGCCGCGGCCTTGTCCTTGGCCAGCCCGGCCGCGGTCTTTCGGGAACTTGCCTGGAGGGCTTTGACCGCCTTGGCTGCCTTGATGCCGTTCCGTGCCATTTTGAGCGCACCGATGTCCATGATGACGTCGAACCATGAGCCGTTCCCGGTGAGCGCTTGGGTGAGATGGATCAGTGTCACGGCGATGGTCAGCGCGAGTGCCAGGGGCCCGAGGAAAGGGAAGAACATGGCGGCGATGCCCACGATCGTCGCGGCCCAGCTCAGATACTCGGCCCAATCGCCGAGCCATTCGGCGTCAGCCACCCACCCCTTGACGTCGTTCCACCAGCTGTCCTTCATGTCGTCATCAATGGACGACCGAATCTTGCCCGCGAAGTGGCCGGCCCGCTCCTCGTAGTCGCCGGCCGCCGTGTTGACCCGCTTCCGCGCGTCCTCCAAGTCCTCCTTGGCGCGCTTGAGTTCGGGGTCCTCCGCAGGGGTACCGTCGTCCTTCCCGCTCTCCCCGTTCTTGTCCTTCTTCTTTTCTGAGTCCGCCTTGTCTTCTGCCTTGGCAGCGTGACGGTCGATGATGCGCTGGGCTTCTTGAGCGTCACCGAGAGCCTTGTCGGCCTTCTTCTGGAACTCCTCCAGCTCGTCTGCCCAGTTGGACAGGTGTCCCTTCACCTCGCGATAGCGGTCCTCCGCCTCGTCGAGCTTACGGCCCAGGCCGCGGGCGTCTTCGCCCAGCTTCTCGGCGTACTGGCCCTTGAGATTGTCGGCGTCGGCCATCGCCGTGAGCGCCGCGGCCTGCGTACGCAAGAACTCGGCGATCTTCTTCATGTGCGTGACCTGGCTGCGGATGCCCTCGGGATCCCCTGGTACGGGATCACTCTCGCGTAGTGGGTGCCAGTCCTTCGGTCGTGCCATTTCTCCCCCAGAAGAAGGCGTTCAGCCGGCGTACGGGACGTACGGCCTCTATTTCTTCTTTTTGCCGGCCTTGGCCAGCTCGTCGTCGAGGTTCTTGAACGTGTCCCGAGTCCCCTCGACCATCTTCCCGACGGACTCCAGCGACTCCAGTAGACGCTTGCGGTTGTCGTCCCAGTTGTCGATGAATTCGGTCATGGCTTCCTTGAGTTCGGAGGCTCCCACGACCGACTTGATTTCGTCCTTCCATTCGCCGAGGTTCTTGAACTCGCGCTGAATGGTGTTGAGTTGTTTTGCCGACGTATTGAGCAGATCGAAATCGACGATCAGGTCCGACATTGACATTCCCCCGAATGTCCGTAGTGAGGCGCGAGTGGTGGAGATGTAGGCGCAGGGCGGTTTTTATGGGCAGTACGAGACCCAGGTGGTGATGGTTCCGCGCTCACCGGTTGACGGCCTGGATCTCCTGGACGGTGATCGCCTGTTCGCTGCCGAAGGTGCCGTTGGGCAGGTCGCCGCCCGCGCCGCCGGTGCCGGTCCAGGCGATGTCCCAGGTGATGGTCGCCCTGAGCTTGTACGTTCCGTCGCCCGAGGAGCGGAGGTACTTGAGCCCGCAAGGCGGTGTCAGGTTGGACTTGCCTTGAGCGTAGGGCTCGCCGATGGAACCGTCGGCGTTGATGACGCACTCGCCGGAGGCCGGGTAGATCTCTGCGTCCTCGGTGCCCGGCTCCAGCCTGAGGGACACCGGCCTGGCGGTGGTCGTGGCCTGGATGTTGAAACCCGGGGCGTTGAGGGCGGCCGTCGCCTGGACCTCGTCGAAGACGGCTTTGTCGAGCCAGGCCCAAGTCGGCAGGTTCACCTTGGTGTTGGCCGCGGGGGCGAGGGTGACCTTGGTGTCGGGGAGTTGCATGTGCTGGTAGGCGAGGCCGGCCAGTATCTCCGGGCTGATGGCCTGTTCGTACTGCGGTGGCGGGGCTTCGCCGTTGTCCACCCAGAAGGGGAGGTCGCTGCAAGCGGTTCGCTTGAGGACGTCCGGCTCGTTGGGGTTCTCGACGCCGGCCCAGAACATCCCCTCACCGTCCTTGTCGACGTTGTAGTCCTTGTAGCCGGGGGTGTCGGTCCAGCCGTAGTCGTCCTCGTAGTGGCGCTGCACCTCGCCGATCGCCGAGCCTGCGGTGCCTCCCATACCGGGAGTGCTCAGCGAGTCCTCGATGCTC
The DNA here is from genome assembly GCF_014646095.1 of Streptomyces lacrimifluminis. Taxonomy (GTDB): domain Bacteria; phylum Actinomycetota; class Actinomycetes; order Streptomycetales; family Streptomycetaceae; genus Streptomyces; species Streptomyces lacrimifluminis. The sequence goes on along the minus strand of NZ_BMMU01000031.1, from coordinate 10,305 downwards.
TTGGACATCTTCGCCTTGAAGTCCTTGGCGCCGAGGTAAGGGGCGTACCAGCAGGCGGGGGGCGTCCAGTTGACGTCGGCCGACGTTACGTTGCCGGTGTTGCCGCCCTTGGCGACTGAACCGGAGTACTGGATCTTGGCGGCGGCGTAGATGCCGGTGTCGTCACTGCCGCCCGATTGTTTTGTGTCCGAGCCTTGGGTGTTGCCCGGCAGCTCTCCCGCGTAGGCCGGTTCTGCAAGGGCAAGGATGCCCAAGGCCAGCGTTAGGGCAGTAGCGCGGGTGCTGAGGGCTGCACGCCGTGACCTGTTCACTGACACTTCGCCGCCTTCGCCTCGACGTACACCTTGGACGCCTGCCACAGACTGTCTCCAGTGGGGAACTTGACCATGATGATCTTGAAGTAGTCGAAGTCCGTGATGCTGGGCGCGCCCTTCAGGACCTTTCCGGTCTTGACCTCTTTGGAGTAGAACTTGGTCGAGTCCACACAGAATGCGACCTCCACCGAGTTCCCGTTCGAGGCGGACCGGGTGGTGGCCTGGTAGTGGCGCCGGGTGCCGGTTGCCGGTTGCCGTCCAGTCGCCTTTGAGCCTGACGTCGATCTGTGTCTTCGCGTACTTCAGCCCATTGCCGGTGGAGTAGGCGGTCAGGGCCGCGTCCTTGGTCGTGCGCTTGTCGACGCCCCGGTAGATGGCACGGATGTAGTTGGCGGCGTCGTCCATCGCAGCCGCTTCGTTCTTGTTGGTCGGCTTGGTCCAATCGAAGACCAGGTTGATGTCCTTGGGCAGGGACACGTCCACGCCGTCCGGCTTGTCCGCCGCCGCTGACGCCGAGGGTTCCGTCGACGTTGCCGGTGTCGCCGTGCTCTGTTCGGCGCCGGCGATTTTGTCGTTGTCGGTGGACTTGCCGTCTCCGCTGCCGCAGGCCGTCAGCAGGGCGGCGGACGCGACGAGCGCGGCAGCAACGGGCAAAGAACGGCGCTTCAAGGTGGGCTCCCCGTGAGATGTCGATACAGCTGAGAGCCCTGACGGTATCTGGGGCGCCTGTGGTCCTGCCAGCCTGGACTGCCTTCACAGCGGGGGTGTTTGTGAATCTATTGGTGCAAAATCGATGCGCCCTGTGTCCTGATCGTGTCCACCCACGGATGCACGTGGCCCGGACGGTGGGACGACGTCAGAGGGCAGGATATTTCGGCCGTCTTCGCGGCAGCTACGGGCCCGTTGGGGTACCCGGCACCTCAGGGACCCGGTCCGCCTGGCTGTCTGTCACGCTTCCCGCGTCGGGAAAGTGCTGGTGTCGACCTTCACGCGCTCTCCGGTAGCCAGAGTGAAGCTGACCGGTTCCCCCGTACGGGGTCTCGATAGCCCGTCCATATCCGGAGGCGTGCGGCTCCGACAGCAGCGTGACTTTCTATGAGCCTGGACGAGGTCCTGGAGTTCTTCGAGGGGGCGCTGTGGGAGGGAACGCGGTAGTGACCGATGTCCCTCGTGCGACGGAATCGGGCGTCCCCTGAAGGGGAGCAGTAGGGGATCATGGCGCGGCCTCTTCCGGACCCGTCCCGGCGTCGCGTGAGCGAATCGTGCAGGGCTCATGGCAGACCCGTGGTGAAGGGTGGGGCGGTGGCCCGGGTTGTCTGGCCTGCGGATGTCGGGTCGGCAACGGATTCGCGCGTGCACAGCGGGTCTCGTATTCATATCGCTGTGCTCAACGGGGAACCGCACGGTCGAAGTTGCACGTGAATAACGTTGTGTCCCGGGCTGTTCACGATCCAGAACGCGCCTTGAGGGGCTTATGTGCGGCTGATACGGTGCCATGGCTTGACACTCACTCCAGCGCTGGCTAATCGGCCGGATCGGGCGGTACGTCCAGCAAGGGTGTATAGCGTGCGTCGCGCATGCCGCGAGTGAAGTGTCCTATTTAGCACGTAAATTGGCAGAATTTTCTTGGGTGTACGGGGAGCTGTTGCGTGAAGATCCAAGAGCGTACGGGTGCGGGCGGCGGCCGTTCCTCGGTGCCCGCTCAGCCGATGTCCGGTGAGCGACTCCCGGCACCGCCTCGCGAGCGCAAACCGGCTCTTGCCGCCCTTGCGGTGCTTCTGATTCTGGTCGGTGCGCTGGGCGCGACGATGCTCGTGCTGCGGGCGGGGGACCGGATCGAGGTCGTCAAGGTGACCGCTCCCATCCCGGCCGGGGGGTCCGTCAGCAAGGCGAACACGGCGTCTGTCCTGGTCGCGGCCGACGACGGCATCGACTACATCCCGTGGGAGCAGTTGAACGGTCTGATGAAGCTGAAGGCTGTCAGCGCGATCCCTGCGGGAGTCGTTCCTGTCGGGCAGATGTTCACCGGCGAGACCGGCCTTGCCGCCGGGCAGGCCATCGTCGGGCTCTCCCTCAAGGAGGGGCAGTACCCGGGGAGCCTCAAGCAGGGTGACCTCGTCGCCGCCTACCGCGTCACCTCCAACGGCACCGGTACCGGATCGAGTACGGGCTCCACTGACTCCTCCTCGTCCGGCGCCGGCACCAGCCTGATCGTGGACAAGGCGAAGGTCACCGACTTGAAGAAGGCCGATGACAGTGAGGTGATAAGCAGCACCAACCTGCCCGTCACCCTCACCGTAGACGCCACCAAGGCCGCCGAGCTGGCTCAGGCCGCTGCCGCGGGCCAAGTGGCTCTCGTGCTTATCCCCAGCAGCTGAAGGCGGCCCCGGAACCATGGCGCTCATCGTTCTTGCCGCCGACAAGGGCTCACCCGGCGTGACCACCGCGGCCGTCGCGCTCGCGGCGGTCTGGCCTCGGCGGGCGCTGCTCGCCGAGACCGACCCGGCCGGCGGTGACCTCGTCTACCGCAGTGCCGCCGCGCACGGCGGGATGCTCAACCCCAACACCGGCATGCTGTCGATTGCCGCGACCGCGCGGCGCGGGCTCGTTCCTGATCAACTCTGGGACCACGTACAGCCGTTGAGCGGTGGCCTCGAAGTGCTCGTCGGGCTCGGCATCGCCGAACAGGCCGCCGGGCTCGCCGGGCTCTGGCCCACCCTCGGCAGTGCCTTCGCGCAGCTCGGTGACTCCCCGAACGCGCCCGCCGACGTCATCGCCGACTGCGGACGCATCAGCGGGGACACGCCTGTCGTCGAGCTGTTTCCGCATGCCGCGCTCGTGCTGCTCATCTCGCGTACCGAGCCCGAGGCCATCGCCCGCGTGCGCGACCGTGCCGCCGCCCTCTCCGCCAAGCTGCACGGTGGTCCGCGCGGTGCCGCCAGTCTCGCCACACCCCTCATCGGGGTCGTCCTCATCGCCGATCCGAACAACTCGGGCAAGCTGGTCAACCAGGTCAACGACATGCTCGTACACGCGCAGACGGGTGCACGCGTCGTCGGCACGCTCGCCGAAGACCCGGCCGGGGCCGAGCAGTTGGCCGGGCGCAAGCGCGGGCGGCTCGACAAGTCGATGCTCATCCGGTCGGCCCGCAAGGTGACTTCGGACCTGTATCAGCAGTACGGGGCCGCCTGGACCGTACCCAGCCAGGTCCAGATCCAGGGGCAGGTGCCGGGCCAGGGCCACCAGCCTCCGATGCACGGGCAGCCCGGTCACGCCGGTGGTCAACCCGGCCATGCCGGAGCCGGCCGATGACCGCTGTCGACCACTCGCTGGTCAAGCGGTTCCGGCAGGAAGCCGGTGACCGGATCTCCGAGCAGCGTCGGCTCGACCAGGCTTCCAACGTCACGCCGATGTCCGGTGAGGACGAGCGGCAGTACGCGCGGGCCGTCATCGCCCAGATCCTTGAGGACCATGCCCGGACGGAGATCAACGCCGGGCGTACGCCGCTGGATGCCGAGACCGAGGAGCAGTACGCGGCTGCCGTGCACGCCGCGCTGTTCGGCGTCGGGCGGCTGCAGCCGCTGCTCGACAACGTCGACGTCGAGAACATCGACATCAACGGGTACGACCAGGTCTTCGTCGGGTACTCGGACGGGCGCGAGGTCGCGGGGGATCCCGTCGCCGAGTCCGACGAGGAGCTCATCGAGCTCATTCAGGTGCTCGGCGCGTACTCCGGTCTCTCCTCCCGGCCCTTCGACTCCGCCAATCCGCAGCTCGACCTGCGGCTGCCTGACGGGTCGCGTCTGTCGGCGGTCATGGACGTGACCCGGCGGCCGGCGCTCTCCATCCGTCGTGCGCGTATGGGGAAAGTCTTCATCTCCGATCTTGTCGGCAACGGCACCGTGACTCCGGAGGTCGCGCACTTCATGGCCTGTGCCGTGCGCGCCCGGAAGAACATCATGATCGCGGGTGCGACCAACGCCGGTAAGACGACGCTGCTTCGGGCCCTCGCCAACGAGATCCCGCCGCACGAGCGCCTCATCACCGTCGAACGTGCGCTGGAGCTGGGCCTCGACCAGTTTCCCGAACTCCACCCCAACGTCGTGGCGTTCGAGGAGCGGCTGCCCAACTCCGAGGGCCAGGGCATGATTTCGATGGCCGAGCTGGTGAGGCGGTCGCTGCGTATGAACCCCTCGCGCGTCATCGTCGGTGAGGTGCTCGGCGACGAGATCGTGACGATGCTCAACGCGATGTCGCAGGGCAACGACGGTTCGCTCTCCACGATCCACGCCAACAGCTCGCACGAGGTCTTCAACCGTATTTCCACCTACGCCCTCCAGGCGACGGAGCGGCTGCCCATCGAGGCCAGCCAGATGCTCGTCGCGGGCGCCGTCAACTTCGTCGTCTTCATCACGCGGCGCAACAACTTCCATACGGGCGGCCGGCTTCAGCGCATGGTGACGTCGGTCCGCGAGGTCAACGGCGTGGACGGCCGCGTGCTGTCCAGCGAGGTCTTCGCCGAGACCCCGGACGGCCGCATCGTGCCGCACGCGCCCATCTCCTGCCTCGACGATCTGGTCGCGCACGGGTACCGGTTGCCCGGCGGGAACTGGGGGTGACCATGACGACGTACAGCAATATGCATACCTACGGGGACTCGTACGGGCACACGTACTCGGCGGCCGTCGGCTCGCTCGGCTCCATGGGCGGACTGTTCTCCATCGAGGTCCTGTACTCGCTCGGAGCAGGCGTCGCTGTCGGCGGCGGGCTCGCGCTGCTCGCGGTCGCGATCCGCGGTTTGCCGGTCAAGCCCGAGCACGAGAAGCAGAAGGCCACCGAGCGCGCGAACGAACTCATCCGGTTCGCGGGCCAGCGCGGCTCGCTCGCCGCCCTCGTCGGACTCGCCGTGCTGGTGCTCACCCGGTGGGCGGTGGCCGGTATCGCTGCCGGCGTCCTCGTCTTCTTCTGGGACCGCCTCTTCGGCGGCGCGGCCGAGGAACGGGCCGGCATGCGGCGCGTGGAGGCCCTCGCCTCCTGGACGGAGTCGCTGCGCGACACGATCGCCGGTGCGGTCGGTCTGGAGCAGGCGATCCCGGCGTCGGCGCGCGCGGCGGCACCCGTACTGCGTCCGCACCTGGACGCGATGGTCGACCGGCTCCGCTCCCGCACCCCGCTTCCCGAGGCGCTCCAGCAGCTCGCGGACGAGATCGACGACGCGTCCGCCGACATCATCGTCGCGGCGCTCATCCTCAACTCGCGGCTGCGCGGCCCGGGTCTGCGTCAAGTCCTGGGCGCACTCGCGAAGTCGGCACGCGAGGAGGTCGACATGCGTCAGCGCGTCATGGCCCAGCGGTCGTCGACTCGCCGCTCCGTACAGATCGTTGTCGTGGTGTCGGTCGGCTTCGTCCTCGGACTCGCCATCTTCAACCGGGAGTTCGTCGAGCCGTACGGAACGCCGATCGGACAGCTCGTACTCGCCTGTGTCTGCGGCCTGTTCGCGCTCGGTTTCTGGTGGTTGCGCAAGCTGTCGACCATCGAGACGCCCGAACGCTTCCTGGTACGGGATGACACGTCCGTGCAGTTCGTGCGGCCGGCCCGGACGCCGAACCCAGGGGCGCAAGGAGCGCATGGCGTGCAAGGCGCGCAGGGACAGCCGCCGTACGGGGCCGGTGCCGGCGCTGGCGCTGAAGAGGGGGTACGTCGATGAACGATCTGACCATGCCCGTGCTGGTCGGCGCCGTCCTGGGCCTCGGCATCTACGTCCTCGTACGGGCGTTGATGCCGTCGAAGCGGAGCGCGGTCTCGCAGGTCGCGCGCGTCGACGCGATGCGGGCGCGGGGGACGGCGTACGAGTCGGCCCATCGCACGCAGGACGCCGGCCGGATCGGCTCGTTCCGCGCCCAAGTGGGTGCCCGCGTCTCGGACTTCTACTTCCAGCAGGGCTGGGAGCAGCGCTCACTGCGGGCCGACCTGGCCGTCCTGGACCGGAGTTGGGAGAACTTCCTCGCAACTAAGGTGCTGCTGGGGGCGGCCGGTCTGTTCTTCGGCCCGTTCCTCTTCGTCATCGTCCTGACGCTGGGCCTCGGCAGGAGCCCGGCCATCCCGGTCTGGATGGCGCTGCTCTTCGCGCTGGTCTTCTTCTTCCTGCCCGACCTGGAGGTACGGCGGGACGCTGCCGACAAACGGCGTGACCTGCGGCGCGTGATCGGGGCGTATCTCGACCTGGTGTCGATGAGCCTGGCCGGCGGCCGGGGTCTGCCCGAGGCGTTGATGGCGGCGGCGGAGGTGTCGGACGGCTGGGCCACCCAGCGCATCCGCAACGCTCTCGCGGACGCCCGTATCACCGGCACCAGCCAGTGGCAGGCGCTCGGTTCGCTGGGCGAGGAACTGGGCGTAGAGGAACTCAAGGACCTCTCCGCCTCCCTCGCCCTGGTCGCGGACGACGGCGCGAAGGTCCGCGAGTCGCTCGCCTCCCGCGCGGAGACGATGCGGCACCGCGAACTGGCGGAGATCGAGGGCAGCGCGGGCGAGAAGTCACAGTCGATGCTCGTGGCCCAACTGCTCCTGTGTGCGGGGTTCCTGGTGTTCCTGATCTATCCGGCGGCGATGCGCGTGTTCCAGGTCTGAAGTCGTTTCCCGTACTGCCCATGGCCCATGGCCAATGCCCCAAGATGTTTTGAGAGGACAACTCACCATGAACGGATTGAACGGACGGAACTTCGGCACCGGGATCCCGGCAATGGACTTCCTGGTCACCTTCCTGCAGGGCCGTGTGCAGCGCGCCCGCTCCGGTGAACTGGACCGCGGTGCGTCCGCGGTCGAGTGGGTCATCATCTCCGCGGTCGTCGTGGCGATCGTCGGCGTGGTCGCCGCGATCATCAACACCGCGCTGAGCGACGGCGCCAACAAGGTCGGCGACTGCATCAAGGGCGCCAAGGCAAGCGGCACCTGCTGATCGTACGTACGAAAACGGGGTGTACGGGGTCGAGTTGACGGGGTTGCTCGTGGGTGGCGCAGGCAGATGGGTACGCCGCAGGGTGGAGGCCGCACGGAAGTCGGCGTCCGCCCGCGGCGACGCCGGGACGTCGGACTCCGGCAGGTCCGGCTCCGGCAGGTCCGGCTCCGGCACGTCCGGTTCCGCCAGGTCCGGCTCCCGTACGTCCGACTCCGGCATGACCGCGATCGAGTTCGTGCTGCTGACGCCCGTGCTCTTCTTCATGATCTTCGCGACAGTGCAGTTCGCGCTGTACTTCTTCGCGGACCACGTGGCCCAGGCGGCGGCCCAGGCCGGTGCCCGCAAGGCCCGCGCCATGGCGCACGACCAGCCGGGCGCGTGGCGGGGTGAGGCGCAGGACGTGGTGGACAGCTACATCCAGCAACTGGGCCCGACCCTGGTCCTGTCGCCGGACGTGACGATGCTCCAGCCGGAGCAGAACACGGTGGGCGTGGAGATCACGGCACGGGTGCCCATGGTGTTCCCGGGCTTCGATCTGACCGTGCACGCGCAGTCGGTGGGACCGGTGGAGCGGTTCGTGCGGGAGGGGGAGAACTGATGAACCTGCCGTCCTGGGTGCCTTCCTTCGCGCGGAACCACGGCGACCGAGGCCTCTCCACCATCGAGGTGGTGATCCTCGCCCCCGTGATGATCATGTTCATCCTGGTGCTGGTGGCCTTCGGGCAACTGGTCGACGGGCGCGGGGCACTTGACGGGGCGGCGCGGGACGCGGCCCGGGCCGGGTCGATCCAGAAGGATCATGTGACGGCGATGGCGGAGGCCAAGAAGGCGGCCGAGGCCGACCTGACGGACGTCTGCTCGGGCCCGGTCACCGTGACCCAGACCAGCGCCGGTTTCGAGCCCGACACCATCTTCTCGGTCGAGGTGAGCTGCGAGGTGCGGGGCCTGGCGATGCTCGGCCTGGACATCCCGACGACACTGACAGCGACCTTCAGCTCACCGCTGGACCCGTTCCGGAGGACAGTGTGACGCCGAGACCGAGAGTGCCCTCTGCCGTACGCGACTGGCGCGACTGGTCCGAGCGTCGGTGGGCCCGCCTGGACGACCGAGGCTCGGGGGCGGGCGCGGTGATCATCTTCGCCCTCCTCTTCCTCTCCCTCTCCGCCTTCGTGATCGACGGCGGCATGTCCATCTCGAAGCGGGAACGGGCGGCGGACATCGCGGAACAGGCGGCGCGTTACGCCGCCCAGGACATAGACCTCGAAGCCCTCTACGGCAACGCGGCGGGCGGAGCCCCGATCAACTTCCAGAACTGCGACGCACGCGTGAAGGCCTTCGCCCAGGAGATGGGCATGTCCGCCGCGGACACGGGCGCGTCCCACTGCGTGGCGGCGAACGCCGACGAGGTGCAGGTCGAGGTGCAGTTGACGTACTCACCGGTGTTCACGGGGCTGTTCTACGGCGGGGACGTGACGGTACGGGGCGAGGCGGTGGCGGAGAACGAGGTGGGGTGAGGGGGTAGGTAGCCCTCAGCTCACTGGGCGCCACCGCTGTTGCCCTGGCCGCCGCCACCCCGGGTGTCCTTGGTCGTCATCTTCTCGTTGACCTGCTTGGCGAGTTCGTCGTCGAGCTTCTTGAACTCGCGTACGACGGCGTCGGACATGTCGGCGAGGGCGTCGAGCTGCTGGGTGATGTCCTCGCGGCCGTCCTCCCAGTTGGACTCGAAGTCCTCCAGCGCGTTGTTCACGCTGCCGTCGCCGATGTCGTCCTTGTAGGACTCGAAGAGCTTCTTGGTGTGGTTCAGCCGGGTCTTGACGGACCGCAGCCGGCTGCCGTACTCCTCCAGTTCGCTCAGCGGGAGCGTGAGGTCGGACTTGCCCTTGCCCATGTGTGAGTCCCCCAGGAGCGCCTCGTAGTCTGACCAACGTCTGATCGGCACCGTACAACGGAACGATGCGGGCACGGGAGATCGAGTCGACGAGTGGTCGAGTGAACGGGGTGGAGTGAGGACATGGCCCGCTACAGCGAAACGCAGACGGTCGAGCGAGGTGGGTTCCGGATCAAGGTGCCCGAGTCGTGGTGGGAGTTCGACGTGCGCCCCGAGTCCCGTGACGACTCCATCCGGCGCATGGTTGACGAACGGGTGCGGCAGCGCACGGAGTTGGCCCCGTACCGCGACACCTACACCGAGTTCCTGCGGAAGGCGGCGGCGGACGCGTGGAAGTCGGGCGCGCTGTACTGCGGTTGCATGGCGGAGAGCTTCGGCGGGGACACCCCGATCACCGGCTCGGTGACCGTCTCGATGGTCGGCGGCCGTAAGGCGGACGGCGAGCCGCTCTCGACCGACCCGGCGGTCATCGCCGCCCAGTTGGCGGTCAAGGAGGCGAAGAGGGAGGGCGACTCCTGGCGCAAGGTCACGACCGTCGACATCCCCGGTGTCGGCTCGGCGGCGCGTACGTACGGCGTCGAGGACATCGCCGTACCGGGCGACGAACTCGGCCGCACCATCCGCGCTGTGCTGATGCAGACGTTCATCCCGGTGCCGGGCCAGGAGGGCAAGGTGGCGCTGGTGGCGGGCAGCAGCCAGGTGCTGGACCTCGCGGAGTCGTTCTTCGACATCTTCGACGCGATCACCTCAACGTTCCGGTTCGCCGAGTAGCTCCTTCACATCGAACGACCCTTCCTTGTAGGTTCACGTGTGCACACGGTTGTTGATGACGTGTATGTGACGGGGGTTGCGGGATGGTGGGGTATCGGCCGGCGGATTGGCATGTGCTGGACCTCGACAAGGACCCGACGCCGGGTGATCCGGATCGGGTGCGTCAACTGGCTCGTACGTTGCATGACTTCGCGGATGATGTCGCGGACGCGTTGCGGTTGGTCAAGGGGATGGCGTCGGAGAACGAGACGCTGGAGTGGGCGGGCAAGACCGCTGAGGTGTTCCAGGACGAGTTCTCGGATGTGCCGAAGAACTTGAAGAACTTGAAGAAGTTGAAGAAGTCGTACGACCTGTGCGGCGATGCGCTGGTGGGTTAC
>NZ_BMMU01000030.1 GCF_014646095.1 Streptomyces lacrimifluminis | reverse complement strand
CCGGACAGTCAAGAAGAGGCTCGAGACCTGGCTGCGCAACCGCATGGTCCTGCGCCCTGACCGGCTCGCCGAGACAGCTCGGGAGGCGCCGGACGCCGGCACACCAGCCTGCCCGGCGAACAACTGACCGCCCAGCTGGTGCACACACTCGCGCGGGAAGTGATGACCCTCAACCAGCAGGTCGCCGAACTCGACAAAATGATCGAGGCCCGGTTTCGCGAACATCGGGACTTCGAAGTGATCACCAGCATGCCCGGCCTGGGCGTGATCCTCGGTGCCGAGTTCCTTGCCGCGACCGGCGGCGACATGAGTCTCTCGTCTCTTCGGCACTCCTGACCGCCTCGCCGGCTTCGGCGGCGTTGCTCCCGTTCCCCGCGACTCCGGCAAGATCAGCGGCAACCTCCAGGCCGTCCTCGCCCTGGCCCGCCGCCGCGTCAACGTCCTCTGGGCGGGAGAGAGTGCGGGGCGTCTCGGTGCAGGGCGTGGATGCTGCGCACCTGGTACTGACTGCCACCAACCTGACCGACTGCCTGTTCTCTGGGGCCTTCCCCCTCGACCAGATCCGTCCGGAAGGCGTACCACCTTTGCCGGGGCCCCTACTGGCTGGCACCGCAGCGGTGTGCGGGCCGTACGCTTCACCTGTCGGCGGGTTCTCGCCGAGGAACACCACTGGCGTGCGCGCGAGGCGAAGACTCGCTTGGTGTTGTGCATGGTGGTCCCCCGTTGTGGTGTTGCCTGTTGTTCGTGGTGGTTGTCGCCTGCTACCGCACTGTCCGCAGGAAGATGTCCGTCACCCCGTTCGTGTCCCCTTCCACCAGATCGGGTGAGGCCGACTCGAACGCGACGACCGTGCCGTCGGCGTTGACCGAGGGGTGCCCGGCCGGGAGGTCGTTGCGGCCGCCCCAGCGATCGACGCTGACCAACTGCCTCTTCCCCGTGGCGATTTCGAGCAGGTACACGGAACGGCCCGAGGTGTACGCGAACTCTGTGCCGTGCCTGGAGAGCGAGGGCTGGGCGCCCCTGACCCGGGCCGTGGTGGTGCCGGTGTCGAGGTCCCGGACATAGACGTACCTGCCCTGCTGGAAGGCGATCGTCCGGCCGCTGAGGGAGGGGGCCGAGGCGCCGTCCGCGACCTTCGACAGGTCGCCGGTGTCCAGGTCCCGGACGTAGACGTCGCCGCCCTGCTCGAAGGCGATGTACCGGCCGTCGTAGTCGATGGACGGGTTGCCCGCCGGACCGCCCGAGGGCGCGCTGACCACGTCCGTGGTGCCGCCGTCCAACTTGAAGCGGTAGACGCGGGGTTGCGGGTCCGGGTCGGCGTCGGTGGCGGGCAGGGTCGCCGCGTAGGTGATCCACTGGCAGGTGGGGCTGATCCGGGGCCGCCCCATCCAGGCGAAGCGGACGCCCTGGTAGGAGTCCAGGGTGGTGACCTGGCCGACTGAGCGGTGGCGGACGTGGACCTCCGGGGCGCCGTCGGCGGCGGACGGGACCAGGTAGCCCACCATGCGTCCGTTGGAGCAGGGGGTGCTCTCCGACGACGGCTTCTCCGTGTCGGAGTTGACCTGGACGACGCGGAGGGGCGCGTTGATGAAGACGTCTTCCTCCGAGGTGAAGGTGACGAGCTTGCGCTCATCCATCTCCGGGTCGTGGGACGCCCCGGCCGGTCCGCCGAGCCGTTCGGTGACGGACGGCATCGGGGCCGGGTTCTTCCCTAGGCCGCCCGAGAAGGTGAACACGTCCGACTGCCGGTTGGTGTCGCCCGGCACCAGGTGGGACTCCGTCGAACTGAACGCCACCACACGTCCCTTGGCGGCCAGCGAGTCGCCCATCACCGTGGCGGTCCACGAGAGGGTGGCCCCTCGCAGCCCCGTCCGCAGGTCACGCACCCGCACGCCGTCCGTGCCCGTGACGACGGCGTACCGGCCGTCCGCCGTGGCCGAGGAGGCGGTTCCGTCGGCCACCCGTCGCGATGTGCCCGTGCTCAGGTCGTGGACGTACACCCCGGTGTTGGCGTTGAGGAGGACCCGGCGGCCGTCCGCCGTGATCCGGATCAGATGGGCGACACCGAGGTCCGCGTCGACGTGGATGCGCTGGCCCGTCGCCCGGTCCTTGACGAAGACGTCGTTCGGGTCGTCGCCCTCGACGTCCCCCTGGACCGAGTAGGCGACCCGATTGCCGTCACCGCTCACCGAGGCGTTGCTCTTGTCGCCCTCCTCGGCGGTCGAGATCAGCTCCTCGGTGCCGGTCTCCGTGTCCCGGACGTACAGCAGCCGCGCGGTCTGCCCTCCGTTGCGGCCGCCGATGGTGTACGCGACGTGCGTGCCGTCGGGGCTGATCGACTGGGCGCGGCCCAACTCGGCCGAGCCGGGCGGGTCTTCGGGCCACAGCCGCTCCGAACGGCCGGTGGCGCTGTCGTACAGGTAAGGAGCCTGGAAGCGGGTGCCGGCGGAGAAGGCGACACGGCTCCCGTCGGCGCTGGACAGCGGCGCGTCGTAGGTGTGGCCGCTGCCGAGGTCGATCCTGGTCAGGCCGCCGTCGGTCAGGTCCTTCAGGAACAGGCACGGCGAGAGGCGCTCGCAGCCGAGGCTCGGCGCGGTGGACGTGAACGCGACCTGGCGGCCGTCGGCGCTGATCGAGGCCCCGCTCGACGGTCCGTCGGCCTGACCGCCGTCGGCGGCCGTGCTCACCCGCACGGTACGGGGCTCGTCGGGCCCCTGGTGACCCCGGTCCTGTGCGGCGGCCGCCGGCGTCCAGGCGAGCGCGATCGCGACTGCCGTGCCGAGCACGGCTCTTGAGGCGCGGAACATCAGCGTGACCTCCATTGGAAGACGTCGTACAGACCGTTGGTGTCATCGGGGACGACGTCCGCGTCCTCCGTGGAGTAGACGACGGAGCGGCCGTGGGCGGAGACCGAGCCCGCGGTGGCGCGGCCGTGTCCGACGGGGATCTCGCGTCCGCCGCGCAGGCCGCGCAGGGTCAGGTTCGCGTCCGCGTCCCGCGTCAACAGCCGCTGCCCGTCCGGGCTGACGGCCAGGACGCGGACGCCGGGGAAGTGCCGGACGCGGCCCGTGCGCAGGTCCCGTTCCCGGCCGTCGGGGGCCCCGACCCGGATTCTGGTGCCCGTGCTCAGGTCGGACAGAAAGACGTTGATGTTGCGGCTGCCCCAGTCGGTGTACGTGGCCCAGCGGCCGTCGGCGCTGAGCCGGGGCGTGCTCAGCGCCTGCTCGATCTTGGTGACCTCGCCGGTTGTCAGGTCACGGATGCAGGAGTAGGTGCCCGGGCGGGTGACCCCCTCGGGCACGAGGTTGGTGGCCGACGAACGGAACGCGATGTAGCGGCCGTTCGGCGTGGTGACGGCCGCACTGGAGGCGCCGTCGCCCTGGGTGCCGTCGGCGGCGGTGCTGACCCGCTCCGTCCGGGGCGCGTGCTGCGCGGCACCGGCGGTCGTTCCGGTGAACGCGAGCAGCAGCGCCGTCGATAAGGAAATGCCGGACACGGTCACAGCTCTGCCGGACATGGCTGAAGCCTTGGACATGTTCCCCCTTGTGTTCCCCGTTGACGCATGACCCCCGGCCCCGCGCCGAGGGCTCCCTTCGAGGCAAACGCATCAACTACCACAGGGTCAATCGGCCTTGTTGCGTACAACCCGGCCGGAAGGTCACGCGTCCGCGAGGAGAGGCTCGTCCAGGAACGCCCGTACGTGGCCGAGAATCGTCCGCAACCCGTCCCACCCGGGGTTACGCGGGCATCTCGTCGAGCCGCCGGACCGGCTCGACCAGTCGGCTTCCGGGCTGTCGTCGGCGGGGACCGGGACCCAGCAGGCCTCGGTGGTGTCGTAGCGCAGGGTTACGCTGCCGAATCCGGTCAGATCCAGGTCGCGCAGGGCGTCGAACGCGGAGTCGTCCAGTTCCCGGTCGAGGAGGATCCGTACGGCAGCCTGGCCGGTTCGGGCGACCGCATGGACGAGAGGGAACGGTTGGGAACGGGAGGGAATACGCAGAGCGGGCCCGCCCGGAACTCGTCCGGACGGGCCCTGGAAGGGCTGCGGGCCGAGTGGCCCGCGGGGCTCAGCCCAGTCGGGGCATCCAGCCGTGCTTGTCGTCCCGGACGCCCCGCTGGATGCCGAGCAGGGCATCACGGAGGTTCAGGGTGACCTCGCCGGGGGTGCCGTCGCCGTGGGTCCAGGCGTCCGTCCTGGTCTTGACGTGGCCGATCGGGGTGACCCCGCGGCGGTGCCGCAGGCGAAGACCTCGGTGAGGGCGCCGGAGGCGGCGTCCTCGCGCCACTGCTGGAGGCTTCGGTGGCGTCGCACCTGTTCCCCGCGACTCCGGCAAGATCAGCGGCAGTCTTCGCCGGCCGCGGCGCTGCAACCGCCGACTCCAACGCGCCTTCTACATCTCCGCCTTGTTCAGCATCCGACACTGCGATGAGTCCCGCCGGTTCTACGAACGCGAGCGAGCCGAAGGCAAGCGTCACATCCAGGCCGTCCTCGCCCTGGCCCGCCGCCGCGTCAACGGCCTCTGGGCCCTCCTCCGCGATGGACGGACCTACGAACTCGTGCCACCCACCGCGCACGCGGCTTGACAGACCGCATGAGGAATCAAAGAGAGCGGCGCATCGCACGATGCGCGATACCCGCCTCGTGGAACTCGTCCCCGTACCCCGCATATCCGAGCCGCTCGTAGAACCCCGACGCGGAGGTCTGCGCATGCAGATCCACCGCGGCGAGCCCCAGCCCCCGAGCCGCCGCTTCAATACCCCGCACGAGCTCGACCCCGACCCCCAGCCCCCGCGCGTCCTTCCGCACCGCGAGCCGCCCGAGCGACCCCACGGACGGATCGCCCCCGGTCCGGCCGACCGCGGCCTCCCCGTACAGCAACCGCCCCGTGCCGAGCGCCACCCCGTCCTCCCGGACGGCCAGCACATGCAGCGCGCCCGCGTCGAACTCGTCGTACTCCAGGTCCTCCGGCACCCGCTGCTCCGCGACGAAGACCTCCTTGCGCACCGCGAAACAGGCCTCGCGGTCGGCGGGATCCTCGGCGACGCGCACCACGTACGGCGGCAGGGTCATGCGTATGTCTCCTCGCGCACCCGCTCCAGGGCGTTGGCCAGGTCGTCGGGGTAGTCGCTCTCGAACTCGACCCATGTCCCGTCCCCCGGGTGCTCGAAGCCGAGGCGTACGGCGTGCAGCCACTGGCGGGTCAGGCCGAGCCGCTTGGACAGCGTCGGGTCCGCCCCGTACGTCAGGTCGCCGACGCAGGGGTGCCGGTGGGCGGCCATGTGGACGCGGATCTGGTGGGTGCGGCCGGTCTCCAGCTTCACATCGAGCAGGGAGGCCGCACGGAACGCCTCGATGAGGTCGTAGTGCGTGACGGACGCCTTGCCCTCGGCCGTGACCGCCCACTTGTAGTCGTGGTTCGGATGCCGGCCGATGGGCGCGTCGATGGTGCCGCTCATCGGGTCCGGGTGGCCCTGGACCAGCGCGTGATAGCGCTTGTCGACCGTGCGCTCCTTGAACTGGCGCTTGAGCGATGTGTACGCGCGCTCCGACTTGGCCACCGCCATCAGGCCTGACGTGCCGACGTCGAGCCGGTGCACGATGCCCTGGCGCTCTGCGGCACCGGAGGTCGAGATGCGGTACCCGGCGGCGGCCAGACCGCCGATGACGGTCGTCCCGGTCCAGCCTGGCGACGGGTGCGCGGCCACGCCGACGGGCTTGACGATCACGACGATGTCGTCGTCGTCGTGCACGATCACCATGCCCTCGACGGGCTCGGCCACCACCTGCACGGGCGCGGGCGCCTGCGGCATCTCGACCTCGAGCCAGGCGCCGCCGTGCACCCGCTCCGACTTGCCGACCACCGAGCCGTCGACCATGACCTTCCCCGCCGCGGCCAGCTCGGCGGCCTTCGTACGGGAGAAGCCGAACATCCGGGAGATGGCGGCGTCGACACGCTCACCCTCCAGGCCGTCCGGCACGGGCAGGTTGCGGATCTCGGGAATCGTACTCACCCGTCGAGTATGCAGGACGGGCCCGGCAGCCCCGACCGTGCCTGTGGACAAACCCCGCCCGGCTCGTCAGTCCTTGTGGACGGTCCCGTCCGGGTCGAGCCCCTTGAAGGACAGCAAAACGATCAGGATTCCGCCGCAGACGATCGCCGAGTCGGCCAGGTTGAAGACCGCGAAGTGCTTGGGCGCGATGAAGTCGACGACCGCGCCCTCGAAGACGCCCGGCGAGCGGAAGATCCGGTCGGTCAGATTGCCCAGCGCGCCGCCGAGCAGCAGACCGAGCGCGATCGCCCAGGGCAGGCTGTAGAGCTTGCGGGCCAGGCGGGCGATCACGACGATCACGATCGCCGCGATGACCGTGAAGATCACCGTGAAGGCCTCACCCATGCCGAAGGCGGCGCCCGCGTTGCGGATCGCCTCGAACCTCAGCCAGTCCCCGATGATCTCGATCGGCGCGTGGTGCTCCAGCTTGGCGACCACGATCATCTTGCTGGCGAGGTCCAGCGCGTACGCCAAGGCGGCGACCGTGAACAGCACGAGGATCCGGCGCCTGCCCCGGGGCCGCTCGTCCGGGGTTTCCGGCTCGCTCCCCGCCGCGTCTGGGATGTCCGGCGTACCGATGATGCGCTCCGCCTCTGCCACGTGAGTCCCTCAACCTAGGTTCCTGACTGAGGACGAGAGTACGACACACCTCCTGGCACACGGAGTGCAGGCGGCACCCGGCACGCGTCGGCGCGACGGGGGCTCCGGCGAGCGGTCAGTAGCGCCGCTCCTGCTTCTGCTTGCACTCGACGCACAGCGTCGCGCGCGGGAAGGCCTGCATACGCGCCTTGCCGATCGCGTTGCCGCAGTTCTCGCACAGGCCGTACGTGCCCGTGTCCAGCCGCTCCAGGGCCCGCTCGTCCTGGACGAGCATCTCGCGCGCGTTGGCCGCCAGAGCCATCTCGTGCTCGCGCGTGGTGTTCTTGGTGCCTGTGTCCGCCTGGTCGTCGCCCGCGCCGTCCCCGGAGTCCCGCATCAGACCCACGAGCGACTGTTCGGACGCCGCGAGCTCGGCGCGCAGGCGCTGCACCTCGGACTGCAGCTCGGCGCGCGCCTCGGCCACCTCCTCCGGGGTCCATGGATCCTCACCGGCGCGTACGGCGAGCTCGCCCGGCTCCGCCGCCGTGATGATCCGCGCCTTGGGTACCGCGCTGGGCTTCTTCGCCGTCGTGGTCGTGCCCGGAGTCTTCTTCGCAACCACTGTCGTGGCTCCCGTCGTCTTCGCGGCCTCGGCCGCGCCCGCCTTTGTGGCAGTGCTCTTCCTGGCCGTGCTCTTCGTGGAGGTGCGTTTACCGGCGCCGCCCTGAGCCGCGGCACTTCTGGGAGCGGCGGATCTCTTCTGGACGGCTGTCTTCGCGACGGCCTTCTTGGCCACCGTTTTCCTGGCCTCCGAGGTACTTCCCACCGCTTTCGTGGCCACCGTCTTCTTCGCGGCGCCCTTCTTGAGAGCGCTCTTCTTGAGAACGCTCTTCTTCGCGTCCGTGCCCTTGCCACTGCCGGAGGCCCCCGCGGCCGTGGATCCGGTGGATCTGCCGGTCGTCGACTGCTGCTCGGCGGTCTTTTTCGCCACCATGGCCGCGGCCCCTTCACATATGGTGATCTTGCTCGCGAATCGTGCTGGGACGATAAATCGACTTGAGTCCCGCGGCAACGGGGAACGCCACCCGATTCGCCCACCCCGCCGGTCCCGCGGGGCAAGCCTGCAAGCGTTGTGCCCAGCTCCCCGCCGGGTAATCCGCCGAGCCGCGCGTCCCGGAATCCGGACACCCGGCCCTGGCCATTCGGGTGGCCCGGAAAGCCGGTAGGCCGCTGTCCGCGGGGCGCCGTACACTGGGCGCAGCGAGAAGCGTGGATGGGGACGAGTAGCGGCGTACGCAGCCCAGAGCGACCCGGGGACGGTGGAAGCCCGGGGGCGAGCGCGAAGCGAAGATCACCCCGGAGCCGCCGGAAGAAAGCCGCAGTGAGGCGAGCATCACAGCCAAGGCCAGTAGACCCGGCATCGCGACCCCAATGAGGGGGCTCATCGGTGTGCACGACGCACCGGGGAGCCAAGGAGGGTGGTACCGCGGGAGTACGCCGTACACGGCGTCCGGAGAATTCCGGCTCTCGTCCCTCCGACGGAAGGCAGAAAGTCCGCCGGAGGAAGCTCGCTGATGACAACGCCGACGTACCGCCAGGTGCCCGCCCAGGTCGACCTGCCCGCCCTTGAGCACGCTGTGCTCGACTTCTGGCGCGAGCAGAAGATCTTCGCCAAGAGTCTTGAGCAGTCCGAGGGTCGCCCCGAATGGGTGTTCTACGAGGGCCCGCCCACCGCGAACGGCATGCCGGGCGCCCACCACATCGAGGCCCGCGTCTTCAAGGACGTGTTCCCCCGCTTCCGCACCATGCGCGGCTACCACGTGGCCCGCAAGGCCGGCTGGGACTGCCACGGCCTCCCGGTGGAGCTGGCGGTCGAGAAGGAACTCGGCTTCTCCGGCAAGCAGGACATCGAGGCGTACGGCATCGCCGAGTTCAACGCCAAGTGCCGCGAGTCGGTGACCCGCCACACGGACGCCTTCGAGGCGCTCACGACCCGCATGGGGTACTGGACCGACCTCCGGGATCCCTACCGCACGATGGACCCCGAGTACATCGAGTCGGTCTGGTGGTCGCTGAAGGAGATCTACACCAAGGGCCTGCTGACCCAGGACCACCGCGTCGCCCCCTGGTGCCCGCGCTGCGGCACGGGCCTCTCCGACCACGAGCTGGCCCAGGGCTACGAAACGGTCGTCGACCCGTCCGTGTACGTCCGTTTCCCGCTCACCTCCGGTCCGCTGGCCGGCGAGGCCTCACTCGTCGTGTGGACGACGACGCCCTGGACGCTGGTCTCCAACACCGCGGTCGCCGCCCACCCCGACGTGACCTACGTGGTGGCGACGAACGGTGCCGAGAAGCTCGTCGTCGCCGAGCCGCTGCTCACCAAGTCGCTCGGCGAGGAGTGGCAGCCCACCGGCCGGACCTTCACCGGTGCCGAGATGGAGCGCTGGTCCTATCAACGTCCGTTCGAGCTGGTCGAGTTCCCGGACGACGTCCCCACCCACTACGTGGTGAACGCCGACTACGTGACGACCGAGGACGGCACCGGTCTGGTCCACCAGTCCCCCGCCTTCGGTGAGGACGACCTCAAGGTGTGCCGCGCGTACGGCCTGCCGGTCGTGAACCCCGTCCGCCCGGACGGCACCTTCGAGGCGGACGTCCCCCTCGTGGGCGGTGTCTTCTTCAAGAAGGCGGACGAAAAGCTCACCGAGGACCTCCAGCAGCGCGGCCTCCTCTTCAAGCACATCCCGTACGAGCACAGCTACCCGCACTGCTGGCGCTGCCACACTGCGCTCCTCTACTACGCGCAGCCGTCCTGGTACATCCGCACCACGGCCGTCAAGGACCGCCTCCTCCAGGAGAACGAGAAGACCAACTGGTACCCGGAGACGGTCAAGAACGGCCGCTTCGGCGACTGGCTGAACAACAACATCGACTGGGCGCTCTCCCGCAGCCGTTACTGGGGCACCCCGCTCCCGATCTGGCGCTGCGAGGAGGGCCACCTCACGGTCGTCGGCTCCCGCGCGGAGCTGACCGGGCTCACGGGCACCGACCAGTCGGACCTGGACCCGCACCGCCCGTTCATCGACGCGGTCACCTTCGCCTGTCCCCAGGACGACTGCGGCCGGACGGCCACGCGCGTGCCGGAGGTCATCGACGCCTGGTACGACTCGGGTTCGATGCCGTTCGCGCAGTGGGGATACCCGTACAAGAACAAGGAACTGTTCGAGTCCCGCTACCCGGCGCAGTTCATCAGCGAGGCCATCGACCAGACACGCGGCTGGTTCTACACCCTGATGGCGGTCGGCACGCTCGTCTTCGACAAGTCGTCGTACGAGAACGTGGTCTGCCTCGGCCACATCCTCGCCGAGGACGGCCGCAAGATGTCCAAGCACCTGGGCAACACCCTGGAGCCGATCCCCCTGATGGACCGGCACGGCGCGGACGCGGTGCGCTGGTTCATGGCGGCCGGCGGTTCACCGTGGGCGGCCCGCCGCGTCGGCCACGGCACCATCCAGGAGGTCGTCCGCAAGACGCTCCTCACCTACTGGAACACGGTCGCCTTCCAGGCCCTGTACGCGCGCACGTCGAACTGGGCCCCGTCCGCGGCGGACCCGGCCCCGGCCGACCGCCCGGTCCTGGACCGCTGGCTCCTGTCCGAACTCCACGCCCTCACCGACCAGGTGACGCAGGCTCTGGAGGCGTACGACACCCAGCGCGCCGGCAAGCTCCTGTCGGCGTTCGTCGACGACCTGTCCAACTGGTACGTACGCCGGTCCCGGCGCCGCTTCTGGCAGGGTGACAAGGCCGCGCTGCGCACCCTGCACGAGGTCGTCGAGACGGTCACGAAGCTGATGGCCCCGCTGACCCCGTTCATCACCGAGCGGGTCTGGCAGGACCTGGTGGTGCCGGTGACCCCGGGCAGTCCCGAATCCGTCCACCTGACCTCCTGGCCCGAGGCGGACCTGTCCGCGATCGACCCGGAGCTGTCGAAGCAGATGGTGCTCGTACGGCGGCTGGTCGAGCTCGGCCGTGCCACGCGCGCGGAGTCGGGCGTGAAGACGCGTCAGCCGCTGTCCCGCGCGCTGGTCGCGGCGGCCGGCTTCGACACCCTCGACCACGAACTGCACGCGCAGATCACGGAGGAGCTCAACGTCAGCTCCCTCGCGTCCCTCTCCGAAGTGGGCGGCTCGCTGGTCGACACCACCGCCAAGGCCAACTTCCGCGCCCTGGGCAAGCGGTTCGGCAAGCGCGTCCAGGACGTCGCGAAGGCCGTCGCGAACACCGACGCGGCAGCGCTGTCCCTCGCCCTGCGCGCGGGCACCGCAGCGGTGGAGGTCGACGGCGAGACGGTCGCGCTGGCGCCGGACGAGGTCATCATCACGGAGACCCCGCGCGAGGGCTGGTCGGTGGCGTCCGACTCGGGCGCGACGGTCGCCCTCGACCTGGAGATCACCGAGGAGCTGCGTCAGGCGGGCCTCGCCCGGGACGCGATCCGGCTGATCCAGGAGACCCGCAAGAACAGCGGCCTCGACGTGGCCGACCGTATCGCGCTCCGCTGGACGTCCACGGACCCGGCGGTCACCGCGGCCCTGACCGAGCACTCCGGCCTGATCGCCGACGAGGTCCTGGCCACCGACTTCGCGCAGGGTGAGGCGGACGACACCTACGGGGACCCGTTCACGGACGAGGGCCTGTCCCTGACGTTCCGCCTGCGCAAGGCGTAACACCGAGGCACACACAGCACCTACGAGGGCCCGGTCCCGCCAAGCAACTCGGCGGGACCGGGCCCTCGGTGTCACCGGCACGCGAGAGGGCGACGCAAAAGGGCGGGGCCCCGGATGAAAATCCGGGGCCCCGCCCTGAACGCCGCCGACGCCTAAGGCGTACTAGAGGCCGTCAGTTGTCGTCCTCGTCGATCAGGAAGCCGCGCATCGGTGAGGGAGCCTGACCCATCGGAGACGGGCCCTGCGGCCGGACCGGAGCCATGGGCTGGGTCATGGCCGGGGACATCTGCTGCTGGCCGCCGTAGGACTGGGCGCCCGGGCCGGGACCACCCATGCCCTGGTTGCCGCCGTACGACGGGGCGCCGGCACCGGCCGGAGCCATCGAGGGCGCCGGGGACGGCGGCAGGGAGGCCGTGGCCGGAGTACGCGGCGGGGCCAGCGAGTCGTCGGCCTGGGTCTCCAGCTGACGCAGCTGCGACTCCAGGTAGGACTTCAGGCGGGTGCGGTACTCGCGCTCGAAGCCACGCAGATCCTCGACCTTGCGCTCCAGCGTGGCGCGGGCGGACTCCAGGGAGCCCATCGCGACGCGGTGCTTCTCCTGGGCGTCCCGCTCAAGAGCGTCGGCCTTGGCGCGGGCGTCGCGCTCCAGGCCCTCGGCGCGGCTGCGGGCCTCGCCGACGATCTTGTTGGCCTCGGAACGGGCCTCGGCGATCGCCTGGTCGGCGGTCTGCTGGGCCAGCGAGAGAACGCGCGCGGCGCTGTCGCCGCCGGGACCCTGACCGGGGCCGCCCATCGGGCCACCCATGGGACCGCCCATCGGGCCGCCCATCTGCTGCATCTGACCCTGCATCTGCTGACCGGGCATCTGCTGCATCTGGCCGGGCATACCGCCCTGGCCCATCTGACCCTGCATCGGACCCTGACCCATCGGGCCCTGGCCCATCTGACCCTGCATGGGGTTCTGCCCCATGGGGCCCTGACCCATCGGGCCTTGACCCATCGGGCCCTGACCCTGCGGGCCGCCCTGGCCACCCTGACCGGGGGGCAACTGCGGCGCACCGCTGGGCAGCTGGGGCGGGCCGCCCATGGGGCCGCCCATCTGCTGCTGCGGCGGGCCCGATATGCCGGCGGGCACCGGGCCGCCGGGGCCTCGCATGCCCTGCGGCATGCCTTGCTGGGGCATGCCCTGTTGCTGCATACCCTGCTGCTGGTCCTGTTCCGGAGGCTTGCGCATGCCCTGTTGCTGGTTCTGGGCAGCGGCACGCGTGGCAGCGGCCAGCTTGGCGCGCAGATCCTCGTTCTCGCGGAGCAGGCGGGTCAGTTCGGCTTCGACCTCGTCGAGGAAGGCATCGACCTCGTCCTCGTCATAGCCTTCTCGGAGGCGGACGGTTGTGAACTGCTTGTTCCGCACATCCTCGGGGGTCAACGGCATCTCTTCACCTCAACGTAGTCATCGGCAGTCGGCAGGACCGTATCGTCCACAGTCACCTCGCGAGATTGGTCACGACGGTGATCAGGATGTAGACGATGATCATCAGTACGAAGAAGGACAGGTCAAGTGCCACGCCCCCGAGACGCAGCGGCGGAATGACCCGCCGCAGAAGCTTGAGTGGTGGATCAGTGACAGTGTAAGTGGCCTCAAGAACGACCACCATCGCCTTGCCAGGCTGCCACGAGCGGGCGAACTGGAAGACGTAGTCCATGACCAACCGGAAGATCAGCACGATGAGGAAACACATCAGCGTGACGTAGAGCACTTGCAGAACCACGCTCATGATCCGTGCTTCCCTCTCCCCTGTTCGGTACTGCTGTCTGGCCCTGCGTATCAGCTCTGGTTGAAGAACCCGCCCTCCGCGATGCGGGCCTTGTCCTCCGCCGTGACATCGACGTTAGCAGGCGACAACAGGAACACCTTCTGCGTCACCCGCTCGATGCTGCCGTGAAGACCAAACACCAAACCGGCCGCAAAGTCGACAAGTCGCTTCGCATCTGTGTCATCCATCTCAGTGAGATTCATGATCACAGGAGTGCCCTCACGGAAGTGTTCCCCGATGGTACGGGCCTCGTTGTAGGTCCGGGGGTGAAGCGTGGTGATCCGGTAAGGCTCTCGTTCCGACACGACCTTGGGCATGATCACCGGTGCGTTCTTCTCCAGGCTTTGACGTTCTTGTGTGATGGACGCCACGGGCGCGATCCGCGCCGGACGCCCGGTTTCCGCGCCCAGCGAAGCGGAGTGCGGCACCGGATCACGCGGAGCGGACGGCTGCACCACTCGTACCGATTCGTCCCTTTGGGACTGATGTGACTGGTGAGACTGATGCGAACCGTGCGGCTGATGCGAGGGCTCACGCCGCCGCAGGTCGCGCTCGGGTTCCGGGTCGAGTTCGGGCTCGAAGTCGTCATCGGGGTCGAATCCCCGGCCGTCGTACCCATCGTCCTCCACGAGGCCGAGGTAGACCGCCATCTTGCGCATCGCGCCGGCCATGCTCTGAGTCCTCCGCTCTGTGGTGGATCGACTGACGAATGCCAAGTGCCCGCGATCCACGAGGTCGTTATTACCGCCTCTCAGCGGTAATGACCATATTTTCTGCTGTGGTCCGACTTCCTGGCGACGTTACCCGAGCCTGGGACGGACTCCGAGTACCGCACTGCCGACGCGCACATGTGTCGCCCCGGCCGCCACGGCCATTTCGAGGTCCGCACTCATCCCTGCAGACACCATGTTCGCAGCCGGATGCGTGCGGCGCATAGCAGTCGACAAATCCATCAGCCGCTCGAACGCCGCCAGTTCACGTCCGGCGTACGGTCCGGTCAGCGGTGCGACGGTCATCAGCCCGTCGAGCCTGAGCCCCTCGGCCCCGGCAACCAGGTCTGCCAACTCCCCGATTCCGCCCGGCCCCACACCCCCGCGCTCCCCGCGCGCACTCTCCTCCGCGTCCAGCGCGACCTGGATCAGACAGCCCACCTCGCGCCCGGCCCGCACGGCCTCCTTGGACAGCCCCGAGACCAGGCGGTCACGGTCGACGGACTGCACGACGTCGGCGTAACCGACCACGGAACGCACCTTGTTGGTCTGCAACTGGCCCACGAAATGCCAGGTGAGCGCCAGATCCGCGCACGCCTCGGCCTTGGGCGCCGCGTCCTGGTCGCGGTTCTCGGCCACATGACGCACACCGAGCTCCCACAGAATCCGCACATCGCTCGCGGGGTAGGTCTTGGTGACGACGATCAGCGTCACCTCCTCGCGCTTGCGGCCCGCCGCCGAGCAGGCCGTCGCGATACGCCCCTCGACTGCCGCCAGATTCGCGGCGAGTTCTCCCTTACGGTCCGTCATGTCCTATCAGTCCAGCCAGACATAGCCTGCGAGCCGCCCGGTGGTCCGGTCGCGGCGGTACGAGAAATGGTCGGCGGACTCCCGGGTGCACACCGGCGACCGCTGCCGGTCACGCACCCCGAGCCGCTCCAACTGGGCATGCACTCCCGCGACCACGTCGACCGCCGGGGTCCCCCAGCCCGTCTCGGCGTACGCCGCGGGTTCGACGGCGGCGACCTCGGCGCGCATCTCCTCCGGCACCTCGTAGCACCGGCCGCAGACCGCGGGGCCGGTGCGGGCGACGATCCGGGCGGGGTCCGCGCCGAGTGATGCCATGGCGTCCACCGCGGCGGGGACGATCCCGGCGACCATGCCGGGCCGGCCCGCGTGAGCCGCGCCGACCACCCCGGCGACCGGGTCGGCCAGCAGGACCGGGACGCAGTCGGCGGTGAGAACGGCGAGGGCGAGACCCCGGGTGGCGGTCACCAGACCGTCGACGGGCGGGATGTCCCCGGTGGTCCACGGCCCGTCGACCTCGGCGACGTCGTTGCCGTGCACCTGGTTCATCCAGACCACCCGGTCCGGATCGAGACCCAGGGACTTGG
Organism: Streptomyces lacrimifluminis; assembly: GCF_014646095.1. Lineage (GTDB taxonomy): Bacteria > Actinomycetota > Actinomycetes > Streptomycetales > Streptomycetaceae > Streptomyces > Streptomyces lacrimifluminis. The sequence goes on along the minus strand of NZ_BMMU01000030.1, from coordinate 80,052 downwards.
CGGCCAGTTCACGGTTCGTGCGGACGGTCTCCGGGTCGTCGCCGACCGCTCCGCCGAGATTGAGCTCCTCGTACGGAACGGCGCTCACCCCGCCCCACCGGTCGGTGAAGGCGAAGTGCGCGCCGCTCGCATCGCTCGTTTCGGAGCGTTGTCCTATCACTTCAGGAAGTCCGGCACGTCCAGCTCCTCGGCCGTGCTGTCCGAGTAGGACCGGGACGGCGGGACCGGCGGCGAGACCGGGATCTCGTTGACCGGCTCCGGGGCGGGTGCCGGGGCCTCCTTCGGCGTGACGCTGCCGAGCGAGCCGAAGGACGGACGGGTCTCGGTCCGTACCGGCGTGGGTTCGTCGCGCTTGGCGCCGGCCGAGCCGAGGATGTTGTCGCGCTTGGCCGGGGGCTGGCCCCCGTCGAAGCCGGCCGCGATGACCGTGACACGGACCTCGTCACCGAGGGCGTCGTCGATGACGGCGCCGAAGATGATGTTGGCCTCGGGGTGCGCGGCCTCGCTGACCAGCTGGGCGGCCTCGTTGATCTCGAACAGGCCGAGGTCGGAACCGCCGGAGATGGAGAGCAGGACGCCCCGGGCGCCGTCGATGGAGGCCTCGAGGAGGGGCGAGGAGATCGCCATCTCCGCCGCCGCCACCGCGCGGTCGTCGCCGCGGGCCGAGCCGATGCCCATGAGGGCCGAACCCGCCTCGGACATCACGGACTTGACGTCCGCGAAGTCGAGGTTGATCAGACCGGGGGTGGTGATCAGGTCGGTGATGCCCTGGACACCGGAGAGCAGGACCTGGTCCGCCGACTTGAAGGCGTCGAGGACCGAGACCTGGCGGTCCGAGATGGACAGGAGCCGGTCGTTGGGGATGACGATGAGGGTGTCGACCTCTTCGCGGAGTTCCGCGATGCCGTCCTCGGCCTGGTTGGCGCGGCGCCGCCCTTCGAAGGTGAAGGGGCGGGTGACCACGCCGATGGTGAGGGCGCCGAGGTTGCGGGCGATGTTGGCCACGACGGGCGCGCCGCCGGTACCGGTGCCGCCACCCTCGCCGGCTGTCACGAAGACCATGTCGGCCCCCTTGAGGACCTCCTCGATCTCCTCGCGGTGGTCCTCTGCCGCCTTGCGGCCGACTGCCGGGTTGGCGCCGGCGCCGAGTCCGCGGGTGAGTTCGCGGCCGACGTCGAGCTTGACGTCGGCGTCGCTCATCAACAGCGCCTGAGCATCGGTGTTGATGGCGATGAACTCGACGCCCTTCAGACCGACCTCGATCATCCGGTTGATGGCATTGACACCACCGCCGCCGACACCGATGACTTTGATGACTGCGAGGTAGTTCTGCGGTGCTGCCACGTCGAAGGCCTCTCGCCTCGAGTTACGTGTCGCCGTTCGCGCTGCGGCGAACGGACAACTCATGCCGAAGTGGGACGGTCCGAACGCCGACCCGAACCCTAACGTTGAAGTTTAGGGTTACCAGTGTGTCTGTTCCTTGGACTCTTCCGAACAGGACACTAAGTCGACAAGTGGCGCACGTTCAACGAACACGCCGAACCTCCCGTTTTTCTTTTCACCCTATGTGATCAGCCATAGCGCTGCCCAACCAGGGTGGTGGCCTGCACGGACGGGCGTCAACTCCCTGATGACGCAGGGGCGGTGGGGACACTCACGTCGAAGTGCCGCGCGCCGGGAGCGGCTTTCATGAGAGCTGTGAGCGCACGGGCTTTCGCGCCACCCTTCTCGCCGCTCCCCCACACGACGGTCCGGCCGTCGCCCAACTCCAGCGAGACGGAGTCGTACGAGCGCACCTCGACGGTCCGGACGGCGCGTGCGACGGCACCCGGCAGATCACCCGCCACCCGCACAGCCTCGCGCACCAGCCGGTCGCTGCCGAAACGGCGCAGACTGGCGGCCTGCGAACCGGTCCGGGACAGCGTCAATTCCAATACGGGTACACCTTTGGGGGCATCTGAAACCGTCGCGAATCGCACGCCTTTCGCATCCACTTCGGCATACTTGCCCCCATTCCCGGTGCTTTCGACAATCAGGACCGGGGTACGTTCGACCACTTTCAGCCCGATTCCGTGCGGCCAGGATCGGGTGACCTCGACCGAGTCAATTCGGGGCAATTTCCGGAGCAGTCGGGACTCAATGGCGTCGGTGTCGACGGAAACGAGGGGTTCCCCGACCGGCACCTCGGCGGCTTCGCGCACCTGTGCCTGCGTCAGAACACCGGCCCCCGACACCGATACGCGCTCCACACGCGTCCACCGGGAGCCGTAGAGCACCCAGAGGACGCCCCCGCCGACGACGAGCAGGGCGAGGGCCAGGATGACGACCGTACGCAGCCTGTGCGGCCTCAGGCGGCTCAGGAGGCCGGGCCGGTGAGGCGGGCCGGAGGTGTCCTGCTGCCGTTCGCCGCGCTCGGCGGTCGTCGCTCCTCCGGCCACGCCCTTCCTGCCTTCCTTCGTCGCCTAGCGGTGGCGCGAGGCGATCGCCTCGTACACCATCCCGACGAGCAGGTCGTCGGCGTCCCGGCGGCCGAACTCACTGGCGGCGCGGGACATCTCGTACAGCCGGTGCGGGTCGGCGAGGACGGGCAGGACGTTCTGCTGCACCCACTGGGGCGTCAGTTCCGCGTCGTCGACCAGCAGCCCGCCGCCGGCCTTGACGACCGGCTGGGCGTTCAGCCGCTGTTCGCCGTTGCCGATGGGCAGCGGGACGTAGGCGGCGGGGAGCCCGACGGCGGAGAGCTCGGCAACGGTCATCGCGCCCGCGCGGCACAGCATCATGTCGGCCGCGGCGTACGCGAGGTCCATCCGGTCCACGTACGGTACCGGGATGTAGGGGGGCATCCCCGGCATCTGGTGCACCTGCGGCAGTTCGTTCTTCGGGCCGACCGCGTGCAGCACCTGGATGCCGGCCTGCTGGAGGTACGGCGCGACCCGCTCGATCACCTCGTTGAGGTGCCGGGCGCCCTGCGAGCCGCCGGAGACCAGCAGCGTCGGCAGGCTCGGGTCGAGCCCGAACGCGGCCCGCGCCTCGGGGCGTACGGCGGCCCGGTCGAGGGTGGCGATGGAGCGGCGCAGCGGGATGCCGATGTAGCGGGCGTCCCGGAGCTTGCTGTCCGGGGTGGAGACGGCGACCTGGGCGGCGTACCGCGAGCCGATCTTGTTGGCGAGGCCGGGGCGGGCGTTGGCCTCGTGGACGACGATCGGCACACCCAGGCGCTTGGCGGCGAGGTAGCCGGGCAGGGCCACATAGCCGCCGAAGCCGACGACCGCGTCGGCCTTGGTGCGCTCCAGGATCTGCTCGGCGGCTTTGATCGTGCCGCGCAGCCGCCCGGGGACGGTGATCAGTTCGGGGGTGGGCTTGCGCGGCAGCGGGACCGCCGGGATCAGCGCCAGGTCATAGCCCCGTTCGGGGACGAGCCGGGTCTCCAGACCGCGTTCCGTGCCCAGGGCCGTGATCCCCACTGTGGGATCGGCCCTGCGCAGGGCGTCCGCGAGGGCGAGCGCGGGCTCGATGTGACCGGCGGTCCCCCCACCGGCGAGTACGACATGCACCGAAATTCACCGCTCTCCGGACGAACGCGCCGCCGAGGCACGCCGTCTCATCGTGTTCCATCTCCGGGGGCTCCGATCGGACACCGGACCCCCGGTTCCCCGCTTTCTACCAAAGCGGGGTTGCCGCAGGGAAAGCGCCGCCCGCGCACCCGGTTCGTCGCGGGCGAAGGCGATCAGCAGTCCGACGGCGAACATGGTCGGCAGCAGGGCGGAGCCCCCGTAGGAGAACAGCGGGAGCGGGACACCGGCGATCGGCAGCAGGCCGAGCACCGCACCGATGTTGATCACTGCCTGAGCGGTGATCCAGGTGGTCACACCTCCCGCGGCGTACCTCACGAAGGGGTCCTCCGTGCGTCCGGCCACGCGGATACCCGCATAGCCTAGGGCCGCGAAGAGGGCGAGCACCGACAGCGTCCCCGCCAGGCCCAGTTCCTCACCGGTGACGGCAAAGATGAAGTCGGTGTGCGCTTCGGGCAGTTGCCCCCATTTTTCCACACTCGCGCCGAGGCCCGAACCGAACAGGCCACCGGAGGCGAGCGCGTAGATCCCGTGCACGGCCTGCCAGCAGGAGTTGGCCCCGGTACCGGGCTCGGTGGCGCCGATGCACTGGAAGCGGGCCATGCGGTTGGGGCTGGTCTTGATGAGGACGAGGCCGATGAACGCGGCGACGGACAGCACGCCCACGAACAGTCGCGTGGGCGCCCCGGCCAGCCACAGCAGCCCGAACAGGATGGCGGTGAGGATGATCGCCGTCCCCATGTCGCCGCCGAGCATGATCAGGCCGAGCAGCATGAACGTCACCGGAACCAGCGGCACCAGCATGTGCTTCCACTGCGTGAGCAGCCGCTTGTCCTCCTTGCGCGCGATCAGGTCGGCGCCCCACAGCACCAGGGCGAGCTTGCCGAACTCGCTCGGCTGGATCTGGAAGGAGCCGCCCAGCGGGATCCAGTTCTGGTTGCCGTTGACCGCCACTCCTATCCCCGGCACCTGCACGAGGATCATCATGAAGACCGAGCCCGCGAGGATCGGGTAGGCGAGGGCCCGGTGCAGCTTCACCGGCATCCGCGAGGCGATCAGCAGCAGGGCGCCGCCGATCATCGCCGCGAGGAACTGTTTGCGGAAGAAGTAGGACCCCGGCAGCGAGTACTGGAGCGCTTTGATCTGCGAGGCCGAGTAGACCATCACCAGCCCGAGCACCGTGATCAGCAGGGAGCCGCCGAGGATCACGTAGTACGCGGTCAGCGGCCGGTCCCAGGCCCGCTGCACACGCCTGTGGAAGCGGCGTACGGCGTTGTCGCGGAGCGGTCGCGGAGCGGCGGGCCGACGAACCCGCACCCGCCCCTGAACGGGCGCCTGCCTGGTACGACTACTGGCCATCAGAGCCTCCCCGCGCCCCTTCAGGGGCGCGGGGAACTGCGCGACCAGCCCCCACGGGCCCGCAGCAAACGACCCACCGACAGTTCCCGAGCCACATCCCAGTCACGCGTCCCTCCAGGCACCGCGGCCGAAGACCGACCGTCAGGTCCCCGCACCGAGTTCGCGAACGGCCTGCGCGAACGCGTCACCGCGCTTGTTGTAGTTGGCGAACATGTCCATGGAGGCACAGGCCGGTGCCAGCAGCACCGTGTCGCCCGCCTCGGCCAGCCGCCGGGCCTCCTGGACAGCCGCGAGCATTGCCCCAGTGTCTGTCCGGTCGAGGTCGACGACCGGTACTTCCGGGGCGTGTCGCGCGAGGGCTTCGCCGATCTGCGCGCGGTCGGCGCCGATCAGCACCACGCCGCGAAGCCGCTTTGCCGACGTGGCGACCAGTTCGTCGAAGGTCGCGCCCTTGGCGAGCCCGCCGGCGATCCACACGATCGACTCGTACGCCGCCAGGGAAGCCTCGGCCGCGTGGGTGTTGGTCGCCTTGGAGTCGTCGACGTAGGCGATGCCGTCCACGTCGGCCACGTGCGCGATGCGGTGCGCGTCCGGGGTGAAGGCCCGAAGGCCGTCCCGGACGGCCTTCGCGGGCACCCCGAAGGCGCGGGCGAGCGCAGCCGCGGCAAGGGCGTTGGCGATGTTGTGCGGAGCGGGCGGGTTGACGTCCGCGACCTCGGCCAGCTCCTGGGCGTTCCGCTGCCGGTTCTCGACGAAGGCGCGGTCGACCAGGATGCCCTCCACGACGCCGAGTTGGGACGGGCCGGGGGCACCGAGCGTGAACCCGACGGCCCGGCAGCCCTCCTCGACGTCCGCCCCGCGCACCAGGTCCTCGGTGGCCCGGTCGGCCACGTTGTAGACACAGGCGACCCGATTGCCCTCGTAGATGCGGCCCTTGTCGGCGGCGTACGCCTCCATGGAGCCGTGCCAGTCGAGGTGGTCGGGGGCGAGGTTGAGGACGGCGGCCGAGTGGGCGCGCAGGGAGGGCGCCCAGTGGAGCTGGTAGCTGGAGAGTTCGACGGCGAGGACGTCATAGGTCTCCTCGCCGAGGACCACGTCGATGATCGGCGTGCCGATATTGCCGACGGCGGCCGTACGCAGGCCCGCCGCGCGCAGGATCGAGGCGAGCATCTGGGTGGTGGTCGTCTTGCCGTTGGTGCCGGTGATCGCCAGCCAGGGCGCGGCATCCGGGCCGCGCAGCCGCCAGGCGATCTCCACGTCACCGACGACGCCCACGCCCGCCTCGGCCGCCGCCGCGAAGAGCGGTGAACTCGGCTTCCAGCCGGGCGAGGTGACGACGAGTCCGGTGCCCTCGGGCAGCGTCTCCGCGTCCCCGAGGCGTACCTCGATGCCCTCCAGGGCCGCAGCGCGCTCCCGGTGGGCCTCGGAGTCCCCACCGTCCACGACGGTGACCAGGGCGCCGAGGGCGGTCAGGGCGCGGGCGGCGCTGATGCCGCTCACCCCGAGACCCGCGACGGTGACCCGCATGCCCGCCCAGTCGCCGCCCTGACCCGACGTCACTTGTCGGCCGCCCATCCCGCGTAGAAGATGCCCAGTCCGACGATCACGCAGATGCCCTGGATGATCCAGAAGCGGACCACGACAAGGACTTCGGACCACCCCTTGAGTTCGAAATGGTGCTGGAGCGGGGCCATTCGGAACACGCGCTTGCCGGTCATGCGGAACGAGCCGACCTGGATGACCACCGACATGGTGATCAGGACGAACAGGCCACCGAGGAGGGCCAGCAGCAGTTCCGTACGGGAGCAGATCGCGAGGCCGGCGAGCGCGCCGCCCAGGGCCAGTGAACCGGTGTCGCCCATGAAGATCTTGGCGGGCGACGTGTTCCACCACAGGAAGCCGAGACAGGAGCCCATCAGCGCCGAGGCGACGACGGCGAGGTCCAGTGGATCTCGTACCTCGTAGCAGGCGGACGGGTTGGTCAGGGTCTGCGCGTTGGCGCAGGCCTCCTGGAACTGCCAGACGCCGATGAACGTGTACGCGCCGAAGACGAGGACGGAGGCGCCGGTGGCGAGGCCGTCCAGACCGTCCGTCAGGTTCACTCCGTTCGACATCGCCAGGATCATGAAGAGCGCCCAGACGACGAACAGCACCGGGCCGATCGTCCAGCCGAAGTCCTGGACGAAGGAGAGCTTCGTCGAGGCCGGCGTGTTGCCGCGGTTGTCCGCGAACTGGAGCGAGAGCACCGCGAAGGCGATACCCACGGTCAGCTGGCCGGCCATCTTCGCCTTGGCCCGCAGACCGAGCGAGCGCCGCTTGACGATCTTGATGTAGTCGTCCAGGAAGCCGACCAGGCCCATGCCGCCCATCAGACCGAGCACCAGCAGCCCGGAGAAGGTCGGCGGCTTGCCGGTGATCACCTTGGACAGGAAGTACGCGGCGAACGTCGCCATGATGAAGGCGATACCGCCCATGGTCGGCGTACCGCGCTTGGCATGGTGCTCACGCGGGCCGTCGTCACGGATGTACTGGCCGTAGCCCTTCCGTGCCAGCAGCTTGATCAGCAGCGGAGTGCCGACCAGCGTCAGGAACATACCGATGACGCCCGCGAACAGGATCTGGTTCATCATCGGGCGGAAACCTCACCCTCGGCAGCGCCGGGGAGCAGCGCCTGCGCCACCCGTTCGAGCCCGACCGACCGGGACGCCTTCACGAGCACGACATCCCCCGGGCGCAGCTCGCTGCGCAACAGGTCGACAGCCGCCTGTGTGTCGGACACGTGCACCGACTCCTCACCCCACGAACCCTCGTTATATGCGCCCAGTTGGAGCCAGGACGCTTCCCTGCCCCCGACCGCGACGAGCTTGCCGACATTGAGCCGGACGGCCAGCCGTCCGACCGCGTCGTGCTCGGCGAGCGCCTCGTCCCCGAGCTCGGCCATCTTGCCGAGCACCGCCCACGTACGGCGTCCCCTGCCCATGGCCGCGAGCGCGCGCAAAGCCGCTCGCATGGACTCGGGGTTCGCGTTGTAGGCGTCGTTGACGATCGTCACGCCGTCCGGGCGCTCGGTGACCTCCATCCGCCAGCGGGAGAGGGAGCCCGCCTCGGAGAGCGCGGTGGCGATCTCGTCTGCGGACATGCCCAGCTCATGGGCGACGGCGGCGGCGGCGAGCGCGTTCGACACGTGATGCTCACCGTACAGGCGCATGGTCACGTCGCTTGCACCGGAGGGTGTGTGGAGCCTGAAGGCGGGCTGTCCCCTGTCCGTGAGTCGTACGTTCTCGGCGCGTACGTCCGCTTCGCCGGACTCTCCGAAGAAGATCACCTTCGCCCCTGTTCGAGCCGCCATGGCCCGTACGAGAGGATCGTCGGCATTGAGGATCGCGGCGCCGCCGTCGGCCTCGGAGGGCAGCGCCTCGACGAGTTCGCCCTTCGCCTGTGCGATCTGCTCGCGTCCGCCGAACTCGCCGATGTGGGCGGTGCCGACGTTGATGACGAGGCCGATCTGCGGGGGCGTCAGTTCCGTCAGATAGCGGATGTGACCGATTCCGCGGGCGCCCATCTCCAGGACCAGGAACCTGGTCTCCTCGGTGGCGCTCAGCGCGGTCAGGGGCAGCCCGATCTCGTTGTTGAGGGAGCCGGGCGTGAAGACCGTCGGCGCCTTGTGCCGGAGCACCTGGGCGATCAGGTCCTTGGTGCTGGTCTTGCCCGCGGAGCCGGTGAGGGCCACGAGGGTCGCGCCGAGCTTCTGGACCACGTGCCGCGCGAGGGCGCCCAGCGCCCGCTGGACGTCGTCCACGACGACCGCGGGCACACCGACCGGCCGGGAGGCCAGTACGGCGACCGCGCCCGCCTCGACGACCGCCGCCGCGAAGTCGTGGCCGTCCACGTGCTCGCCGGCGAAGGCGACGAAGAGGCTGCCGGGCTCCACCTCACGGGAGTCCCTGACGACCTGTCCGGTGACCTGGACCGACGGATCCGGTATGTCGTACGTCTGCCCGCCGACGACTTCAGCGATCTCGGCGAGAGAGAGGGCGATCACAAGTTCATCCCTGGGTCTTCTGGATAGCTTCGCGAAGCACCTGGCGGTCGTCGAACGGACGGACCACCCCGGCGATGTCCTGGCCCTGCTCGTGGCCCTTGCCCGCGACCAGCACGGTGTCCCCGGGCCGCGCGCGGGCCACGGCGGCGGCGATGGCCGCGGCCCGGTCCTCGAACACCTGGACCTCGCCGCGCTCGTGGGCCGGCACGGAGGCCGCGCCTTCGAGCATGGCCGCGAGGATCGCGAGGGGGTCCTCGGAACGGGGGTTGTCGGAGGTCAGTACGGCGGTGTCGGCGAGCCGGGCCGCGGCGGCGCCCATGGGCGCGCGCTTGGTCGTGTCCCGGTCCCCGCCGCAGCCGAGCACCACGTGCAGACTGCCCTCGGTGACCTTGCGCAGCGCGCGCAGCACCGATTCGACGGCGTCCGTCTTGTGCGCGTAGTCGACGACCGCGAGATACGGCTGCCCCTCGTCCACCCGCTCAAGGCGCCCGGGCACTCCCGGTACGGCGGCGATGCCGTCGGCGGCGGTCTGCGGATCGAACCCGGCCTCGGCGAGAGCGACGATCGCGGCGAGCGTGTTGGCGACGTTGAAGGTGCCCGCGAGCGGCGACCTGGCACTGATCCGCTGGTCCTTGGGGCCGACCACCGTGAACGTCGAGTCCATCGGGCCGACCTGGACGTTCTCGGCGCGCCAGTCGGCGTCCGGGTGGCCCTCGGCGGAGAAGGTGACAACCGGGACGGTGGCCTCCCGGGCGAGCCGCCGGCCGTAGGCGTCGTCGCGGTTGACGACCCCGAGTTTGCTGCGTTCGGGAGTGAACAGCCGCGCCTTGGCCTGGAAGTAGTCCTCCATGCCCGAGTGGAACTCCATGTGTTCCGGGCTGAGGTTGTTGAAGACGGCGATGTCGAAGACGCAGCCGTCGACCCGGCCGAGGACCAGCGCGTGGCTGGAGACCTCCATGGCGACCGCTTCGACCCCGCGCTCGCGCATCACCGCGAACAGGGCCTGGAGGTCGGTGGCCTCGGGCGTGGTGCGTTCGGACTTGATGCGCTCGTCGCCGATGCGCGTCTCGACCGTGCCGATCAGACCGGTGGCCCGCTCCGCCCTGAGACCGCCCTCGACGAGGTACGCGGTGGTGGTCTTGCCGGAGGTGCCGGTGATGCCGATCTGGAGCAGGTCGCGCCCCGGACGGCCGTAGATCGTGGCCGCCAGTTCGCCCATCCGCGCGCGCGGGTCGTCGGCCACCAGCACCGGGAGCCCGGTGGCGGCGGCGCGTGCGGCGCCGGTCGGGTCGGTCAGCACGGCGGCGGCGCCGAGGCCGGCGGCCTGCGTCACGAAGTCGGCGCCGTGCAGCCGGGCCCCGGGGAGGGCGGCGTACAGGTCGCCGGGGCGGACGGCGCGCGAGTCGTGGGTGATGCCCGTGACCGCGACGATCCCGTCCTGTTCTGCGGCCTGCGGGGCCGGGGGCTGTGGGGCACCCAGCTGGCCGACCAGTTCCGCGAGGGGTGTGGCGGAGACGTGAACCGGCCTCGGCGGTCCCGGATATGTCACAGGAACGCCCTTCTGGGTGGTTTGGTACTGATCGGCGTTTGGCACGGCGGTGAGCGTACCGGGCGCACCCCCGGACGAGCGAAGTGAGGGCGCGGCCGGGGCGTGCGCCGGGGCGCTGTGCCCCGGGTCGGGAGAGATCGTGTTCACGAGCTGTTTCCTGGCTGGTTTCCGTGCTGATCAGGGTGTGAAGGCCACGGGGAGATTCGCGGCCTTGGCCCCGGTGGGCGGCACCTGAAGGGTCTTCAGGGCGAACTCCATGACCTCCTTGTAGATGGGGCCACAGATCTGACCTCCGAAGTAACTGCCCGTGGTGGCGTTCTGGATGGCGCAGTAGACGGTGATGCGAGGGCTGTCGGCGGGTGCGAACCCGGCGAACGACGACGTGTAGCCGTGGTAGCGGCCGGTGGCCGGATCCACGCGGTTGGCCGTACCCGTCTTGCCCGCCACCCGGTAGCCGGGAATGCGCGCCTTGGTGCCGGTGCCCTCCTCGTCGTCCACGACGGACTCCAGCATCCTGGCGAGGGTCTTCGCCGTCTTCGCACTGACGACCCGGGTCTTCTTCGGTTCGGCGGCCGGGGTGAACCGGCCGTCGGCGCCCTTGGTGCCCCGGATCAGGGTGGGCTCCACGCGGACGCCGCCGTTGGCGATCGTCGAGTAGACGGAGGCCGCCTGGAGCGCGTTGAGGGACACCCCCTGGCCGAAGGGGATCGTGAACTGCTGGGAGGTCGACCACTGGTCGGGCGGCGCGAGGATGCCCTTGGTCTCGCCGGGGAAGCCGAGCCCGGTGTAGCTGCCGAGGCCGAACTTGCGCAGGTAGGAGTAGAGGACCTGGTTGGACTGCGCCTGCGTCTTGCCGAGCTGACCGGTGGCCAGGATGGTGCCGATGTTGCTGGACTTGGCGAGCACGCCGTTGAGGGTGAGGTACCAGGTCGGGTGGTCGATGTCGTCCTTGAAGAGCCGGTCTCCCCGGTGCAGCCGGTTGGGTACGACGACATGCGTCGCGGGCGTGGCCACGTTCTCCTCCAGGACGGCGGCCATCGACATGACCTTGGCCGTGGAGCCGGGCTCGTAGGCGTCCTGGAGGGCCGCGTTGCCCAGCGCGTCCGGGTTCGCCCTCGTGAGGTCGTTGGGGTCGAAGCCGGGCGAGTTGGCCATGGCGAGGATCTGGCCGGTCCGGGTGTCCTGCACTATCACGTACCCGCGGTCCGCCTTCGACTTCTTCACCTGCTCGGTGATGGCGTTCTGCGCGGCCCACTGGATGTCACGGTCGATGGTCAGTTCGACGTCGGCACCGGGCACCGCGGGCTTCTCGGTGGAGTCGGCCGTGGGCACCTGCCGTCCCCCCGACTGGGCGTACCGGATCTCGCCGTCCTGCCCGGCCAGTTCGCCGTTCAGCTGCTGTTCGAGACCGCCGCCGCCCTTGCCGTCCGCACTGACCCAGCCCAGCAGTCCGGCGGCGAGTCCGCCGTTCGGATAGACGCGCTTGCTCGCGGGGACGGCCAGCACACCGGCGAGGACGTTGACGGTGTCCGGGTCGGTTTCGGACTTGGCGGCCAGGGTGGACTTCAGGTCCTTGATCTGCGTCCACACCTGGGGGGTCCGGCGGTGGGCGAGCAGCGTGTAGCGCGTGTCCGGCGTCTTCAGCTTCTCGGCGATGCTCTCCGCTTCCTGCCCGAGGATCGGCGCGAGGAGGGCGGCGGCCTGCTCGGGGGCGTCGCCCAGTTTCGTGCTCTTCGGCGTGAACATCGACGGGTCGGCGGTGATGTCGTACGCGTCCACGCTGGTCGCCAGTTCGACGCCGTTGCGGTCGGTGATCTCACCGCGTTCGGCGGCCAGGGTGCGGCCGACGTACCGGTTCTGCTCGGCCTTGGCGGCGTACTCGCGCGCGTCGACGGCCTGCACCTGGAGCAGCCGTACGACGAAGGCGATCAGCACCAGGGCCAGCGCGAGGCTGACCATGCGCAGCCGGGGCCGGGGGCTGCCGAGCCGGATGACCTTGGGCCCGGTGGGGCGCCCGGGGGCGGGGCGGCGGGCGGGGCGGGCGCCGGGACCCGGACGCCGGGCGGCACCGGGGCGGGCGGACCTGGCCGGGGCGGGCACGCGACGGCGCGGCAGTTCCCTGTCGGACACTTCCGTCACCTGCCGGGGGTCGTGGAGGGGAGGGTGGGCGTAGGGGTGGGAGTGACTGACGGTGCCTGCCCCGGGGACGCCGACGCGGAGGGGGCCGGCGTAGATGTCGCCTCGGGCGTCGGAGTGGGCGAGGCGGTGGGCGAGGGCGAGGCATTGGGCGTGGGCGCCGGCTCCGGGACGTTCGTCCCGGGCGGGACGACCGCCGGGATCCGCAGCGCCGCCGGCTCCGCGGCCCCCGGGACACCCCTGACGGTGCCGTCGGGGTCGAGGAAGGCCGGGTCGCCGCCGGGCACCATGCCGAGTTCCCTGGCCCGGCGCTGGAGGGCGTCGGGCGCGGCATAGGCGTCCACGTCCCGCTGGAGCGCCTGTTCCTCGTCGGTGAGGCTCTTGGTGTCCTTCTGCAGGTCGTCGAGGCGGAACCCGCCTTCGCTGAGCGCGGAGTTCAGCACCAGGAGCGCGATGAGACCGCCGCCCAGCAGGAAGACGACGAGCAGGACAAAGGGGGTACGGGCGGCCTGACCCGGCCCCGTGGGGAAGAGCCGGGCGAGCCGGGCGGCGCGCCCCTTCAGTTCGGGATTCCTACTCACCCGCGGTTCCCTCCGTACGCCTCACTCGGCGTCCTCCCTGATGCGCTGGGCCCCGCGCAGTCGTGCCGGGGCGGCTCGCCGGTTCTCGGCGATCTCTTCCTCGGTGGGAAGTTCGGCACCACGGGTGAGCAGCTTGAGCCTGGGCTGGTAACGCTCGGGCACGACCGGCAGGCCGGGAGGCGCGGTGTTGGCGGCACCGGCCGCGAACACCTGTTTGACCAGCCGGTCTTCGAGCGAGTGGTACGACAGGACGGCGATCCGGCCGCCGACGGCGAGCGCCTTCACCGCGGCCGGGATCGCCCGTTCCAGGACGGCCAGTTCACCGTTGACCTCGATGCGCAGCGCCTGGAAGGTGCGCTTGGCGGGGTTGCCGCCGGTGCGCTTGGCGGCCTGCGGCAAGGAGTCGCGGATCAGTTCGACGAGCCGTGCGCTGTTGCCGAACGGCTCCTTGTCGCGCTCACGCACGACCGCGGAGACGATCCGCTTGGCCTGCTTCTCCTCGCCGTACGCCCTGAGGATCCGGACGAGCTCGCCCGGCGGGTAGGTGTTGAGGACCTCGGCGGCGCTGATTCCGGTCGTCTGGTCCATGCGCATGTCGAGCGGCGCGTCCTGGGCGTAGGCGAACCCCCGGTCGGCCTCGTCGAGTTGCATGGAGGAGACACCGAGGTCGAAGAGGACACCGTCGACCTTCGACAGGCCGAGCCGGTCGAGTACGTCGGGCAGTTCGTCGTACACGGCGTGCACCAGGTCGGCCCGCTCACCGAAGGGGGCGAGCCGCTCCCCGGAGAGGCGCAGTGCCTCCTTGTCGCGGTCGAGGGCGACCAGCCGGACCTCGGGGAAACGGACGAGCAGCGCCTCGCTGTGGCCGCCGAGCCCGAGCGTGCAGTCGACGACGACCGCTCCGGGCCGCTCCAGTGCGGGGGCCAACAGGTCCAGGCACCGCTGGAGCATCACCGGGACATGTCGACTGTTGCTCAAGGGGCCCTCTCAGGTCCGGCACGGTGCCTTACGCACCGCCGGGTCCCCGCCCGCTCGGAGAAGGGGAGGCCTGCCGGCGCCCGAAGCGTCAGCCGACCGGGAGCGGGAGGAGGCCGAGCCGTACGTACGCGCCGCGCACGCGGGGGATCAATCAATCCAGCAGGGAGTCTCGGCTCCCGCTTCGCGTCACTTTAGTCCACGGTGTCGTGCGGTCAATCAACCGGCCCGCGCGCGGTGCGCCCTGCCCCGGCAAGCCGCGAATCGCCCACAATCACTCGTACGGGCACACTCGCACCACCCGTGTGGGTTACCTCACAACAACGCTCATTGATGTTCTTTGTCCCCTCTCACAGCGGGCCCGCGACGGGGGTGACCAGTACCGTCATGCTTATGACGACTTCCGCATCAGTTCCCACCGGACCCGAAGGCGCCGTAGCCACCGACGACACCGTCATCGACCGTCTCGTCGAGGCCAACGGACAGTACGCGGCCGCCTTCACCGACCCGGGGATGGACGCCCGCCCCGTACTGCAGGTGGCGATCGTGGCCTGCATGGACGCCCGTCTCGACCTGCACGCCGCGCTCGGTCTCGAGCTCGGCGACTGCCACACCATCCGCAACGCGGGCGGTGCCGTCACCGACGACGTGATCCGCTCCCTGACCATCAGCCAGCGGGCGCTCGGCACGCGCAGCGTCATCCTCATCCACCACACCGGCTGCGGCCTGGAGTCCCTCACGGAGGACTTCCGGCAGGAGCTGGAGGCCGAGGTCGGCCAGCGCCCCGCCTGGGCCGTGGAGGCCTTCCGGGACGTCGACCAGGACGTACGCCAGTCGATGCAGCGGGTGCGCACCAACCCGTTCCTGCTGCACACCGGTGACGTCCGCGGCTTCGTCTTCGACGTGAAGTCGGGCCTGCTGCGAGAGATCGACCCCGCGTAACCGAACCGGACTGCCCATCCGTACGTATGTCTCTACGAAATTTACCCTTCACTTCAGGGCCGAAAAGGCCTGAAAATCAGACATACCCCTGCCAGTTATCCACAGGCGAGTGACACGAACCGGTAACGGCAACAAGAATGCGGGTGTGACGTCACGCGGGGCTTTCCCCGCGTGGTGTCCGTGTTTCGGGGTGGGCCGGTCCGCATCGCAGAGCGTCGGCCCGGAGAAAGAACGGGCCTAGGAGGGCCGTGTGACGACCTATGACGATCGAGCTAGCCTCACTGATCTGACCGCCACCGCGGAGCGAGTCCGCAGTTCGGTGGAGGGAGTGATCGAGGGCAAGCCTGAGGTCGTACGGCTTTCGCTGACCGTGCTGCTCGCCGAAGGGCATCTTCTGATCGAGGATGTCCCTGGCGTCGGCAAGACCATGCTGGCGAAGACGCTGGCCAAGTCCATCGACTGTTCCGTGCGGCGCATTCAGTTCACGCCGGACCTGCTGCCCTCGGACATCACGGGTGTGTCCATCTGGGACCAGCAGCGCCGCGACTTCGAGTTCAAACCGGGGGCGATCTTCGCGCAGATCGTGATCGGCGACGAGATCAACCGCGCGTCGCCCAAGACCCAGTCCGCGCTCCTGGAGTCCATGGAGGAGCGCCAGGTCACCATCGACGGGCAGACCTACGAACTGCCCAGCCCCTTCATGGTGGTGGCCACCCAGAACCCGGTGGAGATGGAGGGCACCTACCCGCTCCCCGAGGCACAGCGCGACCGCTTCATGGCCCGCGTCTCCATCGGCTACCCGAGTCCGGAGGCCGAGCTGCAGATGCTGGACGTGCACGGTGGCGTCTCGCCGCTGGACGACCTCCAGCCGGTGGCCCACGCGCACGACATCGTGAAGCTCGTCGAGGCCGTCCGCAACGTGCACGTCGCGGACTCGGTCCGGCGGTACGCGGTGGACCTGGTCGGCGCCACGCGTACGCACCCCGACCTCAGACTCGGTGCCTCGCCGCGCGCCACGCTGCATCTGCTGCGCGCCGCGAAGGCGTCCGCCGCCCTGAGCGGCCGGGAGTACGCGCTGCCGGACGACATCCAGGCCCTCGCCGTGGCCGTCCTGTCCCACCGCCTGCTGCCCACCGCCCAGGCCCAGCTGAACCGGCGTACCTCCGAGCAGGTCGTCCAGGAGATCCTCCAGCGCACCCCGGTGCCCGCGGCGCCCCAGCAGCAGAGCGGCTTCGGCATGGGCCGCTCCGCGCCCGACTTCGGCCAGCAGCCGCCCCGGAGGCTTGGATGAGCGCAGGGGCGCCGGGACACCCGGAGGACGACCCGGACGACAAGGGTGACAAGGGCGGGGTGCGCACGGCGCTGGCCGGTCTCACCACCCGTGGGCGCTCCTTCCTGGCCGCCGGGGTCGCCGCCGCCATCTGCGCGTACGTCCTGGGGCAGAGCGATCTGCTCCGGGTCGGCCTGCTGCTCTCCGTGCTGCCGCTGGTCTGCGCGACCGTCCTGTACCGCACGCGCTACCGGGTGGCCGGCAGCCGCCGGCTCTCCCCCGCGCGTGTGCCCGCCGCCGCCGAGGCCCGCGTCCATCTCCGGATGGACAACGTCTCGCGGCTGCCCACGGGCCTGCTGATGCTCCAGGACCGGGTGCCGTACGTGCTCGGACCGCGCCCCCGGTTCGTCCTGGACCGGGTGGAGGCGGGCGGGCGCCGCGAGGTGTCCTACCGCGTCCGCTCCGACCTGCGGGGCCGTTATCCGCTGGGCCCGCTCCAGCTGCGGCTGACCGACCCGTTCGGCATGTGCGAACTGACCCGCTCCTTCTCGACGTACGACACCCTGACGGTGATCCCGCGCGTGGACGCGTTGCCGCCGGTGCGGCTGACCGGTGAGGCGAGGGGGTACGGCGAGGGACGGAACCGCTCGCTTGCGCTGGCCGGCGAGGACGACGTGATCCCGCGCGGGTACCGCTACGGCGACGACCTGCGCCGCGTGCACTGGCGCTCCACCGCCCGCTACGGCGAGCTGATGGTGCGCCGGGAGGAGCAGCCGCAGCGGGCCCGCTGCACGGTGCTCCTCGACACCCGGGGCATCGCCTACCTGGGCGCGGGCCCGGACTCGGCCTTCGAGTGGGCGGTGTCGGGCGCCGCGTCCGTCCTGGTCCACATGCTCGAACGGGGCTTCTCCGTACGGCTGCTGACGGACACGGGCAACTCCGTGCCCGGCGAGGGCGCCGAGGGTTTCGCGGGCGCCAGCCAGGGGTCGGCGGACGCGGCCGGACTGATGATGGACACGCTCGCGGTGATCGACCACTCGGACGGTACGGACATCTCCCGTGCCTACGACGTGCTGCGCGCCGGCGGTGAGGGGCTCCTGATGGCGTTCTTCGGCGACCTCGACGAGGAGCAGGCCACGGTGGCCGCCAAGATGCGGCAGCGCAGCGGTGGGGCGGTCGCCTTCGTGCTGGACAGTGAGACTTGGGTGCGGGAACCCCACGATGTGCCGGGTCCCGAGGACCCGGGCGAGGAGTCGCTGCGCATGCTGCGCGAGGCGGGCTGGACGGCGGTGCGGGTACCCAGAGGGGCCGCGCTGAGCGAGCTGTGGCGTCAGGCGGACCGGGAACGTTCCGGTCTCGGTGCCCTCAGCGGCGGGGAGGGACGGTCATGAGCGGGCGCGCACGACTGGCGCTGTGCGCCTGGGTGGCCACGATCCTGACGGCGTGCGCTCTGCTGCCGCTGGTCGAGGACGTGAGCTGGCTGCTCCAGGCGGCCATTCTGCTGGGCATACAGACGATCGTCGGCGCGGGCGCCCGGCGGGTGCCGCTGGCCTGGCCGCTGACGGTGGCGGCACAGCTCCTCGTCACGCTCGTCCTGCTGACCCTGGTCTTCGCCCGGGAGCAGGCGTTCTTCGGCCTGATTCCCGGCCCCGACGCCTTCCAGCAGTTCGGCACCCTGCTGCAGAACGGCGCGGACGACGTCGGGCGGTACGCGACCCCGGCGCCGCTGTCCGACGGCATACGGCTGATGCTGGTCGGCGGTGCCCTGCTGATCGGGCTCGCGGTGGACACCCTCGCGGTGACGTTCCGCAGCGCGGCTCCGGCCGGTCTGCCGTTGCTCGCGCTGTACTCGGTCGCCGCCGGGCTGGCCGACGGCAGCGGTGGCTGGGTGTGGTTCCTGCTGGCCGCGGCTGGTTATCTGATGCTGCTCCTGGCCGAGGGCCGGGACCGGCTCTCCCAGTGGGGCCGGGTCTTCGGCGGCGGGCCACGCGCCCCGGGCGACCAGTCGAGCGGCGGCGCGATCGCCCCCGTCCGCACGGGACGGCGGATCGGCGCGGTCGCGCTGGGCGTGGCTCTGGTGGTGCCGCTGGCGCTGCCCTCGCTCGACGGCGGGTTGCTGAGCGCCGCGGGCGGCGGTGTGGGGTCGGGCAGCGGGGGCGGCGGCACGATCTCCGCCGTGAACCCGCTGGTGTCGCTGCGTGACAGCCTGAACGTGGACGAGGACCGCCAGGTCATGTCCGTGCGCAACAGCAGCGAGGACACCCAGGACCTGTATCTGCGGATCGTCTCGCTCGACTCCTTCGACGGCACCGCGTGGAAGCCGGCCCAGCGGCAGATCCAGGACGTGCCGGACACGTTCCCGACACCGCTCGGTCTGAGGGCGGACGTGCGGCGCTCCGAGATCACGACCACCATCGCGGCGGCGAACTGGTACGCCCAGGACTGGCTGCCGATGCCGTACCCCGCGACCGGTGTGAAGATCGACGGCAACTGGCGGTTCGAGCCGGTGGGCCGCACCCTCGTCGGTGACCACGGCCAGAACACGCGCGGCGTGCGCTACACGGTGACGAGCCTGGACGTGCAGCCGACCGCGCAGCAGCTCGCCGAGGCTCCGGAGCCGGACCCGGCGCTGGTGCGCGAGTTCACGCAGGTCCCGGAGTCGCTGCCGGCGATCGTCGCACGCACCGCGCGCGAGGTCACCGCCGGTTCGGCCGACGCCTACGAGCAGGCGGTCAAGCTCCAGGACTGGTTCGCGGTGAGCGGCGGCTTCCGGTACGACACACGGGTGCAGGTCGGCAGCGGCTCCAACGCGATCGCACGGTTCCTGAGGGACAAGGAGGGCTTCTGCGTCCACTTCTCCTTCGCGATGGCCTCGATGGCCCGCACGCTGGGCATTCCGGCCCGGGTCGCGGTGGGCTTCGCGCCGGGCACCCCGCAGCCGGACGGCACGGTCTCGGTGGGGCTGCGCGACGCGCACGCCTGGCCGGAACTGTACTTCGAGGGCGTCGGCTGGACGCGTTTCGAGCCGACCCCGACCCGTGGTTCCGTGCCCGAGTACACGCAGTCCCAGGCTCCGGGCAGCGACATCCCGAACCCCGACGTGCCGTCCCAGGACGCCTCCGTGGCGCCCTCCGACTCCGCCTCGGCGAGCGAGACCTGCACGGCGGCGCAGCGGCGGCTGGACGGTGGGTGCGCGACCGAGTCCGCGCAGGCCGCGCTGGGCGAGGACGACGACAGCGGCTGGTGGTCGGCGGCGCTGGGCTGGACGCTGGCGGCGCTCGCCCTGCTGGCGCTTCTGCTGCTGCCGATGCTGTGGCGGTTGCGGATCCGGGCCGTACGGCTCGGGGCGCACGGCCGCGGTGACGCCGACGCGACAGTCCACGCGCTGTCGGCCTGGCAGGAACTGGCCGATACCGCCTGGGACTTCGGCATCGGTCCGGAGGAGTCCCAGACGCCCCGCAAGGCGGCTGCCCGGATCGTGCGCCTCGGCCGCCTCGATCCGGCGGCGGCGGACGCCGTCCACCGGGTGGCGGACGCCGTGGAGCAGGTCCTGTACGCGCCCAGCCCTCGTCCGACGGTGGGGCTCGCGGAGGACGTGCGCCGGGTGACCGAGGCCCTGCGCGCCACGGTGGGCCGGGGCACGAAGCTGCACGCGATGTTCGCCCCGCGTTCGACCGTCCGTGTGATGTGGGCGCTGTCGGCGAGCTGGGCGGCGCTCAGCGCACGCGCTCTGGCGGCCAGGCCGGTCCTGCGCAAGCCGTGGGGCCAGCACGGCTGACGGCCCGACAGCCGGACATGCCGGTGGCCCGGAACCCTTGGGGGTTCCGGGCCACCGGCATGTCACGTCTTGCGGTCACACCATGGGGAACTGCGGCCCACCGGGCTACTGGCCACCCTGCTGCTCGTCGCGGCGGCGCTGCCAGCGCTCTTCGATGCGATCCATCATCGAGCGCCGCTGCCGACCCTGTCGGTCGGCGTGCGGAGCTCCGGGAGCGGCACCCGCAGCGGGCTGTTCACCCGGTTTGGGAGCCTTGCGCCAACCTGTCACGGCCAATACCGCACAGCCCAGCATGACGAGGAATCCCACCACGCTGACCCAAATCTGCTGTGCGACCATTCCGGCCATGAGGAGCGCGATACCTACGAGGAAGCCCGCGACCGCCTGGTAGACCCGTCGCCGGGTGTACGTGCGCAGCCCGCTTCCCTCAAGCGCTGTCGCGAACTTGGGATCTTCGGCGTACAGCGCTCGCTCCATCTGCTCGAGCATTCGCTGCTCGTGCTCCGAGAGCGGCACGGAGTCCTCCTCATCGTGCAGTCGCCGGGGCGACCGGGGGTCCCCTTCAGGATAGGCAGGGAATCGCCCCCGTGAAACCCGCCCCTCTACGCCAATTGGCAACCGGAATCCGCCATGGCCGTCCCGGCTCACTGAGGCGTTCATTCCCCAGCAACCGGCCCGTCATGCAGAGCGGTCTCCCTCGATCATACGGCTCCGGGCCGCCGATCGGGGGGCCTGTGGCGTACTCCATCTGCGGCCGAGCCGCTGATCAGCGGTGCGCCCCTGGAGGTGACTCAGACCTCGACGGCACCCGGGGTCTCGCCGAGCACATGGAGCTGGGTGGCCACGGAGTGGAACGCGGCCTGCTCGGCCGCCGCGGCCTCCAGCTTGAGCAGCGCGTCCAGGGCGCCCGGCTCGGTGTCCACGAGGACGCCGGGCACCAGGTCGGCGAAGATCCGCACGCCGTGCACGGCGCCCACACGCAGGCCCGCACCCTCGACGAGCGCGGTGAGCTGTTCGGCGGTGAACCGGTGGGGAACGGGGTCACTCTCGCCCCAGCGGCCATTCGGGTCGTCGAGCGCCCGCTTGGCCTCCTTGAAGTGCCCGGCGAGGGCCCGCGCGAGCACGGCGCCGCCGAGTCCGGCGGCGAGCAGGCTGAGGACGCCCTCGGAGCGCAGGGCGGCCACCACGTTGCGGACACCCTCGGCGGGGTCGTCCACGTACTCCAGGACGCCGTGGCAGAGCACCGCGTCGTAGCCGCCTCGCTCGACCACGTCGAAGAGGCCGTGCGCGTCGCCCTGGACGCCCCGGACGCGGTCGGCGACGCCGGCCTCGGCGGCCCGGCGCTCCAGCGCGAACAGCGCGTTGGGGCTCGGGTCGACGACGGTGACGCGGTGGCCGAGGCGGGCGACGGGCACCGCGAAGTTGCCGCTGCCGCCGCCGGTGTCGAGAACGTCCAGCGCTTCACGCCCCGTGGCTTTGACGCGGCGCTCCAGGGCGTCCGAGACGACTTCCCAGACCACTGCGGTACGGAGGGAGGAGCGGGGACGCGTGGGGTCCGGCACGGCAGGTGACTCCTCGGCGCGGCACCGCCTCTTGCGCGGCGGAGCGAACGGGGTGCCTTCCCGGCCCGGTGGGCTGCGGAAAGGCGCGACTTCCCCACCTTATTGCCTTCCGTGAGAGGGCCGGTCATCCGTCTCAGCCCGCGTCCGGAGGCGGGTCCGGGTCCTGGCGTGGCTGGGGAAGCACCGGCTGGAGGACGAGCATCCGTTCGACGAGGCGCAGGAACATCGCCACGTCGCGTATCAGGTCGTCGGCGTCGCGGCTGGTTGCCGCGCCCTGGATGCCGGCCTCGGCGCGGGCTCGGCGGCGGGCACCGGAGGCGAACAGCACGCTCCACTCGGCGAGTTCGGGCGCTATCTCGGGAAGCACCTCCCAGGCACTGCGGATGCGCGCCCGACGCCGAGGGGTGGGTTCGGGGCGGCCCCGGGCGGCGAGCACGGCGGCTGCGGTGCGCAGGGCGGCGAGGTGGGCGGTGGCGTACCGCTCGTTCGCGGTCTCCAGGACGGCCGCCTCGTCGAGTCCGGCGCGGGCCTGGGCGAGCAGGTCGAGGGCTGCGGGCGGGGCCGTGGCCCGGCGGAGCACGGGGTGCACGTCTCCCGCCGGGCCGGTCGGTGAGGGGGCAGGGCCGGGGGCGCGGCGCCGACGGGCGGCGGCTGCGTTCGAGCTGGCCATGACGAACCTCCTGTCGTCTGTGTGACGGCACGCCCCGACGGGAGGTGCCGTATGTGCCCATCGTGCGGTATGCCACTGACAATCCGTTCTGACCTGCTCTTTTGCTTCGATCGAAGGTTCGGGTTAGTTTTTGCACTGACCAGTCAGTGCAAAAAATGCCGAGGGGGCGGGAACTGTGGACGGTCCGCACGGGCTCGGGGTGACCACCCGGGCCTTCGGGCTCAAGGGGCCTCGCGGCTGGGCATTCCGTGAGGTGTCCTTCGACGCGGAGCCCGGCTCGCTGATCGCGGTGGAGGGGCCGTCCGGTTCCGGACGCACCTGCCTGCTGCTCGCGCTCACCGGCCGGATGAGGGCCGCCGAGGGGTCGGCCACGGTCGGCGAGTGGAGCCTGCCCAAGCAGTCGGCGGCGGTGCGTCGCGTGAGCGCGCTCGCGCACGTGCCCGGCGTCACCGACCTCGACCCCGCCCTGACCGTCGGGGAGCACCTGCGGGAACGGGCGCTGCTGGAGCGCCGGTTCGGCGGTTCCCTGCGCGGGCTGCTCCGGCCACGGTCGGAGCGGGCGGCCGAGACGGAGCGGCGCGTCGACGCCGCGCTGACGGCCGCCGGTCTCGACCGCGACGCGCTGCCGAAGGGCTCCCGGACCGCCGTACGCGATCTGGAGCGGCTGGAGGCGCTGCGGCTGTCCGTGGCGCTGGCCCTGATCGGCGGGCCGCGGCTGCTGGGGGTGGACGACGCCGACCTGAAGCTGTCGGACGCCGAACGGGCCGAGGTGTGGACGCTGTTGCGGTCCCTCGCCGAGGCCGGGACGACCGTCGTGGCGGTGTGCGGCGAGGCGCCCGAAGGGGCCGTCCCCGTGTCGACGTCGCCGTGCGCGGAGGAGACGGACGAGCAGACGGACGAGAAGACGTACGAGGAAGAGCCTCACGAGAAGGAGACGGTGGATGCGCTCCCCGAAACTGGCCGCGCTTGAGCTCAGGCGTTTCGGCCGGGGCAGGCTCCCGCGGGCCGCGCTGGTCTCGCTCCTGCTGCTGCCGCTGCTGTACGGCGCCCTGTACCTGTGGTCCTTCTGGGACCCGTACGGCAGGCTCGACCGCATCCCCGTGGCGCTGGTGAACGACGACAGGGGGGCGAGCGTCGCGGGGAGGAAGCTCGCCGCCGGGGCGGACATCGTCAAGGGGCTGCACGACAGTGACACCTTCGAGTGGCACGAGGTGACCGCAGCCGAGGCCCGGGAGGGCGTCGAGGACGGCACGTACTACCTGTCCCTGACCATGCCGGCCGACTTCAGCGAGCGGATCGCCTCCAGCTCGGGCGACTCCCCGGAGACGGGCGCGCTCCAGGTGCGGACGAACGACGCCAACAACTACATCGTCGGCCAGATCTCCCGGACGGTGTTCGGCGAGGTGCGGACGGCCGCCTCCACCAAGGCGTCGCGGTCCTTCCTTGACCGGATCTTCGTCTCGTTCTCCGACATCCACGGCCGGACCGTGAAGGCCGCCAAGGGCGCCGACACCCTCACGGGCGGCATCGGCAAGGCCGAGCGGGGCTCCAAGGATCTCGCCGAGGGGCTGAAGGACGCCAAGGCGGGCAGCGGCAAGCTGGTCCGGGGGCTGAGGAAGCTCGACACGGGCGCGGGCGATCTGGCGGACGGTTCGCGGCAGGTCGCGACGGGCACGCAGACGCTCGCCGACCGGGTCCACGGCGTCTCGGACCGGCTGGGGCCCTTCCTCAAGGACAACGAGAAGACCATCGGGGACTCCGCCCGGCTCGTCGCCGACTCGGCCGGTACGGTCCGGCGCAACCTCGGCACCCTCGTGAAGGCCGCCCCGGCCGCCGCCAAGGGCGCCCACACGGCCTCCGACACGCTGAACGGGGTCTACCGGGCGCGCTGCGAGACCGCCGTACTGCCCGACGCCGCCTGCGCGGACCTGAGGAAGGCCAGGGACGCGGCGGCGGACGTGGCGACGGTCGCCGACGACGTCAACACGCTGATCGCCGACCAGAACGGCGATCTGGACCGCCTCGACCGGAACCTCGCCACCCTCCAGAAGCAGGCCCAGGCGCTCGCCGACCGCGCGCCGCGCCTCTCCGAGGACCTCGACGACGCCGTCCGGAAGGTCGACAAGCTCAACGCGGGGGCCGCCCAGGTCGCCGCGGGAGCGCGGAAGCTGCACACCGGGCTCGCCACCGCCAGGACCGGCGCGACCACCCTGGACACGGGCGTCGGCGACCTCAAGACGGGTGCGGACGACCTCTCCGGAGGCATGTTCAGGCTCGCCGACGACTCCGGGAAACTCGCCGGCGGGCTGCACGACGGCGCCGGGCAGATCCCCGACTACGACCGGCAGGACCGCGACGCGCGCACCGAGGTCATGTCCGACCCGGTCCAGCTCGCCTCCAGGGACCTGCACAAGGCGCCCAACTACGGCACCGGATTCGCCCCGTACTTCATCCCGCTGTCCCTGTGGGTGGGCGCGATGGTCGCCTACATGCTGATCCCACCGCTCAACCGGCGGGCACTCGCCGCGGGCGCCCCGGCGTGGCGCATCGCACTGGCGGGCTGGCTCCCGGTGGCCGCCCTGGGTGTGCTCCAGACCGTGGCCCTGATGTCCGTACTGCACTGGGCGATCGGCCTGGAGATGGTCCGGGCGGCCGGGACGGTGGGCTTCCTGTTCCTGGTCACGGCCTGCTTCGCGGCGATCGTCCAGTGGCTGAACGCACGCTTCGGAGCGGCGGGCCGGATTCTCGTACTCGCCCTCCTGATGCTCCA
The DNA here is from genome assembly GCF_014646095.1 of Streptomyces lacrimifluminis. Classification (GTDB taxonomy): domain Bacteria; phylum Actinomycetota; class Actinomycetes; order Streptomycetales; family Streptomycetaceae; genus Streptomyces; species Streptomyces lacrimifluminis. The sequence goes on along the minus strand of NZ_BMMU01000030.1, from coordinate 54,846 downwards.
GTTGACGTCCGCGGGCGGCACCTATCCCGTACAGACCAGTCCCGGCTTCTTCAACGCGATCCACCCCTTCATGCCGATGAGTTACGTCGTCGAGGCCCTGCGCAGGCTCATCACGGGCGGTGGGCTCGGGCCGGTGTGGCAGGCGTGTGCCGTGCTGGCGGCGTTCACGGCCGGCGCCCTGGCGCTGACCGCCCTGTCGGCCCGCCGCAGGCAGGTGTGGACCCTGGACCGGCTGCACCCGGAGTTGAGCCTGTGACGTCTCGTCAGCGTGGGCCCGCTGTTCCTGTGAGAATCAGGGCCATGGAACGCAGCAGCACCCCGTCCGGCGGCAGTACGCGCCGCGAGGCCACCCGGCAGAAGCTCTACGAGGCCGCCGTCACACTTATCGCGGAACAGGGTTTCTCCGCCACCACGGTGGACGAGATCGCCGAGCGGGCCGGAGTCGCCAAGGGCACGGTCTACTACAACTTCGCCAGCAAGTCGGTCCTCTTCGAGGAGTTGCTGCGGCACGGCGTGGAACTCCTCACCGCCTCTCTCCGGGAGGCGGCCGAGCGGACCGACCGGGACGGCGGCACGAAGGTCGACGCCCTGGACGCGATGATCCGGGCCGGGCTCGTCTTCATCAGCCGGTACCCGGCCTTCACCCAGCTCTACGTGGCCGAGCTGTGGCGCACCAACCGCACCTGGCAGTCCACCCTGATGGTGGTCAGACAGCAGGCGGTGGCGGTCGTCGAAGGTGTCCTGCGCGAGGCGGTGGCGGGTGGCGAGCTCAGCGACGAGATCGACATCCCGCTGACCGCGGCGGCCCTGGTGGGCATGGTCCTGGTCGCCGCCCTGGACTGGCAGTCCTTCCAGCCGGAACGCTCCCTGGACGACGTCCACTCGGCGCTGTCCCGGCTGCTCCAGGGACGGGTGAGCGGCAACCGCTGAGCGAGCGGGTCCGGACGCGCGGGAAAGCGCCGGTCCGATGTGGCCGCGTCCCCCGCGGGCCGCCTCGAACCGGCGCTTCCTTCCTGCTCCCCCGTTCCCTCCCCCGCTTTCCCCGTTCCCCCGTGCGGTCGTTCCCCCGGGTCCCCCCGTGCCTCGCTTCCGCCGACGGATCGGCGGAAGGAGCGGTCCAGGGCACCGGCACCGTTCCGCCGCCCCGTGTCGGCGGTACCGGAGCCGTGCCCTTTCCCGTGGCTCCACTCTCTCGTTCCCGCAGGTCGCAGCCCATCCGTGCGGCTACTCATCTCTCGCCCTAGGTACGCGTACTCAGCCCTGCGCACTCAACCCCAGGACGCGCCGTTGCCGACTGGTTACCATCGCGTCCGTGTCCGTACTCCCCTTGGTCTTCACGAGCGGCTGGGCCAGCGGCATCAACGCCTACGCGGTGGTGCTGCTCCTCGGTGTCTTCGGCGCGACCGGGCTGAGCGACGAGGTGCCCGAGTCGTTGCAGCGCCCCGAGGTGCTCGTCGTGGCGGGCGTGCTGTTCCTGTGCGAGGCGGTCGCCGACAAGATCCCGTACGTGGACTCGGCGTGGGACGCGGTGCACACCGTGATCCGGCCGGTCTCCGGGGCCGTCGTCGGGGCGCTGCTGGCCGGTCACAGCGGTTCGCTGCCGGATCTCGCGGCGGGCGCGATCGGGGGTTCGACGGCGCTGGCCAGCCATGCGGTCAAGGCCGGCACGCGGATGGCGGTCAACACCTCGCCGGAACCGTTCAGCAACGTGATCCTGAGCCTCGCCGAGGATCTCGGGGTCGGCGGCATCGTGACGTTCGCGATGTTCAACCCGGAGGCGGCGGCGATCATCGCGGGCAGCCTGCTGCTCGCCGGCCTGGTCGTCCTGTTCTTCCTGGCCTCCCGGATCAGACGGTTCCTGCGGCGCCGGGCCCAGCGGCGCGAGGAGAAACGGCTCGCGGCCCGGACCGGATGGCCACCGGGCTGATCCAGGCCACCCGCGTCGTCGCGAACTGCCTGGTCACAGACCCGTGGCCGGACTGTCAGTGGGGGCCGATAAAGTCCCTGGCATGGCACGGATTGCGGTGATCGGCGCCGGCATGGGCGCGATGGCAGCCGCTGCCCGGCTGGCCGTCGCGGGCCACCGGGTGGTGGTGTACGAGCGTGGGGAGACGTACGGCGGAGCGGTGCGCCGCTTCGAGCGCGACGGCTTCTCGTTCGACACGGGCCCCGGGCTGCTCACCCTGCCCGCGGTCTACCGCGACCTGTTCGTCAAGACCGGCAAGCAGCCCCTGGAGGAGTGCGTCGACCTGGTCCAGGTCGACCCGTCCTCCCGGCATGTCTTCCCGGACGGCACTGAGGTGGCCCTGCCGAACGCGTCCCGCGCGGGCGTCGTCCAGGCCCTGGAGGCGGCTCTCGGGGCCGGCGTGGGTGACCGCTGGGGTGACTTCCTGGTCAGGGCGCGCGAGGCCTGGGACCGCACCCGCAGGCCGCTCCTGGAGGAGCCCCTGTGGACCGACTGGCAGGTGCTGGCCGAGCGGGAGCCCTATCCGGCGGTCCCCCACAAGCGGCTGCTGCGCACCCGCCGGGCCGGCACGCTCGCCGAGATCGCCGCCTGGGAGCTGCGTGATCCGCGCCTGACCGCTCTCCTGGACAGCCACGCCCTGGCGTACGGCCTCGACCCCCGGGACGTTCCGGCGAGCGCGGCCGTGCTGCCGTACATGGAGCACGCCTTCGGCACCTGGTACGTCCGGGGCGGTATCCGGGAGTTGGCGCGTGCGGTGTACGAGCGGTGCGTGGCCCGGCGGGTCGAGTTCGTCTTCGGCGCCGAGGTCACGCGGATCGTCGAGAAGGACGGCTGGGCGGCGGGGCTGGAGCTGGCCGACGGGACGGTGACGGAGGCGGACCATGTCGTGGCGGGCGTGGATCCCGGACGGCTGAGGGGACTCACGAAGCACGCGCTCGACGAGGACGGTGACGTGTTCCCCGACGCGTCGGCGCCGTCACCGGGCCGGTTCACCGTGCTGCTGGCCCTGCGCGGGGCCCGGGAGGCGGAGGCCGCGCATCGCACGGTCGTGCACACTCCGGACCGGGGGGCCGAGCTGAACTGGGTGAGCGGGGAGGGACCTGGCCCGGTGCGGCCCACGGTGACCGTACTGCGGCCGGACGATCCCGCGCTGCGGCCGGACGAGGAGCACGAGTCCGTGGTCCTGACGGCGACGGCACGGCCGAAGGGCGACTGGGCTGCGGACGGCTCGTCGAAGCCGTTCGTGGAAATGATGGTCCACGAGGCCGGGGCCGCGATTCCCGGGCTGCGTGAGCGGATCCTGTGGCAGGAGACACGAACACCCGGTCACAACGGGGACGAGACGGGCGCCTTCTGCGGGGGCATGCCCGCGCCCTCGCTCGCGGGCGGGAAGGGGTACTTCCTGCGTCCCTCCAACAGCACCCGGCTACCGGGGCTGTATCGCGTGGGCGGCTGGTCGCATCCCGGGGGCGGCCTTCCGCACGCGGGCATGTCGGGCGCGCTGGTGGCGGGGCTGATCGTGGAGGGGCCGGGCTTCCGGGGCTCGCAGTGAACCCCGGGAACCCGGGCGGGGAGGCGGTCCCCCGGAAGCGGCGCGGCTAGAAGCGGTACTGCTGCTCGTCGTACCCGTGCCCGTTCGTCTGACCGTTGTCGTTGCCGCTGTCCTGGCCGTGGCCGGTGCCCTGGCCGTTGTCCTGGTACGGATACTGCTGCTCCGGCGGGAGTTCGCCGCCGGAGAACGGGTCGTCGGTGTTCCGCTGCTGCGGGACCCAGACACCGCTCGCCGGGGTCTCGCCGTAACCCTGCTGACCGTACTGGTCCTGGCCGTAGCCCTGCTGACCGTACTGCTGCTGGTCGTAGCCGGCGTCGTACGAGTTGCCGCCGTAGCCCTGGCCGATGTACGGGTCGGAGTAGGCGGCGTACTGCTGCTGGCCCGAGGCGTCGTAGCCGTACTGCTGCTGGTCGTAGCCGGTGTAGCCGTCGTACCCGTAGGTCTGGTCGCCGCTCTGGGCCGCCGCGTACGGCTGGTCCTGGCCGGTCGCCGCCGCGTACGCGGCGTCGCTGTATATGCCGTACGAGCCGGTGTCGTCGGGGAGGGGCTGCGGTTCGTAGACGGCGCCGCTCTCGGCCCCCGCGGGCCGGGCGGAACGGGCGGGGGTGAAGACATCGTCCCGGTCGTAGTCGCGGTCGAAGTCGTCGCCCTGCCGGTACGTTCCGGCACCGGTGTCGTAGGCGTCGTTCCCGACGCCGGCGGCGGAGTTGCCGTCGAAGCCCGCGTCGGCGCCGTTGCCCGGTCCGTACGCGCCCTCGCGCGCCTCCAGGCCGGAGACCTCAAGGGTCGGGTCCTTGTACTCCCCCTCGCCACGGCCCTTGCCCTTGCCGAACCGGGCGAGGAAGCCCGAGCGGCCGGCAACGGCCCAACCGGCCGAGAAGCCGCTGCGGAACGACAGGGTGACGTACGTCTGCCCGACCGCGAAGGCCGCGGCGCCCAGGCCGATGACCAGTACCTGCGAGATGAGCACGCCGAGGACCACGCCGAGGAAGCCGACGAAGGCCAGCAGTCGCCAGCGCAGCCGCGCCTTGTACTGCAGCAGAACCTCGCCGAGTAGCCACAACGCGACGATGCCAAACGCGATGTAGAGGACCGTCCAGCCCATGTACGCCCCTCTCCCAGTGGCCGCTACGCAGTGTGTCGTACGCCGGTGTGGCCGGTCTAGGCCCGCTGTGGGTGGTGCAGGCCCAGGTTCTCGTAGATTTCCAGCGATGCCGTGGAGTTGTTCAGCGTAATGAAGTGCAGTCCGGGGATTCCCTCGGCCAGCAGTCGCGCGCAGAACTCCGTGGCGAACTCGATGCCAATGGAGCGTACAGCCGCCGCGTCGTCTTTGGCTGTGAGGATCCGCTCTTTCAGGGTGGAAGGGATGGCCGCGTTGCTGAGCTGCGGCAACCGCTCCAGCATCCGCACGCTGGTCACGGGCATGACCTCGGGGATGACGGGGGTCGGGCAGCCCGCCGCCGCGACGGCGTCCCGCAGCCGCAGATACGACTCCGGATGGAAGAACATCTGGGTGATCGCGTAGTCCGCGCCGGCCCGGCACTTGTCGACGAAGTGCGTGACGTCCGTGTCCCGGTCGGGAGAGCGCGGGTGCGTCTCGGGGAAGGCGGCGACGCCTACGCAGAAGTCGCCCGACTCCTTGATGAGACGCACGAGTTCGGCCGCGTACGTCAGACCGCTCGGGTGCGCCACCCACTCGGCCATCGGATCGCCGGGCGGGTCTCCGCGCACGGCCAGGATGTTGCGGATGCCGGCGTCGGCGTACTGGCCGATGATGTTGCGCAGTTCGGCGACGGAGTGGTTGACCGCGGTGAGGTGGGCGACCGGGGTGAGCGTCGTGTCGGAGACGATCTGCTGGGTCTCCTTGACCGTTCCCGCGCGCGTCGACCCGCCGGCGCCGTACGTCACGGACACGAAGTCCGGCGCGACCGCCTCGACCCTTCTCAGCGCGTTCCACAGGTTCCGCTCGCCCTTGGGAGTCTTCGGCGCCGAGAACTCGAAGGAATACGTGGTCTTGCCGGACGCGAGCATGTCACGCACGGTGCGAGCGCGGTCAGTCCTGGTGGACGCGGTTCCGAGGGCCATACCCGCAGGTTAGTCAGGGGGCGGCGGTCCCCCAACCGGATGGAGGGAATTTGCCCGGATTGTCGACTTGTTGTCCACCCCTCGGACACCACGCCTCGGACACCCGGACTCGGACACCCGGACCTCAGGGATCTCCCGGAACTCAGGGATGTCCCGTCGCCCGGCTACAGGACTCGCAGCCGCTTGGCGAACTCACCCGCCGCCGCGCCCGGATCGTCCGCCTCCGTTATCGCCCGTACGACGACGACCCTGCGGGCACCCGCCTCCAGTACCTCGTCCAGGTTGCCCAGGCCGATGCCGCCGATGGCGAACCAGGGGCGCTCGGTGGCGAGAGCCGCCGTGTAACGGACCAGGTCGAGGCCGGGCGCGTGGCGGCCCGGCTTGGTGGGGGTCGGCCAGCAGGGGCCCGTGCAGAAGTAGTCGACGCCCTCCTGGACGGCGGCTGCGGCGGCCTCGGACCCCGCGTGCGTGGAACGGCCCACGAGCACGTCAGGGCCGAGGATCGCGCGGGCCGCCGGGACGGGCAGGTCGCCCTGGCCGAGGTGCAGTACGTCGGCGCGGACCGCGTGGGCGACGTCCGCCCGGTCGTTGACCGCGAGGAGCTTGCCGTGCCGGGCGCAGGCGTCGGCGAAGATCTGGAGGTGGTCCAGTTCCTCGGCCGCCTCCATGCCCTTGTCGCGCAACTGCACGATGTCGACCCCGCCGGCCAGCACGGTGTCCAGGAACTCGGCGAGGTCGCCCTGCCGTCTGCGGGCGTCCGTGCAGAGGTAGACCCGGGCGTCGGCGAGCCGGGCACGGGCCGTGCCGGTGTCGGCGGTTGCCCCGGGCACGGTGTCGGACGTCTCGGGCATACGGTTGTCCCCCCATGGGCGCGCCCCCGGGATGTTCTCCCCCGGGCGCGCCCCTGTGTGGCGGTGTGCGGACCGCAGCCCGCACATCGAACGGCTGGGCGAATCAGACGGCGAGCGCCTGGGCGCGACGCCTCACCTCCGTGCCGCGGTTCTCGGCGAGGGCCTGCGCGGGGGTGCCGGGCAGGCTCGGGTCGGGAGTGAAGAGCCACTCCAGCATCTCTTCGTCGGAGTAGCCGTCGTCCCTCAGGAGCGTCAGGGTGCCGGTGAGGCCCTTGACGACCTTCTGCTCGACCCCGTCGATGAAGGCGGCGGGAACGTGCAACGCGCGGTTCTCACCACGGCGTACGGCGATCACTTGGCCCTCCCTGACCAGCTGCCGGACGCGTGTCACCTCGATATCGAGGATTTCCGCGATATCGGGCAGCGTGAGCCAGGCGGGCACGAGAGCATCGGTCTTTGCGTCAATCTCGGTCACGGGACAAGCCTGCCATCCCGCACTGACAGTCGGAAGCCAAGCCCCTCCGACCTGCGCCGATCCGGTGGCGTCGAGCCATCTCGTCAGCCGCGTCGCGCTAGGCCGTGGCCGCCTTCAGGGGCCGGGACGGGTCGGTCAGCGCCTCGGCGTCCATCAGGGTGCCCGCCTCGACCAGGCGGCGCCCCTGAGCCAGGTCCCGGGGGCGGCCCACGGCCAGCAGGGCGACCAGACGGCCCTCCCGCAGCCAGCAGACCGTCCAGGCGGGGCCTGAGGGGTCGCCGCGCCAGAGGGTGGTGTCGGCGGACTGGTGGTGGCCGACGTACTGGACGAAGCGGCCGAACTGCTCCGACCAGAAGTACGGGACCGGGTCGTAGACCGCCGGGGTCTCCCCGATGATGTTCGCGGCGACCGTGCGGGGTCCCTGGAGCGCGTTGTCCCAGTGGTGGACCAGAAGGCGCCGGCCGTACCTTCCCGACGGGAAGGAGGCGCAGTCGCCGACCGCGTAGACATCCGCCGCGGAGGTGCGCAGGTGGTCGTCGGCGACGACCTCGCGGTGGTCGCCCAGGGCGATCCCCGAGCCCGCGAGCCAGGCCGTGGCCGGGCGGGCCCCGATGCCGACGACGACAGCGCCCGCGGGCAGCCGCGAGCCGTCGTCGAGCACCACCGCGCCGGGCTCGACGCGGGCCACGCGCGCGTGGGTGCGCAACGAGGCGCCGCTGTCGGCGTACCAGGCGGCCATCGGCGCGGCCACCTCGGCGGGCAGGGCGCCCGCGAGCGGCCGGTCGGCGGCCTCGACGACGGTGACGGCGCAGCCGGCCTCGCGCGCGGCGGTGGCGAACTCGGCGCCGATCCAGCCGGCCCCGACGACCACGATGTCGTGCTGGCGCGCGAGTACGGGCCGCAGCCGCTCGGTGTCGTCGAGGGTGCGCAGCAGATGCACACCGGGTACGCCCTCGGTGCCCGGCAGCCGGATCGGCTCGGCGCCGGTCGCGAGGACCAGGGCGTCGTAGGGCACGGGTCCCTCAGGGGTGTCCAGCTCGTGTTCGCCGGCCCGGACGCCCAGCACCTCGCGCCCGAGCAGCAGTTCGATGCCGAGGGCCTCGAAGTCGACGTCGAAGGCGGAGCCCTCCGCCTTGCCGAGCAGGACGGCCTTGGACAGCGGGGGCCGGTCGTACGGCTGATGGGGTTCGGCGCCGAACAGCGTGACGGTGCCGGTGAACCCCTGCTCCCGCAGGGCGACCGCGCTCTGCACCCCGGCCATGCCCGCACCCACGACGACCACGCGCCGCGGCTGCGACAAGCCCTGTGTGCCCTGTGTCTGCGTCTGCTCACTCACCCGATCACCATAGACAACTGACAAATTGTCAGTCAGTGGGCGCGGTCAGTGACCTGCTGCACACCCACGGGCTCGACTCGTTCGGCTTCCGCGACTTCCTCGACCAGGCTCGTCCCACTGCCCGGCTGCGACTCCCACTCCCAGGTCTCCGTCAACCGCACCCGCCCGTCCGGCAGTTCGGTCACCTCGGACACACAGTGGCCCGAGGACGTCGTCCCGTCGAGCTTCAGCTGCACGTACCGGAAGTCGAGACGGTCCCCCTCCCGCGTACCCACGAGACGGCCGCGTACGACATCCCCGCCCGCGTACTCGGCCCAGATCCCACCGTCCTGCTCGTGGTAGGTGAACCGGGTGCGCGTACCCACCTGGCCCGGCGCCTGGTCCATGACCGGGGCGAGGACGAGACCGTCGAGCGATCGGGCCATGGGCGGAGGCTCCCTTACATGTGAGTTGCCCCGCGGGCTAGGGTGACCAGCGTAAGCACTCGCGGGAGCCCGGACGCACCGGGCTGAGAGGGAGGCTGGGCGGCCTCCGACCGTACGAACCTGATCCGGGTCATGCCGGCGAAGGGAGGGGCTGGACGCCCATGTCGCGTACACACACCTCGGACGTCGTTGTCGTCGGAGGCGGGATCATCGGGCTGGTGACGGCCTGGCGGGCCGCGCAGCGCGGGCTCGCCACGACCGTCGTGGATCCCGAGCCGGGCGGCGGGGCCGCGCAGGTGGCGGCCGGGATGCTGGCCGCCGTCACGGAGCTGCACCACGGCGAGCAGACCCTGCTGGGGCTGAACCTGGAGTCGGCCCGCCGCTACCCGGACTTCGTGGCCGAGCTCACCGAGCTGACCGGCCACGACCTCGGCTACCGCCGCTGCGGCACGCTCGCCGTCGCACTCGACGCCGACGACCGCGCCGAACTGCGCGAACTGCACGCCCTGCAGCAGCGGTCGGGCCTGGAGTCGGAGTGGCTCTCGGGGCGTGAGTGCCGGCGCCTGGAGCCGATGCTCGCGCCGGGCGTGCGCGGGGGGCTGCGGGTGGACGGCGACCACCAGATCGACCCCCGGCGGCTGGCCGGGGCGCTGGTGGACGCGTGCGAGCGGGCCGGGGTGGTGCTGCGCCGGACCTGGGCCGAGCGGCTCGACGTACGGCGGGAGCGGGCCGTGTCGGTGACCGACTCGGACGGCGACGAACTGGCCGCCGGGTCGATCGTGCTGGCGGGGGGCAGCCTCAGCGGACGGCTCGCGGGCGTCCCGGAGGCCGTGCTGCCGCCCGTACGGCCCGTGAAGGGGCAGGTGTTGCGGGTGACCGTGCCGCAGCGGTACGCGCCGTTCCTGAGCCGGACCGTGCGGGCCGTGGTGCGCGGCAGCCAGGTCTATCTGGTGCCGCGCGAGAACGGTGAGCTGGTCGTCGGGGCGACGAGCGAGGAACTGGGCTGGGACACGACGGTCACGGCGGGCGGCGTGTACGAGCTGCTGCGCGACGCCCACGAACTCGTCCCCGGGATCACCGAGTTGCCGTTGACCGAGACACGGGCCGGCCTGCGCCCCGCCTCCCCCGACAACGCGCCGCTGCTCGGTCCGACCGCCCTGGAGGGGCTGCTGCTGGCCACCGGCCACTATCGCAACGGTGTGCTGCTGACCCCGGTCACCGGTGACGCGCTGGCCTGCGCGCTGGCCACCGGTGAACTGCCCGAGGAGGCCCGGGCCTTCACACCCCGCCGGTTCGACACCGTACGCATGGAGCAGTTCGCATGAGCCATCACCTGAACATTCTGGTCAACGGCCGGCGGCGCGAGGTCTCCCCGGGAACCGCGCTCGACACTCTGGTGAGTTCCCTCACCCCGGCGCCCTCCGGGGTGGCCGCCGCGCTCAACGAAACCGTCGTCCCGCGCGCGCGGTGGTCGTCGACCGCCCTCGCCGAGGGTGACCGCGTCGAAGTCCTCACCGCCGTCCAGGGGGGCTGAGCCATGGCCGACGATCCCTTCGTCCTCGGCGGTACGGCCTTCACGTCCCGGCTGATCATGGGTACGGGGGGTGCGCCCAGCCTCGACGTGCTGGAGCGGGCGCTGGTGGCCTCCGGCACGGAGCTGACGACGGTCGCGATGCGGCGCGTCGATCCCTCGGTGCACGGGTCGGTGCTGTCGGTGCTGGACCGGCTGGGCATCCAGGTGCTGCCCAACACCGCGGGGTGCTTCACCGCCGGGGAGGCCGTGCTGACGGCCCGGCTGGCCCGGGAGGCGCTCGGGACGGACGTGGTGAAGCTGGAGGTCATCGCCGACGAGCGGACGCTGCTGCCGGATCCGATCGAGTTGCTGGACGCGGCGGAGGTGCTGGTGGAGGACGGGTTCACCGTGCTGCCGTACACGAACGACGACCCCGTGCTGGCACGCAGGCTGGAGGACGTGGGGTGCGCCGCGGTCATGCCGCTCGGGTCGCCGATCGGGTCGGGGCTGGGGATTCGCAACCCGCACAACTTCCAGCTGATCGTGGAGCACGCGCGTGTGCCGGTGATTCTGGACGCGGGGGCGGGGACGGCGTCGGATGTGGCGTTGGCGATGGAGTTGGGGTGTGCGGGAGTGATGCTGGCGTCCGCCGTCACCCGGGCTCAGGAGCCCGTGCTGATGGCTGCCGCCATGCGGAGCGGGGTGAAGGCGGGGCGGTTGGCCTACCGGGCCGGGCGGATACCCCGGCGGCACTTCGCTGCGGCGTCGTCCCCCGTTGCCGGGCTGGCCGCGTTGGATCCCGAGCGACCTGCTTTCTAGGCACCCGGCGCTTCACCACCCTTTGATCTCCCACCCACGCATCACCCGTTTCCAGCCCGTTTCCGGCCCGTTTACCAGCGGGACTTTCCCGTGGGAGCTTCCCGCCGTCGGCGGCTGCGGGTCCGATCCATCGGCCGCCAACCCCTCCCCGTCCCGTGCGATCCGCGTCACAGGTCGGCTTCAGTACCGCTGCTTTCCTGTGCTTTCCTGGCCGAAACTGCGGGCTTGTCAGCGGTGGCTCGTACACTCACCTGCGTGGACACGACCCTTCAGGACCCTCTCGTCGGGCAGCTGCTCGACGGTCGCTATCGCGTGGACGCGCGGATCGCGGTCGGCGGGATGGCCACGGTCTACCGGGCCGTGGACACCCGTCTCGACCGTGTGCTCGCTCTCAAGGTCATGCATCCGACGCTCGCCGCCGACGTGTCCTTCGTCGAGCGGTTCATCCGGGAAGCGAAGTCCGTGGCCCGGCTCGCGCACCCGAACGTCGTGCAGGTCTTCGACCAGGGCACCGACGGGCCGTACGTGTATCTCGCCATGGAGTACGTCGCCGGCTGCACCCTGCGTGACGTGCTGCGCGAGCGTGGCGCGCTCCAGCCGAGGGCCGCGCTCGACATCCTGGAGCCGGTGCTCGCCGCCCTCGGCGCCGCGCACCGGGCCGGGTTCGTGCACCGCGACATGAAGCCCGAGAACGTGCTGATAGGGGACGACGGGCGGGTCAAGGTCGCCGACTTCGGACTCGTGCGGGCCGTGGACACGGTCACCAACACGACCGGCTCCGTCCTCGGCACCGTCTCCTACCTGGCGCCCGAGCAGATCGAGAGCGGCACCGCCGATCCCCGGGTCGACGTGTACGCCTGCGGAATCGTCCTCTACGAGATGCTGACCGGCGACCAGCCGCACTACGGCGACTCCCCCGCGCTCGTGCTCTACAAGCACCTGCACGAGGACGTGCCGCCGCCCTCGGCCGTCGTACCGGGGCTGGCCTTCGAGCTGGACGCGCTGGTCGCCTCGGCCACCGCGCGCAACGCCGACATCCGCCCGTACGACGCCGTGGCACTGCTCTCGCAGGTCCTGGAGACGCGCGGCTCGCTCGACGCCGAGCAACTGGACGCCGTACCGCCGCAGGCCGTCACCTCGGAGCACGGCAACGCCGAGAACCTGACGAGTGTCATCCCGCGCGCGCTGTCCGTGCCCCGGCCCCTGCCCGTAAACGAGGACGAACCCCCGGTCGACGAGCGGCGGTTGAACCGGACCAGTCGGCTGGGCGCCGTCGGCGCTCCCCCGGCACCCGCTCCGCCCTCCCGGCGGGCCGCGCGGGAGCGGAAGCGGCGTACGCCGCTCGCCGTCCTCGTCGCCGTGCTGCTCGTCCTCGGTGCGGGGGCGGGCGTCTGGTACATCAACTCCGGGCAGTTCACACAGGTCCCGACGGTGCTGTCACAGCCCGAGGCGCGGGCCACGGCCCGGCTGCAGGACGCCGGGCTCGAGGTGAGGCGCGACGAGGACTACAGCGACACGGTGCGGCGCGGCAGCGTCATCAGTACGGATCCGAAGGTCGGCGAGCGTATCCGGGTCAACGACACCGTGACGCTGACCATCTCCCTGGGGCCGGAGACAGTTCCGGTGCCCCAGGTCACGGGCGACCGCCTCGACAAGGCCAGGGCGCTGCTGAAGCGGAGCGGTCTGGAGCCGGGGAGGGTCACCCGGGAGTTCAGCGAGGAGGTGCCCCGCGGTTCCGTGATCAGCACCAGCCCGGGTCCGGGCACCGAGCGGCGTGCGGGTTCCGCGATCGCCCTCGTCGTCAGCAAGGGCAGCCCGGTGGAGGTCTCCGACGTCACCGGCGCCGACCTCGCCGACGCGCAGGCCGTGCTGGAGGAGGCGGGACTGAAGGTCGAGGTCGCCGCCAAGTCCGTCACCTCGGACGAGTTCGCGCAGGGGCAGGTCGCCGTCCAGTCACCGGCGGCCGGCAGCGAGGCCGAGGAGGGCGACACGGTCACGCTGACGGTCTCCAAGGGTCCCGAGATGATCGAGGTCCCGGATGTGGTGGGCGACAGCGTCGACGACGCGAAGGCGGCTCTGGAGGGGGCCGGGTTCGCGGTCGAGGAGGACCGGGGGCTGCTCGGGCTCTTCGGCGACACCGTGAAGAAGCAGTCCGTGGACGGCGGCGGCACCGCCGCCAAGGGGTCGACGATCACCATCACGATCCGCTGACCCCTGCGGACAGTCGCAGTCGCAGTCGCAGGCCATCGGCATCCGCCGACGGGACACGGAGCGCCGCGTGCCACCCTGAAAGGGTGACCAGCAAGCAGCTCCGCAATCCCGTCGGCGGCCATGTTCCCGTGGCCGGCGGTCTCCACTCCGTCGGCCTGTCCTACGCCCGCGACCTCCTGGCCGAGACGGTTCAGGTCTTCGTCGCCAATCCGCGTGGCTGGGCGACGCCCGTCGGCAATCCCCGGCAGGACGAGGAGTTCCGGACGGCCTGCGCCGAGGGCTCGATCCCGGCGTACGTCCATGCCCCGTACCTGATCAACTTCGGTTCGCACACCGAGGCGACCGTCGAGCGGTCGGTGGAGTCGCTGCGCCATTCACTGCGGCGCGGGCGGGAGATCGGCGCGCTGGGCGTGGTGGTGCACACCGGGAGCGCGACCGGCGGGCGGGAGCGGTCCGTGGCCCTCAAGCAGGTACGGGAGCACCTGCTGCCGCTGCTCGACGAGCTCACCCACGACGACGACCCGTATCTGCTCCTCGAATCGACCGCGGGGCAGGGCTCCTCCCTCTGCTCGCGCACCTGGGACTTCGGGCCGTACTTCGAGGCGCTCGACGCCCATCCGAAGCTCGGCGTCTGCCTCGACACCTGCCACATCTTCGCCGCCGGGCACGATCTGACCGGGCCCAGCGGGATGCACCAGACCCTCGACCTGCTCGTGGACACGGTCGGCGAGGGGCGGCTGAAGCTGATCCACGCCAACGACTCCAAGGACGTGGTCGGCGCGCACAAGGACCGGCACGCGAACATCGGCGCGGGTCATATCGGCGAGGACCCGTTCCGCGCGCTGATGACGCACCCCGCGACCGACGGCGTACCGCTGATCATCGAGACGCCCGGCGGGAAGGAGGGGCACGCGGCGGACGTGGAGCGGCTGAAGAAACTCCGGGACGGGTAGGACACAGAGCAGCGGGGGCAATACCCGGGAATACCCCCGGGGGGTATATTGCTGACGAGTGCAGGAAACCGTGACCGCGTGACACCGGGAGCACTCATGGAGCACCAGACACACGCACACCAGCACACACCAGCCCACACCCCGGCCGCCACCTGGGCCGTGGCCGTCCAGGCCACCCTTCACTGTCTGACCGGCTGCGCCATCGGCGAGGTGCTGGGCATGGTGATCGGCACCGCGCTCGGCTGGGGCGACGTCCCCACGCTGGTCCTGGCGATCACACTCGCCTTCTTCTTCGGCTACGCCTTCACCCTGCGCGGCGTCCTGAAGGCGGGCGTCGGCCTCAAGACCGCGATCCGGGTCGCGCTCGCCGCCGACACCCTCTCCATCGCCGTGATGGAGCTGATCGACAACGGCGTGATCCTCTTCTGGCCGGGAGCGATGGACGCCGAACTGACGGACGCGAGCTTCTGGTGGGTACTGGCCATCGCGCTCGCCGCCGCCTTCGTGATCACCACACCGGTCAACAAGTGGACGATCGGCCGCGGCAAGGGCCACGCGGTGGTGCACCGCTACCACCACTGACCTCAACACTCAGGACCTCAGAGCTCGGGGCCGTCCCCGGGCTCCTCCTGGTAGGAGTAGCGCTGCTCGCGCCACGGGTCGCCGACGTTGTGATAGCCGCGCTCCTCCCAGAAGCCGCGGCGGTCCGCGGTCATGTACTCGACCCCGCGCACCCACTTGGGACCCTTCCAGGCGTACAGGTGGGGCACGACCAGCCGGAGCGGGAAGCCGTGTTCGGCGGTGAGGAGTTCACCGTCCTTGTGGGTGGCGAAGATCGTGCCGTCGGAGGCGAAATCGGCCAGTCGGAGATTCGAGCTGAAGCCGTATTCCGCCCAGACCATGACGTGCGTGACCTCGGGCGCCGGCGGAGCCGCCGCAAGGATCGTCCGCGCCGGAATTCCGCCCCACTCGGCGCCGAGCATGCTGAACTTCGTCACGCAGTGCAGGTCGGCCAGAACGGAGGAGTGCGGCAGGGCCGTGAACTCCTCGTGGTTCCAGCAGTGCTTGTCACCGTCGGCGGTGGCGCCGAAAACCCTGAACTCCCAGCGTTCGGGGCGGAATTTGGGCACCGGCCCATAATGGGTGACCGGCCAGCCGCGCTGTACGCGCTGTCCCGGCGGCAATTCGGGCTGCGCCGCACCTCCTGAATCGCGCTCTCCCGATTCACTTTCCACCGGCTGACCCATGACTCCATCCTGACAGACCAGGGAGAGTGCGCATGACCAGGCCAGTCCAGACTCCGTCAAGTCCGGATAACATGGACTAAGCCTGCCCTTACTTACTAAGTGCGCACTTACTGGACGATCTTCGGCGGCGATGCAATCATTCGGCGGCAACCACCCCACTCCCCCGCTTGGAAGGAACCGCCGCGATGCAGGGCGACCCCGAGGTCATCGAATTCCTCAACGAGCAGCTGACCGCCGAACTCACGGCGATCAACCAGTACTTCCTGCACGCGAAGATGCAGGAGAACTTCGGCTGGACGAAGCTCGCGAAGTACACGCGACACGAGTCCATCGACGAGATGAAGCACGCGGAGCTCCTCACCGACCGGATTCTGTTCCTGGACGGCCTGCCGAACTACCAGCGGCTCTTCCATGTGCGGGTGGGCCAGACCCTCACGGAGATGTTCCAGGCGGACCGGCAGGTCGAGGTCGAGGCGATCGACCGCCTCAAGCGCGGTATCGAGGTCATGCGCGGCAAGGGTGACATCACGTCGGCGAACATCTTCGAGTCGATCCTCGCGGACGAGGAGCACCACATCGACTACCTGGACACCCAGCTGGAACTGGTGGAGAAGCTCGGCGAGGCGCTCTACATCGCGCAGCTCATCGAGCAACCCGAGAGCTGAGCCCGCTCCAGGCTAGGCGGCCTCGTCCAACTGTTCAGCCCGGACCGGCCGACCCTCGTCCACGAGTCCGCGGGTCGGGTACGCGCCCCTGCCCAGCAGTGCCTGGATGCGCCGTACGCACGAGCCGCAGTCCGTGCCCGCCTTGCAGGCCGACGCTATCTGCCGGGGCGTGCAGGCGCCGTCCGCCGCATGCTTCCTCACCTGCGTCTCGGTCACTCCGAAGCAGTTGCAGACGTACACGCGGGTCACCTCCCGACGGGGTCCAAAGGTCGTGCCGTACCGAGACCAGGATGTCCGCTTGGCCGGTGAGGCAAACCTAACCTTACCCGGCTCGCAGGGGCCCGAAAAGTGGTGTGGGGCGCGGATCGTATGTGATCCGCGCCCCACGACACGCGCCGGTAAGAGGCGCAACAGCTGGTGATCTGCTACTGGTCCCGGTACATCTCCGCGACCAGGAACGCCAGGTCGAGCGACTGGCTGCGGTTCAGGCGGGGGTCGCAGGCCGTCTCGTAGCGGTGGTGCAGGTCGTCGACGAAGATCTCGTCGCCGCCGCCCACGCACTCGGTGACGTCGTCACCGGTCAGCTCCACATGGATACCGCCGGGGTGCGTACCCAACTCCTTGTGAACCTCGAAGAAGCCCTTGACCTCGTCGAGGACGTCGTCGAAGCGGCGGGTCTTGTGACCGGAGGCCGCCTCGTACGTGTTCCCGTGCATCGGGTCGGTGATCCAGGCCACCGTCGAACCCGACGCCGTGACCTTCTCGACCAGCTCGGGCAGCTTGTCGCGGACCTTGTCGGCGCCCATGCGGACGATGAAGGTCAGCCGGCCCGGCTCACGGTCCGGGTCGAGGCGCTCGATGTACTGCAGCGCCTCCTCGGCCGTCGTCGTCGGGCCGAGCTTGATGCCGATCGGGTTGCGGACCTGGGAGGCGAACTCGATGTGCGCGCCGTCCAGCTGCCGGGTGCGCTCACCGATCCACACCATGTGCGCCGAGACGTCGTACAGCCGTCCGGTGCGGGAGTCGACGCGGGTCAGCGCCGACTCGTAGTCCAGCAGCAGCGCCTCGTGCGAGGAGTAGAACTCGACCGTCTGGAACTCGGCCGGGTCCGTGCCACAGGCGCGCATGAAGTTCAGCGCGTTGTCGATCTCGCGGGCCAGCTGCTCGTACCGCTGGCCGGACGGGGACGACTTCACGAAGTCCTGGTTCCAGGCGTGCACCTGGCGCAGGTCGGCGTAGCCGCCGGTGGTGAAGGCGCGGACCAGGTTGAGCGTGGAGGCGGACGCGTTGTACATCCGCTTCAGCCGCTCGGGGTCCGGGATCCGGGACGCCTCGTCGAAGTCGAAGCCGTTGACCGAGTCACCGCGGTACGTCGGCAGGGTCACGCCGTCGCGGGTCTCGGTGCCCTTGGAACGCGGCTTGGAGTACTGGCCGGCGATCCGCCCGACCTTCACGACCGGCACGGAGGCCGCGTAGGTGAGGACGGCGCCCATCTGGAGGAGGGTCTTCAGCTTGGCGCGGATCTGCTCGGCGCCGACGGCGTCGAAGGACTCCGCGCAGTCGCCGCCCTGGAGGAGGAACGCCTCTCCCTTGGCGACGGCCGCCATCCGGGCGCGCAGCTGGTCGCACTCGCCCGCGAAAACAAGCGGGGGATACGACTCCAGCTCCGCAACGACTGCGCGCAGAGCCTCGGTGTCGGGGTACTCGGGCTGCTGCGCCGCGGGCAGGTCTCGCCAGGTGTTGCCAGCGCTGGCGCTGGTCTTAGCGTTCACGGTCACGGCCCCAACATTACGGGGTCGTGTCGGGCGTCCAACCGCCTGCTCATCACGTGAGACGGGGTTCGCTCGTTCGGGTCCGGTCAGCGGAATGACCGGTCCGCGCGCCGGTTCATGATCCGTCCACGGCCTGTGGTGTATGGTCCGTCGCATGTTCGCGCACTCGACCCAGAACCAGAACTGGTGGTGGCCCGCTCACCCGGCGGCCCACTGACTGCGCGTACGCACGACTTCGCGAAGGCCGCCCGAGGGGCGGCCTTCGGTGTTTTCGCGGACTTCCGCGCCGGCCGTTCCTCCCGATCACTGATCCAGTCATCGATCGATGGAAGAGGAACGATGCGACTCGACCGGCTCCTGCACGACAACCGCCCGTTCGCCCTGCTCCGCCGCCGCACGCCCGGCCGTGCCGCCGAAACGGGGGCCGTGGTCGAACTGCTGCTCGGCCCGGTGACCACGTACGACCGGCTCGCCGACATCCCCGACGAGGGCCTCGCCCTCATCCCCTTCCGCCAGATCCGCGAGCGCGGCTTCGACGTCCGCGACGACGGCACCCCGCTCACGGTGCTCACGCCCGAGGAGACGTACGAACTCCCGCTGGAGGAGGCGCTGGTCCAGCTTCCCGCGCACGACGTGCGGGTCGAGGGCGGTGGCTTCGACGTCGGCGACGAGGAGTACGCGGACATCGTCGGGCGGGTGCTGCGGGAGGAGATCGGGCGGGGCGAGGGGGCGAACTTCGTCATCCGGCGGACTTACGAGGGCGAGATCCCGGGGTTCGGACGCGCCGACGCCCTCGCCCTGTTCCGGCGGCTGCTGGTCGGGGAGCGGGGCGCGTACTGGACGTTCGTGGTGCACACCGGCGAGCGGACCCTCGTGGGCGCCAGTCCCGAGGTGCACGTCAGGATGTCCGGCGGGACCGTGGTCATGAACCCGATCAGCGGCACGTACCGCTATCCGGCGGAGGGGCCCACCCCCGAGCACCTGCTCGGTTTCCTCGCCGACGGCAAGGAGATCGAGGAGCTGTCGATGGTCGTCGACGAGGAGCTCAAGATGATGTGCACCGTCGGCGACATGGGCGGGGTCGTGGTGGGGCCGCGGCTGAAGGAGATGGCCCATCTCGCGCACACGGAGTACGAGTTGCGGGGGCGGTCCTCGCTGGATGTGCGGGAGGTGCTGAAGGAGACGATGTTCGCGGCGACCGTCACCGGGTCGCCCGTGCAGAACGCCTGCCGGGTGATCGAGCGGCACGAGGTCGGTGGGCGCGGCTACTACGCGGGGGCCTTGGCACTCGTCGGGCGGGACGCCGGCGGGGCGCAGACCCTCGACTCGCCGATCCTCATCCGGACCGCCGACATCGCGCCGGACGGACGGCTGCGGGTGCCGGTCGGCGCCACGCTCGTCCGTGGCTCGGACCCGGCGGGCGAGGTCGCCGAGACCCACGCGAAGGCGGCCGGGGTGCTGGCGGCACTGGGTGTGGTGCCGGGGCCGCCCCGGGAGACGGGCGTACGGCCGCGGCTCGCGGACGATCCGAGGGTGCGGGCGGCGCTGGACGGGCGGCGGGCCTCGCTGGCGCCGTTCTGGCTGCGGATGCGGGAAGCCACCGCAACGGCAGCGGAGCCGACCGGGCACGCCCTGGTCGTCGACGCCGAGGACACCTTCACGGCGATGCTCGCGCACGTCCTGCGGTCCTCGGGTTTGGAGGTGACCGTGCGGCGCTACGACGAGCCGGGGCTGCGGGAGGCCGTCGCAGGGCACATGGGGCCGTTGGTGCTCGGGCCCGGCCCCGGCGACCCGGGTGACCCGGCCGACCCGAAGATGCGGTTCCTGCGCGAACTGACCGCCGAGGTCGTCCGGGAGCACCGGCACGGCGTCCTCGGTGTCTGCCTCGGGCACGAGCTGATCGCGGCGGAGCTGGGGCTGGAGATCGTCCGGAAGGACGTGCCGTTCCAGGGCGCGCAGACGGAGATCGACCTGTTCGGGCGGACGGAGACCGTCGGCTTCTACAACAGCTTCGTGGCGCACTGCGACGACGAGGCGAGCAGGGAGCTGGCGGCGCAGGGGGTCGAGGTCAGCCGGAGTGCGAGCGGGGAGGTGCATGCGCTGCGGGGGCCCGGTTTCGCCGGGGTGCAGTTCCATCCGGAGTCGGTGCTCTCGCTGAACGGGGCTGCTGTCGTACGGGAGTTGATGGGTCGGCTGCGGGGTGCGGGCACCCTGGGGTGAGGCGGAGGGGCGCCCGGGCTCGCACCCGGGCGCCCCGCGCGCTCAGCCGAAGAAGACGCCGGCCTCCTCGTACAGCTTCGGGTCGACCGTCTTGAGTTTCGCCGTGGCCTCCGCGATCGGGACGCGGGCGATGTCCGTGCCGCGCAGGGCGACCATCTTGCCGAAGTCGCCGTCGCGGACCGCCTCGATGGCGTGCAGGCCGAAGCGGGTGGCCAGCCAGCGGTCGAAGGCGCTGGGTGTGCCCCCGCGCTGGACATGGCCCAGCACCGTGGTGCGCGCCTCCTTGCCGGTCCGCTTCTCGATCTCCTTGGCCAGCCATTCACCGACGCCGGACAGGCGCACGTGCCCGAAGGAGTCGAGGGACTGGTCCTTCAGCACCATGTCGCCGTCCTTGGGCATGGCGCCCTCCGCGACGACCACGATCGGGGCGTACGAGGCGCTGAAGCGCGAGGTCACCCAGGCGCACACCTGTTCGGTATCGAAGCGCTGTTCGGGGATGAGGATGACGTTGGCACCGCCGGCGAGGCCGGAGTGGAGGGCGATCCAGCCGGCGTGCCGGCCCATCACCTCGCAGACGAGGACGCGCATGTGCGACTCGGCGGTGGTGTGCAGTCGGTCGATCGCCTCCGTCGCGATGCCGACCGCGGTGTCGAAGCCGAAGGTGTAGTCGGTGGCGGACAGGTCGTTGTCGATCGTCTTCGGTACGGCGACGACCGGCACCCCGTACTCGTCGGTGAGGCGGGCCGCGACGCCGAGGGTGTCCTCGCCGCCGATCGCGATGAGCGCGTCGACCTCCTGCGCGGCGAGGTTCTCCCGGATGCGGGCGATGCCGTTCTCCTGCTTGAGGGGGTTGGTCCGTGAGGAGCCGAGGATGGTGCCGCCGCGCGGGAGGATGCCGCGCACGGCGGGGATGTCGAGGCGCACGCTGATGCCCTCCAGCGGACCCCGCCAGCCGTCCCGGTAGCCGACGAAGTCGTACTCGTACTCCTGTACGCCCTTACGGACGATGGCCCGGATGACGGCGTTGAGCCCGGGGCAGTCGCCGCCTCCGGTCAGTACTCCGACGCGCATGGAAGTGTCCCTTCGCCGCGGGTTCCTGACGAAGGATCAGTGTGACGCGCGCCTCACTCGGCGTCGAGGCTCCGTACTCTTCTCACTCGTCGTCCAGGCCGCGCTGTATCGCGTACCGCACCAGTTCCACCCGGTTGTGCAGTTGCAGCTTGCCCAGGGTGTTCTGGACGTGGTTCTGGACCGTGCGGTGGGAGATGACCAGGCGTTCGGCGATCTGCTTGTAGCTGAGTCCCTTGGCCACCAGCCGCAGCACCTCCGTCTCGCGGTCGGTGAGCTGCGGGGCCCGGGGCTCGTCGGCGTCCGCGGCCGGGGCCGGCTCGGAGGCCAGCCGTCGGTACTCGCCGAGGACCAGGCCTGCCAGTCCCGGGGTGAACACCGGGTCGCCGACCGCGGTACGGCGCACCGCGTCCAGCAGTTCCTCCGTCGAGGCCGACTTCAGCAGGTAGCCGGTCGCGCCCGACTTCACCGCCTCCAGTACGTCGGCGTGCTCGCCGCTCGCCGAGAGGACCAGGACGCGCAGGGCGGGGTTGGCCCCGACCAGTTCCTTGCAGACCTGGACGCCGGGTTTGGCGGGCAGGTTCAGGTCGAGCACGAGGACGTCCGGTGCGACGGCGCGGGCGCGGCGTACGGCCTGCTCGCCGTCGCTCGCCGTGGCGACCACGTCGAACCCGGACTCGGCCAGGTCGCGGGCGACAGCGTCACGCCACATGGGGTGGTCGTCCACCACCATCACCCGCAGCGGGCCCCGGCCGCCTTCCTCGTCAACGGTCGTGCCCTTGCCGTCGTTCCCGGTGGCCGTCATCGCCGCTCCGCCTTCCCCCGTGCCGATCTGGTGTTTTTCGGTACCGTCAGTTCGACCTCGGTGCCCTGCCCCGGCACCGAGATCAGTTCGGCGTCGCCGCCGAGGTCGCGCAGCCGGCCACGGATCGACTGGGCCACGCCGAGCCGCCCCTCGCCCTCGGCCTGGGCGAGCCGCCCCTCCGGGATGCCCGGCCCGTCGTCACGCACGGTCACGACGACGGAGGTCGGCTCGTCCTCGACCAGGATCCAGGCGCGGGCGTCCTCCCCGACATGCTTCCGTACGTTGTCCAGGGCGGCGCCGACCGCCGCGGCCAGCTCCTTCGCGGCGGCCCGGGCGAGCGGCACGGGCGCGCCCGGCTCGGAGAGGGTGATCGTCGAGGTGGCGTACGGGACGAGCAGGGTGCGCAGGTCCACCGGGTCCGACGCGTCCGGCTCGGACTCCCCCGCCGCGTGCACGGCCTCGCCGTACGGCGACTCACGCGACTCCGGTGCGAGGCCGCCGGAGACGAGGGCGCGCAGCGCGACCTCCTGCTCGCCGGCCATCCGGCCCAGTTCCCCGGCCTCGCCGCCGAGCACGGCGCCGCGCCGCTGCACCATCGCCAGTACCTGGAGGACGCTGTCGTGGATGTCCCGGGCGAGGCGCTCCCGTTCACGGGTCGCGGCCTCGATCTCCAGGGCGCGGGCAAGGATGCGCTCGGAGGCGCGGGCTACCTCGACGACGTACCCGATGGCGATGGAGGCGACCCACACCAGGATCACGTTGTGGATGGTGTCGCGGGCCGGGGTGCCGCGCTCGACCAGGTTCACCACGGCGACCAGCGTCGAGGCGAGGGCCGCCCAGCGCCAGCCGCCCTTGATCGCGAAGGCCAGGACGGAGCCCGCGGTCCATATCGACGGCAGGGTCGGGCCGCCCGACTGGATGCGTTCGTGGGTGTCGGCGAGGGGCGTGAGGAGGATGCCGGTGAGGGCGATCGTGAGGTCGGCGGCGAGGAAGCGCTTGGTGCAGCTGGCCGCGTTGGCGACCCAGGGCAGGGTGGCCAGGGTCCAGACGACCAGGACGACGTAGTAGGCGACGGCGACCCAGACACGCTGGAACCCGTCGTAGGCGGTGGCGAAGAAGCCCACCGCGTACAGCATGGTGAGCACCCGGTAGCCGGCCAGCGCACGCCACAGCGGCTGCTCGACCGACATCCGCATGATCGTCGGTCGCCCGGCCTTCTCCCGCCCGGTTTTCTCACGTACAGCCATGTCCCCGCCCACCCCGAACCCGCCCCCGGTACTGCTATTTGGTGCCCGAACGTTCCTTCTCCAGGGCCTTCTGCGCCTGCTTCTCCGCCAGTTTCTCCGCCTTCAGCGCTTCCGCGATCTGACGCTTGGCGGCCGAGGCGTAGATGTCGACGTACTCCTGGCCGGAGAGCTTCATAATTTCGTACATGACCTCGTCGGTCACGGCCCGGAGCACGAAGCGGTCGTGTTCCATGCCCTGGTACCGGCTGAAGTCGAGCGGCTCGCCGATACGGATGCCGGGGCGCATCAGCTTGGGCATCACCTTGCCGGGCGGCTGGATCTTCTCGGTGTCGATCATCGCCACGGGAATGACCGGCGCCCCGGTGGCGAGCGCCACGCGCGCGAGGCCGCCGGGCTTGCCCCGGTAGAGGCGGCCGTCGGGCGAGCGCGTGCCCTCCGGATAGATGCCGAACAGCTCACCGCGCTCGAGGACTTCGACACCGCTCCTGATCGCGGCCTCGCCCGCCCCGCGCGCCCCGGAGCGGTCCACCGGGAGCTGGCCGACGCCCTTGAAGAAGGCGGCGGTCATCCGGCCCTTGAGACCGGGCGTCGTGAAGTACTCGGCCTTCGCGATGAAGGTGACCTTGCGGTCGAGGACCGCGGGGAGGAAGAACGAGTCGGAGAAGGACAGGTGATTGCTCGCCAGGATCGCCGGGCCGTCGGCCGGAACGTTCTCCAGGCCTTCCACCCAGGGCCTGAAGGCGACCTTCAGCGGGACCCCGACGGAAACCTTCATCGCGCCGTACAACAACCGACTGCCTCCTGTGTCTGTGGATCAGACCTTAACCCGCGGCACCGGCAAAGAACCCGACGGCCCTGGTCGGTGTCAGTGCGGTCGCGTACGGTGAAGTACGCCTCGAAGCCTCGTGGCTTCCATGCGTGATCACCCACCCCAGTCACCCACCCCATGAACAGGAGACCGATGGTGCCGGTCCTTCCTGGAGCCGAGCCGTACCGCCATGAGGGCGGGGAGGTCGGAGTCCTCCTCTGCCACGGTTTCACCGGTTCCCCGCAGTCGTTGCGCCCCTGGGCGGAGTACCTCGCCGAGCGCGGACTGACCGTCTCGCTGCCGCTGCTGCCCGGGCACGGCACGCGCTGGGAGGACATGCAGCTCACCGGCTGGCAGGACTGGTACGCGGAGGTGGACCGTGAGCTGCGCGCCCTGCTGGAGCGCTGCACCCGGGTGTTCGTCTTCGGCCTGTCGATGGGCGGCGCGCTGACCCTGCGGCTCGCCGCGCAGTACGGCGACCGGATCAGCGGCATCGTGGTCGTCAACCCGGCGAACAAGGTGCACGGCCTCGCCGCGTACGCCCTTCCGGTGGTGCGTCATCTGGTGCCCTCGGTGCCCGGCATCGTGAGCGACATAAAGAAGGAGGGTGCCACGGAGGTCGGATACCCCAGGGTTCCGCTGCACGCGGCGCACTCGATGCGGACGTTCTACCGCCTGCTCGACGGCGAGCTGCCGCAGGTCACCCAGCCGATGCTGCTGCTGCACAGCCGCGCGGACCATGTGGTGCCGCCGGCCGACTCGGCCCGGGTGCTCAGCCGGGTGTCGTCCACGGACGTGACGGAGATCGTGCTGGAACAGAGCTACCACGTCGCGACGTTGGACCATGATGCGGACCGGATCTTCGAGGAGAGCCACGCGTTCGTCCTCCGGCTCGCACCCGCGGCCGGTAAGGGGTCCGAGGAGTCGAAGGACTCGGTGGGACCGGGAGACCGAGTGGGGCAGCAGGAAGGGACGGCCACGGGTGGCTGAGCACGACTCCGACCGCGAGCCGGAGGAGAAGGGCGTGCCCTTCGACGAAGCGGCCGCGTGGGCCGCGATCGTGGAGGCGTACGGCGACGAGCCGCCGGACCCGCCCGGCGCCAAACCGTTCAAGTCCGTCGAGGATCTGGCGCTGCTCGAATCGGACACGAACGACGACATCGACGACATCGTCGACCCCGACCCCAAGGGCAACGCCGACAAGGTGGCCAAGGGCGACGGACAGCCCGCGAAGCCGCTGGGCAGCTCCGTCGCCTTCGCCCCGGGCGTCGGCGGCCCGCGCGACTACACGGCCCCCGACGCGTCGGAGGACGACTTCGACGATGACGACGAGGGCCACTTCGTACCACCGGAGCCGCCTCCGCTGCCGGCCTCCGACACGACGGCCCGGTTCGCCTGGCTGGCGGTGCTCGGCGGTCCGGTCCTGCTGCTGCTCGCCGTACTGCTGGGCTGGGACATGACCTGGTGGCTGACGACGCTGGGCATCGGCGGGTTCCTCGGCGGGTTCGCGACGCTGGTGATGCGGATGAAGGGCGACGAGGACGACGAGCAGGATCCGGGTCGGGGGGCGGTGGTCTGACGACCACGGCTCCGGCTCCGGGGACGTTCTGGGACGTCTGAGAAGCGGGGATTCTGAGGGCGGCCAGGACCGGAAGGTGGTCCGTGGCCGCCCTCAGGCAGCTCCTCTCGACGCCGCACTCGCACTGCTCGGAGGGGGCTTCACAGGCTTCGAGCGGCTGCGCCGGACTCCGCCCGGCGGGCTGGGCTCAGGATGCCGGTACACGCAGTGCCGCCAGCACGGGCAGGTGATCCGTCGCCGCCCTCAGGTCCGACGCCAGCACCCCTGGGTGCCCCGTCGGCACCCCACAGCCGAGGACCTCGATGCCCGGCGTGGCCAGGATCGCGTCGATCCGCTGGTGCGGGTCGGTGGGCGTCGAGGTGTACTCCGTACCCCAGGGGGCGGTGCTCCAGCAGTCCTGGAGGCCGGTGGCCAGGCGCCGGAAGCTGCGGCCGGCGGGGCGTTCGTTGAGGTCGCCGCCCGCGACCGCGTGGGGTACGTCGAGCGCGGCGAGGCGGTCGAGGAGCAGGCCGGACTGCTCGTACCGCTCGTCCTTCTGCAGGCTGAGATGACAGCTCAGCACGCCGAGCCGGGCGCCCCCGAAGCGGACGACCGCCGTCGCGAAACCGCGGCGGTGCCGGCCGGGGGTGAGCGGCAGAAGGACGTCCTCGGTGCGTTCGACGGTCGCGCGCAGGGAGCAGAGGAGGGCCGGGCCGGCGGCGGTGGCGCCGCCGGACAGGAGTACCTGGCCGGAGGCTGCCGCGAGCCGGGAGAGCTTTCTGCGCCAGCGGAAGAAGCGGGGGGCTTCCTGGATGAGGACCAGGTCGGGGGCGCAGGCGGTGATGACGCGGGCGAGGGCGGTGGTGTCGTCGCGCATCGAGCGGATGTTGTAGCTGAGGACTCGGATGACGGCGGAACCGTCGGGGTCCGTGCGGGGGGTTGGGAGCGGGGGGTTGGTCGCCATGTTGGTCAAGATACGGAGGTGGGGTGGGGGGCGGCGGGAACTCGCCGTGAGAGGTGCGGTTGTTGGCCGTCTGACGGCCCGTTGTGGCTTGTCGCGCCCACGCGGCGGAGCCGCACAATGACACAGCCCCGCGCCCCTAAAGGCTGCTCGCCGTCCCCTTCCAGGGGACGGCGAGCAGGTACGGGTGCGGAGGGCGTTCTACATGATCGGGTCGGGTTCACGGGCCAGGTCCGCCGCGCCCACCATGCCTGCCTTGTTGCCCAGTTGGGCGGCGATGACGTCGGCGACCGGGCGCCAGTTGCCGCCCACCAGCCAGCGCTTGTAGGACCTGCGGATGGGGTCGAGGACCAGTTCGCCCTCGTCCGAGAGGCCGCCGCCGACGATGAAGGCGGAGGGGTCGAAGAGGGAGGCCAGATCGGCGAGGCCCGAGCCGGCCCAGCGGGCCAGTTCGCGGTACGAGTCGACGGCGACGGGGTCGCCCTGCCTCGCGGCCATCGAGATGTGCTTGCCCTCGATGCCGTCGGGGGTGCCGTCGCCCAGGGAGAGGAGCAGCTCCGCGTTCTCGGGGGTCGCGTTGGCGCGCTGCTTCGCGTACCGGACGAGGGCGCGCCCCGACGCGTACTGCTCCCAGCAGCCCTGGCTGCCGCAGCCGCACAGCAGCCCGTCCGGGACCACGCGGATGTGGCCGAACTCGGCGGCCACGCCGAAGTGGCCGCGGCGCAGCTTGTTGCCGATGATGATGCCGCCGCCGAGGCCGGTGCCCAGGGTGATGCAGATGACGTTGCGGTGGCCCTTGCCGGCGCCGAACTTGTACTCGCCCCACGCCGCCGCGTTCGCGTCGTTCTCGACGACGACCGGCAGGCCCACGCGGGTCTCGACCTTGTCCTTCAGCGGTTCCTCGCGCCAGTCGATGTTGGGCGCGAAGTAGACCGTGGATCGCTCGCGGTTCACGTATCCGGCGGCGCCGATACCGACGCCCACGATGTCGTGCCCGGCGCGCGCGCCCTCGACGGCGGCGGCGATGGCGTCCACGATGCCCTCGGGCGTGCCCGGGGTCGGCACCTTGTGGGTCGAGAGGATGTTGCCCTCCTCGTCGACCACGCCGGCCGCGATCTTCGTGCCGCCGATATCGACGCCGATGGTGAGTCCCATGAATCCCTCAGTTTCGGTGGAGCCCCGCTACGGCCAACCGTACCCGAGGCCCTGTCGCCGGGTGCCCCTCGTCCGCACGCCGGGCGGGCCCGACGGGGACGTGGTCCAAGGGGTGTCAGTCCAGGTCGATGCGCTCGCCGGAGCCGGTGCCCTCGCCCGGGTCCTCGCCCCGGTTCTTTCCTCCGTCGGCCTCCCCGGTCGTCCAGCGGCGTTCCTGGGACTCGACGGCGGAGCGGTAGGCGGCGAGCAGTTCGTTGCCCGCGGCTGCCAGGTGGTCGAAGACATCCGGATTGCGTTCGATCACCGGTTCGACGGCCGCCCTGGCCTGCTGGACGACCTGCTGCACCACCTGCTGGGCGGTGCCCTGGGCGACCGCGCCGAGCAGCGGTGACTGGAGGGACGACAGCTTCTCCGAGACGGCGTCGACGAGCTTGCGCAGTTCCTCGGCGGCGGAGCCCGGCTGCTGGCCGTACCGGGCCCGGCGGCGCGCCTTCTCCGCTTCGAGGTCCTCGGCGCAGGCCTTCGCCCACGCGTCGGCGTCGGAGGCGGGCGTCTCGTACGGTGCCTCGTCGGCCGCGTCCCCCCGAGCGGCGTCGGATGTGGGGCGCTCTTCGCTCATGGCGGGCTCCTGACTACGGTTCGTCTCTCCGACGGTACCCGAATGGACGTACGCCGTTCATCGGGTCTGCGGCCACAGATCCGGGTCCGGCGCGAAACGGACCCTCAGCTCGCCGTCGCGCAGGGCGGCACCGGCCACCGTGCAGCGGCGCAGTGCCGAGGGCAGCGGAACGATACGGCGGAACGGGCCGACGGTGACCACGAGTTCGTCGCCGCGCCGGACCAGGTCGAGCTCGTCGCGTATCGCGCCGGGCAGGGGGATGTGCCAGAGGAGCACACCGTCGTCGGCGAGGTGGTCGGTGACGGGCCACTCGACGGTGGCGGGGGTCCGGTTGACGGCGGGTGCGCGGAGGGCTGCCAGGTCGTCGGTGCCGCGCGGGTCGTGTCCGAGGTGCGGGACCTGGTGGAGGGCGTACGGCTGCGGCGACTCGCCCCACTCGTCCAACGCCTTGCGCTGCTGGGCGGTGACGGAGGCGAGCCAGGGGTCGGTCGAGGGCTCCGGCAGGACACGGTTGGCGAGCAGCACGTCCGCGCGCAGGCCGCGCAGGGCGAGTCCGGTGGTGGCGGCGCGTACGGCGTCTGTGCCGGCCGGGCCGGGTTCGGCGACCAGTCGTACGACGGTGTCCCGGTCCTCGACGACCGCGGCGACGGCGGCCAGTTCCACGTCCCAGCGGGCGGCGGCCTCGTACAGCCACTCCGTGGGCATCGGGACACCGGCGAGGCGGCCGAGTACGGGCCGCAGGGCGCGGGCGGCCTGGCGTTCGGCGGGGAGGAGGCGGCGCAGATAGCGGCGGAGTTCCTCGGGGAGGGCGAGGAGGGCGAGCGCCTGTGCGGTGGGCGGGAGGTCGACGACCAGGAGGTCGTACGCCTCCGAGAGCGCGGCGTCGCGCAGGGCGCGCAGGAGGGCGAGCTCCTCGGCGCCGGGGAGGGGGGTGGGTTCCTCGGGGTCGAGCCGGGAGGCGCCGAGGAAGCCGAGGACGTTCGAGGCGCGGTCCTGGAAGGCGGTGAGGTCGGCGCGGAAACCTTCGGCGGCGTCGGGACGCCAGGCGGTGAGGTGAGGGACGCCCGGTACGGCCACGGGGGTGGGGCCGGTGGGCGTGCCGAGGGCGGCGCCGAGGGTGTCGGTGCGGTCGGTGCTGAGGACGAGGGTGGGGATGCCGTCGCGCGCCGCGGTCAGTGCGGTGGCCGCGGCGAGGGTGGTACGGCCCGAGCCGCCGGGGCCGGTCAGGAGGAGGGTGCGCATGTGGGTGAACGGTACCGGTGTCGGCGCCCGCCTCCGGGGGCTGCGCCCCCGGACCCCCGCATCGACCCTGAACGGGCCTCGTCCTCAAGCGCCGGACGGGCTGAAGACGCGGGCCCGCGCTTCAAGGCTCTGCCCGCGCCGCAGCAGCAGCGCGGGCAGGTGGCGGGGAACTACTTGGGCTCTTCCACGCGCTTCTTCAGGCCCGCCAGCGCCCGGTCGATGATGACCTTCTCGGCCTTGCGCTTGATCATGCCGAGCATCGGGATCTTGACGTCCACCGTCAACTGGTAGGTGACCTCGGTCGCGCCGTCACCCGCCGCCTTCAGGATGTACGAGCCGTCCAGCGCCCGCAGCATCTGCGACTTGACCAGGGTCCACGAGACCTCGTGGTCGCCGGTCCAGGTGTAGCCGAGGGTCTGGTCGTCCTTGATCGCGCCGGCGTCCATGACGAGGCGGACCTGCTCGGCGCGGCCCTGGGCGTCGGTCTTCAGAACCTGCGCCTCCTTCACCTCGCCGGTCCAGTCCGGGTAACGGGCGAAGTCGGCGATCACCGCCATCACCTCGTTCGGTGCCGCCTCGATCGTGATGCTCGAACTGGTGAATTCCGCCATCGAAGTGGCTCCTCCAGATGCGGTCCGGTGAGGGAGGGTCGGTGAGCACGTATGTGCAGCGTGAAGGCTACCCCGCGCAGCGCAGGCCGTTGGCACCCGCACCCCGGTCACCGCCGGACGTCGGCCGCCCCACCCGGGGTCACCATTCCAGCGCCCACGGCTTCCCGCTCCCCGCGAAGTGCCCCACGTTCACGCACTCCGTGGCGCCGATCCGCATCCGCCGGGCCAGCGGCTGGTGGACATGGCCGAACAGCGCGTACCGGGGGCGCGTGCGCCGGATCGCGTCCAGCAGCGCACGGCTGCCGCGTTCGAAGCGGCGCGCGACCGTGTCGTACACCAGCTCCGGGACCTCCGGCGGGATGTGCGTGCACAGCACGTCCACCTCGCCGACCGCCTCGAGCTTCGCCGCGTACTCCTCGTCGCTGATCTCGTACGGCGTGCGCATGGGTGTCTTCAACCCCCCGCCGACGAAGCCGAAGACCCGGCCCCCGATCTCCACCCGCTCCCCGTCCAGGACCTGGGTACCCGGGCCGGCGTACTCCGGCCACAGTGTCGGCATGTCGACGTTGCCGTAGGTGGCGTACGTCGGTGTCGGGAACGCGGCGAACAGTTCGGCGTACTGCTTGCGCACCGCCTTCTCTATGACCGTCGCCCGGTCCATGCCGATGCCCGCCCACAGCCGGGCCCCGAGTGCGCGCGCCTCCTCGAAACGGCGGGCCGTGCGCAGCGCCACGAGACGGTCGGCGTTCTCGGGGCCGAAGAGGTCGGGGAAGATGCCGCGCGAGTGGTCGGCGTAGTCGAGGAAGAGGACCAGGTCGCCCAGACAGATCAGGGCGTCCGCGCCCGCACCGGCCACGGCCAGGTCCCGCACGTTGCCGTGCACGTCGCTGACCACATGAACGCGCGTCTTCTTCCCATCCGGGTTGCCCCGCGGTGAGGGTGCCATGGCGATCAAGGGTAGGCGTGTGCGGCATGAGTGAACAGGACAGGGGGGTCGCTCGCGGTTACTGGTCAGTCAAGAAAACCGTGCACTACTGTGCGTAAAAGACACCAACCCGTGTGACGCCGCGAACATCTCGCCGGGCCCTCTGTCCTAGGAGCCATACCGGCGGGTAACGTCCGGGCAGTCCAGTCGTGCTCAGGATTTCAACTACGAGATCCGTGAGTACTTGCCCGAGCCATGGACCGCACCGTCGCATCGCACAACGTCGTGGCGCCGGCGCCCTATGAGGAGCAGCAGTCTTGCGCGAGTTCAGCCTTCCGGCTTTGTACGAGGTCCCCGCGGACGGAAATCTGACCGACATCGTCCGCCGAAACGCCGTGCAGCATCCGGATGTCGCCGTCATCGCCCGCAAGGTGGATGGCGCCTGGCAGGACGTGACGGCCACGGCCTTCCTCGCCGAGGTGCACGCCACCGCCAAGGGCCTCATCGCCTCCGGGGTCGCGCAGGGCGACCGGGTCGCTCTGATGTCCCGCACACGGTACGAGTGGACCCTGTTCGACTTCGCGATCTGGTGCGCGGGCGCGGTGACCGTACCCGTGTACGAGACCAGCTCCGCCGAGCAGGTGCAGTGGATCCTCGGTGACTCGGGGGCCACCGCGATCATCGTGGAGCTGGACGGCCACGCGGCCTCCGTCGAGTCGGTGCGCGACCGGCTGCCCGAGCTCAAGCACGTCTGGCAGATCGACGCCGACGCCGTGCAGGAACTGGAGCGGGCCGGCAAGGACGTCAGCGACGCGACCGTCGAGGAACGCGGTGCGCGGACGAAGGCCGACGACCCGGCGACCATCGTGTACACGAGCGGTACGACCGGCCGGCCCAAGGGGTGTGTGCTCACGCACCGCAGCTTCTTCGCCGAGTGCGGGAACGTCGTCGAGCGACTGCGGCCCCTGTTCCGGACCGGCGAGTGCTCGGTCCTTCTCTTCCTCCCGCTCGCGCACGTCTTCGGTCGGCTCGTGCAGATCGCGCCGATGATGGCGCCGATCAAGCTGGGCACCGTCCCGGACATCAAGAACCTCACCGACGAACTGGCCGCGTTCCGGCCGACGTTGATCCTCGGTGTGCCGCGGGTCTTCGAGAAGGTCTACAACTCGGCACGGGCCAAGGCGCAGGCGGACGGCAAGGGCAAGATCTTCGACAAGGCCGCCGACACGGCCATCGCGTACAGCCGGGCGCTGGACGAGCCGTCCGGCCCGTCGGTCGGCCTGAAGTTCAAGCACAAGGTCTTCGACCGGCTGGTCTACAGCAAGCTGCGCAACGTCCTCGGCGGCAAGGGCGAGTTCGCCATCTCCGGGGGCGCCCCGCTCGGTGAGCGGCTCGGGCACTTCTTCCGCGGGATCGGCTTCACGGTGCTGGAGGGCTACGGCCTCACCGAGTCCTGTGCCGCCACCGCGTTCAACCCCTGGGACCGGCAGAAGATCGGCACGGTCGGCCAGCCGCTGCCCGGCTCGGTGGTGCGCATCGCCGACGACGGCGAGGTGCTGCTGCACGGCGAGCACCTGTTCAAGGAGTACTGGAACAACCCCGGCGCGACCGAGGAGGCGCTGGCCGACGGCTGGTTCCACACCGGCGACATCGGCACCCTCGACGAGGACGGCTATCTCCGTATCACCGGCCGCAAGAAGGAGATCATCGTCACGGCGGGCGGCAAGAACGTCGCGCCGGCCGTGATCGAGGACCGTATCCGCGCGCACGCGCTGGTCGGGGAGTGCATGGTGGTGGGCGACGGGCGGCCGTTCGTGGGCGCGCTGGTCACCATCGATGAGGAGTTCCTGGGCCGTTGGGCCGACGAGCACGGCAAGCCGGCCGGGTCCACCGCGGCGTCGCTCGCCCATGACCCGGATCTCCTCGCGGCGATCCAGGGCGCGGTCGACGACGGCAACGCCGCGGTGTCGAAAGCGGAATCGGTGCGGAAGTTCCGCATTCTGGCCTCCCAGTTCACCGAGGAGTCGGGCCACCTGACGCCGTCCCTGAAGCTCAAGCGCAATGTGGTGGCGAAGGACTACTCGGACGAGATCGAGGCTATCTACCAAGGTTAGTGAGCCCCATCAGACCCAACCAGGCCCGACTCAGGCCCCTTCGGCCCAACCGGTCCTGCTGAACGTCATGGCGCGGTGTCCTCGGCGAGGACCCGCGCCATCGTCCGTTCCGCGAGCGCGGTGATCGTCACGAACGGGTTCACCCCGATCGAGCCGGGCACCAGCGAGCCGTCGGTGATGTACAGCTTCGAATACCCCTTCACTCGCCCGTAGTTGTCGGTCGCCTTGCCCAACACGCAGCCGCCCAGCGGGTGGTAGGTGAAGTCGTCGGCGAACACCTTGTTGCCGGAGCCGAACAGGTCGTACCGGTAGATGGTGGAGTTGGCCGCGTTGATCCGGTCGAACAGCTTCTTGGCCATGGCGACGGACACCGCGCTCTGGGCGGCGCTCCAGCCGAGCCGCGCCGAGTCGGTCGCCGCGTCGTAGGTGAACGACGCCCGCTCCGGGTTCTTGGTGAGCGCCAGATAGAGACTCACCCAGTGCTCCAACCCCGTGGGCAGCGGGGCTATTTCGGCGAAGACGGGGTTGGCGGTGTTGGCCCAGTCGTCGATGCCCATGACCGGCATCGTCGACTGGTTCGCCCCGACCGTGTCCCACAGATGGTTGGCGCGCCCGAGCATCACGTTGCCGTTGGTGCCCCACCCGGCCCCCACGCTGGCGTTGAGCGCGGGCAGCGCGCCCGTCTCCCGGGCCCGGACGAGGAGTTCGGTGGTCCCGATGCTGCCGCCGCCGAGG
Source organism: Streptomyces lacrimifluminis (assembly GCF_014646095.1). Taxonomy (GTDB): domain Bacteria; phylum Actinomycetota; class Actinomycetes; order Streptomycetales; family Streptomycetaceae; genus Streptomyces; species Streptomyces lacrimifluminis. Next base: position 20,908 of record NZ_BMMU01000030.1, on the reverse strand, counting down.
AACAGATAGGTGCACCCGTACTGCTTGGTCTGGACGACCGCACCGGTGTCGTCGATCCGGTCGGCGGTCAGGACGTACGTCCCGTCGGCGGCCCGGGTGATCGCCCTGACCCGCTCCATGGTGGTGATGGTGACGTTGCCGGTGCCCAGTGCCGAGGCGAGGTACGTCTTGTCGAGGCTGCGCTTGCCGTGGTTGTTGCCGTAGATGACCTCCTGGCCGAGCGCGGACTTGGTCGCGGTGCCGGCCGCCTCGCGCCGCATGTACTCGAAGTCGTAGACGCTCGGGACGAAGGTGGTCCTCAGGCCCGTCTTCTCGGCGTGCTTGCGGGAGATCCGGGTGAAGCGGTACCACTCCGTGGACTCGAACCAGGCGGGGTCGACGCTGTTGACGCCGAGCATCGCGCGGGCTCTCGGGAAGTAAGTGCCGTACATCTCGGTGGCGTTGACGCCGGGGAACTGCTCGGCGAAGTACGACTGGAGCGGGGTGACGGCCATGCTGCCGTTGACCAGCGAACCACCCCCGACCCCGCGGCCGAGGAACACGGACATGTCGTTGTAGTGGACGCGGTCCAGGGCGCCGGGGTAGGGGGTGATGTCCCTGTTGACGACGTCCAGCCACAGGAAGCTGGCGAGGGGCGCCTCGGTGCGGGTCTTGAACCACATGGAGCGCTTGTCGGGGGCGGCGGTGGAGCAGAAGACCTTGCCGTCGGGACCCGCCGTGTTCCAGAGGCGGCCCATCTCGATGACGAGGGTGCGGATGCCGGCCTGGCCGAGGCGGAGGGCGGCGACGGCGCCGCCGTATCCGGAGCCGATGACGATCGCGGGGGCGGACTCGACGGCGGCGGGTTCGACGGCCTGGGCCGACTGAAGGCCGACGCGGGTGAATCCGAGGGCGGCGGCCGTCTGGAAGGCGGCCATGCCCAGTATTTGACGTCTCGTCAGCTGATGCTGCGTCAACTGACGGTGTATCACCTTTTCTGTCATGCCCGCAGCATCGGCGGAATTTCGGGTTCCGCCTAGTAGGTGCGTACCTGCACAAGTTCGCCGGCGCGGACGCCCGCCGTCACAGCAGCGCCCTCAGCCTCTCCGCCAGCAGGTCCCAGCGCCACTTCTCCTCGACCCAGGCCCGCCCCCGCTCCCCCATCCGGGCGCGCAGTTCGGCGTCGCCCAGCAGCACGGTGATCCGGTCGGCGGCCTCCTCCACGGAGCTGCCGCGCACCACCCAGCCGGTCTCGCCGTCCAGGACCGCGTCCGGCGCACCCCCCGAGTCACCGGCGACCACCGGCAGCCCCGTCGCGGACGCCTCCAGGTACACGATCCCGAGCCCCTCGACGTCCAGACCGCCCCGGCGCGTCCGGCACGGCATCGCGAAGACGTCACCGGCGCCGTAGTGGGCGGGCAGCTCGGCCCAGGGCACCGGGCCGGTGAAGCGGACCGAGTCGGCGACGCCTGTCTCGTGCGCGAGCTTGCGCAGCTCCCGCGCGTAGGGCCCGCCGCCGACGATCAGCAGGACCGTCTCCGGCTCGACCGCGAGGATGCGGGGCATCGCCAGGATCAGCGTGTCCTGCCCCTTGCGCGGGACCAGCCGTGAGACGCACACGACCACGGGCCGGTCGGTGAGCCCGAGCCGGGCGCGGACCGCGGCGCCCCCCGACTCCGGGTGGAAGGTCTTCTCGTCGACCCCGGGCGGCAGTTGGACCATCCGCCGGGCCGCCGCCGGGGTCAGCGCGCCGGCGATCCGCGACCGCGTGTACTCGCCGAGGTAGGTGATCGTGTCCGTCGACTCGCCGATCCTGCGCAGCAGTTGACGCGCCGCCGGCAGTTGCGTCCACCCCGCCTCGTGACCGTGGGTCGTCGCCACCAGCCGTTCGGCGCCCGCCTTGCGCAGGGCCGGGGCCATCAGCCCGAGCGGCGCCGCCGCCCCGAACCACACCGAGGTGCACCCGTGTTCACGCAGCAGCCCGACGGCCCGCCCGGTGACCGCCGGCGTCGGCAGCAGCATCGTCGTCCGGTCCCGTACGACGGCGAAGGGCTGCTCGGCGTCGAAGGCGGCCGTGGCCCGGGCGCCCTCGGGACCCCGCTTCCAGGTGGAGGCGTAGACAACGACCCGGTCGGGGTCGAGCCGCAGCGCCATGTTGTGCAGGAAGGCCTGGATACCGCCCGGACGAGGCGGGAAGTCGTTCGTCACGATCAGGGTCTTGTGCACGCCGCCGACCCTACCGAACCGTCTCCCACACCCTCCCAGAACCCTCACAGGTGTCCGGCCCCGCTTGATGGCATTCGCACAGCCGAGCGGGAGATCATGGCCGCGCACCGGTTGACGCGGATAATCGGCCACGAAGAACCAGCCATGAGGAACGGACAGGGATGTACGTGGACATCGCGGACAGAAAGCGGCTGCGGCTCCCCGTGGCACTACTGGGCACCTGGGGTCTGACCCGGCTGCTCCTGCTGCTGTTCGTGTTCAAGGTGTTCGTCTTCCCCGGCCCGGACGTCACCAGCGACGTCTCGGTGATCTATCACGGCTGGTACGAGGTGCTGCGCGACGGCACCTTCCCGCTGGCCGACGTCACCTGGCAGTACCCGCCCGCAGCCGCCCTCGCGATCCTCTCCCCCGGCGCCCTGCCGTTCCTGGACTACGCGTCGGCGTTCTTCGTCCTGGCCCTCCTCGCCGACCTGGTCGTCCTCTCCCTGCTCCGCCACGCGGGCGGGCGCCCCGGCCGGACGCCGCGCGGCGCCTGGGCGTGGGTGGTGGGCGTACCGCTGCTGGGCCCGACCGTGTACGCCCGCTACGACGTGATGGTGACCGCCGTGGCGGTGGCCGCGCTGCTCGCCGGGGCCCGGCGTCCGCGCCTGATGGGCGCCCTGGCGGGCTTCGGGGCGCTGCTGAAGGTCTGGCCCGCGCTGCTGCTGGTGGGGGCCGTACAACGGCGTGCGTGGGCCTCGGCGGCCGTCACGGTGGCCGCGCTGGCGTCTCTGTTCGCGGTGACCATGCCCGGCGCCTTCGCCTTCCTGACCTTCCAGGGCGACCGGGGCACCGAGGTGGAGTCGCTGGGCGCCCTCGTCTTCCATGTCGGCCGGCACTTCGGCTGGGAGGGCCGGGTGGCGCTGAACTACGGCTCCATCGAGTTCCTGGGCCCGTTCGTGAAGACGGTGAGCACGGTGGCGCTGCTGCTGACCGTGGCCGCCTTCGGCTGGCTGCTGCTGTGGCGGCTGCGGGCCACCCGCTTCCTGCCGCACACCCTCGCGGACGCCGCCTTCGTGGCGGTGCTGCTGTTCACGGTGACCAGCCGGGTGATCAGCCCGCAGTACATGGTGTGGCTGGTCGGCCTCGCCGCCGTCTGCCTCTGTTTCCGGGCCAGCCCGATGACCCTGCCCGCCACCCTGGTCGTCGTCGCCTGCCTGGTGACGGTCCTGGAGTTCCCCGTCGGCTTCGGACACGTGGTCGCCAGCGACGCCTACGGCATGGCCCTCCTGTTCACCCGCAACGGCCTCCTGGTCGTCGCGGCCCTCACGGCGGCCCTGGAGCTGTGGCGCACGACCGCCCCGCCCCGGGCCCAGCTCCCTGCGATCCCGGACCAGCCGACCCGCGAGAAGGAGACCTTGGGCTCCCCCTGACACCTTTCGCCCCGGCCGGCATCATCCAGCCCGTCCGGGGGTCCCCCCTCTGGGGGCGGGATGCGACGGGCAGAGGCGGCGGGGGCGAGGAACTACGCGAGTTGAGCCCGGAGATAGTCCCGCCACAACTCCGTGAACTCCCCCCGCGTCGTCCCCAGTACGTTCGCCATCGCCCCCTCGACCGCGCCCGCCCGCGTCCTGTGCGCCCCCACAGCCCGGTAGAACTCACCGAGCCGCACCTCACCCCACCGGTCGGCGATCAGCCGGCACGCCAGCCAGCCGCCCTCGTACGACTGGGCCAGGTTCGCCGCGTCCCCGCCGAAGCCGAAGTCCGCGTCCTCGGGCAGCGCGTCCGGTACGTCGCCGGATGCCACGGCGCGGGCCAGTTCGGGGGCCGCCTGGACGGCCGTACGGCCCGTGGACCGGTAGCCGACCCAGTCCGCGTACCCCTCGGAGAGCCACAGGGGCGTGGCCGCCGTGGTGGCGGTACGGGTCGCCACGTGCGTGGTCTCGTGGGTGAGCACGACCTGCTTGCCGAAGTCGCCGAGCACGCCGTACGCCTCGGGGTTGACGATGATCCGGTCCGCGGGTGCCCGCGGCGATCCGCCCACCTCCCCGGTCGTGACCGCCGCGATCCCCCGGTACGCGGAGGCCGGCGATCCGAGCAGCCCCGCCATCCCTTCCAGCGACTTCGGAACGAGGACCACGACCCGCTTCGTCCAGGCCCCGCCCCACGCCTGGGTCACCGCCGGCACGGCCCGGTCCGCGAAGCCCGCGTAACGGCGCAGGGAGTCCGGTGACTGCCCCACCCCCAGGACGAGGCTGCGCGCCCCGCGTACGGCCCGTACGGTCCCCTGGTCCCACAGCTGCTGGCCCGTCTGCCGCGCGGGCTTGTCGTGGTCGACGTACCACCGGCCGTCGTCCCGCTCGGTGAGGCTCAGGGTGCGCCCGACCTTCACGGGGGCCTTGTCGATGCCCTCGACGCGGTAGCTCAGCTCCACATCGGCGGTGACCACGCCACCGTCGGTGCCGTGCAGGGCGATCAGACGGTACGACCAGGCCGCCAGCGGGAGCGCGCGCAGCCGCGTGAACCCGGCGGGCGCTCCGGTCCGCTCGTACGCCGGTGCGTCACCGGCGAGGACGGCCGCGGCCCGCCGGTCCAGCAGCCGCCGTACGTCGGCGGACGCGGTGTCGGTCGCCGACCGGCCGCCGCCGCACGCGACGAGGGAGACGAGCGCGCCGAGCAGCAGCCAGAGCGCCACGCCCCGGACCCGCCACGCGTCCCACGCACGCCTACGACCAGCCACGCCGACGATCGTACGGGCCGATTGTCGGGAAGTTCGGGGAAGGGGACGCTCCGGACGTACGGATCTCGCCGCTCGGACCCTCCCTGCTCAGACCCTGGTGACCGACGAGACGGGCATCATGCCCACCGGGTCGTACCGCACCGGCGCGCCCGGGTAGGGGGCGTGGATCACCTGGCCGTTGCCCACGTACATCCCGACATGACTGGCATCGGACCGGTACGTGACCAGGTCGCCGGGCTGGGCCTGGGAGAGCGGGACCTGCTGCCCGGCGTACCGCTGCGCCTGCGAGGTACGGGGCAGGGAGACCCCGGCCTTCGCGTACGACCACTGCATCAGGCCCGAACAGTCGAAGCCGGAGGGCCCGTTGGAGCCCCAGACGTACGGACTGCCCAGCGCCGCCCGGGCCGCGGCGACGGCGGCTGCCGCACGGGCGCTCGGCGCGGCGGAGTTGCCGAGGTCGGGCAGGTCGGTGCGGTCGGACCGGGAGGCCCGGTCGTAGGCGGCCCGGTCGGCGGACGGCAGCGAGTTGAGCAGCGCCCGCGCCTTCGCCAGCTTCTGTTCGACGGTCCGCTTGTGCGCGGCGACCGCCTTGCGGCTGCGGTCGAGCTCGCGGAGCTTGCCGGTGGCCTCCGTGCGCTCCTGGGCGAGTTCCCGCATGGCCGCCTGGAGTTCTTTGAGCTCACCGGCCTGGTGGAGGTTGATCCGGTCGAGCGCGGCGGCCTTCTCCAGGTACTCGTCCGGGTCGTCGGAGAACAGCAGCGCCAGCGAGGGGTCCAGGCCTCCGGCCCGGTACTGGGCGCCCGCGAGCGAACCGAGCGCCTCCCGCATGGTGTTGATGCGCAACTGCTGCCGCGCGATCCGGTCCTGCGCCCTGGTCACCTGCGCGCGGAGCGTGTCGGCGCGCTCGTCGGCCCGGTTGTAGGACTCGGTGGCCTTCTCGGCCGCCGCGTAGAGCCGGTCCACCTCGGCCCGGGTGTGGTCGGTCGGCGCGGCGGTCGCCGACGGCACGGCGGCGCCGAGAGCCGCGGCTGCGGCGGACAGCACGGTGAGGGCGGCGCCTGCGGCGCTGGCTCCCCGGTCGAACCCGGACGGTGCAAGGCGGCGATGGAACCCCACGAGAAGCCGCACTCCTTCCGCTGGCGGACGCATGTGCTCCCCCGGTATTGGGGGCGCGCCAGACAGTAGTCGTGCGACTACGTGCGGGCCAAAGACCTCGGCGGCCACACACGGTGACGCCCCGCCTATGACGCAGGTCACGGGCGGGGCGCGGGGTCAGCGGACGGTGTCGTGATTCGCCCGTTCGGGCGTCAACGTGTCCTGATCTTGAACAGACCCGGAAGGAGTACGACGATCCGATCCGTCGAAGAGCGGATCAGATCCGCACGCCGAACTGGTACGGCATGTTGTCGATCGACTCGTACCGCACGACCGCTCCGGTGCGCGGGCTGTGCAGGACCTGGCCGTTGCCGGCGTAGAAGCCGACGTGGTGCAGGTCGCCGTAGAAGATGACCAGGTCACCGACCTGGAGATCGCTCTGCGAGTAGATGCGGGTACCGGCGTTGGCCTGTGCCTGCGAGGTCCGGGGTATCTGGATGCCGGCCTGGGCGAACGCCCACGAGGTGAGACCCGAGCAGTCGAAGGAGCTGGGGCCGGAGGCACCGTAGACGTACGGCGAGCCGATCACGCTCTGCGCGGCGGCGTACGCGGAACCGGCGCGGCCCGTGACGGCCGAGCCCGAACTGCCCGAGCCCGCATCGCTGAGGACGGCGCGCTCGCTGGCCCGGCTGGCGCGGGCGTCGGCGGCGGCGAGGGCCGCCTTCTCCGCGGCCGTCATGGAGTTGAGGAGCTTCTGCGCCTCGGCGAGCCTGCCCTGGACTTCCTTCTTCTTCTTGGCCAGCTCGGTGCGGGTGTCCGCGAGGTCCTGGAGCTTCTCGCCGGCCTCGGAGCGCTGCTGGGCGAGCGAGCGCTGCTTCTCCTGGACCTTCTTGAGCGAGTCGACCTGCTGAGCGCTCAGCTGGTCCATCGTGGACGCCTTGTCGAGGTAGTCGTCCGGGTCGGCGGAGAGGAAAAGCTGCACGGAGGGGTCGATGCTGCCGCTGCGGTACTGGGCGGCGGCGGCGAGTCCGAGGCCGTCGCGCAGCTCGTTGAGCTCTTCCTGGCCGCGGGCGACGTTGTCCTGGAGGGTGGAGATCTCCTTCTCCAGCCGGTCCTGCTTCTCCTCGGCCCCGTTGAGCTTCTCGGTGGCCTGCTCCGCCTGCTCGTAGAGCTTGTCGACCTTGGCCTTGACCTCGTCCTTGCTCGGCTTCTCGCTCGGCGCCGCGTTGGCGGCGTTGGCGCTGAGGGCCACGGCGGCAGCCGCGGCGGTGGTGAGCACGGTCACGCGGGTGCGGCTCGGCTGCTTCGGTCGACGATGGGACGCCACGGAGGCGAACTCCTTCTTCTCCCGCTGTCACTCCCTTTGAGTGATCACCCGAGCGGAGGTTCGAGGCCTGACCTTAGTGACCTCTCCGTGATCACTTCAAATCCTGAAGAGAAAAATGTTTGTCACTCATCGCATTTTTTACACACAACACACATACAGCAATGCTCGATTGACGCTACGTTGCGTGACACTTCCGTCAATTCGGTCATTGCGCCCGTATGTTGCCGACTGCCGTCAGCCGCGCGAGAACCGCTTCAGCAGCACCACCGAAGCCACCGGCCGGGCACCCGCCTTGGCGATCCCGTCGGCCACCTCGCGGTCCGTCGACACGACGATGACCGGCCGGCCGGGCGGTTCCGCGCGCACCAGCTGACGGATCAGCTCGTCGGCGGTGACACCGGCCTTGGAGAACAGCACCCGCACCCCGCGCGGCGGCGCCAGCAGCACCGGAGCGGCCAGTTCGGCCCCGTCGAAGACACAGGTGACCTCGGCCCCGGTCTGCGCGGCGAGCTGCGACAACTGCCCCAGCAGCCGCAGCCGCTGCTTCTCCAACGGCATCTGCGGATAGCCGGTCTTCGTCACGTTGTAGCCGTCGACGACCAGATGCGCCTGCGGCAGCGCGAGCAACTGGTCGAGAATCGCCGGATCGTTCTCGGACAGCGCCCGGGCGGCGATGTCCTTCGGTGTCATCCGCCCCGGCTCGACCGCGTCCACGGTCTCGGCCGGCCGCACCGACACCGGCGGCAGCGCCAGCTCCCGCCGCAGCCCCTGGGCCGCGTCGAGCACCGTGTCCAGCAGCAGCCGTACGCGCATGTCCTCGACGCTTCGTCCCTCCCGGACGGCGCGTCTGCTGGCCTCCAGCGCCGCCTCCACCTCGCTCAGCCGCCCCTTGAGCCGCCGGGCCTCGCTCTCGGCCGCGGAGACGTGCGTGTGCCCCTCGGTGCGCACGGTCTCCATCTCGGCGTGCACCTTGCGCAGGGCGGCCTCGCCGCGCTTGACGTCACTGAGCGCGGCGCGCAGCTTGCGGTGGAGCGATTCGGCTTCCTTCCTCGCCGACTCCAGCTCCGTACGCAGCCGCTCGGTCTCGCTGCGGGTGTGGTCGCGGGCGGCGGTCAACTCCTCGCGCAGCCGCTCCAGTTCGGCCCGGCTCTCGTCGTCGGCGCGCTCGGCGTCGGCGCGCTGCGCCTCCTCGCCGGCCGCGGTGACGAGCTTCACCCAGCCCGTGGGGCGCAGCACATAGGCCGCGGCGGCCACGTCCAGCGGATCGGCGGCCGGGGGTGGCGAACCGGCGTCGAGAGCCCCGGCCAGCTCCGGCTGGGCCTCCCTGAGCTTCTCCCCGATGCGCTGCCGGAACAGCGTGTCGGTCTCCAGCGCGGCGGCCATGGCGTTGCCGGCGAACTTGGCCCGCCGATTGGGCGCGAACCGCGCGTACTGCCGCAACTGGGCGGGCAGCTCGGCGACGGTGAGTCCGCCGAACCCGTCGGAGACGATCTGCACGACGCGCCTGCGCACGCCGTCGGGCAGCGGGCGGTCGAGCACCTCGGCGGCGCCGTCGCCCGGCTCCCCGCCCGTGGTCTCCACCATCCGTCACCCCAACCAGTTCCTGTGCGGGCCGCTCCCGTCAGGAGCCGGCGCCCGGCCTGTCCACGAGCTCGACCTGATCCACGGCGTTGCACCAACGGCAGCGCACCGACTCGATGGTCTCACTGACCACCTCGCGCTCCTCCACCTTCGGGTCTCCGGCAAGGTCGAGGTGCACGTACTCCACGACCTTGGAGGAGCGGGTCACGTCGAAACGCGTGAGGTTGCCGCAGAGAGCACAGCGCCACCGGGTCGAGTCGGTAGGCAGAGGAACCGTCATCGTGGATATGTTCGCTTTCCTTCTAGTATCCGTGCCGCGCCAGTTTCCCTGGAGCATGTGGCTCGTAACCCTAAGGCCTGGCGGGTATCCACCGCCCGTCCGCCCACAGCGGCGAGGCGGTCTGCGCCGTTCGGTCCCGTTACGTCATGCTCTGTGTCCATGATCGGCGAGTTCGAGAAGTGGCGTCCCGCGGTCCGCAGATCGGTCCGTGCCCAGTCGGCGCCGGTGACGTACGGGCTGATCGCCGTCTGCTGTCTGCTCTTCGTCATCGGCCCCGCCTCGGGCCTGAACCCCGGGTACGGCACCGGGGATGCCCTGCTGGCCGCCCAGCGGGCCTACTTCCGCCGCTGGGGCGTGGTCCCCGCCGACCTCTTCACCGGCGCCCCGCGGGCCACGCTCACCCCTGCCACGGCACTGTTCGTGCACGGCAGCTGGGTCCACCTGCTGGGCAACATGCTCTTCCTCTACGTCTTCGGCGCCATGACGGAGGAACGCCTCGGGCACCTGGAGTTCACCCTCTTCTACCTGGGCTGCGGCTACCTGGCCCTGCTGGGGTACGCCGCCGCCAACGCCGGCTCGCAGCAGACGCTGGTGGGGGCGTCAGGCGCGATCTCGGCGATCCTGGGCGCGTTCCTGTACCTGTTCCCCAGGGCCCGCGTCACGAGCCTCTTCCCGTTCCTCTTCTTCCTCCCCCTGCGCTTCCCGGCCTGGCTGACCCTGCCGTTCTGGGCGGCCCTCCAGTGGGTGGCGGCGGGCCGGGCGTCCTCCGGGCCCGGGGTGGCGTATCTGGCGCACGTGGTGGGGTTCGGGCTGGGCTTCGCCTACGCGTGGGTGCGACATCGGCGTACCGCCGCTGTGCCTTCCCGGGAGGCGTCCCCCGGGAAGGCACAGCAACCGGGCCGGCTGGACCGCGAGTAGGGTGAGATCCTCAGCAGCGGGCCCCGAGGGAGAGAACCAGCCGTGATCACCGCGATCGTGCTCATCAAGACCAGCGTGGACCGGATTCCCGAGATCGCGGAGTCGATCGCCGCGCTGGACAGCGTGAGCGAGGTCTTCTCCGTCACCGGTACGTACGACCTGATCGCGATGGTCCGCGTCAAGGCCCACGAGGACCTGGCGGAGATCATCCCCGGCAGCATCAGCAAGATCCCGGGCGTGGAGGCGACGGACACCCACGTGGCGTTCCGGACGTACTCCCAGCACGACCTGGAGGCGGCGTTCGCGATCGGCCTGGACAGCTGACCTCCCAGCCCGTCCGGTTCACCCTTCCAGCGCCGTCCGGCACCATCCAGCCCGTCTGGGGTCCCCCTCTGGGGGAGTTTGAGGACGAGCGCGTTCAGCGCGAAGGGGGCCCGGGGGCAGAGCCCCCAGAAACAGGACGGGACGGGTAGGGGCGGCGGGGGCGATCAAACCGCCGGAACGCAACGCCCGTCCTCGGTCCGGTACTGCCACCGAGCCCCGTCCCGCACAAGCTCCTTCACCGCACCGACAAACCGCTCGACGTGCTCGTCGGGGGTACCCGCACCGAAGCTCACCCGAATCGCGTTGAGCGACTTCTCACCGGGGGCGGCCTCGGGGGCGCCGCACTCCCCCTGCGTCTGCGGGTCACTGCCCAGCAGCGTCCGCACCAGCGGATGCGCGCAGAACAGCCCGTCGCGCACCCCGATCCCGTACTCCGCGGAGAGCGCCGCGGCGAAGTGCGAGCTGTTCCACCCCTCGACGACGAACGAGATGACTCCGACGCGCGGCGCGTCGTCGCCGAACAGCGAGAGAACCCGGACCTCGGGCACTTCGGCGAGACCCGCCCGCACGGTGTCGATCAGGTGCTGCTCCCGGGCCACCAGGGTGTCGAAGCCGGCCTCCGTGAGGGCGTTGCAGGCGGCGGCGATCGAGTAGGCGCCGATGACGTTCGGCGAGCCGGCCTCGTGCCGGGCCGCGGTGTCGTGCCACTCCACGTCCACTCCCCCGTCCGTGCGCCGTGCGACCTTGCGGCTGGCGCCACCACCGGCGAGGTACGGGTCGGCGGCGCGCAGCCAGTCCGCGCGGCCCGCCAGGACACCGGAGCCGAAGGGCGCGTACAGCTTGTGGCCGGAGAAGGCGACCCAGTCGACGTCCAGGTCCTGGACGGAGACCGGGTGGTGCGGGGCCAGCTGGGCGGCGTCGAGGACGATCCGCGCGCCGTGCGCGTGGGCGACGGCGGCCAGCTCCCGTACGGGCCACAGCTCGCCGGTGACGTTGGAGGCGCCGGTGACGCAGACGAGGGCCGGGCCCTGGCCCTCTTGGCCAGACGCGGTACGGGCGGCGAGGGCCTCCTCAAGGGTGGCCACGGCCTGCCGAGGGGTGCGCGGGGCGTCGAGGTAGGTGACCTGGGCGTCCCGCCAGGGCAGCAGGGAGGCGTGGTGCTCGGTCTCGAAGACGAAGACCTGGCAGCCGTCGGGGAGGGCGGCGGCGAGGAGGTTGAGGGAGTCGGTCGTGGACCGGGTGAAGATCAGCTGGTCGTCGGCGCGGCAGTCCAGGAACTCGGTGACCGTCCTGCGGGCGTTCTCGAAGAGGTCCGTCGACAGCTGGGAGAGGTAGCCGGCCCCCCGGTGCACACTGCCGTAGTAGGGCGCGTACGCGGCCACGTCGTCCCAGACCCGCTGGAGCGCGGGGGCGCTGGCGGCGTAGTCGAGCGCGGCGTAGGTGACCTCGCCGCCGGTGACGAGCGGGACGGTGACATCGCGGCCCAGAACGGGCAGAGGTCCGGAAATGTCACAGCAAACTGCCTGGTCGACGGCGACGGTGGAGACAGACATGGCGAACTCCCGTGAGAGGCAAGAGGAATCGCTGTGCGAGCGGACATGGCTCAGCACAGGAAAAAGATGAAAAGGGTGCGTGGAGGCGGGGCTCGGCAGCCCTATCGCATTCGCTTGCTCACGGAAGACTCCCTCGAACGACCAGGACCCCTGGTGTCGAGAGGGGCCCGCGCTTGCCGTAAGCCTTGCTGCCTACGGCCTGGTCTTCATCCCGGGGCACCCCGCCACGGACGGAGGGTTGCCGGACAGTCGGCCGGGGCCTCATGACTGTCACTCATGACCTGGAACAGAACGTACGTGAAGTGATCGACGCCCCGCAACCCGTGTCCGGATCGCGGGACGTCCCTCGCCAGGAACCGCTGAGCGGCGACTACGCGCCGGCTACGCGTTGGTGGCCGCCGACCACCGCTCCAGCGTCCTCTTCGCCGCCCCGGAGTCGATGGATTCCGCCGCCTTCGCCATCCCGATGCCGATCTGCTCGGCCAGGGAGCCCTGCCCCGGGTCCAGCGCCACCAGCGCCGCCGCCGAGTTGAGCAGTACGGCATCCCGTACGGGCCCGGTCTCGCCGTCCAGCAGCCGCCGGGCGACCGCCGCGTTGTAGGAGGCGTCACCGCCGCGCAGGGCCTCCACCGGGACCAGCTCGATGCCGACGTCGCGCGGGTCGAAGGCCTCCTCCGTCACCTTGCCGTCCCGGACGACCCACACCCGGGACGTGGCGGTGATCGTCAGTTCGTCGAGGCCGTCGTCGCCCCGGAACACCAGGGACGAGTTGCCGCGCTCGGCGAAGACACCGGCGACGATGGGCGCCATCCGGGGATGCGCGACACCGACGGCCTGGGCCCTGACCTTGGCCGGGTTGGTCAGCGGACCCAGGATGTTGAAGACCGTCCGGATGCCCAACTGACCGCGTGCGGCGCCTACATGACGCATCGCCGGATGGAACTTGGCCGCGAAGCAGAAGGTGATCCCGGCCTCCTCCGCCACCTCGGCAACCCGCTTCGGGGTCAGCTCCAGATTGACCCCGAGCTGCCCCAGCACGTCCGAAGCCCCGGAGGCCGAGGAGGCCGCCCGGTTGCCGTGCTTGACGACCTTGGCGCCCGTACCGGCGATGACGATCGCCGACATGGTGGAGATGTTGACCGTGTTGGCGCCGTCGCCGCCGGTGCCGACGATGTCGACGGTGGGCCCCGGCACCTCGATCACGTTGGCGTGCTCGTACATCGCGTCGACGAACCCGGAGATCTCCTCGACGGTCTCGCCCTTGGCCCGCAGCGCCACCACGAACCCGGCGATCTGCGCGTCGGTCGCCTCGCCGCGCATGATCAGGTTCATCGCCCAGGCGGTGTCGGCGGCGCTCAGGTCATGGCCGTCGAGCAGCCCGTTCAGCACGCGGGGCCAGGAACGGACCGCCGCGGTATCGCCTCCGGCGGGGTTCACAGCGCTCATCTGCCGCTCCTGGATCGGTCCCGACGGGACTCCGCGGGACTTCTGGTGGGAATGGGAACACCCTATCCAGCCCGACGGCACGACGAAGGGCCCCGTCCGGTGTACGGACGGGGCCCTTCTGCCGTGTGTGGCGAAGCGGGGTGATCAGTGGTGGCCGTGGCCGCTCGTGATCTCCTTGTACTCCTCGGCTGTCGGCTTGGGGATCTGGCTGTCCTCGCCGTAGTACGACTTGCTGAGCTTGGCGCGCAGCTTCTCCGTGCCCTTCACCTTGCGCTCGACACCGTTCTCGTCGACCGTCGCGCCGATCATGGCCGGCTCGTACTGCTCGTGCGCGGTGAGCGTGTGCAGGGCCTCCTGGCTGAGCGGCTCGTGCACCTCGATGAACTCACCGTGCGGCAGGCGCTTGATGATGCCCGACTCGCGGCCGTGCAGCACCTTGTCCTTGTCGCGGCGCTGGAGGCCGAGGCAGATCCGCTTGGTGACGATGAACGCGAGGACCGGGGCGACGAAGAACGCGATCCGTACGAACCAGGTGATCGCGTTGATCGACAGGTGGAAGTGCGTGGCCCAGAGGTCGTTTCCACCACCGATCAGCAGCACCATGTACCAGGTGATCCACGCGACACCGAAGGCCGTGCGCGTCGGAACGTTGCGCGGGCGGTCCAGGATGTGGTGCTCGCGCTTGTCGCCGGTGACCCAGGACTCGATGAACGGGTAGACCGCGATCGCGACCAGGACCAGCGGGAAGATCATCAGCGGGATGAACACGCCCAGGACGAGCGTGTGGCCCCAGAAGTTGATCTCCCAGCCCGGCATGACTCGGATCAGGCCCTCGGAGAAGCCCATGTACCAGTCGGGCTGCGCGCCGGTGGACACCTGGTCCGGACGGTACGGGCCCATGGACCAGATCGGGTTGATCGTGGCGATGGCGGAGATGACCGCGATGACACCGAAGACCAGGAAGAAGAAGCCTCCGGCCTTGGCCATGTAGACCGGCAGCAGCGGCATACCGACGACGTTGTTGTTCGTCTTTCCGGGGCCCGCGAACTGCGTGTGCTTGTGGTAGAAGACCAGGATCAGGTGCGCCACCATCAGGCCGAGCATGATGCCCGGCAGCAGCAGTACGTGGACCGAGTAGAACCGGGCCACGAAGTCGCCGCCCGGGAACTCGCCGCCGAAGAGGAAGAACGACAGGTACGTGCCCACGACCGGCACGGACAGGACGGCGCCCTCCATGAAGCGCACACCGGTGCCGGAGAGCAGGTCGTCCGGCAGCGAGTAGCCGGTGAACCCGGTGAACATGCCCAGGACGAACAGCAGGAACCCGAACAGCCAGTTGACCTCACGCGGCTTGCGGAACGCACCCGTGAAGAACACGCGCATCATGTGCACGAACATGCCGGCGAGGAAGATCAGCGCCGCCCAGTGGTGGATCTGCCGGATCAGCAGACCACCGCGCACATCGAAGGAGATGTGCATGGTCGAGTTGAACGCCTCGGACATCAGCTGGCCCTGCAGCGGGATGTAGCTGCCGTGGTACTCCACCTCGTTCATCGACGGGTGGAAGAACAGCGTCAGATACACACCCGTGAGGATGATGATGATGAAGCTGTACATGCAGACTTCGCCGAGCATGAACGACCAGTGGTCGGGGAAGATCTTGCGCATGTTGGCCTTGGCCAGGGAGTAGATCCCCAGGCGGCCGTCGGCCCAGTCGGCGACGCGTTCGCCGGCCGGTGCCTTCTCGCGCGACGAGCGCGCGTCGGAGTTTTTCGTAGTGCTCATCCGCGCTCCCAGAACGAAGGACCGACGGGCTCGGAGAAGTCGCCGAGCGCCTCGAGGTAGCCCTCGTCGTTCACGCCGATGCGCAGCTGCGGCAGGGCGTGACCGGCGGGGCCGAAGATCACCCGGGCGCCGTCGGAGAGGTCGAAGGTGGACTGGTGGCAGGGGCAGAGCACGTGGTGCGTCTGCTGCTCGTACAGGGAGATCGGGCATCCGACGTGGGTGCAGATCTTCGAGTACGCCACGATGCCCTCGTGGGACCACTCGAGCTCGCGCTTGTCCTTGATGTCGTCCGGCTGGATACGGACGATCATGAGGGCGGCCTTGGCGATCTCGGTCTGGAACTCGTGGTCGTGCTCCTCCAGGCCCTCGGGCTTGGCGAAGGTCAGCGAACCGACCACGACGTCCGAGGGACGCAGCGGCTCGTTCGTGTTCATGTTGACGAGCAGCTTGCCCTTGGACCACAGGGTGTGGCGCAGCTTCGTGCCGGGCAGCGGGCCGAGGTCGCGCAGCAGCATGACGCCGGAGAGCGGGAAGAGGGCCAGCGCACCGAACATCGTGTTGCGGACCAGCTTGCGCCGGCCGATCGCCGACTCCTTCGCGCCCTGCCTGAAGTCGGCCAGGACCTTCGCCTTGACCTCGGGCGGCGCGGAGATCGCGTGCCGCTCGTCGACGAGCTCCTCGTCGGACATCAGGGTGCGGGCCCAGTGGACCGCGCCCGCGCCGATCAGGAAGAGCGCCAGGCCGAGGGAGAGCCCCAGCGCGAAGTTCAGCGCGTTGAGGTGCCCGATCGGGAAGACGTAGATCGCCTTGTCGTGCGGGATCGCCACGTACGAGACGATGAAGGCGACGGTGGCCACCATCGACAGCGTGAACATGAGGGCGACCGCACGCTCGGACCGCTTGGCGGCCTGCTCGTCGATGTCCTGGACGCGGTGTTCGTGGGGCGGCAGCCCCGGGTCCGCGAACGGGTTCTGCTCGTCCGCGACGCCCACGGCACCGTGCTCGGTCTCCTGCGCGGCTGGCAGGTTCTTCTCTGGAATGTCTTGGCTACTCATGACTTCTTGGCCTTTGCGGTCCGAGCGGCGACCCAGACGGCGACCGCGATGAGCGCTCCGAGGCCGAAGATCCAGGCGAACAGGCCTTCGCTGACCGGTCCGAGACCGCCCAGGCCGAGGCCGCCGGGCTCCACGGTGTCCTCGCTGTTGACCGCGTCGAGGTACGCGATGATGTCCTTCTTGTTCTTCTCCGACAGCGTCGTGTCGGGGAAGGACGGCATGTTCTGCGGGCCGGTCTGCATGGCCTCGTAGATGTGCTTCGGGTCGACACCCTCAAGGTCCGGGGCGAACTTGCCGTGCGTGAGCGCACCGCCCTTGCCGGTGAAGTTGTGGCACTGGGCGCAGTTGGTGCGGAACAGCTCGCCACCCTTGGCGATGTCCGCACCGTCGGGGTCGTACTGCTCCTCGGTCGGCACGGACGGACCGGTGCCCAGCGACGCGATGTACGCCGCGAGCTGGTCGATCTCGGCCTGCGAGTAGATGTTCTTCTTCTTCGGGATCTGCGCGCCCTGCGAGGTCGCGGCAGGCATACGGCCGGTCGCCACCTGGAAGTCGACCGCCGCGGCGCCCACGCCCACGAGGCTCGGACCGTCGGAGGTGCCCTGACCGCCGGTGCCGTGGCAGCTGGCGCAGCCCACGGAGTAGAGCCGCTGCCCCTCCGTGATGGTGAGGGACTGGGCGGTTTCATCGGCCTTCGCCTGGCCCGTAGGCGCGACAGCGGAGTACAGCCCCCCGATGGCCGCCAGCGCGATGAGTAGGACGACGACCGCCGCCATCGGATGGCGTCGTCGTGCGGAGAGCTTTTTCACGGATTACCCCGGTGTCAGGATCTTCTGCGTCGAGTCTTCTGGAGGTGTCGGGCGGACCCGATGCGAGGATCGGGCGGCCCGGCTACTTGATCATGTAGATCGTGGCGAAGAGCCCGATCCAGACGACGTCGACGAAGTGCCAGTAGTAGGACACGACGATCGCGGCGGTCGCCTGCTCATGGGTGAACCTTCGTGCCGCGTACGTCCTGCCGAGGACGAACAGGAAGGCGATGAGACCGCCCGTCACGTGCAGCCCGTGGAAGCCGGTGGTCAGGTAGAACACCGAGCCGTACGGGTCGGACGAGAGCGAGAGGCCCTCGTGCTTGACCAGCTCGGTGTACTCGAAGACCTGACCGCCGATGAAGATCGCACCCATGACGAAGGTGACGATGAACCACATCCGGAGCTTCTTCACGTCACCGCGCTCGGCGGCGAACACGCCGAGCTGGCAGGTGAGGGAAGAGAGCACCAGGATCGTGGTGTTGGCCGCGGAGAACGGGAAGTTCAGGCTTGACGCCATCTCCTTCCAGTGATCCGGACCGGTCACCGATCGCAGGGTGAAGTACATCGCGAAGAGGGCCGCGAAGAACATCAGCTCGGAACTCAGCCAGATGATGGTTCCGACGCTGGTGAGGTTCGGCCGGTTGACCGACGGGTGCGCGTGCCCGGTTTCTACTGTCGTTGCTGTCGCCACGACCGACATTATGTCGGTCGCTTATCCCGCCCTCACGCCGGGGGGTGCCGTTCGGGGTGTCTGCGGGGTGTGTCCAGCCCGTATGGCCCATCGGACAGGCGTCCAAGCGGTGTTCAGACAGGCGGTCCGAAGGAGTAGCATCCGGCCCAACGGACCCGGTCCGTCTGTCCGTACGACGCTGATGTCTCGGAGGGAACAATGCAGCCGACCGCCACGGTGCTGGTCTACAGCGATGACTCCAACACCCGCGAGCAGGTGCGGTTGGCGACGGGACGGCGCCCCGCTCCCGACGTTCCCGTCGTCGAGTTCCTCGAGTGTGCGACGCCCGCCGCCGTCCTGAAGGAACTGGACAAGGGCGGAATCGATGTCTGTGTGCTGGACGGTGAGGCCGTGCCCATGGGGGGCATGGGCATGTGCCGGCAGATCAAGGACGAGGTTTTCGAGTGTCCGCCGGTGCTGTTGCTGATCGGGCGGCCCCAGGACGCGTGGCTGGCGACGTGGAGCCGGGCCGAGGCCGCGGTCACCCTGCCGGTGGATCCGGTGGAGTTCGCGTCGGCGTTGGCTTCCTTGCTGCGGTCGAAGAAGGCCTTGAGCGCCTAAGAGCTCGGTTCAACTGGTCTGTTCGGTGGGTGCGGGGGCGCTGTGGCTTGTCGCGCCCCGCGGCGGAGCCGCAAATGTCACAGCCCCGTGCCCCTCAGACCGACGCCGGTCGCAGCCTTGCCGTCTGTTCAGGTCCCGGGCCTGTCGCCGTGCCGTTCGTGAGGGCGCTGCCGGTCTGCCACTTCTTCCAGTTCAGGTTCCAGTCGCCGAAGCCGTTGCCGAAGGTTTCCATGGTGTCGCCGTAGGAGTTGACGACCTTGACGACGTCACCCTCCCGGACGTTGTCGAAGAACCACTCGGCGTTGCCGGTGCTCATGCCGACGCAGCCGTGGCTGACGTTGGCGGAGCCCTGGGAGCCCACCGACCAGGGGGCGGCGTGGACGTACTCGCCGCTCCAGGTCACCCGGGTGGCGTAGTAGACCGGCAGGTCGTACGACTCGGCGCTGCCCTCGGCTATGCCGATGCTGGTGCCGCGCATGCGTACGAAGTACTCCTTGCCGAGCACGACCTTGACGCCGTTGCGGGTCTCGAAGCCCGGCTTGCCCGTCGTGACGGGGATGGTGTTGATCACCTTGTCGTTCTTGTAGACGGTCATCTCGTGGGTCGACGCGTCCGTGACGGCGATGACCCGGTCACCGGTGGTGAACGTCAGGGGCTTGGCCCTGCCGCCCCAGAGCCGGTCGGCGATCTTGATGCCGGGCAGGTTGCTGCGCACCTGGACGGTGGCCCGGGCGGGCCAGTACTCCTTGGGCCGGTAGTGGAGTTTCCTGTCGTCCACCCAGTGCCACGCGCCCTCGGTGGTGGGGGCCGAGTCCACCTTGAGGGCGCGCTCGACTATCGCGCGCTGCGCCTTTCCCCGTACGGGTTCGCTGAGTTCGGCCGTCACCGGCTGGCCCACGCCGTAGGTGCCCGTCTTCGGGCCGAAGGTGACGTTCAGGCGCTTCTTGGTGGTCGGCCTGCTGGTGTCGAAGGTGAGGGTCTTCCGGCCTGGGGCGCCGTCCTCGTCCTCCGTGCTCACCCGGACCGTGTAGCGGGCGCCTGCGGCCAGGGGGGAGGTGCTGTGCCAGCGACTGCCGTCGGCGGAGAGTTCGCCGGCCACGTACCGTCCGGCCGCGTCGACAGCGGTGACGTCCGTGATGCGGTCGTCGGAGTCGTCGACGGTGACGTCCAGGGGCTTGTCCGGGTCGGCCTTCCTGCCGTCGCCGAGAGAGCCGCCGAAGGAGATCCGCTCAGCCGCGTCGTACGGCTTCGCCGAGAGGGGATGGCCGTCGGAGCCGCAGGCGGTGGTGGAAGCGCCCAGGGCGGCCACCAGGAGCGTGCAGCTGACGACCGTACGGTTACGCGGTGAGTGCCTCATGGACTCACGCTAAGAACGTGCGGCTGCCTCGGCGCGGCGGGTGATCCGTGCGAGGGAACGGGGGTGTGGCAAAAGAGGGAGCCCGGACCCTCCTGACGGAGTGTCCGGGCTCCCCTGAGCACCGAGCGTGTTACTGGGTGCGGTTCTCACCGCGGTAGTACTCGAAGACCCAGCCCCACAGGCCGATCAGGAGCAGCGGTGCGGCGAAGTACGCCAGCCACCAGCCGATCGCGACGCTCAGGAACAGGAACGCGCCGCCGATGGCCAGCGAGAGCGGCTGCCAGCTGTGCGGGCTGAAGAACCCGACCTCACCGGCGTCGTCCGCGACGTCCGCCTCCTTGTCGTCCTGGGCGCCCACGTCGACCCGCCGGGCCGTGAAGGCCAGGTAGTAGCCGACCATGATGCACAGGCCGAAGGCCAGGAAGAGCGCCGTGGTGCCCGCCGGCTCCTTCGACCACACGCCGTAGACGATCGCCATGACGAGGACGAAGACGGCGAGCCAGATGAACATCTTGCCCTGGACCTTCACTTGCCCGCCTCCTTGCCGCCCGCGAGAGCCTTTTCGCCGTGCCCGGCGTTCTCCAGCTGGTCGAGCGCCGCGATCTCGGGGTGGTGCAGGTCGAACGCCGGGGATTCACTGCGAATACGCGGCAGGGTGAGGAAGTTGTGGCGCGGGGGCGGGCAGGACGTCGCCCACTCCAGCGAGCGGCCGTAACCCCACGGGTCGTCGACCTCGACCTTCTTGCCGTACTTCGCGGTCTTCCACACGTTGTAGAAGAACGGGAGCACGGACAGACCGAGCAGGAACGAGCTGATCGTCGAGATCGTGTTCAGCGCGGTGAAGCCGTCGGCCGCGAGATAGTCCGCGTACCGGCGCGGCATGCCCTCGGCGCCCAGCCAGTGCTGGACGAGGAAGGTGCCGTGGAAGCCGATGAACAGCGTCCAGAAGGTGATCTTGCCGAGGCGTTCGTCGAGCATCTTGCCGGTCATCTTCGGCCACCAGAAGTGGAAGCCGGAGAACATCGCGAACACGACCGTCCCGAACACCACGTAGTGGAAGTGCGCCACCACGAAGTAGGAGTCCGAGACATGGAAGTCCATCGGCGGCGACGCCAGGATGACACCGGTCAGACCACCGAAGGTGAAGGTGATCAGGAAGC
>NZ_BMMU01000029.1 GCF_014646095.1 Streptomyces lacrimifluminis | reverse complement strand
GGCCTCCAGGCCGAAGCCGGTCGCGCGATGCCGGCGCAACTGCTCGACCTCGTTGAAGGAGTCCGGGTCGAGGAGTAGCTCGATGCGCTCCCGGGCGGTCAGCTTGCCCTTGGCGTGCTGCGCCTCGGTGGCCTTCTCGCTGGGCCCGGCCAGAGCCTGCGCACGGATCTGGTGCAGCTCGGCCACGCGCCCGCGTGCGTCCGTCGGCTCCCCCGTCGGCTCGCCCGTGGACTCACCCTGCGCCTCATCCAAAACGGTCATGTAGCGACCATACGAAGCCGGGCGAGAAAACCGGGCCGTCGACTCCGTACAGTCTCCGGCGCGTTTTCCTGGTACCCCTGAACAGAACGATGTCGGCATGCAGCCGACCCGACTGCTCAGAGGGCATGCGCGTTGTAGAGGTCTCACAAAGTCGTCGCGGTGAGAGCCCTGTCACGCCGGGCGGGAGTACGACACCTGGAGTAACAACACGATCACTCCAGAGATAAAGTTGAAATTTGAACGGAATGGAACTACGGTGACTCCTGTTGAAGTGATTCAAGCTTCAACGACTTCGGTACCCCGTCCCCAAGGAGTCACGTCATGAGCATCTTCGGCCGCAGGACCACCGCCGACAGCGACGCCGCCACCTCGTCCGTGGCGACCGCGGTGGCCCCCGAGCTCGCCGCCCTCACCGGCGACTACACGATCGACCCGTCGCACACGACGATCGGCTTCGTCGCCCGGCACGCCATGGTGACGAACGTCAAGGGCAGCTTCCAGGAGTTCGAGGGCGCCCTGCACCTCGACGGAACCGACCCCGCCAACTCGACGGCCTCCCTCGACATCACGATGAACAGCATCGAGACGGGTTCCGCCGACCGGGACGGCCACCTGAAGAGCGCGGACTTCTTCCGCACGGACGAGTTCCCGACGATGACGTTCCGCTCCACCAAGGCGGAGTCCCTGGGCGGCGACGACTACCGCATCACCGGCGACCTGGAGATCCTCGGCACCTCCAGGCCGATCTCCATCGACCTGGAGTTCAACGGCACGGCGAAGGACCCGTTCGGCAACGAGCGCGTGGGGTTCGAGGGCAAGGCGGAGATCCTGCGCTCGGACTGGGGCCTGACCTGGAACGCGGCGCTGGAGACGGGCGGGGTGCTGGTGTCGGACAAGATCAAGCTGAACTTCGACATCTCGGCCATCAGGAACGCGTGACACGACGCGTGCCGCTCCGGGTGCCGCGACGTCGGCGCCCACGGAGCGGAGACGAACCGCCCGCCCGGTCACTCCCCGACCAGGCGGGCGGACGTGTATCGGGGCGCCGCCTCCCGCTCAGGCTCGCAGGGTCGGGGTCGCCCGCTCAGGCTCGCGGACTCGGGGCCCCTTGCGCCAGGCCGGCGACGGCTGCCGCGAGGCGTGCGCCCCGGGTGTCCGGTGTACGGGCCTTGAGCAACGGCAGGACGACCTGGTACCGCCCCGTCCTGCCGAGTGCCTCGAAGGCCGCCCCGGCGCGAGGCTCGCGCTCCAGCGCGGCGAGGAGGTCGTCCGGCACCGAGGCGTTGCGCTGGGACTCGTAAGCCGCCTCCCATCGGCCGTCCGCCTTGGCCGTGTCGACCTCCGCGAAGCCGCCGGGCCGCATCAGCCCGGCCGCCGCCAGCTCCGGCACCCTGCGCACGTTGACCATCGACCACTGGCTGCCCCGCCGGCGCGGGGTGATCTTCTGGAGGAAGTACGAGGCGTCGAGGCTCTTGCGCTGCCCGGTGATCCACCCGTGACAGAGGGCCATGTCATTGACCTCGGCGGCGGTGACGGAGGACGGCTCCGAGCCCTTCTTCGTGACCTTCACCCAGAGACCGGCGGTCCGCGGTGCCGAGTGGGCGACGAGCCAGGCGTCGAGGGCGGGCGCGTCGGCGAAGGGCATGACCGGTATGCCGTCGAGGGCGTCTGCGGGCTGGTCAGGTGCGTTCTCGGGTGGGGTGGTCGTTGGCGTGGTCATATGGAGACGGTAGGAGGGCTATAGGACAAGTCCTGTCCTATAGCCCTCCTGTCATCCACCTGTGGCTCGATTGGCGCGGCTGGATTTCGCCCCTTGTGGGGGTGCTCACAGCGTTCACATAATCCTTCAACAGATTTTGACCAGCTCATGCCAGCAAAAGCGCGAGTTCTTTCTGTTGATTTGGCATGGGCCTGACATTCCTGCGTATGTCCAACCCCCCCCACGGAAGGCATCACGTTGAAGAAGCTCATCACCGCGCTGAAGAGAGCCGCAGCCGCCGGCGCAGCCGCGCTCGCGATCATCAGCCTGCAGCCCCTCTCCTCCGCGCAGGCCGCTCCGGCACCCGTCGTCGGTGGAACCCGTGCCGCGCAGGGCGAGTTCCCCTTCATGGTCCGACTCTCCATGGGCTGTGGCGGCGCGCTGTACACGCAGCAGATCGTGCTCACCGCCGCGCACTGTGTGAGCGGTTCGGGCGCCAACACGAGCATCACGGCCACCGCCGGTGTCGTGGACCTCCAGTCCACCTCCGGCCGGGTCCAGGTCAGGTCCACCCGGGTGCTCCAGGCCCCCGGCTACAACGGCACCGGCAAGGACTGGGCGCTGATCAAGCTCGCCCAGCCGATCAACCTGCCGACGCTTAAGATCGCCACCACCACGCAGTACAACACCGGTGACTTCACCGTCGCCGGCTGGGGTTCGGCCCGCGAGGGCGGCGCTCAGCAGCGCTACATGCTCAAGGCCACGGTGCCGTTCATCAGCGACGCCACCTGCAAGGCGTACGGCGGCTACTACAGCGGCCTCGTCGCCGGCGAGGAGATCTGCGCCGGCTTCGCGTCGGGCGGCGTCGACACCTGCCAGGGCGACTCCGGCGGCCCGATGTTCCGCAAGGACAACGCCGGTGCCTACATCCAGGTCGGCATCGTGAGCTGGGGCGACGGCTGCGCCCGTGCGAACGCCCCCGGCGTCTACAGCGAGGTCTCGACCTTCGCCTCGGCCATCGCCTCGGCGGCGTCGACTCTCTGACGCGCCTGAGCAGCACCCTCAGTACGACGTCCGCTGGCCCGGCGCTCTCCAGCGCCGGGCCAGTGCCCGTTCCCGTACCCCTATCCGTGCGTTTGCGGGGGCCTGCGTTGTCAGGGTGAGTCGCCCCCCGCCGCCCCTACCCGTCCCTCCCCCGGAGGGGGGACCCCCATCGGGGGCGCTGCCCCCGAACCCCCGCTCCTCAAACGCCGGAGGGGCTGAATTTTCCCCTCGTCGCTTGCTCAGAAGCCCCCGCCGAAGTCGCCGCCCCCTCCGAAGTCGCCGCCTCCCCCGAAGTCCCCGGGGTCGAAGTCGGCGCCGGACGTGTCGCCGCCCTCGTAGCCGCCGGGGTCCCGGAAGTCGCCGTATCCGCCGCCGTAGTCGGCCGCGTAGGACGGGGTGGCCATCATGCCGCCGAGCATCGTGCCGACGAGGAGGCCGGGGAGGATGCCGCCGCCGAAGTAGCCGCCCGCCCAGGGACCGTACGCCGGGCCCGCGTCCCAGTAGGGGCGGGGCCCCGAGGCGGTCTCCACCTCGCGGACCGCCGGGTCGTGGCCGTCGGCCAGACGGGCCCGGTCGGCGGCGCAGACCGGGACCTCGCGGGGAGAACCGCCGGTCGGCCTCCAGGTCGCGTCGGCGACCGAGGGGCCGTGGCGCGGATCGAAGAAGCAGGGGCCACGGCGGTCGGGCAGCGGGCGGCCCTCGCGGCGCGCGGCCAGTCGCGTGAGCGAGAACCGGCCGTCCTCCAGCGCCTGCGTCACCGCGCGCACCTCCTCCGGTCGCCGGGTGGCGGCCATCAGCGACTTCGCCTTCTCGTACGCGTCCAGCGCCCGTTCGTAGTCCGCGCGCATCGCGTCGTCGGCGCCCGACTCGGCGGGGTGGAAGTCGAGCCGGTCGAGCTCCTCGCCGAACGCGGTGATGTCCTCGTCGACGACGACCGTCAGCTTGGCGAGCGCGGCCCGCCGCTCCGCCTCGTGCCGCGCCCGGTTGCGCCGGACCAGCGCGTACGCGCCGCCACCGCCCGCCGCCAGCACCGCGCCGACTGCGATCAGCGCCCCCGTGTTCACCCCACCGTCGTCGCCACCATCCGAGCCGCTCCAGGTGGCCGGCGCCGAACCGCCGACGGTGCCACGCAGCGCAGCGTCGACGAAGTCGTTGAGCTGGGCCTTCGTATCGCCCTCGCTCCGCACCGCGGTCACGAGGTTGCGGACCGCCGGCCGGCTGAGCACACCGCCGTCGGCCCGTGCGTCGAACCGGTCGCCGAGGCGGACGGCGTACAGACCCGTGATGCCTGTCTCGGTACGAAGGTTCGTGAACAGGTTCGCGGACGGGTGGTCGGCCGGAAGGACGGCCACGAACACCGGTTTGTCGGCCTCCTCGATCCTGGCGGCGAGCGCGTCCGCGTCGGACGAGGACAGCAGGTCGGAGGCGGCCGGGTCCACGTACACCGGGCTCGCTCGCAGCGCCTCGGCGATCTTCGAGAGGTCGGTGGCCGCGTGCGCGCCGGGCGCGGCGGCCGTCAGCATCGCGAGTACCGCGAGTGTCGCGACGAGAGGCACCAGCAGCAGGCGTACGAGAGGTCGGACCGGTACGGCCTTCATGTCTTCGAAGCTACCTGAGTCGGGGGAGAAACGGAGACCGGTCCCGGTGAGGTCCCACTGCCTCCTCCCCACCAGGACCGGTCCCCCATCGCTCAGGCCGCCCGGTACGCGGCCCTCAGCTTCTCCAGGGCCGCGCCGTACCGCCCGGTCAGCAGCAGATGGTCGGCGTCGGCGAAGGGCTTGGCGGCGGCCGACGTGATGTCCTGCCCGATCCTCTGCTGGACGATCAGCCGCGCCTGGGTGACGAGGGCGCGTCCCGCCTTCCCGTCGTGCGCCCGCTCGGCCACGGCCGCCGCGGCCGTCAGCGCCTTCAGGGTCTTTTCGCCGCCCTCCGGGATCTTGGCCCTCGTGGTCAGGCCCCAGCCGTACGGGAACTGCGGGTCGTACGTCGTGTCGCCCACGTTGATCGGCAGCTGGGCCTCCGACTTCGGCCAGGTGAGCGGGAGTTGGCCACTGAACCCGCGCCTGCCGTAGAGCACGTCGGCGACGCCGTCGCCCTCGGTGCCCGGCAGCCAGGAGGCGATGAGGGCGTCGATGTCCCCGAGCCGGTCGCCGATGAGCTGGGGGCGTCCGGCGACCACCAGTACCGCGCACTTCATCGCGGCGCACACCCTGTCGACCGCTGCCTTGTCGGCGTCGCTCAGCGCCAGGTCGTTGCCGTTGCCGACGTCGCCCATGCCCTCGGCGTACGGGGTCTCGCCGACCACGACCACACCCACGTCGTATCCGCCGGTGGGGGCCGAGGCGTCCTTGGAGTAGGTGAGGTCGGCCCCGGTCCTCCGCATGCCCTCCAGGACGGTCGTGCCCTCGGTGATGTCGCCGGAGGAGCCCTGCCAGGTGACGGTCCAGCCGCCGGTCTGGTTGCCGATGTCATCGGCGTTGGACCCGGCGACGTACACCTTCTGGGACTTTTTCAGCGGCAACAGGCCCTGTGAGTTCTTCAGCAGCACCTGCGACTTGGCCGCCACCTCCCGTGCCACTGCCCGGTGTTCGGCCGAGCCGATGTCCGCAGCGCCGCTCGTGTCGGCGTACGGGCGCTCGAAGAGGCCGAGCCTGAACTTCTGGGTGAGGATGCGGGAGACGGCGTCGTCGATCCGCTTGCCGTTGATCCGGCCGGCGTTCACCTCGGCGACGAGGGTGGTGCGGAAGTCCTGGTAGGCGTACGGGACCATGATCATGTCGAGGCCCGCGTTGACGGACGTTCGGACGTCGGAGGCGTAGTCGCCGGGGATCTGGTCGATGGCCTGCCAGTCGCTGATGACGAAGCCGTCGAAGCCCATACGGCCCTTCAGGACGCCGTTGATCATGTCGGCACGAGCGTGCATCTTCACCGGCCCCTGGCCGTCCCCCGCGATGTCGAGGGAGGAGTAGGACGGCATGACCGAGCCGACGCCCCGGTCGACGGCGTCCTGGTACGGGGCGAGGTGGACCGACTCCAGTTGCTTGCGGGTGACCTCGGTGACGCCCTGGTCGATGGTGTACGAGCCGGTGGTGGAGGAGCCGTACGTGGTGCCGCCGTCGCCGACGAAGTGCTTGGCGGTGGCGAGGACCTTGTCGTTCCTCTTCAACTCCGTGCCGTTCGGGCGCCCTTGGAGGCCCTGGATCACCGTCTCCATCGACTCGACGAGGGCCGGGTCCTCGCCGAACGACTCGTACGTCCGTCCCCAGCGTTCGTCCCGGGCGACGCAGAGACAGGGCGCGAAGTCCCAGGGAATACCGGTGGCCCGGACCTCGGCCGCCGTCACCTTCCCTGCCCCATAGGCGAGTTGGGGGTCCCGGGCGGCCCCGATACCGATGTTGTGCGGCAGGATCGTGGCGCCGACGAGGTTGTTGTGGCCGTGCACCGCGTCCACCCCGTAGATCAACGGGATCTGGAACCGCGTTGCCTGTGCCCGGAGTTGGAAGCCGTCGATCATCTTCGCCCAGGCCGCCGGGGTGTTGGGCGTGGGCGTCGAACCGCCGCCGGAGAGCAGCGAGCCGAGGTCGTACGAGGCGATGTCGCCGGGCGTCGCCGCGAGTGCGCCGCGCTCGGCCTGGGTCATCTGGCCGGCCTTCTCCGCCAGGCTCATCCGGGAGAGGAGGTCGGCGACGCGCTGCTTCACCGGCAACTTGCCGTTCAGATACGGGAGTCCGTGTGCGTCGATGACGATCTGCGGGGTCTCGGCCGGGGCCCTGGCTCCGGTGACCGTGAGCTTGAGGGGGACGGTCTCCGCCGACTCCGCCGCCCTGTCCTTGCGGGTGGGGACCTGGATCGTGCGGGAGGTGCCGGAGGCCGTACCCGCGGGGAAGGTGAGCTCGCCGCGGACGGGCGTGTAGTCGGCGCCGTCCGATGCCGTACCGCCGGTCGTCGTCTCGTAGGTGACCGTCACGGGGTCGGTGAGCGGGGCGGAACCGGTCGTGCCGAGAGTGACGCCGACCGTCGCCGTGCCGCCCTCCTTCACCGGGTACACGGCGGAGTCGGTGGTGACCGACGCGCGCAGCGACTGATCCGCCCTGCCGTACAGTTCGACGCCGTCCATGGCGAACCGGTCGCTGATCCCGACGGGAAGCGTGAGGGCGTACCCCCAGATCTCGGTGAGGCCGAGGATCTGGTCGATCCCGCCGACCGGCTGGTAGTCCGTGCGGTACGCGAAGTCGGTGAAGGGGATCTCGATCCGCTTCCAGCCGGTGAAGTCGTCGGTGAAGGAGGTCGTCCAGAGTTCGGAGGCCTCGCCGTTGGCGCCGCCGTCCTTCAGCTCGAAGCCGACCTTCCCGCCGTTGTTCCGGCCCTCCCACCAGAAGCGGATGCCCTTGCTCGCCGACCAGTCGTGGGCGGGCTCGGCGAAGGCGAAGTCGTGGGTGAAGCCGCCGTAGCCGCTGATGTCGTAGGTGCCGGTGAGGACCTTGGCGCCCTCGGGGGCGTCCGACCGTTCGGTGAGGGCGAGTCGGGGCGGGTCGTCGGCGTCGCCGCCCCAGGTGAAGATGCCGTCGGCGGGCGGGGAGGCGAAGGGGACCTCGCCCTCGAAGCGGTCCACCGGGACGGGAGTGGGGGCGGGGTCGTCCGCCCCGGCCGCCGTGCCCGCGGCGGCCAGGGGCAGCAGCCCGGTCAGCAAAGTGGCGCAGACGAGCAGGGCGGTTCGTCGCATGGACCTTCCCTCGGCTCTGGAGTCCTTGAGTCCTTGAGTCCACTTGAACACCTCGGGTGAACTCACGGCTGGGAACACGCCGCGAGTCAACAAGTGCCCCAGAGGACCGTCAAGGTGCCGAACAGGCCTCGCCCACTTTGCCCGGATCGGGTCTCCCTACTCGGCGGGCTCGACGCCCGCCCGCAGCAGTCCGTACGTGTAGGCGTCCGCCAGCGCCTCCCAGGACGCGGCGATCACGTTGTCGGCGACGCCCACCGTCGACCACTCGCCCTTGCCGTCCGAGGTGGAGATCAGGACGCGGGTCGTGGACTGCGTACCGTGCTTGCCCTCCAGGATGCGGACCTTGTAGTCGACCAGCTCCAGCTGGGCGAGCGGCGGGTAGATCTTCTCCAGGGCGACCTTCAGGGCGCGGTCGAGGGCGTTCACCGGGCCGTTGCCCTCCGCCGTCGCGACGATGCGCTCGCCCTTCGCGAAGATCTTGACCGTGGCCTCGTTGGCGTGGCTGCCGTCGGGGCGGTCCTCGACGATCGCACGCCAGGACTCGACCTCGAAGTACGTACGGGCCCTGCCCTCGGCCTCCGCCCGCAGCAGCAGTTCGAAGGACGCGTCGGCCGCCTCGAACGTGTAGCCCTGCAGCTCACGCTCCTTGACTCTCCCCACGACCCGGCCGACCAGCTCCCGGTCGTCGCCGAGGTCCACGCCGAGTTCCCTGCCCTTGAGCTCGATCGAGGCGCGGCCGGCCATGTCGGAGACCAGCATCCGCATGGTGTTGCCGACCTGCTCGGGGTCGATGTGCTGGTAGAGATCGGGGTCGACCTTGATGGCCGAGGCGTGCAGGCCCGCCTTGTGGGCGAAGGCCGAGACTCCCACGTACGGCTGATGCGTGGACGGCGTCAGGTTGACGACCTCGGCGATGGCGTGGGAGATACGGGTCATCTCGCGCAGCGCGCCGTCGGGCAGGACCTTCTTGCCGTACTTCAGCTCCAGGGCGGCCACGACCGGGAACAGGTTGGCGTTGCCGACGCGCTCGCCGTAGCCGTTCGCCGTGCACTGGACGTGGGTCGCGCCCGCGTCCACGGCGGCGAGGGTGTTGGCGACCGCGCAGCCCGTGTCGTCCTGTGCGTGGATACCGAGGCGGGCGCCGGTGTCGGCGAGGACCGTGGAGACGACCGCCTGGACCTGGGCCGGAAGCATGCCGCCGTTGGTGTCGCAGAGGATGACGACATCGGCGCCGGCCTCGGAGGCGGCGCGGACGACGGCCTTCGCGTACTCGGGGTTCGCGCGGTAGCCGTCGAAGAAGTGCTCGCAGTCGACGAAGACACGGCGGCCCTGGGAACGCAGGTGGGCGACGGTGTCGCGGACCATCTCCAGGTTCTCGTCGAGGGTCGTGCGCAGCGCCAGTTCGACGTGTCGGTCGTGGGACTTGGCGACCAGGGTGACGACGGGAGCGCCGGAGTCGAGGAGTGCCTTGACCTGCGGGTCCTCGCTCGCCTTGCCGCCGGCCCGGCGGGTGGCGCCGAAGGCCACCAGCTGGGCGTGCTTGAAGTCGATCTCCCGCTGAGCGCGGGCGAAGAACTCGGTGTCGCGCGGGTTGGCGCCCGGCCAGCCGCCCTCGATGAATCCGACGCCGAAGTCGTCCAGGTGCCGTGCGATGGCCAGCTTGTCGGCGACGGTGAGGTTGATGCCCTCGCGCTGGGCGCCGTCGCGCAGGGTGGTGTCGAAGACGTGGAACGAGTCGTCGGGTTCGCTGGGTTCCGTCATGATCTCAAGGCTCCTGAGGATGTCGATCTCGGTCTGTACCGGAATGACCGGCTCCACCGTCCCCCAATGATCCCTCGCGCTTCTTCTCCGGCTGAAGGTGGGCCAGAAAAGCGAAAAACCCCTCGCGGGTGCGAGAGGTCTGCGCGCGGGTCGAAGACGACGATGGCCGCCCGTACCTGTTAGTACGAGGCGGTCACTGCGGACCGGCGCGCCTGCTGCCAATAATCGTGGCGAACGAGAGCACGGGAGCAGTCTTGCACAGCACTGCCCCCGCGCTCAGCGGTGTCTCAGCATGCGAACCCGAGGAGTGACGCCTGAGGGTCATCGCAGGCGGCGTACAAAGCCGTCGGTCTCGCCGTTCGTGTCGCCCCTGACCAACTGCGCGGAGGTGCTGCCGAGGCCGAGGAGTCGGTCCTTGCCGCCGAACGAGGTGATGTGGACGGGGTCGTCCGTGACCGGGCCGCCGGTGACGGCAGGGCTGGCGAGCCGGGACTTCCCGGTGCGCAGATCCCGTACGTACGCGTTGCCCTGGCCCTGTGGGGCCGCGAACACATAGCCGACGTTCCGGCCGTCGCCGCTGAGCTCGGGCCCGAAGACGGACGCGCCGCCCGCTCCGTCGTGGACGACGCCCCGGGTCCTGTCGGTCCGCAGGTCGCGCACATAGGTGTGGGTGTTGACGGTGCCGCCGGCCACCAGGTCGTCGCCGTGGTGCTCGAAGGCGATGATCCGGCCGTTCGCCGAGAGCGACGGGGTGAGGCCGTAAAACGCGGACGGGGTGCCGTCCGGCTTCACGTCGACCGGTTCCTCGGTGTGGGTGCGGCGGTCGTGCACCCACAGCCGGCCCCCGCCGCCGCGCGGCTCGAACTGCGTGTACGCCACGTAACGGCCGTCCGCGCTCAGGTCGAGGTGGTACGCGCCGCGGGTCGGGTGGTCGCGGTTGGTGATCCGCTCGATCTTCCCCGTGCGGCGGTCGGCGAGGTACACGGCCGGATGGATGGGCCTGTCGGCGCTCTCCAGCTGGCTGGGCCGGGCGTTGAAGGCGACGTAGCGGCCGTCGTCGGAGATCCGGGCGACTCCGTGGGCGTACGAGGACGCGCCCGTCGGGGTCTTGCTGATCCGGTCCGTGCGGCCGGTGCGGCGGTCGTGGACGTACACGTCCTGGGCCCAGTAGACCTGCGGCTCGGGCCACTTGGCGAGGTTCGTCGCCGTCGAGACGAGCACCACGAAGCGGCCGTCGGCACTGATGGCCACGACGCCGGTGCCCCGGTCGGCCTGGGTGCCGTCCGTCGCGACGCTGACCCGGCTCACCCGGCCCGTGCGCAGATCCCGGACGAAGGCGTCCTCAACGCCGTTGGTGTCACCAGGGACCAGGTTCTTGGCGTGGGAACCGAACGCGGCATAGCGGCCGTCGTCGCTGAGGTACGGGCCTGCCGAGTAACTGTCGCCCTGCTCCCCGGCGGCCGACACCGTGACCCGCTCGGTCGGGCGCGGCGGCGCCGGAGCCGCCGAGGTCACCGACAGTGCGACCGCCCCCGCCGTGATCGCCGCGACGGTCATCGCGCGCGTGATTGCGAACATGCCTGTTCCCCCGTTTCCCCTGCCCCCGCAGGGTGCTGCTTCCGCGATGCATGCGATGCAAACGCATATTCACGATACGGGTCAATCAGTCATATTGAGTACAACCTGAACGGGAGTTCACGCGTCCGTGTGGTCCTCACCAATTCCGGGAACCGTACAGTCCCCCGACCCCGAAAGGGGCGCGGGGAACTGCGCGACCAGCCCCAACCGGCCCGCGGCCATAAATCCACCGGTCCATGGCCAAGAACCCGCCGGCCCTCAGCCGAGAACATGCATCCAGGCGTGCTTGTCCTCGGCGGTGCCGCGCTGGATGTCGAGGAGCGCCTCGCGCAGGCGCAGCGTGACCTCGCCGGGCTCGCCGCCGCTCTGCTGCCACTCGACGTCGGCGCGCTTGACCGTGCCGACGGGGGTGATGACGGCCGCCGTACCACAGGCGAAGACCTCGGTCAGGGTGCCGTTCTCGGCGTCGCGCTGCCACTGGTCGACGGAGATGCGGCCCTCCTCGGCGGTGTAGCCGAGGTCGCGGGCGACGGTGAGGAGGGAGTCACGGGTGACGCCCTCCAGGATGGAACCGGTGAGGGAGGGGGTGACGATGCGGTCCCCGTACACGAAGTACAGGTTCATGCCGCCGAGTTCCTCGATCCACTTGTGCTCGACGGCGTCGACGTAGCAGACCTGGGCGCAGCCGTGTCCGGCGGCCTCGGCCTGGGCGAGCAGGGAGGCCGCGTAGTTGCCGCCGGTCTTGGCGTCGCCCATGCCGCCGGGGACGGCGCGGACGCGGTCCTCGGAGAGCCAGATGGAGACGGGCTGCACGCCACCGGGGAAGTAGGCGCCGGCGGGGGACGCGATCACCAGGAACAGGTACTCGTTGGCCGGCTTGACGCCGAGGCCGATCTCCGTGGCGATCATGAAGGGGCGCAGGTAGAGGGACTCCTCACCGCCGTGTGCGGGCACCCAGTCCCGGTCCTGGCGCACGAGCGTGTCGATGGCCTCGATGAACGTCTCGACGGGCAGTTCGGGCATGGCCAGACGGCGCGCGGAGTGCTGGAAGCGCAGGGCGTTCTTCTCCGGCCGGAAGGTGGCGACGGAACCGTCGGGGCGGCGGTAGGCCTTGAGACCCTCGAAGATCTCCTGCGCGTAGTGCAGGGTCATGTTCGCGGGGTCGATGGAGAGCGGGCCGTACGGGACGAGCTGGCCGTCGTGCCAGCCGCGGCCCTCGGTCCACTTGATGGTCACCATGTGGTCGGTGAAGTGGCGGCCGAAGCCGGGGCTGGCCAGGATCGCCTCGCGCTCCGCACCGGAGAGTGGCGAGGCCGAGGGCTTGAGCTCGATCGTGGGCGTCGTCATGAGTGGGTGTCCTTCACCGGTCTTGTGTGTGACGGGCCGCGCCCACGCCCATGACCGTTCGACTGGTGGTCAGTGTGAGGACGTCCGAGCATTCCCTCAGTCCGCGGCTCCGCGTTCGATTATCGCGCGAAGGGGGCCATGGACGAAAAGGGCGTGAATGCGACCCAGGGGATGATGGTGACACCCGGCGGGGACATAAGAGAAGCCGCCGGGTGCATACGCGACCCGGCGGCTTCGAAAGTTTTCGAGTGGAGCGCCGCGGGTCAGCCGGCTACTCGTACGGCGAGAGCGTCGCCGATCTCGTCGGTCGTACGGGTCGTCGTGCCGCGCTCCGCGAGGTCGGCGGTGACGGCGTCCTCGATGCGGGCGGCCTCGGACTCGTAGCCGAGGTGGCGCAGCAGGAGGGCGACGGACAGGACGGTGGCACTGGGGTCGGCCTTGCCCTGACCGGCGATGTCCGGGGCCGAGCCGTGCACGGGCTCGAACATCGAGGGGTACTCGCCGGCCGGGTTGATGTTCCCGCTCGCGGCGACGCCGATGCCGCCGGAGACGGCCGCGGCGAGGTCGGTGATGATGTCGCCGAAGAGGTTGTCGGTGACGATCACGTCGAAGCGCTCGGGCTGCGTGACGAGGTAGATCGTCGCCGCGTCCACGTGCATGTACTCGGTGGTGACGTCGGGGAACTCCTCGCCCACCTTGTTGAAGATGTCCGTCCACAGGTGACCGGCGTGCACGAGCACGTTGTTCTTGTGGACGAGCGCCAGCTTCTTGCGGGGGCGGGCCTGGGCGCGGGCGTAGGCGTCGCGGACGACCCGCTCGATGCCGAAGGCGGTGTTCAGCGACACCTCGGTGGCGACCGCGTGGGGGGTGCCCTGGCGGATGGTGCCGCCGTTGCCGGTGTACGGGCCCTCGGTGCCCTCGCGGACGACCACGAAGTCGATCGCCGGCTGCCCGGCCAGCGGGGTGGCGACCCCGGGCAGGAGCCTCGACGGACGCAGGTTGACGTGGTGGTCGAAGGCGAAGCGGAGCTTCAGCAGGAAGCCGCGCTCCAGGACGCCGGAAGGCACGCTCGGGTCACCGATCGCACCGAGCAGGATGGCGTCGTGCTTCTTGAGCGCGTCCAGGTCGGCGTCGGTGAGGGTCTCACCGGTGGCGCGGTAGCGCCGGGCTCCGAAGTCGAACTCCCTGGTCTCCAGCTTCACATCCTGCGGAAGGACGGCGGAGAGCACCTTCAGCCCCTGGGCCACGACCTCCTGGCCGATGCCGTCACCGGGAATCACTGCGAGATTGATGCTGCGAGACATACCGGCACCGTACTCCGGGTCCCATGGGATGACACACCGTGTCCGCGATACGGACACGGCCTGGAGGTGAGACGTGCGGAACCGGCCGCTCTTCGACCGGCGTTCACCTGTACGTCTGGCGGACGTCGGGGATTGCTGGGAGGTTCCCTCCCATGGACAGTCCCCCGGACACCCCCGACGTCGGCATTCCGCCTCAGCTGGCCCGCCGGATGAGCATGGCGGAGCAGTACGAGTACATGCGGACGCGGCTCACCCGGCGCCGCGCGCTGGTGACGGCGGGCGCGCTGGCCGGCGGCGGCCTGCTCGCCGGCTGTTCGTCGAGCACGGGGACGGCGAACCCCGCGACCAGCAGGGTCCCCGGCTCCGCCGTCACCCCCTTCGGCCGTCACCTCGCCTTCGGCGCCGACCCGAAGACACAGATGCGGATCTCCTGGCAGGTACCGTTCGCGGTGCGGAAGCCGTACGTGCGTGTCGGACCGACGCCCGGCGACCTGAGCCGCCGCGTCGAGGCCGAGGTCCGCCCGCTGCACACGCCGGGGCTGTCGGGCGTACGCCTCGACCTGGACCAGTACTACGTGCACGCGGCGCTCGACGGACTGCGTCCCGGGACGACGTACTACTACGGCGTCGGCCACGAGGGCTTCGACCCGGCGTCCGGCGCGCACAGGCCGACCCTCAGCACCTTCCGCACAGCACCCGCGACCGGCCCCGCGAGCTTCGTGTTCACCGCCTTCGGCGACCAGGGCGTCACGCCCGACGCGCTCGCCAACGACAAGGTACTGCTCGGCCGGAACCCCGCCTTCCACCTCCACGCCGGTGACATCTGCTACGCGGACGTCACCGGCCACGGCGAGAAGTCGGACAGCTACGACCCCACCGCCTGGGACCTGTTCCTGAAGCAGACGGAGACGGTCGCGAAGTCGGTGCCGTGGATGGTGACGACCGGCAACCACGACATGGAGGCGTGGTACTCCCCGAACGGGTACGGCGGCCAGTCGGCCCGCTGGTCACTCCCGGACAACGGCTTCGACGCCCGGAACACACCGGGCGCCTACTCCTTCGCGTACGGCAATGTCGGGGTCGTGGCGCTGGACGCGAACGACGTGTCGTACGAGATCCCGGCGAACCTGGGCCACTCGGACGGCCGCCAGACGGCGTGGCTGGACCGACGGCTCGCCGAGCTGCGCGCGTCGGACGCGATCGATTTCGTCGTGGTCTTCTTCCACCACTGCGCGTACTCGACGACGTCCGCCCACGCCTCCGACGGCGGCGTACGGGACGCCTGGCTGCCGCTCTTCGACAAGCACCAGGTGGACCTGGTGATCAACGGCCACAACCATGTGTACGAGCGGACGGACGCCCTCAGGGGAGGCCGGGTGGGCCGGCAGGTCCCGGTCGGCGCGTCGACCGACCCGACACGGGACGGCACCGTGTACGTCACGGCGGGCGGCGCCGGCAAGAGCCTGTACGGCTTCCCGTACGGGGTGAAGGACAGCTTCGAGGGGAAGGTCGCCGACCGGGAGTCGGTGGAGACCTACCACTGGACGAGGTCGCAGGACCGGCACGAGGACACCGTGGAGTGGTCACGCGTGCGCTACACCGGCTACTCGTTCCTCTCCGTGGAGGCGGCGGCAGGCGCACCGGGCACGGCTCCCCGGCTCACGGTGTCGGCGCTGGCGCAGAGCGGGGAGCGGATCGACCACTTCGAGGTGCGGCGCGGGTAGCGAACCGCCCTCAGTGACCTGTCTGGCCGCCGTTGTCCCGGCGGTCGAGGGCGCGCTGGAGGGCTGCGGCGGCGTTCTTGCGGTCGGACTCGCTCGTCGGGGAGACGTGGCGGACTCGGCGGCGGACGGTCGTCTCGGCCATGGGAAATCGACTCCTTCAGGGAATCCGGGAGTACGGCAGGGGGATGCGAGACGCCGGGTGGGACGGGGAGCAGCGGTACCGCAGGGGTTGCCTGCACGGGGTACCGGCCCACGACCGTCATTCGCTTGGTCTGGCGAGACGTTCGGCTCCCACCAAGCTAGGCGAGGACAGGGCATCTGTCTCCACCGTTACTCGGACTTCCTACTATCTGAGACGGTGGATTGGGTCACACCCCGTTGACCTGGTGTTTTACAGCACGTCACCGTCTCGCCAGTCGAAGACCAGACCGTCCGCGGGGTCGAGCGAACCGGCAGCGGCCCGGCGGACGAAGACACTGCCCTCCTCTTCCGGAAGGTGGATCACCCCGTCCGTACCGAGGGCGCTGATCCGCCCCGGCCAGAGCTGCCAGCCCCTGGCCTCGTAGAGGGCGGCGCCGTCGACGCTCGCGGACAGCGCGCCCACGTCGTAGCCGCCGTCGACGAATCGCTCCAGCGCGCCCATCACCTCCCCGCCGAGGCCACGACGGCGGGCGTCGGCCCGGACAGCGACCGCCTCCACGTAGCCGACACGCAGCCAGCGGCCCCGGTGCAGCGCGCGCCGCATGACGACCGAGCCATGGGCGAGGAGGCCGGTGGCGTCGTGGACGAGGGCGTGGATGCCGCCGAGCGCGTGCTCCCAGTCCTCGCCGGAGAAGCCGCCGTCGAACGCGGCGCCCAGGAGGTCGCGGGCGGCGGCGAGTTCGGCCCGGGTGAGGTCGGCCGTGTGGGCGGTGCGCAGCGTGTGGGCCATGACTCCAGTATCCCGAAGCCCGGAACCCAGAACTCGTAGTCGCGGCAGCGCACGCGCTGGTACGACGAGGCCCTGGAAGCGACGGCCCGTCACGACCTCCTCGTCGGCTTCCACGGCTCGACGATCCCCAAGCGCATGCGACGCACCTGGCCACAGCTCCTGACGATGGAGTGCGTGGGCGGCGAGGAGGAGCGCGTGGTGGGCCTGACGGTGCTGAACGAGTCGGGCGTCCAGAACCTCGTCGGCACCCCGGCGTCGTACGAGACCCGCCCCGAGGCCCGCCACTGCCTGCGGCGACTGCCCTGGCGCCGCGGAAGGAGACACGGGTGTCGACCGGGCCCGGGCCTGGCCGCCGTACTCGCCCGACGGGACGTACCACTGCGACTCGGCGCCGGCCGCCTGCTGGTGGAGACGGTGGCTGACGGCCCGCCGGGCGCCCTGGTCCGGGGCGGTGTGACGAACGCCGGGCCCGCGTGTACGCGGACCCGGCGTTCACCCGTGAGCCGACAGCTATCAGCCGTCAGCCCATGTGCGGGTACGGGTAGTCGGTCGGCGCGACCAGGGTCTCCTTGATGGCGCGGGTCAGGGTCCAGCGCATCAGGTTCTGCGGGGCCCCCGCCTTGTCGTTGGTGCCGGACGCGCGCCCGCCGCCGAACGGCTGCTGCCCGACGACCGCGCCGGTCGACTTGTCGTTGATGTAGAAGTTGCCGGCCGCGTAGCGCAGCTTCTCCATCGTGTACGCGGCTGCCGCGCGGTCACCGGAGATGACCGAGCCGGTCAGCGCGTAGTCGGACACGGACTCCATCTGGGTCAGCATCGCGTCGTACTTGTCGTCCTCGTAGACGTACACGGCGAGGAACGGGCCGAAGTACTCGGTGGTGAAGACCTGGTTGGCGGGGTCCGTGCACTCCACGACCGTCGGGCGGACGAAGTAGCCGACCGAGTCGTCGTAGGAGCCGCCCGCCACGATCGTGCACGTCGGGTCGGACTTCGCGCGGTCGATGGCGGCCTTGTTCTTGGCGAAGGCACGCTCGTCGATGACCGCCCCGATGAAGTTGCCGAGGTCGGTGACGTCACCCATGGTCAGGTGGTCGGCCTCGGCGGCGAACTCCTCGCGGAACCCGTCGTTCCAGATGGAGGCCGGGATGTAGGCGCGGGAGGTCGCGCTGCACTTCTGGCCCTGGTACTCGAAGGCACCCCGCGTGAGGGCCGTCTTCAGGACCGCGCGGTCGGCGCTCGGGTGGGCGACGACGAAATCCTTGCCGCCGGTCTCGCCGACGAGACGCGGGTACGAGCGGTACTTCTCGATGTTGGCGCCGACCGTCTTCCACAGGTACTGGAAGGTCTTCGTCGACCCGGTGAAGTGGATGCCGGCCAGATCGGGGTGCTCCAGGGCCACCTTGGAGACCTCGATGCCGTCACCGGTGACGAGGTTGATGACGCCCTTGGGCAGCCCGGCCTCCTCCAGCAACCGCATGAGGAGAACGGCGGAGTGGGTCTGCGTCGGGGACGGCTTCCACACCACCACGTTGCCCATGAGGGCGGGCGCGGTCGGGAGATTGCCCGCGATGGCCGTGAAGTTGAAGGGGGTGATCGCGTAGACGAAGCCTTCGAGGGGGCGGTGGTCGAGACGGTTCCAGACGCCCGGGGAGTTGGCGGGCGGCTGCTCGGCGAGCAGGTCGCGCGCGTACTTGACGTTGAAGCGCCAGAAGTCGACGAGCTCGCACGGACAGTCGATCTCGGCCTGCTGGGCGGTCTTCGACTGGCCGAGCATGGTGGAGGCGGCGAGGGTCTCGCGCCAGGGGCCGGCCAGCAGTTCGGCGGCGCGCAGGATGATCGCGGCACGGTCGTCGAACGACATCGCGCGCCAGGCGGGCGCGGCGGCGAGGGCCGCGTCGATCGCGTCCTGGGCGTCCTGCTGGGTGGCGTTGGCGTAGGTGCCGAGGCGGGCCTTGTGGTGGTGCGGCTGCACGACGTCGAATCGCTCGCCGCCACCCATGCGCCGCGCGCCGCCGATGGTCATCGGCAGGTCGACGGGGTTCTCGGCGAGCTCCTTGAGCTTGGCCTCCAGGCGGGCCCGCTCGGGCGACCCGGGGGCGTAGCCGTGCACCGGCTCGTTGACGGGGGTGGGGACCTGGGTGACGGCGTCCATTGGTTCCGAATCTCCTTGGGGGGCGAGTGAGTGGGTGTTGTCGGGGGCCAAATCCCTTGGTCTCAGCCCTTGGTGAGGATCGAACGGCCGAAGAACAGGAGGTTGGCGGGGCGTTCGGCCAGCCTCCGCATGAAGTACCCGTACCAGTCCGTCCCGTAGGCGGTGTAGACACGCATCCGGTGTCCCTCGGCGGCGAGCCGCAGATGCTCGTCGCTCCTGATCCCGTACAGCATCTGGAACTCGTACTCGTCGGGCTTGCGGCTCGCGCGCCGGGCGAGTTCCTGGGCGATGGAGATGAGGCGCGGGTCGTGGGACCCGATCATCGGGTACCCCTCGCCCTCCATGAGGATCCTCAGGACGCGGACGTACGCCTTGTCGGTCTCGGACCTCTGCTGGTAGGCGACCTCGGCGGGCTCCTTGTACGCGCCCTTCACCAGCCGTACGCGGCTGCCGCTGTCGGCGAGGCGGCGGGCGTCGGCCTCGGTGCGGTACAGGTAGGCCTGGATGACGCAGCCGGTCTGCGGGAAGTCCTTCCGGAGTTCCTCGTGGATCGCGAACATCGAGTCCAGGGTGGTGTGGTCCTCCGCGTCGAGCGTGACCGTCGTGCCGATCGCGGCGGCGGCCTCGACGACGGGCCGGACGTTGGCCAGGGCCAGCTCGTGCCCGCCCCGCAGCGCCTGGCCGAACAGCGACAGCTTGACGGACATCTCGGCGCGGGTGCCCAGTTCCAGGTCCCCGAGCCGCTCGACCAGCTCCAGATAGGCGTCCCGGGCGGCGGCGGCCTGCTCGGGGGTGGTGATGTCCTCGCCGACGACGTCCAGGGTGACTTCCAGCCCCCGGTCGGTGAGGTCCTGGACGATCGGCAGGACGTCGTCGACCGTCTCACCGGGGATGAAGCGGTCGACGACCGGCCCGGTCACCGGGGCGGCCGAGATCAGCCGGCGCATCCGGTCGCTGCGCGAGGCGGCGAGAATCACGGGACCCAGCACGGGGCACCTCCACAAAAGGCCGGTAGACGGAGAACCGGAGAACCACCGTGAAACCTAGGGATCCTTCCGATCGTGGGCCATCGACAGCTGTCACGCATCCGTGCCCCCGATCTCATACAGATGTCTGAAAGCGCCGCCGGAATGCGCGAGAATGCCCCCATGAGCCAGGCGAGCGGCGACCACCACGGTGACTACCAGGAACTGGTGGACGACATCTCGGAGCTTCTCGGTGCCCCCGCGACGCTGGAGAACCGCGACTTCGAGCTGCTCGCCTTCGGCGCCTACGACAGCGAGGGCGAACTGGACGCCTCGGCGCTGGACCCGGTCCGCGCCCGCTCGATCCTGACCCGCCGCTCGACACCCGCGGTGCGCGCGTGGTTCGAGGGCTTCGGCATCACGCGGGCGACCGGCCCGGTCCGTATCCCGCCCACCCCGGAGGCGGGGGTGTACCGGGGGCGGATCTGTCTCCCCGTACGCCATCGGAGTGTCGTCCTCGGTTACGTCTGGCTGCTGGACGACGATCCGGGGCCGTCGGCGGAGCAGCTCACGGCGGCCATGGAGGTGGCGGACCGGATCGGCGCGCTGCTCGCGGACGAGGCGCAGGCGGGGGCCGATCTGAGCCGCGAGTTCCGGACCGCGCTGACCGCCGAGCGCGGCTGGCAGCGGGACATGGCGGTGGCGGCGCTGCGTACGGCCCTGGGGGCACGCGGCGAGGGCCCGCACGCGCTGGTGTGTGTGGCGCCCTGGCCGTCGGCGGATCCGGACGACGCCCCGTCGGCCCGTACGGTGCCGCACGCGACAGCGGTGTGCACGGTGCCGTGGGGCACGACGGCCCGGAGCCTGGCGCTGCTGGTCAGGCTGCGCGCGACGGACGTACCCGCCCCGGCTCTGACGGCGGCGTCCCGGCTGCTGAAGGAGACGGAGGGCGCGGTCGCGGCCGGCGTCGGCGCACCGCGCACCGGCCTCGCCGGTCTGGGCGCCGGCTGGCAGGAGGCGTCGGCGGCGGCCCGCGCGGCCCTGGCGGAACCGCACCTCGGCCCGGTCGCGGAGTGGGGCGCCATCGGCCCGTACCGCCTGCTCACGGCGCTGCCCCCGGACACGGCCCAGGACCCCGCCGTACGCACCCTGCTCTCCCCCGCCCACCAGGAACTGGCCCGCACGGCGGAGATCTATCTGGACCGCGCGGGCCAGGCGGGCCGCACCGCGGCCGAACTGGGCATCCACCGCCAGACGCTGTACTACCGCCTGTCCCGGGTGGAGCAGCTGACGGGCCTGGACCTGGACGACGGCGAGGACCGCCTGTTGCTGCACATGGCACTGAAGGGTGCGCGGCTCTAGGTCTGGTGTATCCGCGTCTTGATGGACAACGGACCCGTGAAATGGGCAATGGATGAGCAATTTCACGGGTCCGTGGTCACTAACCGCTCTCAGTAACTACCGTCCTCCGCATGGCGATCAAGGGTTCAGCCCCGTTGTCGGGAAGGGGCACGCCGTGCGTACGGGCCGCCTCGTCCAGCTCCGCGTGTGTGGCGGGACGTGCGCATCGGACGTCGTCCAGGATGCTCTCCGGGCCGCCACCGCCATCCGCCACGGCGCCAGCGGCAGGAGCGTCACGGAGGTGACCAGCACGACGTACGCCCAGTTCGCCCCGGATTGGCTGAGCCAGACGCTCAGCCCGTCGAGGGGCCCCGTGATCGGCAGCGGGCCACCCGCGGCGGCGTGCAGCAGGACCAGACCGACGGCGAGGGGGGCGGCCAGGCCGCTCAGCCAAAGCGTCGCCCGGTTCCCCCAGCGGGCACAGCCGAAGAGCACGCTCGCCTCGCCGACCTGGACGAGCAGGAAAGGGGCGGCGGCCAGCACCTGGGCCACGCTCACCAGCGCGGCCAGCGCGGCCAGCGCGAGCGCCGCACCCGGTGCGCGCCGGCTCCCGCCGACCACCGTCGCGGCGCTCGTGACCAGCAGGAGCTGTCGGCTGTCGGCCGTGGACGGGGCGCGCCAG
This sequence comes from Streptomyces lacrimifluminis, assembly GCF_014646095.1. GTDB lineage: Bacteria > Actinomycetota > Actinomycetes > Streptomycetales > Streptomycetaceae > Streptomyces > Streptomyces lacrimifluminis. The sequence goes on along the minus strand of NZ_BMMU01000029.1, from coordinate 76,401 downwards.
GCCACCTCCAGGAGCCCCAGGAGAAGGACAGCGAGGCCGACGGTCGCGTCCGGAGCCCAAGCACGCCGGTACCAAGAGACGCTCAAACCGTTTCTCCACTCGTGCCGGGGCCGGTCAGCCCAGAACCGACCCGAGGAAACCCTGGTAGACGACGGCGTATGCGCACAGTGCCATTGACACGGCTGCCGCCAGCGTCAGCGCCCGCTCACGGTTGCCGCGCCCCACAGCCTCGGACGGAGGGCCGATGACGGCAGGCGCTACTCGGAGCGACCGCGGAGGAATCCCAGCGAGACGTACTGCTCATGATCCGCGGCCACAAGCAGTGCTCACCACGCGCGGAATCCGACGATTCCGCAGGAGTCCGTGCTCACGAAGCGGCGGTCCCTGCAGCCTGGGACGCGCCGATGACCCGGCGCAGCCCTTCCGTGAGTTGATCCGCGGTCGGGGCCGTCGCCGGATCGAAGACGTACTGGCAGATGAGCCCGGTCATCAGGGTGTTGTAGAACTGGCCGACGGAGTCGACGTCGTCCTCCGAGACGTCCTCCTCCTTGCCTCCGAGGAACAGCGGGATGATGCCGCGCCCCGCCTCCCGCTGGGCCTGCGCCAAGTGGTCGCGGACGGTGGGCAGTTGGTCCCCCATGGCCACGATCTCCACGCTCAGCCGCCACAGTGAACCCGGCCCCTGCATGGTGCCGATGATGTTCGACCAGACCTCCTGGAACCGGTCGAGCGAGCCGGGCCCAGTGCCGCCGGCCGTCCCCACGGCGGGGGTGAAGTCGTCGGAGAGCCCCTCCACCAGGGAGACGTACGCCTCCGCGAGGAGCTTGTCCTTCGAGCCGTAGTGGTAGCCGATCGACGCCAGGTTGGTCCCCGACTCCCTGACGATGTCGCGCGCGGTCGTACGCACGAAGCCCTTCTCCAGCAGGCAGCGTTTGGCGCCTTCGAGCAGATCCTCACGGTGTCCCATGGGATCACCCTACCCGCGATCCATACGGTCGTCCTAGACGAACGCATTACACAATCGTTCTAGACAGTCGTTTAATACGACCGTATATTCCCGGTCATGACGAACTCGACCAGCACGACCACCTCCCCCGGCCCCCGCGCAGGCCGCCGCGAATGGACCGCGCTGGGCGTGCTGATGCTGCCGCTGCTGCTGGTCTCCATGGACGTCTCCGTCCTCTATTTCGCGGTCCCCGCGATCAGCGCGGACCTGGAGCCGACCGGCACCCAGCAGCTGTGGATCTTCGACATCTACGCCTTCGTCCTGGCCGGTCTGCTGATGACGATGGGATCGCTCGGCGACCGTATCGGCCGCCGCCGGCTCCTCCTCATCGGCGCCGCCGCCTTCGGCGGGGGCTCGCTGCTCGCCGCCTACGCGAACAGCGCCGAGACCCTGATCGCGGCCCGCGCGGTCCTCGGCATCGGCGGCGCGACCCTGATGCCGTCGACGATGGCCCTGGTCCGCACGATGTTCCGCGACCCCGGCCAGCGCGCCAAGGCGATCGGCGTGTGGTCCGGCGTGATGACCGGAGGCATCGCCCTCGGCTCGGTGATGAGCGGACTGCTGGTCGAGTACTTCTGGTGGGGCTCGGTCTTCCTGGTCAACCTGCCCGCGATGGCACTGCTGCTGGTCCTGGGCCCGATCCTGCTCCCCGAGTCGAAGAACCCGGACCCGGGCCGCTTCGATCTCCTCGGCGTCCTCCTGTCGATGGCCGCCGTCCTCCCCGTGATCTACGGCCTCAAGGAGATCCCGTCGGAGGGCTGGTACGCGCAGTACGTCCTCTCGGTCACCGTCGGCCTGTTCTTCGCCTACCTCTTCGTCCAGCGCCAGCGCACGGCGGCCTCGCCCCTCATCTCCCCCGCGCTGTTCCGGAGCCGCGGCTTCGGCCCTGCCGTCACGCTGAACCTGCTGTCGGCGTTCGCGATGATGGGCTCGGCGTACTTCACCACGCAGTACCTCCAGTCGGTGCTCGGCAAGAGCTCCATCGAGGCCGCGCTGTGGGGCCTGCTGCCGACGGTCCTGGTCGGCATCGCCGCACCGGTCGCCGCCGCCCTCGTCCAGCGGGGCGTGCAGCGTGCCCATGTCGTCGCCGGCGGATTCCTCACCGCGGCGTGCGGATACGGGCTGCTGGCCCTGGTCGGCACGGACTCGCTGTGGCTGGTCCTGGCCGGCGCGGGCGTCCTCGCCGCCGGCATCGTCACCGTGATGTCCCAGATGACGGACCTGGGCCTGAGCACCGCTCCCCTCGACAAGGCGGGCACCGCGGCCTCCCTGCTGGAGTCGGGCACGGAGTTCGGCGGCGCGCTCGGCATGGCCGTACTGGGCTCGATCGGTACGGCGGTCTACCGACACGACATCCCGGCCTCGGCACCCACCGCGGCCCAGGAGACCCTGGGCGGCGCGCTGGCGGTGGCCCAGCAGCTCCCGGCGCGCACGGGAGACGCGCTGGCCACGGCGGCCAGGGAGGCGTACACCCACGGGATGCAGGCGGCGGCGATCACGGGGGTGATGGTGTTGCTTGGGGCGGCCTTGCTGGCGGCGCGGGCGCTTCGCGGGGTGACTGTGCGGGAGACCTCTGTGGAGGAGGCGGCGACGGAGGTCTCCCGCGTCTGAGACAACGGAAAACGCGGGCCCACTGAGGTTTCCCAGTAGGCCCGCGTTCACGTACAAGCGCCGCCCAGCATCCCAGCCCGCCCGGCGGTTGAGGACGAGGCCCCTTCAGGGCCGAAGCGGGGGCCCGGGGGCGGCAGCCCCCGGACGACGGTCACCTCAGACCAGGTTCACCGAGCGAGCAGACGTCGCCCCGATCTCCTCGGCGACCTCCGCGAGCACACCGGGGGCAACCGTGTCGTCGACGGTCAGGACGGCCAGCGCCTCTCCACCCGCCACCGACCGCGACACCTGCATCCCGGCGATGTTGATCCCGGCCTCGCCGAAGATCCGGCCGACCGTGCCGACGACACCCGGGCGGTCCGCGTACCGGTACACGACCATGTGGTCGGCGAGCGCGAGGTCGACGTCGTACTCGCCGACCGCGACGATCTTCTGGTGGTGCTTGGGTCCGGCCAGCGTGCCGGAGACCGACACCTCCTCGCCGCTGCTGAGCGTGCCGCGCACGGTCACGACGTTGCGGTGGTCCGCCGACTCCGAGCTGGTCGTCAGCCGCACCTCGACGCCGCGCTCCTGGGCGAACAGCGGGGCGTTGACGTACGACACCGTCTCGTCGACGACGTCCTCGAACACACCCTTGAGCGCGGACAGCTCCAGCACCTTCACGTCGTGCTGGGTGATCTCGCCGTACACCTCGACGTCGAGACGGACCGCGACCTCGCCCGCGAGCGCGGTGAAGATACGGCCGAGCTTCTCGGCGAGCGGCAGACCCGGCTTGACGTCCTCGGCGATGACACCGCCCTGGACGTTCACCGCGTCCGGGACCAGCTCACCGGCGAGCGCGAGACGCACCGAGCGGGCGACGGCGATACCGGCCTTCTCCTGTGCCTCGTCCGTGGACGCGCCGAGGTGCGGGGTGCAGACGACCTCGTCCAGCTCGAACAGCGGGGAGTCCGTGCAGGGCTCCTTCGCGTACACGTCGAGACCGGCGCCGGCGACGCGGCCCTCCTTGAGCGCCGAGTACAGCGCCTCCTCGTCGACGATCCCGCCGCGCGCGGCGTTCACGATGCGGACGCTCGGCTTGACCTTGTGCAGCGCCTCGTCACCGATGAGACCGAGGGTCTCGGGGGTCTTCGGCAGGTGCACGGTGATGAAGTCGGAGACCTCCAGGAGCTCGTCCAGGGACAGCACCTTGACGCCCATCTGCGCGGCCCGGGCTGGCTGGACGTACGGGTCGTACGCGACGACCTTCATGCCGAACGCGGACATGCGCTGCGCGACGAGCGCGCCGATGCGCCCGAGGCCCACGACACCGAGGGTCTTCTCGGCCAGCTCGACGCCGGTGTACTTGCTGCGCTTCCACTCGCCGTTCTTGAGCGCGGTGTTGGCCTGCGGAATGTGGCGCGCGGTCGCCAGCAGCAGACCGCAGGCCAGTTCGGCGGCGGTGACGATGTTCGAGGTGGGGGCGTTGACGACCATCACGCCGGCCTTGGTGGCGGCGGCGACGTCCACGTTGTCCAGGCCGACGCCGGCTCGTGCGACGACCTTCAGCTTGCGGGCGGCGGCGACCGCCTCGGCGTCGACCTTGGTGGCCGAGCGGATCAGGATCGCGTCGACGTCGGCGATGGCGGGGAGCAGTTCGGCTCGGTCAGCTCCGTTGCAGTGCCGGATCTCGAAGTCCGGGCCGAGCGCGTCGACGGTCGCGGGCGACAGCTCTTCAGCGATGAGTACGACAGGTTTCGAGCTCACGTGAGGTCCTCACTCAGTCCTATGCGGACGGCCGTCCCGACGGCCGCAGGCGGTGGAGGGTGCTACCGCGTTGGAGACGCACGACGCTGTGGGCCTGACGCGTTGGTAGTACGGCAGTGTAGTGGCGCGGCGAAGGGCGGCTCCCGCCCCTGCGGAAGGATCACTCATCCGTGACGGGTCAGCCCGGACAAGGCCTTACCGGGGGTTCGGCAATGGGGCCGCAGCATGCGCCACGGCCCCATCCCTCAAGAACTACGCCTCGTCGTCGACCCAGGACATGAGCTTGCGCAGCTCCTTGCCCGTGGTCTCCAGGAGGCTCTGCTCGTCCTGCGTCTTGTACTCGTTGTACTTCTTCAGACCGCCGTGGTACTCGGCCATCCACTCACGCGCGAAGGTGCCGTCCTGGATCTCGGCCAGGATCTTCTTCATCTCGGCCTTGGTGGCGTCCGTGATGATCCGGGGGCCGGTGACGTAGTCGCCCCACTCGGCGGTCTCGGAGACGCTCCAGCGCATCTTCTCCAGGCCGCCCTCGTACATGAGGTCGACGATCAGCTTCAGCTCGTGCAGGCACTCGAAGTACGCGATCTCCGGCTGGTAACCGGCCTCGGTCAGCGTCTCGAAACCGGCCTTGACCAGCGCGGCCGTACCACCGCAGAGAACGGCCTGCTCACCGAACAGGTCGGTCTCGGTCTCCTCGGTGAACGTCGTCTTGATGACGCCGGCGCGGGTGCCGCCGATGCCCTTGGCGTACGACAGGGCCAGCGCGAAGGCGTTGCCGGTCGCGTCCTGCTCGACGGCCGCGATACACGGAACGCCGCGGCCCTCCTCGTACTGGCGGCGCACGAGGTGGCCCGGGCCCTTGGGGGCGACCATGCAGACGTCGATCCCGGCCGGGGGCTTGATGAAGTCGAAGCGGATGTTCAGGCCGTGGCCGAAGAACAGCGCGTCGCCCTGGTTGAGGTTGTCCTTGATGGACTCCTCGTAGACCTGGGCCTGGATCGGGTCCGGGACCAGGATCATGATGACGTCGGCCTCGGCGGCGGCCTCGGCGGGGGTCACCACGCGCAGGCCCTGCTCCTCGGCCTTCGCCTTCGACTTGGAGCCCTCGTGCAGACCGACGCGGACGTCGACACCAGAGTCGCGGAGCGACAGCGCGTGGGCGTGGCCCTGGCTGCCGTAACCGATGACCGCGACCTTGCGGCCCTGGATGATGGACAGGTCGGCGTCGGCGTCGTAGAACAGCTCGGCCACTTTGGGTTCTCTCCTTGGGTGCAGATGTTGCGTCCCACCGTATGACGGCGGGCGGAAGTGAGGTTCGGGGGTCTCGGTATACGGGCGGCCGGTATCACCCGACCGCCCGAATCCGCCGCCCTTGACGCTGGTCAGGCCGACCGGTCGAGGGCCCGCAGCGACCGGTCCGTGATCGAGCGCGCGCCGCGGCCGATCGCGATGGTGCCGGACTGCACCAGCTCCTTGATGCCGTACGGCTCCAGCATCTTGAGCATGGCGGACAGCTTGTCGCTGCTGCCGGTGGCCTCGATGGTGACGGCCTCCGGCGAGACGTCGACCGTCTTGGCGCGGAAGAGCTGGACGATCTCGACGATCTGGGAGCGCGTCTCGTTGTCCGCGCGCACCTTCACCAGAACGAGTTCACGCTGAACGGCCGAACCGGATTCCAGTTCGACGATCTTCAGCACGTTGACGAGCTTGTTGAGCTGCTTGGTGACCTGTTCGAGAGGGAGCGCCTCGATCACGTTGACCACGATGGTGATGCGGGAGATCTCGGGGTGCTCGGTGACACCGACGGCGAGCGAGTCGATGTTGAAGCCGCGCCGGGAGAACAGGGCGGTGATCCGGGCGAGGACACCTGGCTTGTTCTCGACGAGGACGGAGAGGGTGTGCTTGGACATGTCTCTGGAGTCTCTCTCGCTCAGTCGTCTTCGTTGTCGCCGAAGTCGGGGCGGACGTCCCGGGCTGCCATGATCTCGTCGTTGGAGGTACCGGCGGCGACCATCGGCCACACCATGGCGTCCTCGTGGACGATGAAGTCGATCACGACGGGGCGGTCGTTGACCGAGTTCGCCTCCTCGATGACCTTGTCCAGGTCGTCCGGGGACTCGCAGCGGATCGCGTAGCAGCCCATCGCCTCGGACAGCTTCACGAAGTCGGGGACGCGCGTGCCCCTGGCCGCCGGATTGACGTCGTCGGGCCCGGAGTGCAGCACGGTGTTGGAGTAGCGCTGGTTGTAGAACAGGGTCTGCCACTGGCGGACCATCCCGAGGGCGCCGTTGTTGATGATGGCGACCTTGATCGGGATGTTGTTGAGCGCGCAGGTGGTGAGTTCCTGGTTGGTCATCTGGAAGCAGCCGTCACCGTCGATGGCCCAGACCGTACGCTCGGGGGCGCCGGCCTTGGCTCCCATCGCGGCCGGGACCGCGTACCCCATCGTTCCGGCGCCGCCGGAGTTCAGCCAGGTCGCGGGCTTCTCGTACTGGATGTAGTGCGCGGCCCACATCTGGTGCTGGCCGACTCCCGCCGTGAAGATCGTGCCCTCGGGGGCGAGCTGTCCGATGCGCTCGATGACCTGCTGGGGCGAGAGCGAGCCGTTGTCCGGCTGTTCGTAACCCAGGGGGTAGGTCTCGCGCCAGCGGTTGAGGTCCTTCCACCAGGCGGTGTAGTCGCCGGTGTGCCCGTCGCTGTGCTCCTTCTGCACCGCCTGCACCAGGTCCGCGATGACCTCGCGGGCGTCCCCGACGATCGGGACGTCGGCGGCTCGGTTCTTGCCGATCTCCGCCGGGTCGATGTCGGCGTGGACGATCTTGGCGTGCGGGGCGAAGCTGGACAGCTTGCCGGTGACGCGGTCGTCGAAGCGGGCTCCGAGGGCGACGATCAGGTCGGCCTTCTGCAGCGCGGTGACGGCGGTGACCGCACCGTGCATGCCCGGCATTCCCACGTGCAGCGGGTGGCTGTCGGGGAATGCGCCGAGCGCCATCAGGGTGGTGGTGACGGGCGCTCCGGTGAGCTCCGCGAGGACCTTCAGCTCGGCGGTGGCCCTGGCCTTGAGGACGCCGCCGCCGACGTAGAGGACCGGCCGCTTGGCGGCGGTGATCAGCTTCGCGGCCTCGCGGATCTGCTTGGCGTGCGGCTTGGTCACCGGGCGGTAGCCGGGCAGGTCGGTGACCGGCGGCCACTGGAAGACGGTCTGGGCCTGGAGGATGTCCTTGGGGATGTCGACCAGGACCGGGCCGGGGCGGCCGGTGGAGGCGATGTGGAAGGCCTCCGCGATCGCCCGGGGGATGTCCTCCGCCTTGGTGACCAGGAAGCTGTGCTTGGTGATCGGCATGGTGATGCCGACGATGTCCGCCTCCTGGAAGGCGTCCGTACCGATCGCCTTGGACACGACCTGCCCGGTGATCGCCACGAGCGGCACCGAGTCCATGTGCGCGTCGGCGATCGGGGTGACCAGGTTGGTGGCACCGGGGCCGCTGGTCGCCATGCAGACGCCGACCTTGCCGGTGGCCTGCGCGTAGCCGGTCGCCGCGTGGCCGGCGCCCTGCTCGTGGCGGACCAGCACGTGGCGCACCCGCGTGGAGTCCATCATCGGGTCGTACGCCGGCAGGATCGTGCCCCCCGGAATGCCGAATACCGTCTCGGCCCCGACCTCCTCAAGCGAGCGGATGAGGGACTTCGCACCCGTCACATGCTCGGGGGCGGACTGCTGTCCTCCGGAACGGGGCCGCGGCTGCGGGTGATGGGCCCCGGTGGCCTGCTCGGTCATCGGCATTCTCTTCTCGATGCTGAGGGTTTTTGCGAGGTTTGTGCGGTGTGCGTTGCGGTTGCGTCGCTGTTCGGCCGGTGCCGGTGCAACAAAAAACCCCTCGTGCCGTGAGGCAAGCGAGGGGAGCGCGCCGGGTGCGGTCGCTGGGAGTTCCGGGTCCGTCCGAAACTTCACCAGCGTCAGCCGACGCGCTTTCCAAGTACGAGAATTCGGGTGCGCATGGGGTCGACCCTCCCCCCGGCACGCACCGACTGTCAAGTGGGTGGGACGGGAGTCTCATTATGTGAGCGGAGGGCGGTTCCGCCTCCGAAAACAGCGGGCACACCTGTACTTGTGTACACCCCGGAACCGCCGCCCGCGAACGCGGGTTCGGCCGGCCCGTTCGGCACCGGATAGCGGCCGGTGGACAGGGCCCGGCGCAGCCGGTACTCGTCCAGCGGCCCGGAGAAGGCCATGCCCTGCCCGTGCGTGCAGCCCATCGCGCGCAGGGCGACCACCTGCTCCGGCAGGTCCACACCGTCGGCCACGGACGGGAGCCCGAGGTCGGTGGCGATTCTGAGCAGCCCACTGGTGATCTTGTGCAGCCGCGGGTTCTCGACGACGCCCTCGACCAGACCACGGTCGAGTTTCAGTACGTCGACGGGGAGCCGGCGCAGTGCCGTGATCGGCGCGTAGCCGCTGCCGAAGCCGTCCAGCGCGATCCGTACGCCCAGGCACCTGAAGGCGTTCAGGCGGCGCTCCAGCTCGTCCAGGGAGACCCGGGGGTCGGTGTCCGCCAGTTCGATCTCCAGGGCGCCGGTGGGGAGCCCGTGGCGGGTCAGCAGGCTCTCGACCGAGCCGAGGGGCAGGGAGCGGTCGAGCAGCCGCCGGGCGCTCATCCGGACGGCGACGGGTACGGCGAGCCCGGTCGCGGCGCGTTCGGCGGCCTGTTCGACGGCCTCCTCCAGCATCCAGCGGTCCAGCTCGGCGGTCCTGCCACTGTCCTCGGTGACGCGCAGGAACTCGGCGGGCGTGAAGAGCACTCCCTGGGAGGAGCGCCAGCGCGCCTGGGCGGAGACCGAGGTGATCCGGCCGGTTTCCAGCTCCACCACGGGCTGGTGCAGCAGCGCGAACTCGCCGTCGTGCAGGGCGGCACGCAGACGCGTGGCCAGCTCCGCCTTCCGTACGACGTCCTGCTGCATCTGGGGGGCGTAGAGCTCGACGCGGCCCTTGCCGGAGGCCTTGGCGCGGTACATCGCCAGGTCGGCGTTGCGCAGCAGCTCGCCCGCGCCGAGGCCGGGCTCGGCGAAGGCGACGCCGATGGAGGCGTTGACCCGCACATCGTTGCCGTCGATGTCGTAGGGCTGCGAGAGGGTGAGCCGCAGCCTGTCGGCCAGTTCCCCTATGTGGCGTTCACGCGCGGCACGGTCCTTGGTGCCGTCGCCGACGATCAGGGCGGCGAACTCGTCACCGCCGAGGCGGGAGGCGGTGTCCCCGTAGCGGACCGAGTCCTGGAGCCTGCGGGCGGCCTGGACGAGCAGTTCGTCCCCGGCCTGGTGTCCGATCGTGTCGTTGACGGCCTTGAAGCCGTCGAGGTCGATGAAGAGGACGGCCGTCCCGCGGTCGGTGGAGCGGCGGCCGGACAGGGCCTGCTGCACGCGCTGGGTGAACAGGGCGCGGTTGGGCAGGTCGGTGAGCGGGTCGTGTTCGGCGTTGTGCTGCAGCTGGGCCTGGAGCCGCACCCGTTCGGTGACGTCCCGGCTGTTGAAGATGAGGCCGCCGTGGTGCCGGTTGACGGTCGACTCGACGTTCAGCCAGCCTCCCCCGCTCTCGGCTTCTCCCCCAGCCTCCGGCCGGGAGGTGCCCCCGGAGCGGGAGGTGCCCCCAGAGCCGGCCTTGAAGCGGCACTCGATGCGGGTGGTGGGTTCCTCGTCGGGGCTGGCGGCGAGGAAGCGGCGCACTTCGTGCACCACGCAGCCCAGGTCCTCCGGGTGGATGAGGTGGGCCAGTTCGGTGCCTACGAGGTCCTCCGCTGGCCGCCCGTAGACCCCGGCGGCGGCCGGGCTGACGTAGCGCAGCATTCCGTTCGGAGCGGCGATCATGATGACGTCGCTGGAGCCCTGCACCAGGGAGCGGAAGTGGTTCTCCTTCTGGGCCAGTTCCTGGGTGAGGGTGATGTTGTCGAGGAGCATGATGCCCTGACGCACGACCAGCGCGAGGACGACGCCGCCCGCGGTGATGAGCACGACGCGGTCGGGGCTGCGGCCGTTGAGCACGTTGTAGAGGACGCCCAGGGTGCACACGGCGGCGGCCAGATACGGCGTGAGCGCGGCCAGGGAGCCGGTGATGGGCCGGGTGGCCGGATACCGGCCGTGTTCGCCTCCGGGTGCGGGCGGATGCCCCTGTCCGGGGGCGGGCGCCCGGCCCTGCCTGGGCACCGGCCGGTGCCCCCCGGGCCTGACGGGATGCTGCCGCCCGGGGCGGTGTTCGTGCACCACACGCGTCTGCCCGTCGGACTCGCCCGGGCCGCTGTGCCCGGAGCCCACCCAGGGTGCGTACGCCAGCAGCAGCGAGCCCGCGAACCAGCCCGCGTCGAGGAGCTGACCCGAGTGGTAGTTGTTGTGCATCAGGGGCGAGGTGAACAGGGCGTCGCAGCCCACGGTCAGGGCGAGCGCGCCGATCGCGGTGTTCGCGGCGGAGCGGTTCACGGTGGAGCGCCGGAAGTGCAGCGCGAGCACCATGCTGACGAGGGCGATGTCGAGCAGCGGATAGGCCAGCGACAACGCGGTGTGCGCGACGCTCGGCCCGTCGGCCTTCGCCGCCTGCGCCAGGGCGAGGCTCCAGGACAGGGTGAGCAGCGAGCCGCCGATCAGCCAGGCGTCGAGGACCATGCAGACCCAGCCGGCCCTCGTCACCGGCCGCTTGGCGAGGACCAGGAGTCCCACGATGGCGGGCGGGGCGAAGCACAGGAAGAACAGGTCGGCGTAGCTGGGGCTGGGTACGTCCTGGCCGAGCACCACCTCGTACCAGCCCCAGACGAAGTTGCCCAGACAGGCCATGGCCGACGACAGCGCGAACAGCAGCCAGGCGGGCCGAAAGCGGATCCGGCGGCGGGCGTAGAGGAAACAGGACACGGCCGCGGCTCCCGCCGCGACGCTCAGCCCGAAATCGCCCATGATCAGGGCGAGTCGGGGGGAGCCCCAGCCGAGCGCGGCACCGACGGCGTATCCCGCGCACACCAGGGCCAGTACGAGCTGCGCGACCAGGTTCGTCCCGCCGCCGAGGGCCGGCCGGCGGGCCAGCAGCGCTCCGGGGGAACTCACCGGACGCTCCGGGCCCGCACCGCGACCATGTCCCGCGCGTCCCGCTGGCGCGGGTGCGCGGCGGGTGCCGGGGGCGCGGTGTGCGTGTGCCTCCGGCGAGCGCTGTGCCGGCGGTGCTGATGATGGCTGCTGTGGCCGCGTCTGCGCGTGGCCGTGCGCCAGGGTCGCCGTCGGCGGTCCCGCCGCGTCGGATCGTTCGTCCATAGGCCGTGCATCGCCCGTCGCCCCCCTCACAGTCTGCAATGTCCATCCCCGGCGCCGAAAGGTTCGCGGCGCAGCCCCTGTCGGGACGATACACCAGTCTCGTCACTCAGGGACATAGTTCCTCTACTCTCCGTGACGGCCGGCGGTGGCAGCGACACACCCCGCATACGGGGGAATGCGGAGGGTGCCCGAAACGGACTACGCGTCGACCGCCCCCGTCGTAAGGATCACGTTCCGCAGCGGCTTCTGGTTCATGAAACGACTCAACTGGTCCACCAGCAGCCTCTCGGCGCGCGGCCGGAACGCGGTGGTCGGGCCGCCGACGTGCGGGCTGATGAGCACGCCGGGCGCCTGCCACAAGGGGTGCCCCGGAGGCAGCGGCTCCGGATCGGTGACGTCGAGGGCTGCCGTGAGGCGGCCGGACTCCAGCTCGGCGAGCAGCGCCTTGGTGTCGACGACGGGCCCGCGGGCCACGTTCACGAGCAGTGCGCCGTCCTTCATCCGCGCCAGGAAATCGGCGTTCACCAGCCCTCTTGTCTGATCGGTGAGGGGAGTGGCGAGGATCACGATGTCGGCTTCGGGCAGCAGGGCGGGCAGTTCGGTGAGCGGATGCACCGGTCCGCGCGCCGTGGTGCGCTCAGAGCGCGCGACGCGCGCCACCCGCGCGAGCTCGAAGGGCGCGAGCCGGTCCTCGATGGCGGCGCCGATGGCCCCGTAGCCGACGATGAGGGCGGACTTGTCGGCGAGAGCCGGCCGGAAGCCGCCCCGCCACTCCCCCCTGTCCTGCGCCCGCACGAAGTCGGGGATGCCGCGCAGCGAGGCCAGGATCAGGGCGAGGGTCAGCTCACCGGTGCTCGCCTCGTGCACACCGCGCGCGTTGCACAGCTGTACGCCCGGGCGCAGATGCCCGAGCCCGGGCTGCACGTTGTCGACACCCGCGGACAGCGTCTGCAGCACCTGGACGCGGGTCATCTCCGGCAGAGGGCGTACACAGAGCTCTACGGGCTTCATGTACGGCACGACGTAGAACACGCAGTCGGCCGGGTCCCCCGGGTAGTCGTGATCCCCGTTCCAGAAGAGGTAGCCGGGCCCTTCGGGCAGGCCCTCGATCTCTTCCGGCGGGATGGGGAGCCACACGTCAGCAGTCATGGTCACGAGCGTAGGCGAACCCCTGTGCGTACAGAGGTTAGGTTTGGGGGCAAGGAGAGAGAGGTTCGCGACCAGGTGGAGCGCAGGACGATCGGCGCGGCGGCGCTCGAAGTGGGGGCCATAGGCCTCGGGTGCATGCCGATGAGCTGGGCGTACAGCGCCTCCCGGCGGCGTGGCGAGGAGTCGGTGCGGGCCGTGCACCGGGCCCTGGACGAGGGCTCGACGCTTCTGGACACGGCCGACATGTACGGCCCGTTCACCAACGAACTGCTGGTGGGACGGGTGTTGAGGGAAAGGCGCCGGGACGCCTTCGTGTCGACGAAGGTCGGTCTGCTGGTGGGCGATCAGCACATCGTGGCCAACGGCCGCCCGGGATACGTGAAACGGGCGTGCGACGCCTCGCTGCGCCGCCTGCAGACGGATGTCATCGACCTCTACCATCTGCACCGCGCGGACCCGGAGGTACCCCTCGAGGAGACCTGGGGCGCGCTGGCCGAACTCGTACAGGCGGGAAAGGTCAGGGCGTTGGGGCTGTCCGCGATGGGCGCGCGGACGGGGCGCCGGTCGGAAGCACGGCTGTACGACACGACGATCCGCCAGCTGGAGCGGGTGCAGCAGGTGTTTCCGGTCAGCGCGGTGCAGGCCGAGCTGTCGGTGTGGTCGCGGGAGGCCCTGGAGACGCTGCTGCCGTGGTGCGCGGCGCGCGGGATCGGCTTCCTGGCGGCGATGCCCCTGGGCAACGGCTTCCTGACCGGGACGCTGACTCCGGGCGGGGGCTTCGAGCCGGAGGACATCCGGGCCCGCCACCCCCGCTTCACGGCCGACATGATGGCCGCGAACCAGCCGATCGTGGCGGGACTGCGCCGCGTGGCGGCACGGCTCGGTCCGGACGTCACCCCGGCCCAGGTGGCGCTGGCGTGGGTACTCGCGCAGGGGCGGCACGTGGTGCCCGTACCCGGGGCGAAACAGGAACGGTGGGTGGCCCAGAACGCGGGGGCGGCCCAGTTGCGGCTGTCGGCGGCGGACCTTGCCGAGGTGGCGGGACTCCCCAGGGCGCAGGGGTCGTGGGACTGAGGCCGGAATCAGACTGCGGAGATCGGGAACTCGTGAGGCGCGAGCGGTGTATGACAAGGAGAACCCGTCGCGTCGAAGGGACCCATGATCGTGCAACGTAGAGCTGTGACGGCCGTACTGGCCGCGGCCACGCTCCTGCTCACGGCCGGCTGCTCCTCCGGCGAGGGACAAGGAGTCGGCGGCTCGGGCGGCACCGACACCGCCTCGCCCCGACGTACGAGCCCGCAGTCGTCGCCCCCGTCCCAGGCGACCGAGGAGGCCCCGCCGGCCAAGGGCTCGGTGAAGGTGGTGCGGACGGTCGCCGAGGGCCTGAAGTCCCCCTGGGGCCTGGCCCCGCTGCCGGACGGCGATCTGCTGGTCTCCTCCCGTGACGACGGCACGATCACGCGGGTCGACACGGAGACGGGCGGGAAGACGGTCCTGGGCGAGGTACCGGGCGTCTCCCCGGCCGGTGAGGGCGGCCTGATGGGCCTCGCCCTGTCTCCTTCCTTCGCGTCGGACCACATGGTCTACGCGTACTTCACGACGGAGTCGGACAACCGCATCGCCCGGATGCTCTACGAGGAGGAGAAGCCGGCGGGCGAGCAGCTGGGCGCCCCGGACACGGTCTTCAGGGGCATCCCCAAGGGCTATGTCCACAACGGGGGCCGGATCGCCTTCGGCCCCGACAAGATGCTGTACGCGGGCACGGGCGAGAGCGGTGAGACGGGTCTGTCGCAGGACAGGTCGTCGCTGGGCGGCAAGATCCTGCGCATGACCCCGGAGGGCGAACCGGCGCCGGGCAACCCCTTCCCCGACTCCGCGGTGTACTCCTACGGTCACCGCAATGTGCAAGGTCTCGCCTGGGACACGAAGCAGCGTCTGTTCGCCGCCGAGTTCGGCCAGGACACCTGGGACGAGCTGAACCGGATCGAGCCGGGCGACAACTACGGCTGGCCCGAGGCGGAGGGCGACAGCGACGACGCCGCGTTCCACAACCCGGTCGCCCAGTGGGGCACGGACGAGGCGTCCCCCAGCGGCATCGCCCATGCCGAGGGCTCGATATGGATGGCCGGGCTCAGGGGCCAGCGCCTGTGGCGCGTCCCGCTGAAGGGCACGGAGGCCGCGGCCGACCCGCAGGCGTTCCTGGAGGGCGAGTACGGCAGGCTCCGTACGGTCGTGTCGGCGGGCGGCGACAAGCTGTGGCTGGTGACGAGCGAGACGGACGGGAGAGGGTCCCCGGAGGGCGGGGACGACCGGATCCTGGAGCTTCAGGTGACGTAGCGGTCCGGTAGGGGCCTATTCGTCTATCAACGACTGGTCGAGGATCGCCACCGAGACCAGGATCAGGAACGCCCGGTGGACCATGTAGTCGACGATCAGCCCCGGGGCGACGGACACCACACGGATGTCCTCGCCGCTGACGGCCTGCGACACGGGTGTGAAGGGATCCTCGGCCAGCTTCAGCAGACCGCGCTCCAGGAGCTTGCGCCGGTCTTCGGGCAGCGTGTCGCGCTGTGCGCGGCACGCTCGGTGAATTCGATCTGGTACACCACAGCTCCTCCGCGACGTTTGTCCTGCCGTCGGTATCCCGCGTCGAAGCGGTCAGCGTGCACCAGCCGGGAACAGCCCCAGCCGGTGGGCCATCGCCGCCGCCTCTCCCCGGCCCGAGACGCCCAGTTTGGCCAGGATGTTGGAGACGTGGACGCTGGCCGTCTTGGGGGAGATGAAGAGTTCCTCGGCGATCTGGCGGTTGGTGCGGCCGGCGGAGACCAGGCGCAGGACGTCCCGTTCGCGGCTGGTCAGGCCCAGGGACTCCGCCGGGTCCGCCGGGTCCGCCGTGGGACGGGGCGAGGTGGGGCTGAGGCGGGCGCGCTGGGCGAGGAGGGTGACGGCGTCGGCGAGGGGGCGGGCGCCCAGGTGGTCGGCGACGGTGGCGGACAGGCGGAGGAGTTCGGCCGCCCGGTCACGGTCGCCGGGGTCGGCGCCGTCCGTCAGCAGTGCCTCGGCGAGGCGGTGGCGGACCCGGGCGAGGTCGTAGGGGCGGTCCAGGGTCTCGAAGGCGGTGACGAGCCGTGACCAGGTGTCGGGGGTGTCGATGCCGTCGGCGCGTTGGAGTTCGGCGCGCACCCACTGTTCGTGGGCGAGCCAGACGGGGGCGTCCGTGGTGAGCTTCCGCGCGGTGCCGAAGATGCGTTCGAGGGTCGCGGGGCGGCCCGCGTCGACGGTGGGCAGAGCGCGGGCGTCCGCCTCCGCGGAGGCGGCGGCAAGGAGCAGCGGCCAGCCGTAGCGGTGGGTACCGGGCGGGAAGCCGGTGTCGAGGACGTGGCCCAGCGCGGTGCGGGCGTCGAGGAGACGGCCCTCGGCGGCGGCGACACCGATGGTGACCAGGGCGAGCATCAGGTCGTGCTGGGGCATGGGGTCGTGGGTGCCGAAGTGCTCGTGGGCGATGGCCAGTCGGCGCGCCGCCTCGGGCAGGTCGCCCCGGCCCAGGGCGAGCTGGGACAGGCAGACGGCGCCGGCGGCCTGCGGTTTGGCGCTGTGGCCGCGCCGTAGTGCGTTGGCCGCGGCGTCGGCGGCCTCGTCCCAGCGGCCGAGCGAGTACAGCGATTCGGAGAGGTTGTCCCACACCCAGGCCTCGGAGTCCAGCAGCCCGAACTTCCGGGTGTAGACGAGGCCCTCCTCCAGGATGCCGACGGAGTCCCGGGAGCGGCCGACCGCTTCGAGCCCGTTGGCTAGGTTGACGTAGGCGCGTCCGGCGACGAAGAGACTGTTCGCCGCGACCGACCTTTCCTTGACCGCGCGCATCTCCGCGAACCCGGCCTCCGTGGCCCCTGCGTCGACCAGGAGGGTGCCGTGGGTGAGGCGGGCGTGCAGCTCGGTCTCGGCGGCGCCCACCATGCGGGCGTACTCGACCGCCTGTTCGGCGGCGGCGAGGGCGTCGGGGCCCGGCGAGTGCAGCATCGACCAGGCGGCGACGTGGGCCAGGACCTCGGCGTGCACCGCCGAGGGCGGCAGGCCGCGTACGAGTTCCTGGGCGGTGCCGAGTTCCTTCCAGCCGTCGCCGCGGGACTGGGCCTGGACGAGGCGGGAGCGCTGGCACCAGAACCAGGCGGCGCGCAGGGGGTCGCCGTCGTCCTCAAGGAGGTGCAGCGCACGCTTGATGATCTTCAGGGCGCGTTCGCGTTCTCCGCTCAGCCGGCCCGCGACGGCGGCCTCGGCCATGAGGTCGAGGTAGCGCAGGGCGGTGGTGGCCGGGTCACAGCCGCAGGGAGGGTAGACCTCGGTGTGGTCGACGGGCCTGAGCGTGGCCCGTACGGCTTCGGAGGCGGCGTCCCACAGCTCCATCGCCCGTTCCAGCAGCCGTAGTTGCTCGGAGTAGGCGTACCGGCGGCGGGCGGTGACCGAGGCGTCCAGGACGGCGGGCAGGGCCTTGGCCGGGTCGTGGGCGTGGTACCAGTAGCTGGCCAGGCGCATGGCACGTTCGTCGGCGGGGACGAGCGTCGGGTCGGCTTCCAGTGCCTCGGCGTAGCGGCGGTTGAGGCGGGAGCGTTCGCCGGGGAGCAGGTCGTCGGCGACGGCCTCGCGGACCAGGGAGTGACGGAAGCGGTAGCCGTCACCGGCCGGGGTGACGAGCAGGAGGTTGGCGCCGACAGCTGCGCGCAGCGCCTCGATGAGGTCGTCCTCGGCGAGCCCGGCGACGGCGGCGAGCAGCCGGTACTCGACGGTGGAGCCGCCCTCGGCGACGGTCCGGGCGACCCGCTGGGCAGTCTCGGGCAGGCTTTCGACGCGGACCAGGAGAAGGTCCCGGAGGGTGTCCGTGAGCCGGGTGCGGCAGCCCTCGTGGGCGGCGACGGCGAGTTCCTCGACGAAGAAGGCGTTGCCGTCGGAGCGCTCGAAGATCTCGTCGACCTGGGCCGGTGCGGGTTCGGCTGCGAGGATGCCGGCGATCTGGCGGCCGACCTCGGCGCGGTTGAAGCGGCTCAGCTCGATCCGGCGGACCGTGCGCAGCCGGTCCAGTTCGGCGAGCAGGGGGCGCAGTGGGTGGCGGCGGTGGATGTCGTCGGCGCGGTAGGTGGCGAGGACGACGAGGCGGCCGGTGCGCAGGGTGCGGAAGAGGTAGGAGAGGAGGTGGCGGGTGGAGGCGTCGGCCCAGTGGAGGTCTTCGAGGGCGACGACGACCGTACGGTCCGCGGCGACACGTTCCAGGAGGCGCGCGGTGAGCTCGAAGAGGCGTGCCATGCCCTCCTCGTCGTGCCGCCCTGCGCCGGTCTCGCCCAACTCGGGCAGCAGCCGGGCCAGTTCCTCCTCCTGCCCGGCAGCGGCGGCGGCCAACTCGTCGGGCAGCGCGCGGCGCAGGGCGCGCAGGGCGGTGGAGAAGGGCGCGAACGGCAGCCCGTCGGCGCCGATCTCGACGCAGCCGCCGAGCGCGACGACAGCGCCCCGGGCACAGGCCGCTTCGGCGAACTCCTCGACCAGGCGCGTCTTGCCGACCCCCGCCTCCCCGCCGAGCAGCAACGCCTGCGGCTCGCCGGCGGCGGCGCGGGCGAGCGCGGCGTGCAACACCCCCAACTCATCGGCGCGACCGACGAACACCGGACAGACGGACCTGGTCTCCACGGGCCAGAGCATCGCACAGGGCTCTGACACAGCGGGACCGGATATCGAGCCGAGGGACAGGGGGACGGGCGAAGTGCCGGACGGGCCGGTCACCGAGACGGTGACCGGCCCGTGGTGGGTCGTGGGGCGGACGGCCGCGGCACGCGCGGGGAGGAACGACGCCGTGGGAGGGCCGCCCGCCCTTCCCCGGCTGTTCACGCGGCCCGGGTGAACCAGTGCCTGCGCTGGTGGTCGGTATGCACCTCGCCCTCGGCGGCCCGGCCGGCTGCCTCGCGGCGGGCGGCGCGGGCGCTGCGGACCGTTTCCCGGGCCAGGCGCTCGTCCGCGGCCTCGCGGCGCCGCTCGGCGGAACGGATCTGCTGGAGTTCGTACTCGAACATGTGATGCCCCTCGGGTTCTGGCGAGTCCGGTTGTTCTTCGCTTTCTGCGATGTCTCAACCTTCGTCTCCCAGGGGGGTCCGCCACATCGGGAGAGTTCCGCATCTTCCGAAGGGGTGGGGGCCTTAGAAACGGGTGAGGGGCCCCGGACGAGCCGTAAGGTACTTACGACCGGCCTAAGGCCCCTCATGACCTGCGGTGATTCCGCTCCCGTGTCAGGGCGCCGACGGCAGGCCCAGCAGCACGTCGGTGTACTTCAGGACCGCGAGGAGCAGCCCGAGGACGCCGAGGGCGACACCCGCCCAGGAGACCGACTTGATCCAGACGGCCTGCGGCTTCGCCGGGGCGCCGAACGCGGGCCGGGCGAGGGCTGCGACACCGACGAGCAGGGCGAGCAGCGCGAAGATGCCGCCCCACAGCGCGGTGGTCTGCCAGGCGTCGCCGTAGACCTCCTTGATCTGGGTGGCGACGCTCGCGGACGACGCGGTCCCCAGCTGGCCGACGAGGGTCTCGCGCGCGGCGGCCACCGTGCCCAGCCAGCTGCCGGTGAGGGAGACGAAACCGAGCACGGCGGACACGACGGCGGCAGCGCCCTGGCCCACACCGGAGGGACCGTCCTTCCCGGCCGCGAGCTCCGTCTCGTCGAGGTCCGTCAGGTCCTCGCCCTCGTACTCGTCCGCGTCGCCCAGGACCTCGACCTCGGTCTCGGCCGCGCTCTTCGCCGGCTGCTCGTCCTTGGTGATGTCCACCGTCTCCTTACCGCTGTTCACATCGTCGCTCTTCGCCTCGGTACCGGTCTCGGCGCCGGTCTCGTCTGCTGTCTTGGTTCCCATGCCTCGCACCGTACGGACGTCGTCTGAGAAGTTCCTTAATGATCCCTGTGAGCGGCACGCGCGCGTGCGTCTCGCCACTCGGGCGCGAGTACCGACCAGATCTCGGTGTCCGTGCGGACGCCCCGGTGCGGGTAGTTCTCCCGCAGCAGGCCCTCACGGCTCATGCCCAGCCGCCGCGCCACGTTGATGCTCGCTTCGTTGACGGACGACGCGTGCCACTCCACACGGTGTATGCCGCGTACGTCAATCGCCCAGTCGATGAGGACACGCATCGCGCGCGTGATCAGCCCGCGTCCGGTGCCTGCCGGTTCCAGCCAGCAGCCGACCTCGCAGTTGCCGTGCTCCGCGCTGAAGTTGAGGAACAGCACCCCGCCGACGAGCTTCCCGTCCAGCCAGATCCCGTGCAGCGACCCGGTGTCGGCGGCGTGCTGGTCGGCGTACCGCTGGAGCTGGTCCCGCGCGGAGTCGAGGTCCGTGGACTTCATGCCGAAGGGGATGTGCCGGGTGATGAACTCCCGCCCCCGGTCGAGGTGCGCGAGGAACTCCTCGGCGTGCCAGGGCTCCAGGGGCCGCAGTTCCGCCCCGTCGTCACCCAGGGATATCGCGTACATCCTTCGGTCGCTCCTTCACGAGTACGTCCATGACGTCGACGTCCGTCATGGCGTCCACGTCCTCCCGTGCGCGGTCCGTGGCGCGCGGCCCCGGAATGCTCGCACGGCCGGCCTCCTCGACGCCCGGCATTTCGGCGGCGGCGCGGCACTCGGGCGGTTCGATGCTGATGCGCGGCAGACGGCGGTCGAGCCATCGGGGCAGCCACCAGTTGGCGGCGCCGAGCAGATGCATCAGCGCGGGCACCAGGAGCGTACGCAGGACGAAGGCGTCGAGGGCGACGGCGGCGGCCAGGGCGATGCCGAACATGGCGATCACGCGGTCGCCGGAGAGGACGAAGGCGAGGAAGACGGAGATCATGATGACGGCCGCGGAGTTGATCACGCGGCTGGTCTCGGCGAGGCCGACCCGGACGGCCCGCCGGTTGTCGCCGGTCTCCAGCCACTCCTCGTACATCCGGCTGACCAGGAAGACCTGGTAGTCCATGGAGAGTCCGAAGAGGACCGACACCATGATCACGGGGAGGAAGGGCTCGATCGGGCCCGCGCTGCCGAGGCCCAGCAGTTCGCTCCCCCAGCCCCACTGGAAGATCGCGACGACGACACCGAACGAGGAGGCGACGGCGGCGACGTTCATCGCGGCGGCCTTGAGCGGGATGCCGATCGACCGGAACGCGAGCAGAAGCAGCAGACAGCCCAGGCCGATCACGACACCGACGAACAGCGGCAGCTTGCCGACGATCACGTCCGCGAAGTCGTCATAGCTCGCCGTGACCCCGCCGACATGCAGGTCGAGCGAGGTGCCGGTCTCCGCGCGCGGGAGCACCCTCTCGCGCAGCCGCTCCACCAGGTCGCTGGTCCGCGCGGACTGCGGGGAGGACTCCGGTACGACGGTGAGGTACCCGGTGGAGCCGTCCGCGCTGTAGGTCACCGGCGAGGACGACGCGACGCCCTCGGTGGTCCGGAGGGTCGCGGCGAGGTTGTCGAGGACGAGCTTGTCCTCGGCGTCGGAGACGGGCGTGACCAGGGTGAGCGGGCCGTTGACGCCGGGACCGAAGCCGTCGGCGAGGAGGTCGTAGGCCTGGCGTGTGGTCGTCGCCTTCGGGTTGTTTCCCTGGTCGGAGGTGCCGAGGTGGAGCGAGAGGGTGGGCAGGGCGAGCAGCGCCATGACGACCAGGGCGGCGGCGCCGAGCGCCTTGGGGTGGCGCTCGACGAACGCGGACCAGCGGGCGGCGAATCCCGTGGGCAGCTCCGGCTCGGGCCCGTGCCCGGCCAGTCTGCGCCGCTCGCGCCGGCTCAGGGCGCGCGGCCCGATGTACGACAGCAGGGCGGGGAGCAGGGTCACGGAGGCCGCGACGGTCAGGACCACCGTCAGCGAGGCCGCGATCGCGACCCCGTTGAGGAAGCCCAGCCGCAGGATCAGCATCCCCAGGAGGGCGATGCAAACGGTCGCACCCGCGAAGACGACGGCGCGTCCGGTGGTCGTGACGGCGTTGGTGGCGGCCTCGGTGACGGACAGGCCGCGCTTGAGGCCGCGTCGGTGTCTGGTGACGATGAACAGCGCGTAGTCGATGCCCACGCCGAGCCCGATCAGCATGCCGAGCATGGGCGCGAAGTCCGCGACGGTCATCGCGTGCCCGAGGAGCACGATCCCGGCGTACGCCGTGCCGACGCTCACCAGGGCGGTGGCGATGGGCAGCAGGGAGGCGGCGAGCGAGCCGAAGGCGAGGAACAGCACGACGGCCGCGACGACCACACCGACGGCCTCAGCGAGGTGGCCGCCGGACGACTCGGTGAGCGCGATGGCGCTGCCGCCCAGCTCCACCTGGAGCCCGTCGGCCCGCGCCGCCCCGGCCGCGTCGACGACGGCCCGGGCCTCGTCCTCACCGATGTCCTCGGCGGACCTGTCGAAGGTGACGGTGGCGTACGCCGTACGCCCGTCGGCACTGATGCGGCCGGTGCCGCGGCCCTCGTAGGGGCTGACGACCGAGGCCACTCCGGGCAGGTCGGCGATGCGGTCCAGGGTGCGGGTCATCGTCTGTTCGACGTCGGCGGCACGGACCGTGCCGGAGCCGGTGTGCCAGACGACGGTGTCGGTGTCGCCGCCGAGACCGGGGAAACCTCTCTCCAGGAGCTGGGTGGCGCGGCCCGACTCGGTGCCGGGGACTTCGTAGTCGTTCGAGTACGCCGAGCCCACGACGGCCGCGGCGGCGGTCGCTCCGCCGAAGGCGGCGAGCCAGATCAGGACAACGGCGAGGCGGTGCCTGACACACCAGCGTGCGAGGACTGCCACAGACGTGCTCCCTGGAGGAAAGGTGGATCTTTGACCGGGAACAGTCGTGAATGAACAGAACGGCCCGCAAAGAAACGAAAGAAGGCAAGAGCGTTACCGGACCACTGTTGCAGGCGATAGTGATCGTTTGACGTGTCAGTGCCCTTATTCACAAGAGTGCGAGTCACGTCACAGGACAACCGGCCGAACTCTGTCGTCTCAGTCGAACTGGTCCCCGAGAGCCATCACCATCACCCCGGCGATCAGCAGCCACAGAGCCCGACGGGTACGCCCCCGCGCCCCCAGCACCGACGCGAGCCCGCAGACGGCGGCGCCGAAGGCGTACGCGCCGGGTACCAGCAGGGGCGCGGAGCCCGTGAGGCGGAGCGTCGAGGCAGCGAGCCCCACGAGGGCCAGCAGCACCCCGCTCCCGGTCGCCGTCCAGCGGGCGCGCCGCGCGTCCAGCGCCGCGTCCCCGTACTCCTCGGAGTCCCCCTCGTGTTCGTCGGTCCCGTCCTTCTCGTCCATGGCGGGGGAGCGTAGCGCGCCCACCTGAAATTCGGATGCGGGCGCCGGATGCCCACTGCTAGCGTCCGGCCGTCGACTGTCCGTACCCGGCTTTCCGCCGCCTTTCCGAGCAGGTGCATTGTTTGAAGGTCCGACCGAGCTCCGAAGCCTTCCGTTCTTTCTCGTCACAGAACCCGAGGAGCCCGCTCACCGATGTCCGACATCACCTCCAGGACCTCGAACGACCGTCCCGACCCGCTCGCTGACCGGCTGAACCACCCCCACTACCCGCGCAGCGGCCACTACGACGCCCGCTGGACCATCGACAACCAGATGGGCCCGCACGCCCTGTGGCTGCTGGAGTGGCTGGCTCCCGTGCTCGGCCTCGACACCCTCCCGCCGGGCGCCCGGGTGCTCGACCTGGGCTGCGGCAAGGCCATGACGTCCGTCTTCCTCGCCAAGGAGTACGACGTCCAGGTCACCGCCGCCGACCTGTGGATCGAGCCCGCCAAGAACGCCCGCCGCATCGCCGAGGCGGGCGTCGCCGACCGGGTGCTGCCCGTGTACGCCGAGGCACACCAACTGCCTTTCGGTGACGGGTCGTTCGACGCGATCGTGAGCATCGACGCCTATCAGTACTTCGGCACGGACGACCTGTATCTGCCCACCCTCACCCGGCTGCTGAAGCCGGGCGGGCGGATCGGTGTCGTCGTACCGGCGCTGCGCGAGGAGCCGGACGGCGTGGAGCCGCCGGAGCACCTCAAGCCGTTCTGGGACCCGGGGTTCTGGTCGTTCCACACCGCCGACTGGTGGCGGCGGCAGTGGTCGCGCAGCGGGGCCGTGACGGTGGAGGCCGCCGACTGGCTGCCGGACGGCTGGCGCGACTGGCTGCTGTGGAGCGAGGTCTGCGCCCAGGAGAGCACCGAGGAGTTCATGGCCGGCATGGCCCGCGACTCGGTGGAACTGCTCAACGCCGACCAGGGGCGGTCCCTGGGCTTCGTACGGGTCGTGGGACGCCGTACGTGATCACGTAGACGAGTAGCGGAGGGCAAAGGCCGAGGGGCGCATCGGAAACCCGATGCGCCCCTCAGTCACGGTGCTCGGCTCAGCCCTCGCTGACGCCCAGCTGCTCAAGGATCAGTTCCTTGACGCGGGCCGCGTCGGCCTGACCGCGGGTCGCCTTCATGACCGCGCCGACCAGGGCTCCGACCGCGGCCACCTTGCCGCCGCGGATCTTGTCGGCGATGCCCGGGTTGCCGGCGATGGCCTCCTGGACGGCCGTGTTGAGCGCGCCGTCGTCGGAGACGACCTTCAGTCCGCGCTTCTCGACGACCTCGTCCGGGCCGCCCTCACCCGCGAGAACGCCCTCGATGACCTGGCGGGCCAGCTTGTCGTTCAGGTCGCCGGAGCTGACCAGCGCGGCGACCCGGGCGACCTGCTCGGGCGTGATGGCCAGTTCGTCGATCGCGGTGCCCGACTCGTTGGCGCTGCGCGCGAGTTCGCCCATCCACCACTTGCGGGCGGAGGCCGCGTCGGCACCGGCGCCGATGGTGCTGACGATGAGGTCGATGGCACCGGCGTTGAGCATCGACTGCATGTCGGTCGACGTGACGCCCCACTCCGCGAGGAGCCGGTTGCGGCGGGCCAGCGGCAGTTCGGGCAGCCCGGCGCGGATCTCCTCGACCCACTCGCGGGAGGGGGCCACCGGCACCAGGTCCGGCTCGGGGAAGTACCGGTAGTCCTCGGCCTCCTCCTTCACGCGGCCCGAGGTGGTCGACCCGGTGTCCTCGTGGAAATGCCGGGTCTCCTGGATGATCGTCCCGCCCGAGTTCAGTACGGCGGCGTGCCGCTGGATCTCGAAACGGGCCGCACGCTCCACGGAACGCAGCGAGTTGACGTTCTTCGTCTCGCTGCGGGTGCCGAACCTCTCGCGGCCGTGCGGGCGCAGCGACAGGTTCACGTCGCAGCGCATCTGCCCCTGGTCCATGCGGGCTTCCGAGACACCGAGCGCCTTGATGAGTTCGCGCAGCTCGGCGACGTACGCCTTGGCGACCTCGGGAGCGCGCTCGCCGGCGCCCTCGATCGGCTTGGTGACGATCTCGATGAGGGGGATGCCGGCGCGGTTGTAGTCGAGGAGCGAGTGCGAGGCGCCGTGGATACGGCCCGTCGCGCCGCCGACGTGCAGCGACTTGCCGGTGTCCTCCTCCATGTGGGCGCGCTCGATCTCCACGCGGAAGGTCTCGCCGTCCTCCAGCTGGACGTCGAGGTACCCGTTGAAGGCGATCGGCTCGTCGTACTGGGAGGTCTGGAAGTTCTTCGGCATGTCCGGATAGAAGTAGTTCTTCCGGGCGAAGCGGCACCACTCGGCGATCTCGCAGTGGAGCGCGAGACCGATCTTGATGGCGGACTCGACGCCGATCGCGTTGACGACCGGGAGCGCGCCGGGCATGCCGAGGCAGGTCGGGCAGGTCTGCGAGTTGGGCTCGCCGCCCAGCTCGGTCGAACAGCCGCAGAACATCTTGGTGCGGGTGCCCAGTTCGACATGGACCTCAAGGCCCATGACGGGGTCGTACGACGCCAACGCGTCCTCGTACGACACCAGTTCGGTGTCGGTCGTGGTGGTCACGGTGAAAACTTCCCTCTCAGCCCAGCAGGACGTCGTCGTCGCCCAGCCGCTTCAGCTCGCGGTAGAGGATGGCGAGGCCGGTGACGATGGCGACGGCGGACACGGTGGCGTCGACCAGGACCAGGGTGTCCTTGTCGGCGCGGGCCTTCTTGAGCCGCTTGGCGACACCGAGAGCGCCGAACGCGGTCCCGGCGATGGACAGGTACGTCCCGGACTTGGACTTCTTGAAGCCCTTGGCCTTCGAAAGAGCATTGCTCACAGCGACGGTGCCTCCTCAAGCAGCGGGTGCCCCCACTTTTCCACGAACGCCGCCTCGACGGCCGCGCCGACCTTGTAAAGACGGTCGTCCTTGAGTGCCGGGGCGATGATCTGGAGTCCGACCGGCAGTCCGTCCTCCGGTGCGAGACCGCAGGGCAGGGACATGGCCGCGTTGCCGGCCAGGTTGGTCGGGATGGTGCAGAGGTCCGCGAGGTACATCGCCATCGGGTCGTCGGCACGCTCGCCGATCGGGAAGGCGGTGGTGGGCGTGGTCGGGGAGACGATCACGTCCACCGACTCGAACGCCTTCTCGAAGTCCCGGGTGATGAGCGTACGGACCTTCTGGGCGCTGCCGTAGTACGCGTCGTAGTAGCCGGAGCTGAGCGCGTACGTGCCGAGCATGATGCGGCGCTTGACCTCGGGTCCGAAGCCCTCCGCCCGGGTGAGCGAGGTGACCTCCTCGGCGGAGTGCGTGCCGTCGTCGCCGCTGCGCAGGCCGTAGCGGAGCCCGTCGAAGCGGGCGAGGTTGGACGAGCACTCGCTCGGCGCGATCAGGTAGTAGGCGGAGAGCGCCAGGTCGAAGGACGGGCAGTCCAGCTCGACGATCTCGGCCCCGAGGTCCTTCAGCAGGGCGACGGACTCGTCGAAGCGCTGGATGACGCCGGCCTGGTAGCCCTCGCCGCGGAACTGCTTGACGACACCGACGCGCATGCCCTCGACGCTGCCGTTGCGCGCGGCCTCGACGACCGGCGGGACCGGCGCGTCGATCGAGGTGGAGTCGAGCGGGTCGTGCCCGGCGATGGCCTCGTGCAGGAGCGCGGCGTCCAGGACCGTACGGGCGCAGGGCCCGCCCTGGTCGAGGGAGGACGAGAAGGCGACCATGCCGTACCGCGACACGGCACCGTACGTCGGCTTGACGCCGACCGTGCCGGTGACGGAGGCGGGCTGGCGGATGGAACCGCCGGTGTCCGTACCGATGGCCAGCGGCGCCTGGAAGGAGGCGAGCGCGGCCGAGGAACCGCCACCGGAGCCGCCGGGGATACGCGTGAGGTCCCACGGGTTGCCGGTGGGCCCGTACGCGCTGTTCTCGGTGCTCGACCCCATGGCGAACTCGTCCATGTTGGTCTTGCCGAGGATGACGACGTCGGCGGCCTTCAGCCGCTTGGTGACGGTCGCGTCGTACGGCGGGATCCACCCTTCGAGCATCTTGGACCCGACGGTGGTCGGGATCCCCTCGGTGGTGAAGATGTCCTTGAGCGCGAGGGGTACGCCGGCCAGCGGGCCCAGCGTCTCCCCGCGCTCGCGCTTGGCGTCGACGGCCCGGGCCTGGGCGAGAGCACCCTCCCGGTCGACGTGCAGGAAGGCGTGCACCTTCTCGTCGACGGCCTCGATCCGGGCCAGGTGGGCCTCGGTGACCTGTACGGCGGTGAGCTCGCCGGAGGCGATCTTCGCGGCGGTCTCGGCGGCGGTGAGCCGGATGATGTTGACGTTGCTGTTGTCCGACATGGTGATTAGTCCTCCCCCAGGATCTGCGGCACCTTGAAACGCTGCTGCTCCTGGGCGGGGGCGCCGGAGAGCGCCTGCTCGGGGGTGAGCGACGGACGGACCTCGTCCGCGCGCATGACGTTCGTCAGCGGCAGCGGGTGCGAGGTCGGCGGTACGTCTTGGTCGGCGACCTCGCTGACGCGGGCGACCGCGCCGATGATGTCGTCGAGCTGGCCTGCGAAGTGGTCGAGCTCTTCGCCCTTCAGCTCCAGACGCGCCAGCCGTGCGAGGTGGGCGACCTCCTCGCGCGTGATGCCAGGCATGCAGCGATCCTCTGGGGTGAGTGCGGTGTGGGTTTTGGCCCCAATCCTAGGGGGCGGGCGGGACAACCCGCGCACGGGTTTGCCTCAGGCGGCCGGCAGCCGCCAATGGCGCCGAGCCCTCATGGCAGAGCTCACCCTTGAATCGGGGGATGAACGGGCGGTGCGCGGGTGGGAGATCTCCCTACGATTCCGCGGCGGGCAAGGCCGCCCGCGGACGCTGCCACCCCCGGGTCCCCCGCGCCAGCAACCACGCGGTGGCCTCCTCGGGAGGCATCGCGGCGGCGACGAGCCACCCCTGCACCGCGTCACACCCCATGTCCCGCAACCGCTCCCACGTCTCGTCGTCCTCGACGCCCTCGGCGACCACGAGCAGCCCCAGGGAGTGCGCGAGATCCACCGTGCACCGCACGATCTCCGCGTCCTCCGTGTCCACCGCCAGGCGCGCCACGAACGACCGGTCGATCTTCAGCTCACTGACCGGCAGCCGCCGCAGATGCACCAGCGAGGAGTACCCCGTACCGAAGTCGTCCAGGGACATCTTCACGCCGTGCCCGGTCAGCGCGGCCAGGGTGTCCGCGGCCTTCTGCGGATCCTCCAGGAGCACGTGTTCCGTTATCTCCAGCTGGAGCGCCCCCGCCGGGACCCCGTGCCGGGCCAGCCGCGCGGCGACGGAACCGGCGAAGCCCGGGGTGTGGACGTCGCGCGGGGAGACGTTGACGGCGACCGGGACGAACAGGCCCTGGGAGCGCCACCTCGCCACCTGTTCGAGCGCCGTCTCCAGTACGTACTCCGTGAGGTGGGGCATCAGCCCGGACGACTCGGCGATCGCTATGAACTCGTCCGGCGGCACCTTCCCGCGTTCCGGGTGCACCCACCGCACCAGCGCCTCCAGGCCGGCGACCTGTCCGTCGAAGCGCACCTTGGGCTGGTAGTGCAGCTCGACCTCGTGCGCGTCGAGCGCGCGCCGCAGGTCGCCCAGCAGGCCGAGCCGGTCCGGGGTGTTCGAGTCGCGCTTGGACTCGTACACCTCGACGCCCGTACGGTCCCGCTTCGCCTGGTACATCGCGACGTCCGCGCGCCGCAGCAGTCCCTCCGCGTCGAGCGCGTGGTCGGGGAAGACGGCGAGGCCCGCGCTGGCCTCCAGGACGAGGGTGAGTCCGTCGAGGTCCAGCGGGGAGCCGAGCACGGTGACCAGGTTGCGGGCGACGCGGGTGGCCGACGTCGTGGAGTCGACGACCGGCAGTAAGACGGCGAACTCGTCGCCGCCGAGCCGTGCGGCCTCCGCACCGCGCGGCAGGGCGAGGCGCAGCCGGTCGGCTATCTGGAGGAGAAGGCGGTCACCGGCGAGATGGCCCAGCGTGTCGTTGACGGACCGGAAGCGGTCGAGGTCTATGAGCATCAACGCGGCCCGCGCATCGATGCGTTCGGCATCGTCGAGGGCCGACCAGGTGCGCTCCAGGAGCCACTGTCTGTTGGGCAGTCCGGTCAGTGGGTCGCGCAGCTGTTCCTCGGCCCGGGCCCTGGCTATCCACAGGGTGGAGTCGAGGGCGATGAGAGGGATGGCGAACAGGGGCAGCAGGATCGGCAGGGCGACGGCGACGACGCAGATCAGCGGCGCGATGGCGAGCAGCGCGACCGCGACCAGGCCCTGTCTGACCAGGGCGGAGCGGGCGACGGTGGGCAGTCCGCCGCGCGGGGTGTGCAGATACCAGAGCAGGGTGCGGGTGAGCGCCAGGTAGGTGACCGCGATCAGCGTCACCTCGGGCGCCGTGTAGACGCTCCAGGTCTGCGGGTCCCACGGCGTCTCGACGGAGGGGACCCGGCCGAACGCGGCGAGCACCAGCGCCCCGGCGCCGATGCCGAGGATGTCCACCGCACCGTGCAGGAGGCCCTGCCGCCAGCGGTGGCGCCGGGCCACACCGACCAGGACGACGACGGTGAGGCTGACCATGCCGGCCGGCACCCACCCGTACAGCAGGAGTACGGAGAGGGTGAGGGCGGCGCCCGAGCCGGTGCCGCCCCACCAGCGGGCGCGGCCGAGGGCGACGAGGTGGCCGACGATGACACCGGTGAGCACGGCGAGGGCCCAGCCGACGGTGCCGGACGGGAAGAGCGCGCTGTGGCCGGTGAAACCGCGGTAGAAGCCGGCGCCGAGGACGAAACCGCCCGCCGCGACGACCGCCGCGGGCAGTGCGGGCCAGGACAGCTGGCGCGCGGGGTCGTGGGCGTGCAGGTGGGCGACGCGTTCCTCGGCGGTGAGGTGGGCCGTCAGCGGGGTCGACACCCTGCTGTCGGCGACGATGCGCTGTCCGGTGCCGCCCGCCGCGCCTGTTCTGCCGGCCCGTCCGGTCGTGAGGACACCGACGCCCGCCCGTTCCAGGAACCGTGCCGTCCGACGGGCCGCGCCCGGTTGCCGGGCGGGCTCGGGACGGCCCGCGAGGCGGGCGGAGCCCCAGCGCAGGGCGCCGGATATCCGGCGTCCGCGCAGCCGTGAGGGAGGGGCGGCGCTTTCGGTCGGTTCCATTCCCGTCCCTCTCACAGCCGGCGGTGCCCACGCCACGCGGTCCGATGTCCGTCAGCCGTCAACGGCACCGCGTCCGAAACCGCATCCGGGCACGGCAGGCGCATACGTCAACAGTAGGCCGCAGAAGGCTTCCACGGGCAGCGGTCGTCGACGGTTGCCCGAATGCGACCGGCCACCCGTATGCATCTGGTATGCGCCGATCGGGTGGTCTTCAACCCCTACTCCTCGTTCGGAAGTGCTGCTTCGGCCGCTGCCTCGGGTCCCTGTTCGAGCAACACGGCAAAGCCGTCCTCGTTCAGAACGGGCACCTTCAGCTGCATCGCCTTGTCGAACTTCGAACCAGGATTGTCACCCACAACCACGAAAGACGTCTTCTTCGAAACAGAACCGGTCACCTTTGCTCCACGGCTCTGCAGCGCCTCCTTCGCGCCGTCCCGGGTGTGGTGTTCGAGTGTGCCGGTCACGACGACGGTGAGCCCTTCGAGCGGGCGCGGCCCCTCGTCCTCGCCGGAGTTCTCCTCCTCCACACGGACTCCGGCGGCCCGCCACTTGCGCAGGATCTCCTGGTGCCAGTCCACCGCGAACCACTCCTTGAGCGAGGCCGCGATGATCGGGCCGACCCCGTCCGTGGTGGCCAACTCCTCCTCCGAGGCCTGCTCGATGCGCTCGATCGAGCGGAATTCGCGGGCCAGCGCCTCGGCGGCGACCGGACCGACATGCCTGATCGACAGACCGGTGATGATCCGGGCCAGCGGACGGTCCTTGGCCGCGGCGATGTTGGCGAGCATCGAGACCGCGTTCTTCCTGGGCTCGCCCTCCTGGTTGGCGAAGACCGTGGCGATCTTCTCCTCACCGGTCTTCGGGTCCCGCTTGGGCAGCCCGCTGTCCTGGTCGAGGACGTACGCCTTGATGGGCAGCAGGCGCTCGATGGTGAGGTCGAAGAGGTCGCCCTCGTCGACGAGCGGCGGCTCGGACGGCTCCAGCGGTTTGGTGAGCGCGGCGGCGGCCACGTAGCCGAAGTTCTCGATGTCCAGGCACTTGCGCCCGGCGAGATAGAAGAGCCGCTCTCTCAACTGGGCGGGGCAGCTCTGCCCGTTGGGGCAGCGGAGGTCGACGTCGGCCTCCTTCATGGGCCGCAGCGGCGTACCGCACTCGGGGCACTCGGCCGGCATCACGAAGGGCTTCTCCGTGCCGTCGCGCAGGTCGGCGACCGGGCCGAGGATCTCCGGGATGACGTCACCGGCCTTGCGCAGCACCACGGTGTCGCCGATGAGCACGCCCTTGGCCTTGACGACGTCCTGGTTGTGCAGGGTGGCGAACTCGACCTCCGAGCCGGCCACCGTCACCGGCTCGACCTGCGCGTACGGCGTGACCCTGCCCGTACGGCCCACGCCCACGCGGATGTTGATGAGCTTGGTGTTGACCTCCTCGGGCGCGTACTTCCAGGCGATCGCCCAGCGGGGGGCGCGCGAGGTCGAGCCGAGGCGGCCCTGGAGCGGGATCTCGTCGAGCTTGACGACGACCCCGTCGATCTCGTGCTCGACGGAGTGCCGGTTCTCGCCGTAGTACGCGATGAACTCCCGTACGCCGTCGAGGTCGTCGACCCGCTTCGCGTACCGCGTGGTCGGCAGGCCCCACTCGTGCAGGAGGGTGTACGCCTCGGAGAGACGGGTCAGCGCCTCGTAGCCCTCCAGGGCGCCGATGCCGTGGACCACCATGTGCAGCGGGCGCGTCGCGGTGACGCGCGGGTCCTTCTGCCGGAGCGAACCGGCCGCCGCGTTGCGCGGGTTGGCGAACGGCTTGTCGCCGCCCTCCACCAGACGGGCGTTCAGCTCCTCGAACTTCTCCATCGGGAAGTAGACCTCGCCACGGATCTCCACCAGGTCAGGGACACGGTCGCCCGTCAGCCGGTCCGGGATCTCGGCGATCGTCCGCACGTTGGGCGTGATGTCCTCGCCGGTGCGGCCGTCGCCGCGGGTCGCCGCGCGTGTGAGACGCCCGTGCTCGTACGTCAGGTTGACGGCCAGGCCGTCGACCTTCAGCTCGCACAGGAAGTGGTGCTCCGATGCGCCGACGTCCTTGTGGACGCGCTCCGCCCACGCCGCCAACTCCAGGTCGTCGAAGGCGTTGTCGAGGGAGAGCATGCGTGAGCGGTGCTCCACGGAGGTGAACTCCGTCTCGTACGCCCCCGAGACCTTCTGGGTCGGGGAGTCGGGGGTGCGCAGCTCCGGATACTCCTCCTCCAGCGCCTCCAGGGTGCGCAGGAGCTTGTCGAACTCCGCGTCACTGACGACGGGAGCGTCGTTCACGTAGTACCGGAAGCGGTGCTCCTCGATGCGCTCGGCGAGCTGGGCGTGCCTGTCGCGCGCCTCGGCGGGCACCGATGTGGTCTGTGCGTGCTGTTCGCCGGCCACCGTATTGTCCTCCCGTTACTCTGGGTTGTCCGCGAGTGATCTCGCCGCCTGGACGCAGTGGGCGAGCGCCTCCCATGCGTACCGCGGGGAAGCGCCCGCGAGTCCGCACGACGGAGTGACCGTCACCGCCTCCGCGAGAAGCCCCGGATGCAGCCCCAGCCTGCGCCACAGCGTTCTGACACCACTGACGCTACCGGCAGGGTCTGACAATGGGCCGTCCGTGCCGGGCACGACACCGGCGAAGAGCCGGGTACCGCCTTCCACCGCCTCACCGATCGCGTCGTCGTCACGCTCGGTGAGGAGCGAGAAGTCGAACGAGACGGCGGCGGCACCGGCCCTGCGGAGGAAGGCGAAGGGGACGTCCGGGGCGCAGGAATGCACGACGACGGGCCCGTCGCCGTGCACGCCGATGACCTCCCGGAGCACGGCCTCGGCGATCTGGCGGTCGGGGATCCGGTGGGTGCGGTAGCCGCTGGCGGTCCTCACCTGGCCGCGCAGCACGGCCATCAGGGACGGTTCGTCGAGTTGCAGGACGAGCCTGGCGCCGGGGATGCGGCGGCGCAGTTCGTCGAGGTGGAGGCGGATGCCCTCGGCGAGGGAACCCGCGAGGTCGCGGCAGGCGCCGAGGTCGGAGAGAGCGAGTTCGCCGTTCCTGAGTTCGAGTGCGGCGGCGAGCGTCCAGGGGCCCACGGCCTGCACCTTCAGCTGTCCCTCGTACCCCTGCGTGAACTCCTCCAGCGCGTCGAGGTCCTCGCCGAGCCAGGAGCGGGCCCGCTTGGTGTCCCGGCCCGGGCGGTCCCCGAGGCGCCAGCCGCTGGGCTCCACGCGCGCGTACATCTCGACGAGCATTCCGGCGGTGCGGCCGATCATGTCGGCGCCGGGGCCCCGGGCGGGGAGTTCGGGCAGGAAGGGGAAGTCGTCGAAGGTCCCGGTGGCCGCCTTGACGGCTTCCCGGGCGTCGCCGCCGGGCAGGGAACCGATGCCGGTGGCGGGGCCGAAGGTGGGGTTCTCGTTCACATGGCGAAGCCTATGTTTCTTCGCCCCCGCCGCCCCTACCCGTCCCCTCCCTGGGGGCCTGCGGCCCCAGACCCCCGCTTCGGCCCTGAAGGGGCCTCGTCCTCAAACGCCGGACAGGCCGGAAATGCGGGCCGGCGCGAGTATTCCAGCCTCTCCGGCGTTTGAGGAGCGGGGGTTCGGGGGCGGCGGGGGCGAGAACCCGACATCACCTGCCGGGGCGTACCGTCACGTCGTTGATCTCCGCGTCCCGGGGCAGGTCCAGAGTCAGCAGGATCGTCGTCGCCACCGACTCCGGGTCGATCCACTTCGACGGGTCGTACTCCTTGCCCTCCTGCTGGTGCACCTTCGCCTGCATCGGACTCGCCGTCCGCCCCGGATACACCGTCGTCACCCGCACCCCGGCCCCGTGTTCCTCCTGGCGCAACGAGTCCGCCAGCGCCTTGAGTCCGTGCTTGGACGCGGCGTACGCGGACCAGTTGGCACTCGCACTCAGGCCCGCGCCGGAGTTGACGAAGACCACCTGGCCCTGGGCGGCGCGGAGTTGGGGCAGGAAGTGCCGGGTCAGTTCGGCGGGGGCGATCAGGTTGACGTTCAGCTGGTGGCGCCAGGTCTTGGGGGTCAGGTCACCGACCGGGCCCAGATCGACAACCCCCGCGATGTGCAGCAGGGAGTCCACCCGGTCGGGCAGCGTCTGGTGGGAGAACGCCCAGGACAGCCGGTCCGGGTCGGACAGGTCACCCACCAGCGTCGTCGCCCCCGGGAACCCCGCCGCCAGTTCCTTCGCGCGGCCCGCGTCACGCGCGTGCAGCACGAGTTCGTCCCCGCGCGCGTGCAGCCGCCTCGCGACCGCCGCACCGATGCCCGAACCCGCTCCGGTGATCACATGAGTAGCCATGCCCGCCATGCTCGCATCACCGGGGCCTCACGCCCTCCGCGCTCCCCCCTCGCCCTCCCCCTCCCCGGCGGGAACAACTCCGGGTCCGCGAACGCTCCTCAGGTATGGCTGAAGGACACACGATCACCATCGAGCAGACCCCCGACCGGGTAAGGGTCGTCCACGGCGGCCAGGTGCTCGCCGAGAGCGGACGCGCCCTCGTCCTGCGGGAGACCGGCTGTCCCCCGCGGTACTACCTCCCCGCCGAGGACGTCCGCCTCGACCTGCTGACACCCTCCGAGACCCACACGTACTGCCCTTTCAAGGGCACGGCGTCCTACTGGTCCCTCCCGGACGCCGCCGACCTCGTCTGGGCGTACCCCGAGCCGAAGCCGGAGGTGGCCCGGATAAAGGACCACCTGTGCTTCTACGAGGTCGAGACCCTGTAGACCTCCCGGGTCGTCCTTCTCCACCGGTTTGGTCACGCACGAGCTCCTGCGCACGCCGAGGGCGTCGGGCGGTGTCGGGACGACGGCTCAGACCATGCCCGCGGTGGCCCGGTTCGTCGTGGCGATCGTTGCCGAGCCGACGACACGTGTGCCGTCGTACAGGACGATCGCCTGGCCCGGCGCCACCCCGCGTACGGGCTCGGTGAACGCGACCTCCAGGCGGCCGTCGACCAGTTCGGCGGTCACCTCGGTCTCGCCGCCGTGGGCGCGCAGCTGGGCGGTGTAGGTGCCGGGGCCGGTGGGGGCCGCGCCGCACCAGCGGGGCCTGATCGCGGTGAGGGCGTCGACGTCGAGGGCGGCGGCCGGGCCGACCGTCACCGTGTTGTCGACGGGGGAGATGTCGAGGACGTAGCGCGGCTTGCCGTCGGCGGCCGGGGTGCCGATGCGGAGTCCCTTGCGCTGGCCGATGGTGAAGCCGTACGCGCCCTCGTGCGTGCCGATCTTCGCGCCGGACTCGTCGACGATGTCGCCCTCGGCGCGGCCCAGGCGGTTCGCCAGGAAACCCTGGGTGTCGCCGTCGGCGATGAAGCAGATGTCGTGCGAGTCGGGCTTCTTGGCGACCGCGAGGCCGCGCCGCTCGGCCTCCGCGCGGATCTCGTCCTTCGTGGTGAGGGTGTCACCGAGGGGGAACATCGCGTGGGCGAGCTGGCGGTCGTCGAGCACCCCGAGGACGTACGACTGGTCCTTGGCCATGTCGGAGGCGCGGTGCAGCTCGCGCGTGCCGTCCTCATGGAGGATCACCTGGGCGTAGTGGCCCGTGCAGACCGCGTCGAAGCCGAGGGCCAGGGCCTTGTCGAGGAGCGCGGCGAACTTGATCTTCTCGTTGCAGCGCAGGCACGGGTTCGGGGTGCGCCCCGCCTCGTACTCGGCGACGAAGTCGTCCACCACGTCCTCGCGGAAGCGGTCGGCGAGGTCCCACACGTAGAAGGGGATGCCGATGACGTCGGCCGCGCGGCGGGCGTCACGGGAGTCCTCGATGGTGCAACAGCCACGCGCGCCCGTGCGGAACGACTGCGGGTTCGCGGACAGGGCGAGGTGGACGCCTGTCACGTCGTGGCCGGCTTCCGCCGCGCGGGCGGCGGCTACGGCGGAGTCCACGCCGCCGGACATGGCGGCCAGTACGCGGAGGGGCTGCTGCGAGGTGTGAGTCATAACCCTTCAAGGGTACGGGGCGCCGGGAACCGGGGCGCGCGAGTATCCGTTCACGCTGACATGAAGGAAACACAGGCTCGGCAGGACACCGGCCGCGGCCTTTCGCAGGATGTTCCCCGGCCACTGCGGAGCGAGGGCCACGGGCGGGCTCCGCGGGACGGCGACCGGCGGATCGGGCGGCGCGCCCTGCTCATCGGCGGGGCGGTGGCCGCCGTCGCCACGGGCGTGCTCGCGCGGGACGAACTGGCCCGGCTGTGGTGGCGGGTGCCCGGGGTGGCGAAGCCGCGCAAGGAGGGCGAGATCGACTACGCGGGGGCGCTCTGGGTGGCGGCCTCGTCGGCGAACTGGCGGATGGCGGACCGGCCCGACGACTACGGCGTGGACCGGGTGATCATCCATGTCACACAGGGCGGCTACGCGAGCGCGGTGAAGGTCTTCCAGGACCCCGCGCACGGTGCGGCGGCGCACTACATCGTCCGCAAGGACGGGCGGGTCACGCAGATGATCCGCGAGCTGGACGTGGCGTTCCACGCGGGCAACCGGGAGTTCAACGAGCGGAGTGTGGGCATCGAGCACGAGGGTTTCGTGGAGAAGCCCGAGGACTTCACGGACGCGATGTACGCCGCCTCGGCACGGCTGACGGCCAGGATCTGCGCGCGGTACGGCATACCCGTCGACCGGGAGCACATCATCGGGCATGTGGAGGTGCCGGGCACGGACCACACGGACCCGGGCGAGGGGTGGGACTGGAAGAAGTACCTGCGGCTCGTCGAAGAGGCTTCCACCACGACCACATGAAGATCATCGTGACGCATGTCACCGGCACGGAACTCGTGAGCGTTCGATGAGCGCCGGCCGCCCGAAGTGCCCCGTCCCCCGATCCTGATCTGTCGGCGCGACGGGAGCGGCCTTCGCCCTGCCGACCGACGGCAACACCTTCAAGGCCGCGGCGCCCGACCCGCCCCTCGGCTAACTGAGGCCCGCCGCCCGCGCCCGGTCCACCACGGGGCCGATCGCCTTCGTCACCGCCTCCACGTCCGCCTGGGTGGAGGTGTGGCCGAAGGAGAAGCGGAGGGTGCCGCGGGCCAGGCCGGGGGCAACGCCGGTGGCCAGGAGGACATGGCTGGGCTGGGCCACACCGGCCGTGCAGGCGGACCCCGTCGAGCACTCGATGCCCTGGGCGTCCAGGAGCAGCAGCAGGGAGTCGCCCTCGCAGCCGGGGAAGGTGAAGTGCGCGTTGGCGGGCAGCCGGCCGACCGGGTCACCGCCGAGCACGGCGTCCGGCACCACCCTGAGCACCCCCTCGACCAGGGAGTCGCGCAGGGCGCCGATCTCGTGCGCGAACCACTCCTGCTGCTCGGCGGCGATCCGCCCGGCCACCGCGAAGGAGGCGACGGCCGGCACATCGAGGGTCCCGGAGCGTACGTGCCGCTCCTGGCCTCCGCCGTGCAGCACCGGTACGGGGGTGTGCTCGCGGCCCAGCAGCAGTGCGCCGATGCCGTACGGGCCGCCGACCTTGTGGCCGGAGACGGTCATCGCGGCGAGCCCGGAGTCGGCGAAGGAGACGGGCACCTGACCGAAGGCCTGCACGGCGTCGGCATGCAGGGGAACGTCGAACTCGCGTGCCACGTCGGCGAGTTCACGGATCGGCATGATCGTGCCGATCTCGTTGTTGGCCCACATCACGGTGGCCAGGGCCACACTGCCGGGGTCGCGGGCGATGGCCTCGCGCAGGGCGTCGGGGTGGACCCGGCCGTACGGGTCGACGGGTAGGTACTCGACGACGGCGCCCTCGTGCTCGCCGAGCCAGTGCACGGCGTCGAGGACGGCGTGGTGCTCGACGGGGCTGGCGAGCACGCGGACGCGGGCCGGATCGGCGTCCCGGCGGGACCAGTACAGCCCCTTGACGGCGAGGTTGTCGGCCTCGGTGCCGCCGGAGGTGAACACGACCTCGCTGGGCCGGGCGCCGAGCGACTCGGCGAGCGTCTCCCGGGCCTCCTCGACCGTGCGCCTGGCCCTCCGGCCGGCCGCGTGGAGTGAGGAGGCGTTGCCGGTGACGCCCAGCTGCGCGGTCATTGCCTCGACCGCCTCCGGGAGCATCGGGGTGGTCGCGGCGTGGTCGAGGTATGCCATGGTGCCGTGATTCTACGGCGCCCCGATGACCCGCCCATGGCCGAGGCCTTTCCGCGCCCGGTCCGGCCGCGTAAAGTGCGCCCGCACCACGGCGCCCTCACGTATGTCCCATACAAGCAAACTCCCTCTAAGCTACCGCCAGGCCTTACGCTTGCCGAACATTGTTCGGACATACTGAATGTGGGTAAGAATGACGGTTCAGTCCGTTCAGCGCGCGGCCCGCATCCTGCGGGAGCTGGCCACTTCGGGTCCCCGCCTGGGCGTCACGGACCTCGCTGAACGGATCGGTGTCTCGAAGCCCACCGCGCACGCCTTGCTGCGCACCCTGGAGGCCGAGGGGCTGGTGCGCCAGGAGAAGGAGACCAGCAAGTACCTTCTGGGCCCTGCCCTGCTGCGGCTCGGCAACTCCTACCTGGAGACACAGGAGCTGCGGTCACGGTCGGTCGCCTGGGCCGACACCCTGGCCGAGCGCACCGGCGAGGCGGTATGGGTCGCCGTGCTCGACGACCGCCGGCACGTGCTCGTCGTGCACCACGCCTTCCGCCACGGGAGCGGGGTGCAGATCCTGGAACTGGGCGCCAGCATTCCGTGGAACACCTGCGCGCTCGGCAAGGCGGTCGTCGCGTTCCTGCCCCAGAGCGAGCAGAAGGACCTGCTGGCGGGGGAACTGGCCCGGCTGACCGGGCAGAGCGTGGTGGACCCCACCGCCCTGGCGGAGCAGCTGGCGCGGACCCAGCTCATCGGTTACGCGCTGGAGGACCAGGAGAGCGCCCTCGGCGAGGCCGGTATCGCCTCGCCTGTGTTCGACCGGCACGGCGACCCGACGGGGGCCATCGGCATCGTCGGCCCCGTGGAGCGGCTGCTCACGGACGCGGACCAGCAGCGGCACGCCGTCGCCGTACGCGAGGTGGCGACCCAGCTCTCCCGTGAACTCGGCGCCGGCCGGGGCGTGGCCTGGCGCATCTCCGACTGAGCTCCGCCCGACCGACCGCACCGCCCGGACAGAGGGACCTGCCCCGCGTGACGTTTCAGGGCGTCACGCGGGGCAGGGTCACCGGAGTCGGTCACGGAGGGGCGGTCAGGCCCGGGTGCCCAGGAGTCGTACGACGTCCACGACCCGGTGGGAGAAGCCCGACTCGTTGTCGTACCAGCCGAAGACCTTCACATGGCGGCCCCCGCCCATGACCGTGGTCAGCCGGGAGTCGAAGACGCAGGACGCCGGGTCGCCGACGATGTCGGTGGAGACGAGGGGGGCGTCCGTGTAACGCAGGACGCCGGCCAGCGGGCCGGCGGCGGCCTCGGCGAACAGCTCGTTGACCTCCTCGGCGGTGGTCGGGCGTCCCACGTACGCCGAGAGGTCGGTGATCGAGCCGACCGGCACCGGGACGCGCAGCGAGTGGCCCGCCAGCCGGCCGTTCAGCTCGGGCAGGACGAGACCGATGGCCTTGGCGGCGCCGGTGGACGTGGGGACGATGTTGAGCGCGGCCGAGCGGGCGCGCCGGGGGTCCTTGTGCGGGCCGTCCTGGAGGTTCTGGTCCTGGGTGTAGGCGTGCACGGTGGTCATCAGACCGTGTTCGAGGCCGAGGCCCTGGTGCAGCACCTGGGCCAGCGGGGCCAGGCAGTTCGTCGTGCAGGACGCGTTGGAGACGATGTGGTGGACGGCCGGGTCGTAGCTCGTGTGGTTGATGCCGTACGCGAGGGTGAGGTCCTCGTTCGACGCGGGAGCGGAGATGAGGACCTTGCGGGCGCCCGCCTCCAGGTGCGCCGCGGCCTTCTTGCCGTCGGTGAAGAAGCCGGTGGACTCCACGACCACGTCGATGCCCAGCTCGCCCCACGGCAGCTTGGCGGGGTCGCGCTCCGCGTGGACGGCGATCCTGCGGCCGTCGACGACCAGGGCGTCACCGTCGACCTCGACCCGGGCGTTCAGCCGGCCCATGGTGCTGTCGTAGTCGAGCAGGTGGGCGAGAGTCTTCGCGTCGGTGAGGTCGTTCACCGCCACGATGTCGAGGTCGGCTCCCTGGGCGAGAGCCGCCCTGAGGAACCCCCTGCCGATGCGGCCGAACCCGTTGACGGCGACCTTGATGCTCATGATGCTTTCGTCTCCTCTGGGGATGCGGGCGGGGATCCGGCTACCGCTCGCGCTACTTGCGGACCGCGAGCAGGACGCCGACGCCGCCCAGGACGAGGCCGATGATCGCCGACAGGCTCAGCGTCTGGTCGATGACGATCCAGGCGAGCAGGGCGGTGACGGCCGGGGTCAGGAAGAAGAGCGTGCCGACGCGGCTGGCGTCCTGCTTCTTGAGCATGAAGTTGAGCAGCAGGAACGTGCCCACCGAGTTGATCAGCACGATCCAGGCCAGCGCGCCGCCGAAGGCACCCCAGTCGGTGACCTTGGGGTCCTCCAGGGTCAGGGTCATCACGCCCATCACCGGGGCGCCCGCGAGGAAGTGCACGGCGGTCCCGCTGCGGACGTCCACACCCTGGGTGTAGCGCTTCTGGTAGACGGTGCCGACGCTCAGGCCGAGCAGGCCGACGAAGGACAGCACGATGGCGCCGGTGGAGAAGTGCAGCGCCCCGGCGACGGCGAGCGCGACGCCCACGCCGCCGATGGCGAAGCCGAGCCACTGCCGCCCGGTGATCTCCTCACCCAGCAGGAACCCGGCCAGCAGGGCGATGAGCACGGGGTTGAACCCCTGGATGAGCGCGACGACACCGCCGGGCAGGCCCGCGCCGATGGCCGTGTAGAAGGCGCCGAACTGCACGGCCTGCATCAGCAGACCGACGACGATGACATGAAGCAGCATCCGGCCCCTGGGCCAGGGCGCCTTGGCCACCAGGGCGACGATCGTGAGCAGCACACCGGCGACCGCGAAGCGGGAGAACGTCAGCAGCAGGGGCGGGGCGGCGTCGGTGCCGATGACCGCCGCGATGAACGCGCTGCTCCAGAGGACCACGAAGACGGCGGGGATCGCCGCGGACGCCCAGGCCGGCGCCGCGGCGGCCCGCGCTGTCCCGGCATCCGCGTCGGCAGGGGTGTCCGCATCGGCCTCTGCGAGTTTCAGGTCGTCGCGTTCCATCACAGGGGTGACCTCTCGTCGAGCAGTAACCAGTCAACAGGGTTATTCGGACCCTACCGACGGCCAAGCAACCAGTCAATGCGGTTACGCCCGAAGTCCAGGTAACCATTCAGAGAGGTTATTTTTCACTTCTCGCAACCTGCCCGTGCGGTTACCCTCAGGAGATGACGTTCGCATTTGTCAGTGGCAGCGCGGCCCTGGACTTCGTCGGTACGGTCCAGAACCGACGTGACGACGCGCTGGACCTGCTCACCACACCGGCCGACCTCACCGACTGGTCCGTCGCCTCCGGAGCCCTGGACTCCCCCGCGTCGGCGACCAGGGCGGACCTGACCACGGCTCTGCACCTGCGCGAGGCGATCTACCGGCTGGTGGTCGCCTCGACCAACGGCTCCCTGTTGCCCCCGGAGGACTGCGCCGTCGTCAACCGCGCGGCCGGCCGGAACCCGGTGCGCTGCGAACTGCTGCCCGACGGCACTGTCGTACGCCACGGCACGATCGGGGCCGTCCTGTCGACGCTGGCCCGTGACGCCGTCGAGCTGATCACCCTTACCCCGGAGCAGGTGAAGGAGTGCGCGGCGCCCCGGTGCACCCGGCTGTACGTCGACCGGTCCCACCGCGGTTCCCGGCGCTGGTGCGACATGGCGCGCTGCGGCAACCG
This sequence comes from Streptomyces lacrimifluminis, assembly GCF_014646095.1. Lineage (GTDB taxonomy): Bacteria > Actinomycetota > Actinomycetes > Streptomycetales > Streptomycetaceae > Streptomyces > Streptomyces lacrimifluminis. Next base: position 34,281 of record NZ_BMMU01000029.1, on the reverse strand, counting down.
GGCCAAGGCCGCGCTCTACCGCTCCCGGCACGCCTGACCCGTACGACAGGCGGGGGCGGGTGGTCGCCCACCCGCCCCCGCCTCGCCCTGCCCGCGCTCACACCACCTGGACCGGGCGCTCCCAGACGACCAGGCCGACGCACCCCTTGGGGCTGCGGGGCGCGTGCACGCTGTTCGGCGGCATGACGAGGAGGCTGCCCGCCGCGTAGACGCCGTCGTCGGTCTCCAGCTCGCCGCTGAGAACGTAGATCAGCTCGAAGCCGGGGTGGAGGTGCGAGGGGGCCTTGGCACCCGGGAGGTAGTGCATGACCGCGGCGGCCGGACCGTTCTCGCCGGTCTGCGCGACCGTGTACAGCGGGGCCATCTCGGCCTGGGTCCGCCCGTCGGCCACGACCGGCTGGAAGACCAGCTCCTGCGGGGCGAAGGACAGACCGGGCATTCCTGTGAACAGGGTGGGCAGCGGGGCGCCGACGTAGTCCTCGGTGGAGGTCGCCGGTGAGGTCGAGGGCGGAGTCATGGGGGTGTTCCCTTCGGTTGCGTCGCGCGGTTACGGGGATTGCGGAGGGCGAGCCGGGGTGAGCGGCTCGGGGCGGTCAGTCGCCGACGCGGCCCGGGGTGCCGTCCGTCCAGCGGTCCGCGAAGCCGTCCGCGACGGCCTGGCTGCGGAAGGCGTACGTCTTCAGCAGCCAGCGCGAGCGGGACCGTTCGGCGTCGATGACCTCGATCTTCTCCCGGCTGTGCAGGCCGTTCTGGTTGGCGAAGATCAGCAGGTCGCCCTCCAGGATGCGGTGCCGCTTCTTCTCCGCCCGGGTGAGCGCGTTCTTCAGGTCGATCAGCGCGTCCTTGGCCTCGCCCGGGGCGTCCGGCGCGACCGTGGTGTGCGTGTCCAGGTAGCGGATGCCGTAGTCGCCCTCGAAGACCGCGTGCCTGTCGGAGACGGTCAGGCCGCTGTTGTTGTCCCGCGAGACCACGTCGAAGGGGGTGACGAAGTGCCGCTCCCCCAGGACGCGCAGGGTGTCTGCGGAGAGGGCGGCGCGCAGGGTGCGGGCCTCGACCAGGCTGGTGACGGTGTACTCCTCCAGCGGGCAGCGCATGCCCAGGAGGGTGATGTAGTCGGCGCGCACGGGGTGGGCGGTGCGGTCGTTGTGGAAGACGAGTTCGCCGTCGCTGTAACCGGTCTGCTTGCCGTGGTACTTGTTGATCGAGTAGACGTCGGTGAAGAAGTCCCCGTTGAAGCGGGTCGCGTAGGACATCAGCGGGGTCGCGGTCAGCTGCCCCATGAGTTCGAGGAAACCCTCGGCGACGAAGGTGTGCTTGTGGGCGTACTTGTCGGCCTGCGGGTCGTCGTGGCCGAGCTCCGGAAGATCCTTGTCCACCGGGCAGTTGCGCAGCACATGGGTGTCCGAGACGCCCTGCTCGCGCTCGGCGCGGATCCGGTCGGCCGCCGCGACCAGCGAGGCCGGCACCTTGCCCGCCGTGGCCTGCCGCACGGCGGCGGAGAAGGCCGGGTAGTCGGTGTACGGACTGGTGTCGACGGCTTCGAGCACCCCGTACAGCTCGTCCTTCTCCCGGTCGCTGATGGAATGGCACGGCTGCATCGGCGTCACACGTTCCCTTCGGTTTCGGCGGGGTCGGCGGTGTCGGTGGCGGCTGCGAGGCCGGTGGTCTGCGGCTGCCCCAACGCCGCGTCCACGGTGGTCACTTCGGCGGTGCGGCGCAGCAACGTCAGCGCCGCCTGGTGCAGTTCGGGGTCCGAGGTGGCGGTGGCGTCCTCCAGGACCTCGACGAGGAAGTCCCGGTCGTGCGCCTCGCGCGCGGTGGAGAGGATCACCAGGTCCGTGGTCACCCCGGTCAGCAACAGGGTGTTGACGCCCCTGGCGCGCAGGATCAGTTCGAGGTGCGTGCCGAGGAACGGGTTCACCCGGCGTTTGGCGACCACCGGTTCGTCGGCCAGGGGCTTCAGCGACTCGTGCACCTCGGTGCCCCAGGTGCCCAGGATCAGCCGGTCACCGTCGGCCGCCTCGGTGAACAGCGGTGAGGTCTCGGGCCAGTCGGCCAGCCCCGGGGAGAAGCCGACGATCACGTACACCACCGGGATACCGGCCGCGCGGGCCCGGTCCACGGCACGGCGGGCGTGGCCGAGGACGCCCCGGCTCTCGATCTGGTCGAGGCAGACGTCGTTGTACCTGCCCTCGGGGTGCGAGATCTCGTTGATCAGGTCCAGCACGAGCAGGGCGGGACGCCGTTCGTGAAGGGTTTCCGTCGTCATACGGCACTCCTCGTCCGGGGCAGGAGCGGCCGTCGGGCGCGCTCGTGCAGGGTGATCTCCGCTTCGTGGCGCAGGGTGTCGCCGATGGTGTCGGTGCCGTCGAGCAGCCGGCGGCGGGCCGCCTCGGGCACCTCGAACTCCTCGGTGCGGTCGGCGAACCGGACCTGCTGGGTCTCCAGGTCGACGGTGACGGGCGTACTCGGGTCGGCCTCGGTGAGCGCCCACAGCAACTCGATGGCCAGCGCCGGGAGTTGCACCGGGAGCAAACCGCGCATGAGGGCGTTCTCGCGGAAGATGTCGCCGAAGCGCGGGGCGAGGACGACCAGGAAGCCGGCCTTCTGCAGCGCCCAGACCGCGGACTCCCGGGAGGAGCCGGTGCCGAACTCGTTGCCGGCCACGAGGATGGTGGCCCCCTGGTACTGGGGCTGGTTGGTGGCGAACGCCGGGTCGTCGCGCCAGTCCGCGAACAGGCCGTTGCCCTGTCCGGTCAGCTGGAAGTAGGGGACGAAGCGGGCGGGGATGATCTGGTCGGTGTCGACGTTGCTGCGCCGCAGGGGCAGCGCCGTTCCGACGTGCACGGTGAACCGGTTCATGAGCGTCCGTCTCCCAGGTCGGCGGGGGCGGTGATCCGGCCGGTGACCGCGCTGGCCGCCGCCACCTCCGGGGAGGCGATGTGCGTACGGGCCTGCTTGCCCTGCCGGCCCTCGAAGTTGCGGTTGCTGGTGGACACGGCACGCTGTCCGGCCTTCATCCGGTCCTCGTTGAGGCCGCAGCACATGGAGCAGCCCGCGATGGGCCGGAAGTCGGCGCCCGCCCCGGTGAAGACCTTGTCGAGGCCCTCGTCCACGGCCTGCCGGTGCACGGCGGCCGAGCCGGGCACGACGAGCATCCGCACCCCGTCGGCGACCCGGCGTCCGCGCAGCACCTCGGCCGCCGCGCGCAGGTCCTCGATCCGGCCGTTGGTGCAGGATCCGACGAACACGGTGTCGATCCCGATGTCCTGGAGCCGGCTGCCCGGCCGCAGGTCCATGTACGTCAGGGCGCGCTCGGCCGCCGTCCGCTCCTCGGGGGTGGCGAACTCGTCCGGGCCGGGCACCCGGGCGTCCACCGGCGCGCTCTGCGCCGGGTTGGTCCCCCAGGAGACGTACGGCCGGATCGTCGAGGCGTCGAGGACGACCTCCCGGTCGAACTCCGCGTCCGGGTCGGTGCGCAGGCTCTTCCAGTGCGCCACCTCCGCGTCCCAGTCCGCGCCCTCGGGCATTCCGGGGCGGGTGCGCAGATAGGCGAACGTCGTTTCGTCGGGGCCGACGACACCAGCCTTGGAGCCGGCCTCCACGGACATGTTGCAGAGGGTCATCCGGCCCTCCATGGAGAGGGCGTCGACGGCCTCTCCCCGGTACTCGATGATGTGCCCCTGGCCGCCACCGGTGCCGATGCGCGCGATCAGCGTCATCACCAGGTCCTTGGCGGTCGCGCCCGCCGGGAGGGTGCCCGTGACGGTGACCGCCATGTCCTTGGGGCGGCCCGTCCACAGGGTCTGCGTCGCCAGGACGTGTTCCACCTGGCTGGTGCCGATCCCGAAGGCCAGGGCCCCGAAGGCACCCAGTGTGGTGGTGTGCGAGTCGCAGCACACGACGGTCATCCCGGGCCGGACCAGGCCCTGTTCCGGCCCGATGACATGCACGATGCCGTGCCCGTCGTCACCGCGCCGGTGCACCGGAATCCCGAAGGCGTCGCAGTTGTCCCGCAGTTGGGCGGCCTGGCGGCGGCCCGCCGGGTCGTCGAACAGGCCGGTCAGGGAGATGGTGGGCACGTTGTGGTCCTCGGTGCCCACCGTCAGGTCGGGACGCCGTACGGTGCGGCCGGCGGCCCGCAGACCGTCGAACGCCCTCGGCGTGTTCACCTCGTGGAGCAGATGCAGGTCGACGTACAGCAGATCGTCGCCCCCAAAGCCGCCCCTGCGGACCGTGTGACCGGCCCACACCTTCTGCGCAAGCGTTGAACCCATGGCCGACAGGCTCGTCCACGCGGCACGGGGGTGACATCGGCCGATGGTGGAGGCCTCCTCCCCCGGTGCACGGCGTTCCTCCTTCGGCGCAGCCGGGCCGCGACGTGCGCCGGAGTCCTCCGTCGGTGGAAGACGCCGGGGCCCCGGTCCCTCAGCATGAACGCGCGGTCCGCACCTGTTCGGTCTGTCCTCAGTACATCCGGAGAAGAAGTGAACGGACACCTTGTCACCGGTCACCCCCGCGCCACGGACGCACCCCCGGCCGGTGAGCCCCTCGCCGTCCGTCGACTGCCGCCCCCGCCAAGGGTGCTGGCTCTGCGGGGCGCCACCCAGGTGGACTCCGACGCCCCCCGGTCCATCGTCTCGGCCACCATCGAGCTGCTCCAGGAACTGTTCACCCGCAACGCGCTCGATCCGGCGGACCTGATCAGCATCTGGTTCACGGCCAGCCCGGACCTGACCGCCGACTACCCGGCGCGCGCCGCCCGGGAGATGGGTCTGGTCGACGTGCCCCTGATGTGCGCGGCCGAACTCGCCGTACCGCACGGGATTCCGCGCACCGTCCGGGTGCTCGTGCACACCCATTCCACCCGCTCCCGGTCCGCCGCCTCGCATGTCTATCTGCACGGCGCGGCAGCGCTGCGCCCTGATCTCGGGCCCGCCGGCCGGATCGGGCCGTAGCCGTCGAGCCCCGGACACCGAACCGTGGACGAGGGTCGCGGCACGCGCTTCCCCGGCGGGCGGCTTCCCGTACGGCCTGTACTGCCCAGACGGCTTGGACGGCCCGGACCAGGCCGAACTCGCCCGAGCCGTCCGGGACTTCACCCACGTGTCGCCCGCCGCAGCAGGGTCCGGTGCCCGCGCCCGTCGCACGCTCCCCCCACGCCCGACGGACGCCGTCGCTTCCGGCGCCCGATGAACGACCTACCCCGGCCGACCGCACGCCCCCGGCCCGAAGGAGCCCGACCGTGACCTCGTCGTACCCGCCCTCGCCGCCCCTCTACGACCCCACCGAGCCGCGACCCGCGGCCCCGGACGCCTGGTTGGCCGCGCCCGCGCACCAGCAGCCGCAGTGGAGCGACCCGCTCCGGGCCACCGCCGTGCGGGCCGAACTCGCCCGGCTGCCCGGTCTGGTGACCTGGGAGGAGACCGAGGTCCTGCGGATGCTGCTGGCCCAGGCCGCCGCCGGGGAGTACCAGGTGATCCAGGCCGGCGACTGCGCCGAGGACCCCGCCGAGTGCACCCCGTCGGCGGTCGCCCGCAAGGTCGGGGTGCTCGACGCGCTGGCCGGGATCATGAAGGTGAACACCGGCAGGCCGGTGATCCGGATCGGTCGGATCGCCGGCCAGTTCGCCAAGCCGCGCAGCTCACCGACCGAGCAGGTGGACGGCGTCGAACTCCCGGTGTTCCGAGGGCCGTTGGTGAACGATCCGGCGCCGGACGCGGAGGCCAGGCAGGCCCGGGCCGAACGCATGCTGGAGTGTTACGCGGCGGCTCAGCGGGCCACCGCCTTCCTGCGTGGGCGCACCGGCGGCTGGAACCCGCCCACCGGGGCACCGGTGTGGACGAGTCACGAGGCACTCCTCCTCGACTACGAGCTGCCCTTCCTGCGGCGCACACCCACCGGCCAGACCATGCTGACGTCCACCCACCTGCCGTGGATCGGTGAACGCACCCGTCAGCCGGACGCGGCCCACGCGCGGATGCTCGCCCAGGTCACCAACCCGCTGGCCTGCAAGGTCGGCCCCAGCACCGACCCCGACGCCCTGCTGCGCCTGTGCGCTCTGCTGGACCCCGACCGGGAACCCGGCCGGCTCACCCTCATCGCCCGCATGGGCGCGGCCGGTGTGGCGTCGAAACTGCCCCGGCTGGTCACCGCCGTACGGGAGGCGGGGCACCCGGCGGCCTGGCTGTGCGACCCGATGCACGGCAACACGGTCACCGCGCCGTCGGGCCACAAGACCCGGCTCGTGCCGGTGCTGATCGAGGAGGTGGTGGGCTTCCAGGCGGCCGTCGCCGGGGCGGGCGGGGTGGCCGCGGGACTGCATCTGGAGACCACTCCCGACCCGGTGACCGAGTGCGCGTGGGGAGCCGACGGCGTGGCAGGCGTGGCCGAGCACTACACCTCGCTGTGCGACCCCCGGCTCAACCCGCAGCAGGCGTTCACCGTGGCGGGTGCCTGGGGCGCCGCCTGACGGCACGCGTCCTCAGGCCGACGACGGGACGGCCCACCCCTTCGCCGCCAGGGCGAGCGATCTGAAGAGCAGCTCCGTGGAGGCGGCGCCGGGATCGAGATGGCCGATGCTGCGCGGGCCGAGGTAGGAGGCGCGCCCCTTGCGGGCCTGCATCGGGATGGTGGCCAGGGCGCCGTCCCTGGCGGCCACCGCCGCGGCCTGGGCCGCATCGGCCAGATCCCTCGCCCTGGCGGGGACCTGGGAGACCGTGCCGACGTCGGCCGGCTGCGCCGACCGGAAGTCACGGAACGCGGTGACGGCCGGGGTGAAGGCGTCGACCATGGTCTTGTCGCCGGGCACCGCCGCCCCCAGCTTGACCGTGGCGGCGAGCCCGGCGTCGAGCGCGTCCGCGAACCGGTCCACGTCGACCTCGCTCATCGGCAGCGCGCCGCCGATCGCCTGGAAGGCGCTGCCGTACAGCACCCCCGAGGCGCCGCCGACATGGGAACGGAGCAACGCCCCGGTCTCGGTGAACAGTTCACCGGCCGCGCCGGGTGCCTCCTCGTCCCGCAGCAGCAGTTCGCGTACGCGCGACAGGCCCCGACACAGGTTCACACCGTGGTCCCCGTCGCCGATCGCGGAGTCGAGGGTGGTCAGCCGCCGTTTCTCCGCATGGGCCGCGGTCGCAAAGGCCCAAATCCAGTCCCTGGCCAGCACGCTGTCCACAACAGCACCCTTCAGCCACAGTCATCGCCCCCTAGAAAATCAGACGTTATGCCTAGCCATGATCACGGTCAACGACGCCCGTACCAAGGGAGGTCAAACTTTGCGAACGCACCATCGCAATCACGCCAGAGTGGCCTGGATTTCACGGGGAGGGAAATGAGCCGGGCGGGAAATCGGCACCATTGAGCCAAAACACGGTTCGGTATTGCTGAACCGTATTCAGATGACTACGCTCCATGATCATGCCAAGCCTCATTCGCAGACATACGAAGGGCGTACAGCATGTCTCTCGAGCGTGACCTCTTCGGCATGGACCAGGCCGCGGAGACCACAGCGCGCGTGCTGGTGGCGGACCACGACCCCATCTCCCGGCACGTCCTGGCCCGCGTCCTCGGCGCCTCAGCACAGCTCGTGGTGACGGGCAGCGTCAACAACCATCAGCCCCTGCGGCAGTGGCCACTGGACCGGGTCGACGTGGTCGTCCTGGCGGTCGCCCCGCACGAGGAGTCCACCGGCCTGGTCAGGCAGCTGGAGCTGCGGAAGGTGGGCGTTCTGCTCATCGGCACCGGCTGGACCCAGCGCCGTCTGGACGCGGCCTTCGCGGCGGGCGCCATGGGCTGTCTGGTGAAGAACATCAAGGTCGCCGGGCTCGCGGCGGCCATCCGCGCGGTGGCGTCCGGGCACACGGTGCTCTCGCCCGAACTGCACACCCTCTACGCCCGGCGGACACCCGCCGCGCCGAGCCCGGCCCCGGCCGGCACGGAACACCTCCTGCACACGCTCACCTCACGTGAGCAGGAGGTCATGCGCAATCTCGCGGAGGGGATGTCGACGGCGGAGACGGCGGTACGGCTGCGGGTGTCACCGGCGACCGTCAAGAGCCACGTCTCGCACGTACTGACCAAGCTGGGCGCCCGGAACCGCCTTGAGGCGGTGCTGCTCTTCCAGCAGTGCGAGCGCTCCGCGGGATACGCGGTCACCTAACGCCTGTGGGGGGCAGCCCCGCGCCCCTTCAGGGCGCGGGCCACTCCTCCGCCAGCCGGGTCAGGCGTTCACCGACCCCCTCCAGCACGTCCCGTGACGCGGCGAAGGACAGACGTACGTGTCCTTCGCCGCCCGCGCCGAACGCCGAGCCCGGTGCGACCGTGACCGCCGCCCGCTCCAGCAGGAGCTGGGCGAAGGCCGCCGAGGTCAGGCCGGTGCCCCGGATGTCGGCGAAGGCGTAGAAGGCACCCTCCGGATAGGCGCAGCTGACCCCCGGCAGGGCGTTCAGGGCGGTGACCGTCAGCTCCCTGCGGACGGTGTACTCCTTCAGCATCGCGGCGATGTCGTCGGCGGCCCCGGTGAGCGCGGCCACTCCCCCGCGCTGCACGAAGGACGCGGCACAACTCACCGTGTGCTCCTGGACCTTGAGGGCCTGCGCGATCAGCGGCCCGGGACCGGCGAGGTAGCCCAGCCGCCAGCCCGTCATGGCGTACGCCTTCGAGAAGCCGTTGACGGTCAGGGTCCGTTCCGCCACGCCGGGCAGGCTCGCGAGGCTGAGGTGGCGGTGACCGTCGTACACGATCTTCTCGTAGATCTCGTCCACGATCAGCACGAGGTTGTGCTCGACCGCGAACGCCACGATCTCCGCCGCCTCCTCCCCGTCCAGTACGTGACCCGTCGGGTTGGCCGGGGTGTTGATCACCAACGCCCGGGTCCGGTCCGTCAGCCGGCCCTCCAGCAGCTGCCGGGAGAGCCGGAAACCGTCCTCCGCGCGGAGTTCCGCCGGCACCGCACGGGCCCCGATCAGCGCGGCCATCGCCGGATAGCTGACCCAGGCGGGCGTCGGCACGATCACCTCGTCGCCCGGGTCGAGCACCGTCATCAGCGCGGTGAACAACGCCTGCTTGGCGGACGGGGTGACGATGATCCCGGTGGCCGGATCGACGTGGACGCCGTTCTCGGTGGCCAGCTTCTCCCCGATGGCGCCCAGGAGTTCGGGCAGGCCACGGCTCGGGGTGTAGTGCGTGTCGCCGCCCTCCAGCGCCGACACGGCCTCCGCGATCACGGTCTGCGGGGTCGTGAAGTCCGGTTCCCCGCCGCTGAGATCGAGTACGTCGACGCCCTCCCGGCGCAGCCTCTGGACGGTCTCCAGCAGGGCCACGGTCGCGGACCGCTCGACCCCCGAGAAGCGCTGTGCGACGCGTACGCCGCCCATCCGGTCCGTACCCACCCGGCTGCTCTCCTTCGTCCGCTCGTTCATCCCGCCCGCCTCTCCGCCGGCCGCTCACCGGCGCCGCGCACCGCCGCGCTCGCCGGCCGTGCCTCCAGCGCGTGTTCCGCGATCCGGTCGGCGTCCCGGACGAAGTCGCTCCACATGCCGGGTCTGCTGCTGCCGACCTGCATGAACCAGCGCGTGTGCTCCGTGGGAATGCCGAGCACGTACATGCCCTCGTCGGCGCGGCCCTCGTGGTCGACGGGATGGAACGGACTCCGGGTCACCGCGACCCCACCCGTGTCGTAGGCCTCGCCCGGCTCCCGATGGACGCCTTCCCGAGGGACTTCCTCCCGGTTCACATAGCTCGTCCACACGCCCCGCTCGCGCAGCCGCGCCGTGAGGGGCTGGGTGTTGCGGCGCAGGTCGGGGTCGGGGACGCGGGCGTCCACCAGGGTGGTGACCGCGAGGGCGGAGCCCTCGACGCGGGGCGAGGAGACCACGTACCGACCGGTCGCCGCGTCCGTGTCGTAGCGGGTGTGCGGGCCCACGATGTGCAGGTGCCCGCTGTCGAGCAGGGCCAGCACCTGCCGGAGCCGGACGCGCGGCGGGCCCGCCGCGAGGAAGGACGCCCTGGGCACGTACCAGCCGAGGAAGTCGTCCCGTTGCGAGCGCGCCGTCAGCCCCGAGAAGTCGACCAGCTCACGGATGACCCAGCGGGTGTCCCGCATGACGTCCAGCGCGGCCTTCAGCGGCGAGTCGACGTTGCCCTCGGCGGCGTTCGCGAGGTCCTGCTCGATCTCCTTGCGCAGCACCCGGCGGAACTCGGCGGGCCCGGTGAACCCCTGCTGCTCGAACGGCCGGGCCAGCGTGTCGAGGTCGAGCGGCGACTGGTCGCGCAGACCGAACTGCTCCGCGAAGTCCGCTACCTGGGGTACGCCGGTGTCGGCGGCGCTCGTCACCCGGTCGGTGAACCGGGCGGCGGAGTCGGTGCCGAGGGCGCGGCGCAGGGCGGTGCCGTAGTAGACGAGGTCGATCTCGGCCTTCAGCCACGGGTAGACGTGCTCGGCGAAGTCGAGTGGCCCCCAGGGCCGGTGGGCGCGCACGCGTTCCGGGGTGAAGAGGACCGGGCGGTAGGAGTAGGTCGGGGGCTTCTGGTTGTGGCCCCGCGCGTGCAGCGGCATCCCGCTGCGGGACCCGGCGACGATCACCGGTTCGGTGCCGCTGGGGAGGTAGCGGAGGGTGCCGTCCGGGCGTTCGGCGAAGGCGCCGCCGCGGCCCAGGGTGAGGGCGGCCATCACGTCGTAGAAGGACAGGCCGAGGCCGATGACCCCGACCCGGGAGCCGGCCGGGATGTCGTCGAGGGGCATGTCGGCCGCCGAACCGCCCTGGATGTACCGGAGTTCGGGGTGGCGTACGGCGAAGTCGGCGAGGTCGCCCTCGCGGCCGGTGAGTTCGTTGCTCGCGTGGCCGGTGGTGAGGACGACCCGGTCGACGTCGAGCCGTTCGCCGCCGGAGAGGGTGAGCCGGTAGCGGCCGGCGCCCCGGACGACGTCCTCGGCCCTCTCCTTGATGCAGCGCAGCCGTACACCGGGCGGCAGGGACTCCTGGACGGCGGCGAGCACCGAGCGCAGATAGCGGCCGTACTGCCCGCGGGGCGCGTAGCTGTCCGGACCGGGGTAGTTCGCCGGATCGACGGCCTGCCACCATTCGCCGAACGAGGGTCCTGCCCCCGCCCGGGCCGGGCCGCCGTCGGGCACGCCCGAGTAGGCGGAGATCTGGCCCGCCACGGTGTTCATCAGGAACCAGTCGGGCTGGTCGGTGCGGTAGACCTGACCGGCGCCCGGTTCCACCGCGTCCACCAGGAAGATCCTGACCTCCAGCGGTTCCCGCGCACCCGTCCGGCCGTGCTGTTCGGCGAGGCGGGCGACGAGCCGTTCGAGGACCATCATTCCTCTGGGCCCGCTGCCTATGACGGCGATACGTGTCCCGCTCATGCGGCGGTCCTCTCCCCGACCAGGGCATGGTCGACCAGATACGGGTAACTCCCGAGCAGGGTCAGGGAGTCGACGCCCCGGCGCATCGCGACGACGGCCTCGGCGAGCCCGCCCTCCGTGATGTGCCCGTCGACCTCGACCAGGAAGTGGTAGCGCCCGTGCTCGGCCGGGCGGGGCCAGGACTGGATCCAGGTGACCGAGACCTGCCGGGCGCTCAGCTCGCCGAGGACCCCGGTGAGCACCCCGGGATCGGAGCGGTCGGAGGTGATCAGCAGGGCGGTGCGGTCCCGGTCGGTGGGCGGCCCCTCCGGGCCGCTGCGGCGCAGCGACACGAACCGCGTCATGGCGTCCTGGCGGGCGCCGATGTCCGAGGCCAGCACGGTCAGCCCGTAGCGGGCGGCGGCTGCGGAGCTCGCGATCGCCGCGTCGCGCGGTGCCGTCCGGTCCGCGACCGCGCGGGCGGCCTCCGCCGTCGAGGCGGCGGTGACCAGCTCGGCGTGCGGCAGATGCCGCCGGACCCACCGGCCGCACTGCCCGTGCGCGTGCGGATGGGTGACCACCCGGCGTACGTCGGACAGTTCGGTTCCGGCGGCGGCCATGAGGTCGAAGCTGACGCCGATGGACAGCTGGGCGTCGATCCTGATCCGCCCGGCGTGCGTGACGAGTTCACCGAGCGTGGCCGGCACTACACCGCTCACGGAGTTCTCCAGCGGCACCACCGCCCGCTCGGACCGGCCGGACACGAGCGACTCCACGGCGGCCGGCACGCTGGGAAACGGCACGGCGTCGCGTACCGAACCCCCCGCGAGCCGCCGCACGGCGGACTCGGTGAAGGTGCCCTCCGGGCCGAGATACGCGTAGGTCATCGGCCCGCGCCCACCGTGGTCAGCGCTTCGCCGGCCGCCCGGGCGCCGAGGTCACGGGCGAGCCGGTCCCGTACGACGGACAGGTCCTCGCAGTCGCCCTGCGCGCGTTCGGCGATGTGGACGCGGTACAGCTCGTCCAGCTCGGCCTCGTCGACCCGTACGGACAGCTGCTCCAGGAGGTGGCGCAGGACGGTGCGGCCGGAGTGGCGGCCGATGAGCAGGGAGCGTTCGCGGCCGAAGCGGGCGGGCTCGACGTACTCGTAGGTGCTCGGGTCGCTGAGCATGCCCTGCTGGTGGATGCCGGCGGCGGTGCCGAAGACGTACTTGCCGAAGAGGGGCTTGTTGCGGGGCTCCTCCAGCCGGATGATCTCGCGCAGCCGCTGGTAGGCCGGGTACATGGCGTCGAGGCGGATGTCCGTGGTGAGGCCGAGGATCTCGCTCTTGTAGGCGAGGACCGCGGCGACCTCCTCCAGGGAGGTGTTGCCGGCCCGTTCGCCGATGCCGCCGAGGGCGACCTGGACCTCGTCCGCGCCCGCCGCGAGCCCGGCCAGGGTGTTGGCGGTGGCCAGGCCGAAGTCGTTGTGGCAGTGGGTGGAGACCTTGACGGGCGGCGGTGCCCAGCGGCGGATCTTGCCGATGAGGGCGCCGAACTCCTCGGGCGTGTGGCAGCCGGTCGTGTCGGCCAGGATGATGCAGGTCGCGCCCGCGTCCACGGCGGACTCCGTCAGGGCGCGCAGCAGGTCGTCCTCGCCGCGGCTGGCGTCCTCGATGCCGACGGCGATGTCGGTGACGCCGAGCGAGGAGGCGAACCGTACGGTGTCGACGACTTCCTGGACGGCCGCGTGCCGGGTGATGCCGCGCTTGTGGGTCAGATGGATCTGGCTGCCGGTGGCGACCATCTGCACCTGGTGGTTGTCGATGCCGCCCGCCTCGACGGCGAGTTCGACGTCCCGGCGGGCGGTCCGGGAGAACGTGGCGAACCTGGTGCCGGCCAGTTCCTTCGAGATCAGCCGCGTCGCCTCGAAGTCGCTGGGCGAGGAGGCGGGGAAGCCCGCCTCGATGGTGTCCACCCCCAACCCGGCGATGAGCAGGGCCAGTTCCAGCTTCTGGTCGGGCGTCATCGCGTTGCCCGGCGCCTGCTCGCCGTCGCGGAGGGTGGTGTCGAAGACCGATATGCGACGGGCCGTTGCGTGCTCGTTCACTTCTCCCCCAAGGACCTGGAAAACGCTCGGTCACCTCGGCCGAACGGTTCAGATCCTTCGGGCGCGGGCGGGCCGCGTCATCCGCCGATGGAGGAACGCGGGGGACGGCGTCCTCCACCGGGTACCGCTCCCGCGCCTTTGGTGGAGCGGGGTCCACCAAAAGACCGACCCGCCCGCGCGGCCTCCTCCGGAGGGCGATGCGTCGGGCGGGGTGCGGTCCTCAGACTTCCGGCGCGGGCGTCAGAAGCTCCACGAGACGGTGTTGTCCATCTGCATGAGGGTGACCAGGACGACCAGGTCGGCCACGCCGAGACCGAGGCCCAGGACGGCCCGGCCGCGCCTCTTCGTGCCGCGCCAGAGGGCGACGGCGGCCAGCGTGATGGCGATGGGGCCGAGGAAGATGTTGAGGACCAGCAGGCCCAGCAGGCCGAGGACGAAGGACGCGACGGCCATGCCGTCGGCGTCGCGGGGGGCGGTGCGCTCGGTACGGCCGGTGGCCGATGCGGTGAGTTGCACGGTGATCAGCTCCGACGGGCGAGGCGCTCACGGAGCGCGAAGATGCCGAGCCAGGCGGCGATGCCGGCGGCGGCAAGGACGGTGAACGAGACCGGGAGATGGGCGACACTGCCCAGCACCATGCCCAGCAGCAGAAGGACGGCCACGAGGAAGAACATGGGAGGAGATCCCTTTCGTTCGTTACAGTTCAGTGAACGGTTGTAGTAACACTTGTCCACTGACTCTTGAGTCTAACCCGCTTCCCGGCTTTTCAATTACAGAGAACAGTTGTTAACTGCATGGCATGAGTCACACGCTCGGCATCCGACAGGTCCAGAAGCAGAAGACCCGGCAGGCGCTGCTGGACGCGGCGCTCGGCCTGCTGGAGGACCAGAGCCTGAGCAGCCTCGGTCTGCGCGAGGTCACCCGCGCCGTCGGCGTCGCCCCGACCGCCTTCTACCGCCACTTCCGCTCCACCGCCGACCTTGGCGTCGCCCTCGTCGAGGAGGCGCTCGGCAGCCTCCACCCGATGATCGGTACGACGGTGTCCGGGTCCGGCGACAGCGAGGACCGCATAGTCCGCGCGGTCGGCCTGATCGCCGGTCACGTCCAGGCGCAGCCCGCCCATGTCCGCTTCATCGCGCGCGAGCGGCACGGCGGGGTCCAGCCGGTCCGCGAGGCCATCCGGGACCAACTGGCCCGGTTCGCCGAGGAGGTGCGGGACGCGCTCGCCGAACAGCCCGAGTCCGAGGGCTGGACGCAGGAGGACCTGCTGATGCTCGCCGGCCTCTACGTCGACCACATGCTGGTGACGGCTTCCCAGTTCCTGGAGACGCTGGACGCCCCGGCGGCGCGGCGCGAGGAGGTGGCCCGTCTGGCGACCCGCCGGATGCGCCTGATCGTCATCGGCCGCAGACACTGGCTGGCCTGACCTCCGCGGAACGCTCCGGGAAGACGCGTGGGCGGCGCGCCCGTCCGTCGGGCGCGCCGCCCACGTCGTACCCGCGGGGCCGCCGGTCCTACTGCTGGTTGCCCTGCCCCTGACCGCCGCCGGGGCCGCCACAGCCGCCGCCGGACGGCATACCGGAGGGCATCCCGGACGGCATACCTGACGGAGCCGCCCCGGTAGGCAGACCCGAGGGAAGTCCCGAGGCACCGTCGGTCGGCAGACCTGACGGGGCACCGCTGGGCGCCCCCGACGGGAAACCGGACGGCATGCCCGAGGGGGGCCGGCAACTCTGCCCGGAGGTACCGGAGTCGCCGGAGTTGCCACCGTTCGAGGACGACGTGTCACCCGAACCGCAGGCGGTGAGGACCAGCGAGGACAGCGCCAGCAGGGCCACGGCGGGGACGAGGCGCACACGCTTCATGAGGAACAACTCCAGGAAAGATGAGGGAGTTTCGAGGCGGGCATCGAATCAACGACACCTGGGACTTGCCTGGGACCGCCCTGTTTCCTGTCTGTGCGTCAGGTAAAGCACATCTATAGAAACGCTCCTGACCTGGCCTTTCCCTCCGGAGAGCGAACTACCCGCTGGTACAGGTCCGTGACAGAAGCCCTCACCCGACCCTCATCCGAGCCGAACGCTCGCCAACTGCCGTGACTGGGCGACGAGTCGGTCCGCGCTGTCCCAGACCTCGGCGTCCTCCTCCAGGAAGCCTCCGGCCAGGTTGCGGGTCGTTATCGAGACCCGCAACGGACCCGGGGCGGGCCGGCAGCGCACGTGCACGGTCAGTTCGACCGTCGGGACCCAGCCGGAGAGGCCGATCTCGAACGCGGTCGGCGGCAGCGCGTCGACGGCGAGGAGCAGCGAGAGGGGGTCGGCGTCACGGCCGTCGGCGAGCCCGAACCAGGACCGCATCTCCCCCTTGCCGGAGGGCGCGCCGAGCGCCCAGCCGAGGGTGGCCGGGTCGAGCTTCAGCATCAGCCGGTCGGCGATGGCGGAGCTGCCGGGGATGGGGGCGGGTGCGTCCTGCGGGCCGAAGCACTGGTCCATGGGCGGCAGCGAGGGCGGCTCGGCCGTCGTGCGGACGTCGTCGGCGAGGGCGTCCAGGTCGCCGTACGAGGCGAGGACGCGGATCCGCTCGATCTCCTGGCCCTCGTCGTCGTACTGGAAGAGCGAGGCCGTGCCGGTCGACAGCGAGCGTCCGGCACGGACCACGTCCGTGCGGACCACGGCCGGACCCGGTCGGGACGCGGTGAGGTAGTGCGCGGAGACACTGAACGGGTCGCCGTGCGGGAGCGCGTCCGCGAGGGCGCGGCCCAGCACCGCCAGCAGATAGCCGCCGTTGACGGCGTTGATGATGATCCAGCCGGCGGAGAGTTCGGTGTCGTAGACACCGGGCGCACGCCGGGTGACGGCGGTGTCGCGGTCGAACTCGCTGTCACCGATGGTGGCTCGCGCGGTCTGGGCGAAAGCTGCTTCTGGCATGGGTGAACGGTACAACAGAAGAATACTAAGCGGTAGCTTTCTCGTTCACCCCAGCCTGTGGATCACCTCTTGGTAAGTGCCCGGAATGTCTTGGGTAAGGGTTCGTCCGCAGCCGTGACCTCCGGCGCCGGATCGTCCTCCTCACAGACATGAGCCTCACCGGTACGCCGTTCCTCCTCACGACGATCACGCTCGTCGCCGTCGCCGTGCTGCTGCCCCTGGCCCTCTGGTCCCGGGTGCGCGGGCCCGCGCTCGTGCGGGGTGCCGCCCGGCTGCTGATGGTGCTGTTCGCCCAGGCCACGGCGGTCACCCTGGTGTTCCTGCTGGTGAACGACTCCAACAACCTGTACGACAACTGGGGCGACCTCCTCGGCACCGGCGACCATGTCCAGGCCGCCGCCGACCTCGGCCCCGACGGCACCGGCGGTATCTCGCTGCGCGAGCTGCCGAAGGTGAGGCAGACGTTCCGCGAGGCCGACGGACCGGGCATGCACGCGGCCGGCGGTGTCCAGGTCACCGACCTCAGGGGCCAGGTCTCGGGCGTCGACGCCGAGGTCTACGTCTGGCTGCCGCCGCAGTACCACCAGGCCGCCTACCGGCACCGCAGATTCCCGGTCGTCGAACTGCTGCCCGGCTACCCCGGCTCGGCGAAGTCCTGGTTCGGCTCACTGCACGCGCCCCAGCAACTGCTGCCGCTGATGAGGAGCGGCCAGATCACGCCCTTCATCCTGGTGTCGCCGCGCACGACGCTCATCGCCGACGCGGACACGGGCTGCGCCAACATCGCGGGCCGGGTCGACGCGGACACCTGGCTCAGTGTCGACGTACCGAAGATGGTCACGGACAACTTCCGTGCCGAGGGCGGGCCGGGCGGCTGGGCCGTCGCCGGGTACTCGGCCGGAGCGCACTGCGCGGCCAAGCTCGCCGTCGCGCACCCCGACCGCTACCGGGCCGCGGTGTCCATGTCCGGCTACAACGACCCGGCCGACGAGCCCCTCTCGCTGGCCGCCCGGACCCCGCGGCTGAGGGCCGCGAACAATCCGTACCTGATCCTCCGGCACGACCGTGTCCCGCCCGCCGTCGCGCTCTACGTCTCCGGCGAGTCCGGCGACGGCTACGAGGCCGGCCTGGCGCTGCAGAAGGTGGCGAAGGCGCCGACGGCGGTGGACGTGGTGTACCTGCCGCGCAGCGACGGCGGCCACAACATGGCGCTGTGGCGGCCCCAGATCACCACGGTGTTCCGCTGGCTGACCCAGCAGTTCGACGCGGGCGGCCGGAAGGACACCGGCTCCGCGACCGGCCCTACCCGGCGGACTCGTCCTCACGAGCCGTCGACCGCCGGTGCCACGCGCGCGGCGCTCGCCAGTGGAACCGCATCGCGAGCAACCGCAGTACGAAAGCCGTGACGACCGCGAATCCGCTGGTGAACGGGTTGAGCACGTCGTAGCGGATGCAGAGGACGACCAGCGCGGAGCCGACGATCGCCGGGACCGCGTACAGGTCACGGTCCCACCGCAGCAGTGAGGGAACCTCGTTGGCGAGCACATCACGCAGCACTCCGCCGCCCACGGCGGTCGCGAGACCGAGGGCGGCGGAGGCGGTGAGGCCGAGACCGTAGTCGTACGCCTTCACCGTGCCCGTGACACAGAACAACCCGAGCCCCGCCGCGTCGAACACGTTCACCCCGGCCTGGATGCGCTCCACCTCCGGGTGGAGGAAGAAGACCAGCAGGGCGGCGAACAGCGGCGTCACGAAGTACCCGAGATCCGTGAACGCGGCCGGCGGCACCGCCCCGATGACCACGTCCCGCAACAGCCCGCCGCCCAGCGCGGTGACCTCGGCGAGGACGGCGATCCCGAAGACGTCGAAGTTCTTGCGGACTGCGAGCAGGGCGCCCGAGATCGCGAAGACGAAGATGCCGACAAGGTCGAGCGTGTGCTGGACGGAGGGGTTGAAGAGCTGCTGGATCACCCCTGCATTCTCGCCGGGGACGGCCTCTGGAACGAGGATGCCCCGGCAGCCGGTGAATCCGGCGGCCGGGGCATCCTGTTCGACAGGGACTTCTCCTACTTGCTGTCGCGGTCGGTCTCCGGCTCGTCGGAGGCAGCCGCGTCCGGGGTCTCCTCGGCCGCGGGACCGGTGGGCGAGGCCGCCACCTCCGCGACCTCCGCCGCCACAGCCGCCGACGTCGTCGCCGACTCCGCCAGGACCTCGTCGGCCACCAGCTCCGCCGCCTCCTTGGCGGCCGTGAGCAGCACGGTGTCCTGCGGGGCCTGGTCCTCGAAGTTCTCCGGGTGGTGGCAGGCGACACGCTGGCCGGGCTTGAGCTCCACGAGCTGCGGCTCGACCGTCGTGCAGATCTGCGTCGCCTTCCAGCACCGGGTGTGGAACCGGCAGCCGCTCGGCGGCGAGATGGGCGACGGCACATCGCCCTTGAGCAGGATGCGCTCGCTCTTCGCCGACCGGCGCCGCGGGTCCGGGATCGGCACAGCCGACATCAGCGCCTTGGTGTACGGGTGCATCGGCGCCTTGTAGAGCGACTCGCGGTCGGCCAACTCGACGATCTTGCCCAGGTACATCACCGCGATCCGGTCCGACACATGCCGGACCACCGAGAGGTCGTGCGCGATGATCACGTAGGTCAGGCCCAGCTCCTGCTGGAGGTCGTCCATCAGGTTGACGACCTGAGCCTGGATCGACACGTCCAGCGCGGAGACCGGTTCGTCCGCGACGACCAGCTTCGGCTTCAGGGCGAGTGCGCGGGCGATGCCGATGCGCTGGCGCTGACCGCCGGAGAACTCGTGCGGGTAGCGGTTGTAGTGCTCGGGGTTGAGGCCCACGACCGACAGCAGCCGCTGCACTTCCCTCTTGACGCCGCCCTCGGGCTCGACCCCCTGGAGCCGGAAGGGAGCGCTGATGATCGTGCCGATGGTGTGCCGCGGGTTCAGGGAAGAGTACGGGTCCTGGAAGATCATCTGCACGTCGCGGCGCAGCGGGCGCATCCCGCCGACACCGAGGTGCGTGATGTCCTTGCCCTCGAACTCGACCGTACCGGCGGTCGGTTCGAGCAGGCGCGTGATCAGCCGGCCCATCGTCGACTTGCCGCAGCCGGACTCGCCCACGACACCCAGGGTCTCGCCGGACCTGACCTCGAAGTCGATGCCGTCGACCGCGCGCACCGCGCCGACCTGCCGCTGGAGCAGACCCTTACGGATCGGGAAGTGCTTCTGGAGGCCGGTCACCTTCAGCAAGGTCTCGCCGGGAGCGGCGTCCTTGGAGAGGACGGCGCCCTCACTCTGCGCGGGATTCGTCACTGCCGCGTCCTCGGATTTCTCGCTCACAGCTTCGGCGCAATCTCTTCGGTCCAGATACGCTCCCGCTGCTCCTGCGTCATGTGGCAGGCGGCCCAGTGCCGACTGGCGACCTCGGCCAGTTCGGGACGGACCGTGCGGGTGACGTTGTCCTTGGGGACGTCCGCGTACGGGCAACGCGGGTTGAAGGCGCAGCCGGACGGAATGTTGATGAGGGAGGGCGGGGAACCCTTGACCGGGATGAGGCGCTCCTGCTGGTCACGGTCCAGGCGCGGCATCGAGCCGAGCAGACCCCAGGTGTAGGGGTGCCGGGGCTCGTAGAACACCTTCTCGGCCTGTCCTCGTTCGACGCAGCGGCCCCCGTACATCACCAGGATGTCGTCGGCCAGCTCGGCGACGACGCCCAGGTCGTGGGTGATGATGATGACGGCCGAGCCGAACTCCGTCTGCAGATCACGGATGAGGTCGAGGATCTGCGCCTGGACCGTCACGTCCAGGGCGGTCGTCGGCTCGTCGGCGATGAGCAGTTCGGGGTTGTTGACCAGCGACATCGCGATCATCGCGCGCTGTCGCATACCGCCCGAGAACTCGTGCGGGTAGCTGTCGACCCGCTTGTCCGGCTGCGGGATGCCGACCCGGTCGAGCATCTCCACGGCACGGCGCTTGGCCGTCTTCTTGTCGACCTTGTTGTGGATGCGGTACGCCTCCACGATCTGCTGGCCGATCGTGTAGTACGGGTGCAGCGCCGACAGCGGGTCCTGGAAGATCATCGACATCTCACGGCCACGCAGCTTGCGTACGTAGTCCGGGTCGGCGGACAGCAGCTCCGTGCCGTCCAGCCAGATCTCACCGGACACCTGCGCCTTGCGCTTGCCGTACTGGCCGGCGCTGTGCAGGCCCATGATGCCGAGGGAGGTCACCGACTTGCCGGAGCCCGACTCGCCCACGATGCCGAGGGTCTTGCCCTTCTCCAGCTGGAAGCTGAGCCCGTCGACGGACTTGACCAGGCCGTCGTCGGTCGGGAAGTGCACCTTCAGATCACGCACTTCGAGGAAGGCGGTCCCGCTCGACGACGCGGTGGTGGGCTCGCCCACGGCCGCTCCGCTCTTGCTGAGTTCGGTCATGACAGCCTCACTCGGGGGTCGATCACGGCGTACAGGACATCCACCACGAGGTTGGCGAAGAGCACGGCCAGGGAGGTGATCAGGGTGACGCCCACGATGATCGGGAGGTCCTGGTTCCTGATGGCGTCGAGGACGGCCCGGCCCAGACCCGGCAGGTTGAACGTGGACTCGGTCAGGATCGCGCCGCCGATGAGGGCGCCGAGGTCCATGCCGAGCATGGTCAGGATCGGCGTCATCGTCGAGCGCATGGCGTGCTTGCCGATGACCGTCTGTTCCTTGAGGCCCTTGGCACGGGCGGTACGGATGTAGTCCTCGCCGAGGATCTCCAGCATGGTGGCGCGGGTGATCCGGGCGTACATCGCCGCGTAGAGGAACGCGAGGGTGATCCACGGCAGGATCATGGCGCCGAACCAGCCGGAGAAGCTGTCCTCCAGTGGCACGTACTGCGCGTCGATCCATTTCAGCCCGAAGGCGAAGACCGCCAGGCTGAGCATGCCGGTGAAGTAGATGGGCAGGGAGACACCCGCGAGGGCGACCACCATGGCCCCGCGGTCCCACAGGGTGCCCCGCTTGAGTGCGGAGAGCACACCCGCCGCCACACCGAAGACCAGCCACAGCACGGCCGCGCCGAGCGCGAGAGCCAGGGTCACCGGGAAGCGGTCGGTCAGCACCGGCCAGACGGCCTGCTCGCTTCGGAAGGAGTAGCCGAAGCACGGCGCGGCGCATTGGATGGTGTCGCCGCCGCCCGAGTAGGTGCGGCCGACGAAGATGCCCTTGAAGAACTCCCACACCTGGGCGTAGATCGGGTCGCCCAGGCCCAGCTTCTGCCGCACGCCCTCGACGGCGGCCGGGTCGGCCTGCTTGCCCACGAAGCTCGTGGCGATGTCCACTCCCGCCCACTTGGGGACGAGGAAGAAGATGCCGAAGACCACCATGACGATGACCACGAGCATCACTGCGGCGGCGAACAGCCGCCTGATGAGGTAAGCGAGCACAGCTCTTGGCCCGCTGCGGACTGCGGGCCACCGGAGGTCTTCCGGTGGCCCGCAGTCACGCCGCGCCGGCCTTCACCTGCCTTTCGTGCTGTACGGCGGGTGCGCCGGGTCTACTTCGGGGACTTCAGGCCGAGGTTGACGAAGTCGTACATACCGCTGTAGGAGTCGGTGGTGTACACGTTCGCCAGGTTGTCCGAGCGCCAGTTGATGAACTTCTCGAAGACGAAGGGCAGGTAGTACGCGCCCTCCATGACCTTGTGGTTGATCTCCGTGGACAGCTTGGTCTTGCCCGCGTCGTCCAGGGTCGTGACGTACTGGTCGAAGAGACCGTCGATCGTCTTGTCCTTGATCAGCGCGAAGTTGGAGTTACCGCTCTCCAGGATGTACTTGCTGTTCCACAGCGGCAGACCGAAGCCCTGGACGGACGGGAAGTCCGGGCCCCAGCCCATGATGATGATGCCGTAGCCCTTCTTCTTCACGTTCTCGGGGCTGCCGATGATGCCGCTGGTCTGCGAACCGTCGTACTGGTCGATCTCGGCGGTGATGCCGATCTTCTTCAGCGACGCCTGGAGCGACTGGGCCGTGGCCACCTCGACCGGCTTGTTGTTGCGGACGGCGATGGTGGTCTTGAAGCCGCTCGCCTTACCGCAGGCCTTCAGGGCCTCCTTGGCCTTGGCCTCGTTGCCGTCCTTGTTGGCACCCGCGATCTCGTACGGGTCGTACTTCTGGCCCTCGGCACCCGGGATGGACGGCGGCAGCATGTTGGTGCCGATGTCACCACCGGCGACCGGGCCACCGCGCGCGGTCTGCAGCGACACGTGGTCGGCGCCGTAGATCACGGCCTTGCGGCACTCGATGTTGTCGAACGGCGCGACGCTCTGCGGGAAGACCGCGTAACGGATGTAGCCGGAGACCGGGTTGTCCAGGTTGCCCTTGTGCTCCTTCAGGGCGGTGGTGCGGCCCTGCGGCGACATGCCGGTCTGGTTGATGTCCAGGTCCAGGTCACCGTTGAGCAGACGCTGGTCCAGCTGGTTGGCGTCCGAGAAGAACGTGACGGTGATCTTGTCCGGGTAGGCCTTGCGGATCGGGTCCGAGGCCTGCTTCCAGGAGGCGTTGCGGGTGAGGGTCAGTTCCTTGCCCGGGCTGTACGACTCGAACTTGTACGGGCCGGAGGAGAACGGCTTCAGGCCGTACTTGGACTTGGTGTCCTTGTCCTGGCGGACCGGGGAGGCCGAGACCAGGGCCAGCATCTCCTCGAAGTCCGAGTTGGCCTGCGGCAGGTGGAAGACGATCGTCTTGTCGTCCGGCGTGTCGATCGCCTTCAGACCCAGCTTGTCCGCGGAGGTGTCCTTGTACGGGCCCTTGTACTCACCCTTCGGGTCGAGCACGTCCTTCAGGTAGACCGGACCGCCGGACAGCACGTCCTGCGCCCACACCCGCTCGATGCCGTACTTCACGTCCTTGGACGTGATCGCCTTGCCGTCCTCCCACGTGACGCCGTCACGCAGGGTGTACGTGTAGGTCTTGCCGTCGTCGGTGACCTTGGCGAGACCGGTGGCGAGGTCGGGGGTCAGCTCGGCGCCCGCGGCACCGGGCTCCGTCTTGCCGGTGACGAGCTGGCGGCTGTAGTAGCGCGCGAAGTTCCACATGAAGCCGTAGTAACCGCGCGTGGTGTCCCAGGAGTCGGCGTCCTGGGCGCCACCGAACTTCAGCGTGCCGCCCTTCTTGGCCAGCGAAGCCTGGGCGATCTTGTTGTTCGCGGCGTCGAAGCCTGCGGCACCGGTGCTCGAGCCCTTGTCGCCGTCATCTCCACCGCCGCCGCACGCCGCCGTGGTCAGCAGCGCGGCCACCGCGGCGACAGCGGCGAACGACCGCTTCCGCTGTCCTGAGGTGCGTTGGGTAGTCACGATCTCGGATCCTCCGGATTTGATGAGAGACCCCGTGTCAGTGACACGGGACGGTTCGGTTGTGGTGCAGCGGCTCAGCGGGAGGCCTTCGGGTCCAGCGCGTCCCGGACGCCGTCGCCGAAGAGGTTGAAGGCCAGCACGGTGATGAAGATCGCCACGCCCGGGACCACCATGTACATGGGGTCCGACTCGTAGTAGTCGATCGCACTCGAGAGCATCTGTCCCCAGGAGGCCGTGGGCGGCTTGACGCCCACGCCCAGGAAGCTGAGTGCCGCCTCGGTGAGGATGTTGGTGGGGATCATCATCGTCGAGTACACGACGATCGGGGCGACGAGGTTGGGCAGCAGTTCCTTGAACAGGATGTACACCCGCCCGGCGCCCAGCGACCGGGCCGCCTCGACGTACTCGCGCTCGCGCAGCGAGAGTGTCTGGCCGCGCACCACACGCCCGATGTAGGGCCAGCCGAAGAAACCGATGACCAGGATCATCACGAACACACGCACACTCGACCCGCTCAGGCCCAGCATCTCGTTCGGCATGACCGACACCAGAGCGATGATGAACAGCAGCTGGGGGAAGGCGAGCAGGCCGTCCATCACCCGGCTGATGGCGGAGTCGAGCCAGCCGCCGAAGAAGCCGGCCAGGATGCCCAGGACCGTTCCGAGGATCACGGCGACCATGGCCGACAGGAAGCCGACGAGGAGCGAGATCCGGGCGCCGTAGAGGATGCGCGCGAGGATGTCGCGGCCGTTGACCGGCTCGACGCCCAGCAGGTGGTCGCCGCTGATGCCGCCCAGAGAGCCCGTGGGCGTACCGAACAGCGGGTCGATGAGGTTCTCGTGGTACTCGTCCGGATCCTGCCCGAGGATGCCCGTGATGAGGGGGGCGAACAGTGCGACCACGACGAGCAGGAGCACCACGACACCGCCCGCGAGTGCGAGCTTGTCCCGCTTGAGCCGCTCCCAGGCGATCCGGCCCAGCGAACGACCCTGGACGGCCTTCGCATCGGCGCTGGCCAACGCCGCTTCCTCGGCCGCACTCGGGGCCGTTTCCGCGGTCGGCTCGTGCAGTGGTGCCGTCATCTGGCAGGGACCCCTCTCAACCGGCGGTAACCGGCTCACACTTGCCACTGGTAGCGGCGTGATTAATCCGTTGTACGCAGGGGAGAACACCCCCTGTTGCCGGAGTCTTCAACGGTTCGGCGATCTGTCACCAGACTTGGAGGTGAATGGATGCGTAACCGTGATGCTGTCCTGGGGATTCCGTTATCCGAACGCCAGGTAACGGGGGCCGGACGGGCACCAATGGGGACATTGTTCGCGGTCCCCCCCATTTCACCTTGATCTACGCGCGGAGACAGCGCGCTGAATCCCGTGTGCGGTCACCGCGGAGTGACGCGGCCCCGCGCCGGGGTACTCAGTAACGACCCCGTACGGGCGGATACCCGTAACCGCCCGCCGGAGCCTGCGGGGTCCGGGGCGGGGCGGCGATCGCGTGGGCCTCCCGGTCGTAGAACGGCCGGGCGTTCGCGCGCAGCCACATCACGACCGGGTCCTGCTCGTCCGACATCGCGACCGTCGACACGGGCAGCCCGTCGGGGACCGCCCCGATCGACTGCTGCATCATCGCGCGCACCGAGTCCACGGCGGGCGGCGAGGTGTCGTACACGTCCAGTCCGATGGCCAGATACGGCGCGCCGAGCGCCGGCTGCACCCAGGCGCGGCGCAGCGAGCGGACCGCCGGGGTGCGGTGGGCGTTCTGCGAGAGGAGGGCGTAGAACTGCGGGATCTCGATGCCGGGTTCGGCCAGCCGCAGCGGGCCGGCGGGCTGGCGCTCCAGGCCCGCCGCGATCCGGCGCAGGTCGAGCCAGGGGATGCCGACACCGCCGCCCGGGGAGTGCGGGTTGAGCCAGAGGCCGTACTGGTCCGGGTAGAGGGTGCGGGCCACGTCGAGGCCGTCGACCACCTCGTACGACCTGTTCCAGCCGCTGACCGACAGCTCCTGCGCGGAGGTCACACAGGGCGCGTAGCCGTACCCGTCGACCTCCATGTTTCCGTACTGCGCGTCGGGGGAGCCGGCCTGGCCGTGCCAGAGCAGCATCCAGATCTGGCCGGACGAGGGGGTCGCGAGGGCGCGCAGGAGCGCCTCGTAGGCGTCGTAACGCCCGGGCGTCACCTGGCGCAGCATGTGCTCGACCTGACCGGCCGCGGCCGTGCCCGACGCGCTCACCATTACCGCCCCTTCGTCACCCTGACCGAGTTGTGTGTTCTAGCTTAGGCGCTCCGCGGGGTAGGCCGTTGAGAGCTCGGGGCCTGGTGTTGTCGGCGGAGTGCGGGTGTGTTGTGGCTTGTCGCGCGGTTCCTCGCGCCCCTGGGGGCCGCCCCTCGGGGAAGTTCGTCAGTGAAGTTCGTCAGTGACCGTGTCGGTAGAAGGGACGGACCTTTGCCCTCAGCCAATCGGTCACCGGGTCCTGGGCCGCGTCCAGGAAGACGAGGTTGACCGGCCAGGGTGAGGGTGCTCGGCCCAGGGCCCTGCCCACCGCGTCCATGGGGATGGTGCGGGCCACCGGGTCCCAGGGGGAGAGTTCGACGCCTATGAACATCACGGGGGCGGACGTCTCGATGGCCGCCAGGCAGCGGCGGGCGCTGAGGACGACGCCGGTGCCGGCGAACTCCGACGAGGCGGCGGCGAGGAAGTCGACCGGGTCCTCCTGCCAGTGGGGCTCGTAGAGGCGGACCCGTCCGCCGCCCGCGCCGTCGAGGACGGTACGGCCGGAGCGGCAGAGCTGGGCCACGGCCTGCGGGGGCAGCGGGACGCCGACCACTCCGTCCGGGTTCACGGCGATGCCGACCTGGGGAGGCAGACCCCGGGCGAACTCGACAGCGGGGGCCACCGTGTACGACACATGGGCACCGACGACCTGCCGGAACTGTTCCTCCGAGCTGAAGACCGGCACGTACGCCTGACCGGAGATGTCCATCGTGGGCAGGTCGAGGGGGCCGGTGTGGGGGCCGCCGCCGGACGGGAGGGGGACCCAGACGAAGCTGCGGCCGAGGACCTCGACGATGCGGGCGCCCGCGCCGGGGACGCCGAGGGACGCCGAGAGCACCTCCTCCAGCTCGTTGCCGGGCCAGCCGCCGTGCGAATGCGGGTGTGCCGGTGCGGGGAAGCCCCCGGAAAAGTCCGGGGGGAAGTCCGCCGGGATGTCCATCTGCCTACCGCCTGCTGTGAACCGCTGTCGTGAGCCCCTTGCGGGAGTCCCTTAATGGGCAAAACCCTAACCGGCCCCGGCGACCTGGGCGGTCAGTCCGCGAAGTCGATCCTGCGCAGGGTGTCCGCCGCGTCCCGGTCGATCAGCACCGCCGAGCCGCAGCCGTCCGGCAGGTTCCCCTTCTCCACGGAGCGCAGCAGCCGCGAGGCGGCCTGGCGGTGACGCAGGAACGCGTACCGCGAGACGCCCCGGCCGCGTTCGCGCTGGCCTTCCAGTGCCTCGTCCGGGGTGACGTCGAGGAGGAGCAGATGCAGGGTGCCGCCCCGGCGGCGGGCCTCGCGGGCCAGCCAGCCGCGCACCCAGGCCTGCGTACCGCAGTCGTGCACGACGACTCCGGCGCCGGAGCGCAGGGCACGGCGCAGTCCGGCGTAGTGGGCGAGGCGGACGAGGGGGCGGTAGACGGCGTACGGGAGGAAGGAGGGGGTACGGGCGTCCCAGTGGTCGCGGGTGTTCTGGGAGTCGATGCCGGTGGCGCGCACCGCCCGGCGCATCAGCGTGGACTTGCCGCTGCCGGGCAGGCCGGTGACCACGACGAGGTCGCGGGCGCCGAAGGTGAGGCCGTGCGGGCTGTGGCCCGAGCGCTCCCGCAGGTCGCGGATCACGGGTTCCGGGCGCGTCGCGCACACCTCCCCGGCCGGGGCGGCGGGCTGCTTGGGCAGCGCGTCGGTCAGCGCGAGGGCCGAGGCCGTCGCATACGCCGTGGTCCTGTTCACCGTGATCGTCCTCCCATGGGGTCGGGAAGTACCGTCCCCGTCGAGTGTAAAGAGAAGGTAATACGCGGTGCCTCTCGGTTGGGTCCGATTCCTGCAACAGGCCTGCTACAGGGCGGTGTGTGGACCTGTGGCGGGGCCGCGTCCCCTCTCTGAAGGGTCCCCCTGCCGTGCCGAAGGAATGCGTGCGATGATGTGCCCGCCAACTGCATACCGGCCGCTTGAATCCGCGCGGGAGAGTTCCGGGCACCTCTGGGTACCCGGGCGCCGAAGGAGCAAGTCCCTCCCTTGAATCTCTCAGGCCCCGTTACCGCGCGGGCGAGGCACATCTGAAAAGCGGGCCCCCGGTCGTCATGACCAGTGGCTCCACCCAAGGTGCAAGTCAGTGACCTGCCGTTTTCACCGGTGGTCATGACGAACCTCTCAGGTTCCGATGACAGATGGGGAGGAACGACCTCGCCGTCATGCCCTGGGAGCACTACCGATGAGCAGCACCCCTCTGCGTTTGACCGCGCTCGATGCCCTGCATCGTTCGCTCGGCGCCACCATGACCGACTTCGCCGGCTGGGACATGCCCCTGCGATACGGCTCCGAGCGCGACGAGCACCTGGCCGTGCGCACCAAGGCCGGTCTCTTCGACCTGTCCCACATGGGTGAGATCACCGTGACGGGGGCGGAAGCCGCCGCCCTGCTCGACTTCGCCCTTGTCGGCAACATCGGGTCCGTCGCCGTCGGGCGCGCCCGCTACACCATGATCTGCCGGGCCGACGGCGGCATCCTGGACGACCTGATCGTCTACCGCCTGGCCGAAACCGAGTACCTCGTCGTGGCCAATGCCGGGAACGCGCAGGTCGTGCTGGACGCCCTCGTCGAGCGCGCCGACGGCTTCGACGCGCTGGTCCGCGACGACCGCGACGCCTACGCGCTGATCGCCGTCCAGGGCCCGGAGGCCCCCGGCATCCTCGCCGCCCTCACCGACGCCGATCTCGACGGCCTGAAGTACTACGCGGGCCTGCCCGGCACGGTCGCCGGTGTCCCCGCCCTGATCGCGCGCACCGGATACACCGGCGAGGACGGCTTCGAGCTGTTCGTGGCGCCGGGTGACGCGGAGAAGGTGTGGCAGGCGCTGACCGACGCGGGTACGCCCGTCGGACTGATCCCCTGCGGTCTGTCCTGCCGGGACACGCTTCGCCTGGAGGCGGGCATGCCGCTGTACGGGCACGAGCTGACCACCTCCCTCACCCCCTTCGACGCCGGGCTCGGCCGGGTCGTCAAGTTCGAGAAGGCGGGCGACTTCGTGGGCCGCGCGGCCCTGCGCGAGGCCGCCGAGCGCGCTTCGTACGAGCTGCCGCGGGTACTCGTCGGCCTGGTCGCCGAGGGCCGTCGCGTCCCGCGCGCCGGGTACGCGGTCGTCGCCGACGGCCGGGTGATCGGCGAGGTCACCTCGGGTGCCCCCTCCCCCACCCTGGGGAAGCCGATCGCGATGGCGTACGTCGACGCCACGCACTCCGCGCCGGGTACCGCGGGCGTGGGCGTGGACATCCGGGGCAGCCACGAGCCGTACGAGGTCGTGGCGCTGCCCTTCTACAAGCGCCGGAAGTAACCCGGCCGTCGCTCCGGCGTCAGAATCAACCGGTGTCCCGGATCCCGTGTCCTGCCTGCTGACGGGCAGTCCCTGTAGTACCCCATGCATGATCAGTCCCCCGCGTACAGGAGAATTCAGGCCATGAGCAACCCCCAGCAGCTGCGCTACAGCAAGGAGCACGAGTGGCTTTCGGGCGCCGAGGACGGCGTCTCGACGGTCGGTATCACCGAGCACGCGGCCAACGCGCTCGGCGATGTCGTGTACGTACAGCTTCCCGAGGTCGGTGCCACCGTGACCGCGGGTGAGACCTGCGGTGAGCTGGAGTCGACCAAGTCCGTCAGCGACCTGTACTCCCCGGTCACCGGTGAGGTCACCGAGGTCAACGAGGACGTCTCCAACGACCCGTCACTGGTGAACTCCGCCCCGTTCGAGGGCGGTTGGCTCTTCAAGGTGCGCGTCACGGACGAGCCGGGCGACCTGCTCTCCGCAGACGAGTACACCGCGTTCTCCGGCAGCTGAGACACACAGGCGCAAGACAGGCGTAAGGACGTACTGAGCCCCATGTCGCTTCTGAACACTCCCCTGCACGAGCTCGACCCCGACATCGCCGCCGCCGTCGACGCCGAGCTGAACCGCCAGCAGTCCACCCTGGAGATGATCGCCTCGGAGAACTTCGCTCCGGTCGCGGTCATGGAGGCCCAGGGCTCGGTTCTCACCAACAAGTACGCCGAGGGCTACCCGGGCCGCCGCTACTACGGCGGCTGTGAGCACGTCGACGTCGCCGAGCAGATCGCGATCGACCGGGTCAAGGAACTGTTCGGCGCCGAGTACGCCAACGTGCAGCCGCACTCGGGCGCCTCCGCCAACCAGGCGGCGCTGTTCGCGCTGGCCCAGCCCGGCGACACCATCCTCGGCCTGGACCTGGCCCACGGCGGCCACCTCACCCACGGGATGCGGCTGAACTTCTCCGGCAAGCAGTTCGACGTGGTCGCCTACCACGTGGACGAGGCCGGTCTGGTCGACATGGCCGAGCTGGAGCGGCTCGCCAAGGAGCACCGGCCGAAGGTGATCATCGCGGGCTGGTCGGCGTACCCGCGTCAGCTGGACTTCGCGGAGTTCCGCCGGATCGCGGACGAGGTGGGCGCGTACCTCTGGGTCGACATGGCGCACTTCGCCGGACTGGTCGCGGCGGGCCTGCACCCGAACCCGGTGCCCTACGCCGACGTCGTCACGTCGACGACCCACAAGACGCTGGGCGGCCCGCGCGGCGGCATCATCCTGGCGAAGAAGGAGTTCGCGAAGAAGCTGAACTCGTCCGTCTTCCCGGGCTTCCAGGGCGGCCCCCTGGAGCACGTGATCGCTGCGAAGGCCGTCTCCTTCAAGGTCGCCGCGAGCGAGGAGTTCAAGGAGCGCCAGCGCCGTACGGTCGAGGGCGCGCGGATCCTCGCCGAGCGTCTGGTGCGCGCGGACGTCACGGAGCACGGCGTGTCCGTCCTGTCCGGCGGTACGGACGTCCACCTGGTCCTCGTCGACCTTCGGAACTCCGAACTGGACGGCAAGCAGGCCGAGGACCGTCTCCACGAGGTCGGCATCACCGTCAACCGGAACGCGGTCCCGAACGACCCGCGCCCTCCGATGGTGACGTCGGGCCTGCGGATCGGCACGCCCGCGCTGGCCACCCGCGGCTTCACGACGGAGGACTTCACCGAGGTCGCCGACGTGATCGCGGAGACTCTGAAGGCGCCCGCTCCCTTCGGGGAGGCCGACGCCGATGCTCTGAAGGCGCGTGTGAAGGCGCTGGCCGACGAGCACCCGCTGTACCCCGGCCTGAACAAGTAGTTTCCCGGCGGGGGCACCCGACGACGTGTGCCCCCGCCCTCTCTGAAGGAGTCCCCGTGGCCATCTCGGTCTTCGACCTGTTCTCGATCGGTATCGGCCCGTCCAGCTCCCACACGGTCGGCCCGATGCGCGCGGCCCGGCTGTTCGCCCGTCGGCTGCGCAACGAGGAGGTCCTCGGGGCGGTGGCGTCGGTCCGCGCGGAGCTGTACGGCTCCCTGGGCGCGACCGGACACGGCCACGGCACCCCCAAGGCGGTGCTGCTCGGCCTGGAGGGCGCCTCACCGCGCACGGTGGACGTCGAGGGCGCCGACGAACGGGTGGAGCGGATCAAGGAGTCGGGTCGGCTCAGGTTGTTGGACGACCACGAGATCGGCTTCTCCTTCGACGACGACCTGGTGCTGCACCGCCGCAAGACGCTCCCCTACCACGCGAACGGTATGACCCTGTGGGCGTACGACGCCTCGGGGACCGAGCTGCTGTCGAAGACGTACTACTCGGTGGGCGGCGGATTCGTCGTCGACGAGGACGCTGTCGGCGCCGACCGCATCAAACTCGACGACACGGCGCTGAAGTACCCCTTCCGGACGGGCGACGAACTGCTGCGCCTGACGAAGGAGACGGGTCTGTCGATCTCCGCGCTGATGCTGGAGAACGAACGGGCCTGGCGCACGGAGGAGGAGATCCGCTCCGGCCTGCTGGACATCTGGCGGGTGATGCAGACGTGCGTCTCACGCGGGATGTCCCGCGAGGGCATCCTGCCGGGCGGGCTCCGGGTCCGCCGGCGCGCGGCCATGTCGGCTCGTCAACTCCGGGCGGAGGGCGAGCCGTTGGCACGCGCGATGGAGTGGATCACGCTGTACGCGATGGCGGTGAACGAGGAGAACGCGGCGGGCGGCCGGGTCGTCACGGCCCCGACGAACGGGGCCGCGGGCATCATCCCGGCGGTGCTGCACTACTACATCAACTTCGTGCCGGGCGCCGACGAGGAGGGCGTGGTCCGCTTCATGCTCGCCGCCGGCGCGATCGGCATGCTGTTCAAGGAGAACGCGTCCATCTCCGGCGCGGAGGTCGGCTGCCAGGGCGAGGTGGGCTCGGCCTGCTCGATGGCGGCGGGCGCGCTGGCCGAAGTGCTGGGCGGCAGCCCCGAACAGGTCGAGAACGCGGCCGAGATCGGCATGGAACACAATCTCGGCCTGACCTGTGACCCGGTCGGCGGCCTGGTCCAGATCCCGTGCATCGAGCGCAACGGCATGGCCGCGGTGAAGGCGGTCACGGCGGCGCGGATGGCGATGCGGGGGGACGGCTCGCACATGGTGTCCCTGGACAAGGTCATCAAGACGATGAAGGAGACGGGGGCCGACATGTCCGTCAAGTACAAGGAGACGGCCCGGGGCGGGCTTGCGGTGAACATCATCGAGTGCTGAGGGGGTGGGCCCTGACCAGCGCGTTCGTGCCTTCCAGCGCTGCCAGGGCCTTGCGTGCCTACGCGGCGGAAAGTCCCCGAATCTCCCTGAGACAGGTGTGAAAGTCCCCGAAGAGTCCCCAGGAAATCCCCTGGGACGGGCGCTTGACCTGGGGGTTCATGGCACTCTCGAGCACTGTTCCGATCCGCTCTGACCGCCGACCGCCGACCGCCGCGAGGATGAATCACATCGATCCCCTGCGGGACGCGACGGTGGCGACCCTGTGCGACAGCTCTTCAGCGACCGGTTCGAACGGCCGTGGCGGGCCATGATTGGCGTGGCCCGCCACGGCGGGTTGCCCGACTGTGGGTTGGTTACGGGATGTAGCCGTAGTCCAGCTGCTTGACGAGCCTGGTCCTGTCGCCCTTCAGTGACACCAGGAGCGTGCGTGCCAGCGTGCCGCCGAAACGGGTCCCGCCGTCGGCGGTCGGGACCGTGTCGATGAAGCTCTCCACCAGCCCGTTGGGCATCACGTAGTGGGAGTACTGCTGCGTCGGGGCGTCCTCCGGGTTGCCCAGGACCAGTGCGCTGCCGTTGAGCGGCTTGTAGTCGCTGCGCAGGGACCGACCGACGAACCCGTAGAGGCCGTCCCAGCCGCTCAGCCCCGGCGCGAACGTGAACTTGTGGCTGATGGTGAACAGGTAGTACTTGCCGTTACGGATGACCAGGTGGGGCCGTTCGGTCTGCTGGTTCACACAGTTGGCCGAGAGCAGCGGGGGCTGCAGCCGCCACTTGTCCATGCTGTCGCTGCGAGCCGTGGCCAGCCCGATGTTGCCCGTGTAGTACTTCGCGTCCTCCGGCACCTCATGGCCGGCCGGGACGTCACCTATGTCGCGCTTGGTGCACCGGTACGTTCCGGCGACACCGGCCGTGTTGCCCTCGAACAAGAGGTGGATCTTGCGGTCCCGAGGGTCTCGGAAGACGAACGGGTCGCGGAAGGCGTAGATGATCGGGCCCGCCTGGGACTGTTCCATGGTCTGGTACAGCTTCCCGTCGGGCTCGGCGATGATGCGGTGGTTCCGAAACCCGTCGAACCACACGTGGGTCTTGTCCGCGTGGATCCGACCGCTCGCCATCGCCAGGCGTTGCAGGGGATCGTTGGGGTCGACCCCACCGTTGTCGCGCCCGGAGGCGGTGTAGAAGGAGTACACCTTGTCGCCGACGAGCGCCGCCGAGCCGGCCCACTCACGGGAGCCGAACGCGGTGCCGGGCTGGAACAGGTCGCCACCGTACTTCCAGCTCTTGGCGTCACGCGAGTAGTAGTAGCCGATCTTCGCGTACCAGTGCCGGTCACCGAAGGGCACCGAGCGCGGAGCCGTCAGCGCGAAGATGACATGCCAGCCCTTGTAGGTGGCGGTCTTCGTGTTGAGCTTGGTCAGCGGCCAGGTGTCCCACTGCCACACCCGGTCGCTGGTCACGGGAAAGTCGGGAGACACACGGGGGGCGGTGTTGGTCCTGTCCTGCCGAAGCTTCAACGCGTCCGCGCGGGACCAGACGGCGAAGTAGTCGTCGTCCGCGCTGTACTGCCGCGTTCCCGTCTGGGACGAGGCCGGTCTGTCGGCGGAAGCTGGTGTCGCCACACCGCCCAGCGTCGCGAGGGCTATCAAGCCCGTAGCCAGCCGGAGCAGCACTCTTCGTGCTCTGCGCATGGGTCGTGTCCCTTGTCGTGGTGTAGCCGATCATCCGGCGGTCGTGTTGGTGGTGTTGGGT
>NZ_BMMU01000028.1 GCF_014646095.1 Streptomyces lacrimifluminis | reverse complement strand
ACGGTGTCGTACACGCCGGAGCCGACGAACTGCATCCCTTCGTCCCGGAACCGGCCTGACGAGGTCGGTCCCAGGGTCTGTTCGAGGCAGTCGGCACCCTCGGGCAGCGAAGCGGCGCTCAGGCCGCGGCTCGCTCAGTGTGCATCAGCCGACCGAAGGTTGTTTGTTTCCTGACCGCCGACGCCGGCGTGGAGGCCGACGGCCCGGCGCGCATTCCACGGGTGGGTGGCGTTGCTGCCGGGCCGTCAGTCACTCACGCGGTCTCACTTCCCGTGCGAAGCCCTGCGGCGACGTCCCCGAAGCACCAGCATGCCGCCGGCAGCGATGACCAGCAGGCCACCGAAGGCGCTGTACGTGACAGCGGTGCCCGCCCCGGTGGCAGCCAGGGGGCCGGACGTGCTGCTCGGGGTCGGCTGGCCGACGGGTGCGCCGAACTCCGCCTGTGCACGGGTGCCGGTCGTGTCGGCGGCGGAGACAACCGGCGTGGGGACGGTCGGCGTGGGGGCGGGCGACGGCTTGTCAGCGCTGGCCGTCCCCGACGCGGGCTTCAGCTGAAGAGTCGTGATCGAGTACGGCGGCAGCGTCTGTGCGACCGCCGTGCCCCGCTTCGCCGTCGTCAGGGCGGTGTCTCCCTTGGCATACGAAACGGTCGTGACCGCCCCTGCGGCCGGGGTGAATCCGGCGTACGAGAGCGACACCGGCGCCGCGTCCTTCGGGCTCTTGTTGATCAGCATGACGTTCAGACCGCCGGTGCTGTTCCGCACCGCGTGCACGGCGACCGACGAGTTGCGCGAGGACGACTTGACCATGGTGTCGCCGGGCTTCGCCAGTGCGGTCAGCGAGCGGATGCCCCAGTAGGTGGGGAAGGGCGTGTCGCGCGGCGGTTCGCACTTCCCCCCGGCGCAGGTTCCGGCGGAGAGAATGCCCCCGTCCTGGTAGTCGGTCTCGCCGTTGACGGTGGTGGGTGCGTCGCCCGAGCCGTTGTGCAGGTTCCACCAGTCCACGTGGGTGGCGCCTTGCTCGAACCAGGTCATGTAGGTGTCCGGCGCGAACAGGGCCGCGGCCTGGCTGGTCAGGGCGGGCGAGAAGACGGTGTCGGTCTCGGTGACCGCGATCTCCACCGAAGCGGCGTTCGAGCCCGCGTACTTGGCGATCAGCGAGCGCAGCGAGGACCTGACACCGGCGATCCGGGAGGGGGTGTTCAGCAGGTCGGCCGTGGTGGTGCCGCCCGGATACCAGTGGACGATGACGAAGTCGATCGAGCGTCCCGCGATGGAGAGCACCGTGTTGTTCCAGTCGGCGGTGTCACCGGGAGCCTTCTCCGCATCCGGCCAGAAGCCGGGGGTGGTGAGCACCGCTCCGATCTTCACCTTCGGGTCCACGGCCTTCATCGCCTTCGAGTAGGCGACGAGGTTCTTCCCGTACTCCTTCGGGCTCTTGTCGGCGTGGTTGTCGGTTTCCCATCCCTTGCCGTTGCTGTAGTGCCCGTTGCCGTAGACCTCGTTGCCGATCTCCCAGTACTTCACGCCGTAACCTTTGTCGACGTTGGCGTACTTGACCCAGTCGGCGGCCTCCTGGGGGGTGCCGGAACCGTAGTTCGCGGTCAGGATCGGCTGGGCACCGACCTTCTTCGCGGTGGCCATGAAGCTGTCGAAGTCGGTGTTGGGTACGATCCAGCCGCCGTTGCCCATGGTGTGGGTCTTCCAGTGGAAGTCGTCCGCGCCGGAGCCGCCGGGATAGCGAAGCTGCCGAACTCCCGCGGCCTTCATCAGCGATGTCACCTTGGCGTCCCCCAGGCGGTCGTCGCCGACGCCCGTGTTGAGGCCGACACCACTGCTGGGCACCGTGCCCAAGGAGGTACCGGCATCCACACTGATGCCGACGGTCGCCGCGGCGCCCGCGCTGGGCGCCAGGGCGCCGACACCGGCCGAGGCGGCGAGCACCGCCACCGCCCCCGCGACAAAGCGGAGGCGCATCCGGCTACGGCGGGGCGTGCGACCCCGAGGCATCGGCTGCTCGGCGGATCTCGGGTCGTCTGATGACACGTAGTGCTCCGATCGGGTGGTGACACAGAGGGCGTAACGCCGCTGAACCCGGCTCGCCCTCGTCGGTACACCGCTAAGTGGCCACTCGGAGCGGAAAGGTTGCCCTCTCAAATACTTCTTTCGCCGAGACGCGACCGCCCCGCCCCACCTGACCCCGTGACCCCGCGCCCCCGTGCCCCGGTGACCGGGCCAGCGTCAGTGAATGACACCGGCCCGCCGCGAGCGCGGGTCGGGCACCGACCCGAACCAGAGGCTCGGGTGAGCGACCTGGTCGGGGTTCTTAATGATCACCAAGCCCCCGCCCGCACCGCTGCCTGCCCCTCACGCCAAAGACGCGTACACCCCCGGGACTTGAAGCCGCCTGGTTTCAGCCTGCGAATCTTTCTGCCCGCGATTTTCGCGAGAGATATTGACGCTGATCATCGGATCTTTATCATCCAATTGCTCGACACTTCGACCCTTGTTCGACATATCGGACAACCGGGGCCGCACCACACCGCCTCCGGACAGCCCTTGATGGGCCACCGGAGTCGCTTGCTCAAGGATGACGAGGTCCTTATGCACAGTCGTAGTTTCAGTCTCAGACGCCCGTCCGCGGTGCTCGCCGCCGTGGTCTCGGCGCTGGCCGCGTTGGCGGCGCTGCTCGTCGCCGGCCCGGCCCAGGCGGCCACCACCAGCGATGTGCGCGGTGTTGACTCCGGCCGGTGTCTCGATGTGGCGGGCTTCAGCCAGACCGACGGCGGAAACGTGCACATCTGGGACTGCCACGGCGGAACCAACCAGCAGTGGACGTCGACGGACAGCAGCCAGCTGACCGTGTACGGCAACAAGTGCCTGGATGTCCGGGGCGGCGCCACCACGTCCGGGACCCCGGTGCAGATCTGGACGTGCAACGGCAGCGACAACCAGCAGTGGCGGGTGAACCCCGACGGCACGGTCGTCGGCGTGCGGTCCGGGCTGTGCCTGGAGGTCTCGGGCTGGGGCAAGGCCAACGGCACGGGGGTACAGATCTGGTCGTGCCACGGCGGCACCAACCAGAAGTGGACCGGCCTGTCCGGGACGGGCAACACGTGTGCTCTGCCGTCGACCTACCGGTGGAACTCGACCGGCCCGCTGGCGGAGCCGAAGGCGGGGTGGGCCTCGCTCAAGGACTTCACCACCGTGAAGTACAACGGCAAGCACGTCGTCTATGCCACGACGCACAACACCCTCGCCGGTAACGACGGGCGCTGGGGACTGACGGCCTTCAGCCCCTTCACGAACTGGTCCGACATGGCCACCGCCACCCAGAACACGATCCCCTTCGACGGCATCGCGCCGACGCTGTTCCACTTCGCCCCGAAGAACACCTGGGTGCTCGCCTACAACGGGGCTTGGCCATACAGCTTCGGCTACCGCACCTCGAGCGACCCCACCAACCCCAACGGCTGGTCCGCGCAGCAGGAGCTGTTCACGGGCACCCTCCCGAAGGGCGGCCCCCTCGACGTGACCCTCATCGGCGACGACACGAACATGTACATGTTCTTCGCCGACGATGAGGGCGGCATCTACCGCGCCAGCATGCCCATCGGCAACTTCCCGGGCACCTTCGGTTCGTTCACGAAGATCATGAGCGACACGCCGCTCAACCTGTTCGAGGCGGTCGAGGTCTACAAGGTTCAGGGTCAGAACCAGTACCTCATGATCGTCGAGGCCCAGAACTACACAGGGTATGGCCGCTACTTCCGCTCGTTCACGGCCACCAGCCTCGGCGGCACGTGGACACCGCAGGCCGGGGCCGACACCGTGACCAACCCCTTCGCCGGCAGTGCCAACAGCGGCGCGACGGCCTGGACCAGGGACATCAGCCACGGCGATCTGATTCGCACCAACCCCGACCAGACCAAGACCATCGACCCCTGCAACCTGCAGTTCCTCTACCAGGGGCGCGACCCCAGCACCGACGGCGGGGACTACGGCCTCCTGCCGTACCGGCCGGGGGTACTGACACTGCAGCGCTAGCCGGTGGCGTGACACAGGTCCGGCTCCGGTGTTCCTGACGTTCGCGGGCAACGACGTACGCCGAACCGGGTTAGCGTCACAGCGAGCGATCAGGAACGGGTGGAGTGGGAGCGGCGGGCTCGGTGCAAGGCCGAGCCCGCCCGTGCACGCGGAGAACCACGGGTGGTGACGGCCTCGTCCTGGTCGACCACGAGACGCGGAACGTCTCAAGCCTGGTGAGTCGGTCGGTTTCAGGGTTTGCCGAGTGCGCCGGGGTCGCCGGCGTCCGAGGTGATCACTGGGCGGCGTGGTCGTCCGGCTGGTTGATCCCCCCCGTTGGTGGGGATGATCGGCGGTGGGTGGGTTGTTGACGAACCGTTCGGGGTTGCGCTGGCAGACATCGGCGCGGACGGCGAACGTCGACGTCGTGCCCTGCGCCCCAGCCTCAGCCTGCCGACGTCGCCGGTGATTCCGCAGGCGCACACGACGACGCACAGGCAGGGCTTCCTGGCCGCTTCGGTCACGTGGGTTGCTTGGCCAGGGAGTCGGCGTCGGCCTTGACGACGTAGACCTCCCAGGGTTCCTGGCCGGGGCCGTGGACCCAGACCTTGTCCTGGAGGGCGTAGCAACAGGTGGTGTCGTTCTCCACGGCGGTGGTCAGGCCGGACTCGCCCAGGCGGGCGGTGGCGGCGTGGACGGCCTCGGTGCTCTCGACCTCGACTCCGAGGTGGTCCATGCGCGTCGCCTCGTCCGCGCCGCCCTCGATGAGGACGAGCTTGAGCGGGGGCTCGGTGATGGCGAAGTTGGCGTAGCCGTCGCGGAGTTTGGCGGGCTCGGTGTTGAAGAGCTTGCTGTAGAAGGCGACGGATGCGGCGAGGTCGGGGACGCGGAGGGCGAGCTGTACGCGGGATGTCATGGCGAACCTCCTTGGGTGGGTGGGGAGTTCAGCAGCCGCCGGAGGTGGCGGCCGGGGTGCCGGTGCCGATCTGGAGGGTGCTGGGGGCGGCGCAGCAGCCGCCGCCCTCGGTGCTCTGGGCGGCGTCGGGGTCGTCGAACAGGCCCGCGCCGCCGCACACGCCCGTCTCCGGGAGGGTGAGCTCGACGCGCTCGGCGGCTTCCTGGTCGCCGGCGAGCGCGGCGGCGACGGAGCGGACCTGCTCGTAGCCGGTCATCGCGAGGAACGTGGGCGCGCGGCCGTAGGACTTCATGCCGACCAGGTAGACGCCCTGCTCCGGGTGCGAGAGCTCGTTCACGCCGTGCGGGTAGACCGTGCCGCAGGAGTGGACGTTCGGGTCGATCAGCGGGGCGAGCGCGGTGGGGGCCTGGAGGCGTTCGTCGAGGCCGAGGCGGAGTTCGGAGAGGAAGGACAGGTCGGGGCGGAAGCCGGTCAGGACGATGACCTCGTCGACCGGGTTCAGGCGGCGGCCGTCCTCGGCGACGAGGACGAGCCGGTCGCCCTCCCGCTCCACAGCCTGTGTACGGAAGCCGGTGACCGCGCTCGCGTGGCCGGCCTCGACCGCTTCCCTGGCACGCAGGCCCAGCGCGCCGCGCGCGGGCAGCTCGTCCGCCTCGCCACCGCCGTAGGTGCTCGCGCCGATGCCGCGGCGCAGGATCCACGCGGCGTGGGTCCCGTCCTCCTCCTTGGCCAGGTCGGCGAGGTGGGCGAGGGCGGTGAAGGCGGAGGCACCCGAGCCGATCACGGCGGTGCGCCTGCCCGCGTAACGGGCGCGTACGGCCGGGTCGCCCAGGTCGGGGACCTGGTAGGAGACGCGGTCGGCGGCTGCCTTCTCGCCGAGGGCGGGCAGGCCGTCGGCGCCCATCGGGCCGGGGGTGGACCAGGTGCCGGAGGCGTCGATGACGGCGCGTGCGGTGAGCCGCTCCTCGCGGCCGTCGGCGAGCTGGACGTGAACGGTGAAGGGCTGCTCCTCGCGGCCGGAGTCGACGATGCGGTCACGGCCCGCGCGGGCGACACCGGTGACCGTGGCGCCGTAGCGGACCCTGTCGCCGAGGACGTCGGCGAGCGGCTGCAGGTACTTCCCGGCCCAGTCGCCGCCGGTCGGGTACGTGGCGGCGTCGGGGC
Source organism: Streptomyces lacrimifluminis (assembly GCF_014646095.1). Lineage (GTDB taxonomy): Bacteria > Actinomycetota > Actinomycetes > Streptomycetales > Streptomycetaceae > Streptomyces > Streptomyces lacrimifluminis. The sequence continues at coordinate 93,528 of NZ_BMMU01000028.1, read as the reverse complement.
GGACCCAGCCGGTCGGGGCGAGGAGCTTCTCGGCTGCCGGGTCGACGACCTCGCCCCAGGTCGAGAACAGCCGCACGTGCGACCAGTTCCGGACTGCGGTGCCGGCGGACGGCCCGGACTCCAGGACGAGCGGTTCGAGACCGCGCTCGACGAGGCGGGCGGCGGCGGCCAGACCGATCGGGCCGGCTCCGACGACCACGACGGGCAGCTGGTCGACGGTGAGCACGCTGTTGATGGACTCGGCCACGAGATACCCCTTTGTTTCGACACTTATCGATGGCTTACGTGGCCCAGGATGACACCTGTATCGATAGACGTCAACATAGACATTCATCGAATCCGATCGCCCCGACCCTCACCCAACTGGTTCGACGTATGTCAACATAGATGCATGTCGAACACGAAAGTGCTGCCACTGCTGGACGCCGGTGACGCCGTGGCGGCGTGCTGCCCGCCTCTGACGGAACGCCCGTTCACCGCGGAGGAGGCCGAGACGGCCGCGCGGATGTTCAAGGCGCTCGGTGACCCCGTGCGGCTGCGGCTGTTCTCGGCCGTGGCCTCGCACGAGGGTGGTGAGGCGTGCGTCTGCGACATCTCCGACGTGGGCGTCTCGCAGCCGACCGTGTCCCATCACCTGAAGAAGCTGAAGGAGGCCGGTCTGCTCAGCTCCGAGCGGCGCGGCACCTGGGTCTACTACCGGGTCGAACCCTCCGTACTGGCCGCGATGGGCAAACTGCTGACCATCACACCGGCCGCGGCCTGACCGTCGCGAACCACACGCGCCGACGGAAACCGACGTGAAACTGGTGGGAGTGGACAGCTTGAACGACCCCTATACGTTGCGCGTGGGCGTCCCCTCCGTCGAGGTGTTCCGCCGTCTGCGCACCGAGGCCGGCCTGTCGGACAAGGACCCCGACGCGGTTGCGCTCGCCCTGCCCCACACATGGCACGGAGTGGTCCTCCAGCACCAGGGGGAGCCCATCGGTATGGGGCGGATCATCGGTGACGGCGGTACCGCCTTCCAGATCGTCGACATGTGCGTCCACCCCGCCCACCAGGGCCGCGGCCTCGGCAGGCGCATCATGGCCGCGCTCACCGAGGAGTTGGACCGCCGGGCGCCCGCCACCGCCTACGTCTCGCTCATCGCGGACGGCCCCGCCCGCTTCCTCTACGAGAAGTTCGGCTTCGCCGACACCGCCGAGCACGGCTCGATCGGCATGTACCGCGTGATGGGCGAAAACCCTGGGCCCGCATGAACATCTCGTTGCGGACCGTCCCGCCGCCCTCCGGGACGCCGATACTGGCCGGGCGCCCGAAGGGCCAGGGGCAGAGGCAGGGGACGGGGATGCGGGGGCGACGGTGGACTGGACGGTGCCGGGAGGGCTGGCCGCCGGCCTGCTGATCGCGACCGTGACCGCCCCGGTCGGCGTCTCGGGTGCGGTGTTCCTTCTCCCCATCCAGCTGAGCGTCTTCGGTGTGCCCAGTCCGGCCGTCACCCCGACCAACCTGCTGTTCAACGTCGTCGCCGGACCCGGCGCCCTGTGGCGCTACCGCGACGACGGCGCCCTGCACGGCGATCTCGCCCGACGCCTGGTGCTGGGCACGCTGCCCGGTGTCGTCATCGGCGCCGCCGTCCGCGTCTTCGCCCTCCCCGGCCCGGACGTGTTCCGGTTCCTGATAGCCGCCCTGCTGCTGCCGCTCGGCCTGTGGCTGTGCCTGCGCACCCTCACCCCGGCACGCCATCGGCCGCCACCCGCAGGCGAGTTGGCCCCGCGCACGCTCACCGGCCTCGCCCTGGCGGTCGGCATCGTCGGCGGCGTCTACGGCATCGGCGGGGGTTCCCTCCTCGGCCCGATCCTCGCCGGACGCGGCCTGCCCGTCGCACGCGTCGCCCCGGCCGCGCTCGCCGCCACGTTCGCCACCTCCGTCGTCGGTGCCGCCGCCTACGCGGTGCTGTCGCTCGTCAGCACCGGAGAGGTCGCCCCCGACTGGTGGCTCGGGCTGGCCTGCGGCACCGGCGGCCTGATCGGCGGCTACCTCGGCGCCCGCCTCCAACCCCGCCTGCCCGAACGGGCCCTACGGATTCTGCTCGGCACCCTCGCGACCGGCGTCGGCGCCCTGTACGCCGCCCAGATCCTGACCTGAGCCCCGAGTCGGGACAGGCGCGGGTCCGCGGCCGGGCTCCTGCGCGAGCAGGCCGGCGATCTCCCGGGCGGCCTCGCGGGCGGGACGCCCGACGCCGATGAGGGTGGCGGAGGCGGGGCCGGTCCAGTCTCCGTAGCCGAGCAGGTGCACGCGCGGCTCGTCCACGGCCCGCGTTCCCTCGGTGGCGATGTGGCCGCGAACCCCGCGCAGCCCCAGCGGTGCCAGGTGGGAGAGTGCTGGGCGGAAGCCGGTGCACCAGACGACCGCGTCGGCCGGCGCCCGTGTGCCGTCGGCCCAGACGACTCCGTCGCGGTCGAGGCGTACGAACATGGGTGCCGCCTTCAGCCGTCCGGCGTCCCGGGCCTCCCGCACCGGCGGTACGGCGACGATGTCGCCCAGGGACACGACGCCGCCGGTGTCCGTGCGGCCCTCTTCGAGGGCGCGGCGGCGGGCGGTGGCCACGTCGAAGAGGGCTCGGCCGTCGATGTCGTCGGCGAGGAAGCGGGGCGGACGCTGGGTGGCCCAGGTCAGCTCCGTGTCGTGGGCGAGGTCGGCGGCGATCTGGGCGCCGGAGTTGCCGCCGCCGACCACGACGACCCGTTGTCCGGCGAAGTCGCGCGGGCTGCGGTACTCGACGGTGTGCAGCTGCCGCCCGGAGAAGTCCGCGCGGCCGGGAACGGCGGGCAGGAAGGGGCGCCACCAGGTGCCGGTGGCGCTGATGACGGCCCGGGCTCGCCAGAGGCCCGCGTCCGTCTCGACCCGCAGGAACTCGCCGTCACGGTGGACCCCGGCGACACGTACGGGACGGTGCACCGGAAGGCCGTACCGGCGCTCGTAGTCGGTGAGGTAGCCGACCACGTGGTCCGCGTCCGGGTACGTCTGCCCCGCCTGTACCGGCATCGGGCGGCCCGGCAGCGAGGAGTACGCGGCCGGGGAGAACAGGTGCAGGGAGTCCCAGGCGTGCTGCCAGGCGCCGCCCGGCGCTGCCTGGGCGTCGAGGACGACGAACTCCAGGCCGAGGCGGCGCAGGTGGTACCCGGCGGCGAGCCCGGCCTGGCCACCGCCGATCACCACCACCTGCGTCTCGACGGTCACTCGGCCGATCGTCCGGGCATGAAGATGAGCGCGACCAGCGCCAGCCCGACCACGCCGCCGATGATCTGCATGCCGATGAAGCCCAGGACCGAGCCGGGGGCGATGCCCGCGAAGGTGTCGGTGAAGGCGCGCCCGATCGTCACCGCCGGGTTGGCGAAGGACGTCGAGGAGGTGAACCAGTACGCGGCGCCGATGTAGGAGGCGACAGCCACGGGGGCGTACCGCAGGCGGTCGACCCGTGCCAGGCCGAAGATCAGGAGGATCAGACCGGCGGTGGCGACGATCTCACCGAGCAGCAGGTGTCCGGCGGAGCGGTCGTGGGTGGACCACTTCACGAGGGGCTCGGCGAACATCGCGTCCGCCAGGATCGCGCCCGCGATCGCGCCGACGATCTGCGCGGGTACGTACACAGCCACCTCACGCGGGGTGACCCCCAGGCCGCCGCGTCGGGCCGTCCACCACTCGGCCAGCGTGACGACGGGGTTGAAGTGGGCGCCGGAGACCGGGCCGAGCAGGAGGATCAGGATGCCGAGGCCGAAGACGGTGGCCGTGGAGTTGGCCAGCAGTTGCAGGCCGACGTCCTCGGTCAGTTCGGTGGCCTGGATGCCGGAGCCGACCACGACCGCCACCAGCAGTGCCGTGCCTATGAGTTCGGCGGCGGCCCGGGCGACCAGGGGGGTACGCGGCGGGGTGGCACCCGGCGCAGGTGCGACGGAGTCGGGTGCGGCGGCGGCCGGCGTGGACTCCGCGGTCGGCGTGGACTCCGCGGTCGGGGCTGCTTCGGCGGCGGTCATGGACAGGCCCTCTTGTTCTCGGCGGCGTTGCGAGCGGATTCGGCCAGGTCGGCGAACTGGCCGGCGAGCTGGGCGATGACGTCGGGGCGCAGCTTGTAGTACGTGTACCGGCCGCAGGGTTCCGTCTCGACCACCCCGGCCTCGCGCAGCACTCTCAGGTGGTTGGAGAGGTTGGTCTGCTTCGCACCGGTCTCCTCGATCAGGTGCGTGGAGCAGAGCGTCTCCCGGGCGAGGAGGGTGACGATCTGGAGGCGGAGCGGGTCGGCGAGGACCCGCATCAGATCAGTGTCGACTGACGTCATCATGGACTGATACTGTCACATCAGTGGTGGCTGACACCACCGGGTGCTGAACTCCTTCGTGCCTGATGCCGTCGTGAGACACGTGAGACAAGAGAGACCTCTGATGTCCGACAAGCCCTCCGTGCTGTTCGTCTGTGTCCACAACGCGGGCCGGTCCCAGATGGCCGCCGCGTGGCTGACCCACCTGGCCGGGGACCGCGTCGAGGTCCGCTCCGCGGGCTCGAACCCGGGCGCCGGCGTCAACCCGGCGGCCGTAGAGGCCATGGCCGAGGTCGGCATCGACATCTCCGCCGAGGTCCCGAAGATGCTCACCGTCGACGCCGTGAAGGAGTCCGACGTCTGCATCACCATGGGCTGCGGCGACACCTGCCCCGTCTTCCCCGGCAAGCGGTACCTGGACTGGCAGCTGGAGGACCCGGCGGGCCAGGGCGTGGAGGCCGTACGGCCCATCCGCGACGAGATCAAGGTGCTGATCGAGGGCCTGATCAAGGAGATCGCGCCGGAGCCCCAGGCATGAGCACCGCGACCGGCACGACTGGGGACATCCGCAACGTCATCGTCGTCGGCTCCGGTCCCGCCGGATACACCGCCGCCCTCTACACGGCCCGCGCCTCGCTGAAGCCGCTGGTCTTCGAGGGCGCGGTCACGGCCGGCGGAGCGCTGGTGCAGACGACCGAGGTGGAGAACTTCCCCGGCTTCCGCGACGGCATCATGGGCCCGGACCTGATGGACAACATGCGGGCCCAGGCCGAACGCTTCGGCGCCGAACTCGTCCCCGACGACATCGTCGCGGTCGACCTCACCGGCCCGGTCAAGACCGTCACCGACAGCGCGGGGACCGTCCACCGCGCCAAGGCCGTCATCGTGGCGACCGGCTCGCAGCACCGCAAGCTGGGCCTGCCCGGCGAGGACGCGCTGTCCGGCCGGGGCGTGTCGTACTGCGCGACCTGCGACGGCTTCTTCTTCCGCGAGCACGACATCGTGGTGGTCGGCGGCGGCGACACGGCGATGGAGGAGGCCACCTTCCTCTCCCGCTTCGCCAAGTCGGTGACGGTCGTCCACCGGCGCGACACCCTGCGGGCCTCCAAGGCCATGCAGGACCGCGCCTTCGCCGACCCGAAGATCTCCTTCGCCTTCCACCGCGAGGTCGCCGAGATCCACGAGGCCGACGGCAAACTCGCCGCTCTCACCCTGCGCGACACCGTCACCGGCGAGACCTCCCGCCTCCCGGCCACCGGTCTGTTCGTCGCCATCGGCCACGACCCGCGCAGCGACCTGGTCACCGGCCAGCTCGACCTGGACGACGAGGGCTACCTCAAGGTCGCCTCCCCCTCCACCCGCACGAACATCTCCGGCGTCTTCGGCGCCGGCGACGTCGTCGACCACACCTACCGCCAGGCCATCACGGCGGCCGGCTCCGGCTGCGCCGCCGCCCTCGACGCCGAGAAGTACCTCGCCGCCCTCGCCGACACACCCGCGACGGCCGCGGCCGTCGCCGCCGTCTGACGGCACCCGCCCCACCCCTGTACGAGGAGACCCGCATGGCCCTCAAGAACGTCACCGACGGCTCCTTCGCACAGGACGTCCTCACCAGCGACAAGCCCGTGCTCGTCGACTTCTGGGCGCCCTGGTGCGGCCCCTGCCGCCAGCTCGCCCCCTCTCTGGAGGCGATCGCGGCCGAGCACGGCGACGCCATCGAGATCGTCAAGCTCAACATCGACGAGAACCCGGACACCGCCGCGAAGTACGGCGTGATGTCGATCCCCACGATGAACGTATACAAGGGCGGCGAGGTCGTGCAGACGATCGTCGGCGCCAAGCCGAAGGCCGCGCTGGAGCGTGAACTGGCCGACCACCTCGGCTGAGCGGCCACAAGGCAACGAAGAAGGACCGGCTCCCGAGGGGCCGGTCCTCGCGCCGTACGACTGTACGGACAGCGGCCGTAGCTGTGGTGCCGACGCGGCCGGCCGCACCCGGTCGAGTGCCTGGGTCGCCAGTTCGCCGACCGACTGCCGCGGGATCGCGCGCACCCTGTTCAGGCCGTCGTAGTCGACCGAGTACCAGGACCAGGTGCCGCAGCGTTCGCGATTCAGCAGGCCCGCCACCCTGGAGCGGCAGCGTTGAAAAGGTCACTGACCGAACCCGTCACCTCCCGCGCTTTGCGGGGGGTGGCGCGCCTCGCCGGACGACGACTTGGCGGCGGCCCCGGCGCGGTGGTCGGCTCGCCGGGAACCGCGCCACGGCGCTCAGGCGTACGGGCAACGACCGCAACGGCACCGCCACCGCCGGGAGTTATGGGCAACATCACTCCTGCGAACCATCTGTGCGCGGGGACGCTCTTACGTGCGTAAGGCCTCGAGATCGACAGATGGACGGGGCGACCACGACCGCGCTTCCACAGGCGGCAACGGGAAGGGTTCTCATGAAACTGAATCTGAAGACCGCGGTGGCGGGAGCGGCCATCGCCGCCACCGCCGTCCTGGCGGCCTCGGGAACCGCGGCGGCCGACTACAACGCCTGCCAGGCGGGCAAGGTGTGCCTCTTCGACGGCCACGACGGCACAGGCGACGTCCTCCAGCTCGACGGGGTGGACAACCCCAACGTCGGCCAGGCGTGGAACGACCGGGCCGGCTCGCTCTGGAACCGCACCGACAAGAACGTGTGCGTCTGGACCGACGCCAACTACCGCGGCCTCAACTGGATCATCGAGCCGGGTCAGAAGCAGGAACTCCTGTTCCTCTACGACAACGCGGTGACCAGCATCGAGGTCCACTACGGCTACGGCTGCGGCGGCTGATCCAACGAACCGACCGTCCCCGCCGTCCCCCGCGAAGCGCGGGGGACGGCGGGGACGCGGGTTCCCGCCCCATGACGGGCGGCTCCTGCGCCCCGGGCCGCTACCGCGTCAACGTCCTCTGGGCCCTCCTGCGCGATCGACGGACCTGCGAAGCTTCCGCCCACCGCTCTCGCAGCTTGACAGACAGCATTAGGAATCAGTGGCTGGTGAGTTCGCCGGTGAGCTTGCCGTGAAGGTCGGCGCTGGGGTTGTTCAGGCCGATGATCTCCACGGTCTTGCCGCGCTGGGCGTATTTGGTCTCGATCGCGTCGAGGGCGGCGACGGACGAGGCGTCCCAGATGTGGGCGGCGGACAGGTCGATGACGACCTTGTCCGGGTCGGTGGCGTAGTCGAACTGGCCGACGAGGTCGTTGGAGGAGGCGAAGAACAACTCCCCGGTCACGGAGTACACCACGGTGCTGCCGTCGGGGTCGGTGACGGCACTGACGTTGGCGAGGTGGGCGACGCGCTTGGCGAAGATGACCATGGCGGTGACGGAGCCGACGACGACGCCGATGGCGAGGTTGTCGGTGGCGACCACGCAGATCACGGTGATGACCATGACGGTGATCTCCCCGGCGGGCATCCGCTTGAGGGTCTTGGGGGCGACGGAGTGCCAGTCGAAGGTCGCGAAGGACACCATGACCATCACGGCGACCAGGGCGGCCATGGGGATGTCCGAGACGATCGGGCCGAAGACGATGCACAGCATCATCAGGAACACGCCGGCCAGGAAGGTGGAGAGGCGGGTGCGGGCGCCGGAGACCTTCACGTTGATCATCGTCTGGCCGATCATGGCGCAGCCGCCCATGCCGCCGAAGAAGCCGGTGACGATGTTGGCGATGCCCTGGCCGATCGACTCGCGGGTCTTGGACGAGTGGGTGTCGGTGATCTCGTCGACCAGCTTGGCCGTCATCAGCGACTCCATCAGGCCGACCAGCGCCATCGCGAAGGCGTACGGGGCGATCGTCGTCAGAGTCTCCAGGGTGAACGGCACGTCCGGCAGGCCGGGCACCGGCAGGGAGGACGGCAGGGCGCCCTTGTCCCCGACGGTCGGCACGGCGATCCCGGCGGCGACGGTGATCACGGTGAGGATGACGATGGAGACCAGCGGGGCCGGAATCACCGTGGTGACCTTCGGGAAGAACACCATGAGGGCCAGACCGGCCGCGATCAGCGGATACACGGGCCAGGGCACGTCGTGCATCTCGGGGACCTGAGCCATGAAGATCAGGATCGCGAGGGCGTTGACGAAACCGACCATCACCGAGCGCGGCACGAACCGCATCAGCTTCGCCACCCCGAGCGCGCCGAGCGCGACCTGGATGACACCGGCCAGGATGACCGCGGCGACCAGGTACCCGAACCCGTGTTCACGGTTCAGCGGGGCGATCACGAGCGCGACCGCGCCGGTCGCGGCGGAGATCATCGCCCGTCGGCCACCGACGACCGAGATGACCACGGCCATGGTGAACGAGGCGAAGAGGCCGACGGCCGGGTCGACCCCGGCGATGATCGAGAACGAGATCGCCTCGGGAATCAGGGCGAGGGCGACGACCAGGCCGGCCAGGACCTCGGTACGCCAGACCTTCGGGTCGTTCAGCCAGTCGGGGCGCAGGCCGCGGAGCCGCGCGGCGGAAGTCGCTACGGAGGAAGACAAGGAGATGAGTACCTGTCGTGCTCGGGCACACCCCACTGGCAGGGCGGGCAGGGTGTGGGGAGAACGCGGAGGAACCGGGCCGGCTCCCCGCGGACGGCCCGCGAGGAGCGGGCCGGAAGTCGAAGAAGCGACGGAACCGAGGGCCTGCGCGCGGCGCGGCCGAGCGGCTCACATCGAGGGGCGAAGGGTCACGGCGGGCAGGCGGCGGCGGTGGGCGTCATGGGCTCGCGCACGCTCTCTCCTGCAAGAATCGGATCTTCGCCGGGGGCGCCATCGGCCCCGGAACAGCGGTTTGCGGGGCAGCCGGACCGCCCTCACCGCCAGCGACTCTACCCTAACGTTAGAGTAGAGATCGGTGGGGCAGCGCAGGATGCGGTCCCGGCAGGACGAGAAGGGCCAGGACACGGGCGTGGACGACAGGCACATGCAGATCGGCGAGGTCGCCGCGCGGACGGAGCTGTCCCTGCGCACCATCCGGCACTACGAGGAAACCGGCCTGGTCATCCCCTCCGCCCGCTCCCAGGGCGGCTTCCGCCTCTACACCGAGACCGACGTCGCCCGGCTCATGGTCATCCGCCGCATGAAGCCGCTCGGCTTCCCCCTCGACCAGATGCGCGACCTCCTGGACGCCACCGACCGCCTCGACAGGGACGACCCCCTCGGCGCCGCCGAGCGGGAGGTCCTGCTGGGCCGTGTCCGCGCCTACGAGCAGGCCGCAGCCGAGCAGGTGGACAAGCTCCGCGTCCAGTTGGCCCGCGCCGAGGACTTCGCCGCCACCCTCCGCGCGCGCCTGGACCAGAACACCCCTGTCGCCCCGTCCTGACACGCGCGCCTTACCTGCCTGGCCCATGCCCGGCGGGGTGCTCGGCGGGGTGCTCGGTCGGCAGTGCGCGGGTTAGGGCCGGCCTGGCTCCAGCCGTTCACAGTGGTCGGACCGTCACTGCGACCCGGGGGCCGCGGGTCTGCGTACACGGGCCGGCAGCCCGTCGCCGATCCTGGTCGGCGGCGGGGCGAGTCCCTGCCCGCAGTTGGACCGGACTCGGACAAGGCCAGCAGCATGCGATTCCGGACCCCTGTGGCCGGATTGCCGTGGGCGGCTGCACCGGACGGGTACGGGCGGGATGAACGGCGTACCGCACATGGGCAGTTCACCTGCCGGACCCGGCGCTCCGCGACCCCTGAGGTGACGGCGGGTTCGGCCTGTGCTCCGGGATGGGCGGGGCGGGAGGACCCGGTGCCGGTCTCGCTGATGGCGCCGGTGAGCACGACGAGCTGGAGGTCAGCGGCGGTCTGCGGCTCGCCGGCCTCGGCCCTGGCGCCGCGCCCGACATCCGTAGCGGGGTCCGGGCCGGAGGGGTTGGGTCCGGACAGGGCGGCTGCGGCCTGTCCATCGAACGGCGCAAGGACTAAGCTGTTGCGCAGACGTCCCAGACCCCGGCGGCATGCTGTTACCCGAACGCAGATGGCTGTGGGGTGCGGACTCTTCGTCTTCACCCGGCGCATCCCTGGAGGGAACTGGGTGGATCCTCTGTCCTGCTGCGCAGGTTGTCGGACCGGCCGTTGCCCTGCCTCCGCCGAAAACACGACACCGCCGGGAGCGCGCTCAGGAAGCCGGAACTCCGGCACCACCGCACCCGCTGCCGGATGGTCTTCCGAACCGAGGCATCATGCCCCTGCCACAGCTCACAGTCCACCGCCATGACCGAAGTACACGGGCGTTGGTCACCCTGGCCGGTGAGATCGACCTCGAATCCGCGCCGTTGGTGCGAATGTCCCTGGAAGAGTGCCTACGAGACGGTATCCGCGCCATCGACGTCGACCTCACACATGTCACCTTCTGCGACTGCAGCGGACTCAACACGTTCCTCTCCGCCGCAGAGCAGACCACCGCGGTCGGCGGGACCGTGCGACTGCATCATCCGCCGCCGACGCTGGCCCTGATTCTCGATCTCGTCGGCTGCGGGTCACTGCTCCTCGGTACTCCGCCCGCCCACTTTCCCGCTTCGCTCAGGGACACCCCGGTCCCGCCCGCCCCCGTCCCGCAGCACGGGTCCGTCCAGTTGGTGTCCGTGCCCTTGATATCCGTCCTCCTGGGCGACGGTCGATGACGGCCGACGCCCGGCAGGCCCAGTCGCGGAAGCCGGCGGACGGCAGGCCGTCCGCCGCCGTGGCTCCGGCGCGGCTGCGCCGGCTGAACCGTTGGCTGGTGGAGGGAGTGCGTGAGGACCTGGCTGATCTGTATACGGAGTCCCGTGCGACGGCGCCGGGCGACCCGTACCCCGGTCCCGGCCGCCGGAACTTCCTGAAGCGTCTCACCACGAACATGCATCGGCCGGGGTTCGCCCTGGTGATCGCCGAGACGGACCGCCTGATGGGATGCGCTTTCGGATTCCCGGTACGCGCCGACGGCTCCTGGTGGTCAGGCCTCGACAGAACACTGCCGCCCGGCATCGATCAACTCACCCTTTCCGGAGGGGTCTTCGCGTTCGGTGACATCTTGATCCGGCCACACGCGCAGGACCGGAGCCTCGCCCGTCGGGTGCAGGAACGGCTGCTGACCGACCACCAGGCGTCACTCGGCGCCACGTTGGTGGACCGGACCGATCACCCGGCTCTCGCCGCGGTCCGCTCCTGGGGATGGCTGGACGTCGGAGAACTGCGCAGGCCGGCCGGTCCCACCACGTTCCGCGCACTGGTCCTTCCCGTCGGGGAACAGTCCGCGGCGAGGCTGGAGGGCCTGGTCGAGATGCCCGGAGGTGGTGGCCCGGGTGGAGCCTGACAGCCGGTCGGCCCGTATCCAGGTGCTGGTGGCCGAGCACGCGGCGCGGCGCGGTGTCCGGGTCGGTGTGGCGGATGTGTGCAGCGCTGCTGTGGCCACACTGCCGGTCGGCGGGGCCGGGCTGTCGGCGATGTCCCGGACCGCGCCGAACCACCCGCTGTGCAGCACGGACGACATCAGCGAACAGTTGGAAGAGCTCCAGCTCACGCTGGGCGAGGGTCCCTGCGTGGACGCCTTCCTGCACGGCGCGGCCGTCCTGACACCCGATCTGCTCACCCGTGACCTGCAGGACCGCTGGACGGTGTTCACCGAGGCGGCCCTGGCAGCCGGGGCACGCGCGGTGTTCGCGCTCCCTCTGCAGCTGGGCGCGATCACCCCGGGAGTTCTGAACCTGTACGCCCACCTCCCGGTCCGGTTGAACGCGGACGAACTGGCGGACGCGCTGGCGTTCGCGGATCTCGCGACTCTGGTGCTGCTCGACACCCGGATCACGGAGACGGGCTACCCGCGCGGTGGCTCCGTCGAGGACCTGGGCGCGAACCGGGCGGAGGTCGACCAGGCCAGCGGCATCCTGACCGTCCAGCTCGGCGTCGGCATCGAAGAAGCCTTCGTCCGGCTTCGTGCCCACGCCTATGCGCGCGGACGCCGGCTCGCCGAGGTGGCCGCTGACGTGGTGGCCCGTCGGCTGCGTTTCTCACCGGACGCGGAGCCGGACCAGGCCGAAGAGGAAACCTGACGTCCATGGGTGCCGACCGACGAACGTGCCGTCCACCCCGCCTGTTCAGGCCGGGACCAGTCTCAATCGAGGGTGCCCACGATGGATCAACAACTCCTGGCCAAGACCTTCGTCGAGCTGGCCGACAGCCTGGTCGCCGACTTCGACCTCATCGACTTCCTGCGTCTGCTGACCGACCGCTGCGTCGGCATGCTCGACGCGAGCGCCGCCGGGGTGCTGCTCGCCGACCAGGACGGCAAACTCCGCGTCATGGCCGCCTCCGACGAACAGGTGCGCCTGCTGGAACTCTTCCAGCTCCAGAACGACGAAGGCCCCTGCCTCGAGTGCTTCCACACCGGCGCACCGGTGATCGTTCACGACCTGACCCGGGAGATCGACCGCTGGCCGCGCTTCGTCACGGCGGCCCACCGCAGCGGATTCGGGGCCGTCCAGGCCCTGCCCATGCGCCTGCGGGACCACACCGTGGGCGCCCTGAACCTCTTCCGCGCCGCCCCCGGTCCCTTCGACCCGCCCGCCACACTCATCGCCCAGGCCCTGGCCGACGTCGCCACCATCAGCCTGCTGCAACAACGCACCGCCCACCGCAGCACGATGCTCAACGAACAGCTGCAGACGGCGTTGAACAGCCGGGTCCTGATCGAACAGGCCAAGGGAAAGCTGGCCGAACGTCAGGGCATCGACATGGAGCAGGCGTTCAGCGCGCTGCGCGGTTACGCCCGCTCCCACAACCGGCGCCTGGCCGACGTGGCCCGCGCCTTCGTCGACGACTCCGAACCCCTTGCCGGTCTGTGCGTCTGACCCGCACGCCGGCCCTGGCCCACGTCCCGGCCCCTGCCCCTGCCCCCACTCCGGCGGGGGACCGCGGACGGAGGGAGGAGCCCGACAGGACCACGGTGAGGATGACGAGCAGGGCGAACACGGTGGCCTCCCCGGGAGCCGAACACGGCATCGGTACCGGGGACCGGGGCCTGCCCCCCAGCCGTGGTCCTGCCCGAAGGCTGGGGACACCGTCCGACGTCAGCGCGTCCTGCCCGATGGGGATGGCTGCTTGCCACCTGTCGGGAAACCGCTGCGAGGACTAGCGTTCGACATGCCGCCCCGGCCCCTGGCAGCGCCGCTCCGCCCACGCGCTCCCCCGAGGGCGCACCCCGCGCATCGGTGCCGGTACCCGCCGTGTCACGAGCAGGGCCGTTCCCGCACACGACCGTCGTCACGCGATCCCGGCGCGCCCGATGCGCATCAAGCGGGCACCGATCCGGCGCCCGCCGCGTCGCACGCATCCCCTGCCAGGCGGTACCCATGTACGCGCTGATCGTTCCCGCTTCGACCCCCCTCGTCCTGCTCGCCCTCGTGATGGCCCTGTCGTGGTGGGAGGACCGCATCCTGCCGTCGCCACCGGCCGAGAACGCCGAGGCACCCGCAGAGACTCCGGTCACCGCCGTTGCCCCTGCACAGCTCTTCGAACTCACCCCTGTCGAAACCGCGTTGGCAGGGGAGGCGGCCGGACCCTGACCGGCAGCACGGGCACGGGGCACGGGGCACAGGACCGTGCCCCGACCTGACCGATCCTGACTTCTCTCTCGCAACCTCACCCCTCGATCCGTCAGAAACCGACCAGGGACGACAGTTTCGACCACCCACACGGGCACCTGGAGAGGACCGACCGGCCGCTCTCTCCACGGCACTACTCTCCTCGTACGGCAGCCCGTGCCCCGGTCACGTTCATGGACGGCAGCGTTCTGGACCCGCTGTGCGCGGCGTGGGAGGACTGTCATGACCGGCTCGGATGGGCGCGGGTCGTGTACCACCGTCCGGCCGCAGATCTCGTGTTCCGGGCCGCCGGTCTGCTGGAGCGGTTCCCGCGGTACGCCGGTACCCGGAACGCCTGGCAGGACGTCACCGCGGGCCGTGCGGCGGTGGACCGGCCCGCGTAATGTACGGCGAAGGCCGAGCGGCGCCCCACCTTGAAGTGCCACCGACACGGGACGGAGACCGGTGATCAGCGACGGCATGGCCGAAGTCCTGCGGTCGCTGCGCCAAGGCGAGGTGGCCGACCCGGCTCCGGCGTGTGCGAGGGCGCTGGGCGCCGAGGGCATCGTGCTGTCCCTGCTGGTCGGCACGGCCCCGACGGCCGAGCCGGTCTGGTGCCATCCCGAGCTGAGCGCGCGGTTCGACGAGCTTCAGTTCACGCTGGGTGAAGGGCCTGGCCCGGACGCCGTCCACACGGGTTCGCCCGTCGTGGAACCGGACCTGCGCCGGGTACGCCCCGAGCGCTGGCCCGCGCTGCTGCCGGCCGCGTACGACCTGGGCGTACACGGCGTGTGCTGCTTCCCGCTGGGTATCGGAGCCATCCGGGTCGGGGTACTCACCGTGCTGTGCGACGGCGACCGACGGCTGAGCGAGCAGCAGTACACCGACGCCACCGCCCTCACGGCCGCGCTGACCGGAGCTTTCCTGAACGGGGGTCCGGGTGAGGGGAACGGGAACGTGCGCGGGTTCGACATGTCGCTGGACCCACCGTCGGAGCTGCGCCGCGCGGTGGTGCACCAGGCGACGGGAATGATCAGCGTCCAACTGGGTGTGGCCATGGAGGAGGCGCTCCTGCGCCTGCGTGCCCACGCGTACGGCAGTGAGCGCCCCCTCGGCGAGATCGCGGCGGACGTGGTGGCCCGCAGGCTCCGATTCGAAGACGATGTGAGCGGGCCGCAATCGCCCGACGGTGGAAAGGGATGATCGGCATGGCCCGTGAACGACGTCTGGCCGAGATCTTCGTGGAGATCGCGGACTCCCTCGTCGAGGACTTCGACGTCATCGACCTGCTGCACCGGCTGTGCGCACGCTGCGTCGAACTGCTCGACGTGTCGGCGGCCGGGATCCTGCTCGTGGACGCGCACGGTGAACTCCAGGTCATCGCCGCGTCCGACGAGCACACCCGGCTGCTGGAGCTTTTCGCGCTCCAGCACGACCAGGGGCCCTGCGTCGAGTGCTACCACACCGGCGTCGCCCGCACGAACATCGATCTGACGCGACCGCAGGCCAGCGTCGGCTGGCCGCGCTTCGCCCTACAGGCCCGCGAGACGGGATACGTGGCCACCCACGCCATCCCGCTTCGTCTGCGCAACCGGGTCGTCGGCGCCCTCAACCTCTTCCAGACCACGCCGCACCACCTCGCCGACGACGACATCGCTCTCGCCCAGGCCCTCGCCGACGTGGCCACCATCACGATCCTCCAGCAACGCACACTGGAGCGGTCGCACGTGGAGAACAGCCAGCTGGAGAACGCGCTGACCAGCCGTGTCCTGGTCGAGCAGGTCAAGGGTGTCCTGGCGGAGCGCTGGGACACCTCGGTCGACAACGCCTTCGACACGTTCCGGTCGTACGCCCGCGCCCACCATCTGCGCCTGTCGGACCTCGCCGTGCAGATCATCGCGGGCGACTTCGACACCGCGGCCATCCCCGCTCCGGCGCCGGACCGGCCTGGAGCCCAGCACGACTGACCGGCTTCACACCTCCGCCTCGGGGAGTAGCGTGAGGTCATCGGGAGCACCTCGCGCACCGGCTCCGCTGCCGGGGTCGTTCCTGGTGAGCAGCGACACCGGACACCTGACCGCAGACGCCTTCAGACGGAACGGATACGACCCCCGATGATGTACGACCAGACACGCGCCCAGCAGCCCGCGAGCCACAACCAGGGCTCGGACGAGCGCCGCAGGCCGGGCCCGGAGACGCTGCTGCCGTCGGACGAACAGGCCAAGATCGTCCAGCGTCTCCAGCACGCCCTCAACACCTTCGCCGACACCCCGCTCAAGGCGCTGGAAGAGGCCGAGAGCGCCTACGACGAGGCCACCGCCCAGCTCGTGAACGCCCTCGCGGAACGCCGGAGTCTCCTGCGCGCCGGCTGGCAGGACCAGAACCCCGAAACACAGCCCACCGAAACAGAGTCCGACGAACTCCGGCTCGCCCTGCGGCAGTACCGCGAGATCACCCAGCGCCTGCTCCGCCTCTAGTCTTCCGCGTCAGGAATCCCGCTCAGACGCAGAGGCCTGCTTGCTCCATGGCAGGACGGGGCGGCCGAAGGCCGGGGTGACGTTGGTGAGGTGATGTTGTCGGACGGGCGACGGGCAACGACGAGCATCGTGACGCCCTCGAGATTGTGCAGGCGGGCGGACGCCGAGCATGGAGGGCGTGGTGGAAGCGGGCGCGGACCCGTCGTGCGAGCGCCTGTGCTCCCGCTTCCAGTCGGACAACTCGTCATGTCCCCACCTCACCGCGGAAAGAGCCGAGCTGCGGCACCGGCTCCGTCTCCGGCTCCGGCTCCGGCTCCGTCAGCAAGCGGAAGGACCCGCCCCGTACTCCGCGGCCAGCAGACCGAAGAGGACATCGTCGGTCCACTCCCCCTTGATCCAGGTGCTCCGGACGAGGTGACCCTCGCGGCGGAAACCCACCCGCTCCAGCAGTCGCGCCGAGCGGACGTTGCGTCCGTCGCAGGCGGCCGAGACCCTGTGCAGCCCCTCCTCCACCAGCAGGAACCGCACCAGCCGCGCGACCGCCTCGGTGGCGTACCCCTGCCCCTGGAACTCCGGGGCGAACGTGAAGCCCAGTTCGGCCTGGCGTCCGTCCTCGCTGCGGCACACCCCGATGTCGCCGATCAGCCCCGGGACATCCCGTCGCTCGACGGCGTACTGGAACCAGCCCGGGGCACGAGGGTCCCCGGCCGAGAAGGTGCCCGCCAGCCGCTCGGCCTCCGTCAACGGCACCGGCGATTCCCAGGACTGGTACCGGCTCACCTCGGGGTCGGACCGGTACGCCGCCAGGGTCGGCGCGTCCGCCACGGTGAACCTCCGGAGCAGTAGCCTCGTCGTCTCCATGCCTTCGTTTCCCTTTCCTTCAGGGGTAGTTGAGTCAGTGGCAGGCGAGTCAGCGGTAGTTGAGTTCCGCCAACTCGGTAGCGAGCTTCCTCGGCATGGCCGTGTGACCCAGCAGGGGAAGCGCGATGTTACGCGCGCCGCGCACCACGGGGTTGCGGGTGGTGGCCATACGGGTCATCCGGTGGGTGAAGGCGACGACCCGCAGGGCGACGGGGCGACGCTGGGCCTCGTAGCCGTCGAGTCGCCCGGTGGCGAACGCCCGGCCGAGGGCGTAGCCGTCCTGGATGCCGGTGTTCATGCCCTGGCCGCCGGCGGGGCTGTGCACATGCGCGGCGTCGCCCGCCAGGAGCAGGCGGCCGGCCCGGTAGTGGTCGGCGACGCGGTGGTGCACCCGGAACCGTGAGGACCACGCGACGCCGGTGACCTTGGCCTGACCGGGGCCGCGCTCGTCGAGCAGCCGTTGGACGAAGGCGAGGTCGGGGGCGGGCGGGGCGTCGTCCACGGTGGCGACGACCCGGTAGTGGCCGCCGGGGAGCGGCGCGACGACGGCGAGACCTTCGGCGCCGAAGGTGAGCGACACCTCGGCGGGTCCCGGCGCCCAGTCCATCACGACGTCGGCGAGCACGAACGACTCCTCGTACGCGCTGCCGGTGAACCCGATCCCGGCGGCTTCGCGGACGGTGCTGTGCATGCCGTCGGCGCCGACGGCGTATGCGGCGCGCAGGGTTTCCCCGGTGCTCATGGTGAGCGTCACGCCGTCGGCGTCCTGGACGACGGAGGCGACCTCGTACGGGCGGTGCACGGCGCCGCCGAGCGCCCGCAGCCGGTCCAGCAGCACGCTCTCGGTCTCGTACTGGGGAACCATCAGGGCGTACGGGTGGACTGTGGGCAGCCGGTCGAACGGCACGGTCAGCAGGCGCCGGGAGCCGTCGCGGACGCCGAAGCGCGTGACCCTGATACCGCGGGCGATCAGCTCCTCGGAGGCTCCCAGCTCGTCGAGGACCTCCAGGGTGCGGGCGTGTACGACGGCGGCGCGCGAGGTGTTGGCGCCCTCCGTCAGCTTGTCCAGGACGACGAAGTCGATGCCGGCGGCAGCGAGCGTGACGGCCAGCGCGAGCCCGGCCGGACCGGCACCCACGACGGCGACCTCGGTGCGGGCGGGCAGTGCGGCGGTGTTCACGTCGTTCACGTCGTTCACGTCGTTCATGTCATTCACGCCCTTCTCGTCGTTCTTGTCGCTCACGTCGTTCGCTTCGTTCATGTTGTTCATGTTGTTCATGGCGGCCTCCTTGCCAACGAATGTTTGCCAACAAATGTTGGCCAACGCCTGTTGGCATGATGCTCGCACCCGCGCTGGAAAGTCAACACCTGTTGGCCTACAGTTGTTGGCATGAACCAGCACACCGAGCCCACCAGCACGGACAAACGCTCCGACCGCACCAAGGCCACGATCCTGCGCGCCGCACGCGAGCGGTTCGCGGCTCAGGGCTACGAACGCACCACCATCCGGGGTGTGGCCGCCGATGCCGACATCGACCCGTCGATGGTCATGCGGTACTTCGGCAACAAGGCCCAGCTCTTCGACGCGGCGCTCGCCATCGACCTGCGCCTGCCGGACCTCACCGGCGTTCCGGCGGACGAGCTGGCACGGGTGCTGGTACGGCACTTCCTCGACCGCTGGGAAGGCGACCCGGCCGACGAGGCGCTGCTCGTCCTGCTCCGTTCGGCGGTCACCAACGAGCACGCCGCGGCGCGGATGCACGAGATCTTCGCGACCCAGGTCGCCCCGACACTGGCCGCCGCTCTGGGCCCGGAAACGGCAAGGCGCCGGGCCGGCCTGGTCTCCGCCCAGCTTCTCGGCCTGGGGCTGACGCGCTACCTGCTACGCCTCCCGGCGGTGACCGGCCTCACCCGGGACGAGATCGAGGACGGCCTCGCCCCGGCCATCGAGGCCGTTCTTCATTGAGGGGCGATATTGGAGACGCGGCATTGAGGGGCGGTGGCGGGACCCGTCGTGAGTTGTCCGGTCAGCGCGTCGCGCCGGCGCCCGCGCTCAGAGAGGACGGGTGGCGACCGACAAAGACGCGTGGAGGACGGATCGAATCCGGGTGGACTTCGGGTGGAATTCGGGTGGAGACGCGGCGTCCGGAAAGCGGTGCCGAAGCTGTGGAGACCGTAAGAACGGGTGTGACTGCGCCAAGGCTGGGCAGGCGCGGACGATATGAGCACCCCCACCGACCGGAGCACGGTAGACGCCGCTGACACCGTTGAGGCCGTTGACGCGGCCACGGACCGGAGCGCGCACAGCCTGCGCGGGCCGGCGGCGGAACCGCGGCGCAGATCCGGTGGTGGGCGGGGTTTTCCGTCGGCGCTGCGTGGTGGCGGGCGGGTGGCGGGGCTGGACGGACTGCGGACGGTCGCGGTCGTGCTGGTGATCGTCTACCACGTGAAGCCGGATCTGGTACCCGGCGGCTCGGTCGGCGTGGACGTCTTCTTCACCCTCAGCGGGTTCGTCATCACCCGGCTGCTGATCGCCGAGTACGCCCGCACCGGCGGCATCGGCCTCCGGTCGTTCTACAAGCGCCGGTGGCTACGGCTGGGCCCGGCCATGCTGACGATGTGCGCGGTCACCGCGCTCCTCTCCCTGGCGCTTCCGCTGCCGCTGTTCGACGGGGCGTGGAAGGCGGCGGTGCTGGCGGCGGTGTCGGTGGTCAACCTCGTACGGGCGGGTGAGTCCGGCCCGTACTCCGACCTCACCGCCCCCCTGAGCCACACCTGGTCCCTGGGGGTGGAGGAGCAGTTCTATCTGGCCTGGCCGATCGTGCTCCTCCTGCTGCTGCGGCACACCACGGCACGGAGGGCACTGGCCTGGGTCGCGGCCCTGTGCGTCCTGCCTCTGCTGTGGCGTCTCGCCCTCTGGGACCCCTCGGCGGCCCACCGCATCTACAACGGCCCCGACACCCGCGCCGACCAACTCCTGATCGGCGCGCTGCTGGCCGTGGTCCTGGCCCGCCTACGCGCCGACGACCCCCGGCTGGCACTGCTCGGCCGCTGGGCGGGACGCCTGTGCTGGCCGGCGTTCGCGCTGCTGGGCCTGGTCGCCTGGCAGATCCCGATCGCCGACACGAGCGCGTGGAACCCCGTCTGGTACACGGCCGGCTTCATGATCGCCGCCCTTCTGACGGCCACGGTGGTGGCAACCCTGGACCTGCTCCCCGGGTCGTGGCCCTCCCGCCTGCTGTCACTCACGGCTCTGTCCTGGATCGGCCGCAACCTCAGCTACGGGATGTACCTGTGGCACTACCCCGTCATCCGCCTCCTCTCCGACCTGGGAGTGGAGGACGACCAGTTGCTGCCGATGGGCATGGTGGCGACGGTCGCGGCGGCGCTCGCCTCGTACGCACTGGTGGAACGGCCGCTGATGCGACGGGGGTGAGGGGACCGAACGGCAAGGTACGTACCCAGACCTTCTTCTACGACGTACCGCGCGGCGCCGCTGACCCGGCGGCCTCTCCTCCATCGCCGACGACCCGCCCGAGGAGGTCGGAGCCCGGCAGGGGCAACACACCCGCGGCTCCACCGACACCGGCTGCTGGAGCCGCGGCACCGCCCGCACGCTCAGCGTCCCGATGTGGCCGTGCTTCGGAGCGTCGAGGACGACCGCAAGGGTGTGCGGTTCGCCTGCGGAACGGCGCCGGTCAGGTCACCTGGTCGTATCGGCCGAGGAAGCGGAACTTTCCGTCCTTGGCCTGGTACAGGAAGCTCGTGTTCTCGGGTCTGAGTCCCTGGGTGATGTCCTGGTTGAAGCGGATGGGCTTGGCCACACCGGCGTAGGTGAGTTTGAAGAGGCGCTCGGCGACCTGCCCGGGTGCGATGTCGGCGCCGCCGCCCAGGGCGTCCAGGGCAGCGGCGATCAGACCCACCGCGTCGTAGGCTTCGGCGGCCCAGCGGGCGGGAAGCACGCCGTAGCGGTCGCGGTGCGCGGCAGTGAAGTCTCGGGCGGCCTTGCTGTCCGACGACTGTGGTTCGCTGTAGGGCGCCTCGAACACCCAGCCCTCGGCGGCCTCGCCGGCGGCTGCCAGGAACGCCGGGCGCATGACGGATTCGAAGGTCACCCGGGGACCGGTGAAACCCGCGGTGGCCAGTGCGCGGGCGCAGTCGGCGGCCCGGGTCGGCGAGGTGCCCGCGTAGACGACGGCCTCGGGGTGCGTGGCCAGCGCGGCGGCGACGGCCGGGCCGAAGCCGTCCGTGCCGGACGCCACCGGGTGGACCGTGGCGGTGCCCTCACCGGGCGGTGTCTCTCGCAGAGTGAGAGCGGTCTCGGCCATCCCGGCCGTGGCCTGGTCCTGGACGACGGCCGTGCGCTCGACCTCGCGGACCCGGGTCAGGTAGGCGAGCACCGGCAGGGTCCGGTACCTGCTCGGGGCCGTGGTCACGCAGAGGGTGCGTTCCGTGGCCGCGGACAGCCCCAGCGCGTCGTAGTCGGCCGAGACGAGCAGAACCGGCGTGAGTGCCTCCCCGTACCTGGGGACCGCCGCGCGGGCGGCGGCGACGGTGGTGGGGCCGATCACCGCGCACAGGGACGGCTCAGCAAGCAGCTTGCGGGCGCCTTCCTTCGCCCGCCCGGCCTCGCCCCGGTCGTCGTACGTGGTGAGGGCGAGCCGGAAGCGAATGTCCTTGCGGGCGTTGTGGGCGGCCACGGCGAGCCGGACGCCGCGCTCCTGCGCCAGTCCGACATCTTTCTGATCACCCGTCAGAGCCGCCTGGAAGCCGATGACATGGGCGGGCAGACTCTGCACCGCGCCACCCTGCGCGGCCTTCCGGCGGTTCGCCAGAATGATCGCGGTGCCGGTGCCGGACGCGGCGAGGACCGTGACGGCCGAGCCGCCGATGGCGAGAATCCGACGCCGGGAGGGCGCGCGTCCCTCGTCGACGACGGTGGGCTCCAGTGGCGCGGCAGGGCCGCTCTGCCGGGGCGGCGGGTCCAGGGCCCGGGCTGAGCGGTCGGCGACCAGGCGTAGTACGGCGGAGGGGAGCCAGTCGGCCGGAGGGCCGGGGGTGGACATGAACTCCTGGGCAGGAGTGGCCTGTTTATGGGAAAGGATGTGGTGTACGGGAGAGGCCTGTTGATCGGGACTGGTCGCCGTCCGATCGACATCCCGTAGGGAGTGGGCGAGTTCGGTCGCCGTGGGTCGTCCGGCGGGGTCCTTGGCCAGGCAGCCGGTGATCGCCGTACGCAGGGGGAGCGGCAGTCGGTCGAGGTCGGGGACGTCGGGTTCCTCGTGCACGGTGCGGTACAGGACGGCGGCCGGGTCGCCGAGGCCGAAGGGCCGCTGCCCGGTGAGGGCGTACGCCAGCACACAGCCCAGGGCGAACAGGTCGCTTGCCGGGACGGCCTCGCCGCCGGTCCGGACCTGCTCGGGGGCGAGGTAGCCGGGGGTGCCGACGATCACGCCGGGCTCGGTCAGCGCCGTGACGCCCGGCGACCGGGCGATGCCGAAGTCGATCAGCCGGGGGCCGTCGAGGGCGAGCAGGACGTTGCCCGGCTTGACGTCCCGGTGCACCAGACCGGCGTCGTGCACCTCGGTCAGCGCCTCCGCCAGCCGGGCGCCGAGCGCGGTGACGACGGCCGGCGGCAGCGGTCCGTGGCCGTCCACCGCCTCGGCCAGGGAGGGTCCTGGCACGAACTCGGTGGCCAGCCACGGCTCGCGGGCCTCGGCGTCGGCGTCGGTGACCGGCACCAGCCAGCGGCAGGTGAAACCCCTCGCCAGCCGCGCCTCGCGCCGGAACCGTTCCCGAAAGGCCCGGTCGGCCGCGTACTCGGCACGGATGACCTTCAGGGCGACGAGGGTCCCGTCGGCGGTACGGGCCAGGTAGACCACGCCCATGCCGCCGGCGCCGAGCCGGGCGAGCAGCCGGTGCCCGCCCAGTTCGCCGGGGTCCTGCGCGTTCAGCGCCCGCATCAGTCCAGATCCTCCGCTCCCACCGCCCTTCCGGCCCCTTCAAACCCCTCTGGCCCCTCAGCCTCTCCGGCCCGCTCAGTCCTCTCAGCCCCCTTCGGCCCCTCCGACCCCTACCGCTTCAGGAGCCGGTGATGTCCTGGACGCCCGCGTAGGCGAAGCGGCCGTTCTGGACGCGGAACTGGTGGAGCAGTTGCTGCTTCATCCGCTTCTTCTCGTCGAAGGCATAGGTCGCCGCCACCCCGGTGAACCGGGCTGAGGCGAGGGCCCGGGTGAGCCGGTCGTGGGTGGGACGTCTGCCGCCCTTCGGGGCGAGGGCGGTGAGCCGGTCGGCGAGCAGGCGTGTCACGTCGTAGGCCTCGGCCGCCCAGGGGCCCGGCGCGCTGCCGTACCGCTTGCGGTGGGCGGCGGCGAAGTTGCGCACGGGTGGGGCGTCGGGCCCGATGTAGGACGTATGCACCTGCCAGCCCTCGGCCGCCTGGCCGGCCAGGGAGACGAAGGCATCGGTGGCCGAGGCCGGGTCGAGGTAACGGGGCCCGGTGAAGTTCCGCTCCGCGAGGGCGCGGGCGACCGCGGCGGCACGTTCGGGTGTGCCGACGTAGTAGAAACCGTCGACGCCGCGGCCGAGCATGTCGTCGGTGACGGGTCCCAGAGCGCTCGTGCCCGCGAGGGCGGGCACGACGCGCAGATACAGTTCCGGCTGACCGGTCGCGGCGCTGCCGGCCACGAGCACCGACTCCATGCCGGCCACCCTCCCCGCCCGGTCGCCCAGCAGGCCCATCTTGCCGACACCCGCCGCGCCGAGCGCGGTGACGGTGGTGATGGCGCTGTACGCGGACAGCGTCGCGGCACGGAAGTACGCGCGCGGGGCGGTGCCGGCGATGGCCGTCTGCGAGGCGCTGGTCGACAGCTCCGACACCGTCAGCAGCGGCATCCCGGCACCCTCGTAGACCTCCACCGCGGCCTGCGCCGAGGTGTACCCGGTGGGGCCGAGCACGGCGACGACATCGGCGGCACCGGTCAGCCGCCGCGCCGCCCGTACCGCTCGGGCCGGCTCTCCCCGGTCGTCCTCCGTCCGCAGGGCAAGGGTGAACGGTCCGGCCCCGCGTGCGTTGAACCGCTCCACCGCCAGCCGCGCCCCCCGCTCCTGCGCCCGCCCGCTCTCCCGCAGCGGGCCCGTCAGATCCGCGTGGAGGCCGATGATCCAGGGGCTGTTCGTGGACTGTGCCTCCGGGGTGTCCTCGTCGCCGCGCAGCGCCGCCCACAGCGCGGCACCTCCGCCCGCCAGGAGCAGCGTCGCACCGCCGCCCAGGGCGAGGACCCTGCGGCGGCTGTGGCTCCGCGTCTCCGGTGACACCTCGGTGGGCTCGATGCCCGGAAGGGCGAGCATCTCCGCCGACCGTTCGGCGATCATCCGTACCACCGGGTCGGGCAACCAGTCGACCGTGCCGGCCGGGGCGTCCTCCACCAGTTCCGCGTCCACCTCGGCGGCCGTGGGCCGCTGCTCCGGCTCCTTCGCCAGACAGCGGCCGAGCAGCGCCCGCAGCTCGGTGTCCGCCACACCGTCCAGCTCGGGCGTGTCGTGGACGGTGCGGTACAGCAGCGCGTCCACCGCGCCGGTGCCGAACGGCGGGCGGCCGGTGGCCGCGTACGCCAGCACGCACCCCAGCGAGAAGACGTCGCTCGCCGCCCCCACCTGCCGCGCCCGCGCCTGCTCGGGCGAGAGGAAGCCAGGGGTACCGATCACCATGTTGTCCGAGGTCAACTCGGTCTCGTCGGCCGCCTGGGGGCGCGCGATGCCGAAGTCGATCAGCCGGGGGCCGTCGAGGGCGAGCAGCACGTTGCCCGGCTTGACGTCCCGATGGACCAGGCGCGCCTCGTGCACGGCGGTCAGGGCGCGTGACAACACCTTGCCCAGCACCCGTACCGCACGGTCCGGCAGTGGTCCGCAGGCCACCACCGCCTCCTCCAGGGAGGGTCCTGGCACGAACGCGGTGGCCAGCCAGGGCGCCGCCGCCTCCGTGTCGGCGCCCAGCACCCGTACCACCCAGGGGCTGTCGACCTGGCCGGCGGAGGACGCCTCGCGGCGGAAACGGGCCCGGAACTCGGCCTCATCGGCGTACTCGGGCTGGATCACCTTCACCGCGGCCAGGTCGCCGGTCCCGGTGCGGGCCAGGTAGACCACGCCCATGCCGCCGGCGCCCAGGCGGCCCAGCAGGCGGTTGCCGCCGAGGCGGGAGGGGTCGGTGGGAAGCAGCCGCTCCATCACTCGCCGCCCTTCTTGTTGTCGACGCCCGGACTCGTGGGACTTCCGGAGGCCGCGGAACTTTTGGGACTCCCGGAACTCCCGGGGGACGCGGCCGGGCCCGGATCCGGTGAGGCCGAACCGGCCCCGGTGGGGCTCCCGGTCGCTTCCTGCACCCGCAGCAGCATCCTGACCGCCACATCCAGCTCGTTCGTGGCGCCCTCCTGCCCTCCGCACGTGGACACGGCGATCACGACCGCGCCGAACACGGACTGCGTCCACGAGTAGGGGGACGACACGCCCCGGGTGTCGCTGACACACGTGCCGTACTCCGACAGCGAGTCGTCGCTGGAGGAGTTGCCGCTCTCGCCCCACGCGACGGCGACGGAGGTGAGCCCGGTCAGCCGCTCGCCCGCCCGTAGCGTCTGGTCCGGACACCGGACGGCCTCCTCCAGCATCCCGGCCTGCTCCCAGGCGGCGTCCAGCGCCGTACGGTGCACCGTGACCGTGGCCGACAGCCGCACCGGCTCCTCGGCACCGCTCGCGGGCAAGTCGAAGTGGCGGGTGAGCGTGGCCAGTACGTCCTCCGGCAGCCCCTGCCGCTGCCAGGCGCAGGACTCGCCGAGCACGGCCCAGGTGTTCGGGTCGCTCTCGTACGGTGTCGCCGGTACCGCCCCCGACCCGGCCAGCTCCGGATCGGCGATCATCTTCCGGACGAACGCCCGCGCCTCGGCCGCGGTGTGTGGCTGCTTCGCCGGGTCCGCCTGTTCGGTCGGCGAGGCCGCGGGTAAGGCACCGGCGCCGGTGACCTCGTCCGAGTCAGTGTCTGTGCGTGTTCCTGCGGACGACCCGGTCTCCGCGTCACCAGCACTCCGGGTGGCATCCGGACTCGACCTCCGCGTCGTCTCCCCGCCCGGACCGCCGCCGCCGTCCGTACAGCCGGCCAGCAGCGTCGCGCACGTCAGCACGACCCCGCAGACCAAACGGGCCTTCGTATACGTCACGACCCCTCCCCCTCCCCTCGTCGCGTGCTCACCTTCCGGCTCCAACGCTCCGGTTCAACGCTCCACGTGACGACCGCCGCGCACGCCGTGTCAACGGCCGCGGTTCATGTCTGTACCGATGCCGCGCGGGTACCGGACGGTTCCCAACCCCCTGCTTTCTCAAGGTAGTTCAGAGTGCTCGTGATGTACGGGGTATGCCTCGTGAACTATCCGCAACCGGTGACGCCGGCACCTCGCCAACGGCCTGCCCAGACTCCGACGTCCCACAGAGAGCGCATGGACCAGCGGCGACCTCGACACCACCTCCCTCGACTTCCTGCACGCCGAGGGCTTCGGTGGTCGTACGGGGCCTCCGGCTGGCGCACGCGGTTACGACGTCACAGCCTCGGCTGGGTCTGCGCCCGGGACGGCGGCTCCCTCGTCGGGTTCGTCAACGTCACCTGGGACGGCGGAGTGCACTCCTTCGTCCAAGACAAGGTCATGGCCCGGCACTGCCGGTCCCAGGGCAACTGCGCCGCCCTGAACACCGCCGCGGCCCAGTTCTATCCGAGCCCCCCGTCACTCTTCAGCAGCTGACCGTTGATCCACTGCCCCTCCCCCGAGCACAGGAAGTCCACGAGGTGGGCCGTGTCCTGTGGGGTGCCCAGGCGGGCCGACGGGGTGTGGCGGATGATGTTCGTCCGGGCCTCCTCGGACATCCAACCGGTGTCCACCGGGCCGGGGTTGATGACATTGGCGGTCACCCCGAGGTGGGAGAGTTCACGGGCCGCCGCCAGAGTGATGCGGTCCAGCGCTCCCTTGCTCGCCCCGTACGGCAGGTTGCCCACCGTGTGGTCGCTGGTGAGGCCGATGATCCGACCGGTTCCCGGGGTCGCCGCGAAGCGGCGGCCGAACTCCCGGATCAGCAGCCAGGTCGCGCGTGCGTTGACGGCGAAGTGGCGGTCGAAGCTCTCCAGGGTCGTGTCGAGCAGGCCCGAGTCGACCGACTCGCAGTGGCACATCACCAGCGCGGTGACAGGGGCACCGCCCATCCGTCGCCCCACCTCGTCGAAGACGTGGGCCGGGGTGTCCGGGTCGGCGAGGTCCGCTTCGATCGCCGTGCTCGCGGCGCCCTGCCCGGCGAGGGACCGGGTGATCGCCTCGGTCGCACCCGATTCGGCGCCCCAGGACATACGCGCGTCATACGGGGTCCAGTACGTGAAGGCGATGTCCCAGCCCGACGCCGCCAGTCGGCGGGCGATCCCTGCACCGATCCCGACGGTCCGGCCCACTCCGGTCACCAGAGCGAGGGGGCGGGTGGTGGGAGGGGACGGAGTCGGAGTCGGGGTTCGGTCGGGGTAGGGCTCGTCGGCATGCGTCGTCACGGTTCGGGATCGTCCATGACCGACGCCTGCTCAGCAACTGCTTTCCCTGTGGCCGAAGTCGAGGCCGAAGTCGAGGTGAGGAGGGGAACCCATGGGATCCCCCGCCCCCAGCCACCTCAGCTCGCCGGCCGCCGGATCCGGTCCCCGTAGTGCCGCTCCAGCCCGAGGTTCCCCTCGAACCCCCCGGGCACGTTCGCCGACACGTACACCGGCGGACGCTCCCCCGCCCCGATCAGCAGCGCCGCCGTCTCCGCGACCGCCATCTGCACGAGCATCACGCCGGTCAGCGTCGACAGGGCGCACACCGCGCCGCCGCCCGGGAGTTCGAGGAGCGCGTCGCCCGTGGGGGCCGCGTTGTCCAGCACGACGTCCGCGATGTCGGCCAGTTTCCTGCCGCTGGCGTGGCCCGCCGGGACCGTGCGGGTGTGGGTGAGGGACGTGATCGCGAGGATCCTGTGGCCGCGTTCCTTCGCCCGGAGGGCCATCTCGACGATGACGTTGTTGACGCCCGAGTTGGAGATGATCACGAACAGGTCGGACGGGTGTGGCGCGGCGAGTTCGTACAGACGCCCGGCGATGCCCGGCTTGCGTTCCAGGAGGGGGTCGTCGAGGGCGCTGGGGTCGTCGCCGCCGTAGAGGACGAGGTCGGCCATGCTCAGGCGGTTGGTGGGGACGAGGCCGCCGGCCCTGCCCGCCAGTTCCAGGACGAGGGCCTGGGAGTGGCCCGTACCGAAGGCCTGGATCACGCCGTCCGCGCGGATGCAGTCCGCGATCAGCCCCGCGGCGCGGGTCACCGACTCCTGGACCGCCTCCGACCCGGTGATGCGGTCGAGAACGGCCCGGCTCTCGCGCGCGAACCCCTGCGCGCTGACGGACTCGACGGACACTCGACACTCCCAACCGGTGGATTGAACCACCCACTCTACCTCTATCAGTGAATCAATAAATCACAGTGTACGGGCTGTGAGCAACGGGCCGCGGGCAAAGCCCCTGCGGGCCACCGGTCCCGGTCCTGGGATTCAAACTGCCCTACAGACGGTGGCTGGTACATTCGCCACTACCGTCAAGTACAGCCGCACAGCACCAAGGAGATCGGGTAACCCCATGGAACGGACCGGCTCCGGCAACGGGATGCCCTCGACCGACGTCACCACGCTCATCCGTACGGAGCTGCCGCGTCTCGCCGGCTCCCTGCGGAAGGTGGGCGAGCTGATCCTCGAGGACCCCGCCGCCGTCACCCACTGCTCGGCCGCCGAGCTGGGCCGCCGCACCGGCACCTCCCAGGCCACGGTCACCCGGTTCTGCCGCGCCATCGGCCTCGACTCCTACCAGCATCTGCTCATCGAGCTGGCCCAGGAACGCGGTCGCGGTGAGGTCTCCGACTGGGGCACCGCCGAGATCGGGCCGGACATCTCCCCCGACGACAGCCTGGAGCGGGTCGTCCAGGTCGTCGGCAGCGCCGATCTCCGCGCCATCCAGCAGACCATCGACCGCATCGACCTCGACTCCATCGAGCGTGCCGGCCAGGCCACCGCCCGTGCCCGCCGTATCGACGTGTACGGCGTCGGCGGCAGCGGAGCCGTCGCCCAGGAGACCGAGACGCGGCTCTTCCGCATCGGCTGCGCGGTGCGCGGCTGGACCGAGGTGCACGCCGCCCTGACCTCGGCCGCCCTCCTCACCCCCGCCGACGTCGCCATCGGCATCTCGCACTCCGGCTCCACCCGCGAGACCATCGAGCCCTTCGAACTGGCCAAGCAGCGCGGCGCCACCACCGTCGCCATCACCGCGGACCCCAAGTCCCCGCTGGCCCGCGCCGCCGACGTACGGCTCATCTCCTCCTCCTCCGAGACCAGTTTCCGCACCGAGAGCATCGGCGCCCGCCACTCCGTGCTGGTCCTCATCGACTGCCTGTACGTCCGGGTCGCCCAGCTCTCCTACCAGCGCGCCAGCGCCTCCCTCGCCCTGACCGACCACATCGCCAGGGAGCACGCGGTGAAGTCCCGCCGCACACGCTGAGCAGTCACAGAAATTCGCAGAACGTCACAAAAGCCGCCTCGGGCCCTCTCGCCCCCGGGGCGGCTTTTGCATGGATGAACCACCAAGGAAACTTGAGGATGGTTGTTTGAACCATCCGAACGGTGCCACGATGGGTGCCCGCGTTCTCCCGCAGGC
Organism: Streptomyces lacrimifluminis; assembly: GCF_014646095.1. Lineage (GTDB taxonomy): Bacteria > Actinomycetota > Actinomycetes > Streptomycetales > Streptomycetaceae > Streptomyces > Streptomyces lacrimifluminis. The sequence goes on along the minus strand of NZ_BMMU01000028.1, from coordinate 63,568 downwards.
CCCACAGGAGACCCATGCGCGTCACCCCAGTCGAGCCGACCGGGCTGTTCGCCGTCGGCAACGCCGAGCATCCGCGGGGACCCGTCCCACCCGGACCGCGTACGCCACCGCCGAAGCGGTCGCCGTCGGTTCCGGAACCTAAAAGCAACACGGCACCCCATTGACCTCCGATGAATTCTGGTCCACATTTTCATCAGCCGGAGTCAAACTTGGTGAATTGAACCAGCACCAGCATCCGCATCCAGGAGGGCAGCAGCAATGCGCGCAAGAAGACTGACCGGGTCCCTGTCCTGTCTCGTCGTACTGACGTTGACGGCCGCCGGATGCGGCCTCTCCGGAGGCTCCGACGACAGCGGCGGCGCCACCGCCGGCGGCTGCTCGGTCGACAAGGGCAACGTCGGCTCCGGGAAGCTCACCGGTGACGTCAAGGGCAGGATCACGTTCCAGACGACGAACCTGAAGAAGGACTTCGGCGGCTACTTCAACGGGGTCATCGCCGCCTTCGAGAAGGCCCACCCGGATACGACCGTCAAGTGGATCGACGACCCGGGCGACAGCCAGTTCACCCAGCGCCTGGTCGCCGACGCTCAGGCCTGCACCCTCCCCGACGTCGTGAACCTGAACGTCAACACGTCGATAGCCCTCACCAAGGCCGGCTACCTCCTCGACCTCGACAAGAAGGCGCCGGGCTCGGGCGAGTCGTTCGGCGCCTCGATGTGGAAGTCCAGCGTGTTCACCGACGCCTCGGGGGCGAAGGTGCACAGCGCGTATCCCTGGTACTCCGGCGGTATCGCCCAGACCTTCAACGTCGACCTGATGAAGAAGGCGGGCCTGGACCCGGCCAAGCCGGCGACCACGATCCTCGGCATGTTCGACGACGCCCTGAAGATCGCCAAGGTGTCCGACGGCAAGTACTACGCCACCGTCGCCAACCCGATCTGGCGCATCCCGGCCGACTGGCAGCAGATGGGCGTCAAGGTCCTGTCCGACGACGGCAAGTCGTTCACGTTCGCCGACGACCCGAAGACGGTGGCGTGGGTCGAGGCGATGACCAGGATGTACCAGGCCGGCGCGATGCCGAAGGACTCGCTCTCCTCCAACCAGGACGCGTCGACCCTCTATGCGCAGGGCAAGCTCGTCTACGGCTCCACCAACCCCAACTACCTGCGCTTCATCCAGCAGAACAACCCGAGCGTCTACAAGAAGACGGGCGTCGCCCGCTACATGCTGGACGACCTCGGCCACACGGTGGGCGCCCCCCAGTACATCTCGGTGGCGGCAACGAGCAAGAACGCCCCCACGGCTCTTTCCTTCGCCCAGTTCCTGACGAACGCGGAGAACCAGCTGGCGTGGGCCAAGGACCCGAACGTGGTCATCTTCCCGTCCACCACGGCCTCCCTCGACGACCCCTTCTTCCAGTCGGTCAAGGGCACGGACCCCTTCTCCGAGGCCCGCAAGATCGTCGCCGAGGACCGCAAGACCGCCACGGCCGACGAAATCGCCCTGTCCCCGGGCGAGTTGAACGCCATCACGGCCCAGGTGCAACTGGCGATGCAGGGCAAGAAGAGCGCGGCGGACGCCCTCAAGGAGGCACAGTCCAAGGCCGACGAGCTGCTGAAGCAGGGCAGTTGAGGATGACGGCCGTACGTACGATGCCTGACGGCGAGGCGCCCCCGACCGCTCCGGCGGCCCCGGGCGCCCCGGCGCCGCAGTCACCCGGCAGGATGCGCCGCGCGCTGAAGGCGGTCACCCCGGGTCCGACCCCGGACGCGGGCGGCGCGGCCATCTACCGCCGCTGGTGGCTCCCTTGGCTGTGGATGCTCCCGGCGATCGTCGGAGCGGCGGCCTTCGGTGTCTTCCCGTTCCTGAACACGCTGGTCCTCTCCTTCACCGACGCGAAACCGCTCGGCGGCGCGGCGGGCTTCGTGGGCCTCGACAACTACACCCGCATGCTCGGGGACTCGGACTTCTGGCTGGCGACCCGCAACAGTGTGCTGTACGCGGTGATCGTGGTCCCCCTGATGGTCATACTCCCTCTGTTCCTTGCGGTGTTGGTCGAGAAGAACCTGCCGGGCATCGGCTTCTTCCGCTCGGCGTTCTACACCCCGGTGCTGGCCTCCAGCGTGGTCGTCGGCCTGAGCTGGCAGTGGCTGCTGGCGGACCAGGGCCTGGTCAACACCTGGCTGGAGAAGACCCACATCATCAAGGGGGCCATCCCCTTCCTCTCCGACAGCTGGCTGATCCTGCTGTCGGCGATGGGCCTGACCCTGTGGAAGGGCCTCGGCTGGTACATGATCTTCTACCTGGCCGCCCTCGGAAACGTCCCCAAGGAACTCCACGAGGCGGCCTCGGTGGACGGCGCCGGCGCGGTACGCCGCTTCTGGCACATCACGGTGCCCGGCGTACGCACGTCGATGATGCTGGTCGGCACGCTGACGGGCATCGGGTCGCTCCGCGTCTTCACGGAGATCTACATGCTCGGCGGTTCGACAGGCGGCCCCGGCGGCGCCGACCGGACGCTCCCCTTCTACATCAGGGACGTCGGCCTCGACCCGCTGAGCGGCAACGCCGGTTACGGCGCGGCGGTCAGCGTCGCCCTCTTCGTACTGACCCTGGGCCTGACGCTGCTCGCACAGCGCCTGACGAAGGAGAACGAGTCGTGACGACCGTGGCCCCGACCACCTCCGGGGCGCCGACCACTCCTGGGGCGCCCCGCCGACGCTTCCTGCCCCGCTGGCGGGACTACGGCCGCCCGCGCGAACTCGTCGTCCGCTACCTGCTGCTGCTGTTCGTGCTGGCCATCACGATCGGCCCGCTCCTCTGGCAGCTCCTGGCGTCGCTGAAGGGCGTGGGCGAGGACGTCTTCGGCTCGAACGCCTCCCTGATCCCCCACCATCCGACGCTCCGCGCGTACCGCGAGGTCTTCGACCAGGTCCCGGTGGGCACGTACATCAGGAACAGCGTGATGATCGCGCTGCTGTCGATAGCGAGCCAGCTCGCCTTCTCGACCCTGGCCGGCTACATGCTGTCCAAGCCGGGCTGGAAGGGCAAGAAGGCGGTCTGGGTACTGCTGTTGGCGTCAATGATGTTCCCCTTCGAGTCCATCATGGTGTCGCTGTTCCTGAGCATCCGGGACCTGGGCCTCGTCGACCACCTGGCGGGCGTGTGGCTCCCCGGTTTCATCGGCGCGATCAACGTCCTGATCATGCGGGCGGCTTTCCTCGCGGTCCCGCGCGAGATCGAGGACGCGGCGATGCTGGACGGCGCGGGCGAGTGGAAGCGATTCCGCTACCTGTACCTGCCGTCGGCGTACGGCGCGATCCTGGTCGTCACCATCAACACGTTCATCAGCGCCTGGGACGACTTCCTCTGGCCCCTGATCGTGCTCCGCTCGGAGGAACACTTCACGCTGACACTGGGGTTGGCGAGGCTCCAGACGTCGTCGTTCGGGTACGACCAGCGGATGGTGATGGCGGGGTCGGTGATCTCGGTGGTGCCTGTGCTGGTGCTGTTCGTGATCACGCAGCGGTGGTTCTATCGGGGGGTGGCTGCGGGGGCGGTGAAGATCTGACGGCCGGGGGGCGGATGGGGAGACCCCCTGGCTCGATGCCCGCCGACCTTGTGACACCCCCGTGACGGGAATTGTGCCCTCCATCACACGCACACGGTTCACACCCTGATCAGATGACCGGATGCGTGGACCCGCCCCCCTCCGCCCGGCTCTCGCCAGGACCGCCCCCTTTCTGTCGGCTCTCGCCGCGACCGCTCTGCTGCTCACGGCCTGTGGGACGGAGCACGCGGGCACCGGGAGCACCGGCGCCGACGCGGTCCAACCGCCGTCCTCCGCGCAGCTCGACGACCCCGGCAAGGACGGCGTACGGATCACTTCACTGACCCTCCCGTCGACCTCCCCCTCACCCACTCCCTCTCCCACCCGCGACTACTCCGTCTCCGCCGACAGCCTCGACCTCGCCACGGACTCCGAGGTCATCGCCGACTACGAGGTCACCAACGAGGGCACGGAGAGCCTGACTTACTCGGTCGTCTTCACCTTCATGAGCGATGACGGCGGAGCCGTGACCAACCAGACCGCGACCGTGCGCGACGTCGGCCCCGGGAAGACCGTGCGGGGCACGGTCCGGGCCGGGGAGCTTCCGCCCGCCGCGCCACGGGTGACGCGGGCCAAGGTGCTCGAAGTGACCAAGGTCCCCGCGAGCGAGGACCCGGCCGCTCCGGGAACGTGCCCCGCCTCCGGGATCCGGGTCAGCGCCGACGAGGGCGACGCGGCCATGGGACTGCGCGTCGTTGGCTTGCACCTCGACAACTGCGGCACGCGCGACTACACCGTCGAGGGCTACCCCCTGCTGAAGCTGCTGGACAACGACCGCAAGCCGGTCAACGGCATCAAGATCCTCGACGGCAGCAGCGAGATCACCACGGGCGCCGGACCCGACAACCAGCCCCGCCCCGTCACCCTCGCACCCGGCGAGTCGGCGACCGCCGGCCTGGTCTGGCGCAACACCACGACATCCGGCACACCGGTGAACGTCCCCTACGTACAGGTCCGGGCAATGCCCGACGCCGCCCCGGTGACGGTGACCCCGAACCTCGACCTCGGCACCACCGGAAAGCTGGGGGTCAGGCCGTGGGAGAAGGCGGAGCGGTAGCTGGTGCCGCATCAGGCAACGTTCGCCCTGTTCACGACCTCGCGGAGGCGTTCGTCGGCGGCGTGCTTGTTTCACCAGATGATGTAGCGACGGATCATGGGTGCGTCGAGGAGACCGCCGTCGCGCCCGCCGACCGGGAGAGGGTGACGCTCGCCGCGGGCGTGGAGGTGCTGCCGGTGATCACCCAGGGCTGGCAGATATATTTCGTAGCTCGATATATGCTCGATGCATGACCAGACAGAATCCGCCCTTGACGGAACCGCAGTACTTCATCCTTGCTGCGCTCATGGATGGTCCGTTGCACGGTTACGGCATCATCAAGACTGCCGAGCAGGCCACCGACGGGCGGCTCCGGATCGCTGTCGGCACTCTCTACGGCGCGCTGGAGCGGATGGAGCGGGCCGGGCTGGTGGCCGCCGGCCATGAGGAGATCGTGGACGGGCGGGCGCGGCGCTACTACCGGCTCACCGAGGACGGCACCGAGGCGCTCGGCCGGGAGGCGCTGCGGATGCAGCAGGCAGCGGCCGTCGTCATCGGACGCTCGCGGGATGCCGGAGCGGCCCCGGCATGAATCGTCTGCTGCTTGCGGCCTATCCCGAGCCCTACCGTTCCCGGCAGGGAGAGGAGGTGCTGGCCTGCCTGGCCGAGGCGTATCCCGGCCGCTCCTGGCCCCCGCCGCGGGAAGTTGCCGCCCTGGTGCGCGCCGGGGGGCAGGCCCGCGCCCGTGCCGTCGTCGACGACACGGCCCGGCCGTGGTGGCTGGACGGCATCCATCTGGCCGCCCTGGCCCTCGCCGCGCTGGCGCTGGTTCCGTACTTGCAGGATGTGTGGCATTGGGCGCTGCACATCGATCCCGGCCGGAATGCCATCGCCTTCCCCTTCTCCGGCTGGTACCCGTGGGCGCAAGGTCCCGGCGGCCGGACACGGCTGTTGCCCTACGGGGTGCTTCCGCTGGGCTGCCTGATCGCCCTGCTGCGCGGCAGACCGTGGATCGCCCTGCCGGCCGCAGCAGCCATGATCTGGGCCGGTGCCACGTCCCACGGCGGCACCCTCTTCGGCGACGAGGGCAAGGCGGGCCTGAGCTACTACGGTCTCGGCGCCCCGATAACGGCCCGTGACCTGGTGCTGTCGGGGGCACTGTGCGCCGCGTGCGCCGTGCTGGCGCTCTGCCGTCCCAGTCGCCTGCGACGCCGCTCCTACCGCTGGCTGGCCCCCGTCGTACTCGCCATGTTCATTGCCGGGAGCCTGCACATCATCTACGTCAGTCCGGCTTTCCAGCGCGGCTTGTTCGTCCTCGAAGCCACCGCGCTGATCGCCGCGTGGGTGGCGACGGCAGCCACCGGCGACCACCGGTGGCTGATCCCCGTCGCGGCGGTCGCGATCGTCCGCACGCAGGCGATCGTCGTCCAGCCGGACGCGTTCATGCAGTCCTTTCCAGACCTGGTCGTCCTCATCCTGCTGATCGCGCCCCTCCCCGCCCTGGCGATCGCCGCCCAGCGCCGGCAGGGGCAGGCAGTCGCCGAATAGGAGCGGACTCCCGGTGGGCCGGCCGAGCCCGGCGGCCCACGTCGTGTCGGCAGGCGTGCGTGACCGAACTCCCCCAACGGAAGAAACAGAGCGATGACTCAGCACGAATCTCCGTCCCTGCCCGCGCACCGTCCAGGGGCCTCAAGGCAGGCCCCCGAGGGCCCCGACGACCCCAGCCCGTCGCGTACGACACGGCCGTGGATGCCGGCTCTGCTGTACACCCTGGGGTTCCTGACGGTCTACCTGCTCGCCATCTGCACCCCGTGGGGACAACGAGCTGAGAACGCCCTGTTTGATCTCGGTAAAGACAACCCTGAAGATGTATGGATCTACCCCTTGTCAGGAGCGGAATACGGCTCGACGCCCCTGCCCCCGCTGGAATTGAGCGCCAAGCCCACCCTGATGGCGGGCCTGGCCGTCATCGTGGTCCTCACTCTGGTGCGGCGCTGCTGGCGGCAGGGGTGCGCGGCGCTCGGGGTCGTCATTCTCACGGCCGGAAGCCAGGATGTGCTCAAATCGACCATCCTGCCCCGCCCCGATCTGGCGGGCGCGCCGGAGAATCTCCTTGATCAGGGTTTCCCCAGCGGGCACACGGCCATCCCCGCCGCGCTGACCCTCGCCGCCGTCCTCGTGGTTTCCCCCCGCATCCGCCCCTACGTCGCCACGGCCGGTGTGCTGTGGCTCGCCTGCATCGCCGCCTACAGCGCGACCAACGGCGGCCACCGGCCCAGCGAAGTGCTGGGGGCCACACTGTTGGCCTGTGCCTGTTACGGCCTCGCAACCTGGCTGCTGCCGCCAGCCGCCGCGCCAGGCGCCACGCGGAGCCACCGTGCGCTGCCCGTCATCACCCTGACGCTGGCACTGGCCGTCGCCCTCGTTTCCGGCGCACGGAACGACACCCTCACAAGGTCACTAACCTCCGCGGCGGCGGCCTTCATATGCGCGGCCATGGTCTGGTACGCCGCAGTCGGGCGGCCCGCACACACCGCACGCCGCACACGCCCCGCACTGGACTGACCACCCGGCCGGCTCCGGGCGGGAACCGGCGCATCCTGGCAAAGCGGCGGTCCGACGCCACCGCCCAGTCGTAGAAGCCGTCGACGCCCGAGCGGGGATGCGCTACCGCCCTGTGTGTCCTCCCGTACTCCGGTCAACAAGCCGGTGTCGCCCGGCGCGGCAACCGGACGACACCGGACGGCACCGGACGGCCAATGATCACGTGGCTGAACGAGTGCAGGTCCGGGAGATCGACGATGACGAGGGCCGGCGGCTGCTGCGGATCATCCGCAGGGGCACCGGGTCGATGGTGACCTGGCGGCGGGCCCAGATGGTTCTGCTGTCCGCGCAGGGGATGCCCCTGGCGAAGATCGCCGAGGTGTCGTTCAGCAGCGACGACCGGGTCCGCGATGTGATCCACAACTTCAGCACCGACGGCTTCGACTCGCTCTACCCGAAGTACAAGGGCGGGCGGCCCAGGACGTTCAAGCTGCCCGAGCGCCGCGAGATCAAGAAGATCGCGAAGTCCAAGCCGACTGAGCACGACCTGCCGTTCTCGACCTGGAGTCTGTCCAAGCTGGCGGACTTCCTGGTCGCCGAGGGGGTGGTCGACGACATCAGCCACGAGGGCCTGCGCATCCTGCTCCGCGAGGAAGGCGTCTCTTTTCAACGCCTGAAGACGTGGAAGACCTCCCGCGACCCGGACTACGCGGCCAAGAAAGCCCGCGTCGAGCACATCTACGCGATCGCCGACGGCGAGGTCATAGCCGAGGACGGCGAGCCCGAAGTCATCTTCTGCATGGACGAGTTCGGCCCGCTCAACCTCATGCCCCACCCCGGGAAGCAGTGGGCCGAGCGCGGCGGCAAGCACAAGGACCCCGACCGTGGGCCGCGCCGCAGGCGGCGGGCGACCTACAACCGCTACGGCGGAGTACGGCACCTGTTCGCCGCCCTGGACCTGGCCAAGGACAAGCTCTACGGCCACATCAAGCCGGTGAAGCGGCGGACGCAGTTCCTGGAGTTCTGCCGCTACCTGCGCACCCTCTACCCGGACAAGGTCCGTACCGCGATCGTCTGCGACAACTTTTCCCCGCATCTGACCACGAAGAGGTGCCAGCGGGTCGGCACCTGGGCGGCGGCGAACAACGTCGAGATCGCCTACACCCCGACGAACTCCTCCTGGCTCAACCGCATCGAGGCCCAGTTCACGGCTCTGCGCTACTTCACCCTCGACGGCACCGACCACGCCACCCACAAAGAGCAGGGCAGCATGATCCGCCGCTACATCATCTGGCGAAACCGCCATGCCGACGACCGGCACCTACGCGCCGTCGTCGACAGGGCGAACGTTGCCTGATGCGGCACTAGTTGCGCCTTGGGCCTTGGTCGTGGCGGGCGGTTACGCCGGCCGCTAGCCCTTGTGACGTGCTCGGTGGAGCCCTCAAAGCGATCTGGGTCGCCTTGTGGAAAGACCTGAGTGACAACCAGAAGCGTTGATCGCTCGGGCAAGGGTCTACACATCGGTATAAGAGAGACGCCCCGCCGAGCGTTGGGGCGTCGGCACACCCGTGCCCATCCCGAGCGAAATACCCCGCCCGGCCAATGCAACCCCGCCCACCCCTGAAAACGTGGCATCACGCGAACGGTTGGCCGAACTGCGGAAACGCCACCGCATACAGCCATAGCCCCGGTCGGCAGTCACACGAACGAAAGCGCCCTCCGCTCCGTCGGTACTCATGGGGAAGGCAAGGACGTTCGGCAAGAGACGCGTCCTCGCACCTCGAAGTACTCACCAGGAGGACACCGATGAGACGGACCGGACGACGATTCGCGGGCACCCTGCTGGCAGCCGCCATGGCATCAGCCGCGTGCACCTCGGGAAGCAGTGGCGCCGACGAGGCATCGGCATCGTGCGCCTACCTGATCCTGTACGAGGGCCGCACCTACCAGGACGTCGCCGACGTGGAGTTCACGATCGGCCGGCGACTCGGCGAAGCCACCCTGCCGGCCTGCGACGACACCGGCGGCCAGGACGAAGCCGAGGACCCTGGTACGACACTGAGCGCATATGAGGTGGACGGAATCTCCCCGAAGGTGGCCGTCGCAGTCGGGGACTCACCCGATGAAGCCGTCTTCGTCGCTGTCCGCTCCGGCACCGAGCTGCCTGCCGAGGTGCAGAAGCTGACGATCGACGGCTCATGACCGAAACTCCTCGTGGGGGAGAACGGCCAGGTCACCCGGATCAACGGGTGAACCCGCCGCCCCGCGCACCAGGGGACAGCCCGCTCCGGGCGGAACTCGTTTCGTTCCCTGCGGCGGGCGCCCTAGTGTGGCGCGGTGGCGATTCAGGCTCAGGACCAGGTTCCGGCTCAGACTCAAGTTCAGATGATCATTCTCAACGGTGGTTCCAGCTCGGGGAAGTCCGAGATCGTACGGTGTCTGCAAGCCGAACTGCCGGAGCCGTGGCTGGCGTTCGGGTGCGACTCGTTCGTCGACGCCCTGCCGGCGAGGATGCGGGAGTCGGACGCGGGGATCGAGATCGCGGCGGACGGCGAAGTGAGCGTCGGGGCGGACTTCCTGGCCCTGGAGGCCGCCTGGCGGGAAGGCATCGCGGCGATGGTCCGGGCCGGTGCCCGGGTCGTCATCGACGATGTCTTCCTCGGCGGGGCGGCGTCCCAGCAGCGGTGGCGGAAGGCTCTCGGCGAGGCAGGTGACCTGCCCGTACTGTGGGTCGGCGTCCGGTGCGAGAGCACCGTCGCCGCACGCCGCGAGGTCGCCCGGGGAGACCGGGTCCGGGGAATGGCCGCGTCGCAGGCGGATGTGGTTCACGAGGGCGTGGTCTACGACCTGGAGGTCGACACGACGCGTACCGAGTCCCTGGTGTGCGCGCGAACCATTGCCGCCCACGTCCACGACGGCGAGGTGGCTCACAGCCGTTACGCCCTGGACCCGGCCGACTGATCCGGCGTCTCCCTCAACCGGCGGGGCGCGGTTTTGGAGCCCGCAGCCTGCGTGCGAGGCGGCCGAGCAGCACGGCGTTGAACAGCCCGGCCAGGACCGCACCCGCGGAGAAGACCAACGGGCTCAGCCAGGCGAGCGCGGGGTTCCACTCGGGTGACACCACCAGCGAGACGAGGACGGCGAGGATGCTGAGCGGCGCCGTGGCCATGAACGGCCAGATCCCGGAGAACTGCGGGTCCGGCAACACGTACGCGGCGTACAGGAAGTATCCCACCGCCGCCGCGACCACGGCGAGGTACCCGCGCGCGAGCCAGTTGTCGACCGCGGGCGCCAGCAGAGCCTGAATCCCTTGCCGCCGGGGGTGTGCGGCATCAGTCGCGACCGCCGTAACCGTTGCCTTCTGCCCGGAGGAATCCGAGACACTCGGGAGGGTCTCAGGCGCGCCGGGCGATGCGGCGGTACCCGACCTCGCGGCGAGGGCGCCGATCACGGCGGCGTTCACGAGGGCGCAGAGAAGCAGCCACGCGACCCAGTAGCCGACGGCCAGCGCCTCGACCGCCCCGCCGCCCTGGGTGCCGGGACCGAAGGGGAGGACCACGCTCAGGAAGGAGAGGGGTGCCGTGAACAGCGCGGGGATCCCGGCGAAGCCGCTGTCCGGGAAGAGCAACATGGCCGCGACTGAGGCTGCGAAGACGGCCAGATAGCCCCGGGCAGGCCAGTTGTCCGTGGCGAGCGCGAGGAGCCGTCGCAGTCGCGGGAGGCGGCGCGGGCGGGAGGCGTTCGGCATCGCGGGGGCCCTTCGGGTCGGTCCGTGAGTGGTGCGTGGGTGATACGTGGGTGGTGTTCTCCACGGTGGACCGGGGGGGCGCGCTCAGACACGAGTACGGGTACTCATCCCCGTGTGGGGGCAAGGCGGGTTGCCCTCTCGGCATCGTTTCCTCGTAGATCTCAACCAGTCAAATGCCGTACGGGGCAAGTTGGTTCACTGATCGTCGGGCCTGTTGCACAGCCTGCATGAACCGCCGGTTTCTGTTACACGTCACCGCTCCTCCGCACGCGACGGTGACCGGGACATCCCCACCGGCGTGACAGCGAGACGACGGCGCCCCGGCGGCGGAGGCCGCACTGCCCTGGTGAACTCTTCGATGTCCGCCCTGCCGGTCAGCCTTGGACATCGAGGACGGCCGGTACGGCGTCCAGCGCCCCCCGCGCCGACTCCGCCACCCGGATCTCCACGCTCCCCGGCAGTACCGTCCGCTCCAAGTCCACGCCCACCTGAGCGAGTTGATCCACCCCGAGGGTGAACGCGACCGTACGGCACTCGCCCGGAGCCAGGTCGACGCTCTGAAAGGCGCGGAGTTCGAGGGTCCGGGGCCACACCGTCGTACGCAGCGGGCGGATGTACAGCTGGACGACCGAACACCCCGCCCGTTCACCGGTGTTGGTGACATCGACCTCACAACTGACCCCATAACTGGTGCCGTCCCGAACGATGTTCGGAACGCCGTACTCGAACGACGTGTACGTCAGACCCTGCCCGAAGGAGTACAGCGGCTCGGCGTCCTCGTCCACGTACGACCCGTACTCCGTGTCCTTGTGGTTGTAGTAGACGGGGAGTTGGGCCGCCGAGCGCGGCACCGAGACGGGGAGGCGGCCGGTCGGGGCCGTATGGCCGAGGAGGATCTCGGCGATCGCCTCGCCGCCCCAGGGGCCCGGATACCAGGCCGTCAGGAGCGCGGCGGCGCGTTCCGCCGCCTCCGGGACCGCGTGCGGGCGGCCCTGGACCAGGACGACCACCGTGGGTGTGCCCGTCGCCGTCACCGCGTCCAGCAGGGCGTGTTGGGCCTGGCCCAGCCGCAGACCGGCCAGGTCGACGCCCTCGCCGCAGGTCATCTCCGAGACGATCGTCCGGGCGGCGCCGTTGGCGTCGAACTCCGTGTCCGGTGTACGGGCGCTGCTGCCGCCCAGGACCAGGACCGCCAGGTCGGAGGCCGCTGCCGCCGCCACCGCCTCCGGGATGCCGGAGCGGTCGTCGCCGGTCAAGGCGCAGCCTGGAGCGTGGCGGACCTCCGTCCCGGGAAAGGTGAGCCGGTTCAGGGCGGCCAGAACGCTGGTTCCTGTGCCGGGGCGTTGGGGGGCCGTGTAGTCGCCGAGTTGGTGGGCCGTGGTGGCGGAGTGCGGGCCGATGACGGCCATGCGGGAGACCCTGGCCGGGTCGACGGGCAGGACGCCCGCCTTGTTGTGGAGCAGGGTCACGGCCGAGCGCGCCAGCGCCGTGCTCAGGGAGCGGCCGTCTTCCCCTGAAGCGGGCGGCAACTCCGGTGTCATATAAGGGTGTTCGAAGAGGCCCAGGCGGAATTTCAGGGCCAGGACCCGGGACACGGCCGCGTCGAGCGCCGACTCCTTCACCAGGCCGCGCTCCACCGCCTCCGCCAGGTGCGTGAAGCCCTCGTCCCAAAGGCTCAGGTCGATACCGGAGTTGAGGGCGAGAGCGCCTGCCGAGACCTTGTCGCCGGTGATACGGGCGAGGCGGTCCACCGCCAGGCCGTCCGCCATGACCAGGCCCTCGAAGCCCCAGTTTTCGCGCAACAGCCGGTTCAGCAGAGGGCCGTTGGCCGAACACGGGATACCGTCGACCTCGTTGTACGCGGCCATGACGCCCGCGGCACCGGCCCGTACGCCGGCCCTGGCTGCCGGGAGGTGGATCTCGTGGAGTTCGCGGGGGCCCAGCTCCGACTCGGCCGAGTTCCGGCCGCCGACCGTCGCGCCCTGGCCGGCGAAGTGCTTCAGGACCACCGGGGCCTTGTCCGAAGAGAAGCCGACCTGCTCGGCCGCGTTGCCCTGCATGCCTCGCACCAGCGCCTCCGTCAGGCGCGCGGCGAGGTACGGGTCCTCGCCGAAGCATTCCTCCGTGCGGCCCCAGCGGGGGTCGCGGGCGATGTCCAGCGCCGAGACCAGCGCCAAGTGGCCGCCCCGGGCGCGGAGTTCGGCGGCGGCGTGGGATGCCGCCCGCTCGTACAGCTCCGGGTCCCAGGTGGCGCCGACGGCCAGGTTGACGGGGAGGACCGTGCCGTCGAGGGCCATGAGGCCGTGCGGTACCTCCTCGACGAAGAGAGCGGGAATGCCCAGGCGGCTGCGTTCGAGTACGTGCCGTTGGACCAGGTGGGCCAGTGCCGGGCCCGCCTGCGCGTCGGCACCCGTCGAGTGGTCGACGCCGGACCAGGCGTCGGCGCGCAGCAGCCCGTACAGGGCGCCGAGTCCCTCGAAGCGGTCGGTCTCCTCGTACAGGGCACGGGTCAGCTCGAACTCGCCGTCCGGGCGGCGGCGGTAGGCGTTCCAGCCGTACATCCGCTGGTTGAGCTGGCCGACCTTCTCGCGCAGGGTCATCCGGGCCAGGAGGTCGGCGACGCGGGCGTCGACCGGGGCCGCCGGGTCATGGTAGAGAGGGGTTTGGACCTGTTGCCGCTGGAGTGTGTTCAAGCGCGTTCTGGTGAGCGGGAGTGAGCGCGCGGGGCCTGTGTCGTGTCGCGCGTCTCGGCCGTGGTGTTGATTCTCGGTAGGGAACTGACGTTCTTGCATCGAATGCGTGACCTTCCCGGGTGGCACTCGTTCCTCATGGCGACGGATCTTCGGATGGGGCCGGGCGGGGGTGACAGGGTGGGCGAGCTAAGGAGCATTGCGCCGCCATTCGTCGCGTCCGGTCCGAGTGGTGTGGCCGTCCGTACCCGCCTCAAGGACCTGACGCCGGACGATGAGAAGGTGCTGCGCCTGCTGGGTGCGCATCTGGGGTCGCTGGCTTCGAGGGATCTCAAGACACGGTGTCGGGACGGTCTTTCGCATACTGGTGAGGCGTGGGCGGTGCGTAAGCGGGAGCTGACGCCGCTGTCGTCGTCGCGGTGGGCGGGGTCGATTACCAAGGCTACGCATGACCAGTGGGCGCTGGCCCGCCGCTGCCAGCTCGCACACATCCAGAACCTGGAAGCGGGCGTCCACACCATTGAGGACCGCCTGGCACTGCCGGTCGGACAGAAAGGGACGAAGAAGGCGCCGGGGGGTTACCGCTCCCAGCGGGAATGGCATGCCAAGTCGCGGCGGCTTCGGGCGCTTCAGGATCGGCTGGCCGCCGTGCGTGCCGACCGCGAGGCAGGCGTCGTGCACGTCGTACGCGGCGGCAAACGTCTGGCCCGTGCCCGGCATCACCTGGACGCGGCGCAGCTGACCGAGTCCGAGTGGCGCCGGGGCTGGGAGGCGGAGCGCTGGTTCTGCCAGGCGGACGGCGAGTCCGGCAAGCGCTACGGCAACGAGACGATCCGGATCAGTCCGGACGGCGAGGTGAGCATCAAGCTCCCCGCGCCACTCGCGCATCTGGCGAACGCCCCTCACGGGCGGTACGTCCTGGCCTGCCGGGTTACGTTCGCGCACCGGGGCGAGGAGTGGGCTGACAGGATCGCGGCCAACCGGGCTGTGGCCTACCGCATCCACCTCGATATCGGACGGGACCGCTGGTATCTGACCGCCTCCTGGCAGATCCCGCCCACCCCCACCCTCCCCATCGAGGCCGCCCTCGCCCACGGCGTGATCGGCGTCGACATGAACGCCGACCACCTCGCCGCCTGGCACCTCGACACCCACGGCAACCCACCGGCAACCCGCACCGTTTCTTCTACGACCTCACCGGCACCGCCCAGCACCGTGACGCCCAGGTCCGCCACGCCCTCACACGCCTCCTGCACTGGGCCCAAACGTGCGGCGTCAAGGCGATCGCGGTCGAGGACCTGGACTTCGCCGCCGAGACGACCCGGGAAAAATACGGCCGCCGCAAACGCTTCCGCCAGCTGATCTCCGGCATGCCCACCGCCAAGTTCCGCACCCGGCTCGCCTCGATGGCGGATCAGACGGGCATCGCGGTCCTCGCCGTCGACCCCGCCTACACCAGCCGCTGGGGCGCCCAGCACTGGCAGAAACCCCTCACCACCACAACCCGCACAACCACCCGCCACGATGCTGCCGCCGTGGCGATCGGAAGGCGCGCCCAGGGACACCCGATCCGGCGACGGACGACACCGCCCCCACACGACCGGAGTGATCGTGCGGAGCATCGGACCGCCCAGGCCAGACCGAGTGTTCCTGGGCGTGAGGGAACCCGCCCCCGCATCCCCGGACCACGGACACGATCCGTGCCGCCAGGACGCGGAGCGAACGCGGGCAACCAGAACGCCCAACACCGTCCGGGGCGTTCGGTCGAGCATGATTTCTGGCAACAGGACTCACTCCCGCTCAGTCTCTAGGAACGGTCACTTTTCCTTCTCCGGGTAGGTAACGGCGCCGTCGTGGGCGAGGCGGGCCAGGGCCACCGCACCCCGGCTGCCGTCCGGGACCCAGTGCGCGACCAGGCCGAGGGCGCTGAGATGCCGGTCCAGGGGAGCGGTCAGCGGGCCTTCCGGGCCGAGCAGACCGCCCGTCGCGACCACCGACTCCCCCGGCGCCGGCTCCAACGCCCTTACGCAGTCGGCGAGATGACCGGCCGCCTCCCTGAGGATCGCCCCCGCGAGAGCGTCCCCCGCCCGAGCCGCCTCGGCGACCAGCGGGGCCAACCGGGCCAGCCGGACCGGTGGTTCGGCCATGACAGCGGGGAGGACGTGCCGGCGATAGGCCTCGCGGGCGGTACGGGACCATGCCCGACCGCCACCACCCCCACCCTCGTACCCCTCGCGTTCCCCGTACTCCTCGAAAGCCGACACCTCGCCCCCGGAGGGGAGAACCGCCTCCGGCACCCCCAACTCCCGTCCCACCAGCACCGCCAGAGCCGTGTCGCCACCCCGCCGGTCCGCCATGCGCAGGGCGACCCGGACCGCTTCCCGGCCGATCCAGAAGCCGCCACCGTCGTCGCCGAGGAGCCAGCCGTCGCCGCCGACCGTCTTCTCGCAGTGGCGGGCGGTGATACGCATCGCGACCGCGCCCGTACCGGCGACCAGGGCCAGGCCGTCAGCCGGGGTGTCCGGGGCGGCGGCGAAGGCGGCCTCGATGTCGCTGCTGATCCGGATCTCGCGCGCGGGGATGCCGAGGCGCCGCAGGGCTTCCGTCAGCGCGGTGAGGGCGTTGACGCGGCCGGGTTCGTCGGCGGTGCCGGCGGCGCCCGCGAAGCCGCCCGCGACGGCGACGACCCGGGGGCGGTCCGGCTCCGGCACCGCCCCCGCGAGAGCCTCGACGAGGTGCTCGGTGAGCTGCGGCACGGGGACGGTGAGAGCGTTGCCCGGCCCCGCGACGCCCTCACCGAGCGGGCGCCCGTCGGAGGCGGACGCCAGCACGGCACGCGTACGGGTGCCACCGGCGTCGAGCCCGACGACGAGGGCGCCGCCTGCCCGGACACCGTGTTCGCCCCGGCCGGGATCCCGACCCAAATCTTGGTTCAATTCATTGCTCATCGCGCACTATGGTGGTTCATACATTCGCCGAGGACAAGACCCGACTCGCGGCCCGGCGCAGTCACGCACGTCCGAGGAGGACCCGTGAGCACTTCCCCTGCCCCCTCTTCCGCCCCTCGTTTCGGCGTCAACTACACGCCGCGCCGGGGCTGGTTCCACTCCTGGTACGACTTCGACGCGGCCCTCGCCCGCGAGGACCTCGACCAGATCGCCGGGCTGGGCCTGGACCACGTACGGATCTTCCCCCTCTGGCCGCTGCTCCAGCCGAACCGCACGCTGATCCGCGCGTCCGCCGTCGACCAGGTGGCCCAGCTCGTGGACGTGGCGGCGGAGGCGGGCCTCGACGTCATGGTGGACGGCGTGCAGGGCCACCTCTCCAGCTTCGACTTCTACCCGGAGTGGACCCGCAGCTGGCACCACCGCAACGTCTTCACGGACCCGGAGACGATCGAGGCGCAGGCCAACCTCCTGCGCACCCTCGGCAGCGCCCTGGCCGGCCGCCCGAACCTCCTCGGCCTCCAGCTCGGCAACGAGCTCAACAACCTGGTCGAACACAACCCGGTGACGGTGGCCGACGTCGACCACTACCTGGACACCCTGCTGGCCGCCGCGCGAACAGGGCTGGGATCGACGGCGGGCCTGGTCACGCACTCCGCGTACGACGCCGCATGGTATGGCGACGACCACCCCTTCACGCCGGAGGCCTCGGCCCGCAAGGGCGACCTGACGACCGTCCACCCCTGGGTGTTCTCGGCCGACTGCGCCCGCCGCTACGGCCCCCGCTCCCCCCAGGTCGAGCACCTCGCGGAGTACGGCGTGGAACTGGCCACCGCGTACGCCGAGGACCCCGCCCGGCCCGTCTGGGTCCAGGAGACCGGCGCCCCCGAACCACACATCCCGGCGGCCGACGCCCCCGGTTTCGCCCGCGCGACCGTACGCAACGCCGCCGGGTGCGCCAACCTGTACGGGGTCACCTGGTGGTGCTCCCACGACGTCGACCGCTCCCTGGCCGACTTTCCCGAACTGGAGTACACCCTCGGCCTGTTCGACGCCACGGGCCGCCCGAAACCCATCGCCCAGGCCCTCGCGGAGACGGTCGCCGAGCTGCGCGCCGAACCCCGCCCGACAGAGCCCCGTACGACCGCCCTGGCCCTGGTCCGCACACCAGGGACTCGTTCGATTTCGGGCCCTGGAGGCGCGTACTTCGAGGCGTGGATGCGGCTACGGGCGGAGGACGTACGCCCGGCGGTGGTACTGACGGAGCACGCCGAGGACGAGACCTACCTGACGGCACGCGGCATCAAGGAAGTCGTCCGCCCCCTTTGACCGGGTCGAACGACGAGAGCCGAGGAGACACCCCCGACCGCGGCCCTGCCCGGAGGCCTGCGGCAGGGGGCCACTCCCCGGGCACCAGCCCAACCAGAAGCCAGCAGCAAAGGGCCGTCCCCGAGACTCGGGTCCGGCCGGAGCCCAGCAGCAAGGGCGAGCGCTCCCAGGGCGCGAGTGACCCGGCGCAGGCAGGGACCGGCCTGCTTCAGGGGCGCGGGGCTGTGACATGTGCGGCTCCGCCACATGGGCGCGACCAGCCGCCACCGGCCCGCACCAAACACACCACCTCAGACGCCCCCCACCAACACCTCGGCCAACGCCCGCAGATTGACCCGCCCCCGCCCGTAAGAACACCACGCACCCGCACCGGAACGAGCACCAGCACCAGCACCAGCACCAGCACCAGCACCAGCGTCCGGCAACCCCGTCTCCACCAGCACCGCATCCCCCCGCCCCGCCACCAACGCCCCCCGCAGCTCCCCCTGCCACGGATACAACCCCGCGTCCGACGTGGCGACCACCAGCGGCACCCCGGCCGCCCACCGCAGAACCCCCTCGACCAGGGCCGCCGGATCCACCGGAGCCTCGTTGAGCGCCATGCCCGAAGCCGTGGGATCCAGCGCGCGCACCGCGCTCAGCAGATCCTCGCCACCCCAGTTCAGCGCGGGATGCGGCGGCGGGAACAGATCGAGGACGTACGCACCCCGCCCCGGAGCCGACACCGCACCGCCTCCGGAACCGGTGGAGCCACCCCGCACAGCCCGCCGAGCCGCATCGAGCCCCGCACCCGCGTCCCACGGCTCGACCGCGCTCTCCCTCGCCCCCTCCCCCACCGCGCCCGCATACCGCTCCGCCAGCTTCCGCACCCGCCCGGCGGCCTCCCGTACCCGCTCCTCCGCGAGCATGCCGTCCCGCAGCGCGCCGATCACCGCGTCCCGGCAGGCCAGGGTGGTCGCCAGGTCCGGTACCGCCACGATCACCTGGTCGGCGCCCGCGGCGAGGGCGAGCCGGGCGCCGGCCGCCTCGCCGTACCGGTCGGCGATCGCCTTCATCTCCAGCGCGTCGCTGACCAGGACCCCGTCGAAGCCGAGGTCGTGGCGGAGCAGGTCGCCCAGGATCCGGCGGCTGAGGGTCGCGGGCCGCTCCGGATCCAGCGCCGGGTACACCACGTGTGCGCTCATCAGCATCGGCACGCCCGCCGCCACGGCCGCCCGGAACGGCTCGACATCGGCACGGATGTCGTCGTACGACCGCAGGTCGACCGCCATCTCGTGGTGGCTGTCGGTCACCGTGCCGCCGTGGCCGGGGAAGTGCTTGGCGCAGGAGGCGATGCCGCGTGCCTCGGTCGCCGTGATCCAGGCCCGTAGGTGACGGGCGGCGAGTTCCGGACCGGCGCCGAAGGAGCGGGTGCGGACGATCGGGTTGTCGGGGCGGTGCTGGAGGTCGGCCACGGGGGCGTACGAGACGGTGATGCCCAGCGAGGCGAGGTGACCGGCGAGGGCGTCGGCGCAGCGGGCGGTGAGATCCGGGTCGTCGACGACACCGAGGGCGTACGAGCCGGGCACCTCGGGCGCGCCCGCGGCGACGAGGTGGCCGATGCCGCCGCCCTCGTTGTCGATGGCGACGAGGAGGTCGGGGCGCAGGGCGCGCAGTTCGTCGGTGAGGCGGCGGACCTGGTCCGCGTCGCGCACGTTGCGGGTGAAGAGGATCACCCCGCCGAGGCCGCGCCCGATGAGCCGCTTGAGGGTGTCCGGGACGCCGGTGGTGCCGTCGAAACCGGCGACGAGGCATCGGTGGACGGCCTCGTCGAGGTCGACGGGCAGGTCGACGGGCAGGTCGAGGGGCAGGTGGTGCTGGGGCTGCTGCATCGACTTCATCGGACGGCCTCTGGGTTCGCGGGAAGGTCCCTGGATGATAGAAGTCACCAAAACTTCTGCACAAGGTGAATCAAACAACCAGAATCCTCGCCTCATTTGCCCCGCACATGCCGAATACGCCCCTCGCGCGCCATGACACGGACGCCGCGCATTCACCCACGCCCCCCACGATGCGCCCATGAACCGCACCGCCCTCGCCCTCGCCGCACCCCTGTGCGCCCTGCTGGCCACCGCCCTCCCCGCCCACTCGGCGGACCGTTCCGCCCCCGGGTCCGTCTCCGGGTCCGTCTCCGCCGACAGCTACGGCACCAAGGCCTCGTACGCCCCCCAGCAGAGCCTGCGGAGCTACCAGCAGCCCCCGAGGGGCTTCGTCCCGGTGTTCACGGAGAACGTCTCCCGGCACGGCTCCCGGGCTGCGACCGACAGCTCGGACGGCGACCTGATCCTCAAGCTGTGGGACCAGGCGGCGAGCGAGGGGCAGCTCACGGCGCGCGGCAAGGAGTTCGGGCCGAAGGTGCGGGCCCTGCTCGCCGCCATGGCCGAGGTCGGCTACGGCAACCTCAGCGGACGCGGAAAGAGCGAGATCGCGGGCACCGCCGTCCGGATGGAGAAGCGCCTGCCGGGCCTCTTCGCCGGCATCGCGAGGAACGGCGAGAGGATCGACGTCGTCAGCTCCGGACAGGGCCGCGCCGTCGACAGCGGCCAGCTCTTCGCGGACACCCTCGCGGCCACCGATCCGGCGCTGGGGCCGCTCATCGGCGCGGCCCGCACCGACAAGGACCTGCTCTACTTCCACAAGGCCGCCGGCGGCGCCGCCTACCGCGACTACATCGCGAACGACCAGCGCCTCGCCACCACCCTCACGTCGATCACCGACCAGCCGGCCACCCACCGCGCCGCCTCGGACGTACTGCGGAAGATCTTCAAGCGGGCGTTCGTCCAGCGGATCGTCGACGGCGACTTCTCCTCCGTCGGCAGCGCGGTGGCAGCGGCCGAGGCGGTCTACAACCTGTACGGCATCGCCCCGGCCATGAGCGACGAGAGCCCCGGCGGCAAGGGCTGGCACATGGACCGGTACATCTCGCAGCGCGACGCCGCCTGGTTCGGATATTTGAGCGACGCCGAGGACTTCTACGAGAAGGGTCCCGGCTTCGCCGACAGCGACATCACCTACAAGATGGCGAACGTCCTGCTCGACGACTTCTTCAAGAAGGCCGAGACCGCGCAGGACAGCACGGCCGACGCCGGCACCCTCGGCGCCGAACTGGGCTTCACGCACGCCGAGGAGATCATCCCGCTGGCAGCGCTGATGGGCCTGCCCGGCAGTACGCGAGGGGTGAGCGCCCAGCGGCCGTACACGTACGGCGACAACCCGTGGCGGGGCGCGGCGGTTGCGCCGATGGCCTCGAACATCCAGTGGGACGTGTTCCGCAAGGGCGACACCACCCTCGTACGGATGCTCTACAACGAGAAGGAGACCGCCTTCAAGGCAGGCTGCCGACCGGTGTCCAAGGGCAGCAAGTTCTACGCCCTGGATGAGCTGGAGCGCTGCTTCGGCCGTACTTCCTGACGTACGACGCGCGGCGCGCATATACGGATACCCCGTACCCCTATACGTCACCTGGGCTAGCATGACCCGCGTGACAGCCCGCGCCCAGCGACAGCAGCGCACGCACCCACCGTCCTGGTGGACGCGTGCGTTCGTCGTGCTCGGGCTGCTGGCCGGTGTCCTCGCGATGCACGGCCTCACGCCGGGTGCCATGTCCGGCGGAATGACGGACAGCGCCCATCACGGGCACCGGGCGCAGGCCTCGCAGGCGATGAGCATGCGGGCAGGGTCTGCCGACGAATCCGTCTGCCACGGCTCCGGCTCGCACGGCGGTCACACCAAGCACGCCGACTCGACCTGCGCGTCCGGCGCCGTCCCGGCCGGGCATACGTTCCCGGTTCTCGCGCCCGACCCGGCCGGGGCCTCGGTCCTGGCCGCCCGTGCCGACCGCTCGCCGCCCCGGTCCCCCGAGGGCGCCCGCGCGCCACCGTCCCTGGCCGAACTCCAACTCCTGCGGATCTAGAGGCCGCCGCACGCCACCGGCGTGTCCGCCAACCTCAATTCCCTTTCGGACATCAGGAGTTCCAGCATGCGCACAACCCGCAAGACTCTCGTCGCCCTGGCCGCCGCAGCCGTGCTCGCCGTCACGCTCACCGCCTGCGGCAGCGACGACGGCAACAGCGACGCCGGCACCGACAACACCAGCAGTGGCGCCAAGGCCGAGGGCCACAACGCCCAGGACGTCAGCTTCGCGCAGGGCATGATCCCCCACCACAAGGGCGCCCTGGAGATGGCGGAGGCGGCGGCCGACAAGGCCTCGTCGGCCGAGGTCAAGTCCCTCGCCGCGCGCATCGAGAAGGCTCAGGCCCCGGAGATCGAGACCATGTCGGGGTGGCTGAAGGCCTGGGGCGAGGACGTCCCGACGTCGACCGAGTCGATGCCCGGCATGGAGTCGATGGAATCCATGGAGGCGATGCCGGAGATGAACCACGGTTCCGCCGCCGACGACTTCGACAAGGCGTTCCTCGCCATGATGATCGAGCACCACAAGGGCGCCGTGACCATGGCCACCACCGAGAAGGCCAAGGGCGAGTACGGCCCCGCCACCGCTATGGCCGACGACGTCATCCGCACCCAGAACGCCGAGATCACCGAGATGAACAAGCTCCTCGGCAAGAACTGACCCCGGGACCGACACCGCGGGTGAGCCGGCCGACCGCTACCGGGCCGGCCGGCTCACCCCTGCCCGTGCCGCGCGCATGCCCGCTCACCCCTGCCCGCCCACCGTGAACCCGATGACCGCCCCGCCCCCGTCCCGCCGGTTCGCGAAGGGTGCCCCGCCGTGCGCGATCGCCACCTCGCGGACGATCGACAGCCCGAGGCCCGAACCCGGGAGGCTACGGGCGTCGGCGGCACGGTAGAACCGGTCGAACAGGCGCAGCAGGTCGCCCTCGGTGACTCCGGGCCCCCGGTCGAGCACCTCGACCCGGATCGCGCCGGGCCGTGCCCGTTCCGGCCCGGTGACCGCGATCTCGATGGGCGTCGTGCCGCCCCGGTCGAACTTGGCGGCGTTCTCGACGAGGTTGGAGATCGCGCGCTGGAGCGCGGCGGGCCGGGCGTCCGCGGCCGTCTCCCCGCTCACCCGGACGACGACCTCCCGCCCGGTACGCCGCCGGGCCACCACCGCGACCTCGTCCGCGATGTCGGCGAGGTCGATCCGCTGCTTCGGCTCGGTGTCCGACTGACCGGCCGCCAGGTCCACCAACTCGTTGACCAGATCGGTGAGTTCACGCGCCTCAAGGGCAAGGTCGTCGACCAGGTCCTCCCGCGTCGCGGGCGGCAGTTCGTCGATACGGCGCAACAGCGAGATGTTCGTACGGAGGGAGGTGAGCGGGGTGCGCAGCTCGTGCCCCGCGTCCTGCACCAGCCGGCGCTGGTCCTCCTCCGACTGGGCGAGCCGGCCCAGCATGCGGTCGAAGGACCGGCCCAGGCGGCCCACCTCGTCGGACCCGGTCACCGGCACCTGGATGCCGAGGCGGCGGGTGCGGGCGACGTCCTCGGCGGCGGAGGCGAGGATCCGCAGCCGGTGCGTGATCCGCCGGGCCAGCCACCACCCGAACAACCCTGCCGCGACGACGACCGCGACCTCCGTCAGGATCGTCCGCTGCTGCAGCTCCCGCAGCAGGTCCTCCGTGTCGCTGAACTCCTGCGCGACCTGCACCGCGCCCCGCCCCTCCCCCCGCTCCCCGCCCAGCGAGACGGTCGCGATGCGGTAGACGTCCTGGCCGACGGCGACGTCCTTGTGCTGCACGGCCAGCCCGGCGACCGGGGAGGCGGCGACGCGACGGTCCTCGGCGGTCACGGGCAGCCCCGGACTACCCTTGTCGACCACCTCTCCCCCCGG
This sequence comes from Streptomyces lacrimifluminis, assembly GCF_014646095.1. Taxonomy (GTDB): domain Bacteria; phylum Actinomycetota; class Actinomycetes; order Streptomycetales; family Streptomycetaceae; genus Streptomyces; species Streptomyces lacrimifluminis. Next base: position 39,833 of record NZ_BMMU01000028.1, on the reverse strand, counting down.
CCCGAGCACCTGCACATCGGTACGGCTGGGCCGGACGATGTCGTGCCCCGGCTCGGACGACGAGAAGTCCCGCGGCGTCATCGTGTTGTGCCGCACCTCGTCCTGGAGGTCCTGCACGACCTCGGCGAAGGCGGACTGCTGGTCCACCCGGACCAGTCGCGCGGCGGCGTCGTACGACAGGAACCCGACCAGGACGGTCACCCCGGCGGCGACCGCGGCGAACGACACGGCGAAGGTGGTCCGCAGCGAGGCGAGTCCCGCCCTCCGCAAGGTCACTCAGTCCTCCCTGAGGACGTAACCCACGCCTCGCACCGTGTGGATCAGCTGCGACGCGCCCGGCTCGTCGAGCTTGCGGCGCAGATAGCCGACGTACACGGCGAGGTTCTTCGAGCCCGGACCGAAGTCGTAGCCCCAGATACGGTCGTAGATCGTGGAGTGGTCGAGCACGATCCCGGCGTTGCGCACGAGCAGTTCCAGCAGCTCGAACTCGGTCCGGGTCAGCTCCAGCTCCCGCGTCCCGCGCCACACGCGCCGCGCCTGGAGATCCATCCGCAGCCCGGCCGCGGCGAGCTGCCGCTCGGGAACTGCGGGTTCCCTCGGTACGGGGGACGCGGGTACGCCGAGGGGGGCGACGCCCCTGGGAGGACGCTCGGCGGTGCCGGTGCGCCGCAGCAGCGCACGCAGCCGGGCGAAGACCTCCTCGACGTCGAACGGCTTGACGACGTAGTCGTCGGCGCCCGCGTCCAGGCCGGCGATCCGGTCGGCGGTCTCCACGAGCGCGGTGAGCATCAGGATCGGCGTACGGTCCCCCTCGGCGCGCAGCACCCGGCACACCTGAAGCCCGTCGATGCCGGGCATCATCACGTCCAGGACGAGAATGTCCGGCGGCGTGCGATGCGCCTGGGCGAGCGCCTCGACGCCGTCGGCGACCGCGGTGACCCGGTAGCCCTCCAGGGTCAGGGCCCGCTCCAGGGCATGGCGGATGGCACGGTCGTCCTCGGCGAGCAGCACGGTTTGTGGCACCCGCCCAGTGTGCCAAGGGGGGCTCTTACTCGCCTCTCACCCTCATCCCCGGAGCGCGTTCAGCCGCTGCTCGAACGGGACCACCTCGAACCCGCCCGCCAAGGGCTTCGGTACCGGGGGCCGCTGTGCCGACAGCCCCGACATCAGAACCGCCAGTTCCCCCGCCGCCCGCTCCACCCGCGCCGCGAGCCCCTCCGCACCCCAGTCCTCGGAGGCCGCGTACACGGCCGTAGGCACCACCACGGCCCGCAGATACGCGAACAACGGCCGCATCGCGTGCTCCAGCACCAGCGAATGCCGGGCCGAGCCACCGGTCGCGGCGACGAGCACCGGCTTCCCCGCCAGCGCGTCCTTCTCCAGCACATCGAAGAACGACTTGAACAGCCCGCTGTACGAGGCGGAGAAGACCGGCGTGACGACGATCAGCCCGTCCGCCCCCGTCACCGCGTCCAGCGCGTCCGCGAGCTTCCGCCCCGGGAACCCGTTGGTGAGGTGGTGCGCGATCTCCACGGCCAGTTCGCGCAGCTCCACGATCTGGATGTCGACGGCCGCCTTCCGGTCCACCTCGGCGGCCAGCCGGTCGGCCAGCAGCCGGGTGGACGACGGAACGCTCAGCCCCGCCGAGACGACGACGAGCTTCATACGGCCGTCTCCTCCTTCGAAACGCCCTGAGCCGCGGCCAGCAGAGAAGCGTGCGTCGGCGCGTCCGGCACCTCCGCGGCCCGGCCCTTGGCGAACTCCGCCCGCAGCACCGGCACGACGTCCTCGCCGAGCATGTCGAGCTGCTCCAGCACCGTCTTCAGCGGCAGCCCCGCGTGGTCGATCAGGAACAGCTGGCGCTGGTAGTCGCCGGCGTACTCCCGGAAGGCCAGCGTCTTCTCGACGACCTGCTGCGGCGACCCGACGGTCAGCGGCGTCTGGTCGGTGAAGTCCTCCAGGGAGGGCCCGTGCCCGTACACCGGCGCGTCGTTGAAGTACGGCCGGAACTCGCGTACCGCGTCCTGCGAGTTCTTCCGCATGAACACATGGCCGCCGAGCCCCACGATGGCCTGCTCGGCCGTCCCGTGCCCGTAGTGGGCGTACCGGGACCGGTACAGCTCGACCATCCGCCTGGTGTGGTCGGCCGGCCAGAAGATGTTGTTGTGGAAGAAGCCGTCGCCGTAGTAGGCCGCCTGTTCGGCGATCTCGGGCGAGCGGATGGAGCCGTGCCAGACGAACGGCGGTACGTCGTCCAGGGGCCGGGGGGTCGAGGTGAACCCCTGCAACGGCGTCCGGAACTTCCCCTCCCAGGTCACGACGTCCTCGCGCCACAGCCGGCGCAGCAGGGCGTAGTTCTCGACGGCGAGGTTGATGCCCTCGCGGATGTCCTGCCCGAACCACGGGTACACCGGGCCGGTGTTCCCGCGCCCCATCATCAGGTCCACGCGCCCGTCGGCCAGGTGCTGGAGCATCGCGAAGTCCTCCGCGATCTTCACCGGGTCGTTGGTGGTGATGAGCGTGGTGGAGGTGGAGAGGACCAGCTTCTCGGTCCGCGCGGCTATGTAGCCGAGCATCGTGGTCGGGGACGAGGGCACGAAGGGCGGGTTGTGGTGCTCACCCGTGGCGAACACATCGAGCCCGACCTCCTCGGCCTTGAGCGCGATGGCGACCATGGCCTTGATGCGCTCGCGTTCGGTCGGCGTACGTCCCGTGGTCGGGTCCGGTGTGACGTCGCCGACGCTGAAGATCCCGAACTGCATGGTCGCTCACCCTCCAGGTTGTTAACTCTTCAACTATAGCGTCCGCGTGCGACAACCGCGCCCCTGCCAGAGGTATTCCGCCGGCCTTCCCCCTGGACGCCGTACCGCGCGGGCGTGGGGTCACCGTCCTGGAGGTGGCGGTGACCCCACGCGAGGCGGAGACGGGAGCGTCAGAAGTAGTACGCGTCCCCGGTGTCGAGCACGAGCACGCGCTGCTCGTCGTTGCCCCGGTTACGGTCCACGACACCGCCGCTCCAGACCGTGCCGATCTCCAGCGTCACCTCGGCGGGCATGCCCTGGAGCCGCATCCGCAGCCCGATCTGCTCGCCCACACCATCGGCGGTCAGCGCCCCCGTACGGCACACGACCACCCGCGCCCCGAGCCGCGCACATCCGTCCGGCAACTGCTGCCGGGCGGCCAGCGGAGCCGACCAGGTCAGCCGCACGGTCGCGTCGGCGACGGCGGACGGCCCGTGGTTGCGCGGGGTCACCCGCAGGTCGATCTGCCCACGGTCCAGGGAGACCGCCCCGTGATACGCGAGATCGGCCTCGGGCCCCTCGCTGTCGGCACCGGCGAACCCCCCGACCCCGACCAGCCCGATCGCCACCGCACCCGCCACCAGCCCACGCACCCAAACCCTCGTGCTCACGCCACCCACTCCTCGCCCGGAAGACCGTCACCGCCGTCGAAGCGATGTATCCCACCTGACGCGCCCCGCAGGCGCCCTCCAACAGGTGACGGTGAAGACGGGAGCACGGGAGACGGCGAGCGCAGGAGACGGGAGTACAGGGGACGGTGACAACAGAGGACCTCGAGAGCAGGGGACAGCGGGCGGGCATGCGAAGCTGCCCGCATGTCGTCGGTCGTGCGCTCCGTAGTCCTGTTCCTGGTCGCCGCCCTCTTCGAGATCGGTGGCGCCTGGCTGATCTGGCAGGGCGTACGGGAGCACCGGGGCTGGGCGTGGATCGGCGCGGGCGTCCTGGCCCTGGGCGCGTACGGGTTCGTCGCCACCCTCCAGCCCGACGCGCAGTTCGGCCGCATCCTGGCCGCGTACGGCGGAGTCTTCGTCGCCGGTTCACTGGCCTGGGGCATGGCCGCGGACGGCTACCGCCCGGACCGCTGGGACGTGACGGGCGCGCTGATCTGCCTCGCCGGCATGGCCGTGATCATGTACGCCCCACGAGGCGACTGACGGACGTACGAACGCAGACGGGTCAGACGGGTCAGACGGGTCAAGCGAGTCAGGCGAGCTCGTCGGGCAGCAGCCCGAGCTGACCCAGGAACTCCATCTGGTCGAAGTAGAGCCGGTAGTCGACGATGTGACCGTCCCGGACCGTCGCGACGTCGACGCCCCGGACACGCACCTCCTTCTGCGTCGCCGGCAGATGGTCGCCGGAGGGCAGCGGGATCGGCCCGGTGTTCCGGCCACTGAAGTAGCCCTCGTCGACGGCGGTGTCGCCGATCTCGTACGAGTGCACGGGTTCGTACGTCGCCTCGGGCATCGCGCCGGTCATCTGCCGCCAGTACTCCACGATGTTGTCGCGCCCGTGGATCTCCCCGCCGTCCGGCGTGACGGCGACCGCGTCGGGCGCGTAGAGCTCGGCGACGGCCTTGAGATCGGGCGTCGAGGTGAGCGCCTCCGTGAGCCGGTCCATGACGTCACGTGCTTCTCCCATGATCCACCTCCACCACTTCCGCGGATCACCCATCCCATTTTCCCACCGCCGCCCGGACCCCGCAGCACCACACCGGCCCACCCTCCGGACACCCCGCCGCCCGCCGGCCCCGCCTGCCTATCCTGGGCGCGCACCCCCAGCACCCCGATACCCGAGGAGCAGTCCCATGGCCCCCGCCGCCCCGTCCGCCGCCTCCCGCATCGCCGTGGTCACCGGCGCGAGCAGCGGAATCGGCGCCGCGACGGCCCGCCGGCTCGCCGCCGCCGGTTACCGGGTCGTGCTGACGGCCCGCCGCAAGGACCGTATCGAGGCGCTGGCCGAGGAGATCAACGCGACGGGCGGCCAGGCCACGGCGTACCCCCTGGACGTCACCGACCGCACGGCGGTCGACGAGTTCGCCACCGCCTTCAAGACCATCGGTGTCCTCGTCAACAACGCGGGTGGCGCGCTCGGCGCCGACCCGGTGGCCACCGGTGACCCGGCCGACTGGCGCCAGATGTACGAGACGAACGTCATCGGCACCCTCAACCTCACCCAGGCACTCCTCCCCGCCCTGACCGCGAGCGGCGACGGGACCGTCGTGGTCGTCTCCTCCACCGCCGGCCACGGCACGTACGAGGGCGGCGGAGGCTACGTCGCCGCCAAGCACGGCGCCCACGTCCTCGCCGAGACACTGCGCCTGGAGATCGTCGGCACCCCCGTCCGGGTGATCGAGATCGCGCCGGGCATGGTGAAGACGGACGAGTTCGCCCTGACCCGCTTCTCCGGCGACACGGAGCGGGCGGCCAAGGTCTACGAGGGCGTGGCCGAGCCCCTCACCGCCGACGACGTGGCCGAAACGATCACCTGGACGGTGACCCGCCCGAGCCACGTCAACGTGGACCTCCTGGTCCTGCGCCCCCGCGCCCAGGCGTCGAACACGAAGGTTCACCGGGACGCGTGACCTCGGGACGCGTGGTCCGGAGTCGGGACACAGAGGCGGCGGAGGGCCTGGCCATCATTGGCCAGGCCCTCCGCCGCAGCCCACGGATCAGCCCTTCACGCAGACGACCTGCTTCAGCTTCGCCACGACCTCCACCAGGTCCCGCTGCTGGTCGATGACCTGCTCGATCGGCTTGTACGCGCCCGGGATCTCGTCCACGACGCCGGAGTCCTTACGGCACTCCACGCCCCGCGTCTGCTCCTCCAGGTCCTTCGTCGAGAAGCGCCGCTTGGCCGCGTTGCGGCTCATGCGCCGACCGGCGCCGTGGGACGCCGAGTTGAAGGACTTCTCGTTCCCCAGGCCCTTCACGATGTACGAACCCGTGCCCATGGAGCCCGGGATGATCCCGTACTCCCCGGAGCCGGCCCGGATGGCGCCCTTGCGGGTGACGAGGAGGTCCACGCCCTCGTACCGTTCCTCGGCCACGTAGTTGTGGTGAGCACTGATCTCCGGTTCGAAAGTCGGCTTCGCCTTCCGGAACTCCTTGCGGATCACGTCCTTCAGTAGCGCCATCATGATCGAGCGGTTGTACTTCGCGTACTCCTGCGCCCAGAAGAGGTCGTTGCGGTAGGCCGCCATCTGCGGGGTGTCCGCGATGAAGACGGCGAGGTCGCGGTCGACCAGCCCCTGGTTGTGCGGGAGCTTCTGGGCCACGCCGATGTGGAAGTCGGCCAGCTCCTTGCCGATGTTGCGGGAGCCGGAATGGAGCATCAGCCAGACAGAACCGGTCGTATCCGTGCACACCTCGATGAAGTGATTTCCGCTTCCGAGTGTTCCGATCTGCTTAGTGGCGCGCTCCTGACGGAATTTGACCGCTTCAGCGATTCCATCAAACCGCCCCCAGAAGTCGTCCCACCCCCCGGTGACGAACCCGTGCAGCCGCCCCGGATCAACGGGACTGTCATGCATTCCCCGCCCCACCGGAATAGCCTCCTCGACCTTCGACCGCAGCCGGGACAGGTCACCCGGCAGGTCGTTCGCCGTGAGCGACGTCCTGACGGCGGACATCCCGCAGCCGATGTCGACCCCGACCGCCGCCGGGCACACCGCGCCCTGCATCGCTATGACCGACCCGACCGTCGCCCCCTTGCCGAAGTGGACGTCCGGCATGACGGCGAGACCCTTGATCCACGGCAGCGTCGACACGTTCCGCAGCTGCTGCATCGCGACGTCCTCGACCGAGGCCGGGTCGGCCCACATGCGGATGGGTACCTTCGCCCCCGGCACTTCCACGTACGACATATCGTCCTCATTCCCCCGAAAAATCAACAGAGTTCTTTAATCGCAAAACCGGCGCCAAGGTCAACGAAAGGGATGCCGGACCGGCGTGCACGGTGGTGCGTGCGATACACATTGTCTGCCGGTGAGGCCCCCGTGCGGCAAGCGATTAACCAGCGGGGACACTGGAGCAAGCACCGCCCCACAAAGATCGTCCCCATCGCCGAGATCGTCGAGAGGAACCTGACCGTGCAGCGGAAGGCCTACGTACCCGGCGTCGCCGCCCTCCTCGCGGCGCTGCTGGCCGGCTGCACCAGCGGCTCGGGCGGTGACGACACCGCCGAGGACGCCAAGCCCGGCGACAGCGGCACCACGACCGCCGCGGCACAGCCCGGCCGCTACCTCACCCTCCCCGAGCCCTGCGTCGCGGTCGGTCAGGGCACCCTCGACTCGCTGCTGCCCGGCATCAGGCAGATCACGGACGAGGACCAGCGCGAAGAGGCGTACGAGGGCGAGTCGACACTCACCTACAACACGGACCGCAAGGTCGGCTGCCGCTGGAAGGTGGAGTCCACGGACGCCGCCGATCATCTCCTCGTCGACTTCGAACGGGTGGTGTCGTACGACAACTCCGTGAGCGACGACAGTGAGGCGACGGACCTCTTCGCGACCAAAGTGGTGGCCGCCGACCTCCCGGAGCCCGCCGCCACCGAGTCCGCCACCGCCACCGAGTCCGCGTCCGAGTCCGCGCCCCCGTCGGCTTCCGCGTCCGGCTCCCCTTCCTCCTCTTCCTCCTCCACCACCCCCACCGGCACGGCCTCACCCTCCGCCTCCCCTGACGCCGAGGCGGACGCGGAGTCTGCCGCCGCTCTCCAGCCCCGTCTCCTCGACGGCCTCGGCGACGAGGCGTTCCTCGACGACGAGCTGACCCCCGCCGGTTCAACGGCCCAGCAGCGCACGGTGACTGTGGCGTTCCGCACGTCCAATGTGATCGTGACCATCGAGTACGTCGAGCAGCCGACGACGCTCGGCACCGTGCCCGACAGCAAGGAAATGCAGGACAGGGCGCAGAAACTGGCCTCGCAGCTCGCCGGCGCGTTCGACTAGGACACGGCCCGTGTCCCCTCGTGCCGGCCGTCCGCAAAGGGCGTGAAGCAGGACGGCGTGCCCCCCTCACCGCGTACCGTGGCCCCTCGGACCCGATCCGACCGCAGGAACCGAGAGCCGCAGGAACCAAGCGCGATGAGTGAAGGAACCATGCACCGACCCGCACAGCGAGACCAGCGCAGCCGGAACACCGGAGTGACGACGAGGCGGCCGCACCGCGCCCTCGCCACCCTGGCCGCCGTCCCCGTACTCCTCCTCGCGGCCGTCGGCTGCTCCTCCGACTCGGGATCCGACTCCGGGTCGGGATCCGGTTCCACCGACAACGCGGCGCAGAAGAAGGGGGCCGGCGCCGGCGAGACGGTGAGCGCGTCGCCGACCGTGCAGGCGGCGGCGTACCAGAAGCTTCCGGAGCCGTGCGCGGTGCTGTCGACGAAGACGCTGAAGGACCTGGTCCCGAAGGGTGTGAAGTCGGGCAAGGAGGGGTCGTCCAACGACACGTCCACGCGCGGCAGTTGCTCCTGGACGAGCCTCGTCAACAACGGTGTGAAGGGCTCCCAGTTCCGCTGGCTGAACGTGTCGCTGCTGCGCTTCGAGTCGACAGCGTCGCGCGGTTCCGGCGAGGAGCTGGCGCAGGCGTACTACGACAGCCAGGTGCAGGACGCCGAGTCGTCGACGGGTGCGAAGAACACCCGTTCGGAGCCGGTGGCCGGGGCGGGCGACGTCGCGACGTCGGTGCGTTACGACCTGAAGAAGAAGGAAGGCTCCTTCCGGCAGCAGACGGTGGTGGTCCGGGTCGAGAACGTCGTCGTGACCCTCGACTACAACGGCGCCGGGCTCGCGGGCGAGAAGACGCCGAGCGCGGACAGTCTGGCCAAGGCCGCGGTGAAGGCCGTCAAGGAGGCCGTCGCCAAGGTGTCGTCGGAGAACGGCGAAGGCGGCGCGGGCACCCCCGCTCCCACCAACTCCCCTTCCTCCTCGGCGAGTTCGTCGGCGAAGCCGAGCGCGTCCCCGTCCAAGGCGGCGTCCGAGGCACCTTCCTCGTCCGCGTCCCCCTCAGCGTCGAAGAAGAACTGACCTTGTCTCGGCAACACGTACGCCGCACACATGTGCCACCCTGTTGCGCGCAACAACACGCACTGGGAGGGGAGTACGGGTGGCCGCGCCACTGCAACTGACACGAACGCACCGAATACTCATCGGCGTGGTCGTCGCCGGTGCGGTGGTCATCGCCGGGATCGGCTTCGCGGGCTCGTACGCCGCCGTCCGTGAACTGGCCCTCCAGAAGGGCTTCGGGAACTTCAGCTACGTCTTCCCGATCGGCATCGACGCGGGTATCTGCGTCCTGCTCGCTCTGGATCTCCTCCTCACCTGGATCCGGATCCCGTTCCCGCTGCTGCGCCAGACGGCGTGGCTGCTGACGATGGCGACGATCGCGTTCAACGGCGCGGCGGCCTGGCCCGACCCGCTGGGCGTGGGCATGCACGCCGTCATCCCGATTCTGTTCGTGGTCTCGGTGGAGGCGGCCCGGCACGCCATCGGCCGGATGGCCGACATCACCGCCGACAAGCACATGGAGGGCGTCCGCCTCACCCGCTGGCTCCTCTCCCCCCTGCCGACGTTCCTCCTCTGGCGCCGGATGAAACTGTGGGAGCTGCGTTCCTACGACCAGGTCATCAAGCTGGAGCAGGAACGTCTCGTCTACCAGGCCCGTCTGCACGCCCGCTTCGGCCGCGCCTGGCGGCGCAAGGCCCCGGTGGAGTCCCTGATGCCCCTGCGCCTGGCCCGCTACGGCGTCCCCCTCGCGGAGACGGCACCCTCGGGCCTCGCGGCGGCGGGCATCGAACCGGCGCTGCTGCCGCCGGCCCCGCAGCCTGCCCTGGAGGCGGCCGACGCGGGCGCGAGCAGCCGTACCCCGGAGGCGGTGGCCGTCGTACAGAGCAGCGGGGCACCGGCCCAGGAGCAGCGCCCCGCTCCCGAGCAGCCGGACCAGTCCGAGACCGAGCCCCAGAACCCGTGGCTCCAGGCGCGGGACCCCCGGGCCATCGCGTACCAGGGCGGCTACGACCCGACGTACGACCCCGAACCCGCGGACGCCCAGTGGTACGAGGAGCAGCAGCGGGCCGAGCAGTACGACGCCAGGCAGCAGTACGACGCCCGACAGCAGTTCGAGAACCGGCAGCGGCACGAGGCCCAGCAGCAGTTCGAGGAGCAACAGCGGTTCGAGGAGCAGCGGTTCGAGCAGCGGATGTTCCCGCAGCAACAGGCCGACCAGTTCGACCAGGTCGACGATTCGCCGGCCCGCGCCCCGGAGCCGCTTCCGGAGCCCTCTCCGGAGGACACCGGTACCTTCCCGATCCCGGCCGGCCCGGGCCGCACCCGTGAGATGGGCGCGGGCGGCGGTACGGAGCCGACGGAGGAGGACTACTACCTGGTCTTCAAGAAGTCGATAGACGGCAGCTACCCGACCTCGGGCCAGTTCAGGGGCGATGTGGAAGCGACGTACGGCACGAAGCTCCCGCAGCGCGAAGCCGACCGCATGGTCAACCGCTTCACCAACCGCCACACGGCGGAACTCCAGGACGACCACATCGCGTAGTCGTCCCTGTTGTCCGCCGGTACGAGGACGGGGCGCCCGGAGTTCACCGGGCGCCCCGTCCTCGTAACAAGGGAGCACACGCTCCCTGCTGCTCAGCTACTCGGCTACTCGGCTACTCGGCTACTCGCCCAGCAGGGCCCGCACCCGCTCCTGCCCCACCGCGAGCAGCAGCGTGGGCAGGCGCGGACCGGTGTCCCGGCCGACGAGCAGGTGGTACAGCAGCGCGAAGAACGTGCGCTGGGCGACCTTGATCTCGGCCGGAAGCTCCTTCGCCGTGGCGTCGGCGGAGAAGCCGGCCTGGACCTTGGGGACGCCGTAGACGAGATGGCTGAGGCCGTCCAGGGACCAGTTGTCGGCCAGCCCGTCAGCCAGAAGCCGAAGCGACTGGCGCCCCTGCTCGTCAAGGGACTTGATCAGCTCGGTGTCGGGTTCCTGACGGACGATGGTCCGCTGGTCCGCCGGCACCTGGGTGTTGATCCAGGCCTCGGCCTTGTCGAGCCGGGGCCGGACGGCATCGAGCGAGGAGAGCGGATCGGAGGGATCCAGCTCGCTCAGGATCCGCAGCGTCTGATCCTCCGCACCGGCGGTGATGTCGGCGACGGAAGCGAGCGTCCGGTACGGCAACGCCCGCGGTGTACGCGGCAGTTCACCCTCGGCGGTACGCACCGCGCGGGAGTGCGCGGCGACGTCCGCCGGGAGCGCGGTGCCGTCGGCGACCTTGGCGTCGAGCTTGTCCCACTCGTCGTAGAGCCGCTGGATCTCCTGATCGAAGGCGATCTTGAAGGACTGGTTGGGCCGCCGGCGGGCGTACAGCCAGCGCAGGATCTGCGGCTCCATGATCTTCAGCGCGTCACCGGGAGTAGGCACACCACCCTTGCTGCTGGACATCTTGGCCATGCCACTGATGCCCACGAAGGCGTACATGGGCCCGATCGGCTGCTTGCCACCGAAGATGCTGCCGACGATCTGCCCGCCGACCTGGAACGAGGATCCAGGGGACGAGTGATCAACACCGCTCGGCTCGAAAACGACCCCTTCATAGGCCCAGCGCATCGGCCAGTCGACCTTCCAGACCAGCTTGCCGCGGTTGAACTCGCTCAGCAGGACGGTCTCGGAGAACCCGCAGGCGGTGCAGGTGTAGGTCAGCTCGGTGGTGTCGTCGTCGTAGGCGGTGACGGTGGTGAGGTCCTTGCCGCACCCACCGCAGAAGGGCTTGTACGGAAAGTACCCGGCGGACCCGGAACTCCCGTCGTCCTCCGCGGCGGCCCCGGACCCCTCGGCGGCCTCGACCTCGGCCTCGTCGAGGGGCTTCTGGGACTGCTGAGGCTTCTTACCGGAACTGCCGGAACTACCAGGAGTACCGGGATTGCCGGGGGTCTTCTTGGTCCGGTACTGGTCCAGAATCGCGTCGATGTCACCCCGGTGCTTCATGGCGTGCAGGATCTGCTCGCGATAGACACCGGAGGTGTACTGCGCGGTCTGGCTGATCCCGTCGAACTCGACACCGAGCTCGGCGAGCGCGTCGACCATCGCGGCCTTGAAGTGCTCGGCCCAGCTGGGGTGGACGGACCCCTTGGGCGCCGGTACGGCGGTCAGCGGCCGTCCGATGTGCTCGGCCCAGGAAGCGTCGACACCCTCGACCCCGCTGGGCACCTTGCGGTAACGGTCGTAGTCGTCCCAGGAGATCAGATGCCGGACCTGGTACCCCCGCCGCCGGATCTCGTCGGCGACAAGGTGCGGAGTCATCACTTCCCGGAGATTCCCCAGGTGGATGGGCCCGGAGGGCGACAGCCCGGACGCGACGACAACAGGTTTCCCCGGGGCTCGGCGCTCCGACTCCTCGATGACCTCGTCCGCGAAACGGGAGACCCAGTCGGTGGTCTCGGTGCTCTGAGCCACGATCGGCACGTCCTCTTTTTCTGAGAGTTCCTCAAGGCCAGCCGTGACGGTCGGACGGCTGACCGCCCCATTCTCCCAGGTGGTCCCAGAACAACGAAAACGCCTTTCCGCGGAGCGGCGTTTCCCACCCACCCGCTCACCGTCTGTATCCAGCCCAGGCCCGGGCACCTCCAGCCCGTCCGGCGTTCGAGGACAAGGCCCGTCCAGCCCGGGCGGTGTTTCCCACCCACCCGCCCCCGCCCTCTCTACAGCCCAGGCCCAGGCCCATCCAGCCCGTCCGGCGTTTGAGGACGAGCGCGTCCAGCGCGAAGGGGGGTCTGGGGGCGCAGCCCCCAGAAACAGGATGGGACGGGTAAGGGCGGCGGGGGCGAAACAAACCCACCCCACCCACCCTCTCGCCCAGGAAAACCCCTTTCCCCCCCATGGGATACTGACCCCATCCACACGTACCCACCAGGAGAACGGCACCCACTCCTATGGCCCCGGTCAAGTCCCTCACCGCCACCGTCCACCAGCGCCTCGCGGACGCCCTCACGGCAACCCTGCCGGAGGCACACGCGGACCCGCTGCTGCGACGCAGCGACCGTGCGGACTACCAGGCGAACGGCATCCTCGCCCTCGCCAAGAAGGCCAAGGCCAACCCCCGTGACCTGGCGACCCAGGTCGTGGAGAACGTCGTGTCCGGCGACCTGATCAAGGACATCGAGGTCTCCGGCCCCGGCTTCCTGAACATCACGCTCACCGACAAGGCGATCATCGAGAACCTGGCGGCCAGGACCACGGACCCCGACGCCCGCCTCGGCGTACCGCTCGCCGCCCACCCCGGCACGACGGTCATCGACTACGCCCAGCCGAACGTGGCGAAGGAGATGCACGTAGGCCACCTCCGCTCCGCGGTGATCGGCGACGCGGTGGCCCAGCTCCTGGAGTTCACGGGCGAGAACGTGATCCGCAGGCACCACATCGGCGACTGGGGCACCCAGTTCGGCATGCTCATCCAGTACCTGGACGAGCACCCCCACGAGCTGGACCACAAAGCCAACAACTCGGACACCGAAGCCAGCGGCGAGGAGGCGATGTCGAACCTCGACCGCCTCTACAAGACGGCCCGCAAACTCTTCGACTCCGACGAGGAGTTCAAGACGAGGGCGCGGCTGCGCGTCGTCGACCTCCAGGCCGGCGACCCCGCGACCCTCGCCATCTGGCAGAAGTTCGTCGACGAGTCGAAGATCTACTTCTTCTCGGTCTTCGAGAAGCTGGACATGGAGATCCAGGACGCGGACATCGTCGGCGAGTCGGGTTACAACGACATGCTGGACGAGACATGCCGCCTCCTGGAGGAGTCGGGCGTGGCGGTCCGTTCGGAGGGCGCCCTGTGCGTGTTCTTCGACGACATCAAGGGCCCGGAGGGCAACCCGGTCCCGCTGATCGTCCGCAAGTCGGACGGGGGCTACGGCTACGCGGCCACCGACCTCTCGGCGATCCGCGACCGGGTCTTCAACCTCAAGGCGAACAGCCTGGTCTACGTGGTCGACGCCCGTCAGTCCCTCCACTTCAAGATGGTCTTCGAGACGGCGCGCAAGGCCGGCTGGCTGAACGACGAGGACGTCAAGGCGTACCAGTTGGCCTTCGGCACGGTCCTCGGCAAGGACGGCAAGCCGTTCAAGACGCGTGAGGGCGAGACCGTACGGCTGGTGGACCTGCTGGACGAGGCGGTCGACCGGGCGACGACGGTGGTCAAGGAGAAGGACACTCAAGCCCAGCTGTCCGACGACGAAGTCGCCGAGCGCGGCGCCCAGGTGGGCATCGGCGCGGTGAAGTACGCGGACCTGTCGACGTCGGCGAACCGGGACTACAAGTTCGACCTGGACCAGATGGTCTCGCTGAACGGCGACACGAGCGTGTACCTCCAGTACGCGTACGCCCGTATCCAGTCGATCCTGCGCAAGGCCGGCGAGGTACGCCCGCAGGCGCACCCGGAGCTCGAACTGGCGGACGCGGAGCGGGCGTTGGCCCTGCACGTGGACGCGTTCGCGGAGACGGTGGCGGACTCGGCGACGGAGTACGCCCCGCACAAGCTGGCGGCGTACCTGTACCAACTGGCGTCGCTGTACACGACGTTCTACGACAAGTGCCCTGTCCTGAAGGCGGAGACCGCGCAGCAGGTGGAGAACCGCCTGTTCCTGTGCGACGTCACGGCGAAGACCCTGCACCAGGGCATGGCCCTCCTGGGCATCAGGACGCCTGAGCGTCTCTGACGCACTGCCGTACTGAAGCCGGGTACCCATCGGGGTACCCGGCTTCCGGCTTCCTGCCGCCTTCCAGCCCGATTACATACCCCCTGGGGGTATGTAAATTAACGCCATGACGCACCCTACGGAACACCCCGCAGAGACCAGAACGCCCACCACCCGACCAGGCGGCGCGCGGGGCATCACACACCACTGGCCCGTCCTGGCCGGCATCGCGGCAGCCGCACTAATAGGCCTAGACATGTCCGAAGGCGTCGACGCGGCCCCCGCCCTGGCGGCCTCCGCACTCGTCTACTTCGGCACCGCGGCCCTTCGAAGGCCCTCGTCGGAATAGCCGCTGTTCTTCGCGTCGGTCGTCGTCATCTCCGCCACCACCCGGCAGGCCTGGACGGCGTTCACCGCGTACGCGGCCCGCTGATCACCACCCCCGGAGACCCTGGCGCCTCTCGCTCTCCGCTCTCCGCACATACGCGACCGGCCCCCCGGACTCCGAGTCGAGGCGTCTGCCCAGCAGGCGCCGCGCCTCGTCGGCGCCAGGTACGTCCGTGTGTACGACCTGCACAGGAGTGACCAGGTCGCTGGTGAACCCGGCCAGTCGCGCCGAGAAGCGGTAGCGGCCGGCGCCGTCCGGCTCGGCGCCCCGGAACCCGGTGAGCACCGCGACGACGTACGGCCCGACGGTCACGGCCAGCACGCCCGCCCTCAGCACCCGCCCCGGATCACAACGCCACCAGCCGCGCAGCGCCTCGTACATGTCCTCCGGCGCGAGCCCCGCCGCGTAGCCGATCCAGGCCCGCTCCGGATCCTCCGGCACCGGCTCGGCGGGCCCCACCCGGAGCACGGGCAGTTCCGCACCGCCCAGCGCATCGAGGTCGACGGCGTCACGCCGGGCGAGTGCGCGTACATCGGCCGCCGGAACGACGGTTCGGTTGCCGCGCCTGCGCACCTCGGGCAACAGCCCCGCAGTGACCAGTTTCTTGAAGGTGTTCGTCGATACGCCAAGCCTCTCCGCCGCGATGGTCGTCGTCATATCCATCAAGGCATCTCCGTCGCAGAAGTCAGCAGAGGTCGGGAGAACCAAATGACGTTTCGCATTTGAGATTCGACATCTGCATCCACCGTACTTATCAATCAAGGCGGTTGCGAGTATCGGCAGCTCCCCGATACCGTCGGCAGCATGCCGGACACGCCACGTCACCCCGTACGGTTCACCGACGCAGCTGTAGCCGACCTGGCGGCTCTGCACCGCCGGGATCCGCAGACCGCGCGTGCCGTCCTGCAGAAGGTGTCGCTGCTGGAGCGCGACCCGTACGCGGGCAGGCCTCTGGTCGGCGACCTCGTCGGCTGGCGAAAGCTCGTTGTCGGTGACCGGCACTGGCGCCTCGTGTGGCGGGTGGTCGAGGAAGTGGATGGCACGACCAGCGTGGAGATCTCCGAGGTGTGGGCCGTCGGCCCTCGCGAGAACTCGGCCGTCTACGACGAACTCCGGACCAGGCTCTCGAACCTGCCCGACACCCCGGCCGCCCGAAACCTGCGAGATCTGCTCGACCGGTTCGGCCTCGACACAGGCGCCGCCGCTGCCGCACCGCCGCCTCCGGACCCCGTACCGGACTGGCTCGTCAGCCGACTGACCGACAAGGCGGGCCTTCCCTCCGAGCGGGTCCTGGCCATGAGCCTGGAGGAGGCGATCGCCGCCTGGGAGGACTGGATGGGCCGACCGCGCGACTGATCGCGCAGAGGTTGCCCTCCGGAGCAGCCAGGACACCCGGCCAGACGGTCAGGCAGTCAGCGCTGCGGGATATCCGTGTCGAGACCCTCCCGGTCCACCCCGAAGCGGCGCAGCACATCATCGAGCGAGCTACGGTCACCGCTGTCCGTGGCGGCCCTGGTCAGCACGAGCAGCGCGTCCAAAAGGTCCTCCTCGAACTCCTCCAGCCTGCGCAGTCGCTCCACACCGATCACGGCGGCCACCGGCTTGTGATGCCGCTCGACCATGATGTCCTCGCCCGCCTCGGCCGCCTTGACCAGCCCGGCGACTCCTTTGCCCGTGGCTTCGGTGACGGAGAGCACGGTCGGGTTCTCGCAGAGGATCGACATGAAAAAACTATACAATTTACCAGCCGAACCTGTACAGATTTCTCTGTGTGCCCGGAGAACGCGAAGGCCGCCCAGAAGAATCCGGGCGGCCAGGGCACGACCAGGGCACGGGGACGATGCCCTCGGTGCGAACGTCAGATGTGCGCGGGGGCGAACTTCGGGTTGTGGCCGTACTTGTTCTCGCCCTGCTCACCGTCGAGGCACAGGAAGACCAGCAGCGTGATCCACCCGACGACCGGGATGATCCCGAACAGGATCCACCAGCCCGAGCGGCCCGTGTCGTGCAGTCGACGCGCGGCGACAGCCAGGGTGGGCAGCAAGACGGCCAGGGCGTACACGCCGCTGAGAATCTGCACGCCGATGAAGCTGTCGATGACCACCAGCACCACGTCGACGATCAACGAGAACAGCGTGAACATCCAGTATTCCTTGCGGCGCGCACGCCCGCTGAACACCGCGTACTTCTTGAGCACGTCGAGGTAATAGTTCATTGCATCCCCCAGGGAACGATGTGGGCCCGCCGAGCGGATCAGGCCAAGGGGAGAAGTTACGGAGACTGACGGGAACTCGTCAATAGGGTTAATCGTTGCAGGTAACGGGCAGAAAGTTGATCCCTGCACAGGGTCGAGGTCACTCCCGGACGGCGATTTCAGGACAGACCCACACAAGATCATTGACGGCGGCGGCACAACAGCCTGATATTCACGGCGCTGAGCCCCGCAGGCCACCGAACCATGGCTGATCCATTGCCGGTTCTACTCCAGTCCGACGCACGTTCGAGGCCGCACCGACACCGGACCGATCTCGAACCGTTGCCCGCCCACCCTCTCCCACCTGGGCTCCCGGCTCCCAGGGCCCGTTGTCAGAGGCAGGCCCTACAGTCACCGGCATGGCGACACTTCCCAACCCGCTGCCCCACCTCGCGACCGACCCCACCGGCAGCACACTCGGCCTCGCCCTCCCCGCCGGGAGGCTGACAGACGCGACGGACGAGGGCCCGTGGCACGAGCCCCTGCTCTGGCACGCCGACGCGCCCTCCGCCCCCGGCGACTGGACCGCGCACCACGACGCGTGCCGGCCCGCGGGGCTCGTCCCGGTGGTCATAGAGGTGGGCGGCGGCCAAGGCGGGCCGGAGGATTGGGAGTTGATGCCCGCCGACACCTCCTACCCCGGGGACCACGACGCCGAGGAGGTCCTCACCGGATTCTGGGAGGAGTACGCGGCACAGGGCGAGGCCTGGCCCGGCCTCGCCCCCGCCACCATCAGCACCGACGCCGACGCCGACGCCACCACCGAGCAGGCCGACGCCGACGTCCTGGCGGCCCGGTTGGCCGACTCGCTCCTCACCCCCGGCTCCGCCTTCAAGGAACCGCGCCTCGCGCTCGTCCCCGCCCGCCGTTCCGCCGACATCCCCGCCGCCATCGGCTGGTCGGGCCCCGCCAACTACGAGAGCGACACGGCACGCCTCTGCGCGGTACTCCGCTCCTGGGAGGACCGCTTCGGCATACGGGTCCTGGCGCTGACCTTCAATCAGTTGGTTCTGTCCGTGGCGGCCCCGCCGACCACCCTCGCCGAGGCCGAAGCCATAGCCGCCGAACACTTCGCGTTCTGCCCGGACAACATCACGCAGGGAGCCCACAGCACCTTGCGCGCGTACGCCGAACACGAACTGCTGACCCAGCAGACCTGGTCCTTCTGGTGGGACTGACACCGCCTCGACAGGGGCGCGGGGCTGTGTCGACATGCGGCTCCGCCGCGCGGGCGCGACAAGCCCCCACCGGCCCGCAGCCAACGAACCGCGTGTCCAGCCCCCTGACCAGCGGAGCGCTACCGCAACCCCGCCCCCAACCGCCGAAGCCCCTCCCCGATCTCCTCCGGAGTCTGAGTGACGAAACACAACCGCATCGTCGCCCGCTCAGCACCCTCCACCTCGCCCGCGTAGAAGGGCGCCCCCGGCACGTACGCGACGCCCCGCTCCACCACCCCACGGAGCAGGGCGGTGGTGTCGTACGACTCCGGAAGCCGGGCCCAGAGGAACATGCCGCCCTCGGGACGGGTCCAGGTCGAGCCCTCCGGGAGGGCGTCCCCGATGCCGTCGAGCATGGCGTCGCGCCGCTCCCCGTAGACGCGGGCCACGCGCCGCACATGGGCGTCGAGGTCACGGTCGGTCAGATACCGGGCGGCGGCGAGCTGGTTGACGGTCGGGGTGTGCAGGTCGGCGGCCTGCTTGGCGACGGTGCACGCGCGCAGCAGCTCCGCCGGTGCCCGCAGCCAGCCCAGCCGCAGCCCCGGCGCCATGACCTTGGAGAAGGAGCCGAGCAGGACCGTACGGTCCTCCGCGCCCGGACAGGAGGCGATCCACGGCACACGCTCGCCCTCGAAGCGCAGCTCGCCGTACGGATCGTCCTCGACGACCCACAGCCCGAGCCGCGCGGCGACCTCCGCCACCGCGGCCCGGCGCTCGCCCGGCATGGTCTGGCCGGTCGGGTTGCGGAAGTTGGGCACGGTGTACAGCAGCTTGGGCCGGTGGCGGACGACCAGTTCCTCCAGCGCCCCCGGAGCGATCCCGTCCTCGTCCCCGGGGACGGCGATCACCCGCGCGCCCGCCAGCCCGAACACCTGAAGTGCCGCGAGATAGCAGGGGGTTTCGACGAGGACGGCGTCCCCGGGGTCGATCAGCGCGGTGGCGAGCAGCGACAGCGCCTGCTGGGAACCGGTGGTGACGAGGAGGTCGTCGGCGTCGGTGGGCAGGCCGCGTCCGGTGTGCCGTAGGGCGAGCGCCTCGCGCAGGGCCGGCTCACCCTCGGTCGTGGTGTACTGCAGGGCCCGCGCGGGCGTGTCCGCGAACACGTCCCGGAACGCGGCGGCCACGCCCTCCGCGTCGAACAGTTCGGGTGCGGGCAGCCCACCCGCGAAGTTGATCACCTCGGGCCGCGCGATGACGGCCAGGATGTCCCGTACGGCCGACCCGCCAACCGCCCGTGCCCGCGCGGCGAGCGCGGGCACGGAAGCGGAGACGGAAGCAGAAGCGGGCGCAGCGGTCACTGGGGCTGTCATGTGCGGCTCCTTCAGGCGGGCGGGCCATACGGCTCCTGCCCACACCCTAGGGAAGTGCGTGCCGCCTACAATCGCTTTTCACGATCCGGACGCCCACGACGGACTTCAGCCCAGCCGGCCTCAGGACTTTGCGGCCTCAGCCCTTTGCGGATTCAGGCCTTGCGGCCACTCGCCCCGTACACGTTGATGTCCGCGTCCGTGACGTCGTTGATGTCGCGGTAGCGGACCTTCTCGATGTCGTCCAGCGAGTCGAGGTACGCGGCCTCGACCACCTCCGGGACGGGCGCGCCGCCGTCGGGACGCCAGTGGTGGGCGGGCACGACGCCCGGCTCGTCGAGGGTGAGCCCGTTCTCCTCGAAGAAGCGCTCCACCTCGGCCCTGGACCGCAGCACGAAGGTGAACCCGCGCTCGGTGTACGTCCGTTGGACCGCGCGGATCTTCTCGGGGTTCAGGTCCTCGGTGAGGTGACTGAGGACGAGCCGGCTGCCGGACGGCAGCGCGTCGACCAGTTCGCGCACGATGTCGTACGCCTCCGGCTCCGCCACGAAGTGCAGGACCGCCGCGAGGACGAGCGCGATCGGCTGGTCGAAGTCGAGGGTCTTGCGGGCGTGTTCGAGGATCTGGGCCGGGTCGGCCAGGTCGGCGTCGATGTAGTCGGTACGGCCCTCGGGCCCGCTGGTGAGCAGGGCGCGCGCATGGGCGAGCACGATCGGGTCGTTGTCGACGTACACGACCCGGGTGTCCGGGGCGATGCGCTGGGCGATCTGGTGGACGTTGTCCTGCGTCGGCAGGCCGGTCCCGATGTCGAGGAACTGCCGGATGCCCTCGTCCGTCGCCAGGGTGGTCACGGCGCGGCGCATGAAGTCCCGGTTGTGCCGGACGTCCAGGTAACCGCGCGGATTCGCGGCGAGTGCGGCGGCAGCCGCGTTGCGGTCGGCCGGGTAGTTGTCCTTGCCGCCGAGGAAGACGTCGTAGACCCGGGCCGGGTGGGCCTTGGTGGTGTCGATCCTCCTTCTCAGCTCGGCGGGGTCCTGACTGAGAGCATCGCCGCTCATGGTGCCTCTCCCTGGGGAGCCTGGTGTCCAAACCTCTTCAACGGACAACAACCTAGCCGCCGACCGGAGTTGATATTCGAGAATCGAAAATCGACCGCCGAAGCGTCCCGCAACCCCCTCCCGGCGTCCCGGACCGTCCCGCAACGGGACACCATCCCCGCAGGTCAGCGCAGTGGTCCACCGGCAGGCGTCCCGGAATCGCCGCGAACCATGGTGCTGGGACGGATCACCGCACAAGCTGTTGCCAACCGACCGGCACCGTCCCCCCTCCCCTTCCCCTCCGAAAGGGCACCCCCATGTCCGTACGCACCTCCCGTACGCGCCTGTTCGCCGCCACGGCGGTCGCGCTCGTCGCGCTCACCACCCTCACGGCGTGCGAGGACGGCGAGGGCGTACGGGACGAGGGCCCGTCGTCGGCATCGGCGAAATCGGCCCCCGGACGCGCCCCCGCAGCCACACCCGCACGCACGCCCGGCACCGGACGTGCCGTCGGGCAGGCTCACAGCATGCGGGCAGCCTCGGTGGCCCAGTAGGTGAGGATGTTCTGCGCGCCGGCGCGCTTGATCCCGGTCAGGGTCTCCAGGATGGCCCGCTCCCGGTCGACCCAGCCCTTCTCCGCCGCGGCCTCGATCATCGAGTACTCGCCGGAGATCTGGTAGGCGGCGACGGGCACGTCCACGGCGTCGGCGACCCGGGCGAGGATGTCGAGATAGGGCCCGGCGGGCTTCACCATGACCATGTCGGCGCCCTCTTCCAGATCGAGCGCCAGCTCCCGCAGCGACTCCCGCACATTGGCGGGGTCCTGCTGATACGTCTTGCGGTCCCCCTTCAGGGAGGAACCGACGGCTTCCCGGAAAGGCCCGTAGAAGGCGGACGAGTACTTGGCGGTGTAGGCGAGGATGGCGACATCCTCGCGCCCGATCTGATCAAGGGCATCGCGAACAACCCCGATCTGCCCGTCCATCATCCCGCTGGGCCCAACGACATGGGCGCCGGCATCGGCCTGCACCTGGGCCATCTCGGCGTACCGCTCCAGGGTGGCGTCGTTGTCGACGCGCCCTTCCGCGTCCAGCACCCCGCAGTGCCCGTGATCGGTGGTCTCGTCGAGACAGAGGTCGGACATGACGAGCAGCTCGTCCCCCACCTCGGCCCGCACATCGCGGATGGCGACCTGGAGAATCCCGTCCGGATCGGTACCGGGGGTCCCGAGGGCGTCCTTCTTCCCCTCCTCGGGCACCCCGAAGAGCATGATCCCGGAGACCCCGGCGGCCACGGCGTCCACGGCGGCCTTCCTCAGGCTGTCCCGGGTGTGCTGGACGACCCCGGGCATCGCGGAGATCGGAACCGGCTCACTCACCCCTTCCCGCACGAAGGCGGGGAGGATGAAGTCGGCGGGGTGCAGCCGCGTCTCGGCGACCATGCGCCGCATGACGGGCGTGGTACGCAGCCGCCGGGGACGCGTACCGGGAAACGATCCGTACTTCGACATACACCCACGCTACGCCCGCCCCGCACACCCCTTTACCGACGCACCGTCGGACGTTTCCAGCACCGGCGGCATCCCTCAGCCCAGGCCCGGGCATTCCAGCCCGTCTGGGGGTCCCCCCGCTGGGGGGTTGAGGACGAGGCCCGTTCAGGGCCGAAGGGGGGTCTGGGGCGCAGCCCCCAGGAACAGGATGGGACGGGTAGGGCGGTGGGGGCGAGCAAACCCAACGCCCACCCCCACCGCCCCACAGCCACGGCCACAGCCCCAGCCCCAACTACGTCGTCCGCCTCCGCCGAGCCCCCGGCCGCCGCTCACTGGGCCGAGTAACGGGATCCCCCGACTCCACCGCGGAAGCCCTCCGCCGCAACCCGAAGTCTGCCAACGCCTCCGCCAACTTCAGCACGGACGGCTCCGGAGCCATCACATCGACCCGCAGACCGTGCTCCTCGGCGGTCTTCGCCGTGGCCGGCCCGATACACGCGATCACCGTCACGTTGTGAGGCTTGCCCGCGATCCCCACCAGGTTCCGCACCGTGGACGACGACGTAAAGAGAACGGCGTCGAAGCCACCCCCCTTGATCGCCTCCCGCGTTTCCTGCGGCGGCGGCGAGGCCCGCACCGTCCGGTAGGCCGTGACGTCGTCGACCTCCCAGCCCAACTCGATCAGCCCGGCGACCAACGTCTCCGTGGCGATGTCGGCCCGAGGCAGGAAAACGCGGTCGATCGGATCGAAGACCGGGTCGTAAGGCGGCCAGTCGTCCAGCAACCCGGCAGCGGACTGCTCGCCACTCGGCACCAGATCGGGCTTCACCCCAAAGGCGACCAACGCCTTGGCGGTCTGTTCACCCACCGCCGCGACCTTGATCCCGGCGAAGGCCCGGGCATCGAGCCCGTACTCCTCGAACTTCTCACGAACCGCCTTGACCGCGTTCACGCTCGTGAAAGCGATCCACTCATAGCGGCCCGTGACCAGCCCCTTGACCGCCCGCTCCATCTGCTGCGGGGTCCGCGGCGGCTCGACGGCGATCGTCGGCACCTCGTGCGGCACGGCCCCGTAGGACCGCAGCCGGTCGGAGAGCGACGCCGACTGCTCCTTCGTACGCGGCACCAGCACCCGCCATCCGAACAGCGGCTTGTTCTCGAACCACGACAGCTGCTCGCGCTGGGCGGCGGCGAACCGCTCGCCGACGACGGCTATCACGGGCCGGCCGCCGTCGGGCGACGGCAGCACCTTGCCCTGTTTGAACGTCTGGGCGATGGTCCCCAGCGTCGCCGACCAGGTCCGCTGACGCGTCGTGGTCCCGGCGATCGTCACGGTCAGCGGGGTGTCCGGCTTACGCCCGGCCGCGACCAGCTCACCCGCGGCGGCAGCCACCGAATCCAAGGTGGTCGAAACGACGACGGTCCCGTCGGAAGCCCCGACCTCGGTCCAGCACCGGTCCGACGCCGTACGGGCGTCCACGAAGCGGACGTCCGCGCCCTGTGCGTCCCGCAGCGGCACACCCGCGTACGCGGGCACGCCCACGGCGGCGGCGACACCCGGGACCACCTCGAACGGGACACCGGCGCGCGCGCACGCCAGCATCTCCTCGGCGGCGTACGCGTCGAGCCCGGGATCCCCGGACACCGCACGCACGACCCGCCTGCCGCCCCGTGCGGCCTCCATGACAAGATGTGCGGCATCCCGCACAGCGGGTGCACCAGCGGTCGTTGACGCGCCGTCAACAACCGTTAGTTGAGGCGTGCCTGTGCCTGGATACGTGCTGCCAATAGGCGTGTCCAATTCGGTGTTGAGCTCGGCAACGCCTTGTCTGGCGTGTGCGCGTACGACGTCGAGCACCTCGTGCTCGGCGACCAGTACGTCCGCGTTCGCCAGCGCCTCGACGGCGCGCAGAGTCAGTAGTCCCGGATCCCCGGGTCCGGCACCGAGAAAGGTGACGTGCCCATGGTCCGGACCGGCGGGAAGGGTGGTGGGGCTCACTGTGCTCGCTCCCCCATCAGACCGGCCGCGCCCTTGGCAAGCATCTCGGCTGCGAGTTCACGGCCGAGCGCCATTGCTTGGTCGTACGTCTCGGGCACGGGACCGGTGGTGGACAGCTGCACCAGCGTCGAGCCGTCGGTCGTGCCGACGACGCCGCGCAGGCGCATCTCCTTGACAATCTGCCCGTCGGCCAGCAGGTCGGCCAGCGCGCCCACAGGGGCGCTGCAACCGGCCTCCAGGGCGGCGAGCAGTGACCGTTCGGCGGTCACGGCGGCCCGGGTGTCCGGGTCGTCGAGCTCGCCGAGTGCCGCGATCAGGTCAGAGTCGTGGAAGGTGTTCCCCGCTCTGCACTCGATCGCCAGGGCCCCTTGGCCAGGGGCAGGCAGAACCATGTCGACCGACAGGAAGTCGGTCACTTCGCCGGCGCGCCCGATCCGGTTGAGGCCGGCCGCGGCCAGCACCACCGCATCCAGCTCACCACTGCGCACGAACCCGATCCGGGTGTCGACGTTCCCCCGGACCGGCACGACCTCGATGTCCAGGTCATGGGCGCGCGCGTACGCGTTCAGCTGGGCCGTGCGCCGCGTCGAACCCGTCCCGACCCGCGCGCCGCGCGGCAGGTCGGTGAACTTGAGGTCGTCGCGCGCCACCAGCACGTCACGCGGATCCTCGCGCCCGGGTACGGCGGCCAGCACCAGGTCGTCGGGCTGCGCGGTCGGCAGGTCCTTCAGCGAGTGCACCGCGAAGTCGACCTCCCCACGCAGCAACGCCTCCCGCAGGGCGGTCACGAAGACCCCCGTGCCGCCGATCTGGGCGAGGTCCTCGCGGGACACGTCGCCGTACGTCGTGATCTCGACGAGCTCCACGGGCCGCCCGGTCAGCCGGTGCACGGCGTCGGCGACCTGTCCGGACTGGGCCAGGGCGAGTTGACTTCGCCTGGTCCCAAGCCTCAGCGCCCCTTGTACTGGCTCTGGCTCACTCATGCTCGCCCTCGGTTCTCGGCGTTCTGCTCAGAATGGTCGTCGTCCTGGTCCGCCCGGGACACGCCGTCGACCGTCTCCTGGTCGAGGTCGAACAGGGTGCGCAACGCGTCCGCGTACCCGGCGCCGCCGGGTTCGGCCGCGAGCTGCTTGACCCGTACGGTCGGCGCGTGCAGCAGTTTGTCGACCACGCGCCGCACGGTCTGCGTGATCTCGGCCCGGTGCTTCTCGTCTAGCCCGGGCAGGCGTCCGTCGAGCCGGGCGATCTCACCGGCGACGACATCGGCGGCCATGGCGCGCAGCGCGACGACGGTGGGGGTGATGTGCGCCGCGCGCAGGGCGGCCCCGAAGGCCGCGACCTCGTCGGCGACGATCCGCCGGACCTGGTCCACGTCGGCGGCCATCGGAACGTCCGCCGAGGCCTCGGCCAGCGACTCGATGTCCACCAGCCGCACCCCGGCCAGCCGGTGCGCGGCGGCGTCGACGTCCCGGGGCATGGCGAGGTCGAGCAGCGAGAGCACGGCCGGGGGCCGCGTCACCCCGGCCGGCGCCGCGGGGCGCCGCCGCTCGGGGATGCGCCCGAGGGCGGTCGCGGTCAGGGCGAGCGCGGCGATCAGTTCACGGTCGTCGTCGGGCGTACGGCGGGCGGCGTCCCGCCGGTCGACAGTCCCGTTGTCCACCCAGGCCGCGTGCTGCTCCAGCGTCGCCGCGTCCATCCCGGCGACGGCGGCCTCGCCCATCACCGAGAACCCGGCCGACTCCTGCACGGCCTGCCCGGCCTGGCTGGTCTGGCTGGTCTGTGCGGCGGACAGGTCCAGCGGACAACCGTCGTCGGTGCCGATGCTGGTGGGCGGCAGAACCCCGCGTACGTCTCGTACGTCACCCGTCGCGGTCGGACGAGGGGCGAGCCCGGCCTCGTCCGCCGGTACCCGGCCCTCGACGGCCGCCGCGATGATCTCGGCGGTGAGGACCAGCCCGGTCGCGCCGGTACAGGAAACGGCTATATCGGCACGTGTCAGCTCGAAGGGCACCGATTCCATCGGAACGGCTCGGGCGGACACGGGCGTCGCGCCACCCTCGTGGCCGCCGGAACCCTCGTACTGGCTGTTCTCGCTGTTCTCGTTGATGATCTGCGCGAGCCGCTCGGCGCGGTCCGGCGTGCGGTTGGCGACGACGATCTCGGCGACCCCGAGCCGCGCGAGCGTGGCGGCGGCCAGTGAGGACATCGACCCGGCACCGATGACCAGGGCTTTCTTTCCCGCGGCCCAGGCTTCCACAGAAGCCCCGGTCCCCCGCCCCCCGGCGAGCTGCTGGAGCCCGAAGGTGACCAGGGACTGTCCGGCCCGGTCGATGCCGGTCTCGGAGTGGGCGCGCTTGCCGACCCGCAGGGCCTGCTGGAACAGGTCGTTCAGCAGTCGGCCGGCGGTGTGCAGATCCTGGGCGAGGGCGAGCGAGTCCTTGATCTGCCCGAGGACCTGCCCCTCGCCGACGACCATGGAGTCGAGCCCACAGGCGACGGAGAACAGATGGTGGACGGCCCGGTCCTCGTAGTGCACGTACAGGTACGGGGTGAGTTCGTCCAGCCCCACCCCGCTGTGCTGGGCGAGCAGCGTGGACAGCTCGGCGACCCCTGCGTGGAACTTGTCCACGTCCGCGTACAGCTCGATGCGGTTGCAGGTGGCGAGCAGCGCGGCCTCGGCGGCGACGGTGTCCTGAAGCAACTTGATCTGCGCGTCCTGGGACAGCGCGGCGCGCTCGAGAACACTGACGGGAGCGCTGCGGTGGCTCAGCCCGACGACGAGGAGACTCATGCCGGCATCACGGCGGGAACGTCCCCGTCAGGCCCTTTGCCACGACCACCACTACCGCCCCGCACCTTGGCCGCGACCACCGGAGCGGTGTCGCCCGCCCCGGCTTCGGCGGCGGCAGCGGCGGCGTCGGCCTCCTCGCCGGCCTTGCGCTGCTCGTGGAAGGCGAGGATCTGCAACTCGATGCTGAGATCGACCTTGCGTACGTCTACGCCGTCCGGGACGGTCAGCACGGTGGGCGCGAAGTTGAGAATGGAGGTCACACCGGCGGCGACGAGCCGATCGCACACGGGCTGGGCGGCACCGGCGGGGGTGGCGATAACGCCAATGGACACACCGTTGTCCGCGATGATCCTTTCCAGATCATCCGAGTGCTGCACCGGAATACCGGCGACGGGCTTTCCTGCCATCGCGGGATCGGCGTCGATGAGGGCGGCCACCCGGAATCCACGGGAGGCGAAGCCGCCGTAGTTCGCGAGGGCGGCGCCGAGATTACCGATACCGACGATCACTACCGGCCAGTCCTGGGTCAGCCCCAGCTCGCGCGAGATCTGATAGACGAGATACTCGACGTCGTAGCCCACACCACGGGTCCCATAGGACCCCAGGTAGGAGAAGTCCTTGCGCAGCTTCGCGGAGTTGACGCCCGCGGCGGCTGCCAGTTCCTCGGAGGAGACCGTGGGTACCGAGCGCTCCGACAGTCCGGTCAGCGCACGGAGGTACAGCGGAAGCCTGGCGACGGTGGCCTCGGGAATCCCTCGGCTGCGGGTCGCCGTTCGGTGAGTTCGGCCAGTTGCCACGGTGCTCCTGCGGGTAGCGCGGGGCTGCAGGCGGTCACACGTCCCTGGACCGCCCCGTCGAATGCAGGCTATGTCTTTGTGAACGCGTGCACAAAGATGGTGTCCGATTTGCCCACCCAACGTGACCGGGGTCACGCACCCCCGTCGCATGCGCAGGGAACCGGCGCACAAGCACCGTTGTCCCTCGCCGTCACAGGCACCGTTCGGGGGCAAAACCTCACACACTCCTCATGAATCCCGCCCCCGAGATCTGAACCGCTCTCGATCCTAAGCGACTTTCCGGACCACTTGGACTGCTCGGTCAGCACTTGGTCAGAACGCGACCGCTCGGTAATCCGTCGGGAATCTATGTGAGGGCTTTGCGAAGACGTTCTTCGCTGACGCGCCAGAACGTGTGCTGGGCGCCGTCGATGAGCACGACGGGGATCTGTTCCCAGTACTCACGGTGGAGTTCTTCGTCCTGAGTGATGTCCTTCTGTTCCCATGGCACCCCAAGATCGGCACACACCTTCTCGACAACCCCCTGTGCGTCATCACACAAATGACAACCGGGCTTCCGGATCAGAGTGACCAGCCGGGACTGTGGCGTTCGACGGTCGCCGCGCCGAAAGAGGGGACTCATACGTCCATTGTCCCGCGCCGGCCGGGGAGGCACTCGACGTCCCTGCACGGCAGTTGGACCGGTTCTTTAACTGCGCGGTCGCGGAGAGTTCACAACCTCCAAACCTCTCGACTCCGGAAGCACCGAACAAACTGGCTATGCTCACGCCATGGCCGCTCTCGGATGGCTCACCCCCCGTAGGCGCTCCGCCACGGCGCGGAGCGTGTTGGCAGGCGAGGCCTCGGCGGAGGCAGCGCGCAAATCCTCCCAGGAGCTGGAGGAGCTGGCGCACGCACCGGATCTGTCGGGCGCCGTGGAGGAATCCGCGTTTCCCGTCCTCGGTGATGTCAGGGCCGCCGCCTTCTTCGACCTCGACAACACCGTCATGCAGGGCGCCGCCATCTTCCACTTCGGCCGGGGCCTGTACAAACGGAAGTTCTTCGAGTCCCGCGATCTCTACCGGTTCGCCTGGCAGCAGGCGTGGTTCAGGCTGGCCGGTATCGAGGACCCCGAGCACATGCAGGACGCCCGGGACTCCGCCCTCTCCATCGTCAAGGGCCACCGCGTCGCCGAACTGATGTCGATCGGCGAGGAGATCTACGACGAGTACATGGCCGAACGCATCTGGCCGGGCACCCGCGCACTGGCCCAGGCGCACCTGGACGCGGGCCAGAAGGTGTGGCTGGTGACGGCGGCCCCGGTGGAGATCGCCACGGTCATCGCCCGCCGCCTCGGCCTGACGGGCGCCCTGGGCACGGTCGCGGAGTCGGTGGACGGCGTATACACGGGCAAGCTGGTGGGCGAACCCCTGCACGGCCCGGCCAAGGCGGAGGCGGTACGCGCCCTGGCGACGGCGGAGGACCTGGACCTGACACGTTGCGCGGCGTACAGCGACTCGCACAACGACATCCCCATGCTCTCCCTGGTGGGCCACCCCTACGCGATCAACCCGGACACCAAGCTCCGCAAGCACGCCCGCCGACTGGACTGGCGTCTACGGGACTACCGCACGGGCCGCAAGGCGGCGAAGGTCGGTATCCCGGCGGCAGCCGGCGTGGGAGCGGTGGCCGGCGGCACAGCGGCAGCCATCGCCCTCCATCGCCGCCGCCGCTGACCCGCCCGGCGACGAAACAACCATTCGCCCCGCAATACCCCCGTAACCCCTCCATCAGTCCCGTTGGCGGTACACAGCCACAACACGCCCTGAGCGGTGCTCAACTCGGCCTTAATCGATCAACAATCTGTCACACTGCGGCGCTTGAACGGGCGCCAATAGGTAACAGAAGCGACGTAATCGATGATTTGAGCAACCGGGTGTAGCAGGGCCTGCACGAAGCGTTATTCTCCTCAGACGCAAACCGGTACCCCTCCGTCGCCACGACGGGTGAACGGTCCCGCACTGCACGTGATGGAAGCTCTGCCTCTGGGAGTCCCGTGTACCCACACGTCGGGGTTGACGCCTCGGGCCTGGCTACGCTGCGCGCAACGGTCCTGGACCTGTTGCGCGGCTTCGTCCCCACCGCGTACGCCGTCCCCGCATTCGCCACCGCCGCACCACTCGGCCCGTGCTACGCGCTGGCCGACGGCACCGCCGCGGTCGGCAGACGAGGGCGTGCGGCCGGCGCCGCCACCCCTCGCCGCCCCGCCGCGGACAGTGACAGCGCCCGCATGATGGACCTTGTCGAGCGTGCCCAGGCCGGTGAGGCCGACGCCTTCGGCCGCCTTTACGACCAGTACAGCGACACTGTGTACCGGTACATCTACTACCGGGTGGGCGGAAAGGCCACCGCCGAGGACCTGACGAGCGAGACGTTCCTGCGCGCCCTGCGCCGCATCGGAACCTTCACCTGGCAGGGCCGCGACTTCGGCGCCTGGCTGGTCACCATCGCCCGCAACCTCGTCGCCGACCACTTCAAGTCCAGCCGTTTCCGGCTCGAAGTGACCACGGGCGAGATGCTGGACGCCAACGAGGTCGAGCGTTCACCGGAGGACTCCGTCCTGGAGTCCCTCTCGAACGCCGCTCTCCTCGACGCCGTGAAGCGCCTCAACCCCCAACAGCAGGAGTGCGTGACCCTGCGCTTCCTCCAGGGGCTGTCCGTCGCCGAGACCGCGCGCGTGATGGGCAAGAACGAGGGCGCCATCAAGACCCTCCAGTACCGCGCCGTCCGTACACTCGCCCGGCTCCTCCCGGAAGACGCGCGCTGAGCACCCTACGAGGTACTCCGCGCCCGTCGCCCCCGGCACATTCCCGTGCCGCACCCGCGCCCGAAGACCCACCGGGCACACCTCGCACCGCACCGCGGACTCGCGCCGCTTTCGCCCGCCCGGGGACCGCACACTCAGCGACCGCCAACTCACCTTCCGTGAAAGTCCGTTGAGTTCGCGGTCCGATCATCCGCCGTCCGTAACCCAAGTGCCGCGCCACTCGTTGTGCGGGATACAGGCTCCCTGTGGTCACTCCCTGGCCGTCTCCGATCATTCGATCGAGTGGATGTGGTCAGGGATGTGCAACCCTCAGGACCCCCTGGGGAGCCGACCGTCATGACGAGAGGAGGTGCCGCCAGTGATCGCGAACGTTTCGGCGCACCGGCGGGCGAACGCCTTCGCCCAGGCCCTGGAGGAGCTGTCCGACCGGGACTCGGCGGCCGAACAGCCCGAAGGACCGGCACCGGACGCCGCACCGGAACCGGCCCCGGCTGCCGCGGAACGGGCGGACCACCAGGCGGACCACCGGGCGGAACAGACCGAACCGAACCGACTGGTGGCCCTCGCGACCGGTCTCGGCGAGCTGCCCAAGCCGGTGCTCGACCCCGCGGTCAAGGTCGTCCACCGGGCCCAGCTGGTGGCCGCGATGGAGGCCATGCTGCGGGACGGCACGGTGCCGGGAGGCGAGGCGACGAACCCTTCGGTGCCCGAGCAGCGCTCCCGGGCCAAGGGCGCTCACCGGGCGACCGGGCTGGGGAAGTTGCGACCCCGTACACGCCTGACGAAGGGTCTCGCCGCAGGCGGACTCAGCGTGGGTGTGGCCGCCGGAGCCTTCGGCGGTGTCGCCGCTGCCAGTTCCGACGCCCTGCCCGGTGACTCCCTGTACGGCCTCAAGCGCGGCATCGAGGACGTCAAGCTCAACTACCTGGCCGACGGCGACAGCGAACGCGGTCAGGTCTACCTCGACCAGGCCTCGACGCGGCTCAACGAGGCCCGCCGGCTGGTGGAGCGCGACCGCGCCGGTCAGCTCGACCACGAGTCGCTCGGCGAGATCCGCCGCGCCCTCTCCGGTATGCGGCACGACGTCTCGGAAGGCCACCGCCTGCTCCATCAGGCGTATCAGCGCGACCCCGACTCCCTGGGCCCCATCCAGGCCCTGGACACCTTCTCCCGCTCCCACCGCGAAGCCTGGGGCGCCCTGCGCGACCGCCTCCCCGTGCAACTCGGGGACGTGAGCCAGGAGGTGTCCTCGGTCTTCGACGCCATAGACCAAGAGGTCGCCCCCCTCCAGTCCCTGCTCCCGAAGCCCCCCGCCCGGAGCGGCGGCAGCCGAAGCGGTGACAACGGAGGTCAACGACAGGACTCCGGACCGGGGTCGAGCACGAGTTCGTCCGGTTCCGACCGGTCGGCCGCGCCCAGCGACACCGGCGGGGACCCCGCCGGCGGGCGCGACTCCAGCAGCGGCAACCCCAAGCCGTCCGCCTCCGGCGCCGGCAGCGACGGGCTGCTCGGCGGCAACACCGGGGGCCTCCTCGACCCGCCCCAGAACAGCGGCACGGCGTCCCCGTCGACGACCACCCCGTCCACCACCCAGCCGGACGTCACGCTCCCACCGCTCCTCCCGGGCCTGCTGCCCGGCCTGGGCATCGACGGCGAGGACGCGAGCTAGAGCAGTCCCTTGTACGTCGGTGGGGGCGCCCTTCCTGTGAAGGGCGCCCCCACCGACGTACACGTACCGTCCGAAACGAACCGGCGTCAGAAGAAGACCGACCGGCGCTGCACCAGCAGCTTGTAGAGGGTGTGCTGGATCTGTTCCCTGACCTGGTCCGTCAGGTTGAACATCAGCATCGGGTCCTCGGCCGCCTCCGGCGGATAGCCGTCCGTGCGAATCGGCTCGCCGAACTGGATCGTCCACTTCGTGGGCAGCGGAATCGCGCCCAGCGGACCCAGCAACGGGAACGTCGGAGTGATCGGGAAGTACGGGAACCCGAGCACCCGGGCCAGCGTCTTGGCGTTGCCGATCATCGGGTAGATCTCCTCGGCCCCGACGATCGAGCACGGGATGATCGGCGCGCCCTGCCGCAGCGCCGTCGACACGAAGCCACCCCGCCCGAAGCGTTGCAGCTTGTACCGCTCGCTGAACGGCTTGCCGATGCCCTTGAAGCCCTCCGGCATCACGCCGACCAGCTCGCCGCGCCCCAGGAGCCGTTCCGCGTCCTCGGCGCAGGCCAGGGTGTGACCGGCCTTGCGGGCCAGTTCGTTGACCACCGGGAGCATGAAGACCAGGTCCGCCGCCAGGAGCCGGAGATGGCGGTCCGCCGGATGGTTGTCGTGCACGGCGACCTGCATCATCAGGCCGTCCAGCGGCAAGGTCCCGGAGTGGTTGGCGACGATCAGGGCGCCGCCCTCGGCAGGGATGTTCTCGATGCCCTTGACCTCGACCCGGAAGTACTTCTCGTACAGCGGGCGCACCAGCGACATCAGGACCTGGTCGGTGAGTTCGGCGTCGTACCCGAAGTCGTCGACCTCGTAGTCCCCGGTGAGCCGGCGTCGCAGGAAGGACAGGCCGCCCGCGATACGTCGTTCAAGGCCGCCGACGACACCGCCGTCCGGGGCGGGCGAGGGGACCTGGTGCCCGGGCTGGTCCTGGGACTCCTGGGGCGGCTGTTGCTCTTGTGTCACCTGAACATCATCCTGCGGGCGGGCCCGTCCCGGCAGGGGCTGGACCTCGCGAACCACAGCCGATTCGCCCTTGCGCCGGCTGCTCCCCGCGCTCCGGCGGCGCGACGGCCGCGGGACGGTGCCCGCGCGGGACCTGTCGTCGTCGAACGGAATGACCTTGGCATCCGCCATCGTTGATGCGCTCCTCGGTTGGCGCTCTGCGTCGGTGGGCTGTCTCCGTCAGGTCGCTTCGGCAGCTGTCGTGACCGGTGCGGTGTTCGGGGTGCGGGCACCACCGCTGCCCGCGAAGGGTACGAAGGGCAGCGCGGCGATCCGGTCGACGACCCGCGCGAGGGCCTCCGGCGGCAGCAGACCGGGGCCACGGACGCGCGCGAAGTCCTCGAACGTCTCGGCGGTCGTGAACTTCGGCTGATACCCCAGAGTCTCGCGCATCTGGTTCGTCGCCACGACCCGGCCGTGCGTGAGCAGCCGGATCTGCTCGGGTGAGAAGTCACTCACGCCCAGCGTACGCACGAGCGAGCCGGCCCAGGTGACCGCGGGCAGCAGCAGCGGCATGGTGGGACGGCCGAGCCGCCGGGAGCACTGCGAGAGCAGCAGGACTCCGTCGCCGGCGATGTTGAACGTGCCGCTGTTGAGCGTTCCACGCTCCGGTTCGTGCGAGGCGATGCGCAGGACCTCGATCACATCGTCCTCGTGCACGAACTGGAGCCGCGGGTCGTAGCCGAACACGGTCGGCAGGACCGGCATCGCGAAGTACTGGGTGAGCGGTGAATCCGCGGTCGGCCCCAGGATATTGGCGAAGCGCAGCACCGCCACGGCGACGTCGGGCCGGCGCCGCGCGAACCCGCGCACATACCCCTCGACCTCCACCGCGTCCTTGGCGAAGCCGCCGCTGGGCAGCGACTTGGGCGACGTGGTCTCGGTGAACACCGCCGGATCCCGGGGCGCGGACCCGTACACGTTCGTACTGGACTTCACCACGAGCCGCTTCACGGCGGGCGACTTCTGACAGGCACCCAGCAGCTGCATGGTGCCGATGACGTTGGTCTCCTTGAGCGTGACCCGGCTGCCGCTGCCCAGGGCGATGCCCGTCACATCCAGGTGCACGACCGTGTCGGCGTTCGTCTCGGCGAGCACCCGCGCGATGGTGGGCTGCCGGATGTCGGCCTGGATGAAGTCGGCGCCGCCCAGATGGTGCTCCGGCGGGACCGCGTCCACGGCGATGACCCGTTCCACCTGGGGATCACGCTGGATCCGTCGTACGAAACGGCCCCCCAACTGACGGGCCACTCCGGTCACGAGCACGACCTTGCCCAAGATCAGCGCCTTCCTTCCAGCCGTGTTTCCCGTGTGGAGCCCAACCTAGCGGTTTGTTGTTGCGCTGTGATGACCGCCCGATGCACGAAGTCACGGGGACTTTCCACCGACGACCAGACCCAGCCATGTGCCACACGGTCATACACACAAGCTAATACGGCTGTGGCCCCCCACCGGAAACCGGTGGGGGGCCACAGCCTTCACACTCACGCTCGCGCTCTCGCAGCGTCACGGAGAAGTGGCGGTCCCGATCTCGCGATCGGACCGACTACTTCTTGTTGCGACGCTGGACGCGCGTGCGCTTCAGCAGCTTGCGGTGCTTCTTCTTGGCCATCCGCTTGCGCCGCTTCTTGATAACAGAGCCCACGACTACCCTCGCTCACTTCTCATCACTCGGCGTTGGGCGCCATGGGCCCATACGACCTACAAGGGGCTAGCCTACCCGTCCGAGCGCTGAGGTCGTAATCGAGGGCAACCGAGGAGATCGGACGAGATCAGAGGGGGACCCGGTCAAGCCCTGAGGACCCCCATCCGCACCCCCTCGACCGCCGTCAGGCTGTCTCCACCCCCACATAGCTCTCGCGGAGGTACTCGTGAACCGCTTGCTCGGGGACGCGGAAGGACCGCCCCACCCGAATCGCGGGCAGATGACCGCTGTGCACCAACCGGTACACGGTCATCTTGGACACGCGCATCACCGAGGCGACTTCCGCCACGGTCAGGAACTGAACCTCGTTCAGAGGCCTCTCGCCAGCTGCAGCCATGACACACCCGAACCTTCCGCACTCGACTGGCCACCGGCTTCCCCTTCCGGTGACTCTTCGTCGCTGCGTGCTCACTCCCCAATGTAGGGGCGGGTGATGCGAGTGGGGAAGAGGTGCACCCATCGGCGGCCTACTGTGACAGACACGCTCGATTGAGTACGTAGCGGGTAAGCGGCCGGTAGTAATCGGACCGCACAGCGTCATCAAGTGGAACGACGACGGACACGCGCCCCTCGGCCTCACCGACGAAGAGGGCGGGATCGTCCGTATCGGCCAGCCCCATGGCCTCGAACCCCAGTTGACCTGCACCGCAGACCCATCCGTGGTCCCCGATCACCAGCTCCGGGAGCGTCCCGCCGGCCTCGGCGGCGGCGGCCAGAGCGGTCCGAACCGGGAGGGGAGAATGCGTGTGTGCGCCGGGCTCACGCCCGGCGGCCCCAGCACCCTGTTCCCGTACGAGCGCGACTCCTCGTGCGTAGTCAAGGTTGTACGTGCGTAGACCGAACCGGGTCGTTATGTCGACAGAGCTACCCTGCGCCGGGGTGAGGACAGCACATCCCGCCGCCGACAGAGCGTCCGCCAGCGCGGCGTAGAAATCGAGCAGTCGGTGCGGGTGACCGGTGCCCAGGAGTACGGGTGCCCGGCGCCGCGCGACTGCGGAGAGTCGCTCGGCGAAGGCGTCGAGGGCCACGAGGGTCCGTTCCGGATCGATCACATCACATCCGGAGGTGCACTGCGGATCGGCGGAAACCCCGCATTTGTCGGCCATCAACCCGATCAGATCCCGTTGCCGCCACGTCCGTTCGGGATCGAGTCCGATCAGCACCCGAGGATCACGAGCGGCGAAGAGCCGATAACTCCGCAGACTCTCCTCCCGCGAGGTGGCCACGGGCCCGGCGAGACGGGCGGCCAGGAGATGGGCACGCAACGCCCCGGCACTCAACACACAAACGATGCTGGCGGATCCCCCCGACGACCACCCCGAAAACACCGGAAACACCCCACAGTTGGCGCAACGGAACACGGCGACGCGACCCAGGAATGGAGGAGCCCGGGGTCACTGCAGCCCGGGCGGTGATCCCACCAACCCGCCTCCACCGTCTCTAGCCCAGGCCCGGGCATCATCCAGCCCGTCCGGCGCTTGAGGACGAGGCCCGTTCAGGGCCGACAGCGGGGGTCTGGGGGCGCAGCCCCCAGGAACGGGATGGGACGGGTAGGGGCGGCGGGGGCGAGAACAACCCGGCCTAAGCCAACAACCCCCGCAACGGGAAAACCGCCCTACGCGCCGCGATGACCGCCTGGTCCAACCGGTCCGCGGGGTCGTACCCCGACTCCCAGTCGGCGTAGGCCACCGGCCACCGCCCGTCCGTCATCCGCGCCGGCGCCAACTGCCGTGTACGCGCGAACACTTCCTGCCGCCACCCCTCCGGGATCACGGCCGTGGGCTCGACGGCCCGCCCCGCCGCGATCGCCACCAGGTGCGTCCAGGACCGCGGTACGACCTCCACCACCGCGTATCCGCCCCCTCCCAGGGCGATCCACTTCCCGTCGGCGTACTCGTGCGCGAGGTCGTGACAGGCGACCTGCACAGCCCGCTGCGCGTCCAACGACACGGCGAGATGAGCGAGCGGATCCTCGAAGTGGGTGTCAGCCCCGTGCTGGGTGACCAGCACCTGCGGCCGGAAGTCGGCGATCAGCTCGGGCACGACCGCGTGAAAGGCCCGCAGCCACCCGGCGTCCCCCGTCCCCGCCGGCAACGCCACGTTGACGGCGCTCCCCTCCGCGGGGCCCTCCGCCCCCGTCTCCTCGGGCCACCCGGTCTGCGGGAACAGCGTGCGCGGATGCTCGTGCAGCGAGATCGTCAGAACCCTCGGGTCCTCCCAGAACGCGGCCTGGACCCCGTCCCCGTGATGCACGTCCACATCCACGTAGGCGACCCGCTCGGCACCCAGCTCCAGCAGCCGGGCGATGGCCAACGAGGCGTCGTTGTAGATGCAGAACCCGGACGCGCCCCCGGGCATCGCATGATGCAGGCCGCCCGCGAAGTTGACGGCGTGCAGCGCCTCTCCGCGCCACACCGCCTCGGCGGCCCCCACCGACTGCCCGGCGATCAGCGCGGACACCTCGTGCATCCCGGCGAAGGCGGGATCGTCGACGGTCCCCAGCCCGTACGCCGGGTCGGCCGACCCCGGGTCGGCGGAGGCCGCCTTCACCGCCTCGATGTAGTCCTCACGGTGCACAAGCCGCAGGGTCGACTCCCCGGCGGGCTTCGCCGAGACCACGTCCACTTCCCGGTCGAGCCCGAAGGCCTCGACCAGTCCCCGGGTCAGGGCGAGCCGGACCGGATCCATCGGGTGGTCCGGACCGAAGTCATACCCCGTTACTGCCTCGTCCCACATCAGCTGTGCGCGCCCGCTCATGCCCGTCACCGTATCCGGCAGGTCCAGGATCGAACGACCCCGCGTACCTCAACGTCACCAGGACCAACACCATCGGGACGAGCATCGCCCCCCGGTAGCTCCACAGATCACCCAGAGCCCCCACCAGGGGCGAACCGATCAAGAAGCCCACATAGTTGAAGATGTTGAGCCGCGCGACGGCGGCATCCGACGCCCCGGGGAACAACCTCCCGGCGGCGGCGAAGGTCTGCGGCACGATCACACACAACCCGAGCCCCAGCAACGTGAACCCGAGCATCCCGATCCACGCACCGGGCGCCACGGCCACCACACCGAACCCGAGCGCCGCCACCAGCGCCCCCGCCCGTACGACGGTCACGGCCCCGAACCTCCGCACCCCGACGTCCCCAAGCGTCCGTCCGATGAGCGTGGTGACCATGTACACGTTGTAGGGAACGGTGGCGAGCTGCTCAGAGCTCCCCAGCACGTCCTGCAGATACTTCGCACTCCAGTTGGAGACGGTCGAGTCCCCGATGTAGGCGAACGTCATCACCAGACACAGCGGCAGCAGCATCTTGAAAACGAGAGCACCGGAGTCGGCCCCCTCAGGGGCCGCGTCAGTCACCCCCGAGCTGGGCTTCGCCTCCGCTCCTCCCCCGTCCCTCGCGTCGACGTACCACCGACTTCCGACCACCGCGGCCGGCAACAGCACGGCCACCACCGGCAGATAGGACACGAAGAGGGCGAGATGCCAGTGCGCACCCGCCCAGGAGAGCGAGGCTCCGACAATCCCGCCCAGGCTGAACGCCGCATGGAACCCGAGCATGATGCTGCGCCCGTACGCCCGCTGCAGACTCACCCCGAGCATGTTCATCGAGGCGTCGAGCGCACCGACGGCCAGCCCGAACGCCCCCAGCGCCAAAGCCACCTCGGCCACATGGTCCCCGGCGCCGACACCGAGCAGCGCCAGGAGTACGACAGGCTGCGACCACCTCAGTACGACGCTGGGCGGCACCCGCTTCACCAACTGCTCGGCGCACACACTGCCGACCCCGGCCAGCACCGGCACGGCGGCGAGGAAGAGAGGCAGCATCGCGTCGGAGATGCCGTACCGGTCCTGGATGGCCGGGATCCGTGTCACGAGCAGCGCGAAGGCAGCACCCTGGGCAAAAAAGCTGAACGCCAGCGAGGCCCTGCCGCGCCGCAGCACATCTGTCATGGCGGCGAGCGTAGGGCCCCGGCTTACTCGTGGGTAGATGATTCGGAAGATGAATTCTGCTCACCTTTGATCTCAGCCAGGAACAACGCCCTATCAACCACGCTGAGCGACCGACCCAGCACAACTGGTACGCGCTGCCCCGATCGCGACGCCGGATCAAACGACCAACTCAGCCAACTCATCCATGCTGCCGAAGAGCTGAGTGGCCCCGACCAGCCGCTCGGCAGGAGTCATGGCGGTGAACCCGAGCACGTCCATCCCGGCGGCGACAGCGGCCCGCACCCCCAACGGACTGTCCTCCACCACCACACACCGGTCAGCCGCCACCCCCATACGCTCCGCCGCATAGAGAAACAGATCGGGCGCCGGCTTCCCCCGCCCCACATCCTGCGCACTGAAAACCCGCCCCCCGTCGAACCACCGCTCAAGCCCGGTGGTCCGATGCCCCACCCGAATCCGCTCATGGCTCCCGGAGGAAGCCACGCAGTACGGCACTCCGTCAGCCCTCAGCTTCTCCAGTACGCCGACCACGCCGGCGACCGGCTCCAGCTCCCGCTCGAAAGCGGCGAACACCCGACCGTGAAAGACGTCATCGAAGTCGTCCGGCAACCGCCGCCCACTCCGCGCCTCGACCAGATCATGTACGCGATGCATGGCGGACCCCATGTAGTCGCGAACCGAGTCCTCGTACGAGGTCGGATGCCCGAGTTCGGTGAGATACGCGGCCAGGAGCGTGTTGGAGATCGACTCACTGTCGACGAGAACACCGTCGTTGTCGAAGATGACAAGGTCGTAGCGCATAACTGGACCCTAAATGACCCGAGAACGCAGAAAACCCCCGCACTGGAAAGTGCGGGGGTTTTCGTAATATTTGTTCGGCGGTGTCCTA
>NZ_BMMU01000027.1:83072-100745 GCF_014646095.1 Streptomyces lacrimifluminis | reverse complement strand
CCGGCGCGACCTCATAGCTGACGGCGAAGTCCTCCGTGGTCTCCCCGAAGTTCCAACCGGCCCTGAACGCGGCGATGTTGGCCGCCGCGATGTCGGGCTTCTTGGCGAACTTGGCCTTCAGGAACTTCTCGGTGCCCTCCGTCGGCCGGTGGTACATCCACGACAGAAGGCCCAGCGCGAACATGTTCTTGGACCGGTCGGCCTCCTTGCGGGTGAGGCCGAACTCCTTGAGTGCCTCGACGGTCAGGGTGGTCAGCGGCACCGGGTGGAGGCTGTATCCGTCGAGCGAGCCGTCCTCCAGCGGATTCGTGTCGTAGCCCACCTTCTTCATCGCCCGCTCGGTGAACTCGTCG
Organism: Streptomyces lacrimifluminis; assembly: GCF_014646095.1. Taxonomy (GTDB): domain Bacteria; phylum Actinomycetota; class Actinomycetes; order Streptomycetales; family Streptomycetaceae; genus Streptomyces; species Streptomyces lacrimifluminis. The sequence continues at coordinate 100,392 of NZ_BMMU01000027.1, read as the reverse complement.
GTGTTGACGATGATCTCCGCACCGCGCGGCACATCCGCGATGTTCGCCTTCAACGCGGCCGGATTCATCGCGACGAGCACATTGGGCGCGTCCCCGGGCGTGAGGATGTCGTGGTCGGCGAAATGCAGCTGGAACGAGGAGACCCCGGGGAGCGTGCCTGCCGGAGCCCGGATCTCGGCGGGGAAGTTCGGCAGGGTCGACAGGTCGTTCCCGAAGGACGCGGTCTCGGAGGTGAATCGGTCACCGGTGAGCTGCATACCGTCACCGGAATCGCCCGCGAACCTGATGACCACCCGGTCCAGGCGGCGCACGTCCTTGGTGCGGATCCCGGCCGGCGCCGGCTCGGCCTCTTCGATGTCCACGGTGTCTACCGTCACGCGACTCGTCTCCTCTGGCTTCCGCTGTCCGGCGCCGCTGCGTGCGCTGACCTACCAGGACGCTAGGCAGGCCGCCTTGAGCCGGGCCAAAGCGGCCTCCGGGGACTCCCCGTGGTGGCCGCCACCCGCTCGGCGCCCGTTCCAGGGGGTCCAGCCGTGGTTCAGCGGTTCTCCAGAGCGGCTCGCGACCCTTCTCAACGGCCGGTGAGACAGCCGGACTCGGCGGTTTCTCTCCTCCGGGAGGGGCTCCTGACAGCCCTGAGCCCGCCTCCACCGCACATCGGCCCGGCCGACTTCCCGACTTCGCCACCGTATGAAGGAGCACACCATGGACGCGTCAGCCCCGGCCTCCCGGCGAACTCTTCTGAGACTCGCCACCGCGGCCACCATCGGCGGTGGGCTCGCCGCCATGCCCCTGCCCGCGTTCGCCGGGACCGTCCGCTGCCCGCTGCCGCGCGCCCTCACCGTCACCGCCCCGGGCGTGTACCCGGAGGGTGTCGCCTGGGACCCCACGCGGAAGGCGTTCCTCGTGGGATCCAGCGCACAGGGCACGATCTCGGTGGTCCGGGCGGACGGCTCGGTGACCCCGCTGGTGGCCCCGTTCGCCATGGTGTCGGTGCTCGGCATCACGGTGGACGCGCGCCGGGGCCGGGTGGTGGCCGCCTACACCGACTACTTCTTCCGCCTGATGGGCATCGTGGACCCGTCGCTGCCCCCGGTGTCCGGAGTCGGTGTCTTCGACCTGGCCACCGGTGCCGTACAGCACCTGGTCGACGTCTCCGACGGACAGGCCCTGCCGCGCGCCAACGACGTCACCGTCGACCGCGACGGCACCATCCACGTCACCGACGCCGGGATCGACACCGTCACCTCGGTGAGCCGCGACGGCAAGGTCCTCAACATCCTCCGTGACGACCGCTTCCTCACCGACAACACCGGCCCGAACGGCATCGTCCACCACCCGGCCGGATTCCTCCTCATGGGCAAGTACGACGGCGGCCGGCTCTTCCGCGTCGACAGCCCCCGCTCGGCGCGGCCGAAGGTCAGCGAGGTCCGTCTGGACCGCGCGCCGGCCTCCGTCGACGGCATCGCACTGCGCCCGGACGGCTCTCTGGTCGTCGCCTCCAACGACCTGTCACTGTCCGGCGGACGGCAGAGCCGGGACGCCGTCCTGGTGCTGCGGTCCACCGACGGCTGGCGTACCGCGCGCACGGTGCAGGACCAGACCTGGCCGTTCGAGGACCCCACGACGATCGCCGTGACCCCGTACGGCGACTACGTGGTCAGCGGCGGGCTCCGGGAGATCCTCACGGGCGTCCCCTCGTCCACCCCCGGCCAGTTCCACCTGCGACGCCGCTGACGACACCGGCCGGCGTCCGCGGGCGCCGGCCCGGCACGCATCTCACCCACCCCGACCTCCCGGGAGCCCTTCCATGCCGCCCCTGACCAAAGACACCCCGCCCCCCGAAACCACCCTGCCCCGCGGTCCGTTCACCGCTCTCGCCCGGCTGGCCGGCAACCGGGCCCGCCTGCTGCTCCTGCTCACCGTGGTCCTCCTGGCCGGGGCCGTCGTCCTGGGCAGCGGGGTGGCCGACCGGTTGCGCAGCGGGGGCAGCGGCGGCGTCGTCGACCCCTCCTCTGAGTCCTCGTACGCCGCGGGCATCCTGGAACGGGAGTTTCCCGGGGCGCGGCCCAACCTCGTCCTGCTGGCCCGTACCGACGGTGCTGTCGACGACGCCGAGGTGGCGCGGCAGGGCCGGGAACTCGCCGCCCGGCTCGCCGCCGAGCGCGGCGTCACCGGCGTCACCTCCTACTGGGACACCGGCTCCGGGGCGCTGCGCTCCGAGGACGGCCGGGAGGCCCTGGTGGTGGCCCGGCTCACGGGCGACGAACTGGCCGCCGACCGCACCCTGCAGAACCGTATCGCCGGGCACTTCGACGGGCGCCAGGGCGATCTGACGGTCCGGATCGGCGGCAGCGTCGCCGTCCAGAACGAGCAGCAGACCTTCATCCGCGAGGATCTCCTGCGGGCCGAGATCATCGCGCTGCCGATCACCCTCCTCATCCTCATGCTGGTGTTCGGCAGCGCCGTCGCCGCACTGCTCCCGATCGGCATCGGGGTGATAGCGATCATCGGCACCAACGCGGTGCTGCGCGTCCTCACCTCCTTCACCGACGTCTCCGTCTTCGCCACCAACCTCACCACCGCCCTCGGCCTGGGCCTCGCCATCGACTACGCGCTGCTGATCGTGCGCCGCTACCGCGAGGAACTCGCCGCCGGCCGGGACACGGCCGGCGCGCTCGCCGTCACCCTCAACACCGCCGGGCGGACCGTGCTGTTCTCGGCCGCGACGGTCGCCGTCTCGCTCGCCGCGATGCTGGTCTTCCCGCTGTACTTCCTGCGCTCCCTCGCCTACGCCGGGATCAGCGTGGTGGTCCTCGCCGCCGCCGCGGCCCTGGTGGTCCTCCCGGCCCTGCTCGCCGTCCTGGGCCACCGGATCGACGCCTGGGACGTGCGCAAGCTCGTCCGCCGCCGCTCCCGGGCGCAGCGGCAGCCCGCGGCGCCCGGAGCCGGCTGGGCCCGGCTGGCCCGGTTCGTGATGAGGCGCGCACCGCTGGTGGCCACGGGCACCCTGGCCGTCCTGCTGCTGCTCGGCGCGCCCTTCCTGAACGTCGACTTCGGCACCGCCGACTACCGGCAGCTGCCCTCGTCCGCCGATTCCCGGGTGGTGCAGGAGCACATCAGGGACCAGTTCCAGGGCAGCCCCACCGGAGTCATCGAGGTCGTCACCCGCGAGGCGCCCACCGACCGACTGGGCGACTACGCCGAGCGGTTGTCCACGCTGCCCGGGGTACTGCGGGTCGACGCGTCCACCGGCAGCTACACGCAGGGCCGGGAGGCCGGGCCGGCGCAACCCGGACGGACCGTGGGCGAGATCTCGTACCTCACCGTGGTGCCCGGCGTGGAGGCCGTCTCCGACGAGAGCAAGGAACTGGTGCGGGACGTACGCGCGGTGGACGCGGACTTCCCCGCGTACACCTCCGGGACGGCCGCCGCGCTGATCGACAGCCAGGCGGCCATCGGGCGTGGCATGCCGTGGGCGATCGGCATCATCGTGCTCGCCACGCTGATCCTGGTGTTCCTGCTCACCGGCAGTGTGCTGGTGCCGATCCAGGCCGTCCTGCTCAACGCGCTCAGCCTGACCGCGATGCTGGGGGCCGTGGTGTGGGTCTTCCAGGACGGGAACCTGTCGGGGGTACTGGGCTTCACACCGACCGGGAGCATCGAGACGGCCCTTCCGGTGCTGATGTTCTGCCTCGCCTTCGGACTCTCCATGGACTACGGGGTCTTCCTGCTCTCCCGGATCAAGGAGGAGCGGGAGCGCATGCCCGACCACAAGGCAGCGGTGGTGGAGGGGATCCGCAGTACGGGCGGTGTCATCACCGCCGCCGCGCTCGTCCTCTCGGTCGTCATGGTGGCCATCGGCACCTCCCGGATCACCAACACGAAGATGCTCGGACTGGGGGTCGCCCTGGCCATCCTCATGGACGCCATGGTGATCCGTACGCTCCTCGTCCCCGCGGTCCTGGCGCTCACCGGCCGGGCGACCTGGTGGGCCCCCGGACCGCTGCGGCGGCTGCACGCGCGGTTCGGCATCAGAGAGGGCGGCCCGGCGACCGCCGCACCGGCGGCGGACCCGGTAGACCCGGCAGGGCCGTCGGACTCGGCGGACCCGGCGGACGTACCCGCCGCGTCGGCGCCGAAGGAGAAGGAGAAAGAGAGGGAACGGGCCGGCGCGGTCGGCGCGGCGACCGGAAAGCCGTCCGGCTGACGGCACGTCATTCATGCGAACCCCGGGTGCGGGAGGACCTCCACAGGTCCTCCCGCACCTTCTTTGGCAGGGCGCAAGCGATCGTCGTTAGCGTCCGGGCAACGCCTCGGGCGGACGCCGCGACAACCTCGGGCGGACGCCCGGCCGGGGGCCGGGGGCCGACCTCACCGTCGGAACCGACCGAACGGCCGGTCGTACCCGAACGGCCCACGCGACCGGAGCAGCCCGATCACCCGCATCTGAACGAGCGGCCCGGTCCCGGACCGAGCAGATCGATGAGATCGCCCAGATCGACCAGAGCAAGGGGGAACAGCCCGATGACATCCACTCAACAGGCAGTGCCACGTGAGCGGTCCGTACGCCGCGTCGCCGACGGCGGGGGAAGCGCCGTGGCCGTCGACACGATCGTCGTCGACTACGGAGGAGTACTGACCAACCCGCTCGTGGAGACCTTCGTCGCCTTCGCCGAACTGGCCGGGATCGACGCCGGCGACCTGGCCCAGGCGTTCATGGCGGCGACGGAACGCCACGGGGAGACCCCGATGGCGGCCCTGGAGACCGGCGCGATCACCGAGCGGCAGATGGTGGACCGGATCCTGGCGGAGCTCCCCGAGGGGGCGGGCCGGATCCTGGCGGACGGACGCGGATTCGGCGAGTTGTGGTTCCAGGGCCGGACCCCCAACGAGCAGTTCGTGTCGTTCCTGCGCGCCCTGCGCCGTGACGGGTACCGGATCGCCCTGCTCACCAACAACGTCCGCGAGTGGGAACCGCTGTGGCGTGCCCAGCTCCCCGTCGACGAGCTCTTCGACGTGGTCGTGGACTCGCACAAGGAGGGCGTCCGCAAGCCGGACCCGGCCATCTACCGGATCCTGCTCGACCGGCTGGGCACCACACCGCAGCGCTGCCTCTTCGTCGACGACACGGAGGAGAACTGCCTGGCCGCCGCCGAGTTCGGCATAGGGACGGTGCGCTTCGCCGACACCGGCAGCGCCGTCAGCGAGATCTCGGCCCTGCTCCACCGCCCCGTGGCCGTGACCGTCGGTGCCGTGGGAGGTGCCCTGTGACGGCCACGCCGGTTCTGGTCGTCGGTGCCGGGCCCACGGGGCTCACCGCCGCCTGTGTGCTGTGGGACCTCGGAGTGCCCTGCCGTGTCATCGACCGGCGCTCCGGCCCCGGCATCGCCCCCAAGGGGCTGGTGCTGTGGAGCGGCGCGCTCGAATGCCTGGACCGCGTGGGTGTCGCTGCGCAGCTCGCCGGGACGGCTCTGCCGCTGGCCGGCGCGTCGTACTGGTCGAAGGGCAGGCGCATCGCCGGTGTGCGGTTCGGCGGCCTGACGGGCACCGCGTTTCCCGGTCCCCTCTGCGTACCGCAGCCGGTCACCGAACGGGCGCTGCACGCCCGGCTGACGGAGCTGGGCGGCACGGTCGAGTGGGAGACCGAGGTCACGGCGGTGACCGTGAACCGTGGCGGCCCCGAGGAGTCGGCGACCGTCACCCTGAGCGCGGCCGGCGGTGCGGAGACGGTGACGGTGCCCTGGCTCGTCGCCGCCGACGGTGCCCGCAGCCTGGTGCGCGACAGCGTCGGCATCCCCTTCGAGGGACACACCTTCGACCGTACGTTCCTGATCGGGGACGGGCGGCTCGAGGGCGCGGGTGCCGAGGCGGAGGTCCAGCACCACATCACGCCGGACGGGGTGCTGGTGATCGTCCCCCAGCCCGACGGACACCGGGTCTTCTTCGACACGGAACCGGACGAGTGGTCGGAACCGCCGTCCGAGCAACAGCTGCAGCGGCTCCTCGACGAACGGGGTCCGGGCGGGCTGCGGCTGCACGGCACCTGGTGGACCAGCCGCTTCCGGGTGCACGCCAAGGTCGCCCCGCGGTTTCGCGAGGGCCCGGTCCTGCTGGCGGGCGACGCGGTGCACGCCCACACCACCGCCGGTGGCCAGGGCCTCAACACCGGGGTCCAGGACGGCTACGACGTGGGGTGGAAGCTCGCGACGGTGGTGCGCGGCGGTGATCCGGCCCTGCTCGACAGCTATGAGGCCGAGCGGCGCCCCGCGTCCGTCAGAGCTGTCGCGAACGGTGACCAGCAGACCCGGATGTGGCTGCTGCGCAATCCGGCGGCCCGGCTCCTGCGGAACACGGCGATGCGGGTCCTGTCCGCCACCGGCCTGCTGGAGAAGAAGGCGCTCCCCCTGCTCGCCCAGCTCGACCTGGACTACTCCGGGAGCCCGGCGGTGGCCGCGACCGACGCCGCCGCGGGCGTGCCCCGGGTGCTGAGGCCCGGGCGACGCGCCCCCGACGCGGCGCTGACCCCGGTGCACGGCACGACAGCGGCGTCCCTGCACGCCCAGCTGGCGGCCGGGAGGCACACCCTGCTCGTGTACGGGGCCGAGGCCGCCGGGGAGTCGGCGGCGCGGGCCGCGGAGACCGTGCGGGACCGGGGCACGGCGGACATGGCACAGGTGCTGTGGATCCGGCCCGCGGATCTGACCAACGGTCATCTCCCGCAGGACGGCGCCGAGTTGGCCGTCGTCCGGGCACAGGACGACACGCTCGGCGGAGCCGACGCCCGGTGGTGCGCGTATGTACGGCCCGACGGTGTCGTGGCGGCGTGCTCGGGCCCGGCCGGCCTCGACGCGCTCCTCACCCGGCTGCCGTCCCGTCCGGCCCGCACGGCGCCGGTCCCGGCCGTACGGCCCTGATCCGGCTCAGCAAACCGATCGCGACACCGAGACCTCCTTGGAAGGACCCACCCCGATCATGAGCATTTCCATGACCGCGCCCACGTCCACACCCGCGTCGGAGCCGGCCACGGTGCGCCCCCCGGCCGCCGAGGTGGAGCTGAGCTACGACGCGACCGTTCCCCGAACCCTGGTCCACCGGGCCTCGATAGCCGAGGTCTTCGTCACCGACTCGGCCGAGACGGGCGAGGACACCTTCGCCGTCGCCGCCCAACTGCCGCGCGGCCACCTGATCGGGGAGGACTCCCCGTCGTACGACTTCACCCTGCTGGTGGAAGTGGTGCGTCAGGCCGGGGTCCTGATCGCCCACCGTCACCTGGGGGTGGACGTGGGCTCGGCGTTCATCTTCCGGGACCTCAGTCTCCGTATCACCGCGTTCGAACCGTTGCGCATCGGCCGGCGCCCGGCCGACCTGCGGGTCAACGTGGTCGTGCGGGCCCGGCGCAACAGGGCGGGCCGGGTACAGGGGTTCACCTTCACCGGGGACGTCGAGGTCGACGGGCGGCCCGCGATGCGAGGAGAGGGCGGACTGCTGATCCTGTCCAAAACCGCCTACCTGGCGATGCGGAGCAGGCGGCAGATGCCGGACCACCCGGGCTTCCTGCTGCCGCGCTTCACGGCGGCCGAACCGTGCGCCGTGGGGCGGCGCGACGTCAGGAACGTGTTCATCACGCAGCCCGTCGCGGACGGGGAAGCGGGGCGGTTCTCCTCCCAGTTGGTGGTGGACACCAGCCATCCGCACGTCTTCGACCACCCGCTGGACCATGTGCCGGGCCATCTGCAGATGGAGGCGGCGCGTCAGTTGGCGGTGGCCTCCGTCGCCCGGCTGCACGGCCTCGACCCGCACAGTCTGTCGGTCGCCTCCATAGGAACCGACTTCACCGACTACGCCGAACTGGACCGGATCACCAGTCTTCGGGCGACGGTCGAGGGGTTCCGTTCGGACGAGGAACTGGGCACCTTCACCGTCCCGGTGGCGGTGCAGGCGGTGCAGGAGAACACCGTGACTACCGCTATGCGCCTCGACGTGGCACAGTGGAGTTGAAAGTTAAAGGGAATTCATTTTCAGTCTTCCAAACGTCCTCTCTGTCAAGTAATGTCCTCGTCAAATGGGCTGGTCTGACCGTCCCAGCCCGACGGGGGGACCACTTTGATACGCATCCTGCTCGCCGAGGACATGCACATGGTCCGCGGGGCGCTGGTGGCCTTACTGACCCTGGAGGATGACCTCCAGGTGGTCGCCGAGGTCGAGCGTGGGGACCGGATCGTCCCCACGGCACTCGACTGTGAGCCCGATGTCGCCGTTATCGACGTCGATCTTCCCGGCCTCGACGGACTGACCGCCGCGGCCCAGCTGGCCCAACAGCTGCCCTCGTGCCGGACGTTGATCCTGACCAGCCTCGGCCGGCCGGGAACGCTCCGCAAGGCGCTCGCGGCCCAGGTGGGCGGCTTCCTCCTCAAGGACGCGCCGGCGGACCGCCTCGCCGACGCGGTACGGGAGGTCGCGGCGGGCAATCGGGTGATCGACCCGCAGCTGGCCCTGGCGGCCTTCGACAACGGCGACAACCCGCTGACCCCGCGTGAGACGGAGGTGCTGCGGATGGCCGCGGGCGGAGCGGAGGCGGCGGACATCGCGCGACGGCTGTTCCTCTCCGTGGGCACGGTGCGGAACTACCTGACCACGGTCGTCACCAAACTCAACGCCCGTAACCGGGTCGACGCGATCCGGGTGGCCAGGGACAGCGGCTGGCTGTGAGGTGACGCGGGCCGGCAGAAGCCGGGCGGAGCGGGTGCCACAGTTGGACGCGGCACCAGCGCCCCGGCTCACCCGCCCCGGTTCGCGCGGCCCGGCTTCGGGTAGGTCCCGCCCCGAGGGCTCCGGGCCGGGCCGAGCCGCTCGGCGCAGCCCGCCCCGGCTCGCGCCCCGGTTCACCCGCCCTGGCCCGGTGCACCCGCCCTGGTCCGCTGGCCCGGCTTCGGGTAGGTCCCGCCCCGAGGGCTCCGGGCCGCTCGGCGGAGGTGGTCGGCCGCCGGGCGCTCGCCCGCTGCCGCGGCTGCACCGAGGTTCTCGTCGCGTGTCTGAGCAACCTCGGCGCGCATCTGGGAACCTCGGCGGCCACCGCACGTACGGCACCCGGCCCGAGAGGGACAACCGGTCTCCCGGCCCCCGGATCACGGGCGGCGTACCGGCTCAACGAGCCCATGAGGCAGGCGCCGACGGCCGGCTGTGTACGCTCGCCCACCGCCTTGAGGCGTGGCGTAGGAGGTGCCCCCACCGCACCGGACGCGGACCCGTGTACCACCAGTACGAGGGCCCGCGCCCGGGGGCGTCGACTCTCAGTCGGTGGTCTGTCGCAGCGGAGCCGTTGCCCGCAGCACGAACCACCCTGCCTCGTCCAGCCCTGACACCAGCTCGCCCCCGATCGATGTCAGCCGGAACTGCAGGTTGCCCAGGCCGCTGCCGTCCGCGGTGTCCGACCGGTCCCCGGAGCCGCTCACGGGCTGCACCCCGTCGTTGGCGATGGTGAGGGCCAGCTCGCCCGAATCCGTCGTCCAGCTCTCGATCCGGCAGTTCTCCGCCTTGCTGTGGCGCAGCAGGTTGGTGATGGCTTCCCGGAGCACGGTGGCCATGATGGTGTTCACCTCCCCTTCGGGAGGGTCCGCGCTGCACTTCACCTCCACCTGGATGCCGGCGGCTGCCAGGACCGCCTGCGCCGACACCGCCTCCCTGGTCATCGACATGTCCCGGTAACCCCGGGCGACCGTGCGTACGTCGGAGAGCGCCTGCCGGGAGATCTCCAGGATGCTCCTGAGCTCGTCCAGGGCGCGTTCGGGGTCCGTGGGGACGAGGCGGCACGCCAGCTCGCTCTTGAGGGTGACGGCCGACAGGCTGTAGCCGAGCAGGTCGTGCAGGTCCCGGGCGAAGCGGAGCCGTTCCTGGGTGACGGCCAGCCGGGCGAGCTCCGTCTGGGCCGCCTGGACCTCGACCACCAGCTGGGCGAGCCGGTTGAGGCCGTACACGATCAGTCCGGTCAGGATGGTGGAGACGGCGATGTACATCGAGCTGAGGGGATTCATACCCAACAGAGGTCCCGTCGCCCAGGCCGCCGCGGCGACCAGCCCGAAGAGCGGCCAGGCCACCACCGGCCGGAGCACGAGCAGCAGGGAGGCGCCCAGGAAACCGGCCATCCCGCCCCACCCGAACCCCAGGGCGAACAGTGGCAGATAGGTCAGCAGAGCCTGCAGAGTGAGTGTCCACCGGTACCAGCGGGCCCGGAAGCGCCCCATGCGCTCGGTGGTGTGCACCAGTTGGAGAAGGAAGACCAGGCTGAAGCCGAGGGCCGAGGCGCCGAGGGCGAGCGGACCGGGCTTCGCGTCCAGGATGTTCAGGAAGCCGATCAGGACGAAGCCGCACTCGACGATCAGGACGACACTGCGGGCGAGCCGGGGCGGTGGGGCGTGGAGCCCCATGGCGCGCACCGTCGCGGACAGAGTGGGACTGCTGCCGACTCCGCCGGTGGCGGATTCCCCGAAGGGTGTGCCGACGCGATTTTCGGCGCGCGGCGCGGCTACCTCCATGAACGCCCCTCACGCAGACGGGATCAAGGAACACTCAGTGTAGGCGGGTTGGGTGAATTTCAAATATTGTATGTACGACTCACGGACCAATTGGTTCATTCTACGAAGACTGTGTGGAGGCCCGTGAAGGTGCGCCCAGGGCGAAGCCGCCGACGCTCGGCTCGGTCAGCCAGTCGGTACCGGTGGCGCGGGCCGCCAGTTCCACGTCGCCACTGCCCAGGGCGCAGGAGGCCAGTCCCATCGCCGTGCCGATCAGGTACAGGTTCTGGACCACCGCGCCGACGTGCTTGAGCGTCAGCGCGTAGGGCAGACCGCTGTACTTCCACGACAGGCGGTGGATGCGCGAGGTGATGGTGACGACCACCGCGGGCGGGTCGATCAGGCCGGCGGTGATCTGTGCCTCCGCGAGCAGGTCCGCCGCCGCCGAGTCCGTTTCGCCGTCGCCGAGTTGCACCAGGCAGTGCTCCAGCGGGGCGTAGTAGTGGATGCCCGACGGGATGCCGACGCAGTCCCGGACGGTGAGGTAGAACTCGAGTTCGTAGGCCCGGCCGCCGCTGGGATAGGGCCGGTCGGTGTACCCCTCCTGGTGCCGGTTCTCGCCCTGCGGCTCGTACAGGCCGCGGACCCGCAGCGCCCGGTACAGGAACTCGCCCAGCGCGGTGGCGGTGAGCCGCTCCGGGCCGTACGACCGGATGCTCTGGCGCTGTTCCACCGCGGTGGTGAGCGGCGGGTCCGCGGCTGTCACCTCGTTCAGGGAGGGCCGGGCCAGGGAGAGACGCGGGCCGTCCGGCAGCGGCTTGACGGCCGGGGCAGGGGGCAGGCGGTCGGCGAGCGGATAGGTGGCGCCGAAGTCCGCGTCGTGCCTGCCGAGCGTGGAGCGGCTGTGGAAGAGCAGGTCGACCGCGGACCACGACAGCAGCGCCGGGTCCCGGTCCTCGGCGAAGGACGGGGCCCTGTCGCGGTTGTCCGTGCCGTTGTCGCGTGCCCCCGGTCGGGTGCGGTCGTCGGCGCCGGGCGACGGCTGCTCGGCGGAGTGCACCATGCCGGACCCCACCAGATGGGCGACGATCTCCGCGATCACCGCGTCGGGCAGCGGTACCGCTGCGGCGATCTCGTCGATGGTGACCGGGCGACCGAGCATGCCGATCACCCACGAGGCCTCCGGACCGTGCAGGACGACCCGGTACAGCGACACGGGGGACTCCAGCACGAAGCCCTCGCCCTCGCTGCGCAGAAACGCGAAGCGGGACAACCGCACCGGTCGGTGCCGGTCGGCGGTGTCCGGCTGGTAACGGGCCGACTGCGCGATCGGGACCACCGACAGCAGAAGCTGGTCGGCCCCCTCCAGCATCAGCGAACGCACCACCAGGTGCTGCAGCCGGTGCAGCACCCGCAGAATCTCGGTGGACGCGTCCGCGGCGGGCCGATCGGCCGTGCGCCCCCCGGGGGAGGGGCGCACGGCGCTTTCGGCCGCCATCTCGGCCATGACGTTGGCCAGTGAGATCGGGCCGAGGCTCATCCGGCGCAGCGCCTCGCGGACGACCGGTCGCGCCTGGTGCATCCGGATCTCCCCCCACCGGCCGGAGAGCACCACGGAACCGTTCGCGCAGCCCGTGTCCACCAGGACGTCCTCACGGAGCGACCACAAGGAGAGGCAGCGCCTCTCGTGCTGTGCGGTCATGGTGGTGCTCAACAGCCTCTCGGCGGTCACGGGAACTCCCGGGTGGACATGAGGGACGGCGCTGTGGAGGCCGTTCGAGTCAGACGAACAGGGGGACGGGATTGAGATCGTCGTAGGCCGTCGGCGCGGACAGCCGCCCCAGCCGAACCGGTACGTCGAACAGCCGGCCCGGAGCGTACCGGGCCCAGAAGTGGCGCAGGCCCGGTACGACGACCTTCACCACCGGGATCCCGATGTCGGGTCTGGTCTGGTCGAGCACCAGCAGATCCATGCCGTGCCCGCGCAGCAGCGCGACGACGGCCTCGATGTCGTCCCGCAGGTCCGGACGGTTGTGGAAGTCGAAGTCGGCCGCCCCGCGCGCCACTTGAGCGGGGTCGGGCAGCAGATAGGGCTGGGTGCGCACGGTCGCCCCCCACCACCAGCCGAGCGTTTCGGGGGCTGTCGAGCCGTAACCCGTGCCGTCGGGCCGGGCGTCGGTGACGGCGGGCAGCAACTGGTTCATCTCGGTCAGGGCGCGGCGCAGCGCGACGGCCGGGTCGAAGTGGGCGCCGAACCCGAACATGATGTCCTCGGCCGGTTTGTCGATGCGCCGCGAGAGCGCCACGAACACCGGGATGCCGAGGTCGGAGGTGAGGTCCAGGGCCCACACCTCACGGTCCAGGTGCCGGTACACGTCGAGCAGTTCCCCGGTCCAGCTGTCGCCGAAGCCGCCCTGTCCGTCCAGCCGTACACCGGGCTGCCGGGTGCGGTTGTACCACCAGAGGGCCACCGCGTCCCGCTCGACGAGTTCCAGGAAGCCGTGCAGGATCGCGTCCTCCGGACTGCTGCCGGCGGCATTGCCGTTGGAGTCGGCGCGCAGCGAGCGGCGGCCGGCCACCGGCGGGGACGACACGTCGAGAGTGCTCGGGAAGTACAGCATGCCGGTCGGCAGCAGCCGCTGCCGTTCCTCGGTGAGCGACCACACGGGGGTCCAGTCGACCGGAGCCCGGTCGTCGAAGGCTTCGGGAACGTACTGGAACGCGTCGTGCAGGGCGTTCCACCGCTCGCGGTCGCGGAACTGCCGGGCGGCGAACAACTGGCAGGTGTCCGGGGAGACGGCCGCGTCCCCCAGACCGCGCAGGCTGTCCCTGGTCCGCGGCTCGTCTCCCTGGAGGGTCCCGCTGTACCGCTCCAGCGCCTCGCACATCGCGCTCACCTCGGCATCCAGCGCGGTGGTGCCCTTGCCGCCGCTGAGCTGGCGCAGACCGGCCCGCAGCCGTGCCAGGTCGGTCCCGCCCAGCGCGGCGTTGCGGCCGGCCAGATAGCAGTGCAGACCCGCCGGTGCCCGCGGATCCCTGCGGATCTCCTCGATCACCCCGGTCACCGGGCTGACCAGCGGCAGGTACCGGTCACGGATCTCCTGGGGGGAGCACGCCCGCTGACCACCTCCCGCCTTGGGCCGTGGGACGATCGTCACCGGCTGCCGTACCTGCCGCGCGACGAGGCCGGGGTCGCCGCAGTCCGGACACTGCGGGCGTTGCCTGAGCTCGTGGTGACGGGTCGTCAGGGACAGGGTGTCCAGGGTCAGGACCGCGGACTGGCCCGGATGGCGGTAGCCGGCCAGCCACTTCACCGCCTCCAGCGCGGTGAGCTGGGCCGCCGCGGCGGCGGAGGGCGGCACCTGGGCGGCCGGCCGGGGAACCGGCCCGGTCAGGCCGAGCGCCCGGCGCACCGGGGCCTCGGACTGCCGGTGGCCGCGCAGCCGGTGGGCCAGGCAGGACCAGCAGGGGCCGGAACCCGGCCGGAACACCGGGCCGACCCACGCGGTGGACCCGCCGGGTCTGGCCAGCAGCCAGGGCTGTCCCGCGGCCCGGTGCAGCGAGTCGATCTCGCGCAACTCGGGGTTCAGGTAGTCGTCACAGACGACGAGGGACAGCCGGGCGACGTCCTTGCTCACTGCGGGATCCTCCCCAACCACGCAGTGCGCACTGTGGACGCCGCCGTGACCGGCCACCGCCAGTCCGGCCGCTCGGCACGCCTCCAGCACTCCCTCGGTGCAAGCGCCGCCCACCGCCAGGACCTCCAGCGGAGCGGCGGCCAGCTGCCGCAGAGCCGCCGTGCCGTCCAGTCCGGCCAGTTCCCAGTACGCGAGGGCGGGCCCCGGAGCCAGGCCGTCGGAGCCGTCGGAGCCGACGGTGACCGGGACCGGTGTCGAGTACCCCACGAGGCCGGCCTGCGCGAGCCTCCCGATGAGTCGGCCGACCTGCTCGGGAGAGATGCCGGGTGCCGCGTCCCGCAGGACGGCCGGCAGGTCCCGGGTGCCGTCCAGAAGGGGCACCAGGGCCTCTATGTGATCGCCCTGCAGCGCGGTCACCCCCCGGTCGGAGAGCAGATAGGCCGCGTCGTCGGCGACGACCTCCGCTCTCAGATGGCTGCGGAATCCCACGAGCCGTCTGTCGCGCGGTCTCGGCGCCTGTGCGGGACGCTCACCGAAGACGGCGGTCACCGCAGGACCGCCCGGCCCGTGGCTATCGCGGCCGGGCGGCCGGGATCCGGGAAGACCTCGTCGGACAGGCAGAAGCAGAGCTGCGCATGGGCGGTCGTCGGCCGCGAGAGCTCCTCGATGGTCAGCTCGCATATCGGGTCCTCGGGCAGCGCGGGAGGCTGCTGGCCGTGGGCCAGCGTGACGCCGAACTCGCCGAGCACCGCCATGGCGTCCGCCCGGTAGCGCCGGAGGAGTTCCGGCTCCAGCCACGCGTTCGCGACCAGTTCCGAGAATCGCAGTTCCTGGTCGAGGCTCTCGGCCTCGGCCGTGCCGCACGTACCGTCGACTGTGGGAAAGGCGCCTTCGTGCACGTTACCCTCCGCGTTCAACCTGTGTGTGGATCGGAAATCGCCGTGATCGGACCGGCAACCAGAATTCTTCGGCCACCGGGGTCGCTACCGACAGTGTTCTCCTCATGCCTCCCCTGTGAATTCGTCATGGGCCACCGCCTCGGTAATTCACACGCCGTCGATGAAGCGCTCACTGGGGCGGCGCGGGCCGTCGTGCCACTGTGGAGGGCCCCGAACGAAAGCCAAGCGGTTTGGCCGGAGGGAGAACCACATGGAGGTCCGGGTCCTGGGGCCGTTCGTCGCCCAGCTCGACCACACATCCGTAGTGCCCAGCGCGGCCAAGCCCCGCCAGGTGCTCGCACTGCTGGCGCTGCACGCCGGTCAGGTCGTGACCGTGTCCACCCTGCTCGACGAACTCTGGGGGGACGCACCGCCCCGCACCGCTCCCGCGACCCTGCAGACGTACATCACGCAGCTGCGCCGCCGGCTGGCCACCGCCCTGGACCCGACCGCGGTGCGCGGGCCCAAAGACGTACTGTGCACGCGCTACGGCGGTTACGCGCTGGACGTGACAGGGGCCGACGACGCGACGGAGTTCCACCGGCTCTCCACGGCCGGGCAGGCGGCGCTCCGTCAGGGAGCCGCCCGGGAGGCGTCCGTGCTCCTGCACCAGGCGCTGGCGCTGTGGCGCGGACCCGCACTGGCCGACGTGCAGATCGGCCGGGCGCTGCAGGTCGAGACGGTGCGGCTGGAGGAGACCAGACTCGGTGCCCTCGACGCCAGGATCGAGGCCGACATACAGCTCGGCCGGCACGCCGCGCTGCTCGGGGAGCTGACCGCCCTGGCCGCCCAGCACCCCCTGCACGAGACCGTGCACGCGCAGTTGATGCTGGCGCTGTACCGCTGCGGCCGGCCCTCCCACGCCCTGGGCGTCTACCAGCGGCTGCGCCAGTGCCTGGTCCGGGAGCTCGGCCTGGAGCCGTCGACGCGGCTGCGGCGGCTGCACCAGGCGATTCTGCGGGCCGACCCCCTTCTCGAGTCGCCGGACCAGGCCGCGGCCAATGGCGCCGAGCTGCGCTTCGCGCCCCTGACGCCCGCCCCGGTCTGAGCCGGTCTCTCCGCCGCCCCGCTTCTGCCAGGAGTCCGTCGTCCGGACCGGTTCCCCCACACCGGTTCCCCGGCGTCCGGGCGGCCTGACCGGGGCTTCCCCGGGCCACGTGCCCGAGGGAGCCCCGGTCAGGCCGCCTGTGCCGATGGCGTTCTGCCAGGCGGTGCGCCCACGAGTCAGGGAATTCCGAGAGGCCCGCACCACTCCGCACTCCGCACTCCGCACACGCTCCTCTCACGGCCGACGCCGTTCGGGGTGGTTTGGCCGTCCTTAAGCGCCGCTCCCGACTCTGTGGGAACGCGGGTTCTGGCCACCCGGTGGCCATCGCGTACCGAGAGGAGCTTCGGGGACAATGACGCGATATCTGAGACGCGGTGACACGCGCCACGACGGTCGCCTGCGCATGTTCTGCTTCCCCTACGCGGGTGGCGGCGCCTCCGCCTACGCGGGGTGGCAGCGTCGGCTGGGCACCGCGGTGGAGGTGCTGCCGGTGCAGCTGCCCGGCCGCGAGGGCCGGATGGCGGAGCCGCGCTTCACCGACCTCCCCGCACTCGTGGCGGACCTGGACCGGGAACTCGGCGACGAACTCGACCACCCTCATGTGCTGTACGGGCACAGCATGGGCGCTCTCGTCGCCTTCGCCCTGGCCCAGCACCGCCGGGCCCGGGGTGAACGGCTGCCCCTCGCGCTTCTCCTCGGCGCCCACCGGGCCCCGCACCTGCCGGCCCCGCCGATCACCCACGGCTACATGGCGGACGACATGGAACTGGTGCGCGGACTGGCCGCGTTGGGAGGTCTGCCCCGGGTGCTGCTGGAGCGCCCGGAGTGGCTGGCGGCGCTGCTGCCCGTCGTCAGGGGCGACCTGATGCTCTGCGACGGTGCGGGGAGCGTGGACCGTACCCCGCTGCCCGTTCCGCTGCACACCTTCGCCGGGGCCGATGACCGGCTGGTGACCGTCCCGGAGGTACGGGAATGGTCCACGTACTCCACCCGGGACAGCGAGACCGTGGTGGTGGCGGGCGGCCACTTCTTCATCAGGGAGCAGGAGACCGACTTCCTCGACCGGCTCTCCGAGGTCCTGCGACGGTACGGGAACGCCCACCGCACGGGTGTGGGCAGCCGCGACTTCGCGGAAACCCCTCAGACGGTCGGTGTCTGACGCACCGCCAACCCGACCGACCG
>NZ_BMMU01000027.1:0-83050 GCF_014646095.1 Streptomyces lacrimifluminis | reverse complement strand
GCGCACGCGGAGCGGACGGCCCGCCGACGTGGGAAGAGCGGCCGAGCACCGGCCGGGCCGAACGGCTCGACGCGCGCTCCGTGAGGCGCGGGTGCGCACGCGCGGGCCCGCACGACCGGGACCGTCGTCCGAGAAACCAGCAGCGGCCGGTGAGGCACCCGACCGCGTACGCCGGGCCCTCGCCGGCCGACCCCGTACCACCCACGCGGTACGGGGCCGTCCGCGATGCCTCCGACCGGCCGAGCGGGTATCACGCGAGACCCCCGGCCCGCCATGGGGTCCCCCTGTCCGGGCGAAGCCGAGGACCTCGGGGGAGGCCAGGGCGGCGGGGGGCGGGAAACCCGCGGCGCCTGAGACCGGCCGTGCCCGAGACCGCCCGTGTCCGAGACCGGCCGCGCCCGCGCCTGAGACCGCCGTGCGCCGAGACCGCCGCGCCCGTGTCCGAGACCGCCGCGCCCGCGCCCCAGACCGGCCGTGTCCGAGACCGCCGTGTCCGTGTCCGAGACCGCCGCGCCCGCGCCCCAGACCGGCCGTGTCCGAGACCGCCGTGTCCGTGCCCGAGGGCGATGGGCCCGGTGGTTCGGTCAGTTGCGCAGCAGCCACCAGATCCTGTCGTACGCACAGATGTGGTAGACCACCAGCACGATCAGGTAGTACTTGGCCACCTGCAGGGCGCCGATGTGCCGCAGCGCGGCCCAGGCCCCGCCGAGCACGGCGAGTTCCAGCAGCAGCCGCAGCGGACCAGGGGTGTCGAAGGTGGTCTCACCCGACCGGGCCTCGTCGCCGGCGGTGGCGAAGGTGCCCCACAGCATCGCCATCGCCACGGGGATGGCGATCGCGGCGACGAAGCGCAGCGGCCCCGGGACCTTGCGCCAGCCCCAGAGGGCGTAGCAGCCCAGCGCGAACACCTCAAGCAGGAACCGCAGAACGAGGAAGAGCGGGTTGTAGGCCAGGGCGATGGTCATCGAGTTCATCCCGTCTTCTCCGCCTGGGACTTGAGGGCTCCGGTCCAGTCGGCCAGGACGGCCTGGAGTTTGTCGCTGCTGTAGAGGAGGCCCGCCAGCGGACCGCCGATCGACTCCTCGGACCGCACGCGAGTGGCGCCGTGCGCCGGCTCCAGCAGGAAGCGGTGTACTCCCCGGGTCCCGGCGAGCGTGCCGGTCCACGAAAGTTCGGATCCCGGCTGGACCACGGCCAGCGTGGACTTGACGCGCATTCCGTTCAGCACCCAGCGGAACGGTACGTCCGGCGCGGGTTCGCCGTCGAGGTGCGCCTGCCGGACCCCCGGTACCCAGGAGGGCCATCGAGCGATGTCGGCCAGCAGTTCCCACACCTCCGACGACGGGGCTCGGACAGTGACTTCGCAGGACGCGAGAACCGGCGCACCGGCGTCGACGCTCCCGTGCTTGGCGTACTGCTCGTGCAGGGTCCGCATCGACGGGCCGACATACAGGGCTCTGCCCAGGAACGAGCGTTGCTGAACGGTCATCTGGCAATTCTCCTCATGCTGTTCGTGGTGCCGGCGCCACGCGAACGGGGCATGGGACGGCCACGGCCAGGTTCTCCAGCGTCGCCCCCGCCACTGGAGAACCACTGAAGCGGTGTCCGTACCAGTCGCACGGGTGTACGGGTGTACGGCGCGCGCTCAGGCTCAGGGGCGGGCGGAGCCCTGGTGCGCGGGGGACGGTTCGGTCTCACGGGGGCCGGCGGCCGAAGGCGCGACGGCCGCCTCGGCAACCTTGGTGCCCGCCCGTCCCGGCAGCAGCAGCGCGGCGACCACCGCACCGCAGGCGACGGCCGCCGCCGCGACACCGAGCCCCGCCGCCGACGCGTCGTCGAAGGCCTGGCGGGCGGTGGCGGCCAGGGTGTGCCCGGCCTCGCCCCCGGTCAGCTCGGCGGCTCGCAGGGTCTCGTACAGGGTGTCGCCCACCGCCCCGGACACACCCGCCACGGCATCGGCGTAACGGCCGGCGAGCACGCTGCCCACCACGGCCACCCCCAGGGCGGTGCCCAGCTCCTGCATGGTCATGTCCAGGGAGGCGGTGGACCCCGACCGCTCCGGGGGCACCAGGGACATCACCACATGGGTGGTGGGTGCCATGGACAGGCCGAAGCCCACTCCGATGAGCACCAGACCCGCGAACACCGGCGGGTACCCCTCGCCCCACTGCCCCAGCACCAGCACACCGCACGCGGCGGCCGACAGGCCCACGGCCACACAGCCCCGCGCCCCGGCCCGCCGGTCCAGCGCCGGACACAACAGCGTGCCCAGCACCACCGCGAGAGCCACCGGCATCACGGCCAGGCCCGAGCGCAGCGGGCTGTACCCCAGCACGAACTGAAGCCGCTGGGTGAGCACGAACAGGGTGCCGGCCAGCCCGAGCATGAGCAGCAGGATGCTGGCGCTCGCCCCGATGAACGCGGGTCGGCGCAGCAGGTCCGTGTCGAGCATCGGATGCGGGTGCCGCCGCTCCCAGGCCATGAACCCGGTGCCCGCCGCCGCGGCCACGGCCAGTCCGCCGGCCACGGGCAGCGAGGTGAGCGCGTGTCCCGAGGTCTGGATGACGCCGTACACCAGCCCCGCCATGGCGGCGGTGCCGAGCAGCGCGCCGACCGGGTCGGGTGGCCGCGGCGCCCGGTCGGCGGACTCGCGCAGCAGCAGCGCCCCGCCGACCAGGACCACGGCCACCGGTACCAGGTTGACCAGGAAGATCGACCCCCACCAGAAGTGGCCGACCAGGGCACCGCCGACCACCGGGCCGGCCGCGACCCCCAGGGCGGAGACACCGCTCCACATCCCGATCGCCCGGGCACGCTCGGTCTCCGGGAAGACATCGACGATGATCGCGAGCGTACCGGGCATGATGAAGGCGGCACCCAGGCCCATCACCACCCGTGCCGCCATCAGCTGGCCGGGGGAGTCCGCGCCGAGCGCGACCAGGGAGCCCGCCCCGAAGACCGCCGCGCCGCAGAGAGTGGCCCGCTTGCGGCCGAACCGGTCGGCCACCGCTCCCGCGGTCAGCAGGACGCCCGCGAAGGCCAGGGCGTAGCTGTCGACGATCCACTGGGCCTGTCCGATGTCCGCGCCGAGATCACGCATCAGCACCGGTACCGCGACATTGAGCAGCCCGTTGTTCAGCACGATGGCGAACAACGCCAGGGACAGTATCCCGAGCATCCACCACCGCTGGGGGTGTGCGCCGTCCCCATCGGTCCTGTGCATGTGCTGGCTCCTTCCGGCGGCCTGAACGTGGCGTTCCGAACGTCACGCGCCCCGAGCCTGGGCGGGGTCACTGAAGCCGCACTTGCGCCCGCACGGGAGGCGCCCCCGCCGGTCGCCTTCTTTAGCCGGGCCAAAGCCGTCACCCGCACGATCCTCCCGAGGGCTCATCTCCCGGCACGACACGACGGATCGAGAGATCAGCCACCGATGATGGGAGGACCATGCGCTGGGAAAGCGTTTACGTGGCGGCCACGGGATCCTGGCTCCCGGAGCCGTATCCGACACGTGCGGCTGTGGAAGCGGGCGTGTACGACCCCGAGCAGTTCGAGGCCGATGAGCTGCTGTCCATCCGGGTGGCCGACGAGGACGTCGCACCGCCCGACATGGCCGTTCAGGCGGCCACCACGGCACTCAAGCGGTCCGGTCTCGACCCCGAGACCGTGAGCCTGCTGCTGCACAGCTACGTCTGGTTCCAGGGGCAGACCCTGTGGCCGGTGGCCTCGTACGTCGCGGACAAGGCGCTCGGCAGGGGCGTCCCCGCGTTCGAACTCAAGCAGGAGTGCAACGCCGGGACGGGCGCCATGGAGCTGGCCGCCCGCCATCTGGCCACCACGCCCGGCGCGTCCGCCGCGATGCTCACCACCGCGGACCGCTTCGGCGAACCGCTGATCGACCGCTGGCGCGACGAGGCCGGAATCGTCTACGGCGACGGCGGCACCGCGCTGCTGCTCTCCAACCAGGGCGGTTTCGCCAAGCTGCTGTCGACCGCCACCCGGGCCGACAACTCGCTGGAGGTGGTCACCCGCGGCCCCGGGTTCACCCCGCTGCCCGACGAGAAGCCGCTCGGGCTCGCCGAGCGGCTCGGTCACTACCTCCAGCACCACGGCAACCTGCGCGAGGCCACACAGCGCCTGGTGGGCGTGGCGGTGGCCGCCGTCGACGCGGCGCTGGCCGACGCCGGCAAGCAGCGCGAGGACATCACCTGGGCCGTGATCCCGGCGAGTGGCCGCAGCAAGATGGAGTGGCAGGCCGGCACCGTTCTGGGGCTGGCGGAGGACCGCACCAGCTGGGAGTTCGCCCGGCGCAGCGGCCACCTGGGCGCGGGCGACCAGTTCGCGGGGCTCAACGACCTCGCCGAGCGCGGGCTGCTGCGGGTCGGCGACACGGTCCTGCTGATCGGCGCCGGTTCGGGGTTCACGTCCACCTGCGCCGTGCTGGAGATCACCGAGGAACCGTCCTGGCAGACCCCCGCCGCGCACGACGAGGAGGCGCTGTCGTGACCAGCACACTGACGTCCTTTCCGGCCTCGGCCCTGATCGACGACGCCGTCGGCACCGAGACCGCCCCCCGGGTGGACAACGCCGCCGAGGTGTTCCTGACGACGGCCGCCACCCACCGCCCCCACGCCCCTGCCGTGCGCGACCGCTACGGGATGTGGACCTACGCCGAACTCGACGCCGCCGCCGACTCCTTCGCCCGGGAACTGCGCCGCTTCGGCGTCCGGCCCGGCGACCGCGTACTGGCCCGGGTCGACAGCGTCCGGGAGTTCACCGCCCTGCTGTACGGGACCTGGCGGCAGGGCGCCGTTCTGGTGCCCATCAACCCGGGCATGAAGGCGTTCCACCTCACGTCGGTGCTCGCCGACTGCACGCCCTCGCTGATCGTCGTCGAGAGCGCGGAGCGCGCGGGCACCGAGGGCCTGAGCTGGCCGTCCGACGTGCCGGTGGCCGTCGTGTCCGAGCTGGACCTGTCCGGTCCGGCCGACCCGGCCGCCCGTACCGAGACCGAGGTGCCCGCCGACCGGCTCGCCCTGCTCATCTACACCTCGGGCAGCACCGGTGCGCCCAAGGGGGTGGCCTGTCCGCACGGGCCCGTGGTGTTCGCCGCCCGCGCCATCCAGGCCCGGCTGCACTACCGCCCCGACGACGTCGTCCTCGCCGCCGTCCCGCTCTCCTTCGACTACGGCCTCTACCAGGTCCTGCTCAGCGCACTGTCCTGCTCCGAGCTGCTGCTGTCGGGCCCCGCCGACCACGCCCGGCTGCTCGGTTTCGCCCGGGACCACGGGGCGACCGTCGTGCCCCTCGTGCCGTCCCTGGGCGAACTGCTCGTCAAACTCGCCTCCCGTGACCAGCGGCCCACCCGGATCCGCCTGTTCACCAACACCGGGGCCGCCCTCAACGCCCCGCTCATCGCCACGCTTCGGGAGACGTTTTCCGGCGCGTCGGTGGCGCCCATGTACGGCACCACCGAGTGCAAGCGGATCACCATCCTGGAACCCGACGGCGATCTGGCCCGCCCGGGCTCGGTGGGGCCCGCGCTGCCCGGCACCGAGGTGCTCGTCGTCGACGACGACGGACGGCCGCTCCCGACGGGGGAGACCGGCGAGATCGTGGTGCGCGGCCCGCACCTGATGGCCGGCTACTGGCGGTCCCCCGAGCAGACCGCCCTGCGGTACCGGCCGGGCGCGGACGGCGGCCCGGTCACCCTGCACACCGGTGACTACGGCCGGCTCGACGAGGACGGCCACGTCTACTTCCAGGGCCGCCGGGACGACCTGTTCAAGCGGCGCGGCTCGCGGATGACCTCCGTCGAGATCGAGGCAGCCGTGCTCGACATCGACGGCGTGCGGGAGGCGGCGCTGCTCGTGCCGGAGGACGACCGCGACATGGTCCTCTTCGTCGTCGGCGAGACCCCCGACGTGGACGGCGAGCAGGTGCTGGCCCGGCTCGGGGACCGCCTCGAAGCCGCCAAGGTGCCCGACGTCTGCCATGTGCTGACCGCGCTTCCGCTCACCCCCAACGGCAAGACCGACCGCAAGGAGCTGCGCCGGCAGCTCTTGGAGGGCACCCATGTCCACTGACCGCGACCGCACCGGACCCCCCGGCGACGACCTGACGGTCCGCCGGCTCGTCGAGCAGTACGGCAGCCCCCTGTACGTCTACGACCTGGCCCGGGTGCGCACCGCGCTGGAGGACCTGCGGGCGGCCCTGCCCCAGCCGTCCCGCGTCTACTACTCGCTGAAGGCCAACTCGCACCCCGATCTCGTCGCCGAGCTGCGCCGGGGCGGCGCCCGCGCCGAGGTGACCTCGCGCGGCGAACTGGCCGCTGCCCTCGAAGCGGGTCATCCGGCCGCGGAACTGATGTACTCCGGTCCCGGCAAGGTCCCGGCCGAGCTCGACGAGGCGATCGCGGCGGGGATGCGCACCTTCTCCGCCGAGTCCTTCGGCGACCTGGAGCGGATCGGCGCCGCCGCGGACGCCCATGGCGTCACCGCGGACTGTGTGCTGCGGATCAACGCGGAGGGGGCGCCGGGCCAGGGCGGCCTGAGGATGACCGGGGGCCCGTCCCAGTTCGGGTTCGACCTCGACGACCTGGCCGAGCACGGGGCCCGGCTCCTGGTGAAGGGCGTCCGGATCGTCGGAATGCACTTCTTCCCGCTCACCAACGCCAGGGACGAGGACGGTCTCCTCGCCGAACTGGCCCAGAGCGTTCGTACCGCCGCCCGCCTCCGGGACGAACTCGGCATCCCGCTGCACCTGCTGGACCTCGGCGGAGGCTTCGCCGCCCCGTACGCGACCCCCGGCGAGCGGCCCGCGTACCCGGGTCTGCGGACGGGACTGTCCGTCGTGCTCGACGAGAGTCTGCCGGGCTGGCGGGACGGCGAACCGGTGGTCGCCTTCGAGTCCGGGCGCTATCTGGTGGGCGACAGCGGCCGGCTGGTGGCCACCGTCACCGACGTGAAGAACAGCCGCGGCAACACCTACGCGGTGCTCGACTCCGGCATCAACCACCTGGGCGGACTGTCGGGCCTGGGCCGTCTGCTGCCCCTCTCCGCCCAGCCGCTGTCGGGCCCCGGTCCGGCGGCGGACGAGGCCGGTGACCGGGAACCCGCCCTGGTCACCCTCGCCGGTCCGCTGTGCACCCCCGCGGACATCCTGGCCCGCGCGGCCGACCTGCCGGGGCTGCGCCCGGGCGACCTGCTGGCCTTCCCCAACGTGGGCGCCTACGGACTGTCCGCGAGCCTGCTCGGCTTCCTCGGCCACCCGGCGCCCGCCGAACTCGTCGTGGACGGCGCCGAGACCGTCTCCGCCAGCCGCCTGGCGCTGCGGCGTCACACCGTCTCCACCCTCACCGGATCCCGTACGGAGGACATCACTGCCATGACAGAGACGACCACGGGGACGACGCCCGCCGGCACGGCGGACGAACCGGCCGCGTCCTGGGACCCGACGTACGCGGCGCTGCTCCAGGAGGCACTGCCCCGGCTCGCCGCCAAGGGCGAGCTGCTGCCCGACACCAGCCTCAAGGCGGCGGGGCTGGACTCGCTCGCGATGGTGGAGGTCCTGGTCCGGGTGGAGGAGACGTACGGCATCGCCGTCCCGGACTCCGAGCTGATGGCCGACACCTTCGCCACCCCCGCCTCGCTGTGGCGCGTGGTGTCCGCCCTGCGCGAGCAGGCCGCGGGCCGTGTCTGAGCCGAGTGCCCACGAGCGGCTGCGGCCCCTGCTGGGCCGCACCGGGCTGAGCGAGTGGCCGGCCGCCGCCTCCCGTGTGGAGGGCGGCGCGGCCGACAGCCTGCTGCGTCACCGCCACGTGACGCGCACTCCCTCGGCCGCTCCGGACACCGGGCCTGACCGCCGCCGGAAGCGCATCGGTTCCGGCGGCGGTCGTCCGACCCCTTCCGATCGCATACCTCGTATACCTCGCACACCAGGGCGCGGGCCCGCGCCCGTGATCCCAAGGTGAAGCAGATGACTACGACTCATGGGCGTCCGAAGGACGCGACGGCCGAGGGGGGTGTCGGGACGACGAGTCGGCGGGTCGTCGTCCTCGCCTTCCTGACCATCTTCCTCGACGGATTCGACACCGCGTCGCTCGGCTTTGTCGTCCCGACGCTGGCGCGGGAGTGGAATCTCGACGAATCGGCGTTCACTCCGGCGCTCGTCGCCACGAACCTCGGTGTGGTGATCGGTTACCTGTGCTCCTCGCGTGCCGCCGCCCGCTTCGGGCGCAAACCCCTGATCGTCACCGGAACCGTGGTGTTCGCGGCGGGGTCGGCACTGACCGTGCCCGTGGACTCGGTGACGATGCTCGGCGTGGCGCGCCTGGTGACCGCGCTCGGTCTCGGCGCCGTGCTGCCCGCGTGCGTCTCCCTCACCGCGGACAACGTGCCCCCCGCACGGCGGGCGTCCGCCAGCGTCGGGGTCGTCCTGGCGATCGCCGTCGGCGCCGTCGCCGGAGGCATCGTCAGCACGCCCCTGATCACGGCGTTCGGATGGACTTCCGTGTTCTGGGCCGGTGCCGTACTGCCGGCGCTCCTGGTGCCGCTGCTGGTGCGGGGACTGCCCGGCACCCCCGCCTCCTCCGCCGCCTCCGCACCGCGCGCGGAGGCGGCGGACCCCTCCGTACGCCGGCTGTTCGAGCAGGGCACCGCCGTGCAGACGGTACTGCTGTGGTGCTTCGCCCTCCTGATGTACACGACGAACTACGGCCTCCTCACCTGGCTCCCGACCCTGCTCGCCAGGGGATACGGCTTCACTCCCGAGCAGGCACCGGTGGGCACGTCGATGATCGCCGTGGGCGGGGTGATCGGCGGACTGGTGATGGTTCCCCTGTGCTCACGGATCGGTACACCGCGTGCCCTGACCGTGATGGCGCTGGTGGCCGTCGTGTTCCTCGTCGCGACGGCGTGGGCGGACACCGGCCGCGCGGCGTTGCTGGTGATGCTGGCCGCGGCCGGCGCCGGCATCGTCGCGGGCGTGCTCGGCCAGACGGCCCTCGCGGTGACCCTGTACCCCACCGCGGCCCGCACGACCGGTGTCGCCTACGCCGCCGCGCTCGGCCGCACCGGCTCCATCGTCGGCCCGGCCGTCGGCGGAGGACTCCTCGCACTCGACGTACCGGGCCGCGAGATCCTGCTGCTGTCCGCTGTGCCGCCCGCGCTGGGAGCGGTGGTTGCCTTCGTCTTCGTCGTACGGGCGCGCTCCACAGCCGTACGCGACCGGTCCTGACGCGCTCCGCCCGGCAGCCTCCGGCTCGCCGCACGTCGGCCCCGGCCTGATCAGGCCGGGGCCGACGTACGTCCGCGTCCGCCTCCGGACGGACGGACGGCCGGACGGTCACGCGTTCGACCGGCGGCCCGTCCGCCTCATGGCGTGGACGTGTGTGTACACCGCCCGCCCGAACGCCCCGGGCGGGGCCGGAGGACCGGCCCCGCCCGGGGGACTGCGTGCGTACTGCGTCGACAAGGCGTCGTATGAGGCTCTGTCACCAGGTGACGGGCAACGCGGTGATGCCGTGGACGAGCATCCCGGACGGCCGGGGCAGTTCCTCCGGTGACACGGCCAGCTGGAGGGTCGGGAAGCGCTTGATGAGCGTGCCGATCGCTATCTGGAGCTCCAGACGGGCGAGGCCGGAGCCGATGCAGTAGTGCGGGCCGTGGCTGAAGGCGAAGTGCGGGTTCGTCGGCCGGTGGAAGTCGAGCCCGTCCGGGTTGCCGAACTGGTTGGCGTCCCGGTTGGCCGACGCCAGGCCCGGCAGCACGGCGCTGCCCGCCGGAATCAGCACGCCGCCGAGCTCGACGTCCTCCGTGGCGATCCGCAGCAGCGCCTCGTCGCCGGGCGGGTAGGCGCGCAGCATCTCCTCCATGGCGTTGCCGATCAGCTCCGGCTCGGCGCGCAGGGCGGCCAGTTGCTCGGGGTGGGTGAGCAGCGCGACCACGCTGTTCGCGATCTGGTTGACCGTCGTCTCGTGGCCGGCCACCAGCAGGCTGATGCCCAGGAAGATCAGTTCCTCGTGGCTGAGCCGGTCACCGTCCTCGTCGTGGATCAGGACCAGTGCCGAGAGCAGGTCCTCACCGGGGTTCTCGCGCTTGGCCTCGACGAGTTCGGAGAGATAGGTGAACAGGCCGATCTGCGCCTCCAGCATCTCGTCCTTGGTCCGCGAGGTGGTGGCCAGGAAGGCGCTCGCCCAGGCCGCGAACTTCTCCCGGTCGTCGAAGGGGACGCCGAGCAGCTCGCAGATCACGATCACCGGCAGCGGGAAGGCCAGGGCCGGGATGAGGTCCAGCGGGCCCTCCTGCTCGGCCATCGCGTCCAGCAGGGCGTCCGTGTGCTCCTGGATCCGCGGGCGCAGTGCCGCGACCCGGCGGGCGGTGAACTCCCTGGAGACCAGCTTGCGCACCCGGGAGTGCTCGGGCGGGTCCATGTTGAGCAGGCTCTTGAACTTCTGCGGGGCGGCTGCCAGCCGGGGGGCGCCGTCCTCCAGCGTGGCGGCCCGGCTGAACCGCTGGTCCGACAGGACGGTGCGGACCTCGTCGTACGTGGTGACCAGGAAGGCCTGGTCACCGCTGGGCATCCGCACCTTGGACACGGGGCAGGTCTCCCGCAGGTCCTTGTACATCGGGCAGGCCTGCATCGCGGACGGCCGTTCGAAGGGGTAGGGACGTACTTCCTCGTCGTCGTGGGAGGAGTGCGCGGCGGCTGTGTCGGGTGCTGTCTCGGGCTGTGCGGTCATGGTCGTGAGTCCTCTTCGTAGCGCGTCGGGGTCAGGCGTCGGAGTCGAGCGGCGAGGTCGGGCGGCGGGGTCAGACGTCGGACGGGTCGGCGCCGAGGTGGGCGGTGGGCACGGCGGGCGCGGTGGGCACGGTGGGCGCCACCCGCACCACGGTGCGGCCGGTGCGGTGCGCCTCCTGGAGCGGGTAGTAGATGCCCGCGACGATCCGCTTCTTCAGGGCGTCGTTGGAGCTCACCAGCCGGTAGGCGAGCTTGCGCAGCGCCACCGGGACCGTGCCGGAGAGCGCGAACGCGCGTTCCTGGCGCAACTGCAGGTCACGGGAGCGGGCCACCGCCTTCTCCCGCTCGTGCTGGAACCGCTCGGTGGCCCTCAGCAGCGCCGAACGGTGGTCGCCGGAGCCGCGCAGGACGGGCGCCACCAGGGGCGCGAGCATCACGGCGTCGGTGATGGCGTGGTTCACCCCTTGCCCGAGCACCGGTGTCAGGGTGTGCGCCGCGTCGCCGATCAGTACCAGTCCTGGCATGGACCAGCGGGACACGACCGTGGTGAAGATGTCCAGCATGGAGGTGTCGGACCAGCTGGTGACGGACTCCCGCACCTCCTGGGAGATCTCGGGGGCGAGCTCGTCGATCCGCTCGTACAGCGCCGGCAGGCCCTGCCCGCGCATCTCCCGCAGGCCGCCCTTGGGGATGTTGAAGCCGACCCGTACCAGGTCGGGCACGGTGGGGATGAACAGGCCGTGCCGGTTCCCCAGGATCCGTACCCGGTAGGTGTGCGGGTCCCAGGCCTCGGGGACCGGCACCTTGAACCAGACGAAGTCCCGCTCCAGCGGGATCTTCTCGTACGGCAGGCCCGCCATCTGGCGCACCTTGCTGAACCGGCCGTCCGCGCCCACCGTCAGCGCGGCCCGCACCTCGACATCCCCTTCGGGGCCGCGGACCCGGACGCCGGTCACCGCCTCGCCGTCCCGCAGCAGTTCCACCGCGGTGCTCCGCCGCAGCAGGGTGAACCCCGGAAGCGAGGCACCCTCCTCGGCCAGCGCCGTCAGCAACGGCGGCTGCGGAAGCTCCATCGGGTAGCGGCACGGCTGGTCGAACGCGGAGAAGTCGGCGTCCAGCACCACCCGGCCGCCGTCCATGATCTGCATCCGGCGGGTTTCCAGGGTCTGGTCCCGGACCTTGTCCAGAATCCCCAGACGCTCCAGCAGCCACACCGAGTCGGGTGAGATCGACTCACCGCGGAACGAGCGGTCGAAGTGGCCGCTCTGCTCCACGATGACGACCTCCACCGAGCGGCGGGCCAGTTCGAGGCCGAGTGTCATCCCCGCCGGTCCGCCGCCGATGATGCACACCTGGGTGTGCACCGCCGCGTTCCCGGCCGGCCTGGCCCTGTCAGATCCCGTCACGGGCTGTCCCTCCTGCACGTCGGCCCCTCGTCGGGGAGAAGTCGGCCTCACGGCCCGGGGGAAGCCCTGACGGCGTCACGCGCCGTCTGCTGCCTCCCCCACGGCTCCACCCGGGGCACGCCCGGGCGGAGCCGCACCGCGCCGCGGCGCAGGTCGGCCGGACACGGGGCTGTCCCGGCCGCGCTGCCTGCGGCGGCAGGGACGCCCTTTCGTCCGGCGGCCTGCCCGGCGGCCGGAGCCGGGGCGGTCCCGGCCGAGGCTCGTCGTACGCGGCGCCGCCATGCTTCAGGCGCCGCCTAAAGCCGGTCTTGCGTCCTCCGCCGCCCGCACGTGGTGTTCGGGGCTGGTGCCGGGCGGGCCGGAGGGTTGCCGCGCGTGGTGTTCGGGGCTGCCGCCGGGCGGGCCACAGGGTTGCCGCACGTGGTGTTCGGGGCTGCTGCCACGCGGGCCCACAGGGCTGCCGCGCATGGCCCAAGGGGCGATCGCCCGGGCTTCAGTGGAAATACAGCGCCGTGCCGGATGCTGGCCGTCGCGCGTGCCGGTCGGCGGGAGCGTTCCGGCCGATGCGGACACCGCGCCCGCCCGCGTGCCCCCCACCAGCCCGTCCCGGGCAGCCAGCGCATCCTCCACGGCCCAGCGGATCACGGCCCGCAGGCGGGAGGAAGAAGGAAGGAATCATGTTCTCCGCTCTGGGCTCGGCCCTTCACCGCCGAAGGATCGCCGTACTCCTCCTGTCCCTCCTGGTCACCGCCTTGGCCACGGTCTACGGCGGCACCGTGTCGGAGAAACTCTCCAACGGCCTGTCCGACTACGACGACCCGGGCGGTTCCAACGTCGCGGCCCGGGAGATCATCGCCAAGGCCACGGGGAGCGACCCCCAGCAGGGCCATGTGCTGCTGGTGCGGACCGACGAGCCGGTCAGGGCCGGCACCACACCGCCGGAGGCGGTGACCGCCGCCCGGGAACTGCTCCGTTCCCGCCCCGAGGTGGTGCGGGTCGTCGACTACACCTCGCCCGAGGGCGGCGCCGCGCTGATCTCCCGGGACGGGCGCAGCACCGTGGTCGTGGGCGCCGTGGGGTCCCTGACGGACCAGCAGAGCGTACGGGCCGTGGAGGAGCTCCAGAAGGCCGTCGAGGACGATCCCGCTCTGCGCGGCCACACCTGGCTCGGCGGCGCCACCCCGGGCCACGTCCAGGTGGCCGAGGTCTCCGACGAGGACCTGACCCAGGCGGAGCTCCTCGCCATGCCGGTCATCCTGCTGGTGCTGTTCCTGGTCTTCCGGGGACTGGTCGCCGCCCTGATCCCCCTGCTGGGCGGGATCGTCTCCCTGCTGCTCACCATGGCGGGCCTGCGCGTCGCCACCGAGTTCATGAACGTCTCCGCCGGCGCGATGAGCCTCGCCTTCGCCCTGGGCCTCGGCCTGTCCATCGACTTCGGACTGCTGATCGTCTCCCGCTACCGCGAGGAACTGGTGGAACGGGGACCGGGCGCGGAGGCGGTGCTGCGGACCGTCACCACGGCGGGCCGCACCGTGCTGTTCAGCGCCCTCACGGTGGCCGCGGCACTCGCCGCGCTGGCCGCGTTCCCGCAGCCGTATCTGCGGTCCATGGGGCTGGCGGGCGTCATCACCGTGGCGTCCGCCGCGCTGTTCGCCCTCCTGGGACTGCCCCCGCTGCTCGCTCTGCTGGGCCGCCGGATCAACTCCCTCGCCCCGCGCCGCTGGCAGCGCACGGCCGGCGTTGCGCGGGCCACCGAGGGACGCTGGTACCGCATGGCCCAGAGCGTGATGCGCCGCCCCGCGGTGTTCGCGCTCCTCGCCACGACGGTCCTGCTGGTGATCGCCTCGCCGCTGCTGGGCGTGCGCTTCACCGGAGTGGACGCCACCCTCCTGCCCCAGGAGACCAGCGCGGGCCGGGTGGCCGCGGTGCTCGACAAGGAATACGACGCCAGGGCCACCTCACCCCTCCAGATCGTGCTGGAGAACGACGGCTCCCCGGACATGTCCCGGCTCACCGACTACACGGAGCGGATCAGTGCCGTTCCGGGTGTCGAGTCGGTGGGCACCCCCTTCGAGCTGGACGGCCGGCACTGGGAGGTCGACGTCGTCCTCACCGACAACCCCCTGGACGAGGCGGCCAAGGACGCCGTGGACGCCGTCCAGAACCTGGACGCCCCGTACGCCGCCCTGTACACCGGCAGGACCGCGGACTTTCTGGCACAGCGTCAGAGCATCGCCGAGAGCGTGCCGGTGGCCGGCGGCATCCTGGTCGTGGTCACCCTGCTGCTGCTCTTCGCCTTCTCCGGCTCGGTGGTGCTGCCGCTGAAGGCCCTGGTGATGAACCTGCTGTCCACCAGCGCCGCGTTCGGCTTCCTGGTGTGGGTGTTCCAGGACGGCAACCTCGGCTTCGCCGCGCAGCCCGGGCTGGAGGTCACCACACCCGTCCTGGTCTTCGCGCTCGCCTTCGGGCTCTCCACGGACTACAACGTCTTCCTGCTGAGCCGTATCAAGGAGGCCAGGTCGCAGGGCCTGGACAACCGTGAGGCGGTGGCCCAGGGCCTGTCCCGCACCGGCGGGATCGTGACCTCGGCCGCTGTCCTGTTCTGCATCCCGGTGGGCGCGCTGGCGATGTCCCGGCTGGTGCTCATCCAGGAACTGGGCCTGGGCGCGGCGTTCGCCGTCCTCATCGACGCGACGGTGGTACGGGCCTTCCTCGTCCCGTCCCTCATGGCACTCCTCGGCACCGCCAACTGGTGGGCCCCGTCCCCCCTGCGCGCCCTGCACCGCGCCCTCCGCCTCGACCGCATGGAGCACGACTCCGCCCCCGCGCCGGTTCCCGACAAGGTCTCCGCACCCGTCGGCTGACCCGCCGGAGCGGGCCGTGCGACTCGGGCCCGGGCGCCGTACGCGCCCGGGCCCGAGCGCGTCCCCGTCCACCGGGGAGCCACGTCCGCTTCCGCACCGCTCCGCGTCCCCGCGCCTGCTCACGGTCCCGCGCGTCGCGCCTCCGCAGATGTCAGCGGTGGTCCGGATCCTCCGTCCGGCCGGCGAGGAGGTCCCTGGTGCCGGCGAGGTAGCCGGCCTGGAAGCGGCTCTCCGCGCCGAGGTCCTTGAAGATGTCGGCGATGTACTTGCGGCAGGTGCGCAGGGAGACGCCGAGGCGGCGGGCGATCGTGTCGTCCTTGAGGCCGTCGCTGAGCAGGTTGAGGATGGTCAGCTCCAGGTCGTCCCGGACCGTACTGTCCTGGACCGCCGGACTGTAGGGGACCGCCATGCTCCAGGCCCGGTCGAAGGCGTTGCACAGGAAGGCGACCGTCGAGGGGTCCCGGATGACGACGGCGCCGCCCTTGGCCTGGTGATGCGGGAGGAACACCACGGTGCGGTCGAAGGCGATCATGCGGCCCAGGAGCTCGGTGAGTGTGCGGATCTGCGCTCCGGCGGCGGTGACCCGCTCGGCGTACTCCCGCGTCGGGATGTGGCGGCGAGAGGTGTGCTGGTAGAGGGAGCGCATCTGGACGCCGCGCCGGAGCATCGCCAGGTCGCGCTGGAACGCCTCTCGCAGTTCACCCACCGGGCGCCCGCCGCCCGGCTGTGAGGTCATCAGCTCTTGGCGGCAGTCGGCGCTGGCCTGTTTGATCAGGGCGATGGCGGTGTCGAGCGAGTCCACGATCTCCAGGGGCACCGCCCTGGGTTCGTTGCCCCGGCCCGCCCGGT
The DNA here is from genome assembly GCF_014646095.1 of Streptomyces lacrimifluminis. Classification (GTDB taxonomy): domain Bacteria; phylum Actinomycetota; class Actinomycetes; order Streptomycetales; family Streptomycetaceae; genus Streptomyces; species Streptomyces lacrimifluminis. The sequence continues at coordinate 67,194 of NZ_BMMU01000027.1, read as the reverse complement.
AGAGCGCGGTCAGCGAGTCCAGGGTGTCCCAGACCGAGGACGGCGGAGGCGATCCGCCGACGAGTCGGTAAGCGTGAGTTCTCCGCGTTCATCACCGAAGCGGTCGAGCGCGAGCTGCGCGGTCAGATCCTGGACGAGTACCTGGCCGACTACGAACACCGGCAGGGGCCGATCTCCGAGCACGAGCAGGAGCGGCACGCCAGGTCTTCGACGAGGTGTTCGCCGAGGAGGGGCGGTGGCCCGCCGCAAGGTGAGCCACGAAGGCACCCTCGTTCTCGACTGCGAGGGCCTGTCGAAGTTCGTCGGCACGAGCCCGTCGCCGCCCTCGTCACCGAAGCCCGCAGGCGGGGCATGGAGGTGGTCATCAGCGCGCTCACCATCATCGAGCGGTGCATCGCCGGACCGACAAGGCGCGGCTCGCCCGGGTCCTGTCCGGCGTGCGGATCGTGCACATCGGCGACGAGGAGGCCAAGGCCGCCTCAGCCATGCTGATCAACGCTGGTCTCCACGGTCACAAGTACGCCATCGACGCCGCCGTGGCAGAGGCGGCGCTGCGCCAGCGCCGCCCGGTCGTCATGCTCACCTCGGACATCGACGACATGACGAAACTCTGCGGCGACAGGGTGCCCCTCGTCGCCGTGTAAGCCGACGCCCAGGACCCGAACGCCGGGGACGAAAGGCCGACCCGTATTTCATGCCCGGGTGACACGAGACCGATGTCGGCGGGGCCTCCCGGTACCACCCGAGCCATCATGTACATCTGCTACATTCATGACATGGTTGAGCCAGTGATTGAATCCATGGCGGATGTCCGCAGTCACCTCGCTGACGTCATCGATCGCGCTCGTCGGGAGGAAACCCCGACGATCATCACTCGGCGCGGCAAGCAGGAAGCCGTCGTGATCGACATCCAGGAGTACCAGCGCCTGCGTGAGATCGCGGAGAACGCCGAGGAAGCATGGCTCAACCAACTGGCCGACGAAGCCGAGTCCGAGGGCACGGAAGGGTCGGTCTCGCTCGAAGAGATGGCCGCCCTGCTGCGTGCCGATCAGGGCTGACCTGATGGGGCACATCACGCGCTTCACGTCGCACGCCCAGCGGGACATGCTCAAGATCCCGCGCCCGGACGCCCTGCGCATCCTATACCGCCTCACCGAACTCCAGAAGGCGCTGGGCGCCGGCGACACCGCCTCCTTCGACATCAAAGCCCTCCAGGCGCACAGCGCCCGCTGGCGGCTCAGGGTCGGCGACTACCGCGTTGTCTACACGGTTGAGGATGGTCAGCTGATCGTGTGGGTCCTGGCCGTCGGCAACCGCCGCGACATCTACCGCCAAGTTCCGTAGGCCCTCCGCAGCGCAGGTTGGCGCCGACTGCCCACCGGGAGTCGCGGGGGGCGTGCGCCTGCCCGTTCGTCTAGATGTTCTGAATGTCGCCTATAAACGCAACCAAAACTGAGACCACGCACGACGAAGGGCCCCGCTGCGAACAGCGGGGCCCTTCGACATCGTGCCCGGTGAGGCACTGGCGGAGGATACGAGATTCGAACTCGTGAGGGGTTGCCCCCAACACGCTTTCCAACTGTGGTGGTGGGGCGTCGGGCCGCGTACAGGGGCGTTCACCTGCGTTCATGGGCGGTCGGTCGCTGGAGCGGCTACGGGCTCCGGTCTCGTCTGAACGGCCGCGAACGGCGCTGAATGAGACGGAAACTGAGACGGATGGCGGGGCCAGCCTCGCTGGCATCGTCGCTGCTGAAGGGGGAGTCGTGGCACTGGTCAGCAAGGGATCACGACGGATCGTTGTCGACGGCACGGCCTACCGCTGGCGGCTGCGAGGCAGGCCGACGTATTTCCAGGGACTGGCCTGGACGCCGTGCACTTTCGCGGTCGAGCATGAAGACTCCCCGGGCATGATGCTTGTGGTCACTACCAACCAGCCGCATCCGAGCAACTGGTTCGGCCGCGAGGCCACGCCTGTACTGCCGTCCGGCGTTGCCCAAGCCATTCACCTTGCTCTCCGAGAGGGTTGGACTCCGACGGCGCCAGGCTCTCCGTTCCGCCTCGACCAAGCCGTCGGCTTCACGCCCTCACCCTGAACGGAGCAGGGGTAGGGGAGGCTTGGGGGCCTATGCCTCAGCCGACGAAAGTCAGCCACGGTGGCGGGTGCGCCGGCCGACCAGGCGCGCGTGTGTCTCGCTGTACCCCCACCGGCGTCAGCCACGCTATTGGGGTTCTCGTCGACCACATCGCGCCGCTACGCCCGACGCTTGAATGCGGCACAAAGCTGCAGAGGCGTTGGTTGTCAAACATCGAAGCTTTTATGCAAAGAAATCACGGCGGTGTCGAATTGAATAATGTACTCCCTGCACACTTTCGCTGCGGCATTGGCGGCTCTCTGGTCCAAGAAGATATCGTGACCATGGATTTCTGCATGCAGAATCCGCGACATTCCGTCCTTGAGCTTCATCATCTGAGGAATTTTCGCTGTCTGCATCGCTGTTAGCCTACCTCCGCCATGCACAATTGCATTTCGCAGCTCAATCAAGAGCTTGAAATCTTGGGCGAACTTAGCCCCTGCAATGTTTACGTCGAATGCCTGAGAAATCCATTTATATCTAGAGTCCCAAGAGCGATATATAGAGTCATGAAGCTCTTTGTAGAACTGGTGTCCGACGCGATTTTCCAGCGCTCCAGAGAGATCTATTAGCTTCTTTAGGGCCCGATCGACGTGGGCTTCCGCCAAGGTGGCAAAGTTGACTATGTTGCTTCCAATATCGTGCTCCGTTGCCCGCGATATCAGTGACGCAATTTCGAGGATGGTTTTCTCTCCGGATGTGGTGAGCGGCCCGGCACTCAAATCCGCTCCCCCCATTCGTAGGATTCCTTAAGTAGGGTGTTTTCGGATGTCACAGATTTGATGAGCGTATTGCTCAATCCTCCCCCGCGCTGTGCTGCGGCAAGAACACCAGCCTTGCGACCCATGGCTGCAGCGATACCTGGTTGTGTTACTGGTGTTGCGTACCTCAGAAGTTCGAGGACTTGATTCTCGTTGAGATTCCGAAACTTGGCGGCAGCCCAAGCGGCTTGCGCGCGTACCGTTTCATGGCGGTCACTCAGCTGCCGTGTAACCCACCTCATCACTTCACGAAACGCCGATGTATCCGCTTCCGGCAGTTCACTCACCACGTGAAGGATCCATAGGCGGGCCCATGGGCTTAGTCTCCCGGAATCGGTGAGCGATTTCACCAATCCCCAACTCTCGCTCCGTTCTTCCGCCCTGTGTGCCCTAGCTAGGACGTATTGACAGACACGTTCCAAGCGCACGGGCTCTCGGAAGGCGAGGCTCGTGAATACCTTTGTTGGAATTCTCTTACTGTCCTCCTGCAATACCGATATAGCCAACGGAAGCATGCGGCGGAGGGACGATTCAAGGGTGAATTCTATGTCTGGGTTCGCCTCTGCTTCCCGCGTCTCACCTTGCCAGTGGGTAATCACTCTTCGCATCGACGCCTTGAGGGTTTCCGCATCGCTTGGCAAGAGCTCCACGAGAGAGACATCTCCATACCTATCTCCACCGACAAGATGAAAGAAAGTCATTCGCTCTCTTTCGCTGTCGAAGTACTGCCTCTGTAGTTGCCGTTGGGACTCCGCTTTTTTCTTGAAGGTAGATGATCGTACCGCCCTGGTCTTTTCATAAGAGAGGATCAAGCCAAGATCTCTCGCGAATTCGGCAGCGTACTCGATTGTCTCGTTAGCTTGCTCCCAATTTTTGGCTCTTATTAGAAAGTCGTCCGCATACCGCGATACTTCCAATCCCTGACGCATTAGCTGTCGTTGGATGACACTTAGATAGAGGTCTCCCAGTGTGTCGCTGGCAGAGGTTAGCTGGGGGAGTCCTCTTTTGTTCGGTGAGCATTCTCCTAGAAAATCTGTGATACTCCTAGCGACTTCGACATTAAGGGTACGTGCCACGAGTTCCTGGCGAAGTCGTTCGTGATCGATGAACTCGTAGCAAGCCGCGATATCGACCTCAACGATGAATTCGCTCGGAGACTCTTCAGCAAATGTCTCGTGTTGTACCCATCCCTCTCCGCCTCGACTGTTGGGTTCCATTGAATCCGCGACGCTTGAAACTAGCGCCTGATAAATGATGCGGGATGTCAGCGAAGTAAGAATGATCGGTCGCTGGCCAAATTTATTTTTTGGCATTGTCATGATTTCTTTGGGGATGCGCGTGCCTCCGCAGAAATTTGCCTCCACCCACTTGATGACGGACCTTTTTGAATCCATGAGGCATCGATCTGAGATCAAAATTGGAAGCCTGTCGAGTGGAGTCGATAGGCAGAATTCGGTGGACGAGCTCAGGTCGAGCGACTGCATGATTTTCGGCGAGACCAGCACGTAGTCCTTCCCAATCCCCTAGCGAGATGTTGCCTGACATTGTGCCCGCCAACTTCGTGTGTTGCCTGCTATTTCGGCGCACGCGGCCCTTCCCTTTCTCGGGTCGCAGGCGTCCGATTGCTGTCAGCGCGGCACGGGCGCCGGCCGGGCTGGAGCGGGGCGGAGACAGGAGCGCAGGCCCGGCCGGGGGCCGGGCCGCGCGCGGGGAGCGGAGCGAGCCGCCTTGAACCAGTAGAGAAAGTTGTAACTCAGTGCTGGGCTCTGTGGCTGGTGGGGGCTTTGAAGTCGTGTGCGCAGGCTGGGAGTTCGGTCGCCTGTCGGTGCGCGAGGGGCAGGAAGAGCGCGGGTCGGACAGTCCAAGTGATGCGGGTATCAGCGTGGGTGACGGAGACGGTGCAGGGTTTTGCGTGCAGGAGTGCTCTTCTGGTTTCGATGCGTCCTTCGTAGAGCCAGGCCCATGCCTCGTCGGAGGCGTCCGAGTCGAGTGCCGGTGAGATGGTCCGCAGCGCGATGGAGATCCATCTGTCCGCCTGGGGCGCTGAGTAGGCGTCGAAGGATCCCCGGAGTGCAGGTGGCTCCGCCTCGGTGAGGTCCTCGGTCCAGCACTCGCACCAGAAGCCCCGACGGGGCCAGTTGGTTAGCACGGGTGGCCTCCCGGGCGCGTGTCGGTGAAGAGTTCCGCGGTCACCGTGTAGCCGCCCTGGCTGTCGTGGACTACCACCCGGTGGGCGAGGGCGCTGACCATGCCCAGGCCCCGGCCGTGCTCCGCCTCCTGGTCCCGGTGCTCGACCTTCGGGGCCGTGCCGGTGCCCCCGTTGTCCGTGACCGACAGGGCGATTACCTGCGCCGATACCGCGAGAGCCAGATGGAAGCTTCCAGACTCCAACCCACTGGCCGTGTGGAGGACCGCGTTCGTGCTCAGTTCGCTCACGATCAGTTCGGCGTCGTCGGCCATGGGCGAACCGCGCAGGATGTCGCGGGTCCATCGGCGGGCCCGGCTGATCTCTTCTGGGAATCCTGGGCAAGTGAGCCCCCAGACCCGCGCTGTGCTCGTATACTCGTGCATACAAGTTCCTTCGTGCTGGTAGGCCGCCATGTGCAGCGGGTTCGGGCTAGACGAGTTTCACGCCGTCATGGGCGCGGACGGCCGGCGGGGAGGTGGCGTCGAGTGCGTCCAGGACGCGGATCGCGTATGCCTCGTCGGCAAGCTCGGAGACTTCTTCACGGGTTGCCCAACGCAGCGCGCGGGTCTCGGTTCCGGTGGTGGGGGTGCCTTTGTCAGCCTCGCATCGGAAGACCAGCGAGACGATCAGGCCCGTCATGTTCTTGTAGACGCCGGTGAGGGTCGCCGGAACTGTGATCGTGATGCCGGTTTCTTCGAGGACCTCGCGTTGCAGGGCCTCGGGGATGGTTTCCTCGCGTTCGAGGACGCCGCCCGGGGGTTCCCACTGGCCGTTGTCGCGGCGCTGGATCAACAGAGCGCGGCCCTGGTCGTCGACGATGACTCCGGCAACGCTCACGGAGTGCGGACGGTCAGTGCTCACGTTCCTCGGCCCTCTCAGGTGGCTAGGCTCTCCACCGTAGCAACAACACTCGCCCACTCGTCTAGATACCTAAAGGAGTACTCGTGACCTCACTCCCATCCGGCTTGCTCGGTGATCTCGACCCCACGAGCGATCGTGCGGTCTTCCGACAGATCGCCGACCAGCTGCGCGAGGCCATCGACCGTGGGCGGTTCACCGAGGGCGCCAAACTGCCCTCCGAAGCTGAGCTTGTCGAGCACTACGGAGTTTCCCGGATGACCGTCCGAAACTCCTTCTCCGTCCTCCAGGGCGAGGGACTCGTACACGCCGAGCACGGAAAGGGCGTGTTCGTGCGGCCCCGGCCGCCCGTGCGGCGGCTCGCCTCCGACCGGTTCGCCCGGCGGCACAGAGAGCAGGGGAAGTCCGCGTTCATCGTCGAAGCCGACGCGGCCGGCAGTCACCCCCAGGTCGACAGCCTTGAGGTCAAGGAAGAGAAGGCCAGCCAGGACATCTCCACCCGACTCGGCTCGGTACGGCGGGTGCTCGCCCGGCGGCGCCGGTATCTCCTCGATGGGAAGCCGGTCGAGTTCGCCGCCTCCTACCTCCCGCTCGACATCGCTCGCGGTACCGCGATTGCTGAGCCCAACCCCGGGCCGGGCGGCATCTACGCCCGGCTTGAGGAACTCGGCCATCGCCTCGACCACTTCGAGGAGGAGATCCGGGCCCGGATGCCCGCGCCGGCTGAGGTCAAGACGCTTCGGCTGGCCTCCGGTGTGCCCGTGATCCACCTGATCCGTACCGCGTACGACACCGAGGGGCGGGCCGTGGAGGTCTGTGACACCGTGATGGCGGCGGACGCGTACGTGCTGTCGTACCAGCTCCCGGCGACGTGAGCGCATGACGTGCGGTGGTGCGCGGGGCTCCTTCTCCGAACTCGTACACCCCAACAGGCATACTCGTATAGACGAGTGGGTAAGTTGTGTGTCAGAGTGATCCACGTGAGCCCGGAAGATCGGGTTCGCATCACACATCTTGTATAGATGACTAGGTAGGAGAACTGTCTTGCGCACCATCCGTGTTGAGACCTCAGCCGCGACGATCCTGCTGACCGAGGCCCCCGAGCCCAAGGTCCGCGACCGGCAGACGGGCGAGATCGCCAAGGACGCCGTCAGCGGTGAAGCGCTGATGACGATCGGCGTCGTCCACATCCAGGACGGCGAGTCGTCGCTGATCAAGGTCACCGTTCCCGAGGGCGGTGTCTCCGAAGGGCTGACGCTCGGGGCGCCCGTCTCGCTGCCGGGGCTGGTGGCCCGGCCATGGGAAAGCGTGTTCAACGGGCAGCAGCGTCACGGCATCGCCTTCCGCGCCGCCGCTGTCACCCCGGCCGCCTTCCCCGCCGCGATAGGGGCCACCGCCTGATGAGCGACCTGACAACGCTTCTGGAAGTCGGTGGTCCCCTCACCGCGCTCGGCGGCGGGGCCGCCTACACCCGGGCCAAGCACCCGGCGGCGTACTGGTCCACGATCGGCCTGCCGATATCCACCGCCCGGCTGCTCGGCTCGTACACCTCGGTCATGGAGGCGTGCGGCCTGACCGTGGCTCCCTCCCGGCTGCGGGTACTGGCCGTGAAAGCCACCACCCGACGTGAGGTCCGGCCCGTACCGCCCCGCCGGGGCATCATCCGGCCCACCTCGACCGGACTGCGGATCCGACTGCGGCTCGCTCCGGGGCAGGAACCCGCCGACGTCGCCGCCTCGGCCGAACGGCTGCGGCACGCCTGGGGCGTTCACGCCGTGTACGTCACGACCGTCAAACCGGGCGTCGTCGAACTGCGGCTCGTCGGCTTCGACGTACTACGGCGGGTACGCATGCCCCGCAAGGCCGATACCGGGCTCCTGAAAGTCCCTGTCGCGCTGCGGGAGGACGCGACCGCGTTCGTACGCGACTACCGGACCGTTCCGCACCAACTCACCCTCGGCGCAACCCTGTCGGGCAAGTCCATGTACCTGCGCCACCTCGTCACCGGACTCGCCCGGCAACCCGTCGCCCTGGTCGGCATCGACTGCAAGCGCGGCGTCGAACTGGCGCCGTTCGCCGCCCGGCTCTCCGCGCTCGCCACCGACCCCGACCAGGCCGCCGAGCTACTGCCCGCGCTCATCAAGGAAATGGAGGACCGATACGACCTGATCAAGGCCCGGCAGGGCATCGCCCCCGGCACCCCGGACGAGGAGATCACCTCGGACATCTGGGGCCTGCCCGAGAACCAACGCCCCGTACCCATCGTGCTGTTCGTCGACGAGGTGGCCGAACTCTTCCTCGTCGCCACGAAGAAGGAGGAGGAACGACGCGACGAGATGGTCACCCAGCTCATCCGCCTCGCCCAGCTCGGCCGCGCTGCCGGGATCTACCTGGAGGTCTGCGGGCAGCGCTTCGGCGCCGAACTCGGCAAGGGCGCCACCATGCTCCGCGCCCAGCTCACCGGCCGGGTCTGCCACCGCGTCAACGACGAAGCCTCCGCCAAGATGGCCCTCGGCGACATCGCCCCCGAAGCCGTCGGCGCCGCCTGCGCCATCGCTCCCGAACGCCCCGGCCTCGCCGTGGCCGGTGACACCTCCGGCGGCTGGTCCCGCATCCGCACCCCGTACCTCTCCCTCGGCGACGCCGCCGAGATCTGCCGCGAGTCGGCTCACCTGGTGCCCGACCTGCCCACGCTCAAGCCCTTCCGACCCGACGTCCCGCCCATGCCCGTCAAGGACTCCAGGCCCGTGGCCGCGCCCCGGCCCGTCGCCGAGTAGCCGCACCCACGCACCCGTTCCCACGGTCGGCGCGGCCGTCCCGCGCCAACTCCCTACCCCCGCCATGCCTCACGCCGAAGAGGAAACCCCGTGACCGCCTCGATGTCCTTCTACGCGGACGACACCACCACCGTCCGCCTCAATCAGCACGGCTCGAAACGCACGCCGATCCTCGCGCTGGACAGCGTTGGTCACTCGCTGACCGTCTCGGCCTTTGATCGGTTCCCCCTCGCCGATCACCTGGCCTTCGCCCGTGCCTTGGCCACCGCCTGCGCCGACTACGTCAAAGCCCTGGAGGCCATCCACGCTGCCGAGCCGACCGACGCTGGCGATCGAAAGCCGGACCGGGAGCACTGATGCGACTGCCTGTCCGCCTCGACGCCGTACTCGTCCAAGCGCTCATCGCCGCCGCGCTGTCCTTCGCCCACCTGCACGACCTGGCCTCCGCCGCCGGACAGCACGGCTGGAAGGCATGGGCCTACCCCATCTCCGTCGACCTGCTCATGGTCGCGGCCTGGCGACGGCTCCGCTCCGGCGAGTCGAAAGCGGCCGGATGGTGCTGGTTCCTCATCGCCCTGACCGCCTCCCTGGGCGCCAACATCGCCACCGCCGGCCTCCTCGACCTGAACGCCGTACCTGCCTGGCTGCGCATCCTCGTCGCCGGATGGCCCGCCGTCGCCTTCCTCGGCGGAACACTCCTCGCCCACGGCACGACACCGGAACCGACAGCCAACAACCGCACCGACACCGAGGTCATCGAGGACCAGGAGGACGCGCCCGAACCCCCTCCCGAGCCGCCGACCCAACAGGCCTCGAACCCACCGCCCGAGCAACCCGTAGTACCCGTCCCGGCCGCCTTGGTCGAACATGCCCGCAAGGTCGCCGCCGAGCACCACACCCGTACCGGTACACCCATCGACACCCCCACCCTCCGCGCCCGCCTCGGCGTCCCCGCCCCCATGGCCGACGCCATCGCCGCCCAGCTCTGAGAGGAGATCCCGTGACCGCCAACCGCCGCTTCCGCAACGTCACCCGCATCGGCCCCGTCCAGGTCGCCACGTCCTACGACGGTCGGGGCCGCGAGAAGCACACCGCCGCCTGCACCGCTCCCCGCTGCGGCTTCTCCGCCGACTACGACAGCCGCGCCGCCGCCGAACTCGCCGCCCGCACCCACACCTGCCCCGTCCGCTGAAAGGACCCCGCACACCGTGACCGTCAGCCTGCCGCTCGTCCTCGTCCTCGGACTCATCGCCTGGGGAGCGGTCAAGTTCCTCGGCGTCCGCATCTGGATCGTCGTCGTGATCGCCCTGTTCGGCTTCCTGCTCTCGCGCACCTTCATGGCCCCGGCCATCGACTCCGGCACGCGCGACGGCGTGGACGTCATAAACGGCACACATAACTAGACGAGTAGATAAGGAGAGACTCGCCGTGTTCCTGCCCAAGTACCCCGACAGCCCCACCCCGCCGCCCGCACACACGCACACCTCGGCCGACCAGGCCGCGCCCGTACGACGCTCACTCCCGGCGGTATCCATCAGCACCGGAGCCGTCGCGGTCGTAGTCGTCGGCGGCGTGGTCCTCACCGCACTCCTCGCAGCCGTCGCAGTCTCGGCCATCTCCGTAGCCATCGCCGCCGTGGTCCTGCGCTCCCTGATGCGCGAGCAGCACCGGCGCTGAACGATGCCCGACTCCCGGGGCGGCCATGACACGGCCAAGCATCCGGCCGCCCCGGGGCCATCCCTCCTGACCAAGCCAGCCAGCCAGCCAGAAGGAGTACGCCATCTTCACCCGCACCACCACGCCTCCACTGCCGGAACTCGCCAAGCTGGCCCAGCACGGCACCCTGCCCGGTATCGTCCAGCAGCTCTCGGGCCTCGGCGGCTGCACGCACCCGATCCGCCTCGACGGCCACCGCACCGAGTACGACGTGAACACCCGAACCGGCGAAATAGGCAACGTCCTCCACCACCTCGACTCCGCCACCCTCCCGGCCGGCCATCTGCTCGTCCGCTGCAACAACCGCCGTACGACCCGTTGCGCGGCCTGCTCCGAGGTCTACCGCCGAGACACCTTCCACCTGATCACCTCCGGCCTGCGCGGAGGCAAGGGCACCCCGGAACAAGTCGCTGCACACCCCCGCGTCTTCGCCACCTTCACCGCACCCGGCTTCGGCCCCGTCCATAACCGCCCCACAGGCCCGGCCGGAACGGTCCGCCCCTGCCGCTGCGGCACCCGCCACGACCAGGACGACGACGCCCTTGGCACCCCGCTCAACCCGGACACGTACGACTACGAAACCGCCGTCCTCTGGAACGCTCACGCCGGACCGCTCTGGCGACGCTTCTCCACCTACCTGCGCCGTGAGGTCGCCAAGCGTGCGGGCCTGTCACAGCGACGCTTCCGCGAGCACGCGCGCGTGTCCTTCGCCAAGGTCGCCGAGTACCAGAAGCGCGGCGCCGTCCACTTCCACGCTGTCATACGCATCGACGGCCCGACCGGCGGCGACACCCCGCCCCCGGCCTGGGCTACCGCCGAACTCCTCACCGACGCCATAGAAGCGGCGGCCACCAAGGTCCGCGTCGACGGCCCGACCATCGACGGACGCGCCCATACCTTCACCTTCGGCCGCCAACTCGACGTACGCACCATCCGCTCCGCCGACTTCGACGACGGCCAGCAACTCACCGAGCGCGCCGTGGCCGCGTACATCGCCAAGTACGCCACCAAGGGCGCCGAAGCCGCGACGGGTGCCCTCGACCGCCCGCTCAAGTTCGCCGCCGAACTCGCCCAGCTCGACATCAGCGACCACGCCCGCCGACTCATCCGAACCGCCTGGACCCTCGGCGCACGCAAGGACCTCGAACACCTCCGCCTGCGCGCCTGGGCCCACATGCTCGGCTTCCGCGGCCACTTCTCCACCAAGTCCCGCCGCTACTCCACCACCCTCGGCGCCCTACGCACTGCCCGTGCCGAATGGCGCCGCGCCCAACACAACGCCCCGCCAACGCAACACGAGACCAGCACGACGTACGTCCTCGCGCACTGGGTCTTCGCCGGAACCGGCCTGTCCGACGCCGAAGCCTGGCTTGCCGCATCCCTCGAACCTGCCCCCGGAACGGAAGGAGAGCCCACCTGTGGCTGAGCCCCAAGTCACCACCCTCCGGCCAGATTTCTCCGACCCGTCCTTGGCCCTCCTCACCGTGGAGGAGGCGGCCAGACGCCTCCGTATCGGCCGTACGACGTGCTTCCGACTCGTCCTCGCCGGAGAGATCGAGTCGGTCATGGTCGGTCGGCTGCGTCGCGTCCCGGCCGATGCCGTGCCCACCTTCGTGGCCAAGCTGCGCCACCGACCTGTCCAAGCGGCCTGAGGGGGACGACATGGCAGAGAAGAACCGCACCCGTCAGCCCAACGGCGCCTCGTCGATCTACCTCGGCAAGGACGGCAAGTGGCACGGCCGAGTGACCGTCGGCGTCCGTGATGACGGCAGGCCCGACCGCCGTCACATCGAGCGCAAGACCAAGGCGGAGGTGACCAAGGCCGTCCGCGAGATGGAGCGGGCGCGAGACGACAAGAAGCTCAGGAAGCCGGGGCAGAGCTGGACGCTCCAAGCCTGGCTTGAGCACTGGGTCGAGAACATAGCCAAGCCGTACGTCTCCGAGAACACGTATGACGGCTACGAGGTCGACGTGCGCGTTCACCTCGTCCCCGGCCTGGGCGCCCACAAGCTCGACCGCCTGGAGCCGGAGCACCTCGAACGCTTCTACGGGAAAATGCAGGCATCCGGGAGCTCCGCCGGCACCGCCCACCACACGCACCGGACGATCCGGGTCGCCCTCGGTGAGGCCGTCCGACGCGGGCACGTCACCACGAACGCGGCAGAGATCGCCAAGGCTCCCCGCCTCGAAGAAGAGGACATCGAGCCCTACACGATCGAGGAGGTACAGCGACTCCTGGTCGAGGCGGCCAAGCTTCGCAACAGCGCGCGTTGGGTCGTCGCTCTGGCCCTCGGCCTCCGCCAAGGGGAAGCGCTCGGACTCCACTGGGAAGACGTCGACCTGGACGCGGGATACACACGCATCCGCAAGAACCGGCTCCGTCCCAAGTACGCGCACGGCTGCGGCACCAACCCGTGTGGCCGTAAGGCGGGCTACTGCCCCAAGCGGGAGCAGACGCGTCGCGAGCACAAGTCGACCAAGTCTCGGGCCGGACGGCGAACCATCGGTCTCCCCGATCCGCTGATCAAGATTCTCCGGCTGCATAAGGAAGCCCAGGAGCGGGAGCGGATCGCGGCCGGCGCCGACTGGGAGGGCAAGGGGTACGTCTTCGCCTCGCCGATCGGTGGAGCGCTGAGCCCGAACACCGACTTCCACATCTGGAAGCGGTTGCTTCGGGATGCCGGGGTCCGGAACGGCCGTCTCCATGACGCTCGCCACACCGCCGCGACCGTCCTCCTGATCCTCGGAGTCCCGGACGTCGTAGTCGACGCCATCATGGGTTGGGAGCCTGGGGGAGCCGCCAGGATGCGTGCTCGGTACATGCACGTGACGGGCTCCATGCTCAAGAAGGTTGCCGACCAGGTTGGTCACGCGCTGTGGGACAGCGACTGGCGTAGTCGGCAAACGGAGACCTGATGATCACGGAAGCCCAGACCGCTAGTCGGTCTGGGCTTCCGCTTTGGTCTGGGAAATTCCAAGACCTTGTGACCTATCACTCTCTATCTTGTCTGGCATGTTGCTTCACCATGTCCGCCGCTACAGCCGTTTGGTCCCCGTTCATCCTCTTCTCCTCGGGTGGAGGTGGGATGGTGGGGTCGTCATTGAACGGTGAGTCCTTGCGCCGCCGAGAGGCACTGCGGGGATTGCGACGCATGCGCGCTGCGCCACCGGGTATGGCAGGACAGAATGCGCAGCGCTTGCGGACGTTCCAGGCAGCGCTGGAGCAGGCAGAGCAGTTCTTGAGCAGCGCTGAAAGCGCTGGGTACGAGACGAAGCCGGTCTTTGCGTTCTACGCGCTCTCGCAAGCGGGTCGAGCGATTGCGGCGGCCTCTGGGCACCTGACCGATGACGAGTACCGTCCTTCGGGTCACGGCATGAGGGTCCTCAACACCCGTGATCAGGCAGACCTGTGGGCGGCAGAGGTCGAGGTCAATAAGGCTGGCACGCCCCAGAGCGTGGCTCGGGCCATGGGCTCGCCTATGTGGCCAGCGAAGACCAAGTTGACGCTTGCTGAGATCTGGCCTTTGGTTCCCGAGACTGCCAGTGAACACCCGCCCTCGGCGGTGCCGAGTGACTTCCCTGCCCTCCGCTACGAGGCTCAGGGCACGAGTGGTGCGTGGGAGGTGGCCTATCTGCACGGAGTCCCAATGACCGTCTTCAGGCAGCGGGAGGACTCAAGCGCGGTGGCCAAGTGGTTGTCCCACTACCCCACGCTCGCCGGATGGCAAGGCGGCACGTCCACACACAACAGGGCGTTGCCCGCCATCGACTGGGTCGGCGGCGAACTGCGGATGATGTTGCTGTGGCAGAGATCCAGGACTCATCAATCAAGGCAGGTTGATCCTGCCCAGTGGGTTCGGCACGCTGAGCAGTATCGCGGCGGTTGGTGGGTGCTGCCGGCCCACGCGGGTATGGCACAGCCCGTCCAAGCCATGGTGGCGTGGTGGGCGGCACTGTTGGCACTCTCTACTTTCGCTCGTTACGAGCCGGAGTCGTGGGCAGCGATGATCGACGTCGATAATCCGGGGTCCCCGGCAGTGGCGATTGAGCACTTCCTCGACACGGCGTTGGATGCCATCCCCGAGCTGGTGGGCGGAGCCCTGTCGTATGTGTCGGCGTTCGCCTCCGACCCGTACGTTGCCGGGCAACCTCCTGCTCCGTGAGCAACTGAGACGGAAACTGAGACGGACAACGAAGAAGGGCCCCACCGCGAACGGTGGGGCCCTTCGACATCGTGCCCGGTGAGGCACTGGCGGAGGATACGAGATTCGAACTCGTGAGGGGTTGCCCCCAACACGCTTTCCAAGCGTGCGCCCTAGGCCACTAGGCGAATCCTCCGACGCGAACATTACATGACCGTGGGTGGTGCTTGCGAACTCGTTCGGGCCCCCTGCGATCAGGTACGCTGGGCCTCAGCCCCTCACGCGGCGCTATCTGACTGAACTCCCCCAGGGCCGGAAGGCAGCAAGGGTAGGTTGGCTCTGGCGGGTGCGTGGGGGGTCTTTGTGTGCCCTGGCGGGACTGGCCGGAGCGGCGTCCCGTACGAGGGGAGCCGGGCGGGCGGGGTCGACTGTCAGTGGGGCCCGATATCGTCGTATGCGTGTCGTCCCTTGCGCTGTACCGCCGCTATCGCCCGGAGTCGTTCGCCGAGGTCATCGGGCAGGAGCATGTAACCGACCCGCTGCAGCAGGCGCTGCGGAACAACCGGGTCAATCACGCGTACCTGTTCAGCGGGCCGCGCGGTTGCGGCAAGACGACCAGCGCGCGCATCCTGGCGCGCTGTCTCAACTGCGAGAAGGGGCCGACGCCGACACCCTGTGGCGAGTGCCAGTCCTGTCAGGACCTGGCGCGCAACGGGCCGGGATCGATCGACGTCATCGAGATCGACGCGGCGTCGCACGGTGGTGTGGACGACGCCCGTGACCTGCGGGAAAAGGCCTTCTTCGGGCCGGCGAGCAGCCGCTACAAGATCTACATCATCGACGAGGCCCACATGGTCACGCCGGCCGGTTTCAACGCGCTGCTCAAGGTCGTCGAAGAGCCGCCGGAGCACCTCAAGTTCATCTTCGCGACCACGGAGCCCGAGAAGGTCATCGGGACGATCCGCTCCCGGACCCACCACTACCCCTTCCGGCTGGTCCCGCCCGGCACGCTGCGCGAGTACCTCGCCGAGGTCTGCGGACAGGAGAACATCGCGGTCGCCGACGGTGTGTTCCCGCTGGTCGTCCGGTCCGGCGCGGGTTCCGTACGAGACTCGATGTCCGTCATGGACCAGCTGCTGGCCGGCGCCGGTGCCGATGGTGTGACGTACGCCATGGCCACCTCCCTGCTCGGTTACACGGACGCCTCGTTGCTCGACTCCGTGGTCGAGGCGTTCGCCTCCGGGGACGGAGCGGCGGCCTTCGAGGTCGTGGACCGGATCATCGAGGGCGGCAACGACCCACGCCGCTTCGTCGCCGACCTGCTCGAACGGCTGCGCGACCTGGTGATCCTCGCCGCAGTGCCGGACGCGGCGGAGAAGGGGCTCATCGACGCTCCTGTGGACGTGGTCGAGCGTATGCAGGCCCAGGCCGGCGTCTTCGGCGCCGCCGAACTCAGCCGTGCCGCCGACCTCGTCAACGACGGGCTCACGGAGATGCGGGGCGCGACCTCGCCCCGGCTCCAGCTGGAACTCATCTGCGCGCGCGTGCTGCTCCCCGCCGCGTACGGCGACGAGCGCTCCTTCATGGCCCGGCTCGACAAGCTGGAGCGCGGCGTCAACTTCTCCGGCGGCCCCGCCGTGGGCATGGGCGGCGCCGGAATCGCCATGGGGTACGTCCCGGGACCCGGTGCGCACGACGGCGGGGTGTCCGGCGGTCCCGTGGGCGCGTCGGTTCCGGCGGGCGGCGTCGCAGCGGCGCGGGCGGCTGTGCGCGGGGATGCGCCGGGCATGCCCGACCCGGCCGGTACGGCGGACACGGCCGGCGTACCCACCCCGTACCCGCAGCCCCAGCCCCAGTCCCAGTCCCAGCCTCCGGTCCAGTCCCAGCCGCCGGTGGCACCGACGCCGCCCCCGGCACCGGCGGCTCCCGCCCCGGCTGCCCCCGGCGCCTGGCCCACCGCGACGAGCGCGGGCAGTGGCCGGCGTCCCGGTGGCTGGCCCACGGCCACACCTGCGGGCGGCGGACAGTCCCCGGCAGCCGGCCCCGGCCCGGCGCCCGCCTCACCCGCTCCAGCAGCGGCCTACTCCCAGGCCCCCGCCCAGCCCCAGTCCCAGGCACCGGCCCAGGCACCGGCCCAGGCCCCCGCTGCGCAGGCCGGCGCCCCCGTGCCCGGCGGCCTCGACCCCCGCATGCTCTGGCCGAACATCCTGGAGTCGGTGAAGAACCGCCGCCGGTTCACCTGGATCCTGCTCAGCCAGAACGCCCAGGTCAGCGGCTTCGACGGCACCACGCTCCAGCTGGGCTTCATGAACGCGGGCGCGCGGGACAACTTCTCCAGCAGCGGCAGCGAGGAAGTGCTGAAGCAGGCGCTGGCGGAACAGTTCAACGTCCAGTGGAGGATCGAGGCGGTCGTCGACCCGACGGGTGGCGGCGCGGCGGCCCCGGCGGCCGGTGGCTACGGCGGGGGCGGCCCCTCCGGCGGTTACGGAGGCGGAGGCGGAGCTGGAGGTGGCTACGGAGGCGGTGGGTCGTCGCCGGCTCCTCGCCAGCAGGCCGCGCCCCCGGCACCAGCTCCCTCGGCCGCGCCCGCGTCGACACCGGGTGCCCCCCGCCCTCAGGCCTCCGCCCCGGTACCGCAGCCCTCGGCCCCGGAACCCCCGCCCATCGCACCCGAGGACGACACCGCCGAGGACGACGACCCCGACCTCGACGAGTCAGCCCTCTCCGGCCACGAACTGATCGTGCGTGAGCTGGGGGCGACGGTGGTGGAAGAGGTCTCGAACGAGTAGGTGGAAGGAGTAGACGGGGCTCGTGTCCCACCCGGCCGGTGTCCCGTCGGGCGAGGCCCGCACCGGCACCGGCAGGGACTCCCCACCCCGACCACTAAGCTGGCCCCGTGAAGGTCCTCCTCATCGGTAACGGCGCCCGCGAACACGCCCTGTGCCGCTCCCTGTCCCTCGACCCCGACGTCACCGCGCTGTACTGCGCCCCCGGCAACGCCGGCATCGCCGAGGTGGCCGAGCTGCACCAGGTCGACCCCCTCGACGGCGCGGCCGTGGCGGCGCTGGCCCTGGAGCTGGGCGCCGACCTGGTCGTCGTGGGGCCGGAGGCGCCGCTCGTCGCCGGGGTCGCCGACGCCGTGCGCGAGGCGGGCATCCCGGTCTTCGGTCCCTCCGGGGAGGCCGCGCGGCTGGAGGGCTCCAAGGCCTTCGCGAAGGACGTCATGGCGGGAGCCGGCGTCCCCACGGCCCGCTCGTACGTCTGCACGACGCCGGAGGAGGTCGACGAGGCCCTCGACGCCTTCGGTGCCCCGTACGTCGTGAAGGACGACGGACTCGCGGCCGGCAAGGGCGTGGTGGTCACCGCCGACCTCGAAGAGGCCGCCGCGCACGCGAACTCCTGCGACCGCGTCGTCATCGAGGAGTTCCTCGACGGCCCCGAGGTCTCCCTCTTCGCGATCACCGACGGCGTGACGGTCCTCCCGCTCCAGCCCGCCCAGGACTTCAAGCGCGCGCTGGACGGCGACGAGGGCCCGAACACGGGCGGCATGGGCGCGTACTCGCCGCTCCCGTGGGCCGACCCGAAGCTCGTCGAGGAGGTCCTCCAGACGGTCCTGCAGCCGACGGTCGACGAACTGCGCCGCCGCGGCACCCCCTTCTCCGGCCTCCTCTACGCGGGCCTCGCGATCACTTCGCGCGGCGTCCGCGTGATCGAGTTCAACGCCCGCTTCGGCGACCCGGAGACCCAGGTGGTCCTGGCCCGTCTGAGGACCCCGCTGGCGGGCATCCTGCTCGCCGCGGCGAACGGCGCCCTCGCCGACCTGGAGCCGCTGCGCTGGAGCGACGACGCGGCGGTCACCGTGGTCATCGCCTCGCACAACTACCCCGGCACCCCGCGCACCGGCGACCCGATCACAGGCCTCGCCGACGTGGCCGCCGAGGACGCCCCGCACGCGTACGTCCTGCACGCCGGTACGAAGCGCGACGGCGACGCGATCGTCAGCGCGGGCGGCCGGGTGCTCTCCGTGACGGCGACCGGCAAGAACCTGAGCCAGGCCCGCGACCGCGCGTACTCCGCCCTCGGCCGCATTCACCTGGACGGCTCCCAGCACCGTACGGACATCGCGGCGAAGGCGGCAGCGGGGGAGTAGGAGTACCGGTACATGTCGATGAACCTCTCGGGCCCCGCAGCCGTCTAAGGATGCGGGGCCCGAGAGTCGTTGTGGCGGTCTTCGGGACGCGGTCCTCAGGACGCGACCGCAGGCTTCTGGACCCTCTCAACCGCCCTGCCGTCGTCGCTGTGTGTCATCCACCTCTCCCCAAAGCCATTCCATCGGGTGACCGATCCCCCATCCGGCTGACGAGGACCGGGCCCCCAACTATGGTGCGGCGCAAGCGTTCCGGCACTTGGCCCACCGGCATTGCGATGTCAGTGCCGGGTGCCACAGTGGGGGAGTGAGCAACGTCAGGGTGAGAGCGGAAAAGGTAGGGGGTGGCATCCGGTCGTGACCGGTATGGGTGTGGAGGCGGGCGCGCAGGTCGCGCGTTCCCGGGCCCTCGCCGTGCTGCGCATCCGCGGCAGGGCCCTGGCCGTCGCCCTGCTGCCCGCGGCCGCCGCCGTCGTGCTGCTGGCCGGCGGCTCCACCGACCATCTCGTGGGCGGCGGCTGGCACCTCGCCCGCTGGATCACGAGCGTCGCCGCGCTGGTCGTCCTGCTTGCCGCGGCCGTCGTCGCCCTGGTCGTCGCCCGTGCCCGCCCGGCCATGAGCCCCACGGTCCCGATCGCCGAGGAGTCGGCGCTGGACCTCTATCACCTGGTGCGTGACCTGGCCGACCGCCTGGGCGTCCCCGCCCCCTCCGCGATAGCGCTCACCCCGGACTGCGACAGCTGGCTGGAGGACCGCACCCACCCCGCCAACGCCCCGCCCGCACCGGAGGGCCGGGACGAGATATCGGGCGTACGAGGTCTGCGCCCCGCCTTCCAGGGACAGCGCCGGCGTGCGGCGGCCACGGCGTCGCCCGTGCTGGTGATCGGCTCGCCGTTCCTGTGGTGGATGCGTGTCGGCGAGCTGCGCGCGGTCCTCGCCCCGGTCGTCGCGGGTACGGGACCGTCGGCGCACCCGGACATCGCTGCCGCTCGGCGCTTCGTACGGGGCCTGGACGCGGCGGTGGCCGTGGCCTCGGCCCAGCGGCGTGACCCGGTGTCCCGGGTGCCGCTCGCGGGTGTCGGCTGGGTGGCGAGGCTGCTGCTGCGCAGCTGCCGGGTGCACGCGGCCGAGATGGAGCGCGGGGTCGCGGCGGCTGCCGCCGAGCGTGCACAGGCTGTGGATTACGGGCTGCGGATCGTCGCCCAGGAGCAGGTCGGCCTGGCGTACGCGGGCTGGGACCGGCTGCTGACCCGGGTCGCGCTCCCCGCCTGGCGGATGGGCCGCTGGCCGGCGCGGCTGGACGCGGGAGTGGTCGCGGCGCTCACGGAACTGTCCCGCCGGGACCGGCTGGCCGAGGGCTTCACGACACGTCTGGGCGAACGCCCGGCCTGTGACCTCCTCGAAGAGCCAGGCCTGGTCGACGAGGCGGCCTCACTGCTGGCCGCCCGCCTCTTCCACGGGGGCCCCGCCGAGACCGGCCCGGACTGGGCGCCGGTGGACTGGCAGGAGTACCCGGAGGAAGTGGTCGACCGTAAGTGGCGTATGGACGCTGCACGCCTCCACCGGGTCCTGGACGCCCTGGACGCCAGCGGAGTCCACCGCACCCCCGCAGCCGCACCCCAGGACCCCGACGCCCCCACCCTGTCCCGCGTGATGAACCACCTGACGACGCCCCAGCCCTCCGTAACGGATGCGGAGACAGAGACGACGGCGGGGACAGCGGAGGAGACAGCGAACGACGAGTACGAAGACGGGGACGGAGACGACGAGCGCGTGGGAAGCGAGCGTGGTGAGGCTCTCGCCGCCGGGCTCAGCGCGGAGGTCGCCCGCGAGGAGGCGGCGGCGCCGGTGGGTGGACAGCAGGCCCCGGCAGGGCTGACCGGCCAGGGCCCGGACACGGCGCTCTGGGACGAGGGCTCGCTGCCCCTGTTCCCGTTGCAGCCTCCGCGCACGGGCCGCGAACTGCTCGCCGATCACGTCACCGCGATGGTGTGCTGCGCGGCGATGGACACGGCGGGCGCGATGCCCGGCCTGGACTGGCTCGACGGCCCCTCGCTCCTCCTGAACGGCGAACGGGCGGCCGACCTGGGCCCCAAGGTCCTGACCCTCATAGAAACGGGCGACCCCGCCCCCCTGGACGCATGGCTCCGCACGACAGGTGTCCGCCCGGAGAAACCCGTACGCCTGGTGTGACAGGCACCCTCCAGCCCGTCCGGCGTTTGAGGACGAGGCCGTTCAGGCCGAAGCGGGGGTCTGGGGGCGCAGTCCCCAGGTTCAGGATGGGGGACGGGCAGGGGCGGCGGGGGTGAAAAACCAGCCGGAACCCCCTCTTCCGCTTCTGCTCAATTCGCGACGAATGGTGACGGAGCGCGTGCGTAATGTGATGTGCTGGGACCGATCGCGCACATGGCAATCGCACGGGACATAAGACAGCTGCCGGGGGAGCCAGGGAAGGACGCCGTCATGGGACCGCAGCCGATCCGCCGCTGGGAGTCGGGAGCACTCGCGCACGCCGTCACGGACCCCTTCGGTCTGGGCCCCGTCCCCTGGCTCCGAGGCAGCGAGACCTACTTCGACGACACCGGCCACGTGGTCCCCTGGTACGTGGACCCCTTAGACCCGCCCCCCACCGCCGCCTCCACCTCCACCACACGCCAGAGGGACTCCAGAATCCCCGCCCCCCGCACCTCCCGCACCTCCCGCCCCGCCACCGGCGGCCCCCGCGCCGCCGACGACGTGCACCGGCAGATCAAGGGGTTCGTCTCCACCGGTCCCGCCTCCCCCGGCGAGGCCGTCGACTTCCACATCACGGTCGACCCGCCGCAGGAGTTCGCCGTGGACATCTATCGCATCGGCCACTACGGCGGTGACGGCGCGGCGAAGATCACCACCAGCCCCCGCCTCTCCGGCATCGTCCAGCCCCCACCGCTCACCGCCGACCGCACCGTCTCCTGCCACCACTGGTGGCTCTCCTGGCGCCTGCAGATCCCGTCGTACTGGAACGTGGGGGCGTACGTCGCCGTCCTCACCACCGCCGACGGCTACCGCTCCCACATCCCCTTCACCGTCCGCGACAACCACCCGGCGGACCTGCTGCTCCTCCTGCCGGACATCACCTGGCAGGCGTACAACCTCTACCCGGAGGACGGCCGTACCGGTGCCAGCCTCTATCACGCGTGGGACGAGCAGGGCCGGCTCCTCGGCGAGTCCGACGCCGCGACCACCGTCTCCTTCGACCGCCCGTACGCCGGGGCAGGGCTCCCCCTCCACGTGGGCCACGCCTACGACTTCATCCGCTTCGCCGAGCGCTACGGCTACGACCTCGCCTACGCCGACGCCCGCGACCTGCACGCCGGCCGCGTCGACCCCACCCGCTACCGGGGCCTGGTCTTCCCGGGCCACGACGAGTACTGGTCCACGGCGATGCGTCGCACCACCGAGCTCGCCCGGGAGAGCGGCACGTCCCTCGTCTTCCTCTCCGCCAACACCATGTACTGGCAGGTCGAGCTGGCCCCGTCCCCGTCCGGCGTCCCCGACCGCCTCCTCACCTGCCGAAAGCGCCGCGGCCCGGGAAAACCGGCCCTGTGGCGCGAAGTCGACCGCCCCGAGCAGCAGTTGATCGGCATCCAGTACGCGGGCCGGGTCCCCGAGCCCACCCCCCTGGTCGTCCGCAACGCCGACCACTGGATCTGGGAGGCGACCGGCGCCCACGACGGTGACGAGATCGACGGCATGGTGGCCGGTGAGGCCGACCGCTACTTCCCGCGCACCCAGCTCCCCGAGCACGACGACCGCATCCTCCTCGCCCACTCCCCGTACGCCGACAGCGAAGGCGCCCTCCGCCACCAGGAGACCTCCCTCTACCGGTCCCCCTCCGGGGCTCTGGTCTTCGCGTCCGGTACGTTCGCGTGGTCGCCGTCCCTGGACCGCCCCGGTCACGTGGATGCCCGGGTCCAGCGGGCCACCGCGAACCTCCTGGATCGCATCTGCAAACGGGACTGATCCCCTCACCGAGACGCTTCCTCCCGCCCCGGCGACAACGAGTGGTCCGCATACGGGAGAATCGAGCCACTTGGACATCACCACGGGGAGGAACCGTGTCCGGATTCGTAGAAAAGCCCGAGCCGCTCCAGGTTCCGGGTCTGGTGCATCTGCACACCGGCAAGGTGCGCGACCTGTACCAGAACGAGGCGGGCGACCTCGTGATGGTCGCCAGCGACCGCATCTCCGCCTTCGACTGGGTGCTGCGGACGGAGATCCCCGACAAGGGCCGCGTCCTCACCCAGCTCTCGCTCTGGTGGTTCGACCAGCTCGCCGACCTGGCCCCCAACCACGTCCTGAGCACCGAACTGCCGCCGGGCGCCCCCGCCGACTGGGCGGGCCGCACCCTGATCTGCAAGTCCCTGCGCATGATGCCGGTGGAGTGCGTGGCCCGCGGCTACCTCACCGGCTCCGGCCTCACCGAGTACAACGCCTCCCGTACGGTCTGCGGCCTGGCCCTCCCCGAAGGGCTCACCGACGGCTCCGAGCTCCCCGCCCCGATCTTCACCCCGGCCACGAAGGCCGCGGTCGGCGAGCACGACGAGAACGTGTCGTACGAGGAGGTCGCCCGCCAGGTCGGCGCCGAGTCCGCCGCCCAGCTCCGCCAGGCGACCCTCGCCGTCTACTCCCGCGCCCGGGACATCGCCCGCGCCCGGGGCATCATCCTCGCGGACACGAAGTTCGAGTTCGGGTACGAGAGCAGCGAGGACGGCGAGACGCTCATCCTCGCCGACGAGGTCCTCACCCCGGACTCGTCCCGCTTCTGGCCGGCCGACCGGTGGGAGCCGGGCCACGCGCAGCCCTCGTTCGACAAGCAGTTCGTACGGGACTGGCTCACGTCCCCGGAGTCCGGCTGGGTCCGCGCCGACGAGCAGCCCCCGCCGCCGCTCCCGCAGCACGTCACCGATGCGACCCGCGCCAAGTACATCGAGGCGTACGAGCGCCTGACGAGCCTGAGCTGGGCGTAGCCGACGCCCGGCGCGGCACAGGACAGCACACGAAACAGCAAACGAAGAAGACCCCGGTCCAATGGACCGGGGTCTTGATCTGGAGCGGACGACCAGGTTCGAACTGGCGACCTCAACCTTGGCAAGGTTGCGCTCTACCAACTGAGCTACGTCCGCATCGCGTCCCGTACGTGTTGTACGTGCCGTGGCGCGAGAGCAACTATACCCAACCCCGAAGCCGTGCGAGCCGCACTGCCGCATGCCGGTTCTCCGCCCCCAGTTTCGAGACGGCCGACGACAGATAGTTGCGCACGGTCCCCTGCGACAGCGCGGCCCGTTCCGCGATCTCCGCGACCGGTGCACCGTCGGCGGCGAGTTCGAGCACCTCGGCCTCGCGCGGGGTCAGCGGCGAGTCCCCGGCGGAGATCGCGTCGGCGGCCAACTCGGGGTCGACGTAACGGTTTCCGGCGTGCACGGTACGGATGATCTCGGCGAGCCGCTGTGCGCTGACCGTCTTGGGGACGAACCCTCGCACACCTGCCTCAAGCGCCCGCTTCAGATGCCCGGGCCGGCCGTGGCTGGTCACGATCAGCACCCGGCACTCCGGCAGTTCGGCCCGCAGCGATGTGGCGACCTTCACACCGTCCGCGCCCGGCATCTCAAGGTCGAGCACCGCGACGTCGGGCCGGTGCGCCCGGGCCATGGCCAGCGCCTCGGGCCCGGTGGCGGCCTCGGCGACGACAACGAGATCGTCCTCCAGGGCGAGCAGCGCGGCAAGCGCCCCCCGGATGAGGTGCTCGTCGTCGGCGAGCAGCAGCCGCACCCCGCTCATGAGGTGACCTCGTTCACCACGAACCCCGCACGAGACGCGGACCCCGACCCCGAACCCGCCCCCGCACCTGCCCCTGACTCCGACCCGGCACGAGACGCCGACCCCGGCCCCGAACTCGCTCCTGACTTCGACGCCGAACCCGCGCGAGACCCCGAACTCGCCCCCGCACCTGCCCCTGACTCCGACCCTGAACTCGCCCCCGCACCTGCCCCTGACTCCGACCCGGCACGAGACGCCGACCCCGACCCCGAACTCGCCCCTGACCTCGACCCCGAACGCGACCCCGATCCCGAACGTGATCCCGACCCCGCAGGCAACGGCACGGTGGCGACCACCCGGAACCGCTCCGCACGCTCGCCCACGACCCCCGCCTCCAGCCGCCCGTCGACGGCCGACAGCCGCTCCCGCAGCCCGACGAGCCCGGACCCCGTCCCCGAGCCCTCACCGGCCTGCTGCCGGACCCCGTCGTTCTCCACGGTCAGCACCACCAGCCCGTCATCGACCCGAACCCGCACCCCGCACCACCCGGCATCCCCGTGCCGCAGCACGTTGGTCGTCGCCTCCCGGACCACCCACCCGAGCGCCGACTGCACCTCACCCGGCAGCCCGACGGCTTCCCCGGTCACTTCGCAGGAGATCCCCGCAGCGGTCAACACCCCTTGCGCGCCGAGGAGTTCCGCGCCGAGGTCGGCCTCGCGGTATCCCCGTACGACATCCCGTACCTCCCGCTGCGACTCGCGCGCGATCCGCTGCACCTCGATCATCTGGTCGACGGCCTCGGGCCGTTCGCGCCGTGAGAGCTGCACGGCCAGTTCGCTCTTGAGGGCGATCACCGCCAGGTTCCGCCCCATCACGTCGTGCAGATCACGCCCGAACCGCAGCCGTTCCTCGGCGACGGCGAGCCGGGTTTTGGTCTCCCGGGCCTCGTCGAGTTCGTACACGACCTTGAGCAGCCAGACGGAGAGGGCGCAGGTGAACGTGATGAACCCGGCGCTGAGCAGTATCGCGAAGCCCGTGCCGACCGCCTCGCCTCCCGAGAAACCCAGCAGGTAGGCCGCGACGGTCGAGCCCACGGCCAGGCCGGTCACCAGCGCCAGCATCCGTATCCGACTGCGCACCCCGAGGGTGAGACTGCCCGCGCCGAAGGTCAGCACCCCCACGAACAGCGAGCCCGCACCGGTCTCCATGTCGTCGCCGCCCGGCCCGTGCTTGACCAGGACCAGGGCGCCGACACCGATCAGCACGGTGACAGCACCGAGTGCGACCAACAGCCGTACGGGCTGCTCCCGGGTCCCGCGGATCCAGTCCAGCGCCCGGGACGCGGTCACCGCACAGAGCGCGGCGTGCACTCCCACCACCAGGGACAGCCAGAGCACGAACCGCATCTCCCCCAGCCCCAGCACGGGCAGCCCGATCGCGGTGACCTCGACGAAGGCGATCACATGAAAGGTCCAGCGCGTGTAAGTCTCCACCTTCTCCGGCGTGCTCTTGCGCCCCCACCAGCTCCCCGGCCTGCGCATTTTCCCGATCCCCCGTCCCCTACCGCCGCGGTTCCCAGCGGAACCACCGGCGTACAGCAAACACCGACAGGGCGGTCCAGGCCAGGCCGGTCAGTACGGCGCCCAGGGCCTCGTACCCCGACAGGTCACCGGTCCAGGCGCCGCGTACGAGGGTGATCACGGGCGTCAGCGGGAGGAGTTCGCAGAAGGTGGCGAGCCGGTCGGGCAGCACCTCCAGCGGGACGGTGATCCCGGAGCCGAGGAACGAGACGAGCATCAGCGGCAGTGAGGTGACCTGCGCGCTCTCGGTGGTCCGGCTGAAGCTGGCGGTGAGCGCGGCCAGCGCCACACACATCACCACCCCCAACAGCAGTCCGATAACGGCGAGTTGGGGCGCCGGGGGCACGTCGAGATCGAGCAGGACAGCACAGCCGACGGCCAGCAGCAGGCTCTGTACGAGGCATGTCACGGCAGCCGGGAGCGCCGACCCGGTGAGTATCTCGATGTCACGCAGCTCACCGGTGCGCAGCCGCTTGAGGACGAGTTCCTCGCGCCGGGCGACGAAGACGCCGACGAGGGCCGCGTACACGGCGAAGAGCAGCGAGAAGCCGACCGAGGCGGGCAGGATGAGCGTCCCGATGTTGAGCCCGGCCTCCTTCAGGTCCGTGTCCGACATGGCGGACCGCACACTGAACGGCAGCACCAGTGGCACGAACAGGGCCGCGACGAGCGTCCCCTTGTTCCGCAGGAACAACGTCGACTCGGCCCGAACCAGGGCGCGCATCCGCCCGGCAGGGGTAGTCGTACTGCCACTACCGACAACCGCACTCACGCGACACGCTCCTCAGCGACAACGGAAGAACTCCCGGCCTCGGACGCGTCCTTGCCGGACGCCTGCCGGGCGATCCGCAGAAACGCCTCCTCCAGCGAGGCCGACCGCACGTCCAGCCCCCGCAACGTGACCCCGGCCTCCTCGGCCCAGACGAGCAACCGCGTTGCCGCGCGCTGGAGTTCATGGGTCCGCAGCCGTACGACGCGCCCCTCCTCCTCGTACCCGCTGACGCCGAGCGGGCCGAACGCCGGCAGATCGCCCACGAAGTATCCGGAGGGCAGCTCGAAGGAGATCCGGGAGGGCTGCGAGGCGGTCACCTCGGCCGGCGTACCGGCGGCGGCGATGCGCCCCTCGTGGAGGATGGCGAGCCGGTCGGCGAGATCCTCCGCCTCCTCCAGATAGTGCGTGGTGAGCAGCACGGTCGTACCACCGTCGCGCAGTTCCCGTACCAACTCCCAGGTGGCCCGGCGCCCTTCGGCGTCGAGGCCCGTCGTCGGCTCGTCGAGGAACAGCACCTCGGGGTTGCCGAGGAGCGCGAGCGCGAGGTCGAGTCGCCGCCGCTCACCCCCGGACAGCTGCTTCACGCGTACGTCGGTCCGCCGCTCAAGACCGACGAGCGCGAGCGCCTCCGCCTCGGGCCGCGCTCCGCTCGTGCACCCGGCCCACATCCGCGCGGTCTCGCCGACGGTCAGCTCGGACGGGAAGCCGCCCTCCTGGAGCATCACGCCGGTGCGCGGCCGTACGACGGCCCGCTCGGTGTACGGGTCATGGCCCAGCACCCGCACGCGTCCCCCGGCCGGCGGCGCCAGCCCCTCCAGCAGTTCGACGGTCGACGTCTTGCCCGCGCCGTTCGTGCCCAGCAGGGCGAAAATCTCTCCGCGGCCCACGGAGAAAGACACCCCGCGCACCGCCTCGAACCCGCCCCCGTACACACGCCGCAGGTCAGTGACCTCAATCACGTGTTCGTGTTCGTTCGTTTCCATGCCTTCAGCATCCCGGCCGGAAGGTGAGGAAGGCAGTGCGGGGTGTCATCACCGCACATGACAAATGTCAGACGCCCGTGGCAGATCAACCCGTGGCGGATCAACCCGCGACAGACGAACCCGCGATAGGTGAACACGAAGAAGACCCCGGTCCAATGGACCGGGGTCTTGATCTGGAGCGGACGACCAGGTTCGAACTGGCGACCTCAACCTTGGCAAGGTTGCGCTCTACCAACTGAGCTACGTCCGCATTGCCTCCAGTCGGCTTTCACCGACTGGCGCGAGCACCAGCCTACCTGATCCACAAACGTGGTCAGACCGGCGATGCAGAGCGGGTGACAGGAATTGCACACTGCGCCTTCCCCCTGGAAGGGGGATGTTCTACTACTGAACTACACCCGCAAGCCTCCGTGAGCCGGGCCTTTCGGCCTCGCCCCTCGGCGTGCTCCGAACTCTAGCTGATCGGCAGGGGGGCAACGCAAGTCGGTTGCGCCGAGGGGCTCCTGGGGGACGGCGGGGGTGCTGCTCGGCCGTTTCGAGGCGGCTACTGGGCGGCGGTGAAGGCCTCGTACACCTTCTTGGGGATGCGCCCGCGGGTCGGTACGTCGAACTTGTTGGCGAGGGCCCAGGCCCGGACAGCCGAGGGGTCGGGGGCGACCTCCGTCTGCTTGTACGCCTTGCCGGAGCGCGACCGCTTGCGGCCGGCCTCCACGTACGGCTCCAGGGCCTTACGCAGTTTCTTGGCATTGGTTTGATTCAGGTCGATCTCGTACGACTTGCCGTCGAGTCCGAAGGCGATGGTTTCCGCCGCTTCCGAGCCGTCGATGTCGTCTGAGAGTGTGACCACGACACGCTGAGCCACGAATATCGGTCCCTTCGTGCGACACCTTGGCCGCGACGTGCGAAGACGTCGGGAGGTGTCGGGAGATCTCGGTTGTCCGACTGTTATTGGGCAAAGTATCGGCTAATGCCTTTTCCTTTGTACAGTGCCCGGCATTGCAATGGGAAGACCGACTAAATCTGTCCGCGTGTCTCCCCCGCAATAGACATCCTGGGTGCGAACACGGATCTTTCCCAGAATTTTTCGGGATGGCACCGCTCCGATACCGGATCGTGATGCCGCCCTCCCGGGTTTCCGTAGATTCCTACGAATCTACCCGCGTAGAAATTTTGTACGGGTAGTCTGAAGTCACCTGTAGGAACCTGCTCAGCACCACAACACCGGGAGTGCCAGTGGCACGCGTCGTAGTCGACGTCATGCTCAAGCCGGAGATCCTCGACCCCCAGGGCCAGGCGGTGCAGCGTGCACTGCCGCGCCTCGGTTTCGAGGGTGTCTCCGACGTACGTCAGGGAAAGCGATTCGAACTGGAAGTTGACGGACCGGTGGACGACGCCGCGCTCGCCCGCATCCATGATCTTGCGGAATCCTTCCTCGCCAACACCGTGATCGAGGACTTCACCGTGAAGGTGGAGGAGATGGTGGGGGAAGAGAAGTGACTGCTCGTATTGGAGTCGTCACCT
The DNA here is from genome assembly GCF_014646095.1 of Streptomyces lacrimifluminis. Lineage (GTDB taxonomy): Bacteria > Actinomycetota > Actinomycetes > Streptomycetales > Streptomycetaceae > Streptomyces > Streptomyces lacrimifluminis. The sequence continues at coordinate 37,818 of NZ_BMMU01000027.1, read as the reverse complement.
TTCCGGGTTCCCTGGACGACCGGGACACCCAGCGCGCGATCCGCCTCGCGGGTGCCGAGCCGGTAGCCCTCTGGCACAAGGACAAGGACCTGAAGCAGGTCGACGCGGTGGTTCTGCCCGGCGGATTCTCGTACGGCGACTATCTGCGCGCGGGTGCCATCTCGCGTTTCTCGCCGGTGATGGAGTCGGTCATCGAGCAGGCGAAGTCGGGCATGCCGGTCCTCGGCATCTGCAACGGCTTCCAGATTCTCACCGAGGCGCACCTGCTCCCGGGCGCGATGCTCGGCAACAACCACCTGCACTTCATCTGCCGCGACCAGAAGCTGCGGGTGGAGAACGCGGACACGGCCTGGACCGTCGACTACGACGCCGGCCAGGAGATCCACATCCCGCTGAAGAACATGGACGGCCGCTACGTCGCCGACGAGCACACGCTCGACGAGCTGGAGGCCGAGGGCCGGGTCGTGTTCCGGTACCGGGACTTCAACCCCAACGGCTCGCTGCGCGACATCGCCGGCATCAGCAACGCCGCCGGGAACGTCGTGGGCCTCATGCCGCACCCCGAGCACGCCGTGGAGCCGCTGGTCGGCAGCGGCCGTACCGACGGCCTCCCCTTCTTCACCTCGATCCTCAAGAAGCTGGTCAACGCATGAGCCGGACGCCTCTGGACACGGTCGAGCACGCGGCCGAGACCCCCGACGTCGAGCTGCCCTGGGCCGAACTCGGCCTGAAGAAGGACGAGTACGAGAAGGTCGTCGAGATCCTCGGCCGCCGTCCGACCGGTGCCGAGCTGGCCATGTACTCGGTCATGTGGTCCGAGCACTGCTCCTACAAGTCCTCCAAAGTCCACCTCCGCCAGTTCGGCGAGAAGGCCCCGCAGTCCGACGCCCTGCTCGTGGGCATCGGCGAGAACGCGGGCGTGGTCGACGTCGGCCAGGGCTACGCGGTCACCTTCAAGGTCGAGTCGCACAACCACCCGTCCTACGTCGAGCCCTACCAGGGCGCGGCCACGGGCGTCGGCGGCATCGTCCGCGACATCATCGCGATGGGCGCCCGCCCGGTGGCGGTCGTGGACCCGCTCCGTTTCGGTGCGGCGGACCACCCGGACACCAAGCGCGTCCTCCCGGGCGTCGTCGCGGGCATCGGCGGCTACGGCAACTGCCTGGGCCTGCCGAACATCGGCGGCGAGGTCGTCTTCGACGCCTGCTACCAGGGGAACCCGCTGGTCAACGCCGGTGCGATCGGTGTGATGCGGCACGAGGACATCCACCTGGCGAAGGCGTCGGGCACGGGCAACAAGGTGATCCTGTACGGGGCTCGTACGGGCGGTGACGGCATCGGCGGCGCGTCGATCCTGGCGTCCGAGACCTTCGACGACGCGAAGCCCTCCAAGCGCCCCGCCGTGCAGGTGGGTGACCCCTTCCAGGAGAAGCTGCTCATCGAGTGCACTCTGGAGGCGTTCAAGGAGAAGCTGGTCGTCGGCATCCAGGACCTGGGCGCGGCGGGCTTGTCGTGTGCCACGTCCGAGCTGGCGTCCAACGGCTCAGGCGGCATGCGCGTCACCCTCGACGACGTACCCCTCCGTGACTCGACGCTCTCGCCCGAGGAAATCCTCATGAGCGAGTCGCAGGAACGCATGTGCGCGGTGGTCGAGCCGGAGAAGGTCGACCGGTTCCTCGCTATCTGCGACAAGTGGGACGTCATCGCCACGGTGATCGGTGAGGTCACCGACGGCGACCGCCTGGAGATCTTCTGGCACGGCGGCAAGATCGTCGACGTCGACCCGCGCACGGTCGCGCACGACGGCCCGGTCTACGAGCGCCCGTACGCCCGCCCGGACTGGCAGGACGCCCTCCAGGCGGACGACGCCAACAAGCTTGCGCGGCCCGGGACTTCGGAGGAGCTGAAGGCCCAGGTCGTTCAGCTCGTCTCATCCCCCAACCAGGCCTCCAAGTCCTGGATCACCTCCCAGTACGACCACTTCGTGCAGGGCAACACGGTGTTGGCGCAGCCCGAGGACTCCGGGATGATCCGCATCGACGAGACGACCGGCCTCGGCGTCGCCATCGCGACGGACGGCAACGGCCGCTTCGCCAAGCTGGACCCGTACGCGGGCGCGCAGTTGGCGCTGTCGGAGGCCTACCGGAACGTGGCGACGACGGGTGCGAAGCCCCTCGCCGTCTCCGACTGTCTGAACTTCGGTTCGCCCGAAGACCCGGCGGTGATGTGGCAGTTCGCGGAGGCGGTACGTGGACTCGCGGACGCCTGCCAGCAGTTGGGCACCCCGGTGACCGGCGGCAACGTCTCCCTCTACAACCAGACGGGTGAGGTGGCCATTCACCCCACGCCGGTCGTGGCGGTCCTGGGCGTCATCGACGACGTGGCGCGGCGGACGCCGGTCGCGTTCCAGGAGGAGGGGCAGCTGCTGTACCTCCTCGGGGACACCCGCGAGGAGTTCGGCGGCTCGGCGTGGTCGCAGGTCGTGCACGACCACCTGGGTGGCCTGCCGCCCAAGGTCGACCTGGAGCGGGAGCGGCTCCTGGCCGAGATCCTGATCTCCGCGTCGCGTGACGGCATGATCGACTCCGCGCACGACCTGTCGGACGGCGGTCTGATCCAGGCGGTCGTCGAGTCGGCGCTCCAGGGCGGGAAGGGCGCGCGTCTGGTCGTACCGGACGGGCTCGACGCCTTCACCCTCCTGTTCTCGGAGTCGGCGGGCCGCGCGGTGGTCGCGGTTCCGCGCTCGGAGGAGCTGCGCTTCAACGACATGTGCGGGGCGCGGGGGCTGCCGGTGACGCGGATCGGCGTCGTCGACGGCGACTCCATCGAGCTCCAGGGCGAGTTCACCCTGACGCTGGCCGAACTGCGCGAGGCCCACGAGGCGACGATGCCAGCGCTGCTGGCGTAGTCGTCCAGTTCCCAAGTCGCCTTCGGCTGTACGAGGTTGAGGTCCCGTCCGGGTTCGGGCGGGACCTCTTCGTTTGGAGGGAGTGGGGGCGTATGGGGTTGGGATGTTCGGGTTCGGCGTGCTGGCATTGTTGCTGTTCGTGCTCGCCTCTGCCTGGGTTGTCGTCGGGCTGCACGCCCTGCTACTCGGCCGAATGCCGGGCAAGCGGCTCCCGCGGCTGGTGAGGCAGCCGAGGCTCTGGGGAGCGGGCGCCATTCTGGTGGTGGTCAGCGGGTACGCCCGGTCACCATCACTGCTCGCTGTTGCCTTCGGCGTGGTCGTTCTGGGGCATGTCATGAAGTCCCGGTGACGAGCGGGCAGTTGGCGTGACGCGGGCTGCGCACGCCTACGGCTTACCGCACGTAGTTCTTGAGGATCTCCGTGTCGAGTTCGATGCCGACCGGGTCGGGGAGGAGCACCTTCTCGCCGAACTTCGCCGTGCGGATGTCGCGGTAGCCGCCGACCTTCCGGTCCGGGGAGCTGTGCACGGTGACGGTGCAGGCGTCCCGGTCGATCAGGAGGTACAGGGGGATGCCGGACTGACCGTACGCGGCCGGCTTCTCGTGCCGGTCCCGTCGGCCGGTGTCCGAGTCGTACGAGGTGACCTCGACGACCATCAGAGCCCCGTCCGGGTCGGCCCACTCGCCGTGTCCCGCGAAGTGGGCCTCGGGTGCAAGTACCGCATCGGGCTTCGCCCGGCCCTCCCGGTAGGACTCCACGCGGAGCCCTTTGCCCTGGTATAGGTCCAGGTCGGGTCTGGACTGCATACAGTGCCGGGCAAGCCAGGTGAGGATGGTGCTGCGGTCCCCGTCCGGCGTTCTCTTGACGCCGATGCGTCCGCCGAGGAACTCCAACGTCACGGTCTCGGGGGCGGCGGAGGCGATCGTCTCGAACTCCGCCACCGACATCTCGGGCGTGTGCTCAGCCATGGCGGTCACGTTCCCACGACCCTGCGGTCCGTGCAGTCCAGACATGCGTACGAGGTCCGGCCCGGCCCCGTGCCCTGGTCCACCGTGGGCAGGGCGACCAGCGGGGTGCTGGTGGGCTGTTGGCAGATGGCGCACAGGCGGGTGCGGTGCAGGCACTCCGAGCACATGCGGCCGGTGTTCTCGAGGGTGCCGTAGCGGAGGAACGGGGCGCGGCCGACCTTGCAGATGTCGCAGCGGGGGTCCACCTCGATGCCGGTCACGGGCTCGGCTCCGTGTCGGCCACGAGTGACTGACGCTCGGTGCAGTCGGCGAGCCGCACCCAGAGGAAGTCACCCTCGGCGTCGACCTTGGGGTAACCGGACCCCACTTGTACTACGACTCCCTCGAAGCGTTCGGGTGCCTCGCGTTTACGGAGGTCGGGCGGGACGTAGGTGGTGCCGCGGACGCGGTCGCCGACGAGGAAGGGGGCGTTGGCTGGAGGAGTGGTCATGGGAATCACGGTCCCTCCGCGCGGACGGCTGCGCAATCGAACGAGGGAATCCCACACGAAGTGGTATATGCCTGAAAGTGAGGAAGTGTCTGCGAGTGGTGGGCTGGTGCTGTCACACTCAGGGCACGGGCAGTGATCTGCCGGGCACGGGGAGCCAACTGGCAGGCATCGACGTACGGTTGACCTGCTTGGCCGCGAAAGGAACGGACACGATGGCAGCGAAGACGGGGCCGACGATTCGGCGGATGCAACTCGGCCAGGAGCTAAGGCGGTTGCGCGAGCAGGCGGAGCGGGACGATGGCACGGGCAAGGGGATGACCAGGGTCCAGGCGGTCAGGGGAACCAGCGTTTCCGAGTCGACGCTGCATCGTGTGGAGAAGGGGCTGACCAGCCTTCCCAAGGTTCAGGACCTCAAGGAACTGCTGGACCGGTACGGGGTCGGCGACCCGGACGACGTGGAGTTCCTGCTCGACATCCACAAGAACTCGCTGAACCGGGGCTGGTGGTCGCCGTACCGCACCTTCATGCCGTCGGGATTCAGCATGAGCGTGGGACTGGAAGGCGATGCCAAGGTCCTTCGGATCTACCAGCCGAGCGTGATGTTCGGGCTGTTCCAGACCCCGGGGTACGCGCGGGCCATGTTCGAGACCGCCAAGCCTGTAGACGAGCGGAACACCGAGTTCGTCGAGCGGAACGTCGAGATCCGAGTGCGGCGCAAGGAAGCCATCACCCGCAGCGACGGCCCTGTCGAAGTCCACGCGATCCTCGACGAGGCTGCCGTCCGCCGCGTCTACGGAGGTCCGGAGGTGATGCGTGAGCAGTACGAGCACCTGATCGAGCTGACGAAGCTGGAGCACGTGACCGTGCAGATCCTGCCGTTTGCCGAGCCCGTCTACCGCGCCACGGAGAACTTCATCCTCATGGAGTTCATGCCGCCGCTGCCCACTCTGGTCAGCGTGGACACACACGACGGGGTGAGCGTCACCGACAAGGACACGGAGATCTGGCGGCACGCGCGCCGATTCGACGCCATGCGGGCCGGGGCGCCCGGGCCTCGGGAAACACCGCGATTCCTGGAACGACTAGCACGAGAGTTGAAGCATCCATGAGTACCCACTCCAGAGCCCTCGAACTGGCTCCAGAAGCCGCCTGGTTCAAGTCGTCGTACAGCGACGACCAGGGCGGCAGTTGCGTCGAAGTGGCCACCGTCGCCTCGGTCAACATCGCCGTCCGCGACTCCAAGATCCCTACAGGGCCCGCCCTGTTGCTGTCTCCGACTGCCTTCACTGCTCTCACCGAGTACGTGAAGGAATCAGGGCGATGAACGAACGCTGGTTCAAGTCCTCGTACAGCAGCGACGCGGGTGGCAGCTGCGTCGAGATAGCCACCCTCGCCTCAGCCCATGTCGCCCTCCGCGACTCAAAGTTCCCCCAAGGCCCCGCCCTCCTCCTCCCCCCAGAAGCCTTCGCGGCGTTGCTGGACCACGTACGGAGCTGATCCCCATGCCCCCAGCGCCGGCCAAAAAGCCAAAGCCCCGCCCCCGCACCTACGAGCCCGCCAAGACCCGCACCGCGGTCCTCACCCAGTACGCCAACATCCGCACCGCCATCGTCACCCTCACCCCCGACCAACTCGCCCTCCCCACCCGCCTCGGGGACTGGACGGTTCAGGACCTGGCCGCGCACGTCACGATGGCCGTCGAGACCGTCAGTCGCAACCTTGACCGGGACGAGCCGGAGAAAGCCGAACTCGCCCTTCTCGACTGGCCGTTGGCCACCGCTGCCCGCGCCGCCGACATCGCCGGGAGCACCCGCGAGCTGGCAGCCGCCCACCCCGACCCCGATTCCCTCAACGCCCTCTACGCCCGCACCGAGGAACGCCTCACCGAGCGCCTCGCCACCGCCCCCGGCAGCCGCCGGCTCGGCACCCGCACCGGTGGCATGACCCTCGCCGACCACCTGGTCACCCGTACCGTCGAACTGGTCGTCCACACCGACGACCTGAACGCCGCCGTCCCGGGCCTCGACATCCCGTACGACCGGCAGGCGCTGGCCACCTGCACCCGCCTCCTCGCCGACACCCTCGCCGCCAAGGCCCCCGGCGGCTCGACGGAGGTCCGTATCCCGCCGTACGCCGTGGTGCAGTGCGTCGAGGGACCCAGGCACACCCGCGGCACCCCGCCCAACGTCGTCGAGACCGACCCGCTGACCTGGATCCGCCTGGCCACCGGCCGGGTCCAGTGGGCCGACGCCCTCGACAACGCCCAGGTCAGCGCGAGCGGCGAACGAGCCGACCTCTCAGGGCTGCTGCCCCTCATGGCCTGACGGCAGCCCCCGTACGGAGAAGCCGCATCCCTCCGTACGGAGAAACCGCGGCCTCCTCCGAAAAGTAGCCGGACGGGAACCGCCCACCCGCCCCTTCCGTCTCATCGGCATGAAAAAGCAGCGACTGACGAGCGTGAGCCTCAGCGTCCTGACCCTGGCCCTGCTCCCCCTCGCCGCGGCCTGCGGCAGTGAGAAGGATGGCGGCGGCAGCCAGACCGTCGGGGCAGGGACGGGATCCGGAACATCGGAGGTCACCGGTGTCCACTGGAGTGTCAACGACCTCACCGTCGACGGGAAGAAGAGCGCGGCACCCGCCAGTGCCTGGCTGAAAATCGACAAGAACGGCAAGGTCAGCGGCAACCTCGGCTGCAACGGCTTCGGGGCCGATGCCACCGTCGACGGCGACGAGATCTCCTTCGCACAGTTCCTGTCGACGGACATGGCCTGCGCGAACGACCCGATGACCTTCGAGAACAGCCTTGCGAAGGCACTCAGGGACGGCACCCTCACCGCAAAGGCCGACGCCGACGCCAAGGGCGACAGCCCGCAGCAGCTCACCCTCACCACCGAATCCGGCGACACCATCCACCTCACCGAAGAGAAGGCCGCCCCCCTCTACGGCACGAAGTGGACGATCACGACAGTCGGTGCCACGGGCGACGGCGACAGCCAGGCCGTCTCCCCGCTCCCCTCCGCCGCCGAGGCCTATCTCGTCCTCGACCAGAAGAAGGGGACCGTCAGCGGCAAGGCGGGTTGCAACAACGTTTCTGCCGAGGCAACCGTCAGCGACGGCGATATCACTTTCGGCAGCCCGGCGACCACCCGAAGGATGTGCGACGGCTCACTCATGAAGGTCGAGAAGGAGCTGCTGAAGATCTTCGACGGCAAGACGGCGTACAAGATCGATCACCGCTCCCTGTCTCTGACCAGCGCAAACGGCACCACTGTCAGCGCGACCGCCACCGGTTGAGCCCTTACCGCAGTCCACGGCGGCTCAGCACCCGCACGTCACAGTCGCATTCCCTAATTCGGACCAGTGGTCGATCTCGCCTACACTCGGTGGCGTGCCACGTGGTGACGGTCGACTCAGTCATGATCTGCTCCCCGGCGAGAAAGGCCCCCAGGACGCTTGCGGCGTCTTCGGGGTCTGGGCCCCCGGCGAAGAGGTCGCCAAGCTCACTTACTTCGGGCTCTACGCCCTACAGCATCGAGGCCAGGAATCCGCGGGTATCGCGGTCAGCAACGGCTCGAAGATCCTCGTCTTCAAGGACATGGGCCTTGTCTCCCAGGTCTTCGACGAGACCTCGCTCGGTGCGCTCAAGGGTCACATCGCGGTCGGTCACGCCCGCTACTCGACCACTGGCGCCTCCACCTGGGAGAACGCCCAGCCGACCTTCCGCGCGACCGGCCACGGCTCCATCGCCCTCGGCCACAACGGCAACCTCGTCAACACGGCGCAGCTCGCCGAGATGGTCGCCGACCTGCCCAAGCAGCACGACGGCCGCACTCCGCGCGTCGCCGCGACCAACGACACCGATCTGCTGACGGCCCTCCTGGCCGCCCAGACCGACGACGACGGCAAGCCGCTGACCATCGAGGACGCCTCCGCGCGGATCCTTCCGCAGGTCCAGGGCGCCTTCTCCCTCGTCTTCATGGACGAGCACACGCTGTACGCCGCCCGCGACCCGCAGGGCATCCGCCCCCTGGTCCTGGGCCGGCTGGAGCGCGGCTGGGTCGTCGCCTCCGAGTCCGCCGCCCTCGACATCTGCGGCGCCGCCTACGTGCGCGAGATCGAGCCGGGCGAGTTCGTCGCCATCGACGAGAACGGTCTGCGTACGTCACGCTTCGCGGAAGCGAAGCCCAAGGGCTGTGTCTTCGAGTACGTGTACCTGGCCCGCCCGGACACCGACATCGCCGGCCGGAACGTGTACCTCTCCCGCGTCGAGATGGGTCGGAAACTCGCCAAGGAAGCCCCTGTCGAGGCCGACCTGGTGATAGCGACTCCGGAGTCCGGCACTCCGGCCGCCATCGGCTACGCGGAGGCCTCCGGGATCCCCTTCGGCGCCGGCCTCGTCAAGAACGCCTATGTCGGACGTACGTTCATCCAGCCCTCGCAGACGATCCGGCAGCTCGGTATCCGGCTGAAGCTGAACCCGCTGAAGGAAGTCATCAAGGGCAAGCGTCTGGTCGTCGTCGACGACTCGATCGTGCGCGGCAACACCCAGCGGGCGCTCGTGCGCATGCTGCGGGAGGCCGGCGCGGCGGAGGTCCACATCCGGATCTCCTCGCCGCCCGTCAAGTGGCCCTGCTTCTTCGGCATCGACTTCGCCACCCGCGCCGAGCTCATCGCCAACGGCATGACGATCGACGAGATCGGCACCTCGCTCGGCGCCGACTCCCTGTCGTACATCTCCCTGGACGGCATGATCGCGGCGACCACCATCGCCAAGCCGAACCTGTGCCGCGCCTGCTTCGACGGCGAGTACCCGATGGACCTCCCGGACCCCGAACTGCTCGGCAAGCAGCTCCTGGAGACCGAGCTGGCCGCAGGGCCCGCCGCCACGGCCGCGTCCGACGCGATCCGTCGCCCGTAAGCCCTGCTTCCGCAGCCCTGCTCCCGCTTCACACCAACCTGAAAGATCCCAGGCAATGTCTGCGACCAACTCTGCTTCCGGCGCTTCCTACGCTGCCGCCGGCGTCGACATCGAAGCGGGCGACCGCGCCGTCGAGCTGATGAAGGAGTGGGTGAAGAAGACGCAGCGCCCCGAGGTCCTCGGCGGCCTCGGCGGCTTCGCCGGCCTCTTCGACGCCTCGGCCCTCAAGCGCTTCGAGCGCCCGCTGCTCGCCTCCGCGACCGACGGCGTCGGCACGAAGGTCGACATCGCCCGGCAGCTCGGCGTGTACGACACCATCGGCCACGACCTGGTCGCCATGGTCATGGACGACATCGTGGTGTGCGGCGCCGAACCGCTGTTCATGACCGACTACATCTGCGTCGGCAAGGTCCACCCCGAGCGTGTCGCCGCGATCGTCAAGGGCATCGCCGAAGGCTGCGTACTGGCCGGCTGCGCCCTGGTCGGCGGCGAGACGGCCGAACACCCGGGCCTGCTCGGTCCGGACGACTTCGACGTCGCAGGCGCCGGTACGGGCGTCGTGGAGGCCGACCGGCTGCTCGGCGCGGATCGTATCCGTACGGGTGACGCGGTGATCGCCATGGCGGCCTCCGGGCTTCACTCGAACGGGTACTCGCTCGTCCGGCATGTGCTGCTGAATCAGGGCGGGCTAGCCCTGGACGCGCACATCGAGGAGTTCGGGCACACGCTCGGCGAGGAACTCCTCGTCCCCACCAAGATCTACTCGCTGGACTGCCTGGCCCTCATGCGCACCACCGACGTGCACGCCTACTCGCACGTCACCGGTGGCGGTCTGGCCGCCAACCTGGCCCGGGTGATCCCGGACACCCTGCACGCGATCGTCGACCGCTCCACCTGGACCCTGGCGCCGGTCTTCGACCTCGTCGGGAAGACGGGTGCCGTCGAGCGCCTGGAGCTGGAGAAGACGCTGAACATGGGCGTCGGCATGATCGCGATCGTCCCGGAGGACTCGGCGGACGCGGCCCTCACCACCCTGGCCGACCGAGGCGTCGACGCCTGGGTGGCCGGCGAGATCACCGACCGCGGCGACTACACGACGGGCGCGGAACTGATCGGCGACTACGCAACCAACTAGAAGCGCCCCCAAGGCGGCCGGCGCGCAGCCGCCGCCGAAGGGGCGCGGGGAACGAACGGCGCGGGCAACCACAACGCACCGGCACCGCCACACCACAGTGACCCCCGACCCACTAGGCGCCCCTGCCCAACCCAAGCGGAGCGACAACGCACGAAACCCGGCCCGAGTGTGGATCGCCCCGGACCGGGTGAGGTGCAGCTGATGCCCTACAGGAAACTGTGCAACCTGTTCAGCGAGCCGCAAGCAGACGCAAGACGTCAAGCCCCACGGCGTTGTTGCGACGACGCGGAACCTGAGGACTGATCGTCCTCGTCCTCATCGTCGTCGTTGTACCGATCCGCGTACTGGGCGTACGGGTCGTCTTCTTCCTCGTCATCGTCCTCGAACGGCTCGCCATTCGGCGGCTGGCTCGAAGTCGAAGCGCCCAGCTCATTGGCCAGGCGCGAGAGGTCAGTCCCGCCGCTGCTGTACTTCAGCTGGCGGGCGACCTTCGTCTGCTTGGCCTTTGCCCGGCCGCGCCCCATGGCTCGACCCCCTCGGATACGGGGCTCGGTGGCCCCAGAGTCTTGACACCCGTTCATGTTCTGGAACGGGCTCTCCGTGGAGAGACCGGTCCGTAGGGCTTCCACGGTACCTGAGCCCACGCCCATACGGTACGTCGCCCGCAGGACGTGCCTGTGCCCAGAACCCGCGAGGTGCCCTGTCCCCGCTGGTCAACCGCGATTTTAACCACTTCTTGGCGGACGACCCGCCGACGGGGGTGAGAGTTCTCTCCAACACCCCGCCGACAGGTACCTCCGGGCTCCCTCGGCCTACCTGCTCCGGCGGGCCTCCGCCATCCTCTGCTCGGCGATCCGGTCGGCCGCCGCGGCCGGCGGAATACCGTCTGACTTCGCACGTGCGAATATGGCCAGCGTGGTGTCGTAGATCTTCGCGGCCTTCGCCCTGGCCCGCTCGAAGTCGAACCCGTGCAGCTCGTCGGCCACCTGGATCACGCCACCGGCGTTCACCACGTAGTCGGGCGCGTAGAGGATCCCGCGGTCCGCGAGGTCCTTCTCGACGCCCGGGTGCGCGAGCTGGTTGTTGGCCGCCCCGCACACCACCTTCGCGGTCAGCACGGGCAGGGTGTCGTCACTGAGCGCCCCGCCCAGCGCGCAGGGCGCGTAGATGTCCAGCCCCTCGGTCCGGATCAGCGCGGCGGTGTCGGCGACGGCCGTGACCCCGCCGTCCGGGTGAGTGGCCAGAATCCGTCGTACGGCGTCCTCCCGTACGTCGGTGATCACGACCTCGGCGCCGTCCTCCCGCAGATGCCGCACCAGGTGGTGCCCGACCTTGCCGACGCCCGCGATGCCGACCAGGCGCCCGCGCAGCGACGGGTCGCCCCAGAGGTGCTGGGCGCTCGCCCGCATGCCCTGGTAGACGCCGAAGGCGGTCAGGACGGACGAGTCGCCGGCGCCGCCGTTCTCCGGGGACCGTCCGGTCGTCCAGCGGCACTCGCGCGCGACCACGTCCATGTCGGCCACATACGTGCCGACGTCGCACGCGGTCACGTAGCGCCCGCCGAGCGAGGCCACGAACCGGCCGTACGCGAGGAGGAGTTCCTCGCTCTTGACGATGTCCGGATCGCCGATGATCACGGCCTTGCCGCCGCCGTGGTCGAGACCGGCCATGGCGTTCTTGTACGACATCCCGCGGGCGAGGTTCAGCGCGTCGGCGACGGCCTCCGCCTCGCTCGCGTACGGGTAGAAGCGCGTACCGCCGAGCGCGGGGCCCAGGGCGGTGGAGTGGATGGCGATCACGGCCTTGAGGCCGGTGGCCCGGTCCTGGCAGAGCACGACTTGCTCATGACCCCCCTGATCCGAGTGGAACAGGGTGTGCAGTACATCAGCAGGCGCGCCGGTTACGTCGGTCACTGTGGTGACTCCAGGGAAGTAGCGGCGGTTGGGGCCGGGGCCCGTAGGGGTGGCGGGCCTCCGTGGGCATGAGAGTAGAGCTCCTCCCCGGCCCGCGTGTGCCAACCGTCCCCGCAGTGCCGAGGATCACCCACCGGTGACGTGGGAAGGTACGACGGTTTGCATAATTTTCCCGTGCCGCGGTGTGCTGGTTCCGCTGGTTGCGTGGGTTTTCCTGGTCGTCCAGGGGGGAGTGAGCAGGCGTGCCCAAGGTGTCCTCGGTGATCGTTCCGTACGCGTCCTACTTGCGTGTCTACGAGCCGCTGGCGGCCTTCCCGGAGCCGGAGCGCGGCCACTGGGCGCGCTACGCCCGACGGCCCGACCGCCCCTCGTACCAGGACGAACTGCGGCGCTCCCTGGCCGACTTGCTGCCCACCCCGCCGGTCGCGGTGCCGGTGCACGAGAGCGCCGACGCGTTCGTGATCGAGGCCGGGGGCGTGGTGTGCGTCTGCCCCTGGCGCACCCGGCTGCGCGGCTGGCAGGCGCTGGACGGGCTGGGGGAGGAACTGCCCGTGTCGGTCCTGGACGCCGTCCTGCCGCCCCTCGTACGCCACCAGGCGGCCCAGGACTACGAGCGCTGGCTCGCCCGCAACCCGGACGCCCGCCCCTGGATCCGCACGGCGACCTGGCAGGTGCCGCTGAACTGGTTCGTGCTCGTGACCGACGAGGAGCGCGAGTACGACAAGGGCTCGGGAGCCGACGGGGGCGCGGCGCCCGTGCTGCGCTACCGGACGCCCATGGTGCAGGCGCGACGGCGCGTGGCGCGCGGGCTGCGGACCCTGCGGGACACCCTCGACGAGGGGCCGCTGATCGACGGGCTGCTGGACGTCGGGCGCTGGCTGGAGGAGTTCCACCCGCGGTCGCTGGTCGAGCTGGACTACGGCGGGCTGGTGCATGTCCTGTCGGCCGTCGATCTGGCCGGCGACCACTCGGCGGCGGACGTGGCCGCCGGGATCGAGGCGCTGCGCGACGGGGACGGTGAGGCGGCCGGCGAGGCCTACGGGCGGCTCGTGGAGCGGTGGCGGGCGGTGCGGGACCGGCGGTCGGCGAACTGACGATTTAACTGACAGTTCGTCAAAAAAGGACTCCCTGGAACGTGAGTTCCATTTTTGTGGGACGCTCTTGGGGCTGCCGTGGGACGTAGGTCCCGATCCGGGCGTTTGTGTCAAGCGTGACGGACCGCACGTACAGGTGGCTTGCGTCCCTTGCCCCTCCTCGTGCCAAAATAGGACAAGGAGTCCGGGGGAGGCTCTATCTGCCCAGCTATGGGTGGAATCTCAGCATTGCACGCTATGGGGGGTCTCGTGACTCCTGATCGCCACTGTGACTGATCGTCACAGTGGCGTGACTGTCCGCTATGGCATGGTCCATTGGCTTCCGTCGCCGATGGACACCTGGGAGGGCAATTCCATCGGTTTGGCCTACGCGGTTGGACAGATGGTGTAGTTGTAGTGCCGAGGACAAGCCGTTCGTCCTATAACCGACTCGACCCGCATCCGCCATTTCGGGCAACGCGGGTCAAGGTGCAGAATTTAGAGGAATGAACCGAGAAGGTTCGGTTCTCCCGAGGAGGCCGCTCATGACCGCTCGCACCCCTGATGCCGAGCCGCTGCTGACCCCGGCTGAGGTCGCCACCATGTTCCGTGTTGACCCCAAGACGGTGACGCGGTGGGCGAAGGCCGGCAAGCTCACATCCATTCGCACGCTCGGCGGACACCGCCGTTACCGCGAGGCCGAGGTCCGCGCCCTGCTTGCGGGCATTCCGCAGCAGCGCAGCGAGGCCTGACCAACTGAATAGTCGGACGAACCGGCAGGTCCCCCAACTATCGGCCGAGCCGTCCGACTGGCAACACCAGCACCATCAGAGTCACCATGCAACACCAGAGTCACCTGCTTCACGACCAACAGCTTCAAGCGACGCGGGTCCTGCCCCAACAGGCCCCACACCCAAGGCAGTTCCATCAGTTCCATAGCTTCAAGGGCGCGTCGTAGAGATCGCGCTGGACTCCGCCGGGTCCAGCGCGATCTTTTTTGTGCCCGCGACCGGGGGTGGCACGGAGTGCTGTGAGCGGGCTTGTTGAAGTCTGGGGAGGGGTGTCGGATCCGCTGTGGGGAGCCCGTCGAGGCTGGTGCAATTGCACATATTAAATTGACCAGTTGTGTGAGACCGGTAAGAACCCACATGGTGAAAACTCATGCGGTGACACCCGTCACACGCCGCGCGCCTTGTTGACGATGCGCCACGGGTGCTAGAGGGAGCCGCTGTTGGCACCCGGTGTCTCGTCGGCCTGGCACTCGGCCTCGGTGTCCCAGTCGGTCTCGGTGCACCGCTCCATGGCGAGCTTCTGCAGCCGGTGGCAGATCGGGCAGTGCCGCGTGAGATGCGGGTACCCGCTGGCGGCCGACAGATGTGCCCGAAGCAGAGCACGCGTCTCATGCCGTCGCGCGGTCGCCGCCATACGCCACCTCCGGAACCGGGGCAGGGCATCGAGGGCCCTGTTCCCTGGGTACCGGGGGAGGGCGGCGCCGTCAATACGCCGACACAGGCCTGGCGGCGCGTCCAGACGCCGCGAGAGAGCCCGGGCCGATGAGCCGGGCTCTCTCTGTTGAGGTGGCGGCACGAGAGAGGCCCGCTTCCGTTGCCGGATGCGGGCCTTCGTCTTTCACTGCGGTCCTGACGGGATTTGCTGCATCGGATTGCGGCTGCGCCGCGGGCGCGGCCTCCGCCTTGACAGGGTGACGAGCAGGTTGGAGGTGGCGCTGTGGCACGAGAAAGGCCCGCTTCCGTTGCCGGATGCGGGCCTTGTCCTTCACTGCGGTCCTGACGGGATTTGAACCCGCGGCCTCCACCTTGACAGGGTGGCGAGCACTCCAAACTGCTCCACAGGACCAGGTTTCGCGGCACTTGATGTTGCGCTGTGCTGCGAAAACAGACTGTACAGGAGGGTGAGCCCAGGGTCGAACTCACCCACCGTACCGGCCTCGTTACGGCATCGGCGCCCGATTTGCGGCCTTACGGGGCCTGCGCGTCGATCGCCTTCACGATCCGCTTGTCCGACACCGGGTACGCCGTGCCCAGCGCGTGGGCGAAGTAGCTGACGCGGAGTTCCTCGATCATCCAGCGGATGTCCAGCACCGCCGACGGCACCGGCCGGCCCTGCGGCAACTGCTCAAGAAGCCACGCGTACTCGTCCTGCATCTCGTGCACCTTGTCCATGCGGGAGGTGTCCCGCTGGACGTTGGTGGGCATCTGCTGCAGGCGCCGGTCCACGGCGACGAGGTAGCGCATCAGGTCGGGCAGGCGCCGCAGACCGGTCGCCGTCACGAACCCGGGCCGTACGAGGGCGTCCAGCTGCTTCCGTACGTCCGTCAGGTTCGGGAGGAGCACGGCGCTGCGTACGCCCTTCAGGCGGCGCTCACAGGCCTGCCAGGCGGCCAGCACCTGCTGGACCTGGTTGACCGTACGGACCGTCGTGTCGACGATCTCCGCGCGCACCTTCTCGTAGAGCTTCCGGTGCGACTCCTCGTCCCACGCCGGGCCACCGAAGTCGGCGATCAGTTTGTCGGCCGCGGCCGTCGCGCAGTCGTCGAACAGGGCCTGGATCGAACCGTGCGGATTCGCCGACAGCGCGAGCTTCTGAACATTCGTCAACTTCTCGGACGCGAACTTCGCAGGATTGACCGGGATGTTGCGCAGAACGAGCCGCCGGGTGCCCTTCCACATCGCCTGCTGCTGCTCCGCCTCGGTGTCGAAGAGGCGTACGGAGACGGTGTCGCCGTTGTCGACCAGCGCCGGATACGCCTTCACCGGCTGGCCGGCTCTGCGCGTCTCGAAGAGCGGCGTCAGGGTGCCGATCGACCAGTCCGTCAGGCCCGTGCGTTCCAGGGACTCGCCGCCGGCGCGCTCCGCGGTGGCAGCGGCGGCCTGGGAGATGGCCTGGCGGGCCTTCGGCTTGAGCTGGAGCCGCAGTACTTCGAGGTCCTTGTCCTCGGCCAGTTTGCGGCGCCGCTCGTCGACGATCCGGAAGGTGACGCGGAGGTGGTCGGGGACCCGGTCCCAGTCGAAGTCGTCGGCGGAGAACGGGACCCCGACCATGCGCTTCAACTCGCGGGCCATGGTGACGGTCAGCGGTTCCTGGAGGGGCGTCGACGTGGCCAGGAAGCGCTGAGCGAAGTTGGGGGCCGGGACGTAGTTGCGGCGGATCGGCTTGGGCAGGGAGCGGATGAGCTCCGTCACCAACTCCTCGCGCAGGCCCGGGATCTGCCAGTCGAAGTTCTCGTCCGTCACCTGGTTCAGCACCTGGAGCGGGATGTGGACGGTCACGCCGTCGGCGTCCGCGCCCGGCTCGAACTGGTACGTCACCCGGAACTTGAGCGGTCCCTGATGCCAGGCGTCCGGATAGTCGTCCTTGCTGACGTCCCCGGCGCGCTCGTTGATGAGCATCGCCCGCTCGAAGTCGAGGAATTCGGGCTCCTCGTGACGCTTGTGCTTCCACCAGGAGTCGAAGTGGGCCCCGGACACGACGTGTTCGGGGACGCGCTCGTCGTAGAAGTCGAAGAGCGTCTCGTCGTCGACCAGGATGTCCCGGCGGCGGGCCCGGTGCTCCAACTCCTCGACCTCGGTGAGGAGTCGGCGGTTGTCGGCGAAGAACTTGTGGTGCGTCCGCCAGTCGCCCTCGACCAGCGCGTTCCGGATGAACAGCTCGCGGGACGCCTCCGCGTCGATGCGCCCGTAGTTCACCTTCCGCTGGGCGACGATCGGTACGCCGTACAGCGTCACCTTCTCGTACGCCATCACCGCGGCCTGGTCCTTCTCCCAGTGCGGCTCGCTGTACGTGCGCTTCAGCAGGTGCTCGGCGAGGGGCTCGACCCACTCCGGCTCGATCCTGGCGTTGACGCGGGCCCACAGGCGTGACGTCTCGACGAGTTCCGCCGACATCACGAAGCGCGGGGGCTTCTTGAAGAGGGCGGAGCCGGGGAAGATCGCGAACTTGGCGTTGCGGGCACCCACGTACTCGTTCTTGCCGGAGGTGTTGCGGTTGCTGTCACCGGTCGATGTGGACGCGCCGGTTCCCGCCGACGTGGACTTCGGTACGTCCTTCATCCCGATGTGGGAGAGGAGGCCGGCCAGGAGGGAGACGTGGACGCTCTGCTCGGGGGCATCGTCCTCGTTGGGGTGGATGCCCATCTGGCGGGCCACGGTACGGAGTTGGGTGTAGATGTCCTGCCACTCGCGGATGCGCAGGAAGTTCAGGTACTCCTGCTTGCACATCCGCCGGAACGAGGACGAGCCCCGCTCCTTCTGCTGCTCACGCACATACCGCCAGAGGTTGAGCAGGGCGAGGAAGTCGGACGTCTCGTCCTTGAAGCGGGCGTGCTGCTGGTCGGCCTGCGCCTGCTTCTCGACGGGGCGCTCGCGCGGGTCCTGGATGGAGAGCGCGGCGGCGATCACCATCACCTCGCGGACACAGCCGTTCTTGTCGGCCTCCAGGACCATCCGCGCCAGCCGGGGGTCGACGGGCAGCTGGGCGAGCTTGCGACCGGTGTCGGTGAGCCGTTTACGGGGGTCCTTCTCGGCCGGGTCGAGCGCGTTGAGCTCCTGGAGGAGCTGCACGCCGTCGCGGATGTTGCGGTGGTCCGGCGGGTCGATGAAGGGAAACTTCTCGATGTCGCCCAGCCCGGCCGCGGTCATCTGGAGGATGACGGAGGCGAGATTCGTCCGCAGGATCTCGGCGTCCGTGAACTCCACGCGGGACTCGAAGTCGTCCTCGCTGTAGAGCCGGATACAGATGCCGTCCGACGTACGGCCGCAGCGGCCCTTGCGCTGGTTGGCGCTGGCCTGGGAGATCGCCTCGATGGGCAGCCGCTGGACCTTCGTGCGGTGGCTGTAGCGGGAGATACGGGCGAACCCGGGGTCGATGACGTACTTGATGCCCGGCACGGTGAGCGAGGTCTCGGCGACGTTGGTCGCCAGAACGATCCTGCGCCCGGTGTGCTGCTGGAAGACGCGGTGCTGCTCGGCGTGCGAGAGGCGGGCGTAGAGGGGCAGGACCTCGGTGAACCGGTAGTTCTTCTTGCCGAGCGCGTCCGCCGTGTCGCGGATCTCGCGCTCGCCGGAGAGGAAGACGAGGATGTCGCCCTTGCCCTCGCCCTGGAGCTCCTCGACGGCGTCGCAGATCGCGGTGATCTGGTCGCGGTCGGAGTCCTCGCTGTCCTCTTCGAGAAGTGGCCGGTAGCGGACCTCGACGGGGTACGTACGGCCGGAGACCTCCACGATGGGGGCGTCGCCGAAGTGCCGGGAGAAGCGCTCGGGGTCGATGGTCGCCGAGGTGATGACGACCTTCAGGTCAGGCCGCTGGGGCAGCAGCTGCGCCAGATACCCGAGCAGGAAGTCGATGTTGAGGGACCGCTCGTGGGCCTCGTCGATGATGATCGTGTCGTAGGCGCGCAGCTCGCGGTCGGTCTGGATCTCGGCGAGCAGGATGCCGTCCGTCATCAGCTTGATGACCGTCGCGTCCTGGTTCACCTGGTCGGTGAACCGGACCTTCCAGCCGACGGCTTCACCGAGGGGCGTGTCCAGCTCGTCCGCGATCCGCTCGGCGACGGTACGGGCGGCGATACGACGGGGCTGTGTGTGCCCGATCATGCCGCGTACGCCGCGACCGAGCTCGACGCAGATCTTGGGGATCTGGGTGGTCTTCCCGGATCCGGTCTCACCGGCGACGATGACGACCTGGTGATCGCGGATGGCGGCGGCGATCTCGTCCTTCTTCTGACTGACGGGAAGCTGCTCGGGATAGCTGACGGCCGGAACGCGGCTGCGCCGCTCGGCCATCCGCAGCTCGGCCTTCGCGACCTCCGCCTCGATCTCGGCGAGGACGGCGGAACGGGCTTCCGGCTTGCGGATCCTGCGCGCACCTTCGAGCCTGCGCCCGAGCCGGTGCGCGTCGCGCAGGGACAGCTCGGTCAGGCGGGGGGCGAGGTCACCGAGAGCGGGTGCGCCGGGGGCGGAGGCGGGATGCGTAGACATACGCGGTCCAGGATCTCACCTCGGCCAAATTACTGGCGAACCTTTTTGTCTCGGCCCCGCCGGCTCATGGGTACGACGAAGGCCCCGTCCGTTTGGACGGGGCCTTCGGGTTGTGGCTGGGGCCGGGGTCGAACCGGCGACCTATCGCTTTTCAGGCGATCGCTCGTACCAACTGAGCTACCCAGCCACGAGGTTTCACGTGAAACATGCAACCTCAGCGGTCCTGACGGGATTTGAACCCGCGGCCTCCACCTTGACAGGGTGGCGAGCACTCCAAACTGCTCCACAGGACCTTGCTGTTGTGCGCGAAGTAAGTCTCGCACACCGTTCCTCGTGCTCCCAACGGGATTTCCCGCCTGCTCGCCTTCGTCGATCTGGTGGTTCCGGGTGATCGATTGGGGCTGGTCGGCGGGCCGATGTCGCTGGAAAAGCGTATCAGACCACGGGGGATGGTCCGCGCACGCGACCACGCAGGTCGAGGGGCATGCGGTCCGTGTTCGGCGTTGTTCCGGGGTGGGCCGGAGTGGGTTCCGGAGGGCGTGGAGGTCGCCGCGCGGGGTACTCCCGGGCGCATGCGAACGAGTGTGCTGGACGTGGGTTCGAACACGGTTCGGCTGGTGGTCGCGGACACCCATAACGGTGTCCCCTGCCGGCGCACACGGTGAAGTGGAAGCTGCGGCTCGCCGAGAAGGTGGAGCCCGGCGGGGTGATCCCCGAGGAGTCCGTGCGGCAGCTCGTGAGCGCGGTCGCGTCGGCCGACGAGACCGCCAGGCGGTGGGGTGCGGGAGGGCCGCCGGCCTTCGCGACCGCGGTCGTGCGCACCGCGCCCAACCGGCTCGACGTGCTGCGGACCGTGCGTGACGAGACCGGCGTACGACTGTGCACGCTGCCGGGAGAGGCCGAGGCCGAGCCCACCTTTCTCGGTGCCCGGCGGTGGATGGGCCGGCGCGCCGGGTCCCTCGTGCTGTTCGACATCGGCGGCGGCTCGCTGGAGATGGCGCTCGGGCGCGGCAGGCTGCCCGACTTCGCGGCGTCGCTGCCGCTCGGCGCGGGCCGGCTGACCCGGGAGTTCCCCGGCGGCCAGGACCCGCCGTCCGGCGAGGACCTGAGGGCGCTGCGCCGCAGGGTGCGCCATCAGCTGCGGGACCGTGGCCGCACGGCTCAGGTGGGAAGGGCCCCACATGGCGGTGGCGACCTCGCGGACCTTCCAGCAGCTGGCCCGGCTCTGCGGGGCCCCACCCGGCCGCCAGGGCGTCTTCGTGGCGCGGCAGCTGTCCCGGGGAGATCTCCGCACCTGTCTGCCCCGGCTCGCCGCCCTGTCGGCGGCCGAGCGGGCGATGCTCCCCGGCGTCTCCGCGCCGTGGGCCCTGCGGAGTTTGGCCGGAGCGGTGGTAGGGCACACGGCGATGAAGCTGACAGGCATCGAGACGCTCACCATCTGCCCGTGGGCCATCCGCGAAGGAGTGCTGCTGCGGTGTGTCGAGGACGGCGGATCGTGGTGGGCCGAGATCACCCAGGAGCAGGACGAAGCGGCGCCCGCGAAGCCGACGCGGCTGCGGATCGCGACGCCGGAGGCCTACGCCGCCGGCGCCTCTGCGGGCGAGCCGCACCCGACCCAGGAGGAGTCACAGCCATGGCGGACAAGGGCCGTACCGACAAGATCAAGGGCAAGGCCAAGGAGATCGTCGGCAAGGCCACGAGCGACCGCGAGCAGGAGCTGGAAGGCAAGCTGGAACAGGC
Source organism: Streptomyces lacrimifluminis (assembly GCF_014646095.1). Lineage (GTDB taxonomy): Bacteria > Actinomycetota > Actinomycetes > Streptomycetales > Streptomycetaceae > Streptomyces > Streptomyces lacrimifluminis. The sequence goes on along the minus strand of NZ_BMMU01000027.1, from coordinate 16,677 downwards.
TCGCGGCGAGGCCAAGAAGATCAGGGGAGAGGCTCAGGAGCGCGCCTCGAAGGCCGCGCGCTCGGACAAGCGGGACCGCGGCTGAGCCTTCGGCGATGGCGATGGCGATGGCGATGGGGGCGGCGTCGGCGGCGATGGCCTGTTCCGGCACGGCGTATAGGGGACTCGAGGGGCGCACCCGTATGACCTGGGAGGTGCCTCCTCATGGAACCCGGCGCCAGGACAGGCAGCCGGTGACAGGCGTTCGGTGACAGGCGTTTGGCCGGCGCGTGAGGTCGCGACGGCCTGGGCCGGTGGGCGTGAGCCGGAGAGTCCCGGCGAGGACGCCGGCATCGTCAGGGGCGAGGACCAGGGGGCGACGGGTCCTCCGGTGGCGCCCGGAGGGCGGCGACCGTCTCGGCGATCTTGAGTCGGAACACGTCGGGGAGCGCGTCGCCCGCGACGGCGCCGATGAGGTTGTCGGCCACCTCGTGCAGCTTGGTGTTGGTGTCCTGGGAGACCGTGACCAGCACCTGCCAGGCGTCCTCGGCGCTCAGCCCGAAGGACGCCATGAGGACGCCCCGCGCGAGGTCGATGACGGGGCGTGTCTGCATGGCGCGCCGGAGCTGGATCACCTCGATCCTCAGGTCCTGGTCGGTTTCACCGAGAGGGGCGATCTTCGCCCCGCGGGAGTGGGACGCGGTGGGGCGTGCGTCCGGGGCCCGGTCGGTCGCGTCGGCCTCGCTCGTGACGGCGGGTTCGCCGGCGTCGTTCGGGCCGGCGAACAGCGGCAGCGTGCCGGTGACCGAGAAGAGCCGGAGTACCGCGGTGCCGGCCGACCGAATGGTGATGATCTTCCCCTCGTCGAGGGCACGCCTGCGGACGCGGAGCAGGACGTTGAGACCGGAGCAGTCACAGAAGTCGACGCCGCTCAGATCGAGTTCGATTCCGCGCTCCGAACGGGCGAGAGCCTGGCTCAGGGCGTTGTGCAGTGTCTGCTCCGTGACGAGGTCGATCGCACCGGACACCACGACGAGCGTCGCATAGCCCTCGGGCCGGGTCTCGATGCCGAGCAGCGGTGCCTGGACGTCGCGCGACGCAGGGCCGAGCGGTGCCGGACGAACCTCTTCCGCCACCGTGAGCTGCGTGGTAACTGCGCGGTCTGACATTGCGGCCACTCCGTAGGCATCGGGTAGTACGTGGCCCCTCAAGCGTCGGTCCGGAAGGCCTCGTACGTCAAGATATACACGAACTGGACTTCAGTCTTTTGGATACGTGAATCAAACAGCTTATGCTTTCAGCATGCCTGGAGTACCCGAACCGCATACCGGCTGGACGTTCCTCACCAACCACTCCCGTGTGCTGGCCGCGATCGCGGAGAATCCCACCATCCGCATCCGTGACATCGCCGCACACTGTCGGCTCACCGAGCGCGCCGTACAGAAGATCGTCGCGGATCTGGAGTCGGCCGGTTATCTCACCCACACCCGCCAGGGGCGCTCCAACACGTACCGGATCGAGGACGGGACCATCCTGCGGCACCCCGCCGACGAGGGGCTGAGCGTGGCGGAGCTGCTGTCCCTCCTCTCGCGACACGACGACGCACACACCGGCGGCCGGCGTGAGCTGCAGTCGACGGCTCCCCACGCGAGGAGCCCCGAAGACGACCAGTGACGCCCTGAGCGTCGCCCCCCGCGGTGTGCAGGGGGGCCCTGCGGGGCGATGACGAGGTGGCGGTCCCGCGCCTGCTCGGAGTGCTGGCGGGCACTCCGCTGGGTACCCGCACGGGTGACCGGAGGCCGTCGACGAAAGGACAGCGCTGTGAGCGACTACCGCACCAACACTCCCGGGGACGACGGAGACGCAGCACAGGAACAGGATTCCCGGCCGAATCCCGTCCCGAGGGACATGCCCGACCAGCAGACGGGCGCCGACGAGGACCCCTGGGAAGTGGACGACCCGGCGGGCACCGAGGCGGACGAGCGGCCCGACCCGGAGGTCCCCGACACGGACGAAGCCGGCACGGGCAAGCGGGGCGCGGCCCAGTCCGGCAGCGACCGCCCCGAGCAACCCGTACCCGACGAGTCGCCCGCCTGACCTTCCCGGCCGCCGAAAGGACACGCGACGCTCCGACAGCGGACGGGCCGGGGTCACCGCCCCGACCCACCACACACCACGCGACGCGAGCCCGAGCCGTGCGTCGCCGACGCGGGCCCCTCGACACGGTCGTTCCGCAACGTCCCCGAACGCACGAAATGGCGGTCACCCCTGATGCGGGATGCCGCCAACCGTACTTACTACCTGTGCCCCCAACGGGATTCGAACCCGTGCTACCGCCTTGAAAGGGCAGCGTCCTAGGCCGCTAGACGATGGGGGCGAGGACGTGAGAAGCATAGGTGATGCCGGGGAGGTTCGCCAAAACCGTTTACGGGCTCCGAACGGGGGACGGCGAGGGTGAAGTCGAGGGTGAGGGAACCGGCGTGGCGCCCGGCTGGTTCTCCTTCGGCAGATGGCGGCTCACCTCCGCCGTGGTCAGTCCGAGGCCGCCCAGTTTGATCTCGTCCCAGGCCTGCAGGCGCTGCGTGTCCCGGTCCAGGTAGAGGACGGACATCTCGATCTGGTCCGGGTTCCGCTTCTCCAGCGCGCGCAGCCCGCTGCCGCCCGTCGAGCCCTCGATGCGCAACCGCGTCCCCTTCTTCATGACCTCCATCTCCGCGTGGTGGAGATGCCCGGCCAGGACCAGCGGGACCTCGCCGTCCGTCCGCCGGGCCGCGTCCGGCTCGTGGACCATCGCCACGTCGACCGGGGTGCCCAGGGCCCGCTGCTCGCGGAGGGCCGCGGCCAGCCGGTCGCCCGCCAGCTCCTGGTCCCGGCCGCCGTCCTGCTCGCCCGCCGCGCGGTCCGGGGTGAACGCCGGGTCGCCGATGCCCGCGAAGCGCAGTCCCCCGACGGTGACCGCGCGGCCCTCGTCCAGGACGTGCACGTTCTTCATGCGCTGCAGATAGCGCTGGGTGAGCCGCGAGTCGTGGTTGCCGCGCACCCAGACGTACGGGGCGCCGAGGTCCCTGATCGGATCCAGGAAGCCGTTCTCGGCCGCTGTGCCGTGGTCCATGGTGTCGCCGGTGTCGACGATGACGTTGATGTCGTACTGCTCCACCAGCGACGCGATGATTTTCCAGCTGGCCGGGTTGAGATGGATGTCCGAGACGTGCAGGACACGGATCGTGGCTGGGTCGGGCTGGTAGGTCGGGAGCGTGGACGTGACGTCGTACAGCTTCGTCACGTTCGTCACCAGGCGCGCCAGCTCCTTCTGGTAGACGTCGAATTCGGCGACGATGCTGCGCGCGTTGCCGACCAGCGAGGGGGCCGAGGAGAGGAGCCCGGAGAACTTCGGTTCCAGGACCGACTTGGGGTTCCAGGTCGCGTACGCCGTCGCTCCCGACGCCACCAGGAGGGTGAGGGCGAGGCCGCCGGCCGCGAGGGCCCGGCGGGGGCGGCGGTATACCGCGAGGCCGAGGGCGGTGGCTCCGGAGACGACGGCCACGCAGGAGCGCAGGGCCAGGTCGAGGGTGCCGTGGCCGACGTCCTGGGCCACCTCGTCCTGGAGGCCGGAGAGGCGTTCGGGGTGGTCGACGAGTGCCTGGGCGCGCGCCGGGTCGAGCTGGTCGACGTTCACGTCGAGGCGGACGGGGGCCGTGTGGCTGCCGAGTTCCAGGGCGCCCAGGGGCGAGACGTTGATCTTCGTGCCGCCGGTGAGGGACGGGCGCAGGGTCATCGTGGTGTCCATCGGGCCGACCGGCGCGCGTACGTTGCCGACGATCAGCAGTCCCAGCCAGGCACCCAGAAGGACCACCGCGACCAGGCCCAGGGCGCGGGTCCAGGGGTGCGGCGGATGGACCAGCTCGGCGGCCGGGTGCGCGCGCCGGGCGCGGTAGGGGCCGCCGAGGGCGCTCAGGGGGCGGGTGAAGCGGCTGGTGGTGCTGTGGGGGCTTTTGGGGTGCGGGGTGTTGGCGGGTACGCGTGCCATTGGTCCCGTATGCCCAAAGCGGGTCGCGGCTATGCGGGGTGACGCAGAGCACGGCTTTCCGCGGAGCGCGGGTCAGTGGCCCCCGTGCGGGCGGCGCGTACCGGACAATGGGCGTGTGCTGGAGATGACGCGCGAGGAGTTCGAGGAACTGGTCGCCGAGTCCCTCGACCGGATTCCGCCGGAGTTGACGAGGCTGATGGACAACGTCGCGGTGTTCGTCGAGGACGAGCCGCCGACGGACGATCCCGAGCTGCTCGGGCTGTACGAGGGGACGCCGCTGACCGATCGCGGGGAGTGGTACGCCGGGGTGCTCCCCGACCGGATCACGATCTACCGGGGGCCGACCCTGCGGATGTGCGAGACGCGGGACGACGTGGTCGCGGAGACCGAGGTGACGGTCGTCCATGAGATCGCTCACCATTTCGGGATCGACGACGAGCGGTTGCACGCGCTCGGATACGGCTGACGGGGGTCGAGGCCGGGGACGCGGTCGGCGAGCCGGGGGCGGGGTGGCGGTCGCATTCCCGGCCGGGTCGCCTGTCTCACTGCGGCCGGGCGGCGGTTGGTCCGCTGGGCCACCGCGTTCGCCCGGCGGCCATGGCGGGCGGTCTCGCCCGTCGCGGGTACGGCTGACGGACAGGGGTGGGGCGCGCGGAGGCTGGTGCGGGGCGCGTGTCTTCTTGTGGGCGACGGGAGTTGAGCACCTTGACTCCTCGACTCCCCACCGGAGGTGGCTGCCCGTGCGCCCCTTGCATGTACCTGTCCGTCTGGCCGCCACGGTTGTGGCCGTCGCCGCTGCCGCCGGCTGTATGAGCGTGGGCGCCGACGACGCCGGCCAGGTCAAGCCCTCCCACTCCGCGGGCCAGAAGGGCGCGAAGGCGCCCGACGGAGGGGCGGCGGTGACCGGCGGTGGCGGTGCCGGGTGGGCCGGCGGGTCCGCGGGTGACGGCAAGAGTGGGCGCGGGAAGGGCAAGGGGGGCGCGAAGGGGGCCAGCGGGGCGCCCGCCTCCCCGGGCGCCTCACCGTCCGCCGGCCGGAGCGCGTCCGCGTCGGCGCCCGCCGAACCGGGCGGCGGCGGCAGTGCAGGGCCCGTCGGACCCGGGGCGTCCACGCCGACGAAACCGCAGCCCACGCCGACGAAGACCGCCGAGCCGGAGCCGGAGCCGCCGCCCGAGTCGCCCACGCCTCCGCCCGTCTCGCCGGACCCGACGATCGCGGAGCCGTCGTCCTCGGTGCAGCCGCAGCAGGCCCAGCCGCAACTGGTCACGCGGGAGCCGGCGCCCGAGGCCGGAGTGGCGGTCTAGTGGAGGGTCCGGAAGGGGGGTGACCTGCGATGATGGCACTCAATTTGCCCAAAGGGGAGGTGGGTGCGTATGGTAGTAGATCGTTTGATCCCATTGCCTGGCGCCGAAGAGATGCGCCGCGTGTGGCGCGTACTCTCCTTTGCCGTGGCTGACCGCATTGAGGCGGTCAATTTGCGAAATCACGGAGTTGACGGGCGCGTGCCGACGAGACTCCGGAAGGTTTCGCATTCGCATGTCCATTTCCAGTACTGATCACATCGTCGTGCCCGAGAACGAGAACGAGAACGACGAGGCCGTCAGCCTCGACCTCGACCTCGCTGAGACGGCCGCCGACACGGACGCCGCCGACTCGGTCGACACCGAGCCCGGCGAGCCGGAGATCACCTTCACCGATCTCGGTCTCCCCGAGGGCGTCGTGCGCAAGCTCACGCAGAACGGTGTGACCAGCCCCTTCCCGATCCAGACCGCGACCATCCCGGACGCCCTGGCCGGCAAGGACATCCTCGGCCGTGGCCGCACCGGCTCCGGCAAGACCCTCTCCTTCGGTCTCCCGCTGCTGACGAAGCTGTCCGGCGGCCACACCGAGAAGAAGAAGCCCCGCGGCATCATCCTCACGCCGACCCGTGAGCTCGCGATGCAGGTCGCGGACGCCCTCCAGCCGTACGGCGACGTCCTCGGCCTGAAGATGAAGGTCGTCTGCGGCGGCACGTCGATGAGCAACCAGATGTACGCCCTGGAGCGCGGCGTCGACGTCCTCGTCGCCACCCCGGGCCGGCTGCGCGACATCATCAACCGCGGCGCCTGCTCCCTGGCGAACGTCGAGGTGGCCGTCCTCGACGAGGCCGACCAGATGTCCGACCTGGGCTTCCTGCCCGAGGTCACCGAGCTGCTCGACCAGATCCCGGGCGGCGGCCAGCGCATGCTGTTCTCGGCCACGATGGAGAACGAGATCTCCACGCTGGTCAAGCGCTACCTGACCAACCCGGTCACGCACGAGGTCGACAGCGCCCAGGGCAACGTCACGACGATGTCCCACCACATCCTCATCGTGAAGCCCAAGGACAAGGCGCCGGTCACCGCCGCGATCGCCTCCCGCAAGGGCCGCACGATCATCTTCGTCCGCACCCAGCTGGGCGCCGACCGTATCGCCGAGCAGCTCTGCGAGTCCGGCGTGAAGGCCGACGCACTGCACGGCGGTATGACGCAGGGCGCGCGTACCCGCGTGCTGGAGGACTTCAAGAAGGGCTACGTCAACGCCCTCGTCGCCACCGACGTCGCCGCCCGCGGCATCCACGTCGACGGCATCGACCTGGTCCTGAACGTGGACCCGGCCGGCGACCACAAGGACTACCTGCACCGCTCCGGCCGTACGGCCCGCGCGGGCCGCTCCGGCACGGTCGTGTCGCTGTCCCTGCCGCACCAGCGGCGCCAGATCTTCCGGCTGATGGAGGACGCGGGCGTCGACGCCGGGCGTCACATCATTCAGGGCGGCGCCGCCTTCGACCCCGAGGTCGCCGAGATCACCGGCGCCCGGTCGATGACCGAGGTCCAGGCGGAGTCCGCGGGCAGCTCCGCCCAGCAGGCCGAGCGTGAGGTTCTGCAGCTCACCAAGGAGCTGGAGCGCGCCACGCGCCGTGCCGCCGAACTGCGCGAGGAGGCCGACAGGCTGACCGCGCGTGCCGCGCGCGAGCGGGGCGAGGACCCGGAGGCAGCCGTGGCCGCGGTGGCCGAGGCCGCTGCCGCCGTCGTCGCGGAGGCCGCTGCCGCCGCCGAGGCGGAGGCCGTCGCGGCGGCGCAGGTGCGCGAGGAGCGTCCGCGCCGTGACGAGCGGGGCAACTACGAGCGCCGTGACCGTCGTGATGACCGTCCGTCGGGTGGTTTCAACCGTGACAACGACCGTGGTGGCCGTTCTTTCGAGCGTCGTGACGAGCGTCCCTCGGGTTCGGGTGGTGGCTTCCGCCGCGACGACCGTCGTGACGGTGGTGACCGTGGTGGTTTCCGTCGTGATGACCGTCCGTCGGGTGGTTTCAACCGTGACAACGACCGTGGTGGCCGTTTCGAGCGTCGTGACGAGCGTCCCTCGGGCTCGGGCGGTGGCTACCGCCGCGACGACCGTCCGTCGGGCGGCTTCAACCGTGACAACAACGACCGTGGCGGCTTCCGCCGCGACGACCGTCCGGCCACCGGTCACCGGGGCAGCGACCGCCCCTTCAACCGTGACCGCCAGGGCGACCGTCCCACCGGCGGCGGCTTCCGCGCCGGCGGCCACGACCGCCCGCAGGGCCGTCGTGACGACCACCGCGGCACCGGCACGGGTTCGGGCTCCGGCTCGGGTTCGTCCTTCGGCCGCCGCGACGACAAGCCGCGCTGGAAGCGCAACGGCTGATCGCCGGTCGATCAGCGAGTGGTCACCGTGATCGCCGACTGATGTCCGACTGATGTCCGAAGGGCCCGTACGACTCCGGTCGTACGGGCCCTTCGGCGTTGCCGCACCCCTTCCCCGGCGCCGCGAAAATCGCAACTCGCTTGTCAGTAGCGGCTGTTACGCTCCGGCGCGGAATCGATGGTCCGGCGATGAGCCGGATCCAGGGGGAGGGAACTAGTTGAATCCGTTGGATCGTCATGCCTTCGCACGCTGCGGGGTCGCCGCGGTGCTCGCGGCGTCGGCCGTCGTCGCCGCGCCATGGGCGGCCTCCGCCGCGGAGAACCGACCGCCGTCCCAGCCCGCGCTGTCCGAACTGACCACCGAGAACGAGGCGTGCGTCGCCGGCGCGGACCGGCCGTACGTCGATACGCGGCCGACGCTCAGGACGGTTCTCCGCGACCCGGACGGGGGCCGGATGAGCGCCGAGTTCGAGGTGTCCTGGACGGACGGCTCGGGTGTACGGCAGATACGAACGAGCGGGACGACCACCGCCCTGCTCAGTGGTTCGCCGTTCAGCTGGACCGTGCCGACCGACGTGCCGGCGTTCACGGAGGTGAGCTGGCGGGTGCGGGCGAGCGACGGCACGCTGTGGGGGCCGTGGAGCTCCGACGGCGGCAGCGGGCCGTGCGAGTTCGTGTACGACACCGAGGCGCCCGCAAAGCCCTTGGTGTCGTCGCCGGAGTACCCGGACGACAAGCTGTGGCACGACGGGGTGGGTGTGTACGGCACGTTCACCGTCGACTCCACGTCGGACGACACGGTGTCGTACCGCTACAGCTTCTTCGGCGGGCCGCAGCTGACGGCCCTACCTGCCGAGCCCGGCGGGCCGGTGGAACTGCGCTGGCTGCCGCAGTCGGAGGGTGTCAAGTGGCTGGACGTCCAATCCGTCGACCGGGCGGGCAACGCGAGCACGCCCGCCACCCACCAGTTCCGGGTGAGCGGGGGTCGTACGGCCGTCGCCGCCTGGACGCTCGCGGACCCGACCGGGGCGAGTGAGGCCGCGGCGGAAGCGGGCGGTAGGACCGCGACGGCGGGAGACGGGGTCGTGTTCGGCGCCGCGGGCCCGGCGCGGACCTCGGTGACGGGGGCCGTCGGCCTCGACGGGTCGGACTCCGCGTATCTGACGAGCGGCGCACCGGCTGTGGACACCGGCGGCGCCTTCTCCGTGAGCGCCTGGGTGCGGCCGGATGTGGTTGCCGCGGATATGACCGCGGTCGGCCAGGGCGGGGCGGCCGGGTTCGGGCTCGGGGCGGAGGACGGCGCCTGGTCGTTCTCGGTGGGCGGCTCGGTCGTACGGGGTGGTGTGCCGGAGACCGGTGACTGGGCGCATCTCACCGGGGTGTACGACCCGGTCGCCGGTACGGCCCGGCTGTATGTGGACGGGCGGGCGGTCGGCACGGCCCAGAACGTCACCGGCACCTCGGTGTCCGGGAACCTCCAGATCGGGCGCACGCTCGCCAGAGGGAGCGCGAGCGGGAACTGGCGCGGTGGGCTGGCCGGCGTACGGGTGTGGGACCGGATCGTCGTCGCCGCCGAGGCTGCCGGGGCGGCCAAGCGGGGCACCGTGAGCGAGGGGTACTGGGCGCTCGACGAGGTGACCGGCGGCAACAGCCCGGAGCGGGACGGCGGGCGGCCACTGACGCTCGGCGGGGACGCGGCGATCTACCGCGACGGCGCCCCCTGCGACTGGCTCGACCCGGACTGCCTGCCGGGACAGTCCCCCCTCTTCGGTTCCGGACACCTGCTGCTGGACGGCGACGGGGACTTCGCCGCGACGGACGGCCAGGGCATCGCCACCGAGGACAGTTTCTCGGTCGCCGCGCACGTACGGATCGACGCGGCGGCGCAGGACCGGCCGATGACGGTGCTGTCGGTGGGAGGTGAGGGCAACTCCCTTGCCGAGGTGCGTTATTCGGGGTCCACGCAGAACTGGGAGATGGCCCTGACGGACGCCGGCGGAGAGCAGGTCACGCTCACCGCGGGCGGCGCGTGGGCCTCCCCGGACGATGTCCATCACCTGGCGCTCGTGTACGACGACGAGGCCGACGAGATCCTGCTCTACGCCGACGGGCAGCTGTCTGCGAGGCAGGCGTACCGGCCCGGCTGGACGACGACGGGTGACCTGCAGATCGGCCGGTCGCAGGGTGTGGACGGCTGGGGCGGACACCTGGCCGGAGCGGTCGACGAGGTGCACGTCTACGCGGGCGTGCTCAGCGCGACGCAGGTGGCTCATCTGGCTGTCGGCGCGACGGACGTCTGACCGCGGGGCAAGGACAGGCATGTTTCCAGCCAACTGGATCCACTTGTGACGCATGTCATACCCCCAGCGAGGGAATTGCTGGGGGCATGACAGATGACGTCAGAGTGAGTGGGCTGTCGGACGAGGAACGGCTGGCCCAGCTCGGTTACACGCAGGTCCTCGCCCGCCGGATGTCGGCGTTCTCCAACTACGCGGTGTCCTTCACGATCATCTCGGTCCTGTCGGGCTGCCTGACCCTCTACCTGTTCGGCATGAACACGGGCGGCCCGGCCGTGATCACCTGGGGCTGGGTCGTCGTAGGGCTCATGACCCTCTTCGTCGGGCTGGCGATGGCCGAGATCTGCTCGGCCTACCCGACCTCCGCCGGCCTGTACTTCTGGGCGCACCGGCTCGCTCCCCCTCGAACGGCCGCCGCCTGGGCCTGGTTCACGGGGTGGTTCAACGTCCTCGGGCAGGTCGCGGTGACCGCCGGCATCGACTTCGGGGCGGCCTCCTTCCTGGGCGCCTACCTGAACCTCCAGTTCGGCTTCGAGGTCACCCCGGGCAGCACGATCCTGCTCTTCGCCGGCATCCTCGTCCTGCACGGGCTCCTGAACACGTTCGGCGTACGCATCGTGGGCCTGCTGAACAGCGTCAGCGTGTGGTGGCACGTGGTGGGTGTGGCCGTCATCGTCGGCGCCCTGACGTTCGTGCCCGACAAACACCAGTCCGCCTCCTTCGTGTTCACCGAGTTCGTGAACAACACGGGCTGGGGGAGCGGCGTGTACGTCGTCGCGCTCGGGCTGCTGATGGCCCAGTACACCTTCACCGGCTACGACGCCTCCGCACACATGACCGAAGAGACCCGCGACGCGTCCACGGCGGGCCCCAAGGGCATCGTCCAGTCCATCTGGACCTCGTGGATAGCGGGCTTCGTCCTGCTCCTGGGCTTCACCTTCGCCATCCAGTCGTACGAGGGTGCCCTCGGGTCCCCGACCGGCGTGCCGCCCGCGCAGATCCTGCTCGACGCGGTGGGCGCGACCGCCGGCAAGCTGCTCCTGCTCATCGTCATCGGCGCCCAGCTGTTCTGCGGCATGGCGTCGGTCACGGCCAACTCCCGCATGATCTACGCCTTCTCGCGCGACGGCGCCCTCCCCTACTCCCACCTCTGGCACACGGTCAGCCCGCGCACCCGTACCCCCGTCGCGGCGGTCTGGCTGGCGGCGTTCGGGGCACTGCTCCTGGGCCTGCCCTACCTGATCAACGTGACGGCGTACGCGGCCGTGACGTCGATCGCGGTGATCGGCCTCTACATCGCGTACGTCATCCCGACGCTGCTGCGGCTGCGCAAGGGCGAGGCGTTCGAGCGGGGGCCGTGGCATCTGGGCCGGTGGTCGCGGGCGATCGGGGTGGTGTCGGTGATCTGGGTGGCCGTGATCACGGTGCTGTTCATGCTGCCCCAGGTGGCGCCGGTCACCTGGGAGACCTTCAACTACGCCCCGATCGCCGTCCTGGTGGTGCTGGGGTTCGCGGCGCTGTGGTGGACCGTGTCGGCGCGGCACTGGTTCCTCAACCCCGAACACGAACGGACCCGGGCCCGGGAGGCGGCTCGCAAGGGGGCGCCCGAACCGGTCGATCCATAACGAGGGGGCCCATTTCCTCCGGGGGCCGCTGCCCCGCTCGTGGAGTGACCCGGCCGTGTCTCCGATACCCGATCGGAGTCGTGGCCGGGTCCGGCTATGCTCGGGGGAGCAACATCGCGGGGACCCTTAGCTCAATTGGCAGAGCAGTGGACTTTTAATCCATTGGTTGTGGGTTCGAGTCCCACAGGGTCTACGGGTAGCGGGGGAGGGAAACGCCCTCTGACCTGCTATGCAGCGTCCGGGTCGGCTTCGGCTGGCTCGGGCGCTGACTCGTTTTCGGGCCCGTGCGTGAGCGATGCGTGAGCGGATGTTCGATCAGGGCCGCACGTTTTGTCATGGTGACAAGATCACTCGCGGGCGCGTCTGGGAGGCTTCACAGCGACGCGGCGCCTCTTGCCCCGTGCTGCGGTAGCCGGCGGACCGGCCGCAGCCGAAGCTAATTAGCTCATCTGTCGTTTTCTCAGCCTGCGATGTCAGAGCAGTAGCCCGCACCCTCCAACTGATCTGCCATGACTGACGGCAGTCGACTCAAGACCAAACTTCAGTGGACTACTGCGTGCGGGACAGCGTGATCCCACGCCGCTTTAGGCTTGGGCACGCGCACAACGCTCAATCACGAGAGGGCTCCTGCTGATGGCCAAAGAGATCACCGGTGATGTGACACGCTGGGACATCTCAGCGGCAGACCTGCCCGAGACGGTGCTGACTGCCCCAACGGGCGACCGCGTGTTTCTGCTCCCCGACTCAAGTATCGACGAGATGGCCGTCTACCGGGACGATGTGGCCGGCTTGATCAAGACACTGCGACACCGTGGCGTGGACATCGACTTCGCATGCGCGCGAGAAGACCGCCGCTATCTCAGTGAGTACGGGGCCACCGAGGTGGTGGCCACCATCGCTATCGCTGTGGCCACCACGCTTACCACCGATCTGGTCAAAAGCATCGTTCTGACTGCCTGGCAGCGGGCACGCTCCTCACTGGGGCCCAACTGCCCTGATGACGAGGTCGGCGAGGCGCGTGTAACGGTCAAGATCGCTGAGATCGTTCGGACCGAGAACGAAACGGCCATCCGAGGTCTGGAGATCACGAGCCGGCTGGCAGACATCGAGAACCTCATCCAAGCGGCCGTGTCCGACCCGGCCCGTGCCGAGCTTCCCCTGGCAGAGCCAGACGATGCCGCTCCGGAGAACACCACCGGATGAGAGTCTCCGGCCTCGTCATCCGCACCGGAGTACCTTTGCCCCCGGCATCAGGCTCTGTGCGCCTGGCCATGATGCACCAGGACGGCGTGACGGCCCTGCGAGAATCCATGCGCCTGAACGGGCAGTGCTGTCGCAGCATCTCCCTCACCTGGGGCCTGTCCCTGGCCCGCCTTCCGTCCTGGACATCGACGACAGAGGAAATTCACCGTCGCGGACTGTGGACGATGAGCGCGCAGCGGGACTTCCTTATCCACGTGTGGTCGCAAGCCCGGCGCCAACTACGAACCGACATCGCGGCGCGTACTCTGCCTTCCCGGCCTATCAGGCCGCCCGCCTCCGACCGGCGGGGTCACCGCCAGTACCTGGCACTGGCGCGTTCTCTACACCTGCCGCGCGACACGTCCCAGCTCACCGATCCATGGCATGACCTGGAAGCGGCGGCACGCACCTCGCTCGCCCGCGCAGTTGACGCCTACAACTTCCTTGAGGACAGCGAGCTTTCCGACCTCGCTCACCGACACGCTCACCACGTCGCAGCCCTCGTCGGCGGACTCTTCGGCTGCAACATCGAGTACTCCGACGACACCTACTGGGACGTATGCCGACTCACGCTCATGCACAGCAGATGGGGCATGTCTGCAGGCTTCACCGCGACTCGCAATTGTTCTTTGTGCGGGCAGGACATCGATTCCTGCCCGCACTTGCTCGATACCCGATACAACGTCACCGTGCGGCATGACGCTGACGGCGCGTGCAACGTTTGCGGTCGGCTCAACTGTCCACACACCGATGGTGAGACCGTTTCTGCCTTTCCGCGGCCCGTTATGTCCCAGCTGCAGCTCCACGAAGTGAGTTTGGTGTCCCGGCCCAGAGACCCCCTGGCCCGCTTCACCAAGATTGAGTTGAGCCAGGAGGTCCTCCGGGGCGGCTTGGGCGAAGACCCGACGGGGAGAGACATCTGTTGCTACCGGTGCCTACACCCCTGCAGCGGATTTGGCCAGCTGCCGAACCGGGACTAGGACCTGTCCTGCATCGGTGGCAGCTTCCTGAACGCGGCGGTCGACGTGTCCGCTCCACACCAGAACCGTGTAATCCACCCGTCAGCGCAGGTCGGGGGAGATAGAGCCCCGCCAGAGCTACTGCCCAGGACTGACAGGGGAGGTAGGCGCTTCCAGAAGGTCCTCGATGGCCGCTACAGCGCCGGTGAGCCGACGGTAGACCTGTGCCGAGCGTCCCATGCGCTTCAAACCGTGCTGCAATGGGTCGCGCATATGCTTCTCACAGACGACGAAGTCCGCGTATCCGGCTGCGCAGGACAGGTGCAATATGTCCGTTAAGTCATTACGTTGCCACGTCGTGCCCTTGTTGAGGTGCCGACTATGAAGCATCTCCCGGAATAGGCCGACGGCCGGGGACTCACCGACCGCCCGCACCCATCCCTTGAAGCCCCACTGCCGGAACAGCTCTGTGGGAACTCCCGCCGTGGCCGCCTCCTTAGCCAACTCCTGCTGAAGATCCGTAATGATGTGGATGTCGACAGCCCTCCGCTTCTGCTGTGAATCCTGATCCAGTTCGTCCAGCCAGTTGCTGAACCGCTGACTCACCGCCGTCCAGCCGGTGTCTGGTCCCTCACCGACCCGTTCGGTGTCGAGCATGGTGTCGATGGAAGCAGAGGCAGCGACAAGCGCGTCGGGGTGGAACCCAAACTGGCTCAGCAACGTCGACGGCAGCCCGGAGCCAGTCCATCGAATTGGAGAGAAGAGGGCATCCGGATCGAGGGTGAAGATTGGGGCGGAGCGGATGTCGCCGGGGCGGCCCAGACGATGGCAGAAGGCATCGTGAAGCTCGTTTCGCCGGACCTGCAAGGGGTCACGCATCTGCCAACCCCGGCTGTACTGCAAGACTGTGAGCCCCAGGGCGTAGCGCTTTCCGTACTGAACCGCTTGCCGGTCTCGAAATAGTGACTGGAAGAGGATGGCAGGATGATCCGACGTTGTTCCACCCAATCCCTGAGCTTCCGACCAGCGGCTTGATCTTCCTCGCTACTCTTCCGCAGGTCATGGCAGGCGTTGCTCAAAGTGCTCCACTGGTTCTGGTCGAGATACACGACGAGCCGTCCTTCGAGCTGATCAGCAGCCCTTTGGAGCGGCAACTCGAAGAGAATCTGATCCCCCGCCAGGGTGGTGACGAGGAGTGCCGGTAGCGCCGGGCTGAACTCTAGTTTGGCCACGACGCTCGTGTCCTCGAACAGGGAAGGGGTTGGAATCTGCCATGCCCCGTTCCCGTCCAGGCGGGAGGCGACCGTGCTCGACGACGCACGGTCGATCGTGATCAGGGTGAGGGACAGATTGCTCTCGTTCTCCACGACAGCATTCTTTCGGTGCTCTCCTCAAACCGTGCCCTGATTTTTCTCCGCAACCTTCCGCTTGCGGGCGCGGGGTACCAGCTTTACTGCAGCCTCGGCGATCTCACGGTCCAGCTCAGGGAGCAGGCTCGTGTACGTGTCCGAGGTCAGCGTGATGGTGGAGTGCCGCAGGGTCTCCTTCACCGTGTGGATGTCGCCGCCACCTCCGTGCGTGAGCGTCGCGGTGACGTGGCGTAGGTCCCGCAGGGTGATGGGTGGCAGGTCGGTCGTGGCGAGGATGCGGCGGAAGGTCTCGGAGACCGTCCCCGGGTGCAGCCAGGAGCCGTCCTCCTTGGTGAAGACCTTGCCCGTGTCCTTCCAGGCATCGCCCCACTGCGCGCGCTCCTTCTCCTGGCGGGCTTTGTGGTCGCGCAGTTCGGAGATGGTCGTGCTGTCGAGCGCGATCGTGTTCGCGCTGCCGTCTGTCTTCGGCTCCGACTCGTAGATGTCCCAGCCGTCCACCACGATCTCCTTGGCGGGAGTGATGAGGCCGACGTCGAGGTCGATCTCGTGCCAGTCCTGGCCGACCGCCTCGCCGCGCCGGAGGCCACGGGTGCCCATGAGGTGGAGTATCGCGTAAAGCCGGTCGCCCTCGGCTGCGTCGAGGAAGGCGCCGAACTGCTGTGGCGTCCACACCATGACCGGGCCGGGGATCTGCCCGGTCTCTCGCCACCGCCGGACGCGTTCATCGGTCCACAGGAGGGGCTTCGGGCGCCTGCCGGACTCCAACTCGACGTGGGACGCCGGGTTGAAGGTGATCAGCTGCTGGGCGATCGCGGAGTTCAGGGCCGCGCGCAGGGTGCGGCGGATTGCCTGACGGGTGGCCGGGCCGGTGATCTTCCGGAACGGTTTCATCTCTGCCAGTTTGGCTCGTTCGGGGGCGAGCCGCTTCCGCTCCGCCCCGACAGGGCGACCGGGCGTGCTCGGCTTGCAGCGGGCGATCTGCTCGCGGCGGGCCTCGTTCTCGGCTGAGATCACCTCGTTGTCGTCGGCTATCGCGTCGAACATCTCCACCAGGTGGCCGACGTTGAGCCGGTCGAGGCGTACGTGGCCGATGCGCGGCTTCAAATGGACGCGGATGTGGGAGGCGTAGGCGTTGAGCGTGGTCTTGCGTCGCTTCTTCGCGGAGAACCACTGGTCCAGCCACTCGCCGACGGTGAGGTTGCCACGGAGGGCCAGGCCCGCCCTCAGACGGCGCCGAGTCTCCTCGATGGCTGGGAGCGGGGCCTTCTCGACCGAGACCTTCTCCAGCATGTCGACGAGGCGCCGGAGGCTGTCGGGGTCGTCCTTCTCTGCCAGCGCCAGCAGGGAACGGACGTGGTCGAGGTCCGTCTGCGCGGCCTTGAGGGACTCGTAGCCGGCGCGGCTGAAGGAGCGGCGGGCGCCGTCTTCGGGGTCGTGTCCCTTGTCGTGGTGTAGCCGATCATCCGGCGGTCGTGTTGGTGGTGTTGGG
>NZ_BMMU01000026.1 GCF_014646095.1 Streptomyces lacrimifluminis | reverse complement strand
GACGCGGCCGGCCTTCCGGTCCGTACGGGTCGGCCGCAGGCGGGACCTCGGGGCAGCGGGCGCGGCGACGGTGTGCGGCCGGGAGCGGGAGCCCAGGCGGTCCGCGCGGCGCACCGCGTGGACCCGGGTCCTCAGCGCACCGGCGGCGAGGCGGGCCCGCTCGTACGGCGGGGCGGTCCTGTTGCGGGTCAGCGGGCGCAGCACGGCCTGGTCCTCGGTGTCGCGCGGGTACAGGGCGCGCAGGTCGGCGGTCATCATCCGTTGTCCGGCGGGGCGGGTGTAGTCGTCGACGACCGCCTGCACGATCTGTTCGTCCAGGCCGGGTTGGTGAGGTCGGCCGCGCAGGACATAGGAGGGTTGCGGCGGGCTTCGGCGAGCAGGTGGTGGTGCTTGAACGCGCCGCGCATCACGTACACCACGGCGACGACGTCGACAGCCGCCAGGGCGACGTCGACCACCGGCCGGACCCGCGTCCACACCGCCGCGGCCGCCGCCCGGGCCCGCTCCGCGAGGCGGTCGATGACGTCGGCGCCGTAGGCCCGGATCGCTGAGTCGCACGGGCGCGATGCTTGCCACCGCCTTTCCAGCGGACCTCCGCGACCGAGTCCTCCCCCATGCCAGCGTCTTGTCCCGGGCGATGTCCTGGCACAGCCCCAGCACCAGACGGGTCTCGTCATCACCCAGCGCCCACGCGACGTGTGCCGTCGGCGGGGGCCGGAACACCAGGTCGAAGCCCAGCCAGGGGGTGCGCTCCTTGGCCTTGCCGGTCCTGGCCGACTGGTT
Organism: Streptomyces lacrimifluminis; assembly: GCF_014646095.1. Taxonomy (GTDB): domain Bacteria; phylum Actinomycetota; class Actinomycetes; order Streptomycetales; family Streptomycetaceae; genus Streptomyces; species Streptomyces lacrimifluminis. The sequence goes on along the minus strand of NZ_BMMU01000026.1, from coordinate 126,756 downwards.
GTGCTCGATGGGCCTGCCCAGCACGGTCGCCCGCCGCGCCCGCGCCAACGAGAAGACGTCCAGAAGCGCTGGTGCCCCGCCAGCTGCCACCAGCTCCGCCCCGCCGAGTGGAAGGAGGCGATGCCGCTATTGTCCAGCGACGACACCTGACGGCGCCGTGTGAATACTGCGCCACCACCACTGTCCTTTGACAGCGAAGATGGTCGCGTGCGGCCCGCTGACCTGCGGCGACTAGGTTGGATGTCAACGGAGAGGCCAATGAGCCTTTTCCAACCTCCCACGTCACATACTGCGCTCCCTGCCCCGCCGGCGGCGTGACAGCCTCCCGCAGGCGTGTAGGTGTCAGGGCCCGGCTACGAGCGCGTCCTGGCGCGGTTTAGGCGTGACGTCGACTCGAGAGTCAATCGGTCCGGGTGCGCAGGCTCCGCGCCAGGGTGGGGATCATCACCGTCGCAGGGACGAGGTGTAGGCCGAGGAGGGCTGTGGTGGCGGCGCTGTTTGCCCCGGAGAGGAGGGGCGGGACCAACGAGATCGCAGTCAGCGACACTGCCGTCCACACGAATCGCTCGGCGGGGCGAGCGCTCCAACGACGAAGAGCAACGGCAATGACGATGCCCACTACCGAGAAGAATCCGGTCACCACGGCGAACCCGGACAACGGGATCGTCTCGCCGCCATCGGGGACCGCGAAGTCGACGCCAACGGCCTGGGCAAGCGCAGCGGCGAGGGTGGTGGCCACCATCGCCGCGAGCGTGGCAATGAAGCCGGTGCCGGCGAGCCCGCGGAGGCGGTGGGGATGGCCGGTCCGGCCTGATGCCGGGCCTGCGACGGCCCCGGTGTCATTCATACTGTTCACGTCGTTCCTTCATCCTTCGGTAGCTGGCGTACGGGTGTGTTGGCTGGCCTGTGACGGTCCTGGCCCTGGGGGTGACGATGCGCACCCTCGCCGTGCGACGGCCGGGGTTGCGCAGGGCGCGGACGCCGGTGCCGCGGAGCCAGAACCCGGCGCCGCGTCCGAGGACCGGCCCCAGCTCGCCGTCGCGCAGCTCCAGCTGCACCCGCCCGCAGGTGACGACGCCGAACGCGTCGTACCACTGCGCCGCGACCACCGCGACACGCGCGCCACCGCGCAGTGCGAGCGTCCGCACCGGGACTACTCCGTGCCGTCCGCCGGCAGGCGCTCCGGCAGCCCGAGCCGCGGGAACTGGTCGTCGTGGAACGTGACGATCTCGGTGATCGCCCCGCCGGTGATCCGCAGGACGTCGATCGTCAGCGGCAGGTAGGCGCCCTCCGGCTTCCGCCAGAGGTAGAAGGCGACGGCGGGCTGCCGGTTCACGGAGGTGAGGACGGCGCGCAGGCCCTTCATGCCCTGGAAGCCGTCCTCGATCCAGTCGTTGACCACCGCGTCGCGGCCGACGTTCAGGCCCGGTGTGGGCGGCATCGAGCACCGGACGTCGTCCCGCAGCATGGCCGCGATCTTGTCCACGTCGGTCGCGACGCTGGCTTCGGTGAAGCGGCGCACCAGCTCGCGCGTCCCGGCGTCCTGTTCGCCGCCGGTCCAGTCCTGCCGCTCGGCGGGCAGGTGCTCCCGCATGCCGGCGCGGGCCCGCTGCAGCGCGCTGTTCACGGAGTTGACGGAGTCGCCGAGGAGCTCCGCGACGCCCTTCGCCGGCCAGCCGAGCACGTCTCGCAGGATCAGCACGGCCCGCGGGCGCGGCGCGAGGTGCTGGACGGCGACCAGGTAGGCCAGCTCGATCGTCTCCCGCGCGACGGCGAGGGTCTCCGGCTCGTCCGCGTCGCTCGCGGGCAGCTCGTCGAGCAGCCGGTCCGGGTAGGGCTGCAGCCACAGCACCTCGCCGCCGGTCGCAGGCTCCGGGCGGCACTTGGCGAGCAGGTCCAGGCAGGCGTTGGTGGCGATCCGGTACAGCCAGGCCCGGAACGTCGACCGCCCCTCGAAGGTCTCCCGCCGCCGCCAGGCACGGAGGAACGTCTCCTGCACGGTGTCCTCGGCGTCCTCGAACGACCCGAGCATCCGGTAGCAGTGCACGTGCAGCTCCCGCCGGTGCCGCTCCGCCAGCCCCGAGAACGCCGGCTCGTCGACCTCGCCCAGCCCACTCACGCCCAGCTCCTCCAGCCGCGTGTCCGCACTCATCACGTCATCCTTCCGCCTCGTCGTGTCCCGTCGTAGGTGTGACGGATGCGGACGCGAAAACTCATCACCAGGGTCGGTCGGCCTGACTGATCCAGTGACGGATCCGGGGGCGGAGCACGACGCGCGGTACGACGAGGAGGGCGCGACTCCGCCGGAGTGGCGCGGGCGCGCGATCGCCTGGCATGTGCCCTCGCCTGGTTTACGACGACGCAGCGGACATGGCCGCACGGGCACGGCACGAGGTCCACCGAAAGCGACTTCGGCATGCACATGCTGGTGAACCCACGGCAAGGACCACTCGGACGAGCGAATCTGCCTTGCCAAAGCTGCTGTCGCAGACACCGCCCGCGCCCACGAACCGATGCTCGATGAGGTCGGCGACCTCGTCCCGGTTCGGTCGTAGAACTTCGCCGTCACCTCGCCCGCTGCCATTTCGGGCACCCGGTGATGCCGCCGCCCAAGAAAATCGAGACAGCATCGCCGTCGTAGCGCGCCGGGGCCTCTACGTAGCGCAGCGTCCGGGGCGGAGGCAGCGGGAAGGCGGCGACGGGGATCGCGTCCAGCAGCGGAGCAGAACGGGCCGGGAGCGTACTGGCGGGCGTTGGTGACCAGCTCGCTGACCACCAGCTGGGTGAGGTCCCTGGGCCCCGCCGGACGGGAGCCTGGGGCACATGGCCAGGAGGAACACCGGCGTGCAGCCAGTGCGGCGCTCGGCTGCTCGGAACGAAGATCGCCCGTACGAAACTCAGTTCGTCAGCACGGGACGGCGCGCGACGCACGTCCGGGTGGTACTTGCCCGCGCGGGTGCATTCTGGCCGTTCGGGCCCGCTCGGGCGGCAAGAGTTGGGTCATGATCATGGATCCTGATGCCAACTCCGAAACCCCTGAAGCTCCTGGTACCCCCGGCGGGCACACACCGGCGCCCTCCCGTCGTACCGTCATCGCCGGCGCGGCCGCCGTCGCCGGAGCCGGCGGGCTGACAGTCGCTGCCATCTCCGCCGGGACCGCGCAGGCCGCCCCCGCCACCGCGGTCGCCGACTGGGGCGCCTGCCTGACGATCGCCCGGGCCATCCTCGTACGGGACGACGAGGACCAGCCGCTCGTACCGCGCTACGCCGACATCCTCCTGAACAACGGTCTGCCCCGCTCGCGCCGCCCCGGCAAGAAGGTGCTGATCGTCGGCGCCGGGCCGGCCGGTCTCACCGCCGCACACCTCCTGCGCGAGGCCGGTCACCAGGTCACCGTCATCGAGGCCAACGCCAACCGGGTGGGCGGCCGGATCAAGACCTTCCGCACCGGCGGCCACGAGAACGCCACCCAGCCCTTCGCCGACCCGAAGCAGTACGCCGAGGCCGGCGCGATGCGCATCCCCGACAGCCACCCCCTGGTCACCGGACTGATGGACAGCCTCGGCCTCAAGCGCCGTCGCTTCCACCTGGTCGACGTGGACGGGGCCGGCCGCCCCGCCTACCGGACGTGGATCTACGTCAACGGCATCCGCGTCCGCCGCGCCGACTACGCACGCGCCCCGCAGACGCTCAATCGTTCCTTCGGAGTGCCGCAGGCGTACGAGTCCGTCCCCGCCTCGCAGATCGTTCGCGACGCCTTCGCCCCCGTACGCAAGGAGATCGAGGGCAAGAAGGACAAGGAACTCGTCGAGGGCTGGGCACGCGTCATCCAGCGCTACGGCCACATGTCGATGTACCGCTTCCTGACGGAGGAGGCCAGGCTCGACGAGCGGACCATCGACCTGATCGGAACCGTCGAGAACCTCACCTCCCGCCTGCACCTCGCCTTCGTACACAGCTTCATCGGCGCCTCCCTGATCAGCCCCGACACCGCCTTCTACGAACTGCCCGACGGCACCGCCACCCTGGCCGACGCGATGTACTCCCGGGTGAAGGACCTGGTACGGCTCGACCGCCGTGCCACCCGCATCACCCACGGCGAGGGCAGGGTCAGCGTCGAGACCGTCTCCGAGGGCCGCGGCGGCAGCCCCGTGCGGCGCGAGACCTTCACCGCCGACACCGCCATCATCACCGTCCCCTTCTCCGGGCTGCGCCACATCCCCGTCGCTCCGGCGCTCTCCTACGGCAAGCGGCGCGCGGTCACCGAGCTGCACTACGACGCCGCCACCAAGGTGCTGCTCGAATTCAGCCGCCGCTGGTGGGAGTTCGACGAGGCCGACTGGAAGCGTGAGCTCGAGGCCGTGCAGCCCGGCCTGTACCGGAAGTACCAGACCGGGCAGAGCCCGGCGAACGGAACCCTGCTGGGCGCCCACTCCTCCGTCCCCGAGGGCCATATCTCCGCAGGCCAGCGCTCCCACTACGCCGCCTGCCGCGTGGTCACCCGCGACCAGCCCGAGGCGGCCGGCGTCATCGGCGGCGGCTCGGCCACTGACAACCCCAACCGCTTCATGTTCCAGCCCTCCTACCCCGTCGAAGGCAGCCCGGGCGGCGTCGTCCTCGCCTCCTACAGCTGGTCGGACGACGCTCTGAAGTGGGACTCCCTGGATGACGAGGAGCGCTACCCGCGGGCCCTCGCCGGTGTCCAGGAGGTGTTCGGACAGCGCATCGAGGTGTTCTACACCGGTGTCGGCCGCACCCAGTCCTGGATGCGCGACCCCTACGCCTACGGCGAGGCGTCCGTACTGCTGCCCGGCCAGCACACCGAGCTCTTCCCCCACGTCCGCAAGGCCGAGGGCAACCTGCACTTCGCCGGCTGCCACACCTCCATCAAGCCCGCCTGGATCGAGGGAGCCCTGGAATCCGCCGTGCGGACCGCCCTGGAAGTGCACACGGCATAGCAGCCGCCCAGACGGCGCACCGTCAGCTCTCGGCGAGCACGATCAGCCAGTCCCCCTCCAAGAACCGGACCCGCTGCCGCTTGTCGGGGTTGATCCGCACCCCGTAGTCGGGGCCCGTGGCGCTCCGCGCGCGCAGCCGGTAGCCGACCGCGCATTCCCGGCGACGGCGCGCCGACTCGACGGCGGTGGCGAACGAGACCTCGGAGCCGGCCCGGACGTAGTCCGCGGCCGGCTTGAGGTGGAACTCGTGGCCCTCCGCCGTGAACAACTCCTCGAAGACCCCGGCGAGATACGGGCTCTGTGAGATCTGGGTCATCAGCAGACTGATCAGCCTGCCGCTCACGATGAAGTCGGCGCCGTCCCGAGCGGGCGCGAGAAGCCGGTTGCCGTCGTCGGACATCTCGGTGGTGAGCGCGAGTTCCCGCTGCGCGGCGTCCCCGACGGCCCGCAGATGCAGCAGGGTGACCAGTGTCCTGTCGTCCGCCCGCGCCTCCGGATCCGGGACCGGAGCGAGGGAGACGACGAGCGTGTCCGAGGCCGAGCCGCAGGCCGGGGCCCCGAGCTCCGTCTCACCGATCACGATCACGCTGTCGTACGAGGGCACGTCCAGCTTGGCCAGGGTGCGCGGGTCGGTGATGTCCCCGTCGCGGAAGGACACTTCGAGGTGGGACCGCTCGGCCGTGACGGCTCGGGCGCCGCGCGTGGCCGCGTAATCGCCGAGCGACACGACGTCCAGGGTGGTTCCCGGGCTCACGTACTGGTCGAGCTGCTCGATGACGAGCGGGGCGCGGCGGTTCCAGCCGAGCAGGAGGAGGCGTTCGGCCTGGGCGGTCCTGGGACCGGCCGTCACGATCGCGTCCTCCTCGACATGGGAGGCCACGTCCGCCCGCACGGCCGTGTCGTCGTCCTGGGAGATGACGATGATCCGGTCGCCCGGGCCGATCGCCGCCCCCGAATCCGGATTGAGGGTGACACTCCCGTCGGTGTGCAGCAGGCCGACCGCCGAGGACGTGGCGAACGCCAGCAGCGCCTCGCCGAACGTACGCCCCACCAAGCCCCCGGCGGCGACCGGGTAGAACTCGTCGCCCTCGAAATCCAGCAACTCCGAGTAGACGAGCGAGAGGCCGGGCTGCCGGGCCGTCGAGACGAGGAGCCGGGCGACGATATCGTCGACGCACAGCACGTGTCCCGTGGGCCCGGCGGCCAGCCTGGCGGTCATGTGATTGCGGGAGTCACGGACGGCGGCGACCACCACCGTCTCCCCTTCACCGAACCCGGGGACGGCCGCGTCGAGGGCCAGCAGCGTCTTCACCACCTGGGCGTCACCGATGTCCCCCGTGGGAGGCAGCACCAGCACCGCCTTCGCGGTGCCCGGGCTCACCCGGCACAGCTCGGTGGGGTCGGTGGTGCTCCCGTTGCGGCAGATGATCCGCGTCCTGCCACCGTCGCTGACGCGGGTGGCGATCTCGTCCTCCATCCACACCTTGTCCTGCGGGGCCAGCACGGCGACGGCGGAGCGGCGCTGGTTCGCGTTGGCCGCCACCAGCTCCCCGAGCACGGGAAACACCTGGTCCGACCACCCCAGGACGACGGTGTGCCGGGTCTCCAGCACGGTGGAGTGGCCCAGGCGCAGCGACATGATGCGCTGGTTGATGCCCGTGGTGATCAGACTGACCAGGGTCGACACGAACAGCAGCGCCACCAGCGCGAGCGATACGGAAGCCAGCACGTAGAGCGGGGAACCGACCGCACCCCCGATCTTCAGCGTCTGGCCGACGCTGACCCACACGGCGGTGAGCCGCCCGGAGAGCGTTGCCGGAGCAGCCCGGTCGGACCAGACAAGGACCATGCTCGCCGGAACAACGACGGCGAGGCAGGCCAGCGCGAGCCAGCCGATCAGCGCGGTCGTTCCCCCCGAGACCAGATGATCGAAGCGGTACCGGAGACGGAGCCGGAGAGACGTCGTGTGCTGCTGCGCCACACAAACTCCCGTACATGAGTCGACACGCCGATCGGAACGGCTGCCCGCCACCCCAGAAAACACCCTAGGCAGACCTCCGCTCCCGCCGGCCTTGAACCCGACCGACCTCACTCAGAGGTATGAACGCACCATGGAAGCCAGGCCGGGCGGGGTATCGAGCGCGACGTCGGTGATCGGGTGCAGCGCCGTGCGGAGGAAGGACCGCGTGCCGGGTTCGAGGGCATCCGGGAGGTCCCGCCGTCCTCGGGGGCGGGCGAGCAGGCGACGCTGGAGTCCTGGACCAGGCGCGCGAGTTCGCCGTCGGTGCATACCGATCCGACCTCGCCCCACGACCGTGGAAACCACAGCCCGCAGGGATGTGCCTGGCGGCGGCGCGTCAAGCTGCGGCGCGACTCCGATCTCCGCCTGGCTGCCCCGTCGCACCAAACGCCGGTGGCGCGCCGGGCCGTTGTGGGCCGGGCGCGCCGTCGTTTCACGGGCGGGGGAGGGTGGCTCGGCCGAAGCCGTGGGAAGTAGATGACCAGTTGTGGGCGGTGGTCGAGCCGTTGCTGCCCAGGGTTGAGCGTCGGGCCCGTCATCCGGGACGCAAGCGGCATCCGGACCGGTTGGTGTTCCAGGGCATTCTGTTCGTGCCGCACACCGGGATCGCCTGGGAACATCTGCCGCAGGAACTCGGCTTCGGTTCGGGTATGACCTGCTGGCGCCGCTTGGCCGAGTGGACCGAGGCCGGGGTGTGGCCCCGGCTGCACGAAGTTCTCCTTGCCAAGCTACGTGGCGCGGACGCCCTGGACTTCTCCCGTGCTGCGGTCGACGGTTCCACGTCCGGGCGTTAAAGGGGGTGCCAAGACGGGACGAAGCCCCGTTGACCGGGGTAGGACGGGCAGCAAGCATCATCTGATCACCGACGCCACCGGCATCCCCCTCGCCGCTACGTTGACCGGCGGCAACCGCAATGACGTCACCCAGCTGATCCCACTTCTCCAGGCCGTGCCGCCCGTGCGGGGCAAGCGTGGCCGGCCCCGGCGCCGCCCGGACGTAGTGCTCGGCGACCGCGGCTACGACCACGACAAGTACCGCCGGCTCGTCTGGGACCTCGGCGAGAAGCCGGTCATCGCCCGCCGGGGCACCCGTTCCTCACCCTCGGATGCGCGCTCATCTGCTGGCGGAGGCTTGCCTCCCTACGCTGACAGCAGCGGAACCCAGTGCTTCATCACCCGCTGAAGACGCTGTCGGTGGTCAGCGATCCAGTCGTCCGGCAGCACAAGCGGCACCCGAACGGTGACCATGGACCCCGACTCGTCCTCCACGACCACCTCCGGACAGTCACGCTCGCCGGTGAGTTGGATGAAGATCGACGGCCCACTGCTCATCTCCATCCAGGCAACATCCTCGCCAGCATCGAGCCTGTTCAGCGCATCCGCCCAGCTCTCCAGTCTCGAGGTGTACAGCGCCAAGTCAACACGGCCGGACACGAAAGGCGTCCTGACCTCGATCTCGGCTTCCAGCCCGGCGGACCACCTGGGATCACGCCCCAGAACGTTGACGGTGACGCTGTTCCCCTCATCATCAGCAAGAGAGACGAGCTCTCTCGGAACAATGTCGTCCACAGCTGCCCCTTCATCGCCGAATACCGAGAGATCCTCGCCCTGGCAGGGACGCCTCCGCCATTCCATTTGGTTAGGCGTTCTAAAGGCTGTTCGGACGAACTGTCGCTATCGAGGCCGCGTCCCTTGCACAAAGCACGTCACGCTGGCGATGACCGGGGCCGTTGTGGGGTGGTTGGAGTGGACGATCTTTGCGGTCACGTGTCTCTGCCTGTCCGGAGGGGGATTTGGCGCAGCGATCACCGTTGGAGCAGCATCCAAACAGAGTCCGCTGCGGTGGCCTTCATCGCAGAGCGACGGGGGTGCACAGCGGCAGCCTCAACGGTGGTACCTCAGGGAAGTCCGGACGGTACGGACGTTCGGCGTTCTTGCCCTGCTCGTACTGCCCGGTGCGGAGTGGTTCCTGTGGCAGACGTAGCCGCTCACGAGGTGGGAGGAGGCAACTCTCACGCCGGCATGGCCGGCTGCCGCAGGAGCACTCCCGATCACGGCAGCAGCTGCCAGGTCCGCTCTCTCGCCTGTGGCCGGTCGGCACTGCCCTCGCGATGACCTTCACCGCCGCCAAAGCCGTAGCCGCCGCGGCCCTCTTCATCGGCTGGGACCTGCTGGGCGCCCGATCCCTCAAGCCCGAGCGGCAGCTCAGCGCGTCGACCCTGTTCGACCTGGTCAAGCTCGCCTTCGGCGTGCTGGCTGGATCAGGGGCGCTGGTCGCTCTGGTGGTCGCCTACCCGCAGGTACTCACGTGCTGCCCGGATCACCGTTGCCGTCGCCATGGCCCCTCCCCCTCACGTACGGTCGTTCTATGGCACCTGAGAGGTCTACCGTAGGTGTAATCATGACCGTGGACGACGACCCCGGGGTGTCCCGGGCCGTCGCCCGTGACCTGCGGCGGCGCTACGGCGAGTCGTACCGCATCGTGCGCGCGGAGTCCGGCGAGTCCGCGCTGGACGCGCTGCGGGAGCTGAAGCTGCGCGGCGATCTGGTGGCGGTGATCCTGGCCGACTACCGGATGCCGCAGATGAACGGCATCGAGTTCCTCGAACAGGCCCTGGACGTCTACCCGGGCGCGCGGCGCGTGCTGCTCACCGCGTACGCGGACACCAACGCGGCGATCGACGCGATCAACGTCGTCGACCTCGACCACTACCTCCTCAAGCCCTGGGATCCGCCGGAGGAGAAGCTCTACCCGGTCCTCGACGACCTCCTGGAGGCGTGGCGGTGCAGTGACTTCCGGCCGGTGCCGAGTACCAAGGTGGTCGGTCACCGGTGGTCGGCCCGCTCGTCGGACGTACGGGAGTTCCTGGCCCGCAACCAGGTGCCGTACCGCTGGTACTCCACCGAGGAACCCGAGGGACAGCGGCTGCTCGCGGCCTGCGGTCAGGACGGGCAGCGGCTGCCGGTCGTGATCACGGCGGACGGTACGGCGCTCGTCGAGCCGGAGGTCCCGGAGCTGGCCGCGCGGGTGGGGCTGGCGACGACGCCCACGGCCGACTTCTACGACCTCGTCGTCATCGGCGGTGGGCCGGCCGGTCTTGGCGCGGCCGTGTACGGGGCCTCGGAGGGGCTGCGGACGGTACTGGTGGAGCGGTCGGCGACCGGCGGGCAGGCCGGGCAGAGTTCGCGGATCGAGAACTACCTGGGCTTCCCGGACGGGGTGTCCGGCGGTCAGCTCACCGACCGGGCACGGCGGCAGGCCACGAAGTTCGGCGCCGAGATCCTCTCCGCGCGCGAGGTGACCGGCCTGGAGGTGAGCGGCGCGGCGCGGCTCGTACGGTTCTCGGACGGGTCGGCGATCGCCGCGCACAGCGTGATCCTGGCGACCGGTGTGTCGTACCGGCAGCTGGAGGCGCCGGGCGCCACCGACCTGTCGGGCTGCGGGGTGTTCTACGGGTCGGCGCTGACCGAGGCCGCAGCCTGCCAGGGCCACGACGTCTACATCGTCGGCGGTGCCAACTCGGCCGGTCAGGCGGCGATGTACCTGTCCAGGGGCGCCAAGTCGGTCACCCTGCTGGTGCGCGGAGCGGACCTCACCGCGTCGATGTCGCACTACCTGATCCAGCAGATCGCCGAGTCGCCGAACATCTCGGTGCGGGCCGGCACGGTCGTCGAGTCCGCGCACGGCGGTGACCACCTGGAGCAGCTGACGTTGCGCGACACGGCGAGCGGGCAGACCGAACTGGTCGACGCGCAGTGGCTGTTCGTGTTCATCGGCGCGGCCCCGCTGACCGACTGGCTGGACGGCACGGTGCTGCGCGACGAACGCGGGTTCATCCTCGCCGGGCCCGATCTGACCGCCGACGGGCGGCCACCGGCGGACTGGGAGCTGGACCGGCCGCCGTACCACCTGGAGACCAACATCCCCGGCGTGTTCGTCGCCGGGGACGCGCGCGCGGAGTCCGCCAAGCGGGTCGCGTCCGCCGTCGGAGAGGGAGCCATGGCCGTGATGCTCGTCCACCGGTATCTGGAGCAGTCGTGATCGGCCGGCCGATGCCGTGCAGCACCGCGGAGATCGGGGCGCTGTTCCTGTTCGAGAAGCTGACCGCCGAGCAGCTCGGCAGGCTGTGCAGCGAGGGCCGGGTCGAACTGTTCGACCCCGGGCCGGTGTTCGCCGAGGGGGAGCCGGCCACCTGCTTCTACGTGATGATCGAGGGCACGCTGGTCATGTCGCGCCGGGTCGGCGGCGACGACGTCGAGGTGACCCGCACGTCCCAGCCCGGGGTGTACGCGGGAGCGATGCAGGCGTACCTCAATGAGGGGGCGCCGCAGAAGTACAAGAGCTCGATGCGGGTCACCGAGCCGACGCGGTTCTTCGTGCTGCCCGGCGACATGTTCGCGGCCGTCATGCAGGAGTGGTTCCCGATGGCGGTCCACCTCCTGGAGGGGCTGTTCTTCGGTTCGCAGACCACGCAGCGGGCCATCGGGCAGCGTGAACGGCTGCTCGCGCTGGGCTCGTTGTCCGCCGGGCTGACCCATGAGCTCAACAACCCGGCCGCCGCGGCCGTACGGGCCACGTCGTCGTTGCGCGACCGGGTGGCCCACATGCGGCAGAAGCTCGGGATCATCGCCTCGGGCCCCTACCACCGTGATGCGCTGAAGTCCCTGGTCGACATCCAGGAACGTACGGCCGAGCGGGTCGCCAAGGCGCAGGCGCTGAGCCCGCTGGAAGCGTCCGACCGGGAGGACGAGGTCTCCGACTGGCTCGACGACCACGGCATCCAGGGCGGCTGGCAGATCGCGCCGACCTTCGTGCAGGGCGGCCTCGACATCGACTGGCTGGAGCAGGTCGCGGCGGCCGTCGACGAGGAGATCCTCCAGGCTGCCATCGGGTGGCTCAACTACACGGTCGAGACCGAGCTGTTGATGTCCGAGATCGAGGACTCCACCACGCGCATCTCCCACCTCGTCGACGCCGCCAAGCAGTACTCGCAGCTGGACCGCGCCCCCTACCAGGTCGCCGACGTGCACGAACTCCTCGACAGCACCCTGCTGATGCTGTCGGGGAAGATGGGGTCACGCGTCAAGGTCGTCAAGGACTACGACCGTTCGCTGCCGAGGATCCCGGCCTACCCCGCCGAGCTGAACCAGGTGTGGACCAACCTGATCGACAACGCGGTCTCCGCCATCAACAGCGCGGGCGGGGAAGGGACGTTGACCGTACGGACGGCACTGGTGCACGACCGGCTGCTGGTGGAGTTCCGCGACACGGGCCCCGGTGTGCCGGCAGAGATCAAGGGCCGGATCTTCGACCCGTTCTTCACCACCAAGCCGGTGGGCGAGGGGACGGGGCTGGGGCTCGACATCTCCTGGCGGATCGTCGTCAACAAGCACCACGGCGACCTGAAGGTCGAGTCCGTACCCGGCGACACCCGCTTCCAGGTGCTGCTCCCCCTCACCGCCGCAGACCCCGAAACCGCCCCCGACCCGGCCGGGGCCTCCGACCCGGCCCAGGAGCCGTCATGACCAAGGACACCGGAATCGACCCCAGCGTCCCGCCCAGCGGTGCCGGATGCGTCGAGTGCGACGCCGTCGGCGGCTGGTGGTTCCATCTGCGGCGCTGCGCCCAGTGCGGCCACATCGGCTGCTGCGACGACTCGCCCGCCAAGCACGCCACCGGCCACTTCCGGGACACCGGTCATCCGGTGATCCGCAGTTACGAGCCGGGCGAGGCCTGGTTCTGGAACTTCGAGACGTCCGAACTGTTCGAGGACGGTCCGCCTCTCGCTCCCCCGACCGGCCACCCGGCCGACCAGCCCGCCCCGGGACCCGCGGGACGCGTCCCGGCGAACTGGGCGGAGACACTGCGCTGAGATCTGGCCGACCCACGCTGTCAGTGGTACGTGCCAGGATTGATCCGTGCCGCAGAACCTGTTCGACACCCCGATCATCGGCCGCGACGACGAGCTGACCCGTCTCTCCGGTGTGCTGGACCGCGCCCGCGTCCGTGAACCGCGTGCCGTGCTCATCGCCGGGGACGCCGGGGTGGGCAAGACGAGGGTGCTGGCGGAAGCCGCCGGGCGGGCCTCCGCCGGCGGGATGACCGTGCTCACGGGACACTGTGTCGATCTCGGGGACGTCGGTCTGCCGTATCTGCCGTTCACCGAGATCCTGGGGGTACTGGCGGCCGACGAGCGGTTCACGGGGGCGTTCGCCGCGCATCCCGTGGTCGGGCGGTTGCTCGGCGGCGGCGCGGAGGACGGGGTGGCGGACGCCGGTGGGCGGCTGCGGCTGTTCGAGGGGATGGCCGGGCTGCTGGCCGCCGCCACCGAGGTCGCTCCGCTGCTGCTCGTCCTGGAGGACCTGCACTGGGCCGATCAGTCATCCCGCGATCTGCTGCGGTTCCTGCTCAGCCGGGGTGTGCTCCAGGGGCCCACGGGCGGCGCGCCCGGCCATCGGCTCGCGGTGTTCGCGTCGTACCGCGCGGACGACCTCCATCGGCGTCATCCGCTGCGCCCGCTCCTCGCGGAGCTGGTGAGGCTGCCCGCCGTGGAGCGGCTGGAGCTGCGGCCGATGGCCGACGCCGAGGTGGCCCGGCTGGTGCGCGCCCTGGGCGAGAGGCCACTGCCCGACACGACCGTCCGCCGGATCGTCGAGCGTGCCGAGGGCAACGCCTTCTACGCGGAGGAACTGCTCGCGGCCACCGACACGGAGTCCGGCGGCGTACCCAGCGGGCTCGCCGACGTCCTCCTCATCCGCTTCGAGCAACTCTCCGACACGGCTCAGCAGGTGCTGCGTACGGCCGCGGTCGCCGGGCGGCGCGTCGAGCACGAACTGCTGAGCGACGCGGTCCAGCTGCCTCAGGACGAGCTGGAGTCGGCGCTGCGCGAAGCGGTCGGACGGCAGCTCCTCGTCCCCGGCGAGGGCAACACGTACTCCTTCCGGCACGCGCTCGCCCGTGAGGCCGTCTACGCCGATCTGTTGCCGGGCGAGCGGTCGCGACTGCACGGGGCGTTCGCGCGACTGCTGGCCGGGCGGGGCCGTCCTGCCGAAAGCGCGGCGGAACGCGCTCACCACTACCGGGAGAGCCACGATCCGGCCGAGGCGCTGACGGCGTCGATCGAGGCCGCCGATCACGCCCACGGCGTCGGCGCGCCCGCGGAGGAGCTGCGGCATCTGGAGGCCGCCCTCGATCTCTGGCCGGCGGTGGAGGCGGGCGCCCGTCCCACGGGCGAGGGCCTGGACTCGGTGACGCTGATGCTGCGGGCGTCCGCCGCGGCGGCGCACGCCGGGGAGTCGCATCGCGCGGTGTCGCTCACCCGGGCGGCGCTCGACGGAGTCGGCCAGGACACGGACGCCGAACTCGCGGCCCGCGTCCGCTACACGCTCGCCGACAACCTGATGGGCATCGACCACCTGTCGGCGGCGTTCGCGTACAGCAGTGAGGCGCTCGCCCTGATCCCGGCCGAGCCCCCGTCGCGGACCTGGGTGTGGGCGGCGGCCACCCATGTCATGGCGGCACGGCAGATGGGCGACAATGACACCGCGCTGCGGGTCGCCCGGCAGGCCCTCGCCGTCGCCGAGGAGCTTCAGGCCCTCGACGCGCAGGCCGACCTCATGATCTCCGTGGCCGCTCTCCAAACAGGGGGCCGTCGCACGCCCGAGGGCCGCGAGAAGCTCCGGGAGGCCCGTGAACTGGCCCGGCGGGCGGGTTGTCCACCGGTGGAGATGCGGGCGCTGTTCAATCTCGCGATCGGCTGCTTCGAGTCCGGTCTGCTGGAGGAGAGCCTGCCGTGGCTCTCCGAGGGCCTGGACCGTGCCCGCCGCGCCGGTCTCCTCTCCTCGCTCTACCCCCTGGAGATGCGCTATCTGCACTCCATGGTGCTGTACACGCTCGGCCGTTGGGACGAGTGCGCCAGCGCGGCGGCGGCCGGCACCGAGGTGCTCCCCGTGGCCGCCGGTTTCGTGACGGGGCCTTCGCTGTACGTGGCACTGGCACGCGGTGACGTGGGCGCCGCAGACCGCGCCCGGGCTCTCCTCGACGGCCCGTTCGACTGGATGGCCACGCTGGTCGCGGGCATCGTACTCACGGACGCCGCCGCCCTGGCGGGGGACCCGGAGGCGGCCGTGGAGCGCGTGCACAGCACGGTGAAGGCGCTCACCGACGACGCCGGGGCGCTTCCGGAGGTCGCGGTCCGGCTCGCCGCCCTCGCCCTGGCCGCCGTCGCCGACACGGCCGTCCGGCTGCGCCGGTCCGGCGACGAGGCGGGGACACTGCGCTGGACGCACACGGCGACCGAGCTGCTGGAGCTGGCCCGGTCCCGGGCCATGAAAGGCCGCGACGGCACCCCGCAGGGCCCGGAAGGTCTGGCCTGGCTGGCCCGTGCGGAGGCCGAGTGGGCACGGGCGACGGCCGGTCCCGAAGCCGAGGCCTGGGAGCGGGCGGTCACGGCGTTCGGCTTCGGCGAGGTCTATGAACAGGCGCGCTGCAGAAGGCGGTTCGCCGAAGCCCTGCTGGCGGACGACCGCCGTGAGGAGGCGTTCGCGCAGGCCCGCGCGGCCCGTGAGACGGCGGTACGTCTGGGCGCCGCGCCCCTGCTCCGGGAGGTGGACGCCCTGATCCGCCGGGGCCGCCTCACGGAGCCCTCCTCCGCCGATGATCCCGGGTCCGCCTCGACACCCCTCACCGCCCGTGAGCAGGACGTGCTGCGACTGCTCGCCCTCGGGCGCAGCAACCGTCAGATCGGCGAGGACCTGTTCATCAGCGGCAAGACGGCCAGCGTCCACGTCTCCAACATCCTGGCCAAGCTGGGCGCCGCGAGCCGCGGGGAGGCGGTGGCGGTCGCCTACCGGGAAGGGCTGATCCCGGCGGTGTCGAAGGCAGCGACCGAGGCACAGCCGACGCCCCATTCACGCTGACCTCGAAGTTCTCCCCGGCCTGTCGGCTACTGGTCGGCCCGGATGAAGGACCGGATCGCCGTCGCCGCCGCTCCGCGCGCCCATTCCTCGAAGGGCAGCGGCCGGGTCAGCAGCTCGCACCGGGTGGCGGAGCCGAAGGCGCCGGCGGTGAACGCCTCGCGGATCTGCTCGGCGAACAGGTCGTACGCGGCCAGCCCCTCGCCGGAGATGATCACGCGCTCGGGGCCGAGCAGGTTGGCCACGGTGGCGATGCCCCGCCCGATCGCCTCACCGGCCCGCGCGTACACCTCCCGCGCTCCGGGGTGGCCCGCGTGGGCCACGGCGACGGCCTCGGCGCTGTCGGTCACCGAGGTGCCCGTGACCTCCCGGACCCGGGCGACGATCTCCGCGTCCCCCGCGAACGCCTGGAGGCAGCCGCGCCGGCCGCAGTGACAGGGCGGGCCCGCCGGATCGACGACGACGTGCCCGATCTCACCGGCCACCCCGTGCACCCCCGCGACCACCCGCCCGTGGACCACCAGCCCGCAGCCGATGCCCGCGCCGACGGTCACCACGGCGAAGTCGGAGAGCCCCACCCCGGCGCCGAACCACTGCTCGGCGACGGTGAGCGCCCGCACATCGTTGTCGACCGTGACGGGCAGCCCGGTGGTCATGGCGGCGAGTTCTGCGAGCGGCACGTCACGCCAGTCGAGGAACGGCGAGTAGCGCACGACGCCCTCCGCGCGGTCGACCTCTCCCGCGACGGCGATCCCACAGCCCAGCACCGGCACCCCGAAGCCGTCCGCCTCGGTGAGCAGCTCCCGCACCAGCTCGGCGACCGAGGCCAGCACCGCCTTGGGGGCCCGGGCGGTCAGCGGTACGTCCCGGGCGACACGGACGCGGCAGCACAGGTCGGTGAGTACGCCGAAGATCTCACCGCCGGTGATCTTGATGCCGATGAACAGTGCCCGGCCGCCGTCGACGCGTACGAGGTTCGCCGGGCGCCCCAGCACAGGGCGGGTCTCGACATCCGCGTCCTCGACCAGGTAGCCGGCCTCGATCAGCGGGCGGACCGCCTTCGTGACGGCGGCGGCGGACAGCCCCGCACGCCGGGCCGCGTCGGCGCGGGTGAGGGGGCCGTGGGACAGGACCGTGGTGAAGATCTGCGAGGCGGCCGGCGTACGGGCCGGAAACACCTCGGCACGGAAGGTCGAGGGCATGGCCCGGAACCTAGGTCGCTTATTTTCCCCTGTCAATGAAAGAAGCCTCGATGAGACGAACCAGCACTGCGGGCCCATCTAGACTTGCGAAAGGCCGACACAGGCATCCCGTTGACACATGATCCATGGTCTCGCCCGGACTCCCCCGGGCAACGCCAGTTCCACGAACGTGAGGCACCATGCCGCTGATCTCCCACTCCCCGGACACCGGGGTCTGGCTGCTGACCACACCGCGCACGTCGTACGCGCTGCGGATCGACGAGACCGGCGCGCCGTGTCATCTCGCGTGGGGGCCACGGCTGACCCTGGCGGAGGCGGGCGCGCTGGCCGGCCGGGCGCAGGACACGGTGAGCAGCTTCGAGGGACGGCCTCCGGTGGGTGAGGAACTCCCCGTCGACGGCGGCACCCGCTACGGCCCGCCCTCCCTCCAGGTCCGGTACGCGGACTCCTCCCGAGGCTTCGAGTGGGTGCCGACCGGTCACCGCGTCCTCGAACCGGCGCCCGGAGTGAGCGAGCTGGTGCTGGAGTTCCGCGACCGCCTCTACCCTCTCGATGTCGCGCTGCACTACACGGTCCGCGCCGACACCGATGTCGTCGAGCGCCGGACCGTGGTGCGCAACGCCGGTGAGGAGCACGTCGATCTCCTGCGCGCCGACTCCGCCGCGTGGACGCTGCCGCCGCTGCGGGACTACCGGCTCAGCCATGTCACCGGACAGTGGTCGGCCGAGAGCCAGCTGCGGCGCGACACGCTGCCGTTCGGCGAGACGGTGCTGACCAGCCGACGCGGTATCACCAGCCACCACGCCAATCCGTGGGTGATGCTCGACGCGGGCGAGGCGACGGAGGAGCACGGCCGGGTGTGGAGCGCGGCCCTTGCCTGGAGCGGGAGTTGGCGGATCACCGCGCAGCGCACCCCCGACGGGCTGGCCGGGTTCACGGGGGGCGTCGGCCACGAGGGGACGAGCGTGCCGCTCGCGCCGGGTGAGGAGTTCACGACGCCGGTGTTCGCCGGGCTGTGCACGGACGGCGGGTTCGGGGCGGCGAGCCGCGCCTGGCACACGTACACGACGACCCATGTGCTCCCCCGGGCACGGGAGTTGGCGCCGGTGCTCTACAACTCGTGGGAGGCCACCGGCTTCGACGTCGACGAGGCGAGCCAGAAGGCGCTGGCCGAGCGGGCCGCCCTGCTCGGGGTGGAGCTGTATGTCGTCGACGACGGCTGGTTCGGGGCCCGGCGCAGTGACCGGGCGGGGCTGGGCGACTGGACGCCGACTCCGGAGCGCTTCCCCGAGGGGCTGGGGCCGCTGGCCGGCTCCGTGCACCGGCTCGGGATGCGGTTCGGGATCTGGGTCGAGCCGGAGATGGTCAATCCGGACAGCGCGCTGTACCGCGAGCACCCCGACTGGGTACTGCACGTTCCCGGCCGGGCCCGTACCGAGATGCGCAACCAGCTCGTCCTGAACTTCGCACGGGACGAGGTGGCGGAGTGGGCGTACGGCTGGCTGACCCGGCTGGTCGGGGACCACGGGGTCGACTTCCTCAAGTGGGACATGAACCGCGCGTTCGGCGAGTCGGGCTGGCCCGGGCAGCGGGACGGCAACGACCGCCTGTGGACGCGGTACGTGGCGAATCTGTACGACGTCATCGACCGGCTGCGCGCCGATCATCCCGGGCTGCGGGTGGAGACGTGCAGCGGGGGCGGGGGCCGGGTCGACCTCGGCATCCTCTCCCGTACGGACCAGGCGTGGACGTCCGACAACACGGATGCCGTGGACCGGCTGGTGATCCAGCACGGCTTCGGCCAGGTGTATCCGGCGCGCGCCATGTCGGCGTGGGTGACCGACGTGCCCAATCAGCTCACGGCGCGTTCGGTGCCGCTGCGGTTCCGTTTCCACGCGGCTATGTGCGGGCTGCTCGGTATCGGGGGTGACCTCACACGCTGGTCCGAGGAGGAGCTCGCGGAGGGCGCGGCGCTGGTCGCCGACTACAAGAAGGTGCGGCATCTGGTGCAGCACGGTGACCTGTACCGGCTGTCGGGGCCGCTCGGCGAGGAGCCGACGGTGGTCCAGTACGTCGGCGAGGACGCGGCCGAGGCCCTGGTGCTGGGCTTCCGGTACGGCCCTCGGCACGGTCTCCCGCGGGTTCCGGTGCGGCTGCGGGGCCTGACGCCCGGCGCCCGGTACCGGGACGCGCGCACGGGTGTCGTCCACCACGCGAACGTGCTCGGCGAGTACGGGATGCTGCTCGACCTCGCACCCGGCGGCTGGTCCAGCACGGCCGTGCACCTGGTACGCGTCGAGGAGGTGTAGCGGCCGGTTCCCCGGCCGGCTGTCGTCGGCCGGGGAACCGCGGCGCCCTGGCCGGGCGTTACAGGGACAGCGCCCCCATGGGGCACGCACACCACGACCCCAGGGCAGGCGCGATGAGCGAGTTGGTCCCCGGGGGCAACACGCCCCTTCCGGGCGGCACCCTCACGCTCCGGGTGCCGGGCCCCTTCGACGTGAGCGCGCTGGTGACGGACGACGGCGGCAAGGTCGGCGGCGACGCCGACTTCGTGTTCTACAACCAGCCGACGGCACCGGGAGCCAGGCTGCACGGTGACACCCTCACCGTCGACCCGGCAGCCCTGCGCCCCGGCGCCACCCGGGTGACGGTGGTGGTCAGCGCCGCCGACCCCGGCACGGCACTGGGTCGGCTGCCCGCACCCGCACTCCACGTCACCGGCCCCGGAGGCCGCGCGCTCGCCCGGTTCACACCCGCGCGCCCGCAGCGGGAGACGGTACTGCTGCTGGCGGAGCTGTACCGGCGGGGCGCGGGCTGGAAGCTGCGCGCGCTGGGTCAGGGGTACGCGGACGGGCTGGCGGGCCTCGCCCGGGACTTCGGGGTGGATGTCGCGGACGACGCCTCCTCTGCCTCGGGCTCGGGCTCGTCAGGGGCTGCCGCACCGCCCGTGGGGCCACCGGGACCGACGGCAGGTGTGCGCCTGCGTACACCGACCCGGCTGTCCGACGCCGCCTCCCGGCTCTCGGGCGCGGCCTCCCGTCTGTCGGAGGCGGCTTCCCGGCGGTCCCGGTCGAGCGGCGCGCCGACACCGGCCGGCGATGCCGGGCGGGCCCGCTCGGCCGCCGTGTCTGCCGCCGGCGCGTCGCCGGGGACGGTGCACCCGGCCGCCGGAGGACCGGGCCTCCTCTCCCCCGCCGACGGGTTCCTCGGCCTCGTCAACTCCGCCCGGGCCACTGCCGGTTCCCCACCCGTCTCCCTCGACGCGCGGCTCCGCGCCGCAGCCCAGGCGCACGCCGCCGGCATGGCCTCGGCCGGCCGTCTCGGCACCGAGAGCAGGGACGGCACCTCCGTCCACCAGCGCGTCACCGCCACCGGATACACGTATCTGACCGTCGGCGAGCACCTGGTCTCCGGACCGCGTACGCCCGAGGAGTTCGTCGACTACTGTCTGCGCACCGAGCAGGCCCGGCGCACCCTGCACGACCCGGCGTTCACCCAGGTCGGCCTGGCGTGCGTCACCGGGTCCCGCACGGGTGACACGTACTGGACGGCCCTCTGGGCCCGCCCCCTCATGCCCGGAGACCTGGCGCGAACAGCCGTCGAGGTCACGGATCTCACCAACCGGGAGCGGACCCGGGCCGGGCTGCCGCCGCTGGCCACCGACGCCCTGCTCACCCGTGCCGCGCAGGCGCACAGTACGGACATGGTGGTCCGCGCGTTCTACTCGCACACCGGGCCCGACGGCAGCCGGCCGTGGGACCGGGCCGCCGCGGCGGGGTCCACGCGGCGGACGATCGGCGAGAACATCGCGTGCGGGCAGCGCTCCGCCGCCGAGGTCGTGGAAGGGTGGATGAACAGCCCCGGACACCGCGCCAACATCCTCAAGCGGGAGTTCACGCACATAGGGATCGGCTTCGCGGGTGGTGGCAAGGCCGGCACGTACTGGACGCAGCTCTTCGGCGCGTGAGCGTCCCCTTCCTGTGGCCCACGCCCGACTACGGCTTGCGGGCGACGCCGCCCAGGGCGATCACCTCTCCGGTCGCGGCGGCCGCCCCGGGATCGGGGCGCCAGTCGGTGATGGGGACGACGCCGGGGGCCAGCAGCTCCAGCCCGTCGAAGAAACCCGCGAGTTGCTGCGGGCTCCTCAGGTAGTAGGGGGAAGCCCCGCTCTCGTTGTAGAGCCGGGTGGCCTCGGCGTTGGCCTTGTTGGTGTCCACGCTGTCGTTGAAGGCGAGGAAGCTGCCCGACGGCAGGGCGTCCATCAGCGCGCGGACGATGGCCCGCGCCTCGTCGTAGTCGGCGATGTGCCCGCTGACCTGCATCAGCGTCAGGGCGACCGGTCGGCCGAGGTCCAGGGTCCGCGCCGCCTCCCGGAGGACGGTGTCGGGGTCGTGCAGGTCGGCGTCGACGTAGTCGGTCACGCCCTCGGGGGAGCTGGTGAGCAGGGCCTCGGCGTGGGTCAGGACGAGGGGGTCGTTGTCCACGTAGACGATGCGGGCGTCGGGGGCCACGCGCTGGGCGATCTCGTGGGTGTTGTCCGCCGTGGGGAGGCCGGTGCCGATGTCGAGGAACTGCCGGATCCCGGCCTCGCCCGCCAGTTGGCGCACGGCGCGGCCGAGGAAGGCGCGGGAGTCGCCTGCGAGGTCGGTGATGCCGGGGAAGATCTCGCGGAAGGCGTCGCCGGCCTCGTGGTCGACCGGGTAGTTGTCCTTGCCGCCGAGCCAGTAGTTCCAGATCCGGGCCGAGTGCGGCACCGTCGTGTCGATCTTCTCCGGCGCCTGTGTGCCGGGGGCGGACGAGTCCTGCGTCACCGGGCAACCTCCTTGTGGGGAACCGTAGTTGGCCCTGCCCTACAACGTAGCCTCACCGGCACCGTCGATGACGGTTCGTCCGAACATGAAGGGCCCTCCGGCCTCCTTTGGCCGGGTTCTGCCCTTTCCGCGCGTTCTCCTGGCGGAACGCGCACCTTCCGGGACACGATGCCCGCATGAAGGGTGACCTGTTTTCCAGTGAGTACATGGTGCAGCCGGCCACAGCGCCCGGCATGACCGCCGAGAACGCCAAGTGCATCAAGTACGCCGTCAACGGCGAGATGTTCGCGCGGCAGGGCGCGATGATCGCCTTCCGCGGCAACCTCCAGTTCGAGCGCAAGGGACAGGGCGTCGGCGGGATGCTGAAGCGTGCTGTCACGGGTGAGGGCCTGCCCCTGATGGCGGTGCGCGGACAGGGCGAGGCCTGGTTCGCGCACGAGGCGCAGAACTGTTTCATCGTCGAGATCGACCCGGGTGACGTCTTCACGGTCAACGGCCGCAACGTGCTGTGTTTCGACGCGACGCTGACGTACGAGATCAAGACGGTGAAGGGGGCGGGGATCAGCGGTGGGGGGCTGTTCAACAGCGTTTTCACCGGGCAGGGGCGGCTGGGGCTGGTGTGCGAGGGCAATCCGCTGGTGATTCCGGTGTCGCCGCAGTATCCGGTGTACGTCGACACGGACGCGGTCGTGGGCTGGTCGGCCGGTCTCCAGACGTCCCTGCACCGTTCGCAGTCCTTCGGTTCGATGATCCGCGGCGGTTCCGGCGAGGCCGCCCAACTGATGCTCCAGGGTGAAGGGTTCGTCGTCGTGCGGCCGAGTGAGGCGACTCCGCAGAAGGCCCAGCAGCACTGAGACGACCACGAACTCGCGTCCCAAAACGTGATCTGAGTCGCACAGGCAACCTCAGCGCCGTCGCTCACGTCTTGATCGATGACAACGACGAGAACACGGCGCCGCCCCGGCCCGATCGGCCGGGGCGAACTTTCGGCGCACTATACACATCATGTATACGCTGGGCGTATACCGAAAGGGTTGCATGTACGGCAAGGCTTTCGCCCCGGAGTACCAGGGCGCGCTCACCAGCCTCTCGGTGAACTCCTCCCTGGTCGACGTACTCGCCGCGGGCACCGAGCAGTTGGCCGCCGCCGAGCGGGCCGGGCGGCGCGGCGAGGCCGCCCGTTCCGGACTCGCGGTCGCCGAGGCGCACCGGCGGCTCGGTCAGGTGGGCGACGCCGACCGGGCCTGGAAGGCCAGTTACCGCGCGGCCAGGGCGGCCGGGGACACGGCGGCGATGGCGTGGGCGCTGTGGAGCGGCGGCACGCTGGCCCGCCAGCGCGGCGCGTTCGCGCTGGCCCGGCGACTGCTGGGGCTCGCGGCGGAACTCGGCGAGCGCGGCGGCGACATCGTCGTCCGCGGATATTCGCTCGCGGGGCTGGCCGAGACAGGACGTATCCAGGGCGACTACGAGGCGGTCGGCCGGCTGCACGAGCAGTTGCTCGCCGAGGCCCGCAGGCGCGGTGAGGCACGGCACACCGTGTGGGCGCTGGAGGGCATCGCGCAGATGCACCGCAACACCGGCTCGTACGACACCGCGTACGCCATGTTCGAGGAGGCCGCCGGGATCGCCGCCCGGGCCGACGACCGGCGTGGGCACGCCTGGGCGTTGCGCGGGCTCGCCGACATCGTGTCCGTGCGCGACGGGGACACCGAACGCGCCCTCGCTCTGCTCTCGGAGGCGGAGGAGAGCTGCACGGCGATGAACCTGTCGAGCGCACTGGCCTACAACCACAAGATGCGCGGCAACGTCTGCTACCGCGCCGGGCGTTACACCGAGGCCCGCGACCTCTACGTCCAGGCCCTGGCCGAGTTCCGCGCCATGAGCGAGCCGCGCGGCGAGGCGCTGTCCCGCCTCGGTCTCGTCAAGTCCCTGGCCCGCCTGGGCCAGGACCGTACCGAGACGGCCGCCGAACTCGCCGAACTGGCCCGCGATCTGGAGCGCATCGGGCTGCGGCACGCCCGCGCGATGGTGGCGCGGGCACAGACCGAACTCGGCCTCGACTCGGACACGGACACGGAGGCCGTGCGATGACGCCGTCGGCCTCCGAGGTCCTGGCACCGACAGCCCCGTCCGTGCCCCAGCTCCTCGAACGGTGCCGTGACCTGGTGCGTCCGGCGCTCACCGAAGCCGTCGAACGGCTGCATCCCTGGCTGGGCGAGATGGCCGCGTACTCCTTCGGCTGGTGCGAGATGGGCGGTGCACCCGTCGACGCGTCCGGCGGCAAGGGCGTACGCCAGGCACTGGCCGTGCTCGGCGCGGAGGCGGCCGGGGCACCCGCGCGGTCCGGGGTCGCGGCGGCGGTCGCCGTGGAGTTGGTGCACACCTTCTCCCTGCTGCACGACGACATCATGGACGGGGACCCGCTGCGGCGCCGCCGCGCCACGGTGTGGAAGGCGTACGGCACCGGCCCGGCCGTCCTCGCGGGCGACGCGCTGTTCGCGCTGGCCGTGGAAACCCTCGCGCGGACGCCGGGCGGCCCGGCGGGGATGCGGCTGCTGTCGGCGGCGCTGACGGACGTGGTGTCCGGGCAGGCCGACGACCTGCTGTTCGCCGCCCGCCCGTGGACCGGGCCCGAGCGGGTGCGACCCGAGGAGTACCGGACCATGGCCGAGCGCAAGACGGGAGCGCTGCTCGGCTGCGCACTCTCGCTGGGAGCCGCGCTGGGTGGCGCCCCACCGGCGACGACGGCCGCCCTGGAACGGGTGGGACGGCATGCCGGGACCGCCTTCCAGATGGTCGACGACGTGCTGGGCATCTGGGGCGACCCCGCCGTCACCGGCAAGCCCGTCCACGGCGATCTCCGCGAGCGCAAGAAGTCGTACCCGGTCCTGGCTGCGCTCGACGCGCCGGTCCCGGCCGCCCGGCGGCTCGCCAGGCTGCTGGAGTCGGTCGACACGCCCGACGAGGCCCTCGCACGACGGGCGGCGGCGCTCGTCCTGGAGGCGGGCGGCCGTACGGCGGCCCTCGCCCAGGCCCGACGGCACCTCGCCGCGGTCGAAAGCGGCCTGGCCGACCTGCCCCTGGCCGGGCCGGCGGCCGACGAGCTGCGGGCGCTCCTGGGCTTCCTGGTGCGCCGCGAGCTGTGAGGCGGGCGAGGATCCGGTGGGGAGATCCGGTGCGGGCCGCCATCTCAAGGCCGGTGAATTCCCCCATTTCTTCGCACACCTGATCGCCGCAGATGAATAAAAGGAGAATCGGGCCCGGGAGTTGCGGAATATTTGAACAGACCCCGTCGCACCCCTCGTACCACTGGGAAAGGTGAGAGCCAGGTGTTCAGCGAGGGATGGCCATGGTCAAGGCGCACGTCTCCACACACGAGTTGGTGGCCGGAAGGTACCGACTCCTCGATGTCGTCGATCGCGAAACGAACCGGGTCTCCTGGTACGGCGAGGACACCGCATCCGAGCGCCCGGTCGTCCTCACCCAGATCCAGCTCCCGCCAGATCCCCGGGAGCAGACCGCCCGCCGGGCCATCGCCCGGGTGACGCGCGCGTCCGAGATCCTCGGGCTGGTGCTGCCCGGCCGGGTGGCCGCCGTGATCGACGTCGTCGAGGAGTTCGGCACCCTGTGGACGGTCGCCCAGTGGATCGACGGCACACCGCTCAGTGAACTCCTCGAACGACAGGGCACCTTCAACTACGTGCGTGCGGCGCGGATCGCCCTCGAAGTCCTGGACGCGCTGGAGGCCGCGCACCGCGAGGGCATCGTGCACGGCGAACTCAGTCCCGGCCAGGTGTTCGTGCGGGACCAGGGCCCGGCCGTGGTGACCGGCTTCGGCCTGGCGGGCGCCACGTCCGCGTCCCGGGTCGGCGCACCCTCGTACGCCTCGCCCGAGCAGGCCCACGGCGCGCGCCCCGACCCGTCGGACGACCTGTGGGCGGTCGGTGCGCTCCTCTACGCGATGGCCGAGGGACGGCCGCCCTTCCGTGACCGCGGACGGCCCGACGCCACGCTCAAGGCTGTCGACCGGCTGCCGCTGCGCAGCCCGGTCCGCGCCGGCCCTCTCGCCCAGGTCATCCAGGGGCTGCTGCGCAAGAGCGCCCGGGAGCGGCTGACCGCTCCGGTGGCGCGGGACGCCCTGCTCCGCGTCATCAGGGACGAACCCGAAACCTCGGACGAACCGGTGCCCTCGGCCCGGCTGCGCGGCGCCGGCGCCACCGTCGCCGCGCGACGCGCCGGCCGGAACCTGAACAGGCACGGCCCCCGCAGGATCGTCCTCGTCGGTGCCGCTCTGGCGGCCGTCACCGTCGCCGTCCTCGCGACGACGGACAACCTGCCCGGCATCGACGCCTCGGCGTCCGGCGCGGACACCACCCCGCCGGTCGTCGCCCCGGTTCCGTCCCTCCCCTCCACCGGCGGGAACACCGCCCTCCCCGACCGGACCCCCGAACCGAGCACCGCCCCCTCCGCACCACCCTCCCCGACGCCCTCGGCACCACCGGCCACGTCTCCCGCGCCCGCCCCCACCCCCACTCCCTCGGCCACCGGGGGCACCGCCGAAGCGCTGCCCGCGGGGTTCCGGGTGTACAACGCCCCGGAAGGGTTCTCCGTCGCCCTCCCCCAGGGGTGGAAGCGGCTGAGCGAGGACGTCTCCCCCGGCAACGTCGCCTACCGCATCGTGTTCGGCGCCGACGACGACCCGCGGACCCTGACCGTCACCTACAGTCAGCGGCTGCGGCCCGACCCTGTGGCCGTGTGGCGCGACGACGTCGAACCCGGCCTGAAACAGGCGGACATCGGCTTCCAGCGGATCGGCGCGATCCGGGCGACGACCTATCGGGGCCGGAGCGCGGCCGACATGGAGTGGCTGTCCGACGTCGAGGGCACCCGGATACGTACCCTCGGCCGGGGCTTCCTCACCGGCGAGAACACGGGCTACTCCCTGCGCTGGACGACACCCGCCGCCGACTGGAACGACACCGCCAACCGGCAGGCGCTGGACGCCTTCCTGCGGACCTTCAGAGAGTGAACCGCGTACCTTCTTGGCCGGGTACACGTGTCCACCACCGGGTGTGCGGACACGGTGACAGGCGGGAAACGGGGTCGGGCCCGGTCTGTCAAAGCATCGTCAATGCGCGCATATAGGCTGCCTGTCTGCACCTTCGCAGTCCGTCCAGCCTGCCCGGGAGAGTCACCTGTGACCGTAGCGATCGCCCCGTCCGAAACGTCGGAGATGCCTGAGCCCGCCGAGACACCCGAGGTGACACCCGTTTCCTCCGTGTCCGAGGAGTTCGCCGGGTCCGAGTGGTCCGAGCCGTCCGCCGAGCCCGACGAGTCCGTTGACGCTCCCCTCGACGCCGCCGATGTGTCCCCCCTCGTGGCGCGCGACGCCCAGGAGTTCGGGGCCTACGCGCGAACCGGGGGCTGGGCCTTCGGGCTGAAGGTGGCGCGGAGTGTGCGGCCCGGTGGCCAGCCCGCCGGTGAGACGCCGAAGGTGTCCGCCAAGGAGTTCGCCGCTCTCGCCGACTGCTCGCCCGAGCGGGTCATGCGCTACTACAAGGCCTGGGACAAGGCCGCCGACGACGGTGTCGTCCCGCACTTCGAGGCGCTGGCCCCGGGCGCGGAGGTCGAACTCCCGGGCGCCGACCTGTGGCTCACGTACTACAGCTCGCGTTCCAGCGCCGGTTCGGAGCGCGGCACCGCCATCACCGAGGCCGCCGAGGCGGAGGGCATCCGGCCGACCAAGGCGCTGGAGGTCGCGGAGAACCCCACCGCCCTGCGGGCCGCGATCATGGCCGACCCCTCGACCGCCCGTGCCGCCCGGCACGCACTGCTCGACCGGATCAAGGAAGACCCGGATCTCCAGGCCGAGTTGGCGCGCGACATCGTCCGCACCGACGACCTGAAGAAGGCCGTGGCCTCCGAGTCCCGGTCGGCCGACCGCGTCGGATACGTCCGCCAGATCGCCGAGTCCGGCCAGGTCAAGACACCTGCCGGCCAGACCATCGACGCGCCCGTCGATCTGCGTCAGGAGGCCGAGCGGCATCTGTCCCTCCTCGACGAGCTGGACGAGGACGAGGACACCGGCGAGTGGGCGACCGAGGCCTACGACACCCTCAAGAACCTCGTCGTCGAGGCCGTCGAGGCCGATCCCGAACTGCGTGTCCAGGAGCGGCGGACGAAGTTCTACAGCAGCCTGACGAAGGCCACGAAGGCGTTCGAGGAGCTGACCTTCGACGATGTCCAGGAGTTCGCCGAGGACGACATGGTCCAGCAGCTGGAGGAACTCCAGGAGGCCATCGCCTCGTGCATCACGGCCCTGCGCGGAGCACGCACCTCCTCCGCGTGACGCCTGAGGACACGGGCGGCCCCGGGCATGAGCAGTCCTCCTCATGCCCGGGGCCGGAACGCTCCGCCACGATGACGCTCCATCACAAGGAGCGTTCCGATGCCCGCACTTGACGACATCTCCCGCACTGTCCCGACGACCCACCGACGCGCCGGGACGGTGATCGTCCTGACCTGGCGGCGCTTCCCGCTCACGAACCTGCTGTGCCGCCTGCTGGCACTGCACGCCCTCGTCTTGATGGTCGGCGGCCTACTACACCTACGCACAGGTCCCGCTGGGCGACTGGGCGCGCGACACGTTCGGCCTCGACCGCGACCCGTACGACCGGCTCGGCCACCTCATGCAGGGCTTCGTGCCGGCCCTGCTCGTACGGGAGCTGCTGAGCCGTACGTCACCGCTGCGAGGCAGCCGCCGGCGGCGCCGCTCACCGTGTGCGCCTGCCTCGCCTTCAGTGCTCTGTTCGAGATGTTCGCGTGGGCGACGGCCGTGATCGGTGGCGCCGCCGCCGACGACTTCCTGGCCACGCAGGGCGACGTGTGGGACACGCGGTGGGACATGTTCCGCGCGACGATCGGGGCGACCCTCTCGCTGCTCCTGCTGAGCCGCGTCCACGACCGCCGGCTCGCGGTGCTGCGCGCTCAGTCCTCGGTGTAGCGGTAGCGCGTCCACAACGGCAGCACGAACCAGCAGGCCAGGTACCAGGCGAAGATTCCCCCGACCAGCCAGGGCACGTACCCGTCATGGGTGGCCACCCTGAGGACGAGCAGCAACGCCGAGGTCATCGTGGCGAGCAGCAGCACCAGACCGATGAAGGTCAGACGCGACGCCCAGCGCACGGCCTCGGGTTTCACCTGCCGGCCGGAGACGATCCGGTGCAGGGCGACCGGACTTATCAGGGCGCCGGTAGTGGTGGCGCCCAGCACGACGGTGATGATGTAGATCGCGTGGTCCGTGGCGCCCAACTGCTCGTACCTGGCGGTGAACACGACGGTCAGCAGGAAACCGAACAGGATCTGCACACCCGTCTGGGCGACCCGGACCTCCTGGATGAGCTCGCCCCACTTGCGGTCGGCCCGCTCCTCCTTGGTCTCGTCCCGTCCCCGGTCGAGCGTGCCGCCCCCGCGCTGGGTGTCCGCCATGGTTCCTCCTGGCCTCCGCGTTCTGACATTCCTATCCGGATCCGGGTTCCCCGTCGAGCCGGATTCGATCAGATCGCGACCGGGCGGTTTGGCAGATCGGCGGAGCGGTTACCCGACGTGCACCACAGTGACCACGTCGAAAAGGAGGTCCGACCATGTCCGGTACGCAGCTCACCCTCACGGTCAGCGGCGGCAGCGCCGCCGACGCGCAGACGGTCGTACGAGCCCTGGAGTCGGCCTTCGGCCCCGCGGACGAGTCCCCGGGGAACGACGGAGGGCAGTCCACCGTGCACACGGCGGCGTTCACCGTCGGTACGGAAGACCTCGCGCCCAGCAGGCCGACGGAGACGCCCCTGTCGGCGCCGGTGACGGTCACCGTGCAGGGCACGCCCGCCGCCGTCCGCCGCGCGAGCGACACCCTCGCCGGCGCTTTCACCACCCAGGACCGGGGCAGCGTCTCCGGCGACCAGGAACAGGAACAACAGCTGTTCCTGGAGCCGTGACCCACGTACGTCGATCCGCTACCAGCGGCTCTCCACCTGCGCCTTGATCCGGCGCTCGTAGAGGTCCCCGATCGCGGTGAGCGTCTCCTGCGACAGCGGCGGCAGAGCCGCTGTCGCGGCGTTGGCGAGGGCCTGCTCGGCCGAGCGGGCACCCGGGATCACCGTGGTCACACCGGGCTGCTGGAGGATCCAGCGCAGGGCCAGCTGCGCCGGGGTGTACCCCTCCGGGGCCAGGGCGGAGAACTCGGCCGCCGCCTCGACGCCGGTCGCGTAGTCGACACCGGAGAAGGTCTCGCCCTGGTCGAA
Organism: Streptomyces lacrimifluminis; assembly: GCF_014646095.1. Classification (GTDB taxonomy): domain Bacteria; phylum Actinomycetota; class Actinomycetes; order Streptomycetales; family Streptomycetaceae; genus Streptomyces; species Streptomyces lacrimifluminis. The sequence goes on along the minus strand of NZ_BMMU01000026.1, from coordinate 96,550 downwards.
GGACTCGCCGTGGCGGTTGTAGGTGCGGTGGTCGTTGTCGGGGAACACCGTGTCCTTGGTGTACTTGCCCGACAGCAGGCCCGAGGCGAGCGGGACCCGGGCGATGATGCCGACGCCCGCCTTCTCCGCGGCCGGCAGCACCTCGGCCAGGGGCTTCATGCGGAACGCGTTGAGGATGATCTGCACGCTGGTCACGCCCGGGCGGGCGATCGCGGTGAGGGCCTCCTCGCAGGTCTCGACGCTGACGCCGTACCGCGCGATGCGCTCCTCCTCGACCAGGGTGTCCAGGGCGTCGAAGACCTCGTCGGAGGAGTACACGGGGGTCGGCGGGCAGTGCAGCTGGACCAGGTCGATCCGGTCGACGCCGAGGTTGCGCCGCGAACGGTCGTTCCAGGCACGGAAGTTGTCGAGGACGTAGTTCTCCGGGAGCTGGTCGACCCGGCGGCCCATCTTGGTCGCGACCAGTACGTCCAGCTCGGGCCTGCCGCGCAGGAAGGTGGCGATGGTCTGTTCGCTGCGTCCGTCGCCGTACACGTCGGCGGTGTCGAAGAAGGTGACCCCAGCCTCGACCGCCGCGTCCAGCACCGCGAGGGCGTCCTTGTCCTCCACCTCGCCCCAGTCGGCGCCCAGCTGCCACGTTCCGAGGCCGATGACCGACGCCCGCTGACCCGACCTACCGATTACACGCTCGTCCATGGCGCCAGTGTGTCACCCGTGCGCAGGTCCGGGCGGACGGGGCCCACCCGGACCCCGCCAAACCCCCACGCCTCCACTTCACCCGCACGAGTGAATTGATGAATCAGGCAACTATTCGATAACCGTCACCCTCTAGCGTGACCGGGTGACTGATCACCTGGCGCGATCCGATGGTTCCGACACTCCCGAGGACGGCGACTCCGCGTGGACGCGCCGCGGTTTCCTGCTCGGCGCGGCCTCCCTCGCCCTGGTGGCGATCGCGGTCGACCCGGCTGTCGCCGCCGGCGAGCTTCCCGACTTCCCGGCGGACGTCACGCCCTACCGCTCCGGCTACCGCAACTGGGTCGGCGAGATCACCGCCGACGGACTGTGGGCGTGCGCGCCGGCCGACCCCGGCCAGGTGGTCGACGTCGTCAACTGGGCCTGGCGGCACGGCTGGACGGTCCGCGCCCGGGGCTCCGCGCACGGCTGGTCGCCCCTGACGATCACCACCGGTACGGAGTCCGGCGCACCCGTGCTGCTCATCGACACCGCTCCCCGTCTCACCGGTCTCGTCCTGGAGTCCACCGGCCCGGCCGCCGTGCGCGCCGGCACCGGAGTCACCCTGGAGGCCCTGCTCACCTATCTGGAGGAGCGGGGCCTGGGGGTCACCGCCGCTCCCGCACCCGGTGACCTCACGCTGGGCGGGGCGCTGGCCGTCGACGCGCACGGCACCGCCGTGCCGGCCGCCGGAGAGACCCGGCTCCCCGGACACACGTACGGCTCGCTCAGCAACCGCGTGCTGTCGCTGACGGCGGTCGTGTGGGACGAGGGCTCCGGTGCCTACGTTCTGCGGACGTTCGAACGCGACGAGGCGGACTGCGCGGCGCTCCTCACCCACCTCGGCCGGTCCCTGGTCGTCGAGGTCGTGCTGCGGGTGGGGGCGAACAGCAACCTGCGCTGCGTCAGCCGTACGGACATCGCGGCGGCCGAGCTGTTCGCCGCGCCCGGCAGCGGTTCCGGCGGGCGGACCTTCGCGAGCTGTCTGGATGAGGCGGGGCGGGTCGAGACGATCTGGTTCGCCTTCACCGAGTTCCCCTGGCTGAAGGTGTGGAGCGTCGCGCCGACCAGGCCGCTGACCTCACGGCGCGTATCGTCGCCGTACAACTACCCCTTCTCCGACAACGTCCCGACCGTGGTGGCCGACCTCGTCGGGCGGATCCTGTCCGACGGGGCCTGGTACCTCGCGCCGGTGCTCGGCAACGCGCAGCTGGACGTGGCAGCGCTCGGGCTCGTGACGACGCTGTCGGCGGACATCTGGGGGCCGTCGAAGAACACGCTGCTCTACGTCAGGCCGACGACTCTCCGGGTCACCGCGAACGGCTACGCGGTGCTGACCAGCCGGGCCCAGGTACAGCGTGTCGTCTCGGAGTTCACCGCGTTCTACCGGGAGCGTCTCGCCGCGTACGCCGCGTCGGGCCGCTTCCCGGTCAACGGCACGGTCGAGATCCGCGCCACCGGCCTCGACCGCCCGGGCGACGCCGACTCGGCCGGCGCCCACGCCCCGCTGCTGTCCGCGCTGCGACCGGTCGACGGGCATCCCGAGTGGGACACCGCCGTCTGGCTGAACGTACTGACGCTGCCCGGGACGCCGTACGCGGAGGCGTTCTTCCGCGAACTCGAACAGTTCCTGCTCACGACGTACGACGGCGGACACGCGCTGACCAGGGTCGAGTGGTCCAAGGGCTGGGGGTACACGGACACGGCCGGATGGAGCGACGAGGAGGTCGTCGGTGCGGCGGTGCCGGCCTCCTACGGGGACGCCGTGTGGCAGGAGGCGGTCGGGACCCTGGACCGGCTCGACCCGCACGGCGTGTTCGGGAACGCGTTCCTCGACCGGCTGCTGCGCTGAGGTCCCGTCAAGGGGCCGGCAGGGCCCGCACGATCGCCGCCTCCCGCAGGTGCGTTCCGCGGGCACCCGATAACAGCTCCCGGACCCGGGCTATTTCCCGGAGACCTCGGTCTTTTCCCGGGTACGGGAGGCCAGCGCGCGCGTTTGCGCGGTGCGGGCTAGCTTCGGGCCGAGCCATCGCTTGAACCGGCGCAGCGCTTCGAGGCGCCCCGCCGCCCGGTCGATGCCGTAGTACAGCTGGGGCGGCACATAGGGCAGCAGGGGCGAGTGTCGCTGGCCGAGCAGGGCGAACATCTGGGCCGGGGGCAGTCTGATGTAGCGCGGCAGGTTCTCGTACCACTGGGCGCTGTAGCGGGCCGCGCTCTGGATGGAGAGCAGTTCCGACTTGCGCCGCTCCTCGTAGGCGGTGAGGGCCGCGGGGAGTTCGGGGTGTGCGCGGAGGGCGTCGGCCAGGGCGATGGCGTCCTCCAGGGCGAGGGTGGTGCCGGCGCCGATGGAGTAGTGCGTGGTGTGGGCGGCGTCGCCGAGAAGGACGAGGTTGCCGTGGTGCCAGGTCTGGTTGGTGAGGGTGCGGAAGGTGAGCCACTGGGCGGCGCCGTCGGCGGCGGAGCGGCCGATCAGGGGGTGGCCGTCCAGCAGGTCGGCGAAGAGCTTCTCCAGCAGGGCCAGGCCGTCGGCCTCGTTCGCCCGGTCGAGGCCGAGGCCGCTCCAGGTCTCGGGGGCGCACTCGACGACGCAGGTGCTGTGGTCCTGGCCGTAGCCGTAGCCGTAGCACCAGATCCAGCCGTGCGCCGTCTCCTTGAAGCCGAAGGTGAAGGCGTCGAAGACCTTGGTGGTGCCGAGCCAGATGTAGCGGTTGCGCCCGGCCTTCAGTCCGGCGCCGAAGTGTTCGGTGTGCTGTTCGCGCAGCACGCTGTTGACGCCGTCGGCGGCTACGACGAGGTCGGCGTCGGCCAGTTCGTCGGCGTCGGTGATCCCGTGCTCGAACTCCAGTCGTACGCCGAGCTGTCGGGCCCGGTCGGCGAGGATGTCGAGGAGCTTGTGGCGGCCGATGCCGAAGCCCTCGTCGCCCGGGTGCCGGGTCGCGCTGTCGCCCACGTGGGCGACGCCGTGGTTCCAGGACACGGAGGCGTCCCCGATGGCCCGCGCGGACTCGGGGTCGTGCTCGTGGAGCTTGTCGAGCAGCCCGCGCCAGTAGGTGACGCCCCAGCCGTAGGTCGAACCCGCCGGGTCACGCTCGTACACGGTGATGTCGTGGGACGGATCCCGCAGCTTCAGCAGGATCGAGAGATACAGGCCGGCGGGCCCGCCTCCGACACAGGCGACCTTCACACACACCCCTAGCAATTACGGAAGGTGGTCAGTTCGCGTCGGAGAGTAGCAGGATGTGGATACACCGGAACGCCGTCCCTCACGGGACGGCCGGTGCGGGCGGGTGTGCTCAGACGTCGGCCGTACGGCAATCCGGGTGACCCCAGCCCTGGGCGTTCTTGGCGATGGTCTCGCCGGCCGCGTAGGCCCGTCCGCAGACGCAGCGGCCGGGGAACTTCGCCTTGAGGGTGCGGTCGGAGTTGCCGCTTCGCGGCCGGGACGTCTTCGTGCCGGACGTCTTCGGGGCCGAGGAGCGGGGGGTGTCCGGCGAGGCCGGGGGTTCCGGGGAGCCGAGGTCGCTGCCGGCCGACAGCTGCACGATCGCGGCCTGGCTGGCGGCACGGTCGGCGAAGTCGTTGAGCTTGTCGCCGTCGACCTGGTGGGCGGGCACGTAGCGGAACTCGACCGAGCGGCCGTCGAGCAGTTCGTCGATACGGACGACGAGTTCCTGGTTGGCGACCGGCTTGCCGGCGGCCGTCTTCCAGCCCTTGCGCTTCCAGCCGGGCAGCCAGGTGGTGACGGCCTTCATCGCGTACTGGGAGTCCATCCGGATCTCCAGCGGTACGTCCGGTGCGACGGCCGTCAACAGCCGTTCAAGCGCGGTGAGTTCGGCTACGTTGTTGGTGGCCCGGCCGAGCGGCCCGGCCTCCCAGCGAGTGGGGCTCTCCGAGCCGTCGGCCACCACCCAGGCCCAGCCCGCAGGCCCCGGATTTCCTTTCGAAGCCCCGTCGCACGCGGCCACCACACGTTCACGCATGCGCTCGATCATGCCATGCGCGCGACGGGCTCCCGGCCCTCGTCGAGCGCCTCCGTCAGACCACGTCCGTCGACTTGGGCAGCTCGCCCACCGTCGTCGTGACGTCGATGACGGAGAAGTTGGCGCCCTGCGGGTCGCTCAACGCGGCGAACCGGCCGAACGGGGTGTCCATGGGCCCGAAGCGCAGCACGGCGCCGAGCTTGGTGGCCGTGGCGACGGCGTCGTCGCAGTTGCCGACGGTGAAGTACACGTTGATGTACGGCGGCACCTCGGGCGGGAAGTCGTCCGTCATCCGCATCCGGCCGAGGACGGTGTCGTCGCCCAGGTTGTACATACGGAAGTCGACGGCGTCGTCCTCCATCTGCTTGGCCGAGTAGCCGAAGACGGACTGGAAGAAGGTGTCCGACTTCTCGGTCTCGCGTGTGAAGACCTCGGCCCAGCAGTAGGCACCGGGCTTTTCCGGGCCCGCTTCGAAGCCCTCGTGGACAGCGCCCTGCCAGACGCCGAAGGCGACACCGCTGGGGTCGCGGGCCAGGCACATGGTGCCGAACTCGCCCACCTGCATCGGCTCCATCAGCAGCTCGCCGCCGTTGTCACGGATCTTGGTGGCGGTGGCGGCGGCGTCCGGCGAGGCGAGGTACAGGCACCACGCCGACTGCCCCTCCTGCCCGGGCATCGGCGGGACGACCGCGGCGACCGCCTTGCCGTCGGCGTACGCCTGTGTGTAGTTGCCGTACTCCGACGACGACTCGCCGAAGGTCCAGCCGAGCACCTCGCCGTAGAAGCTCTTGGCTCCCTCGACGTCACTGAACATCGCGTCGGCCCAACAGGGCGTTCCCTCACGTTTCACGGCCATGGTTTCGGCCTCTCCGGGTCTCGTCGATCTCGTCGGGTGGTCCGGATTCTCACGCTAGCCAGGCTTCGCCCAGGACGCGCGTCGAGCGGCCCAGGCTGTTACAGACGGGAGGAGACGCGCCCCTTGAGGGGCGCGAGGCTGTTGCGATCTGTGGCTCCGCCGCGTGGGCGCGACAAGCCCCCACCGACCCGCGGCCGGCAGACAACCCCCAGGGCGCGGCAATAACACACCCCTGCGGTCTGATAATTTCATCGGCGCTCATCTCTCTTCGGCTCCTCCCCTACCTCCAGGTGTCCAGATGTCCGCTGCACGGGTGCGTCGCCCAGCGGCACGGCACGCCCGCGGCAGCGTCCCGCACCTGCTGGGTGTCCTGATCCTCGTCCTCGCGACGTTCGCGTTCTCCTGCGCCGGAGCCATGCCCTCACCGGACGCCGGGACCTCCCGGCCGACGTCGGCACACGCCGTGCACATCGCCGACCGGGACCCCTGCCAGGAGGGCCCGCACCACGGCTGTCACACCCCCGGGCACCATGGCGTCCTCAACCACGCCCCGTCCATCGGCGCGGACCGGGCCGCCGCGTTGAACCAGCTGAGCACCGCCCCCGCCCGGCTGCCGCTCGGCCTGTCGCGGATCCCGGGCGCCGCCCGCCCTCCCGATCTCCACGAGCTGCAACTGCTCCGGGTCTAGGCCGCGGTCGGGCCCACGCGTTCCTCTCGGGCCGATCCCCTCAGCCACGACCATCACCCCAGCTTGCAGCGCCGTGCCCGGAGACAGGCACGGCACGGAGAAGGACATCCCATGGGTACATCCAACGCCAAGGCGAAGACCGCGGCCCGCCGCGCCCACATGGAGGAGCTGCGCAAGACCGAGCAGGCCCGTGAGCGGCGGATGCGTCTGCTCACGCTCGGCGCGACCGCCGTCATACTCGTCGGCCTGGCCGGCGGCGGCTGGTATCTGGTCGACTCCGCCCAGGACAAGGAAGAGGCGAAGGCGGCACCGATCTCGGGCGTGAAGAGCTGGTCCAAGCTCACACAGAACCACGTAACCAAGGCCGTCACCTACAAGATGAGCCCGCCCGTGGGCGGCGACCACAACCAGGTGTGGGTGAACTGCGACCGGCAGGTCTACACCAAGGCGGTCCCCAACGAGAACGCCGTGCACGCCCTCGAACACGGTGCTGTCTGGATCACCTACAACGACAAGGCTGCCGAGGCGGACGTCGAGACGCTCTCCGAGAAGGTGACCAACACGTCGTACACCTTCATGAGTCCGTACGAGGACCAGTCGTCGCCGATCGTGCTGAGCGCCTGGGAGCACCAGCTCAAGGTGGACAAGGCCTCGGACCCGCGCGTCGCCAAGTTCCTCGACAAGTACGTCCAGGGCGAGCAGACCCCCGAGCCCGGGGCCGCGTGCACCAACGGGATGACGCCGTGAACTGAGCGCCGGCCGCGGGGCGTTCGACCGGACGGCCCCGCGCCGGTGCCCACGTTCGCGCTCCGCCGAAATTCGGTGGACCGCGGGCCTGTCAGCGGCTGGGATGACCTCATGTGTGCCCTGAAGATGCATGCCGACGAGGCAGAGATCGACACCCCGCTGGTCCAGCGCCTGATCGCCCGGCAGTTCCCCGAGTGGGCGGGGCTGCCCGTCGAGCGGCTGGAGTCCGCCGGGACCGAGAACGCGATGTTCCGGCTCGGCGGTGAACTGGTCGTCCGGCTGCCGAGGCATCCCGGCGCGGTGGACAGCATCGAGCACGAGCAGCGCTGGCTGTCCCTGCTGGGGCCGCGGCTGCCGGTCGCCGTGCCCGAGCCGCTCGGCCGGGGCGGCGCCGCCGAGGGGTTCCCGTGGCCCTGGTCCGTGTACGGCTGGCTGGACGGGCGGAATCCGGCGGTCGACGCCCTGGAAGCTCCCGAGACACTGGCCAGGGAACTCGCCGGCTTCGTCCGCGCCCTGCGTCGCGTCGACGCGGCGAACGGCCCGTCCCACTACCGGGCCGTTCCGCTGGAGGCGCGGGACTCGGCCACGCGCGCGGCCCTCGCCCAGCTGACGGGGGCCGTGGACACGGAGGCGGTGACGGCCCGGTGGGAGGACGCCCTGCGGGCTCCTGAGCACACAGGGCCGCCGGTCTGGGCGCACGCGGACCTCTCCCCGGGCAACGTGCTGGTCACCGAGGGGCGGCTGAGTGCCGTGATCGACTTCGGCTGTACCGGGGTCGGCGATCCGGCCGTCGATCTGATCGTCGCCTGGAACCTGCTGCCCGCCGGCGTCCGTGACACCTTCCGCGAGGCCGTCGGCGCCGACGACGCCGAGTGGGCGCGCGGGCGTGGCTGGGCGCTGTCGATCTCGCTGATCCAACTGCCGTACTACCGGGAGACGAATCCGGTGCTCGCGGCGAACGCCCGGCATGTGATCAGGGAGATCCTGGCCGAGTGAAGCAGCGTGGAGGCCGCCGAGGATGCGCGAGGCGCCCTCGGCGGCGGCTTCGAGAGCTGCCGCCGCACGGCGGTGTCCCTGCGGCACCGCACAGCGGCCGGCCTGCCCGGGCCGCCCGGGACGGGGCGGCCCGGCACGGGCGGGAGGCGTCCCCTACTCCCCCGCGTACGCCTTCTCCAGGGCGGCGATGTCCAGTTTGCCCATCCCGTACATGGCCTTGGTGGTGCGGACGGCCTTCTCCTGGTCCGGGTCGCTGATCAACTCGATGACGCCCTCCGGAATGACCTGCCAGGACAGTCCGAACCTGTCCTTGAGCCACCCGCAGGTGCCGCCCTCGCCGCCGCCCTCGGTGAGCTTCGCCCAGTAGTGGTCGACCTCCTGCTGGTCGGCGCAGAAGATCTGGAAGGAGACGGCCTCACTGAACGTGAACTGCGGGCCGCCGTTCAGGGCGACGAACTTCTGGCCGTTGGCAACGAAGTCGACGGCCAGCACGGCGCCGGCCGGGGCGGGGCCGGCCTCGTTGTAGTAGCCGATCCTGCCCAGGGTCGAGTTCTTGAAGATCGACACGTAGAAGTGGGCGGCTTCCTCGGCCTGTCCGTCGAACCAGAGACATGTGGTGAAACCGTCGGTGGTCATGGGGTACCTCCTGGAGCGGCAACGCTGTCACCTCTTTCGACCGATCCTGATACGAAAACTCATCGGTGGCGCGATGAGTTGTCGCACCGGTCCGTCCCGGAGGTGACGCCGCGTTTCCCCGGCCGGTCGGTCAGCCGGTCACTGGCCCACTCGGCCGTCGACGCACTCGCGCAGGAGGTCGGCGTGGCCGCAGTGCCGCGCGTACTCGTTGACGTGTGCCGACAGGACATCGCGCAACTGGATCTCGCCGCCGGGCTCGGCGCCGAAGTCGGAGAAGCCGGCGTTGGTGGTGCCGAGGTCGGCGACACCGGCGATGAAACGGTCGGTGAGTTCCGTCTCCGCCCGCCACTGCTTCCAGGCGTCCTCCACGACCGCCGGATCGGCGACCGCGCCGTTCCAGTCGCCGTCCCGGTCGTCGTCGGTGCGGTACAGCTTGGGTGTGTCCTCACCGGCCATCACCCGGCGAAAGTGCCGTTCGTCCTCGGTGAGGTGCCGCACCAGCCCGAGCAGGGACATCGTGGACGGCGGTACGGAGCGTCGGGCCATCTGCTCGGCGTCCAGACCGGCGCACTTCATCTCCACGGTGAGGCGGTAGTGGCGCAGGCCCTCGATCAGCGTGCCGCGTTCGTCGACGATCTCGGTGTCGGTCTCGCGCGGGTCGTCGTCCGGGTCGACCCACATGTCGTCATAGACGGTCGCGACCGTCCAGCGGGTCGCCGTTGCTTCGTTGTCGTGCGCACGCGAATCCATGGGGGCATGGTCGCGCGCGCCGACCTCGTCCGCCATCGATTATCGGGCCGGGTGGTCGGCCCCCTACGCCTGATGCACGATCTGGATCAGGTTGCCGCAGGTGTCGTCCAGCACCGCGGTGGTGACCGGACCCATCTCCAGCGGCTCCTGGGTGAATCGCACGCCCAGACCGCGGAGCCGGTCGTACTCCGCGTGGACGTCGTCCACGGCGAAGGCGGTGGCCGGGATCCCGTCCCTGGCCAGCGCGTCCCTGTACGGCTTCACCGCGGGATGGCCGGACGGTTCGAGCAGCAGTTCGGTCCCAGCGGGATCCTCGGGCGAGACCACGGTCAGCCACCGGTCCTCGCCCACCGGGACCTCGGTCTTCTTCACGAAGCCCAGCACGTCCGTGTAGAAGCGCAGGGCCTTGTCCTGGTCGTCGACGAAGACGCTGGTCAGGTGAATCCTCATGGTGTGCTCTCTGATTCGTCGGGCCTGATCCACCGCTCGGCGATGGTCTTGAGCGGTGCGGTGTTCAGGTCATGGAATTTGTAGCGCCCCTCCCGCCGGCTCTCGACCAGGCCGGCGGCCTCCAGCACGGCCAGATGCTGGGAGACCGCCTGGCGCGAGATGCCGAGCCGGTGCTTCATGCTCAGCCGCGAGCAGATCTCGAACAGAGTCTGTCCGGGGCGTTCGGTGAGTTCGTCGAGGATCTTCCGGCGGGTGGGATCGGCCAGGGCTTTGAACAGGTCGTCGGCCACACACCCACCATAGGCAAGTATGCACTTGCCTATCAAGGGGGTACGCGCTCGCCCCATTGACTCACCGTGCCGGAATGGGCGACGATCCCGGCCGGTGGAGGGTCGCGCGGGCCGTTCCCACCGGCACCGCTGGGTCCGACAGCGCCATGAGGCCGAGGTCACAGATCATCGGAGGTCAAGGTCACAGGCTCGGCCTCTGCTGCGGCCCGACCTCTCTGCCCTAGCATCCGGGCATGACAGTCCTGCCCAACGACGGGCTCTCACTGGCCGCCGAGTTCCCTTCGACGTCCCATGAACAGTGGCAGCGCCTGGTGGAAGGCGTCCTGCGCAAAGCGGGCAAGGAGGTCTCCGCCGCGACAGCCGAGGACGCGCTGTCCACCGCGCTCGAGGACGGAATCACCACCCGCCCTCTCTACACGGCGCACGACGAGGCTCCCGAGCCCGGCCTCCCCGGCTTCGCCCCCTTCGTTCGGGGCGGACGCCCCGAGGGAAACACCGTCGCAGGCTGGGACGTACGGCAGCGGCACGCGACCCTCGCCGGCGACGCGGTGCTCGCGGACCTGGAGAACGGCGTCACCTCGCTCTGGCTGACCGTCGGCCCGGACGCGATTCCGGTGGCCTCGCTCGCCCGGGCCCTCGACGGCGTCTTTCTCGACCTGGCCCCCGTCGTCCTCGACGCCGGACAGGAAGTCGAGCCCGCGGCACGGGAGTTGTTGCGGCTCTACGAGGAGCGGGGCGTCGCCGAGCAGGCGGCCCGCGGCAACCTCGGCGGCGACCCGCTGGGCCACGAGGCCCGCACCGGCGAGGAGCTGGCCTTCGCGCCCGTCGTCGCACTCGCGCGACTGTGCGCCGAGCAGTACCCGGGGCTGCGCGCGCTGACCGTGGACGCGCTGCCCTACCACGAGGCCGGCGGCTCGGCCGCGCAGGAGCTGGGCGCGTCCCTGGCGACCGGTGTCGCCTACCTGCGCGAGCTGACCGAGGCGGGACTGTCCGTCGGACAGGCCTGTGCACAGCTGGAGTTCCGGTACGCGGCCACCGCCGACCAGTTCCTGACGGTCGCCAAGCTGCGCGCGGCCCGACGGCTGTGGGCGCGGGTCGCCGAGGTGTCCGGGGCACCGGCGGCCGGGGCACAACTGCAGCACGTCGTGACCTCGCCGGTGATGATGTCGCGCCGCGACCCGTGGGTGAACATGCTCCGCACGACGGTCGCCACCTTGGCCGCCGGGGTCGGCGGCGCCGACTCGGTCACCGTGCTCCCCTTCGACCACGCGCTGGGCCTGCCGGACGCGTTCGCGCGCCGGATCGCCCGCAACACCTCGACGATCCTGGTCGAGGAGTCGCATCTGGCACGGGTGATCGACCCGGCGGGCGGCTCCTGGTACGTGGAGCGGCTCACCGACGAGCTCGCCCACGCGGGCTGGGAGTTCTTCCAGTGGATCGAGGGCCTGGGCGGCTCCGCGACCGCCCTCCGCTCGGGCCGGTTGGGCGAGGCGCTGGCCACCACCTGGGCGGCCCGCTCCGCCAAGCTGGCCAAACGGCGCGAGCCCATCACCGGGGTCAGCGAGTTCCCGAATCTCGCCGAGCGCCTCCCGGACCGCGAGCCCGCGCCCGTACCGCCGTCCGGCGGGCTCCCCCGGGTGCGGCGCGACGAGGCGTACGAGGCGCTGCGCGCCCGCTCCGACGCCCACCTCGCCGCCACCGGAACCCGGCCGCGCGTCTACCTCGCGACCATCGGCCCGGCCGCCGCGCACAGCGCCAGGACGACCTTCGTATCGAACCTCTTCCAGGCCGGCGGCATCGAGCCCGTCACGGAGGGCACCTTCGAGGAGAGCGGCGCCACCGAGGTCTGCCTCTGCTCCAGTGACACGCTGTACGAGGAGCAGGCCGCGACCGTGGCAGCGGAACTGAAGGCCGTCGGCGCCTCGCACGTGTTCCTCGCCGGCCGTCCCGGGCAGTACACCGATGTCGACGCGTACGTCTTCGCGGGCTGCGACGCCGTCGCCGTGCTCTCCGCCACCCTCGACCGCATGGGAGCGTCCTGATGGGAATCCCCGACTTCTCCGGAATCGAACTGGGGACCCCGACCGCCATCGCCGGCGCCGACGACTGGCGTACGGCCGTCAAGGCGACCACTGGCTCGGACGGCACCTTCTGGGAGACGCCCGAGGGCATCGCGGTCAAGCCGCTCTACACCGGCCGTGACCTGGAGGGCCTGGACTTCCTGTCGACGTACCCGGGTGCCGCGCCGTATCTGCGCGGCCCGTACCCGACGATGTACGTCAACCAGCCCTGGACGATCCGCCAGTACGCGGGGTTCTCCACCGCCGAGGAGTCCAACGCCTTCTACCGCCGCAACCTCGCGGCCGGCCAGAAGGGCCTGTCGGTCGCCTTCGACCTGCCCACGCACCGGGGTTACGACAGCGACCACCCGCGCGTGACCGGTGACGTCGGCATGGCGGGCGTGGCGATCGACTCGATCTACGACATGCGGCAGCTCTTCGACGGCATCCCGCTGGACAGGATGACCGTGTCGATGACGATGAACGGCGCGGTGCTGCCCGTCCTCGCGCTGTACATCGTGGCGGCGGAGGAACAGGGCGTGCCGCCCGAGAAGCTGGCCGGGACCATCCAGAACGACATCCTCAAGGAGTTCATGGTCCGCAACACCTACATCTATCCGCCGAAGCCGTCGATGCGGATCATCTCCGACATCTTCGCGTACACCTCGCAGCGCATGCCCCGCTACAACTCCATCTCGATCTCCGGCTATCACATCCAGGAGGCGGGCGCGACGGCCGACCTGGAGCTCGCGTACACGCTGGCGGACGGGGTCGAGTACATCCGGGCGGGGCGGGACGCGGGGATGGACGTGGACGCGTTCGCGCCCCGGCTCTCCTTCTTCTGGGCGATCGGCATGAACTTCTTCATGGAGATCGCCAAGCTGCGCGCGGCGCGCCTGCTGTGGGCCAGGCTGGTCAGGCAGTTCGACCCGCAGAACGCCAAGTCCCTTTCCCTGCGCACCCATTCGCAGACCTCGGGCTGGTCGCTGACCGCGCAGGACGTGTTCAACAACGTGACGCGTACGGCCGTGGAGGCGATGGCCGCGACCCAGGGCCACACCCAGTCGCTGCACACCAACGCCCTGGACGAGGCGCTCGCGCTGCCCACCGACTTCTCGGCGCGCATCGCCCGCAACACCCAGCTGCTGATCCAGCAGGAGTCGGGCACGACCCGGGTCATCGACCCGTGGGGCGGCAGCGCGTACGTCGAGAAGCTGACGTACGACCTCGCTCGCCGCGCCTGGCAGCACATCGAGGAGGTCGAGGCGGCGGGCGGCATGGCGCAGGCCATCGACGCGGGCATCCCCAAGCTGCGCATCGAGGAGGCCTCGGCGCGCACCCAGGCCCGCATCGACTCGGGGCGCCAGACGGTGATCGGCGTCAACAAGTACCGCGTGGAGACCGACGAGCGGATCGACGTCCTCAAGGTCGACAACTCCTCCGTACGCGCCCAGCAGATCGAGAAGCTGCGGCGGCTGCGCGCGGAACGCGACGAGCGGGCCTGCCAGGACTCACTGGACGCGCTGACCCGGGCGGCGGGCGGTGAGGGCAACCTGCTGGAGCTGGCGGTGAACGCCGCCCGCGCGAAGGCGACGGTCGGAGAGATCTCCGACGCGCTGGAGAAGGTGTACGGGCGGCACGCGGGCCAGATCCGTACGATCGCCGGGGTGTACCGCAACGAAGCAGGCGAGTCCCCGTCCGTCGACCGCACCCGCACGCTGGTGGACGCCTTCGAGGAGGCCGAGGGGCGCCGGCCGCGCATCCTGGTCGCCAAGATGGGCCAGGACGGCCACGACCGCGGCCAGAAGGTGATCGCCACCGCCTTCGCCGACCTCGGCTTCGACGTCGACGTCGGCCCGCTGTTCCAGACCCCGGGCGAGGTCGCCCGGCAGGCGGTGGAGGCGGACGTCCACATCGTCGGGGTGTCCTCGCTGGCCGCCGGTCACCTCACTCTCGTACCGGCGCTGCGCGAGGAACTGGCGGCCGAGGGGCGGGAGGACATCATGATCGTCGTCGGTGGGGTGATCCCGCCGCAGGATGTGCCGACCCTCCTGGAGATGGGCGCGGCGGCCGTGTTCCCGCCCGGGACGGTGATCCCGGACGCGGCGCACGACCTCGTCCAGCGGCTCTCGGCCGACCTCGGGCACGACCTGTGATCGATCTCGACGCGTACGTCAAGGGCGTACTCGAAGGGAAGCGGGCGATCGTGGCGCGGGCCATCACCCTCGTCGAGTCGACCCGGCCCCAGCACCGGGCGCTGGCGCAGGAGTTGCTGACCGCACTGCTTCCGCACAGCGGCCGGGGGCGGCGGATCGGGGTCAGCGGGGTGCCGGGGGTCGGCAAGTCGACGTTCATCGACGCGTTCGGCACGATGCTGACCGGGCTCGGGCACCGGGTTGCGGTGCTCGCGGTGGACCCGTCGTCCAGCCGTACGGGCGGCTCGATCCTCGGCGACAAGACCCGGATGGAACGCCTGGCCGTGGACCCGGCGGCCTTCATCCGGCCCTCCCCCACTGCGGGCACGCTGGGCGGGGTCGCCAAGGCGACGCGTGAGTCGATCGTGGTGATGGAGGCGGCGGGCTACGACGTCGTACTGGTGGAGACGGTCGGGGTCGGCCAGTCCGAGACCGCCGTCGCCAACATGGTCGACTCGTTCCTGCTGCTGACGCTGGCCCGCACCGGTGACCAGTTGCAGGGCATCAAGAAGGGCGTCCTGGAACTCGCGGACGTGCTCGCGGTCAACAAGGCGGACGGCCCGCACGAACGCGACGCCCAGTCCGCCGCACGGGAGTTGGCGGGCGCCCTGCGGCTGATGCACGGCAGGGACGTGGCCTGGACACCGCCCGTGCTGACGTGCAGCGCCCGCGAGTCGACCGGCCTGGACACCGTCTGGGACCGTCTCGAACAGCACCGCGCCCTGCTCGACTCGTCCGGCCGTCTCACCGCCAAACGCCGTGACCAGCAGGTCGACTGGACCTGGACGATGGTCCGCGAGGAACTGCTGGGCCGCCTGCACGCGGACGAGGCAGTACGCGCCCTCGCACCCGGCCTCGAACAGCAGGTAAGGAAGGGTGAGTTGACGGCCACCCTCGCCGCCGAGCGCATCCTGAAGGCGTTCGGCGGCGACTGAGAACCGGGGCAGGCCGCCATGACGCCCGCCACCGCGGTCGGCAGTCGGGGCGCGGTGTGCGGATGCAGATGCTGTTCAGCCAGACGGGCGATCGGTCACGCCGTCAACGGCAGGAACAGCGCCAGAAACAGCGGCAGAAACACGAACACCCTTAGGGGACTCAGTCCTCCCTCTCCGGGTCCGCCGTGGGCCGTCCGAGCAGTTCGCGCAGCAACCGCTCGTCGTCGGGGCCGAGCCCGGTGACGAAGCTGGCCAGTACGGCCGCCCGGTCGCTCTCGGCGTCCAGCACCCTGCGCATCCGGTGCGCGGCGAGGCCCGCCTCGTCGGACGCGGACATCCACGCGAAGGACCGGCCCACGCGTTCCCGGGTGACCGCGCCCTTGGCCAGCAGCCTGGTGAGGATCGTGATGACGGTGGTGTAGGCCAGATCGCCACCGAGCCGCTCCTGCACCCAGCCGGCCGTCGCCGGCCCCTCCGCCTCGCGCAGCGCCGACAGGACCAGCGCCTCCAGCTCACCCTGCCCCCGTCGCCGGGGACGCCGCCGGTGCTCCGTCACGCCCTGTCTCCCGTCCGCCGCCCGTCAGTTTCCCGAGCGGACATCGTATAGACGCCGGGAGCCGGTCAGGGCCGAGCGGGCAGCCGCCTCAACAGGGATACCCCCAGGTGCGGGCGAGGTCGCGCAACGCCTCCGGGACGTCCTCGGCGTCCGGCAGCGGCCGGGCCCGCTGGATCTTCCCGGACTTGATGTTGTCGCTCCAGTCACCGATGAAAGGCACGAAGGGGCCGTGATCGCCCTTGCGGTAGTCGAGCATCTTCGGTGTCCAGGGCACACCGAGATACGCACAGATGTCCCGGGTGACCGCCTCGGGCCGCTCGGTCAGGTCCTCGTAGCGGACCGTGATGCCGTCCAGCCCGTTCCGGGCCGCTTCGACCGCCTCGACGTACATGCGCACCTCCCGTACGGTCGCGCCGAGGTCGCGGTCGGGACGGTTGTTGATCAGGCTGCTCACCATCGACGCGGGATGGCGCAGCAGGAAGACGTACCGGGCCTTCGGCCAGCCCTCCGCGAGCCGCTCCCAGAAGCCCGCGTTGCCGGGTGTCTTGTCCACGATGATCTGCTTGCCGCTGCGCACGAGTTCCCGGTGGAGGATGCGGTCCCACAGCAGGTGCTCCAACTCGCGCTGGTCGAGGTCGAGTTGGTCCATGGCCTTGCTGGTGTACGGCTTGGTGAGGTCGACCGACAGGGTACGCAGGTGCATCTCGTGCGGCGCCCGGATCTGCGGGTGACTGTTGAGCAGGACCCGCAGGAGTGTGGAGCCGGAGCGCACGGAGGAGATCACGAACACCGGGTCCGGGACGAGCCGGTGGGCGGACCGCGGCACGGGTGGCTCCGCGAACCGTCGTACCCGCCGCCTCAACCCACGGGCCACTCGGCGTACTTCCGGACCGACCAGGACCATGACTGTGCCTCCTTGACCCCCGGCTACGAACCCGGTGTGCGAACCCCCCGCCCTCCTTGGATACTTGACCAGCCTGTGACCAATGCCTGGGTCGGCCATGGGAATGGAATGAGAAATTCCTGAGACCCGGTCCCTGCCCGGTCGCCGCATGGTTGATGATGGGCGGGCCATGACCATGCTCCGTACGCCGACGACGCGCTCCGCGCCCCTGCCCGTGTTCCGGGCAGCGGTGTTCGCCGTCGTCGGGACGGTGCTCGGGGTCAGCGCGCATCATCTGGTCGCCGAGGGGCCCGCCCCGTGGCGGCCGAGCGTGGTGGCGGCGGTGTTGCTGTTCGTGGTGGGCCTGGTCGGTACGCGGCGCCCTCGTTCGCTTGCCGTGGTGGTGGTGACGAGCGCGGCGGCGCAGACCGGACTGCATGTGTGGCTGTCGGCCGCCCACTCACGCCGAGCGGCGGCCACGAGCACGTCCCTGCCCTCGCATGCGCATGCGCATCATGCGATGCCGGCCCATGGGACCTGGTCCGAGGGGCTGCACCACTCGGCCGCGATGACGGTCCTCCATGCCGTGGCCGCCGTACTCGTCGCCGTGCTGCTGCACCGCGCGGACGCGGCCTGCTGGACACTGGCGCGCGGCCTGACCGGGGCTGTCGACACGGTACGGACGCGGATCGCCACCGTACGGGCGCTGCTCGGCGGCCGACCGACGCCGACCGGGCGCGGATCGCGGGTGCGCCGCCCGCGCCGGACCGAGCAGCCGTCGCTCAGGGGGGCGCTTCTCGCGGACGTGGTGGTACGGCGGGGTCCTCCGCCGGCGTGGCTCGCCCTCGCCAACTGACCCTGCCGGAACGGCCCGACGCGGGTCGGCCGTTCCGTACCACCGCACGCCCCGAAAGACCCGGAGACACCCATGTTCACTGCCCCCGCCCAGAACGGCACCGCGCGCCGCCTGACCCTCCTGGCAGCCGCTGCCGCCACCCTTGTCCTCCTCACCGCCGGACCGGCCGCCGCCCACATGGAGGTCGAGTCCGACAAGGCCCAGGCGCTCGCCGAGAACGTCGAGATCTCCTTCCACGCGGAAGCGGAGTCCGACACCGCCGGGATCACCGAGGTCCGCGTCATCCTGCCCAAGGGCATCGCGCCCGGTGACGTGACGTACGGCGAGGGCCCCAAGGGCTGGAAGTTCGCGACCGACGACGAGGGATACACGGTCAGGGGCGCGGCCCTCAAGACCGGCGTGAGCGCGGAATACTCCGTCGTCGTGCGGCAGCTCCCCGACGCGAAGGAGCTCGCCTTCAAGTCGTTGCAGACCTACAGCGACGGCAAGATCGACCGCTGGATCGAGCTGGACGAGAACGGTGAGCAGCCCGCGCCCGTGCTCAAGCTGAAGGCTGCCGCGCCGGGTGCGAAGCCGGTGAGCCCGTCGCCGAGCGAGACGGCGTCCGAGTCGCCGTCGCCGTCCGCCTCCGCGTCGCCGACACCCACGGCCGAGGCCACGGAGGCGTCGGCCTCGCCGGCGGCCGAGGCGGCGAGCGACGACGGTGGGATGTCCGCGGCTGCCTGGATCGGCATCGGCGCGGCAGTGGTTGTCGTGGCAGGCGGGGCCGTCCTTCTCGTACGACGCCGGAGCGCCGCCCAGTAGACAGCCTTTCCTCGGGGGCGCAGCCCTCGAACCCCCGCTCCTCAAACGCCGGAAGGGCTGGATACCCCCGGCCGGGGCTTGGTCTTTCAGCCCGTCCGGCGTTTGAGGACGGGGCCCGTTCAGGGCCGACAGCCGGGGGTCTGGGGGCGCCGGACCTCAGTCGTGCGGCGCGCTGCCGCTGACCCGGTGGTCGGCGTGGCTCAACGCCTCCATCACCAGGCGCCGCAGATGCCCGTCACGCAGGCTGTAGTGGACGTACCGCCCTTCGCGCCGCGTCTCCACCAGCCCCGCCAGCCGTAGCTTCGCCAGGTGCTGACTGACCGCCGTCCGCGACGCCTCGCAGCGCTCCGTCAGCGAGCCGACGTCCGACTCCCCCTGTGCGAGCAGCCACAGCAGGTGCAGCCGCGTCGCGTCGGACAGCAGCGCGAACACCTCGGTCGCCTCAGCGAGACGCGCGCTGTCCGGGGCACGCAGGTGCGTGTCGGCCGCGGTTGGCAAGGTCTCGCGAGCAGGCATGCCCTCAGCGTAGAGGCAGGACGGACCCGTCGAGAGTGCCGGCGTACCGATTCCCGCGGCAACATGTGCACAGGTGCGCACCTATGGCTACAGTGGAGTGGGACCGCGCCCGCTCCCCGACCGGCCAAGGGATCGCCGCATGCTCGCCGTACTCCGCAACCGCACCTACCGCCGCCTCTTCACCGCCCAGGTCGTCGCCCTGACCGGCACCGGCCTGGCGACGGTCGCCCTCGCCCTGCTCGCCTACGATCTCGCGGGCGCCGACGCCGGATCGGTGCTCGGCACGGCACTCGCGGTCAAGATGGTGGCGTACGTGGCGATCGCCCCGGCCGTCGGCGCGGTCGCCGACCGGCTGCCGCGCCGCGCGCTGCTGATCGGGGCGGACCTCGCGCGAGCCGGGGTCGCTCTGCTGCTGCCGTTCGTGGACCAAATCTGGCAGGTGTACGTCCTGATCTTCCTGCTCCAGGCGGCGTCGGCCACGTTCACCCCCACCTTCCAGGCAGTCGTACCCGACGTACTTCCCGCCGAACGCGACTACACCCGGGCCCTGTCCCTGTCCCGGCTCGCCTACGACCTGGAGAGTCTGCTCAGCCCGGCCCTCGCCGCCGCGCTGCTGTCACTGGTCACCTACAACTGGCTGTTCCTGGGCACCGTTGCCGGTTTCCTGGCCTCGGCCGCCCTGGTCACCTCCGCCGTGCTGCCCAAGCCCGCCCTCACCCTCGCCACCGCCGCCCCGCCGACCGGCGGCATCCGTGCGGGGGCGACCGCGGGCACCCGTCTCTTCCTCGCCGTCCCTCAGTTGCGCGCCCTGCTCGCGCTCGATCTGGCGGTGGCCGCCGCGGGTGCCATGGTCACCGTCAACACCGTGGTGTACGTCCGCGACCAGCTCGGCCGGAGCGCCGGCGACGTACCGCTGGCGCTCGGCGCGTTCGGTGCGGGCTCGATGGTCGTGGCGCTCCTCCTGCCCCGGGTGCTCGACCGCGTACCGGACCGTGCGCTGATGCTGCGGGGAGCTCTGTCGCTCACCCCGGTCTTCGCCATGCTCGGCGCCATCACCACGGCGGGCGGCGGCAGTTGGCGCTGGCCCGCGCTGCTGGCGGCCTGGACCGCGTTCGGTGCCGCCTGCTCGGTGGTACTCACTCCGACCGGGCGGCTGATCCGCCGGGCGGCGCCCGCCGAGGCGCGCACCTCCGCGTTCGCTGCCCAGTTCTCCCTCTCGCACAGTTGCTGGCTGCTCACGTACCCGCTGGCCGGATGGCTCGGCGCGACGGCCGGCCTCCGGTCCGCGGTGCTCGCCCTGGGTGCTGTCGCCCTGGCCGCGGCGCTGCTCGCCGTACGCCTGTGGCCGGCGCGGGAAGCGGCGGCCGTCGAGCACGAGCACGCCGGTCTTCCCGCCGGGCACCCGCATCTGGCCGACGCACGACGGGTCGGCGCCGGCTGGCGGCACAGCCACCACCCGCTCCTCGACGGCCTGCACGTCCACGGCTGACGGTCCGGGGCGGTCACCGGTTTTCGGCTCCGGCAGCGAGGGATACGTACGCCTCGACTGTGCGTCGACACCGGCCGCTGTGCACCGGACGGTGGTCGGAACAGGCGGTGTCGGAAGGGGGCGCGCGGGCCGCGCTCTTCGGCAGAGAACCCTCTCCGGTCTCGGCTTGAGCAGGGCGAGTACCGCACCCTGCTCGGCCTGCGCCGAAATCGGTCCCGCCGGGCGGCTGGGGCGCTCTCCCCCGAGCGCCGCCGACATCCCGGCGAACGAGTACGCCCACGCGGCCGACGGCATGACGATCGCCGAGATCGCCGAAAACCGGAGCATGAGGATCGAGCGGAGTGGGTCTTCGGTGATCGGCGGCGAGACGCGTTGCTCCACGACCTGTGGCGAGCCCGCTTCATCCTTCCCGGGCTGGTCCCGTCGAAGGAACTCGACAACAGCACCGGTCTCACCCGTCGGCCGAACAGGCGTCGCCCACGTCACGCCGGAGGAAGCACCAAGTCCCTTGCGCCCGGGCCATCGGCACGAAGCCGCGCGCTTTCCCCGTCAACTTCGACGTCGGCTTCACTCCCTTTCCTCGCTGAGCGCCGGGTGAACATCCGCCGAGCGCCCACTGAGCCCTCTCGGCTCAGCGCCCTCAGCACCCTGACAGGAGAACGTACGTGCCCTCCCACACCTTCACCGTCAACGGGAAGTCCGTGACCGTCGACGCCCCCGACGACCTGCCCCTGCTGTGGGTACTGCGCGATCTGCTCGGCGTGCGTGGCCCCAAGTACGGCTGCGGGATCGACATCTGCAAGGCCCGCACCAGCCATCTCGACGGCGAGGCGGTCAATCCCTGTGTGGTTCCCGTGGCCGAGGCCACGGGGAGGGAGGTCACCACCATCGAGGGGCTGGCGGACGGTGACCGGCTGCACCCCGCGCAGGAGGCCTGGCTGGAGCAGGACATGGCCCAGCGCGGCTTCTGCCAGCCCGGCCAGATCATGGCGGCGGTGGCCCTGCTGAAGCGCACGAAGAACCCCACGGACGCCGATATCGACGCGATCGCGAACGTCTGCCGCTGCGGGACCCACTTCCGTATCCGCGAGGCGATCAAAAGCGCGCCGCCACCAGGCTGGGGTGACGGCGGACCGCACGGTCACCGGCGTCGGGCGTCGACCAGTCCCGGCAGGTGTTCGGCGAGATGCATGGCGTGCAGACGTGCGAACTCGTCGTGCGTGCAGCGTCCGTAGGCGGGGTGCAGGGCGTGCGGTCCCGTGTGGCCGGTGAACAGGGCAACCGCGTCCGCGAGGCCGGACGCTGCCTCTGCCGACGGCAGGCTCGGGTCCAGGGGCGGAGCTCCGTCGATCTCCGCCTCCAGCGAGTGTTTCGTCGCTCCGCGCCGCAGGAAGAGGCGTTTGGCCAGGGTGCCTGCCGTGGCCCGGAACAGGGCGGGCTTGAGTCCGGGGTATCCGGTCACGGAGTAGCGGACGGTCTGGGCACAGTGCTGGAGCGTCTGGGACAGGTTCCAGCCACCGCCCGGCGCCAGCAGCTCGGCTTCGGGGCGCCCGAGGTCCTTGGACAGCCGCTCGGTGAGCTCGGTAAGGGTGGGTGAGGACATGCCCGCAGCATACGATAATTTGAAACGTCAACATTTCGTTCCACATATGCTGTCGACCGGACATCAGCAGGCGTTCGCGGCGGCGCTGAACACCGACCCGGCAGGTGCCGATGCTCCCAGGGGCAGACCTGACGCGTCCGGCGCACCGTCAGCAACAACCCGCGTCCGCGCCGCCGTTGCCCACGTCCAGACGGCAGAAGCAGGATGCCTCGATCGGGACGTCCGCCAGGGCGAGCGCGATCTTCAGCTGCTGGGCCACGATCCCTGCCTCCCCATCCCTGCCCAGCCGGACAAGGCACTCGTGGAACCCGTGCAGAGCCCAGACGTTGCCGGGATGCTGCACAGCGCGCGGAAGTGTCCCGTCGAGACCGAGGTCGGCACGGTAGACGGCTTCCGCCTCGGCAACGCGTCCCTGTTCGAGGAGCAGGGCGCCGTAGGCGTGCCGGGTGGGCTGCATCCAGCCCCAGGGTTCGTCGTAGGGGAGGTTGTCGGCCAGTTCGATCGAGCGCTCCAGCGCGGCGAAGGCGGCCTCGTGGTGGCCCTTGCGGTACTCCAGCTCACCGTCGAGCATCGCGGACGCGACGGCGAGAATGTCGGAACAGGTGTTGTTGAACAGCATCCGGGTCTCCGGGATGCGGGTGAGTGCCACGCGGAACAGCTCGCGCTCGGCCTCGGCCTCGGCGATCCGGCCGGTGGCGGAGAGGGCGACCCCCCGGGCGTACCGGAGCATGGCCGTCGTCACGCAGTACAGCAACGGATCGGCGGGCAGCGGCAGTTCGAGGATGTCCGACCAGCGGCCGAACCGGATCAGCACATGGACGCGCATGGCGAGGAAGCCCTCCAGCCAGTCGGCCATGGGCGGGCTCTGCACCCGAAGCAGTTCCTCGGGGATGGAGGCCTCCAGGTGCGCGGCGGCCTCCAGCGCGGTCCTGGACTGTCCCAGGAACATCGCGCCGTAGATCTTGAAATGGTGGTTGTGCGCCCGGTAGAGGGTGTAGAAGTTCATCGCGCCGGACCGCTCGCGGAACTTCTCGTCGGCGACGATCGCCGTGGCGTTGTCCGCCACCACGCGCCGGTAGTCGCCGCAGAGTACGTCCAGATGTGTGGGCATGTGCTGCAGGTGGCCGGCGTCCGGGACCAGGCCGCGCAGCCGGTCCGCGGCGGGCAGGGCCGTCTCCGGGGCGGCGGACATCTCCATCAGGTGGATGTGGAGGTGCAGGAGTCCCGGGTGGCGCGAGCCTGCGTCGGTCGCGATCGCCCGCTCCAGGACTGCCTTCGCGGTGAGGGTGCGGGCGCCCTCGGCCGGCTCGCCCGTACGCACGTCCCACAGTTGCCAGGGCGTCAGGTTCATCAGCGCGTCGGCGTACAGCGCGGCGATGTCGAGGTCGTCGGGGGCGAGTTCGTACACCGTTCGCATGCTGTCGGCGTAGGGCTCGTTCCACACCGAGCAGTCCTCGACGGCCTCCGCCTGCGGGTATCGGGCCCGCAGCGCGCCGATCAGGGCCTGTTCGGCGGGGGTGGCACCAGCCGCCTTCCGCTGCGCGAGTTCGACGGCCGCGTGGGTACGGGCCACGGTCCGTGCGAGGTCGTCGCCGTCGAAGAACTCCCAGGGTTTGTTGTAGTTCGGGCCGAGGGCGTACGCGATGCCCCAGTGGGCCATGGCACAGTCGGGGTCCGCCGTGGCGGCGGCCTCGAAACAGACGACGGCCTCCTCGTGGTGGAAGCCGTACGTCCACACCAGGCCCCGGTCGAACCACTTCTGGGCCTCGGCGGACGACGTCGTCACGGACCGTTTGTGGGTACCGAGGTCGTAGTCGTAGTGATCCATCCGTGTCTCCCGCTCCCCTGGGCCTGTCCGGCGAGAGTAGAGGCCACCGCCGGCACGCGGCAGTACCCGTTCCGCCGCCTCCCGCGCGGGCCCCGAAGCGCACGGCCATAAGATCACCCTCGTAGGCGCGAACGATGTTGACGGCTCGTGTGCTCGTCAACGTCCGTGCGGGGCACGGGAAGTGACGAGAGGAACCGACGTGAGCGAGCAGAGCAGCACGTCAGAGGGACGCGGCCGACTGGACACCTCGGTGGCCCACAACGCGCGCGTGTGGAACTACTGGATCGGCGGCAAGGACAACTACGTCGTCGACCAGGCCGTCGGTGACCACATCGACGCCATGTTCCCGCTGATCCGCAGTGTGGCCCGCGCGGACCGCGCCTTCCTCGGGCGAGCCGTGCGCTTCCTGGTCGCCGAGCAGGGAGTGCGGCAGTTCCTGGACATCGGGACAGGGCTGCCGACGGTGGAGAACACCCATGAGATCGCCCAGCGCCTCGCGCCCGAGTCTCGGATCGTGTACGTCGACAACGACCCGATCGTGCTCGCGCACGCCCGTACGCTGCTGACCGGCACGCGTGAGGGGGCCACGGACTACATCGACGCGGACATCCACCGGCCCGACGGCATCGTCCAGCGCGCCTCGGAGACCCTCGACTTCGAGCGGCCCGTCGCCGTCATGATGCTCGGCATCCTGAATTTCGTGCTCGACACGGGCCAGGCACAGGACATCGTGCGCCGGATCATGGCGTCGGTGCCGTCCGGCAGTTATCTGGTCCTGACCCATCCGACGACCGACCCGGACCTCGACGGTGAGGGCAACATCGAGGCGATGAAGTTCTGGAACGAGAACGCCACCCCGCCCATCACCGCCCGTCCCCGTGCCGAGGTCGCCGCCTTCCTCGACGGCCTGGACCTTCTCGACCCGGGGCTCGTCTCCTGTGCGCGGTGGCGCCCGGAGAGCGGCTCCGCGGCCACACTTCCGCAATTCGGTGCCGTCGCCGTGAAGCCCTGACGGACAAGAAAGGGACAGCGATTCCACAGGCTCCTTTTCGGACGCGCATTCACAGGGTGTCGGCGATAATCGGTATATGAGTCCGACAACGTCTGAACTACTGGCCGCGTCGAGCGATCTACTCCACGTAACGGCCGCATTTGTCGCAGGTCTGTTCGTCGCTGGTGCACTGATCTGGGCCTTCTGGTTCGGCATGCGGGTCCGGGACCGGGAATCCCCCCGGCCCCGCCCCGACGAACAACCCACACTTCCGCCTTCCGGTCCGGTGCACGAGGTCCGCGAGATGAGAGAGCCCGACGAGGTGCCGCGTGCGGCTGGGGAGCGGGAGCGGCTCATGCCGCACGAACTCCATCACGCGTCGACTAAGCGGCGGAAGGACCAGCAGCGGGGCCGCTGGGATCCCGGCTCCAGCGGCTCCTTCGGCAGTGGCGGCCTGGGGCGTCACTGACCCGTCCCGACGCCGGCATCGCGACCCGCGAGCGTGGGTCGCGGTGCGCGAAATGCCGTCCGGACACAGTTGCCGACAACGTGAGGCAACCATTCACCCGTTCGATTCGTATAACTCCTTGGAGGCGGGGCAAGGGGGACGGGACAGTTGTATTACCGGAGCTCCCCCGTCCACTTGACCGACGTCGTCGCCGATCGAGGAGAAGCGATGCAGCTGTTCGTTCTGAACTACGCGCGCCCGGCTGAGCAGTTGGAGGTGAGCACTCCGTACAGCTATGACTGCGGACTGCAGTTGAATGTGCTGCCGGGAGGGCGGATTGCCGCTCATGACCATGCCGTGATGCGCGAATTCGGATCCACTACGTCAACTGCCGGTTCCAAGACGCACTTCGATGACTGACGCGGACCTGACGCGATGACGGTCCTGGTCCTGACGTCCGAGGAGGATGTGACGGCGGATCTCGTCGTGGCCCGGCTGAACGGCACCGGCATTCCCGTGGTCCGGATCGATCCCGCCGATCTGCCCGGCGAGGTCGCCCTGTCCGGCGAATACGTGAACGGCGCTTTTCGCGGGCACCTCTCCGCCGGAGGCAGAGTGGTGACCCTGGAGGGCCTGCGGTCCGTCTGGGTGCGCAGGCCGGGGGTTCCGGGGGCGCGGGCCGCCGCCCCGTCCGGCTGGCTCACCGAGGAGGCCTCGCAGGCCTTCTACGGCATGCTCCGGGGCACCGGCGCGCGCTGGATGAACCACCCCGACGCCGCCGCCCGGGCCCGCCACAAGCCCTGGCAGCTGCATCTGGCACAGCGCAGCCGGCTTCCCGTACCGGCCACGCTGATCACGACGTTCCCGCAGGCCGCCCGGGATTTCGCGCGGCGTTTTCCCGATCTGGTCGTCAAGCCCGTTTCCGGATCGCATCCGCAGGAGCCGCCCAGAGTGGTGCCGACGAGCCGGGTAGCGCCCGATGTCGACTTCACCGCCGTCGCGTTCGGGCCCACCTTGCTGCAACGCCGGGTCGTCAAGCGGGCCGACATCCGGTTGACGGCGGTCGGCGACCGGATCCTCGCCGCCCGTAAGGCCGTCGCACCCGGCGCGCACCCTGACGACATCGATGTCCGCTTCGCGCCCTCGGACGAACCGTGGCGGCCGGCCGACGTGCCGACGCCCGTCGCCGAGGCCGTGCACCGGTATCTGCGGGAGGCCGGACTCGCCTATGGGGCCTTCGACTTCGCGGAGGATCTCGACAGCGTCTGGTGGTTCCTCGAATGCAACCAGTCGGGCCAGTTCGGCTTCGTCGAGATGGACACCGGACAGCCGATAGCCCAATGCGTCGCCGACTGGCTGGCCGGGGAAGGACCACGGGCGCCGACGCATCCCCATGATCCGCAGGGCTCCATGCGCATGGCTCCCTGAGCTGTCGTCACTCTCCCCAAGAGTCACGGCACAGGTGGTGTCGCGCCCGGCCGACGGGTGCGTTCCCTTCCCAGGCGACTTCCGGACCCGGCGTTCTCACCATCGCCGACGAACCCACCGATGCGTACGGCAGGGTGACCGAACTGCTCGGTGCGGAGCGTGTCGACGAGTTGCCGGTGGGCGCCTTCGAGAGGGACGAACTGGGCGTGCGGACAACGCCCCCGGGGCACCGGACCAGGGCGGCGGCCGCTGCCCCCGTTCAGCTCGGCCGTACCGGGCGGGAGGGCGTGGCCGCCGACCTGGGACCAGGCTCACGGTTCGGTGGCGTTCTCCCGTCGGACGGGCCGGCGGGAGCCGGAGCCGCTGCCCGGCGCGGAGTCGGACAGCGTGGTGTTCCCGTCCCCCTCCGACGGCTCCCCCGGTCCGACCGTACCCAACTGTTAATGGGATCCATTTTCATGTAGCGTCCTGTCTCGCTTGCCAACCGAGGAGGATTCCCATGGCCGTTCCCAAGCGGAAGATGTCCCGCAGCAACACCCGCCACCGCCGCGCCCAGTGGAAGGCGACCACGACCCAGTTGGTGCCGGTCACCGTCGACGGGGTCGAGCACATGGTTCCGCAGCGGCTCGTCAAGGCGTACGAGCGCGGGCTGATCCAGCCCTGACCGGACCGCCGGCCCCGGGATTCAGCTGTTCCAGCTCTCGTCGTACGGGTCGCGAGGGGTCGCCGCCGGCCTGGCCTCGGTGATGTCGAAGAACGGGATGATGCCCTTGTTCACCGGGTCCTTGATCCGCTGATCGGTGTAGGTGCCGGTGAGTTCGAGCCAGGTGTCCGGTTGCAGCACCGGAGGGATTTCGCCGGTCAGGCCGACCTTGACCGGCTGGGCGTCCGCCGCGCAGCAGTTGAGGGCCATCCGGACGAGGTACGGGGTGCCCTTGGCGTCGAGTGCGACGAACCCGGTGATCGCGATCCGCCGGTCGCCCAGCGAGCGTCCGTGATCGTAGGCCGCGCGGCCCGCGTAGTCGACAAGGCTGAGGCGTACGGGGTCACCGGAGGGCAGGGGCGGGTAGGCCAGCGGCGCCTGGAGGGCCGTACCCGTGCGCAGGGCACTGTAGGAGCCCAGGGCGGGCGGGGCCACCAGGATCAGCGCGAACAGGGGCAGCACCAGGAGCCAGGAGACACGCGGTTCTCGGTGGACGTGAGCTTCGTCGTCGTGGACGTGAACTTCCTTGTCGGGGACGGTGTTCGAGCGTTTCCGCTCGTACCAGACCGTCGCCAGCGCGGCCACCATCAGCACCACGCCCGCGCCGACGACCATCGGCTGGAGCCCCGCCTTGACGTAGCGCAGGTAGAGGTCGGTGGTACCGGCGTGCACCATCGCTCCGCCGACCAGGAACAGGACGACCGTCTGTGCCTGCCGGTTCACAGGAGCACCGCCCCGACGAGGACCGACGACGCCACGGCCATCACGAAGGTGGCCGGAGCGAAGCGCAGGGCGAAGCTCCGGCCGAAAGTGGCCGTCTGCATGGCGAACAGTTTCAGGTCGATCATCGGGCCGACCACGAGGAACGCCAGCCTGGCCGTGAGCGAGAACTGGGTCAGGGACGCGGCGACGAACGCGTCCGCCTCCGAGCAGATCGACAGCAGCACCGCGAGGACGGCGAGTGCGAGGACCGACACCACCGGGTTGTCCGCCGCGAGGCTCAGCCAGCTCGCCGGCACCACGGCCTTCAGGGTGGCGGCGGCCATCGCGCCGACGACCAGGAAACCGCCCGCGTGCATCACGTCGTGCCGTACGGAACTCCAGAACGCGGCTCCCTTGCCGAGGCCCTCGTCCGAGGGGTGGGCCGGCGGGCGCAGCCAGTCGGTGCGTCCGAGCCGCTGCCAGAGCCAGCCCATCGCGCACGCCGCCAGGAGGCTCGCGACGAACCGGGCGACGACCATCTCCGGCTCGCCGGGGAACGCGATGGCGGTCGCGGTCAGCACGATCGGGTTGATCGCCGGCGCGGAGAGCAGGAACGCCAGCGCGGCCGCCGGCGCGACCCCCCGCCGCACCAGCGCGCCTGCCACCGGCACCGACGCGCACTCGCAGCCGGGCAGGATCGCTCCGGCCATCCCCGCGACCGGTACCGCGAGGGCGGGCCGGCCGGGCAGGGCACGGACGAAGAACGACGGCGGTACGAACACCGCGAGCAACGCCGACAGCAGCACCCCGAGGACGAGGAAGGGCAGGGCCTGTACGACGACGGCGACGAACACCGTCATCCAGCTCTGCATCACCGGCGCGGACACCGCCCCACGGATCGGCCCCTGCAGGGCGACCATCAGGATCAGCAGCATGGTCAGGACGAGCGGCGAGCTGAACTGCCAGCCCTGCTCCTCGCCCTCGGCCTCGTCCGGCGGCGCCTCCGTGTCACGGGGGCCGGCCCCGGGCGGGGCCGCTTTGGTGATGCTCACGGGTGAGGTACCTCCGGGCGTGGCTGTATCGCGTGCGTTCCCTACCACTTCAGTACGCCGGGACGGGCACGGTTGCTCATTCTGCGGGATCGGGGAACGAGCTAGGTTGGCGCGTATGCAGTCCTACACCATTGGTCAGGCCGCCCGTCTGCTGGGCGTGAGCCCCGACACCGCGAGGCGGTGGGCTGATGCGGGCCGGGTGAAGACCCACCGCGACGAGGGCGGGCGTCGGCTGATCGACGGCCGGGATCTGGCCGCCTTCTCGATCGAGCTGGCCAACTCCGGCGCGGGCACCGGCTCCGGCGAGGAGGAGCCGTCGTACACCTCCGCCCGTAACGCCTTCTCCGGCATCGTCACGGCGGTGAAGCTCGGCGATGTCGCCGCTCAGGTCGAGATCCAGGCGGGTCCGCACCGGCTGGTGTCGCTGCTGACCCGGGAGGCAGTGGAGGAGCTGGGCCTCGAAGTGGGCGTGGAGGCGACGGCCCGGGTGAAGTCGACGAGCGTGCACATCGACCGGACATGAGCCGGGCGCCCGGCCGCGTGCGCACGGGCGGGGCTCAGGGCCGGAAATAATCGGTGGCCGCTCGGCGGGGGCATGGCTACGGTCGCGGCATGGTGGAGACGTCCGGCACATGCACCGACCAGTTCGCTCCCGTACGGGAGGCGTTGGCGGCCTCGCTCGACGACAAGGACGTGGGCGCGTCCGTGGCGGTGTTCCTCGACGGTGAACCGGTGGTCGACCTGTGGGGCGGCCACACCGACGAGGCCCGAACCGTGCCGTGGGAGCGTGACACCCTCACCAACACGTGGTCCACGACGAAGACGATGACGGCGCTGTGCGCCCTGGTCCTCGCCGACCGGGGCGTACTCGACCTGGACGCGCCGGTCGCCCACTACTGGCCCGAGTTCGCCGCGAACGGCAAGGACGACGTCCGGGTACGGCACCTGCTGGGCCACACGGCGGGCCTGCCGACCTGGGACGTACCGATGACGGTCGAGGACCTCTACGACTGGCCGGCCGCCACCGCCCGGCTCGCCGCCCAGGCCCCGGCCTGGAAGCCCGGCGCGGAAGGCGGCTACCACGCCATCACCTACGGCCACCTCGTCGGCGAGGTGATCCACCGGGCCACCGGCCGCACCCCGGGTGTCTTCTTCGCCGAGGAGATCGCCGGGCCGCTGGGCGCCGACTTCCACATCGGGCTGCCCGCCGAGCACGACCACCGTGTCGCGCCCGTGATCGCCCCGCCCGAGCGGGTGCTCGACCCGAACGCCGCCCTGCCGCGCGACCGCCCCGGTAACCCGCACGTCCCGTCCGCCACCGCCAACACCGAGGCCTGGCGGCGCGCCGAGCTCCCGGCCGCCAACGGCCACGGCAACGCCCGCTCGGTCGCCGCCGTCCAGTCGGTGCTGTCCTGCGGCGGCACCGCACGAGGCGTACGACTGCTGTCGGAGGCGGGCTGCGAACGCGCCCTGGAGGAGCAGTTCGCCGGGACGGACTCGGTCCTGGGCGTGCCCATGCGCTGGGGCATGGGGTACGGCCTGCACAGCGGCCAGCTCCCCAACCCCCGCACGTGTTTCTGGGGAGGCTGGGGCGGTTCGATGGTCCTGGTCGACATGGACGCGCGTCTGACGGTGGCGTACGTCATGAACCGCATGCTCGACGCGGGCGCCCTCGGCGACGACCGGGCCTTCCTGATCCTCGGGGCCGCCTACGAAGGACTGTCCGGGTGAGAGACTCGGCCGCGTGGAACGCCCTCTTTCCTCCCCCGCACCCACCTTCGACGAACTCCTCGGCCGGGCACGGGCCCTGGTCCGCGACGACCGGCGTGCCGTGCTCGGTGTCGCCGGGAGTCCCGGCGCGGGCAAGACGACGCTCGCCGAGCGGCTCGTCCGGGCGCTGAACGACGACGGCACACCCTGGGTCGCCCAGGTACCGATGGACGGATTCCATCTCGCCGACGTCGAGCTGGCGCGGCTGGGCCTGCGGGACCGCAAGGGCGCGCCCGAGACCTTCGACGCGGCGGGGTACGCGGCACTGCTGCGGCGGCTGCGTGAGGACACCCAGGGGCCAGGTGAGGGGGAGATCGTCTACGCGCCGGGTTTCGAACGGGTGCTGGAGCAGCCGGTCGCGGGCGCGATCCCGGTGTTTCCGTCGGCGCGTCTTGTCGTCACCGAGGGCAACTACCTTCTCCTGGGGCAGGGTTCGTGGGCGCGGGTGCGGTCCCAGCTCGACGAGGTGTGGTTCTGCGAGCTTGACGAGGGCGAGCGCGTCCGGCGGCTCGTCGCCCGGCACGAGGTGTTCGGCAAGGACCACGACACGGCCGTCGCATGGGTGCGGGGTACGGACCAGCGCAACGCCGACCTGGTCGCCGCGACCCGGGACCGGGCGGATCTGGTGGTGCCGGGGTCGCTGCGGTACCCGGCCGCCGGGTGACACGACGAGGCCGAGCAGCGCGCGGGTGAGCTGCTCGGCCTCGTCCGTCTTCGTTTTCTTCGGCCCTGCCTCAGTCGAGAAGCGTCAGCTCCGGCTCGCCGTGGGAGTCGCCCGCCACCTCGCCGATCACTGCCGTGAACGCCTCGGTGCGCACCTTCAGGCCGTTCGGGGTCGCCTCGAAGACCGGCGCGAACTCGGTGTCGCCGTCCCCGTCTCCGTACCGGACGGCGAACACGGTCAGCCCCTCCGGTGCGCCGGGCGCCGGGTCGGCCTCCAGTGCCGTGGAGGTGACCAGGTGGCGCCAGCCCTCGTCGGGGTTGCCGTAGCCACGCGGGTCGGCCGCCAGGGCGAAGGCAGCCTGCTCCTGGGTCGCCTCGGTGCGGGCGTCGAAGTGGTCGACGCCCTGTGCCTGCGGGTGCGTCAGGCGCAGGGGGCCCGCGGAGGTGACGCCGCCGGCTTCCGCCGTCCGGCGGACCCGGTCACCGTCGTCCGTGGCGTACGGGAGACCGGCGAGCAGGTACGGGGTGCCGTCGAGGTGTTCGACGGCGACCGTGACCCACAGGGTCGTGCCGTCCGTGACGTACAGGGACCGGAGGTGGCGCAGGACGTGGTCGCGGCCGACGACCGGCTTGGTGACCAGCTTGGCCGCGAGGCCGTCGGCGCGGATGTCGCGGACGCGGACCTCGCCCATCGGGCGGCACAGCAGGAAGCCGTCGGTGACGGGGCCGTGGCCGTGCTGACGGTTGACGGCGGCGGGCAGGTAGTACGTTCCGGCGGCCTCAACGACCGCCGGGGTCATGTGGCCGTCGAAGGCGACCGAGACCGTGCCCGCGCGCAGTTGGTGGCGGACGGCGGACGGAGAGGGTTCCCGGTGCCAGCGCGTGGTGTCCTGGATCTGCCAGACCAGCATCCACGCGAAGTGGCCGTCGACCCCGCCGTCGGCTTTGGCCGCGTGCCGGGCCCAGCGGCTGTCGCCCCGGTAGCGGCCGAGGTCGGAGCCGATGCGGGCGCCGAAGTAGCGCAGGCCGAGGACGGACTCGAAGGCGGAGTGCTGCTCGCTGTAGCGGGGGCCGCCGTTGTCGAACCCGCCGTTGGTGAGGCGGGCGTCGAGGTAGCGGGCCAGGGCGTCGCCGTCCTCGGCGAAGATCTCCTCTCCGCTGATCCGGTGGGCCTGGGCGAGGAAGGACAGGGAGATCGGGCCGTAGTTGTTGTCGTAGGCGCCGCCGTGCTCGGGGGGCAGCAGCGCGCCGCGGTCGCGGACCCGGTGGGCGCGGATCTCGTCGGTGTACAGCTCCAGTGCGCGGGCTCGGACCGACTCCCCTTCCTTCGGGGGCAGATGGCGTGCCAGCATCAGGCCGCCGACCACACAGCCGATCGCCTGGTTGCCCGCCTCCTGCGGATTGAAGAAGGTCGCCTCGGTCAGCCAGCGCCAGTAGCCGCGCGCCAACTCGACCAGTTCCGCGCGCCGTTCGTCGGCGACGAGTCCCTCGGCCGCGTCCAGGATGTTCACCGCCTGGAGCAGCGCCCACACCGTGCTCGGCCAGTCGCCGATGGGGTGGGCGCCGGACTCCAGTACGTAACGGGCGTACGGGAGACCGGAGTTGCGGAGCCTCAGGTTCGGGTAGCCGGGGTTGTCCTCGGTGTAGACCCGCTCCCGGAGGTGGAAGGCGAGGCTACGGGCCACCGCCTCCGGCAGCCGGGGGTCCTTGCCGCGCTGCCAGGCGAGCGCGAGGAGCGAGGTGATGCCGAGCGAGGTGTCGCCGATGTCGTCGACGCAGTCGGGGTGTTCGAGGTTGCCCTCGGGCGTGATGCGCGCGAGGGCCTGCTCGACGACGTCGGCGAGGACCGCGTCGTACGCCTCGGGGCTGTCGGGCAGGTCGTGCAGGGGGCCGCGCTGGTGTGCGAGGTGCACGGGAGGGGACGTGAGGTGCACGGGGATCAGCCCTTCATGCCTGGGGTGGCCATGGCGTGGTGCGTCGGAGTCACACGACGGGTGCGGGCCGGCGGGCGCGCAGTGCGACGGTCAGTGTGTGCGGGCCATGTCCACCGAGGTAGACGCGGTTCCCGGTCGTCGCGTCGGTGCCGCCGACCACGGTGTGGTCCTGACCCGGGTCGTAGCGCAGTAGGTCGCTGCGGTCCGGCCCGGCAAGCGGTTCGCCCGCCTCGACGCCGGCCTCGACGCGGATCTCGTCGTCACCGACGCGGTAGGTCATCGGCCCGGTCGTCAGGCACCAGCGGCCGTCGCCGATCGGTACGGCGCCCTCTGGCACGCCGCCCGGCCGGAAGGTCAGTTCGAGGGCCCAGGGGACCCGTGGTCCGCTGATGTCGATCCGCAGGTCGGCGCCGTCCTCCCGCAGGTCCACCTCGACGCGGGTCGTGTGCGAGACCTCGTCCCGAGGCCGGTCCGGGAAGGCCATCGAGGCCGAGAAGCGTCCGTCGTCCACCAGCCGGTAGACGCCGTCGTCCCGCCTCTCGTCCTTCGGGAGCGGCTGGTAGTAGGCGGCCGTGAGGGTCTGGGTGAGCCGGTACCGGTTGTCGGCGGGCCGTCGCACGTCGGCGGCGCGGAACGGGCCCAGGTCGAAGAACCCCCGCGAGAGACGGACCGCGTCGAGGACGGCGTCGCCGGCGAACAGGCGCA
This sequence comes from Streptomyces lacrimifluminis, assembly GCF_014646095.1. GTDB lineage: Bacteria > Actinomycetota > Actinomycetes > Streptomycetales > Streptomycetaceae > Streptomyces > Streptomyces lacrimifluminis. The sequence goes on along the minus strand of NZ_BMMU01000026.1, from coordinate 62,301 downwards.
GGAAGGTGGGGTTGCAGGCGAGGCCCGAGCGGATGCGCCGGTGCTCGGGCACGTCGGAGCCGCCGTACACCACCGTGTGCGCGATGGCGGAGGCGCGTTGGGCGAGGCGTGCGGTGGTGAGGTACCGGTCGCGCGGAAGGGTCTCCGTGGCCGGGGCCGGCAGGGTGCGGCACAGGTCCGGGGTCAGGAGGGTCTCGGCGAGCAGGTCGGGGTCGTCGATCCCGCCGGTGGCCGCCAGCCGCGCCACCCGGGCGAAGTCGCCCCGGCCCGTGCGGATCGCGAGCAGCCGGTAGTGCGGCAGATAGGGCGCCAGGGGGAACGGGTGGTTCTGGTCCTGCCGTCGTGAGTGGACGGTCTCCACCGTGCCGTCCGGCCTGATGAGGTCCAGGGTGGTGGCGAGATTGCGTTCGACGGCGGCCAGCAGGCCGGCGCGGCCGAGCACATCGGCCAGGAGCAGCAGTGACGGGTTGGACACATGGGCCGCGTAGTTGGCGCTCCGTTCCGAGTACAGGCCCTCCGCGTCGATGTCGACGCCCTCGGCGAGCCACTCCTCGACGCGGGCGAGCAGCCGGTCGTCCGGGAACGACCGGTGCAGTCTGGCCAGCGCCGCGCACAGCTCCCAGCGGTGGTTCGGGGTGTGCACCCCACCCGTCAGGAGGCTGCCGGAGGCCGCGCCGGCGATCTCGGCGAGCGCGGCCGTGACGTCGCGCAGTTCCGGCCCCGCGCCGGCGGCGAGGACGTGCGCGTCGCACACGTCGTTGACGGTGAAGGCGGAGTCCGGCGGGGACTGCACGTTGTCGCCGCCGGCGAAGAGGCCGGTGGTGGTCTGCGCGGCCCGCAGGGCGCCGAGGTGGGACATCGCGGCGGCGACGGCCCGCTCACTGCCGTGCAGCGCCGAGTCCGGGGAACGGTATGCCGCGACCAGAGTCCTCACCCGGCGTGCCAGAACACGGTGGGTCGCACCGGCGGGTTCCTCGTCCGGGCGGGCCGCCAGTGGGGCGGCCCGCCGGTAGGCGGCGCGGGCCGCCGACCGGACGAACTCGTGGTCGAGCGGGGTGGGCAAGGTCAGTCCTTCAGTCCGGCGTTGATGTCGGCGTTCATGACGTAACGCTGGAACACCAGGAAGACGACGATCAGCGGAATCATGGAGATGACCGATCCGCCGAGCAGCACCGACCAGTTGATGTTCTGCGCCCCGACGAGGCTCTGGATGCCGATCTGCACGGTGAACTTGTCGGGGTCGTTGAGCATCAGCAGCGGCCAGATGTAGTCGTTCCACCGCCACTGGAACGACAGGATGGCGAGCGTCAGCGCGATGGGCCGGGAGAGCGGCACCATGATCCGCAGGAAGATCGACAGCTCCTTGGCGCCGTCGATGCGGGCGGCCTCGATGAGCTCGTCGGGGACCGTCAGGAAGAACTGGCGGAACATGAAGCACCCGGTCGCGGTGAGCAGAGCCGGGAGGATGATGCCGGTGAGCGAGTTGTAGAAGCCGAGGTCGCGGACCACCAGGAACAGCGGGGCGAGCATGACCTCGGCCGGCAGCATCGTGGTGGCCAGGATGCAGAGGAAGAAGGCCTTGAGCCATTTGTTGTCGTACTTGGCCAGCGCGTACCCGGTGCAGCAGCTGACTCCCACCGTGAGGATCGTCGCGATCAGACACACGAGGGTCGTGTTGATGAAGTACTGGGCGAAGTTGGCGCTTGCCCACGCCGCCTTGTAACCCGACACGGTGGGGTTCTCCGGGAACACCGTCAGCGGAAGGGAGAACAGGTCTCCCGCCGGCTTGAAGGAGCTGAGGACGAACCACAGCACCGGAATCCCGTAGAGGCCCGCCAGGACCCACAGCAGAGTCGTCGGGGCGATCGCGCGCCGAAGCCCGCCGGTTGCCGAGCCGCCGTTCCTCTTCTTGGAGACGGCCCGTACGGAGTCGGCGTCGACCTTGCGCGGCATGTCTGTGGTTGTCATCGGTTCTCCACCCGCCGGTTGACCATCATCTGGATGACCGCGACGCCCATCAGGATGAGCATGAGCACGAACGACGCGGCGCTCGCGTAGCCGATCTGGCCTGCCTTGAACCCCGTCTGGTAGATGTACTGGACAAGCAGGTTGTTCGACGTTCCGGGTCCGCCGCTGTTGAGGGAGGCGAACACCGCGTATTCCTTCATCGCGTGGATCGTGTTGAGCAGGATGACGATGAAGGAGGTGGGCGCGATGCTCGGCAGGGTGATGCTGATGAACTGGCGCCACGGACCGGCGCCGTCGAGCGAGGCCGCTTCGTAGTACGACGTCGGTACGTTCTTGATCGCCGCGATGAACAGCAGCATGGAGAAGCCCGTCCAGGCCCAGGACGCCGCCACCACGACCACGATCAGTGACAGGTCCGCGTTCGACTGCCACGGAACGGCGCTTCCGCCGACCTTCTCGATGAGGTAGTTGACCAGTCCGAAGTTCTCACCGAACAGCCATCGCCACAGGACACCCACGATGATGGGCGACAGAAGCCACGGGATGAAGAAGAAGATGCGGGCGACCGACGCGCCCTTGGCGTGCTTGCTCACCAGCACGTTGGCGATGAGCAGCGACAGCACGAAGTTCAGCGGGACGAAGAGCACGGTGTACAGCAGCGTGCGGGTCATCGCGTCGTAGAAGGTCGAGTCCCCGAGCAGCTTCTGGTAGTTGTCCAGTCCGACGAACTGGAACGACCCGATGCCCGTGTAGTCCGTGAAGGAGTAAACGAGCCCGATCACCGCCGGCCAGACGAAGAACAGCGCGAAGAGCACGACATTGGCCGCGATCAGGACGAGCGGCGCGAGGGTGTACTTACTGCGGCTCCTGGGCGGGCTCACGGACACGTCCGAGGCTCGTTTTGTCATCTTCCTGACTCCGTGCTGGTGGATGGGATTGCGGTGGGCTCACGCCATGAGCCCGGCATCACGCAAACGTCCAGGTCCGGGCGGCGGTGGCTCGTACCGCCGCCCGGACCTGGGGCCTACGACGCGCCGCCGACCTGCTGGTTGTAGCCGGCCACGATGTTCTCCAGGGCCTTGTCGGCCGACTGCTGACCGTTGATCGCCTTGCCGATCTCCGTCTTGGTCGGGTCCTCGGTGAGGCTCTTGCCCTTCAGCGCCCAGTTCGTCTGCGCGACGTTGAAGTAGCCGGAGATGGGGGCATAGAGCGGGATCGACTCGTTGTAGAGCTTGAACGCCGCCTGCGCCGCCTCGGACTTGAAGGGGTACGTCGGGTTCAGACCGCTCTCGACCGGCAGGAACCCGGACGCCTCGCACAGCGCCTTGTAGTGCTCGGGCTCGTACAGCCAGGAGATGAACTTGTTCGCGGCGGTGGCCGCGTCGCTGTTGTTGTTGAAGCCCACGACCATGCCGCCGCTGTTGACGTCGCTGGCCTGCACCGGCTCGGCGGGGGTCGGGACGCTCGCCCACTCGAACTTCGTGACGCTCTCCGCGAAGGAGGCGACCTGCCACACACCGGACCAGTAGGCGACGACGTCACCGCTCTGGAACATGGCCGACGGGTCGGCGCCGCTGGTCCACACCGACTTCGGCATGGTCTTGTCGTCGTTCCATCCGACGAAGGTGTTCACGGCCTTCTTGGTCGCCTCGTCCGCCGAGAACTTGCCGGAGGAGTCGGCGTGCATGTACTGCCCGCCCATCTCGTACACCATGGCGCGGAGTCTGGACGGCGACTGGTCGAACGTCAGGGAGTACTTGGCCTTGGTCTTCTCCCGGACCTCGTCCGCCGCCTTGATGAACTCGGTCCAGGTCCAGGTCTTGGAGGGCGAGGTCGGGTAGGAGACGCCGGCCTTCTCGAAGAGCGACTTGTTGATGAACATGCCGGACGCGGTGACGTCCGAGGGGATGGACAGCACCTTCCCGGACGAGTCCTTGGCGACGAAGTTGGCGTTGATCTTGTTGGTCTTGTTGTTGGCGATGGAGCCGAGGTCGAGCAGCTTGTTCGACCAGATCGGGTCGATCTTCGGCACCGCCGCCACGTCGGGCAGGGAACTCGCCTGCGCGGCGTTGCGCAGCTTCGCGTCGTAGCCGTCGTAGGGGATGTTGACGAGCTTGACGTCGACGCCGGTTTCCTTCTTGTACTCCGCCACCGACTTCTTCCAGCCCGCGTCCTGCCCCGGAACCGTGGAGATCCAGAACGTCAGCGACTTGGACGTGCCGCCCGAGTCGGAGCCCCCTCCGCAGGCGGAGAGCAGCAGGGCACCTGCCGAGGCAACGGCAGCGAGGGGAACCAGGCGGCGCATACCGCCGCGGCCGAGTCGGCTGGAGCGCCGCACACCCACAGTGGTCATCTTCGATCCCTTTTTTTCGGTAGGGGACAGAGCACGGCGCCGACCGAGGCGGCACGGGTGCAGTTTGCAGGAAAGGGTGCTTTCCGGGGGCGCAGCCTCGCCCGGCCGCGTCGTCCACGCGGGGCGGGATCCCCGGCCGTTCTGGCCGTCACCGCACGGGCACGCCCTCGTGCGGTTGCCGTACGTCGAGTACGGGCGGGAGGCTCGCCCCAAGCCGGCGTCCCGGCCGACTTAGAAAGCGCTTGTCCGGACATTGGCAGACCGAGTCCGAACCCGTCAATCCTTCGTCCGCGCCACCTCGGTCACGGTTTGGACTCCTCTGACGACCGCGAGCCTGGCCGCGCCCACCACGGTGCCGAGATCGCCGACCTGGCTGCTGACCACCTCGGTGGGCCAGCTCAGCCGCTCCAGCTCGGCCCGCACGCCGGGCAGGAGCTGCGGAAACGCGCCGGTGCTGCCGCCCAGGACGAGCAGCCCGGGGTCCAGTACGGCGGTCACCGCGGCGGCCAGCCGGCCCACGTCCACGGCATGCCGGTCGACGATCGCGCGGGCCGTGGCGCCGCCCTGTCCGGCCAGCGCGAACAGCCGTTCGGCGGTGCGGGGGCACGAACCGTCGGATTCCGGCCAGGCCTCGGCGGCCCGGCGCAGCAGGGAGCGGGCGCCGATGTACGCCTCCAGGGCCTCGTGGCGGGGCTCCAGGCCGTCGTCCCAGGGGTAGGGCAGCCGGGCGAGCTCTCCGGCCGCCCCGTTGGCCCCGGCGAACACCTGGCCCCCCACGACGATGCCGAGACCGATACCGACACCGATCCGCAGATAGCCGAAGGTGTGCCGGCCGCGCGCCGCGCCCTCGTGCAGCTCGGCGAGCGCTGCGCAGTTGACGTTGTTCTCGAGGTGGACGGGCACCCCGGGCGGCAGCGCCACGGCCACCGCGTCGAAGACGGGTCCCGCCTTGGCGGTCGCCGGACGCACGGTGCCCTCCTCGGCGCGCGCGGTGACATCGCCCACGGCCACCACGATGGTGCGCAGCGGTGCGTCGGCGGGGAGCGCGGACAGCGCCTCGCGCACCACGTCGGCGGCCTCCTCGCGGGAGCCGGTTGCCTCGGCGAGCAGGGTGCCGTCCAGGGCGCAGCCGCGCACCCGGGTCAGGGCGGGGCCGAGGTCGACGGCGAGTACGGAGCCTGCCGCGGGACCGAGTCCGTACACGGCGGCGGAACGGCCCGTGCCCCCGGAGGCGATGCCCGAGTGGGCGGCGAGCCCGGCGCTCTCCAGCTCCGCCACGGCGGAGGACACGGTCGGCTTCGACAGGCCCGCCAGACTCGCGAGCTGCGGCCGGGTGGCCGTGCCCGCCCCGGCCAGCACGGCGAACACCGCGCTCGCGCTCTCGGTCAGGCGGGGGACCCTCGCCACGTCGTGTTCCACAGTCTCCCCAAGGTCGAGGGCCGCGCTCCCCCGGTAGGTCGATGTCGTGGGATGCGGCGATGGGATGCCCTGGTATCGCGGTCTCCCGTCGCGTTCCGGCCCGGTCGGCCACCGCCGCGGTCGAGTGCGCGATACCTCTTGACACGCACTGTACTTCGTTAGTTAACTTCCTAACGAATGTCACGGTACTCGCCTGCCGTGTCCGCTCAGAGGCCCGTCCCGGGGCTTCCCTAGCTCTTCTGTTCATCAGGTTTCCCCTGCTCCAGACACGGTTCGCCCACCGTCGCAGCCACAGCGCAACGACGAAAGAGGATCCGTGCAGGACTCTCCCTTCCCGCGCCCGCTCGTCGTGGGCATCGACGTGGGCGGCACCAAGACGCACCTGCGCGCCTCCGCCGGGGACGATCCGATCGCCGATCACGTCCGCCCGAGCAGTGGCTGGCGGCCACACGATGCGGTGGCCGCCGCCGACTGGCTGTGCGCCCTGCTCGGCGAGGCGCTGCCCGCGGGCGTCCGTCCCTCCTCGGTGGCCGTCGGCGCCCACGCCTGTGAGACGCCCCGGCAGTGCGAGGAGATCCGCTCCGTACTTCAGGAACGTCTGGACGTACCGTGCCTGGTCGTCGGCGACGCCGAACTGCTGGTCCCGGCCGCGGGGCTGGACAAGGGTGTCGGGCTGGTCGCCGGCACCGGCTCGGTGGCCGTCGGACGGCGCCCCGACGGCACTCTCGTACAGGTCGGCGGCTGGGGCGCGGTCCTCGGCGACGAAGGAGGGGCCGCCGGTCTCGTGCGCGAGGCGGCGCGGGCCGTCTGGGCCGCCCATGACCGGGGCGAGGCACCCGATCCGCTCGCCGAAGGGCTCATGTCCGCGTTCGGGGTGAGTGAAGTACCCGCGCTGGGCGCGGCGCTGGAGAGCGCCACGGATGTCTCCGCCGAGTGGGGACGGCACGCTCCCGTGGTGTTCGAGGCCGCCGCGAGTGGTTCCCGGATCGCCGGCGAGGTGATCGCCGAGGGGGGCCGTTCGCTGGCGTCGCTCGTGGTGCGGCTCGCCGGTCGTGGGGTCCCCGTCGACGACGTGGTGGTCTCGGGCGGTACGGTGCTCTCCCAACCAGCCCTGCACGACGCCCTGTTGGCGTCACTTGCCATACTCGTCCCCGGCGCCCGGCTGCGGCCGTCGCGGGTGCCGCCGGTCGAAGGGGCCGTGGCGCTGGCTCGTTCACTCGCATGACAGTTCGTGGCCGTCTCGGGGTCGCCGGACCGTGGGCATCGGTACACGCCCCGGCCGTAGATCTTCGCTCGTACGTCCCGCCCTGTGCGCTTCCTCCTCCGGAAACACACAACACGCAGGCCGCATCAACCTCATGTGCCCCATGCACCCCATGCGCACCTGGGGCACCGTCTTCCCCACGTCGTCACCCGGCCGCAGGGCCGAAGAACTCAAGAGAGGCATCGCATGCCGTCAGCAGCCGGGCCCCGCGCCACCCAGTCGGCCCGTGGCCGTGAATTCGCCGTCGACAGACGCGGGTTCCTCCGCACCTCCCTCGGTGCGTCGGCGGGTCTCCTCGCCGCGCCGACCGCCGTCAGCTGGCTGGCCGCGGCCGACGCGAAGGCCGCCACCGCGCCTCTCGCGTTCGTCGACGACTACAGCACGAACATCGTCACCAACACGACGCCCGAGACCAACGCGGTGATCCGCGCCCTCGGCGGCTTCGCCAAGGTGTGGAAGACCGGCGACGCCTGGAACACGGGCACGCCGCTGCGGCCCGAGGTCCTGCGCGCCAACATGCGATACAGCATCCGTCTCACGGGGCTGCGCACGGAGGCTCAGGCGAGGGAGGCGTTCGTCTACGACCGGCAGCACCAGAGCTACGCCATGATCAACGGGCTCGGCCCGCTGGCCGAGTTGTACCGCTCGGGCGCCAAGGCGGTCACCTCCATCACCTCCGCCCCCCACAGCATCCCGGCGAACAAGATCAACGACGCCGTCCCGGCCGACGCGCCCGCCGGCTCCGCGCTGGGCGCCGGCTCGTACGACTCGGATCTCGGCCAGGTGGCCAGGCTCGTCGACACCGTGCGCGGGGACTTCACCTCCAGCAACCCCGCCAAGTACAGCTTCCAGTACCCGCGGCCGTGGCGGATGAACGAGAACAGCCAGGTCGTCGACACCGGCGAGAAGGACGCACTCGGCTTCCCGGTCTACGACTCCGATGTCGTCGTCGTGACGCAGCTGCTGCGGCAGCGCAGCGACGTCCCGGCCGAGGACGGCGGTTTCCCCAGCGGTCACACCAACGCCTTCCATCTGGCGGCCCTGGCGTACGCGTACGCGGTCCCGGAGCGCTTCCAGGAGATCGTGACCCGCGCCTTCGAGCTGAGCCACACCCGGATCATGTCCGGCATGCACTCCACGGTCGACGTCATCGGCGGCCGGATCATGGCCACCGCGCTGGCCGCCGCCGTGCTGTACAAGCCGGAGAACACCGCGCTCAAGGCCGCCGCGCGCAAGCAGGCCGCCGAGTACTTCCAGGCCAGGACGGGCACGACGGCCGACACGCTGTTCGCCTACGCGCACTCCGACGCCCACGACAAGTACGCCGACCGGAAGAAGAACCTCGCTCTGGTCACGCCCAAGCTGACGTACGTCCTGACCCGGCAGGGCCGCTCGACGCCGCTGACCGTGCCGAAGGGCGCCGAGGTACTGCTGGAGACGCGGCTTCCCTACCTGACCGCGGCCCAGCGGCGGGCGGTGCTGCGCACGACCGCGCTGCCCTCCGGGTACGTGCTGCTCGACGGTTTCGAGCAGTGGGGGCGGCTCAACCTGTTCGCGGCGGCGGACGGCTACGGCTCCTTCGAGTCCGACGTGACCGTCAAGCTCGACAAGTCGGCCCGTGGCTTCGGTGCCGCCGACTCCTGGCGCAACGACATCGACGGCCGGGGCGGGCTGACCAAGACCGGCACCGGCACGCTCACGCTGACCGGCCAGAACAGCTACTCGGGCGGGACGATACTCAAGGCCGGCACGCTCGTCTCGGCCTCGTCCCACGCGCTGGGCCACGGCGACGTCCGTGTGCAGGGCGGGACGCTGCGGGTGACCGAGCCGGCGCAGCTGGCCGGCACGTACGTCCAGAACGCGGGAGTGCTGGCGGTCACGCTGCGCAAGGACCGTCGCAAGGAGGTCGTGACGGTGGCACGGCGCGTGCTCCTGGAGAAGGGCAGTGTCCTGTCGCTGACCCTCGACGCCAAGAACCCGCCGGCGCTGGGCAGCGTCGTCCCCGTCATCGCCGCTCCCGCGCTCCGCGGCCACTTCGACCGTGTCGTGCTGAACTCGGACAAGCTCCGCGCCGTACCGGTCTACACGTCGAAGGGTCTGTCGGTACGAATCGTGAAGCGGTAATGCACGCTGCGGGGCGGGAGCTGATGCGAGAGTAGGGCCATGGCCCGGCTGCGCATCACTCCCGCCGCCGCGCGGTCGGCGTCGCCACGGGGCGGACGATGACGCGCGACCGGAACACGGTTCTCGGCCCCGGGACTCCCCCGGACGCGGGGAGCCCGCCATACTCCGAGGCTTCGGAGGAGGTTCTCCCCGGCACCGCTCCCGCCGCGCCGGCGACCCCGACCGGACGCGCGCGACTGCTCGCCCGTCTCGGACACCACCGCCGCCTGCTGGTCCCGCTCGCCGTGACCGTCCTGCTCCTCCAGATGGCCGTGGCCATGGTCACCACGGCGGTCGAGCAGACGCCCACCATCGACGAGCCCGTGTACGTCGGCACGGCGGCCGTCTATCTCCATGAGCACAGCCTGCGCCTCAACCCCGAGCATCCGCCGCTGGGCAAGCTGATCATCGCCGCCGGGGTGGCCGCGGCCGACCCGCGCTTCGACCGGGGCTACGACGGCGGCCAGAGCCACGTGGGCCGTCATCTGCTCTACGAGTCCGGCAACGACCCCTGGCGGCTGATGCTGTGGGCACGTCTGCCGGTGATCACGCTGACACTGCTCTTCGGGCTGGTGGTGTTCGCCTTCGGCCGTGAACTCGCCGGTGCGGTGGGCGGGTTGGGGGCGCTCACCCTGTACGCGTTCTCGCCGGACATCGTCGCGCACGGTTCGCTGGCCACCCTCGACGTACCGGCGGCCGGGTTCGTGCTGACGTCGGTGTGGCTGCTGTGGCGGGCGCGGTGGCGGCCCCGGCTGTACCTGCCGCTCGCCGGAGCGGCGCTCGGGGCCGCCGTGGCCACCAAGATGAACACCCTCGCCGCCGTCCCCGTGCTGCTCCTGCTGGCCGGCCTGTCCGTGTGGCGTGGTCGGCGTACGACGGCTCCGGGAGCACGGCTGAAGCCGCTCGCGCGCGCTGCCGTGGGCGCGGCCCTGGTGGCGCTGGTCGCGGTGGCCGTCGTATGGGCCTCGTATCTCGCCGTCGATCCGCGGCTGCGCTGGACGCCGGCCTCCGGCGAGGTACCGGTCGTGCACGGGCTGCGGGGCCAACTGGCCGGCCTGCTGCCCCTTCCGGAGGTCTACCGCGACGGGACGCGTATGCAGTTCGGCCTGGAGAACGCGCACTGGGAGGGCTTTCTCTTCGGGCGGCACTACGCGGGTTCCCTCTGGTACTACCTGCCGGCCGCGCTCCTGGTGAAGACTCCGCTCGGCATACTGGCACTGTGGGCGGCGGGCACACTCGCACTCCTGACGATCCGTCAACTCCGTTTCTTCGCGCCCTACTTGCTCCTTCCGGCGGCGGTGCTGCTGGCCGCCGCCATGGACGGACAGCGGGACTTCGGGGTGCGGTACGCCATCTTCGTGCCGATGTTCGGGGCGGTGGCGGCGGTCGGTGTGCTCGCGTCGCGGCGGCGGTGGGTGCCGATCGCCGCGGCGGGGCTGCTGGCGTTCGTGGCGGTCAGTTCGCTGCGGACGTTCCCGTTCTATCTGCCGTACGCCAACGAGGCGTTCGGCTCAGCGGCGAAGACCCACGAGCGGCTGCACGACTCCAACGTCGACTGGGGCCAGGACCTGGGGCGGCTCGCCGACCGGCTGCGGGACCGGTACTCGGGGCAGCCGGTCTGGCTGGTCTACAAGGGCAGCGGCGTGCCGTCGTACTACGGGATCCACGCATCCGATCCGCGCCGCCAACCCGAACGGAAGGTGCGCGGGCTGCTGGTGGTGTCGGACTCGTCGGTCGCCAAGGCGCGGGGGCGACTGGCGCGGCTGATCCGCAGCAGCCGCGAGGTCGACGAGGTCGGCCACTCGATCACGATCTTCCGCAGGTGAACGGTGAGCTATGTTGACTCGCTGTGGGAGACGAACAAGGCACATCGGTGCCATCGCCGCAGCAGGCTCGCGCCCAGGCGTCCGCGATCACCTCGGGGAAGACGGCCCCCGAGGCGGAAGCCGCCCCGGCCTCCCGGCTGCGGGAGTTGTTCGACGGGCCCCGGCTCTCCCCCGGGCAGCGGCGCATCGCGCAGTATCTGATCGAGCACCTCACCGAGGCCGCGTTCCTGTCGATCACGGACCTCGCGGACCGGGTGGGCGTGAGCCAGCCGTCGGTGACCCGGTTCGCGGCGGCTGTCGGCTTCAGCGGCTACCCCGCGCTGCGCGAGAGGCTCCAGGCCATCGCGCTCAGCACCCTCGCGAGCGCGCCGGGCACGGCTGAGGAGAACCGGAGCAACGAACTCCAGGCGGCCGTGGACGCCGAGATCGCGAACCTGGAGAACCTGCGACGGGACTTCGCCGACCCCGACCGGGTGATCGCGGTCGGCCGGAGCCTGTCGCGCTCGACCCCGCTGACCGTGCTCGGCCTGCGCATCTCCGGCTCACTGGCCGAGTACTTCGCCTACGCCGCCCGCCGTATCCACCCCGACGTACGACTGGTGACCCGGGGCGGCAGTGTCGCCTACGACGCGCTCCTCCAGTCACGGGAGGCCGGGGGCACCTGGGTGCTGGCCTACTCGATGCCCCGGCACGCGCAGGAGACACTCACCGCGGTGCGGGTCGCCCGGCGGGCCGGGCTGCGGGTGGCCCTGATCACCGACCTGGCCCTCGGCCCGCTGGCCGACGAGGCCGACATCGCCTTCGCCACCGGCACGGGCTCCCGACTGGTGTTCGACTCGTACGCCGGGCCAGTGGTGTTGTCGGCGGCGCTGCTCCAGGCCATGACGGACGCCGATCCGGAGCGGACCCAGGGGCGCCTGGAGGAGTACGAGCAGAGCGCCGACCTGCATCAGTTCTTCCTCCGGGACTGACCCCACCACCCGCACCGTCCACACCACCCGCACCACCGGTATGCCCGTATGGGTGTTCATCCCGTTTTGTGCATGAATTTTTTCATACTTCTTGCAAACCGGACGGCATATATAAATACTGCTCACGGATCGCTTCCCGGTGGGACTCCGGGACACGTTCCACGCCTGCGCACCCGCTGCCGCCGTCTCCTACCCGCGTCGGCGCCGCGGGTGTCCGGACGGGTGCCGCCTGCGCGAACACCCGTTGCGGCCCCGGCCACCCCCTGGGCCGGGGCCGCTCGAACCCGTCGCACCACCCTGCCGACGCCGCACTCCCGGAAGCGATGACCATGCCCATGACGTCCACGATGACCACGCGGATCAGCCCGGACTGGCCCTGTCAGGTCAAGGTCCCCGGCAGCTACGACTGGGAGCGCTCGGCGGTCAAGTGGCTGCGCGAGCTGGTGCCGACGCGCTATGCGGGCTACCCGACGCTGATCCGGCACCCCGTCCTGCTGGCCCGCCACGCGCACATCCAGGTCCAGCACGAGATCCGCGTCGCCCGCACCGCCCTCCAAACGGCCCGCGCCGACCTGCCCGGCCTCGGTTTGAGCGAGTCGGTCATCGAGCACACCATCAAGATGTACGCCGCCGAGGTGCTCCAGCTCCAGCACATCGCCCGCAGCATCCGCGTGGTCACCCAGGCCCTGGTCGACGCCCACCCCGCCCGCTGAACCCGCGACACGGGCCCGCTCGGCTGCCGCACGGGCATTCAGGACGCCGTACGGGACTCCAGGTCCTTGCGCGTGTCGTCGCCGTAGACACCCGTCTCGTCGCCTCGGATGCCGTACCAGAGCTGGAAGCGGGCCACGGCCTCGGTGAGGGCGGTGTCGTAACTGCCGCTCGTGGCGCCTTCGGTGTAGACGTCCGGGATGCGCAGCAGACGTTCCTGCAGCTCGGTCACCTCGGGGCCGCTGCTCCCCTCACGAAGGGTGCCCGGGCCGTCCGGGTCGGCCGCAGCGGGCGCCGACTGGGCGGGGGCGGTGGTCGAGGTGACCGAGGGGGCCGGCCGGGCCTCCTCACCCTCGGCCCTGTCCGGGAGCAGCAGGGCCGACCCGAAGCCGACCAGGGCCGCCGCGCCGACGGCGACCACGACGGCGGCCCTGCGCAGGTTCGGGCCGAACCCGAAGCCCCGGCCGGCGGGTTCCGCCCGTTCGACACGCCGACGGCGGGACACGGGGGGCAACTCCTCCGTCGCGTCCTCGGCCCCGCGCGCGGGTCGGGGCGCTGGCCGGGGGGCGGGCCGGGGCAGGGGCACGGACTCGTAGCCCTCCGGGATCCCGGCCATCGCCTCCTCGTGCTCCCGCATGAGCTGCGCCAGTGCCTCGGTGCGGCGACGGCGCACCACGCGCGTCGGTTCCAGGGGTCGGCGGCCTTCCGGCCGGCCCGGTGCGGGCGGTGTCGACACTCTGCTCCCCTTCCCTGCCTACGGACTCCACACGAGCCGCGTACGACGATGCCGTTCGGCTCCGTGGAGTGATACGTGGTCAGGGGCCGCCAAGTTCAGTGCGGCGGGGGGAGGTTGTGGGTAGCCCGGCGTCCGTCGCCGCTCCCGCCCGGCTTGCCCCGCTCGACGAAGTGGTCGAGGTGGTCCGGGGTCGGGCGCAGCAGCCGTCGCGGACCGCGAGAGCGGTGGCCTCGGCGCGGGAGGCGGCGCCGGTCTTGCGAGCGGATGCTCGATGTGGCTGTGCACGGTCCGCGGGGACAGGAACAGTGCCCGGGCCCGACGGCGGCCCTCCTCCAGGACCCGAGCAGCTCGCCCGCGTCAAGGCACCACCCGCGCCTTGCTGTTCCCCGGGCACGCGCGAACCTCGTCAACGGGATCAAGGAGCTGCCGGTGGAGGTCACTCTCGTGTGAGCCGTCCACAGGACCCGGAGTGCACTCAGTTCCCCAGCGGTAGCGCACTGAGTGCCATCGAACCCGGTCTGATGCTAGTTTCCCGACCATGACCAAACCGCCCATGCGGGACGCCCTGGTCGCGGCGGCCTTCCAGCTTTTCCTGGAACGGGGCTACGAGCAGACCACCGTGGACGACATCGTGGCTTTGGCCGGGGTGGGGCGCCGGTCGTTCTTCCGCTACTTCCCCGCCAAGGAGGACGTGGTCTTCCCCGACCACGAGCGGTGCCTCGCCGACATGACGGCACATCTCGCCGCAAGCGCCGAGGACGCGGATCCGGTCGGAAGGGTGTGCGACGCCGCCCGTATGGTCCTGCTCATGTACGCCGAGAACCCGGCCTTCTCCGTCCAGCGCTACCGCCTCACCAAGAAGGTCCCCGGGCTGCGGGCGTCCGAACTGTCGGTGGTCTGGCGGTACCAGCGCGCCCTGGCCGCGTATCTGCGCGGGCGGTTCGCCGACCGGCCCGACGGGACACTCCAGGCCGACGTGATCGCGGCGGCGGTCGTCGCGGCCCACAACAACGCCCTGCGCTCCTGGCTGCGTTCGGACGGACAGGGCGACGCGACCACTGCGGTGGACCACGCCCTGGACCTGGTGAAGGCCACGTTCGGCACCCCGCCCACGCCCCTGGACCGGGACGAACCCGGCCCCGGCCCCGGACCCGGGTCAGAGTCCGAGTCCGCGTCCGAGGACGTGGTGATCGTGGTCTCGCGGCGCGGGGTGCCGATGTGGCGGGTCGTCCAGGAGATCGAGTCCGCGCTCACCACCCGCCCTCAGAATTGAGGGTACGCAGTACCTTTACGCATGACACTGAGTGCCATAGCCTGAGGCCGTGCACGGTGGCACGGCGAACCGCGCACTTCGGATTCAGGCCGAGCGCAGGGAGATGACACCGTGTACCACTCACTAGGCGCCACGCGTCCTATGACCGTCGGTTCCGCCACGGGCCTGCTCGACGCCCCCGCCGACACGAACACCCTTGTCTTCCAGCGCTGCGGCTGGTGCGCCAGCGCCATGTACCACCGGTTGCTCTGCCCCGTCTGCGCGGGCAGCGACCTGCGCACGGAGCGCAGCGCGGGCACGGGCACGGTCCGGCACGCCACGGTGGTCAACCGGAACACGCCGGGTGCGCGCAATGTGTCGCTGGTCGAGATGGCCGAGGGCTTCGTCGTCCGCGGCCGGGTGATGGGCCCGGCCGCCGGCATTCACAGCGGGGACCGGGTCCGGCTGTCGACGGCGAAGGACCCGGTGCGCGGCGAGCCGGTGTTCCAGCTGCTCGACGAGCCGTACCGCGCCTGGATCTGACACACCGTCAACTCCCCGCGTATGGACGCGACACGCGGTCCCCGCTTCCCCGACCGCCCCGTTGCGCACCCCCGTTGATTCTCCTCCACAGGCAACCCACAGGTCCTTGATCCCGTCCTTCGGGGCGAGAGGGGCCGTCGGGGATCCGGGGCTCCTGAGCAAGGCCAGGAGGAGGAGACCGTTGCTACGTGCGCGGCGAATATGGGTCACCGCTGCGGCGGTGATCGCGGTGGTGGGGGGATCGCCGGGATGGGCGCAGGCACAGCAGCCGGCCCGGTCGCAGGTCGCGGCCGAACAACTGCCCCCGGGCTGGACGTTCACCGGTGACGGAGCGCAGCGGCAGCTCGTCTGGCGCTCCGGCAGACCGGTACCGATGGGTGACGCGCGTGTCGAGTTCTACGCGGGTGACCGGCTGCTCGGCCGGCCCCTGGCGGCGAAGGACGGCCGGACGTTCCGCCTTCCGCTGGAAGAGGCCCTGAAGGCGGGCGGCCTCAAGGGTGCCAAGGCGTTCGAGGATCTCCAAGTACACGCCGGTGGACGCCGGTTGGACGCTGCGGGGCTCGCGGCGGTCCCGGACGGGCACCGCGCGCCGGTCGCTCCGCCCGCCCCGGCGCCGGCCAATCCCGTCGACCCCGGCAAGCCGGGCTCGTTCCGTACGGTCTCGGGCGAGTACACACTCGACTCGGTGAAACTTCCCGGGATGCCCGTGCCGGTGGAGATGAAGGCCGTGGTGGTCGCCCCGACCGGGGCCACCGGCCGCAGGCCGCTGGCGCTGTTCCTGCACGGACGCCACTCCACCTGCTACAAGCCCGGCAGCGACAACGTCAGCGGCGAGTGGCCCTGCCCGGCCGGCGAGAAGCAGATCCCGAGCTACCGGGGCTATCTGCGCGACCAGAAACTCCTGGCGTCCCAGGGCTATGTGACGGTGTCGATCTCCGCCAACGGCATCAACGCCCAGGACGGCGTGATCGAGGACGCCGGGGCCCAGGCCCGCTCCTCCCTCGTCCGGCAGCATCTCGCCCGCTGGGCCGGCTGGGCGGCGAACCGCCCCTCCGCGCCGGCGATCGTCCGTACCGCGCCGACGGCAGACCTCTCACGGGTGCTGCTGGTCGGCCACTCACGGGGCGGCGAGGGCGTCAACCGCGCCGCGATGGACAGCCTGTACCGGCCGCCGGCCGACCAGGACGGGTATGGCGGCCCGGTGCGCTGGAACATCCGGGGCACCGTCCTCATCGGCCCGACGATCTTCGGACAGAACCCGGTCGCCGATGTGCCGTCGCTGACGATTCTGCCCGGCTGCGACGGCGATGTGTCCGATCTCCAGGGCGAGTTGGCGGTCGACGGCACCCGCGGGATCAGCCGCGGCGCCGCGCTGCACAGCGCGGTCTACATGGTCGGCGCCAACCACAACTACTTCAACACCGAGTGGACGCCGGGCCAGGCGCAGGCACCGGCGGACGACGACTTCTGGTCGGACCCGGAGGACCGGGACCCGGTGTGCGACGTGGGCACCAGGACCCGGCTGACCGCCGACCAGCAGCACAAGGCGGGCGCCTCCTACGTCGCGGCGGCGGCCCGGCTGTTCGTCGCGGGCGACGACCGGGTACGTCCGCTGCTCGACGGCTCCGGCAAGCGGGCGCCGTCCGCCGACCCGGCGCGGGTCCTCGCGCACGCGGTGGGCGGGAACCGTTCGGCCGGCATCCTGCCGGACGGTGCGGTGACCGTGCAGGGCGCCGGTGGACGTCTGTGCTCGGCCGTGGACGACCGTCCTTCGGTCAGGTGTCTGGCCGCTGACGCCGGCCAGTCCCCGCACTTCGCGGGCTGGGTCACGGAGCGGGAGGTGGGTCGCCGGGCGGTCGCCGTCAAGTGGTCGCAGCCCGGTACCGCGGTGCGGGTGAACCCCGGGCGACCGGTGTCCCTCGGCGGCGCCAAGGCCCTCGCCCTGCGCGTCATCGTGCCGCCCAACACATCCGGAACCCAGCTGGACGTGTCCGTCACGGACAGCGCCGGCAAGCGCGCCACGCTCGGCCGGGTCCGCGTGGACGGGTTGCCCGGAAGCGCGCGGACGGCCTCGTACTGGGCGCGGGAGGTCCGCGTACCGCTGTCCGCCGCCGCCCGGGCCGGGCTCGACCTGCGCAAGGTGCGCAGCGTGGAGCTGACTCCGCGCAGCCGTGCGGGGCAGGCCTGGCTGATCGACACCTGGGGCTGGCGCCCCGGCACCCCCGTGGTGCGCCCGGCCACGCTGCCGCGCGTCGACCTCGGACGGCTGACCGTCAAGGAGGGCGACTTTGGAACCCGTACCTACCGCGTGCCGGTCCGGATCGCCGGGCAGGGTGGCGGCACGGTCCGGCTCTACGTCCAGAATCCCGGGACGGACACGATGACCAGCCGACTGGTCACGGTGCGCCCGGGCGAGCAGAGCATCGACGTGGCGGTGGCGGTGAAGGGGGACACGCTGTACGACTACGACGTCTGGCGCAGCGTGTTCGTGAAGGCGGTGCGCGGTGCGGTCGTCGGCTCGTACAGCGGTGGGGTGACCGTCGAGAACGACGACCCCCGGCCCACGGTCACCGTCACCCCCGTCGCGGACCGGGTCACCGAGGGGCAGCGGCTGACCTGGCGCGCGACACTGTCGGCGCCCTCCGGCACCGAGCTGTACTCGGTTCTGGAGGTGCTGCCGGTGACCGGCGGAGCCGAACTGTCCACCACGGACGTCGACCCGGCGTGGCTGGAGGACGTATCCGGTGAGTCGCCGCTGCCGGAACGGCCGTTGTCACAGGTGGAGGGGATCTATCTGTATGTCTCCATTCCACCGGGCCAGTTGACCGGGGACCTGAGCGTGCGGACAGTCACGGACACGGTGGCGGAGCCGGAGGAGTCGGTGCGGCTGCGGGTGGCCGACTTCGACGAGGAGACGGGCGAGCCGGTGCCTGGGCCCGAGTTCCTGGGGACGCTGCTGGACGCGTCGTAGGAGTGCGTGTCCGAAGGTGGGACCGCTGCCTCTGCCGGGCGCGGTCCCACCTTCAGCTTTTTCCGAGAGTGATCCGGATCCCGACCGTGCCCGTCTTCCCACGCCGCAGGCGGCTGCCGAACAGGGTGAGACGGCCCAGCACTCCGTACTTGCGGGCGAGGAGCTGCCGGTAGACGTCGGTGGCGGGCTGGTCGAGGATCTCGGCGGTGCCGGGTACCGATTCACCGGTCGGGTTGCCGCGGACGTCGCAGGGGCCGACGAGGACGTCGGCCCGGTTGCGGATCCGCTTCACCTTCCAGGCGTCCGCCGCCGACCAGGCACCGAGCGCGTCACCGTCCCGCACCACCCAGACCGGAGTGGCGACGGGCGTGCCGTTTCTGCGGTAGCTGGTGATCAGCAGGTACTTGCCCGCGCCGAGCCGGTCGAGGGTGCTGGTGTCGTCCATGGGCCGGAGTCTAGGCGCCGGGACTTTGCCCGACGCCCGGCCCCCTCCCTCCTTGCCCGTCCTCACCAGCGCGGAAGCCGCCGCTCGAACTCCGGGCGGATCCGCCGCATGTAGCCGGTGTCGTCACGGTCCCGGATCCCGGAGTCGAGGTAGCGGCGGTGGGCCCGGTCGAGGGCGTCGGGGTCGAGGGCGACGCCCAGGCCGGGGCCGGTCGGCACCTTCACCGCGCCGTCGCGGACCTCGATGACGCCGGGGACGATGACGTCGTCGGCCGAGTTCCACGGGTAGTGCGTGTCGCAGGAGTGCGCGAGGTGGGGAATGGCGGCGCCGACGTGGGCCATCGCGGCGAGACTGATACCCAGGTGCGAGTTGGAGTGCATGGACAGCTCGATGCCGAACGCCTCGCAGACGGCGGCGAGTTCCCGGGTCCGGCGCAGTCCGCCCCAGTAGTGGTGGTCGGTGAGGAGGACCTGGATCGCGTTCTGTTCGACGGCGGGGCGCAGATGTTCCCAGGCGATCACGCACATGTTGGTGGCGAGAGGCATCGGCGCGTCCTTCGCGACCTCGGCCATACCGGGGATGGTGGCGGTCGGGTCCTCCAAGTACTCGATGACGCCGTCGAGTTCACGGGCGACCTGCTTCGAGGTCTCCACCGTCCAGGCGGTGTTGGGGTCCAGGCGCAGGGCCTGCCCGGGGAACGCCTCAGCGAGGGCGTTCATCGCGGCGATCTCCTCGTCGGGCGGGAAGACACCGCCCTTGAGCTTGAACGAGGTGAACCCGTACCGCTGTTGCATCAGGCGGGCCTGTTCGACGACCCCGGCCGGGTCGAGGGCCTCGCCCCATGCGTCGCCGATGGCCTCACGGCCGTCGAGGGCGGGGTGTTCGGCCCACTTGTAGAAGAGGTACGCGGCGAACGGCACAGCGTCCCGGACCCTGCCGCCGAGCAGGTCGCTGACCGGGCGGCCGAGCAGCTTTCCCTGGGCGTCGAGACAGGCCACCTCGATGGCCGAGGTGGCCCAGCCGCGGTCGTGGGACCGGGGCACCGTCGGCGACAGGACGGCATCGATCGCGGCGGCGACGGCTGTCGTGTCGAAGACGTCCATGCCGACGACGACCTTCGCGGCCTCCTGGAGCCGGGTGAGGCGGACGCTGCCTCCGGGTGACTCGCCGAGGCCCACCGTGCCGTCCTCCAGGACGAGTTGGAGGATGCAGCGCAGGGCGAGCGGCTGGTGCACCCCGTCGGCGTTGAGCAGCGGCGGGTCGCCGAACGCGATGGGGGTGACGACGAGTTCGCGGATCCGGGTGCCGACTCCGGTGCCAGTCACGTTCGTACTCCTGTCGTCGTTCATGCCGCGGCTCTTGCTGCCGGTCATGCGCGGACCGCCTCCAGACCGTTGTCGATGAGTTTCGCCAGCCGGGCCACGTGCTCCGGCGTCGGGTCGAGCAGGGGTGCCCGGACGCCGCCGACGTCCAGGCCCCGGAGGGTGACGCCGGCCTTGACCAGCGACACCGCGTATCCCGGTACCTCGTCGCGGAGTTCGACGAGCGGGCAGTAGAACTCGTCTAGGAGCTTCGTGACCAGGGCCTCGTCGCCCTCCCCCAGCGCCCGGTGGAACGCGGTGGCGATCTCCGGGGCGAAGGCGAACACGGCGGACGAGTACAGGCCGACGCCGATGCCCCGGTAGGCGGCGGCCGTCATCTCGGCGGTCGGCAGCCCGTTGAAGAAGGCGAAGTCCTCGCCGCCGGGCCGCGCCCGTACGGTGCGCACGATGCGGTGCATGCGTTCGAGGTCGCCGATGCCGTCCTTGAGGCCGACGACCCCGGGCAGGGCGGCGATCTCGGCGGCCGTTGCCTCGGTGAGGCGTGCGGTGCCGCGCTGGTAGAAGATCACCGGCAGTCCGGCGGCCGACGTCACCTCACGCGCGTACCGCACGAGCCCCTGCTGCGGTGCGGTCACCAGGTACGGCGGCAGCAGCAGGATGCCGTCGGCGCCGGCCTCCCGGACACGGGCGGCCTGGTCGACGGCGACGGGCACCGGACCGCCCGCGGCGGCCAGGACGGGGACGCGACCGGCCGTCGTGGTGACCGCGATCCTGGTCGCGTCCCCGATCTCGGCGGGTGTCAGCGCGTGGAACTCGCCGGTGCCGCACGCGACGAACACCCCGCCGGCTCCGGCGGTGACCCCGGCCTCGATGTGCTGTGCGAGGCGTTCCCCGTCCAGCGAGCCGTCCGCCCCGAAGGGCGTGACCGGAAAGAAGAGCACTCCTTGGAACTTCATGTCTCCCTCAAACGTGGGGGGTTGGTGTCAGCCCTTGGTGGCACCGGCGGCGATGCCGGTGACCAGCGAGCGCTGAAGGAGCAGATAGACGATCAGGCTGGGCAGCAGGGCGATGACAGCGCCCGCCAGTACCACCCCGGAGCCGACCTCGGGGTCGGTGCGCAGGACGGACAGGGCGACGGTCACCGTGTAGTCGGTGGGGTCCTTGGCGGCGATGAGCGGCAGCAGGTACTGGTCCCAGATCATGATGAAGCCGAGGACACCGGCCACTCCGAGCGCCGGCTTGCACAGTGGCAGCACGATCTGCCACAGCATGCGCAGTTCGCCGACGCCGTCGAGGCGGGCGGCCTCCTCGATCTCGTCGGGGATGTCCTTCATGAACTCGGTCAGCATCATCACCGAGAAGCCCCAGGCACCCAGCGGCAGGATGACGCCCCAGACGGTGCCCTTGAGGTCGAGGTGGACCACCGGGACGTCGCCGAGGACCAGCGACAGCGGGATCGCGATGACCTCCTCGGGAAGCATCATCGTCAGCATGAACAGGGTCAGGACGAAGGCCTGGCCGCGGAAGCGGTGCCGGGCCAGCGCGTACGCGGCGAGCGTGCAGACCACGAGCTGGAGCAGCAGTCCACCGCCCGCTATGACGAGCGAGTTGGAGAAGTAGTCCCAGATGCCGCGCTCGCCGGCCACCGAGAAGTTCAGCAGGGTGCTGTCGTGCGGCAGGAAGGAAAGGGAGGAGCCGCTCGCGTTCCTGGTGAAGGCGCCCGAGAGGATCGCGAGGAAGGGGGCGGCGAAGACGGCCAGGGCGATCGCGCAGAGCAGGAGTCGCAGGGCCCAGGCGGCGCCCGGCCTGTCGTTCCAGCCGAGGGCGGTGTCGAAGCGGGCCGGCGTGGTCCGCCGGGCCTTGCCGGACCGCCTCGTCGCCGGCTTCGGGGCCGTTGTCCGGACGGGGTCGATGGCGGGGGCGCTCATCGCACGTCTCCCCTCTTGCGGAAGTTGTTGACCGTGACGGTGAGCAGCAGCGTCACGCAGAGCAGCACGACGGAGGCCGCGGACGCGCCGCCGATGTCGTTGCGGGTGAACCCGAGGGTGTAGGCGCGGGTCATCCAGACCTCGGTGGACCCGGCCGGGCCGCCGCCGGTGAGGACGTAGACCTCGGTGAACACGCGCAGTCCGCGGATCGCGGCGAGAGTGAGGACGATGCTGAGGGCGGGACGGATCGCCGGCAGGGTGACGTACCGCAGCCGCTGCCGGAGGGAGACGCCGTCCATCGCGGCGGCCTCGTACAGCGAGCGGTCCACGCCCGCGAGGCCGGCCATGATGATGACCATGTTGTAGGGGGCCCAGATCCAGATGCCCATGGCCATCGTCGACCACAGCGCGAGGTCCGGGTTGTCGAGGAACTGGACGGGGCCGAGCCCGAAGAGGTTCAGGCCGCTGTTGATCAGGCCGTCGGAGGTCGGGTAGTACATCAGCCGCCACAGCTCGCCGACGACCGCGGTGGCGGTGACGGCGGGCAGGAAGACCGCGGTCCGCACGAACTTCAGCGATCGGGCCTGGCCCTCCAGGAGCAGGGCGAGGACGAAGCCGAGGAGGATCGCGCCGAGCGACTGGCCGATGCCGAGGACGAGGGTGTGTCCGATGGCCTCCTGGAATCGGTGGTCGGTCAGGACCCGGGTGTAGTTGTCGAGGCCGATCCACTGGTCGCCGAGGAAGGGCCGGACGTCGAAGAAGCTGAGCCAGACACCCTTGGCCATCGGCCAGAACTTGAAGACGAGGGCGAGCAGCAGGCCGGGGGCGAGGAACAGCCACGGCACCACGGACTTCTTGGTGAGGCGCCGGCCGCCGCGCGCCGCGGGGGTGGTCACGGTAGCGGTCATTTCAACAGGTCCTGGTCCTTGAGGTCGCCGGCGAGGGTCTCGTTGAGCTCCTTCAGCTGGGAACGGACGTCACCCTCGCAGTACGTGAAGATCGCGTTGAGGCTGTCGGCGGTGTCCTGCTTGATCGGGGCGAAGTCCGGCGCGTTCGGGAACTGCCGCGAGGCGTCCTCGTACGCCTTCTGCACCACGCTCCAGCGGGCGTCGTCGTGGACGGTGGCCGCGTCCAGCGTGGAGTTCACGGGGATGCGGACGACGGGCTGGTTCCCGCCGGTCATGGCGAGCTTCTGGCCCTCGGCAGAGACGAGGAACGCGGCGAGCGCCTGTTCCTGCTTCGCCTTCCCGGTCTTCGCGCCGAAGTAGATGTTCTCGCCCTCGGCCAGTGCGTCGCCGCCGGCCGGACCCGCGGGGGCCGGGACGACCTCGTACGCGTCCTTGCCGAGGGCTTGGTCGAAGGTGACGATGTTGTACGGGCCGGTCATGTACATCCCGGCGTTGCCGTCCTGGAAGTTGGTGGCGGTGGAGGTGACGGCGGTCAGGGCCCCGGGCTGCGTGACAGCGTTGTCACCGCAGAAGAGGTTGTCCTTCATCCAGGTCACGGTGTTCACCGCCGCGGGCGAGTCCATGTCCGGCTTGTAGGTGCCCTTGCCGTCCGGCTCCACGATGTTCGTGCCGCCCTGCCAGAGGAAGCCGGCGCCCCACCAGGCGACGTAACCGTTCTGGGCGCTGCCGGGCACGACCATGCCGTAGGTGTCGGCCTTGCCGTCACCGTCCGGGTCGCGGGTGGCGAAGGCCTTGGCGACACTCAGCATCTCCTGCCAGGTGGTGGGCGCCTGGAGGCCGAGCTTCCGCAGCCAGTCCTTGCGGATCATCAGGGTCATGGCCTGACGGGAGTAGGGGATGCCGTAGTGCTTGCCGTCGATGCCCACGGTCGACGACCACGACTTGGCGGCGATCTGGTCGTGGCCCTCGATCGCGTCGGGGTCGATGGCCTTCAGCAGTCCCTGGCTCTGGTAACTGCCCATCAGCGCCGTGTCGTTGATCATGACGTCCGGCAGGTCCTTGGTGGACGCACGGCTCTGCAGCTGTTGGTCGAAGTTGACGACCGGCTGGTAGTCGATCTTGATCCCGGTCTTCTTGGTGAAGGCGTCGAACACCCGCTCGTAGGTGGCGGCGGAGTCCGGGTTGCTCCGGGTCCACACCTCCAGCGTGTTCGGGTCGCCCCCGGCGCTGTCGGAACCGGCTCCGCAGGCGGCCGTTGCGCATGCGAGCCCCGTGACGACCAGCACGGCGGCCAGGCGGCGACTTCGTCGGCGATCGCCCATGGAAGTTCTCCGTTCATAACCGTGAACGTCTTTCACGAATCTAAATTGTCGCTGGAGGCTACGAACGGTTTCAGCTGCATGTCAAGACATGGTTCGGAGTTTTCACGGACGTCACACGACCCACGTCACCCCGATAACCGGATGACCTCGCGGACCCGGTGGGGGATGCTGGCCGAAGGCCACGGGACGAGGGGCGCCGTGTGAGCCGGCAGTACACGGAAGTCGAGATCGCCTGTGACGAGTCGGGGTCGGACGGCGAGAACCTCACCGGCGGGAACACCGACGTCTTCGCGCACGCCGGCGTGGATGTCCCCATGGAGTCGGCAACGGCGGCCGTCCAGGAGATCCGTGACCGGATCCGGTCCCCCGCCGAGGAGTACAAGGCGAACCATCTGCTGCGGGAGAAGCACCGGGCGGTCCTGGAGTGGCTGCTCGCCCCCTCGGGGCCGCTGCACGGGCACGCGCACGTCCATCTCACGGAGAAGACCTTCTTCATGGTGGAGCGGGTCCTCGACCTGCTCCTCGGCGACCCGGCAGGTGCCGTTCCCCTCTGCCGTGCGGGCGCCGACGCCTTCGGGGCCGAGCGGTGGAAGGAGTTCCTGGCGGCCACCAACGCCCTGCTCCGGGTACGCGGCGACACCGCCGGCGCTCCTGGGGCACCCGTCGACGCGTTCTTCCGCGCGGTGGACGCCCTGGCCCGGCAGGCACCGGAACTCCACGACCCCGCCGCGGCGGACGTACTGCAGCGGCTCGGCGGCGCCCGCTCCCGCGCCGCCGACCACCGGGCCCGGCTGCTCAGCACCCCCGCCCTGATCCCCGTACTGAATCCGCTGCTGCCCGCGATCGTGCGGACGGCCGCCTCCTGGCATGCGGACGGGCGGACCGTCGTGCTGGTGCACGACCGGCAGAACATGCTGACGGAGGAGCGCATCGAGTGGCTCAAGGGCACCACCCGGATCGCCGGGCTGCGCCTCGTCGTCGCACGGGACGACACCCGGGTGCAGCTGGCCGACTTCCTCGCCGGAATCGCCCGCAGCATCGCCTCCCACGAGCTGAACGGACGCGGGGACGCGACGCTCACGGCACTGCTGCGGCCGTACGTGAACACACGATCCGTATGGGGCGACGAGCGCAGCCGGGGACAGCTCTTCGAAGCCGTTCACAACTGATCCGTCAGGACCCTCGCCAACATCAACAACCTTGTCTAGATTGCCGGTTGACACTTTCTCGCAGTGCCTTGGAGCTGCCCCCGTGCCCGAGAACTCGCCGATCGCCTCGCTGCGTGCGCGGATCAACTCGCGCCAGCCGCACACCGCCCGGATCTGGAACTACTGGCTCGGCGGCCGGGACCACTACGAGGTCGACCGCGCGGCAGGTGACCGGATCCGCGAACTGCACCCGGGCATCGGCGAGTACGCCCGCGCGGACCGCCTCTTCCTGGGGCGGGCCGTGCGCCATCTGGTCACCGAGTGCGGCATCCGGCAGTTCGTCGACATCGGAACCGGACTGCCGACCGCCGACAACACGCACGAGGTGGCCCAGCGGATCGCCCCGGACACCCGGGTCGTGTACGTGGACAACGACCCGCTCGTCATGGTGCACGCGCGCGCCCTTCTCACCAGCACCCCCGAGGGACGTACCGACCATGTCGACGAGGACCTGCGCAACGTCGACGCGATCCTCGAACAGGCCGCGCGCACCCTGGACCTCACCCGGCCCGTCGCTCTGATGCTGCTCGGGGTGGTCATCTTCCTCGGCGACGGGGAGGACCCGCACGGTGTCGTACGGCGACTGATGGACGCCCTTCCCCCGGGCAGCCACCTCGCGCTCTCGCACACGATCACCGGCCCGGCGCTGGCCGAGGTGGACGCGGCGGTCCGGTACTGGAACGCGCACGGCACCCCTCGGCTGACCCAGCGCAGCCCCGAGGAGGTGGCGCGCTTCTTCGACGGTCTGGAACTCCTGGAGCCGGGGGTCGTGTCCTGTTCGCACTGGCGCCCGGAGGGATTCTGTCCCGGGGAGGACGATCCGGCGGAGGTCGCCATGTACTGCGGAGTGGCCCGCAAGGCCTGACCGATCCGCCCTCGGCCGACGGACCCGAACGGGATCTTGGAGTCGCTGAACAGGAACACCGCTCGCCACGTATGGAAGTGAGGGTCACTCAACGACCGGAGGGCCCCGCGGTGTCGACACCGCGCGTTCAGGGTTCGGGAGCCATTGATGAGGCACGCACGACGACGGATCGTCCGGCGAGCGACACGGCTGGCGGCCGTCGGCGGAGTCATCCTCGGCGGATTAATGGTCACCCAGGCTGTGGCGACCGAGCCCCCACAAGCCACTATGCCCTTCAGCTCCGCCCAGGCGGCCGGCACCACCGGCAGCGAACTCGTCACCGAACTCGGCACCGACCGGACGGCGGGCAGCTGGATCGCGTCCGACGGGAAGCCGGTCGTCGCGGTCACCGACGCCGAGGCGGCGGCTGCGGTCGAGAAGGCGGGCGCCCGCGCCAAGGTCGTGGACCACAGCATGAACGACCTCAAGTCGGCGACCCGGACGCTGCGTTCGGCGCCGCGCGTGGCGGGCACCGCCTGGGCGGTCGACTACACGAAGAACGAGGTGGTCGTCCAGGCCGACAGCACCGTGTCGGTCGCCGACTGGGCCAGACTGTCCGCGGTCGCCGAGGGCATCGGCGGCTCCGTACGCATGGAGCGGACCCAGGGCGCCTTCACCACCCGCATCAACGCGGCGCAGCCGATCCTGTCGACCGGCGGACGCTGCTCGGCGGGCTTCAACGTGACCAACGGGTCGGCCGACTTCATCCTCACGGCCGGTCACTGCGGGCCCAACGGTTCGGTCTGGTTCGCGGACACCGGGGGTGCGACGGAGATCGGCAAGACGATCAGCGGCAGCTTCCCGATCAACGACTACTCGCTGGTGCAGTACAACGGCGGTTCCGCCGGTGACGGCGCCGATGTCGTCGCCATCGGCGACGGCCGGGGTGTGCGCATCACGGGTGCGGCCGATCCGACCGTCGGCCAGAAGGTGTTCCGCAGCGGCAGCACCACCGGGCTGCGCGACGGCAAGGTGACCGGTCTCAACGCCACGGTCAACTACCCGGAGGGCACGGTGTCGGGCCTGATCGAGACCACCGTGTGCGCCGAATCGGGCGACAGCGGCGGCCCCTTGTTCTCCGAGGGCATCGCGCTCGGGATCACCTCGGGCGGCAACGGCGACTGCAGGAGCGGCGGTACGACGTTCTTCCAGCCGGTGACCAAGGCACTGTCCGCGCTCAACGTCCGGCTGATCGGCCAGGCGGGCCAGGCTGCCGCTCCGGCGCCGTCACCGGCGGCGTCGGCCACGCAGAGCGCCGTCGCTCCCGACGAGGCCGAGCCGGGCTCCGTGGCACCGGTGACAGGTGGCTCCGCCGGGCAGGCCCTGCTGGACAGGCTCGCGGACCCGAAGAACGTGGGCCCCGGGCTGCTCATCGTGGGCGGCAGTCTGATCGCCCTGGTCGCCACGCGGTGGTTCCGGGTGGAACAGGATCGAAGGGACTACCGACGGTCCTACTCGGCCACGTGGAGCTGAGAAACACAAGAGGCCGGGGCTGACGCGCTCTGTGCGCGGCCCCGGCCCTGCTGTTGGAATGTCTGACGAAAGTGGTTACGCCTCGTCCCCGGGGTGCGGGGAGACCGCTGCCCACTCGGCGACGAGCTGCTGATAGGTCAGCCGCTGCTCGCTGTTGAGAATCCCGCCCGACCGGAGCCACAGAGCCCGGATCTCTTCGTTGACGTCGGCTGCCGAGCGATCAGAGGCGGATTGAAGAGTGGTGGACATGCTGTGAAGCATATGCCGCTCCAAGTGAAGACCAAATAGATCAATACGGACCATTCCGGCATTGGTGACCGTGTTGCTGATCACGTCCACCGCCCGGCGTCCGCCACTCCACCGCCGGAATTCATCTGCCGGCCGCCCCCAGTACAAGCACCTGAAGGGCGAGTACGGCGGCCCCGCGCGCCCAGTCGTGGAAGTCGGAGACCTTGGTCTCCAGGTCGACCGGGTCCGCGAGCGGATGCCGGTTGGCGAGGATGCTCTCCTCGACCGCGGCGCCCGCCACCTCGACGAGCCCGACGCCCTCCCCGGCGAGAAGAATCTTCTCGGGCATCGCGAAGTTGGCGATCTGGGCGACCAGCGTGCCCAGCGCTCGGGCCGCCTCGTCGACGACGCGGGAGGCCATGGGGTCACCGGCGGCGGCACTGGCGAGGATCTCGTCGTACGTCAGGTCATGGCCGGTGGCGGCGCGGATCTGGTAACGGATGCTGGGGATGGTGAGCAGGGAGATGGCACTGCCGCGCTCCCCGTCGGGGGTGAGCGGACCGTTCGGGTTGACGATCCAGCGGCGCCCGATGCCGAGGCCGTCCTCTGCGGACCGCACCCGCCGGCCACCGCTGACCAGGCCGTAGCCGAGGCCCGCTCCTATGGTGAGGACCGCGAAGCGGTCGAGGCCGCGGCCCGCGCCGAACCAGCTCTCCGCCTCGACGAGGGCGGTGACGTCGTTCTCGACGACCACCCGCAGCCCCGTGCGCTCCTCGACGAGTTCCGCGAGCGGAACGTCGTACCAGTCGAGGAAGACGGAGTCGGCGACCACGGAGCGCTTCTCGACGCGTCCGCCGACCCCGATCCCGATGCCGGACACGGCGGGATGGGCGGCGGTCAGTTCGGCGGTCATCCCGCCGACCAGGTCGGCGACGTGGGCCGGGTCACGGCCGGTGAGGGGCCGGTCGAGGCGGGCGACGACCACACCGCGCAGCGTGGTGACGACGCTGTAGACCATGTCCTCGGTGATCTTGAAGCCGAGGAAGGCCCTGGACTCGGAGACGACGTCGAGCGGCTGTGAGGGGCGCCCCTGGCGCACCTCGGCCGGGGATCCGGCGTCGGGGACCTCGACGAGCAGTCCCGATTCGAGCAGGGGCTTGGTCAGCCGGGTGAGGCTGCCGGCGGAGAGGTCGAGCCGCCGGGCGAGTTCCGCCCGGGACAGGGGGCCGTTGACGAGCACCTCGATCGCCACCGAGCGCTCGCCGGGACTCAGCGGCGGCCAGCCGTCGGTCACTGCGGTCATGACGTCGAACCCTCACCTTTTCTTTCGACATGGAAGTAACGCGGACTAGCGATGTCACCCTACGGCCGTTTTCCCCATCCGGAAAAGATGTCTGCCCGCATCTTGACGGATGGATTATTCCACCTCGAAAGTAAGTGCCACTGAGGACGAGCCGCCGACGAGCAGACGAGGGAGTCTCTCCATGACCGTCGCCTCCACCAGCCCTCCCCTGCGTCGACCACGCGGTGACGGTGCGCTCGCGGCGCTCTTCGTCGCCCCGGCGATGCTGGGCTTCCTGGTGTTCCTGCTCTGGCCGACGCTGCGGGGCGTCTATCTGAGCTTCACCCGCTTCAACCTGCTGACCCCGGCCGAGTGGGTAGGGCTCGACAACTACGTCCGCATGGTCAACGACCCCATCTTCTGGGACTCGTTGACGGTCACCGTCGAGTACGTCGCCATCAACATCGGTGTGCAGACGGTGTCGGCGCTCGCCATCGCCGTACTCCTCCAGCGGCTGACCCAGTCTGCGGTGCTGCGCGGGATCGTGCTCACCCCGTATCTGATGTCGAACGTCGTCGCGGGCATCGTCTGGCTCTGGATCCTCGACACCCAGCTCGGCATCGGCAACGAGATCGTCGCGGGCCTCGGCTTCGACCGGATCCCGTTCCTCGCGGACGAGACCTGGGCGATCCCGACCATCGCGGTCATCAACGTCTGGCGACACGTCGGCTACACCGCACTGCTGATCTTCGCGGGTCTGCAGGCCATCCCGAACGACATGTACGAGGCGGCCAAGGTGGACGGGGCGAGCGAGTGGCGGATGTTCCGGCGCATCACGATGCCGTTGCTGCGGCCGGTCCTCGCGGTGGTCCTGATCATGACGGTGATCGGCTCGTTCCAGGTGTTCGACACGGTCGCGGTGACGACGGCGGGCGGTCCGGCGAACGCCACCAACGTGCTGCAGTTCTACATCTACGGCTCCGCCTTCGGCCGCTTCCAGTTCGGCTACGCCTCCGCGATGTCCGTGGCCCTCCTCATCGTGCTGAGCGCGATCACCTTCCTCCAGTACCGGCTCACCCGGGCCGGCCACACCGACCTCGGCTGACCGGCAGAAGGAGCACGTCATGGCAACCCTGACGACACCGGTACCGACCCCGACACCCACCAAGGCGGCCGTACGCCCGCTGCGGCGCACACCCTCCCCCGGGCGGATCGCCGCCTGGGCGGTGATGGCCGCGATCGTGCTGGTCACCCTGCTGCCGTTCTACTGGATCCTGCGCACCGCGCTGTCCACCAACGCGGGCCTCGCCGCCGACCCGACGAACCCCCTGCCGGTGCATCCGACGACCGGGGGTTTCGAGCGGGCGCTGGGTCTGCAGTCCACCGAGGAGGCGATAGCGCAGGGCGGAGCGGGCGGCGGCCTGGACTTCTGGCGCTACCTCCTCAACTCGGTCGTCGTGTCGACCCTGATCACCGGCTGCCAGATCTTCTTCTCGGCGATGGCCGCGTACGCCTTCGCCCGGCTGCGCTGGCGCGGCCGGGACACGGTGTTCGGGCTGTTCCTGGCGGGTCTGATGGTCCCGGCGATCTTCACCTTGCTGCCGAACTTCGTCCTGATCAAGCAACTCGGTCTGGTGGACAACCTGTTGGGGATCGCGCTGCCGACGATGTTCATGACTCCCTTCGCCGTCTTCTTCCTGCGCCAGTTCTTCATGAACATCCCGCGCGAGGTCGAGGAGGCCGCGCTGCTCGACGGCGCCGGCAAGGTCCGCGTGTTCTTCCGGGTGCTGCTGCCGATGGCGTCCACGCCGGTGCTCACGCTCGCGATCCTGACGTACATCACCGCCTGGAACGACTACTTCTGGCCGCTGATGGTGTCGTACAGCGACAGTTCGCGTGTTCTCACGGTGGCGCTGGCGATCTTCCGGGCGCAGACCCCGCAGACGGGCGTCGACTGGTCGGGGCTGATGGCGGCGACGCTGATCGCGGCGCTGCCGATGCTCGTGCTGTTCGGGTGCTTCGCGCGCCGCATCGTGAGCTCCGTCGGCTTCACGGGCATCAAGTGACCGCGTCGACCGATCCACTGACCCACGGACCAACTGCGAGGACGGACATGCGAATTCGTACGGTCGTGGCACTGACCGGGGCCCTGGCGCTGTCCCTCGTGACCGGTTGCGCGCAGGGCGGAGCGGCCGGTTCGTCGTCGGACACGGTGACGTACTGGCTGTGGGACGCCAACCAGCAACCCGCCTACGAGGCCTGCGCGGAGGACTTCGAGCGGGAGAACCCCGGCCTGACGGTGGAGATCACCCAGTTGGGCTGGGACGACTACTGGACCAAGCTCACCGCGAGCTTCATCGCGGGGACGCAGCCGGACGTCTTCACCGACCACATCCAGAAGTTCGGCCAGTTCGCCGACCTGAAGGTCCTCGAACCGCTCGACGACCTCGGTATCGACGACGCCGCCTACCAACCCGGCCTCGCCGCCAACTGGATGGGTCAGGACGGCCACCGCTACGGCGCTCCGAAGGACTGGGACACCGTCGCCCTCTTCTACAACCGGAAACTGACGAAGGCCGCCGGTCTCACGGCCGCGCAGCTGAACGACCTCTCCTGGAACCCCGAGGACGGCGGCACCTTCGAGAAGGCGATCGCGCATCTCACCGTCGACAGGAACGGGAAGCGCGGCGACGAGGCCGGCTTCGACAGGAACAACGTCAAGGTGTACGGCCTGGCCACCAACGGGGGCGGCGACGGCGACGGCCAGACCCAGTGGAGCACCTTCGCCGCGTCGGCGGGCTGGACCTACACGAACGAGAAGCGCTGGGGCACCGAGTACCAGTACGACAGCAGCACCTTCCAGTCGGTGATCAAGTGGTACTTCGGTCTGGCGGAGAAGGGCTACATGGTCCCCTTCACGGACTACAACTCCCAGTCCAACCAGGCCAACACCCAGGTCTCTTCGGGGAGGGCGGCAGCCGCGTTCGACGGCGCCTGGATGATCTCGTCCTACGCCGGCTTCAAGAACCTGGACATCGCCACCGCCGTCACTCCGGCCGGCCCGACGGGCAGGCGCGCGACGATGATGAACGGCCTCGCCGACTCCATCACCAAGGACGCCCACAACATGCCGGGCGCCAAGAAGTGGGTCACGTACCTGGCATCCGCCAAGTGCCAGCAGAAGGTGGGGAGTTACGGCATCGTCTTCCCGGCCACGCCCGACGGGACGAAGGCAGCGGTGGCCGCGTACGAGAAGAAGGGCATCGACGTCTCGGCGTTCACCCGGCCGGTCGCCGACGAGAAGGCGGGCGGCAAGGAGTTCGCCACCTTCTCCTACCCGATCACCAACTACGCGGCGGACGTGTACGCGTTGATGCATCCGGCCATGCAGGACATCTTCGGCAACGGCAGGTCCGTGACCAGCCTCGACCGGACCAACAGCCAGATCAACCTGATCCTCGACCAGTGACGACACCCAGGTCACCGGTCGAACACCGAAGAACACCAAAGAAGGGCACGCACTCCATGACGTTCTCCCTCGGCATCGTGGGCGCCGGGCAGTTCTCCGGCCAGTTCGCCAAGCTGTTCCTCGCCCATCCGGGCGTGGGCGAGGTGTACGTGACCGACCTCCTGCCGGAGCGCGCGGAGCAACTGGCTGCGGCTGAAGGCCTGTCGGGCACGTTCCCCTCGTACGAGGCGATGCTGGAATCGCCTGCGGTCGACGCGGTGGCGATCTTCACCCAGCGCTGGACGCACGGCCCGCTGGTCCTCCAGGGCCTCGGCGCCGGCAAGCACGTGTACTCGGCGGTGCCGATGGCGGTCACCGCGGCGGAGATCGGCGCGATCATCGACGCCGTGCGGGCCACCGGGCTCACCTACATGATGGGTGAAACGAGTCAGTACAACCCGGCGACCGTCCACGCCCGCAACCAGATCGCCGAGGGCGCCTTCGGCAGGCTCTTCTACGCAGAGGGCGACTACGTCCACGACATGGACCTCGGGTTCTACGAGGCCTACCGGTACAGCGGCGGCGAGAACTGGAAGGCGACCGCCAGCTATCCCCCGCTCCTGTACCCGACGCACTCGGTGGGCGGGGTGCTCGGTGCCTGGCAGACGCACGCGGTGAGCGTGTCGGCGATCGGGGTGCGCGACGAGCGCGGTGACGGTGTGTTCGACAAGGAGGTCAGCCAGTTCGGCAACGACTACTCCAACGCGAGCGCGCTGTTCGAGGTCGCGGGCGGCGGTTCGTTCCGTACGAACGAGTTCCGCCGGGTCGGCTACCCCTCGCAGATCCGGGAGTCGCGGTTCCGGTTCTTCGGTACGGACGCGAGCATGGAGCAGCTCGCCACGGTCGCCCTCTGGCAGGACAAGAAGGGGGTCACGGACATCAGTGAGCTGCTGGAACCCAAGCCCACCATGGCTGCTGACGATCCGTCACTCCAGCACATCGCTCCGGACCTGCGGGCCGCGTTCACCTCCGGCTCGGCTCCGGTGCACGACCGCTCGCGGCTTCCGAGGGAGTTCGACGAACTGCACAACGGCCACGAGGGCAGCCACCACTTCCTGGTGGACGACTTCGTGACCGCGGTGAACACCCGCACCCTGCCGTCGGTGAACGCCTGGGTGGCCGCCCGCTACACCCTGCCGGGCATCGTGGCGCACGACTCGGCGCGGCAGGGCGGGACAAGGCTGCCGATCCCGGACTTCGGGGACGCACCCGAGGCGTAGGACCGGAGGCAGGGGGCGAGAGACGGCCGGGTGCCTCAGGTGCCCGGCTTGCGGCCGTACACGAAAACGTCGTCGCCCTTCTTCAGCAGCGACCAGTACTTCTTGGCGGTCGCCTTCGTCATGTTGACGCAGCCGTGCGAGCCCGGCGGGTTCCACATGCTGAGGCCGACCGAGTGGAAGGCCTGGCCGCCGTCGAAGAACTGGCTGTAGGGCATGGGGACGTCGTAGATGGACGAGACGTGGTCGATGTTCCGCCAGTAGATCTTCTTCAGGCCGGTGCGGGTCTCGTAGCCGTTGCGGCCGGTGCGGACCGGCACCGGGCCGTAGACGAGACGGCTGCCGTCCTGGATCCAGCTCAGCTGGAGCGTGAGGTTGACGCAGGCTATACGGCCCTTGTTGGTGGGGCACTTTCCTTCCTTGTTGGGCTTGTTGCCGACGGCCTTCTGCTTCTGCATCAGGTCCATCACGCCCCAGGTGACGGAACCCGCGTAGCCCGCGCTGGGGGTGATGCCGTGCTTCTTCTGGAAGCCCTGGATGGCCTTGCAGTCACCGACGGACTGCACGCCGTCGACGGGCCGCCCGAGGAACTTCTCCACCTTCTTCTGGTACGGCCCGGTCTGCGTCGTGCAGCTCGCGGCCTGCGCCGGGGCAGTGCCGAGCACGAGCGTGAGCGGCGCCACGAGCCCCGTGATCCCGAGCGCGACGGCCCCTCGTCTGCGTACGTCCCCCATGTCGGTGCCTCTCTCCTACGTGCTGCGTGCGGGTTGTCATGAACGTTCTCTGCTTGGTAGACCGGCGTTCCGGGTGATCGGTTGTAGGACCGCCCGGGCCGGGACAAAACGGTGACATTCCTGTGGCTGTCCTACGTCGTCACCGCCCCCGTCTCCTGCCCGTTCTCCGGCCCGGTCACCCGGCGGAATCCGGTGTTGGCCGCCGTGAGGCCGCCGCGATGTCCTCCGGCTCGCCGACCCGCCCCAGGGAATACGGCTCGCGCATCGCCTCCAGTTCGGCGGAGGGAGGTCAGGCCCGCCTTCGCCGCACTGTAGGCGTGGTTGCCGAAGGACTGGACGCCGTTCACCGAACCGATGCCCACGATGGCACCCCGGCCGGAGGCCACCAGAGCGGGGCGTCCGGCCTCCAGCCGTAGGCGTTGTCGGCCAGGACGCCGAGCGAGCCGAAGGAGGCGACGGTGTGACCGACGGCGGCCTCCACCGAGGCCCGGTCCGCCACGTCGCATCCGAACGCCTCGTCCGCCAGGCCCAGTTCGCGCAGCGCCGTCGCCGCGCGCTCGGCCGCGTCGGAGTCGACGTCGGTCACCAGCACCCGCGCATCCTCCTCGGCCCGCCGCCGGACGGTGGCGGCACCGATGCCCCGGGCCGCGCCCGTGTCGAGAGCCCCGTACCCGTCGAAGCGTCCAGTCGGTGTCATGGTCCGACCGTACTGTCCCGGCGATCAACTGGGCGGATAACGTGCGTACATGTCCGCGTTCATTCAGCAACTCCCCGCTCTCGTAGGGGTCGTCATCGGCGCCCTCGGCTCCTACTGGGCCGTCGCACGAGGGGAGCGCGTCCGCTTCCGGCGCGAACGGGAGGCGCGGTGGGAGGAGCGGCGGCTGTCGGTGTACACGGACTACGCGCGAGCGCTCAAGAAGTCGGTCACTCTCACGTACCGGGTCGCGGCGAGCCTCGGCAACGACCCGCATCCTCATCCGCTGACGCCGGAGGAGGCGGCACCGCTCATCGCCGAGGCCACCGTCGCCCGGGACCCGTACGGGGAGACCCTGCTTCTGCTGGGCGACCCCGAGGTGGTGACGAAGGCCCGGGAGTGGGTCGCCACACTGCTGGAGATGGAGGCGTTCCTCCGCGAGCGGACCGAGAATCCGCGGGCCTGGCAGGCGCTGCTGGAACGTCAGCGGTCCGGACGCGAGGGCTACTACGCGGCCGTGCGCAAGGATCTGGCCCTGCCACCAGGCCACTCCGCCCGCTGGCCGGTCCTGCCGGTACCCGGGAGCACCGGCGAACCCGGCAACCGCGTCTGACGCGGACGCCCGTACCCCTGAATCCCAGATCTCTAGCGGTAACCGTCCGCGTCCGCCGGCTTCCCCGCGTCCTGGACCTCGACCAGGTAACGCCAGGCGTCCGGGCGGCTGCCGTCGAGGTCGGTGAAGCCGTAGACCTGGGCGAGTCCGCCGCTGGAGAGGGACTCGCCGTTCCAGCGGGCCACGTCGGGGTCGGCCGCCAGGGCAGCCACCGCGCGACCCACGAAACGCGGGGTCTCCGAGATGGCGAAGTGCGGGACGCGTTCCAGGGCGTCCCGCCAGTTCTCCTCCTGGACGCCGTAGTGTTCGAGCATCATCTCGGAGCGCAGCCAGCCGGGGGTGAGCGCCACGGCGGTGGCGCCGCGCGGGCCGAGTTCGTGGCCGAGGGCGAAGCCCATGCGCAGGACGGACGACTTGGCGAGGTCGTAGAAGAAGGAGACCCGGTAGTTCGCGCGGTTGTAGTCGGCGGTGCCGTCGGTCATCTCCACGACCAGACCACCGGGGTTGCGCAGCAGCAGGGGCAGGGCGTGGTGGCTGGTGATCGCGTGTGTTTCGACCGCCAGTCGCAGCAGCCGCAGGCCGTTGTCGAGGTCGTGCTCCCACACAGGGCTCTCCCACGCGAAGAGGTTCTCACCGCCCCAGATGTCGTTGACCAGGACGTCGAGCCGGCCCTGCTCCTCGGCGACACGATCCACCAGCGCCCGGACCTGCGCCGGGTCGAGATGGTCGGTGGGTACGGCGATGCCATGGCCGCCCGCCTCGGTGACCAGGTCGGCGGTGTCCTCGATGGTCTCCGGCCGGTCGTACTCGGAGCGCCGCTGCCGGGTGCTGCGGCCGGTCACGTAAACGGTGGCCCCGGCGGCCCCGAGTTCCACGGCGATTCCGCGCCCGGCCCCGCGGGTCGCCCCGGCGACCAGGGCGACCCTGCCCGCCAGTGGCCCGCCCGGAGCCTCTTTCCGCTGCTGCCCGTCCAGGGGGCTGTCCGTCGTCCTCGGCATGTCCGTGTCTCCTCCGTGCGTGAGTGCGATCCCGGCCGAACCGGCTCGGGAACCGGTGTCACGCCCAGGGTGTCGCTGATACCGGACATCCCCTGTCGGGAATTCCGCTCACGACATGCCGCAAGGCGGGCAGATGTTCCGCCAGTGGGGCCAGGCCCACATCCTGACGGCGTTCCTCGACCGTCTCGGGGTGGCGGATCGGGTACGGGCAGAGGGTGTCGGCGTTGATACGGGTGCCGTAGAACTGTGGCTGCCCCAGCTCGACCGCGCAGTGGTCTGCGATGTAGGCGTGGTGCACGGCCGGGCAGCCGCCGTCCGCCACGGCTTCCGCGATCAGATCGCGGCAGGTGAGCTGGAAGCCGAGGTCGGCGGTGTGCAGCAGGATCATCAGGGCCGCCGTCGAGGCGGGCTCCCCGACCTGACCGGCCTCCGGCCAGCCGCGCCGGGTCACGACCGATCTCAACGCGTCGGCGTTGGCGCCGCGGCACCGGGTGACGTAATGCCGGTTGAGCGCCGTGGGCGCTTCGCGGGCCAGCCGGGTCAGCCGCTGGTCCTCCTCGGCCCGGCGCACCAGTTCGGCGGCCAGGCCTGCCTGTTGCGGCTCGGTGGCCGAGCCTCGTCCGGTCTGCATGGGCGGTGCACTCCTCATACCGTTTTCCTGCCCCCCGATGACCTTCCCGCCCTCTCTCCGGTGACCAGCGAGAACTTCGAGGGTTCTCCTTTCCGTTGCGCCGGTGAGGGAGTGCGGGGGTTGTCCGGTTGCATCTGCGTAGTGGTACCTGCGCCGGCTACGCCACCGCTCCCAGCACCGGTCGTGATCTGCGTTCGAACTCCTGCGCCATCGGCTCGTCGCGGTGCGGGGCGAGCCGTCCGCGGAAGTCCCGCAGTGCCTGGATCGAGCGTTCGCTGTGGACGGCGCTCAGCGCGTCGAACGCCCGCGTCGCCGTTCCGAGCGCCTCGCCGAGGCGGTGCTGCCGCGGAAGGGCCGTCGCCTGCACGGAACGGCTGATGGCCTGGCGCCGACGGCGGTCGGCGCGGGCGCGTACGGACTGCGTCACGGTCTCCTCCGCCTGTGCCGCCCAGCCGAGGTCCCGGAAACACACCGCGGATCCCGCTTCCAGGCAGTGGTGGTCCAGGAAGCGCACCCGGGGAGACTCCTGGGCGCTGCCCCGGCTCGCGGCAGGCTGCCGTTCGACCGCGAGCAGGGCATCGGAGGTCTCCCGCGTGCGGCCCAGTGCCGCGTGTCCCCGGGCAGCCACGGCGTACCGGCGCATCAGGCCGGGCGGGGTGCCCGAACCCCTTGCCGTGGCAAGGCCCGCCCGGGCCGGACAGCCACCCTCGTCGGGACGCCCGAGGCTGGTCGCCAGAGGGGACAGGTCGGCCAGGATCTGCCCGCCGAGCACCCGGTCGCGCCCCTGGGCACCCAGTCGCGGCCCCTGGGTCCTGCTGCGCCGCGCCGGCCCGTACTCCCCCGCGTCGTACGAACCGCAGCCCGCCATCGCCGCGAGGCGGGCCGCGGCGGCGAACAGCTCGCGCGGCCGGACAGGGGCGACGCCGCGTCGCTGGCGCATGGGGATGATCTCGGTGGACAGGTGGTGCACGACGCTGGTGCGAACCCCGCCGCCCCCGTAATGGTTGTTTGTCTCGTCGAACATGCCGATCATCGTGTGGACCTGCTCCACGGAACCTGCGCAGCCGGGAGGCGGGACGGCGACCGGAACAGCACGGATGCCACCCGCACCATCGGAACCACCGGCCCCTTCGGTGCCGTCCCTCTCCAGCAGCCAGAGCGACCACTCGTGCTGAGGGCTCGTCAGGACCCCCGCGACATCCTCGCCGTACAGAAGTGCCCTGCCCACGGCAGGGCGTTGCCGGTCTGGTACGAAGCCGAGGTCCGCCGGGGTCAGCGGACGGGCCGGGCGCTCGCAGCGCACGGGGGCGATCAACTCGGGGGTGCCGCCCCGGGGCTGCCGGCCCTGGAGCCACCGGGTCACCGACGCCTTGTCGTGGGTGGTGTCCGCGTCCTGGCGGCGGCCCAGTTCGTTGACGCGGTGCGCGAGTGACGCGTACGAGCAGCCGACGTCCCCGAGTGCGCTCGACAGCGCCTTGTCGGCTCCGCCCGCGCCCCTGCCGGGGCTTCTCGGTTGTCCGTTCGTCACGGCGGCCATCCAGGTCTCGCATCACGTCGGCGTGGATCTTCGTGTTCGTCACGATCTGCCGGGATGTCAACCTCCCGGCAGGCGGACGGGCTTCGGTGACACCACCGCACGATGTGCGGCAGGTCACTCGGTCACTATGGTGACCGACGGACACAGCTCGCAACCTTCGTTCTGATAATTTCAGAATGAAGCGCAAAGGCCTGTCGGTGTGAACCGAAGACGTGGCACACTGCCCGCTGTGACGGCGGTCCCCGGAGGTCCCACGTGAGCGACAACCGCTCAGGCGGAAGTGCCCCCACCGTTCTTCGGATGGTCCTCGGAAAGCGCCTGAGGCATCTGCGGGAGCGGGCAGGGGTGTCGTTCGAGGACGCCGCACGGGCGATCGAGGTCACGCCGTTGACGGTCCGCCGGATGGAGAAGGCCGAGGTCGGCCTCCGCATCCCCTACGTGAAGGAGTTGCTGCGCACCTACGGGGTCCTGGCGAAGGAGATCGAGGACTTCCTCCACCTCGCCAGAGAGGCCAACCAGCCGGGCTGGTGGTACACGTACCGCGATGTGCTGCCGGAGTGGTTCAGCGCCTACGTGAGCCTGGAGAGCGAGGCCAGCGTCATCCGGCTCTACGAACCCCACTACGTCCCCGGCCTGTTGCAGACCGAGGACTACGCCGCCGCGCTGCTGCGCATCGGCTTCCCCAACGCGAGTCCCGAGGACATCCGGCGCCGGGTCGCCCTGCGGCTCAAGCGTCAGGACCTGCTCGACAAGCCCGAGGCGCCCGCCGTCTGGGCCGTACTGGACGAGACCGTGCTGCGCAGGCCCGTGGGCGGGGCCGAAGTGATGCGGGCTCAGATCGACCGCCTCAGTGAGGTGTTGGAGTACCCGAAGGTCCGGCTCCAGATCATGCGCTTCGCCGCGGGTCCGCATCCGGGAGCCTTCGGTCCCTTCCACTACTTCCGATTCGGCTTCTCCGAACTGCCCGACGTCGTCTACACGGAGAGCCTCGCCGGCGCGCAGTACTTCGACCTGCCCGCCGACGTCGTGACGTACCTGGAGGTACTGGACCGGATGTCCGTACAGGCGGAGCCGGTCGCTCGGACCAGGGAGATCCTGGCAGCACTGCGTAAGGAGTTGTGAACCATGGCAACCAACGGCCCCATCCACAGCGGCATGCCCGCGTCCGAACTCGGCTCCGAGGGCTGGCACAAGCCCTGGAGCGGCACCAACGGCGGAAGTTGCGTCGAGACCAAGCGGCTGCCCGACGGGAGTGTCGCGTTCCGGCAGTCCAAGGACCCGGACGGGCCCGCGCTGGTCTACTCCCGGGACGAGATGGTGGCGTTCCTGGAGGGCGCCAAGTCCGGCCAGGCGGATTTCCTGATCGCCTGATCGCCTGACGCCTCCGCCCGCCGTACGCCTCCCGCGCGAGCGGCCCTAGTACGGCGCACCGCGACACCCGCGCAACCGGACCACCCGCACGTGCACTCCCGCCGTGGGCAGATCCTGTACACACTGGGGGAGTTGACGTCCCACCGTGCGCAGCACTGTGCGCACACCACTGTGAAGTCCGAAGGGAGCGGCATGCGTACGCCGTCTCGCGCCCCCGGTCGAGCCATGCCGCCCGGACGCGCCGGCACTCCTCTGCCGGGCCGCTCCCCCAGGACGGGGACGGGCACGCGATGAACCTTCCGCAGGCCGTCACGGAGACCATCGCCCCTTACCGGACCCTGGTCGTCGAGGGCCACGAGGGCGTTCACCGCACCCAGCTGTTATCCGAACTGGCCCTGCTCGGCTTCCCGTTACGGCGACCGCCGGGCCGTCTGCAGCATCTCGATCCCGCTCGGCCGTACCGCGACCTGCTGGCCGAACCGGGCCGGCTGGTCATCGACGGCGGCATCATCGGTGAACTCGTGTACGGACCGTTGCGTCACGGACGGTCCCGGGTGACCTGGATCCAGGCGCTCGACTTCGCCGAGGCGGTCGCGGAACGGGAGGGCGCCATGCTCCACCTCACCGGGGGTGAGCACGGCGTCGGGCACGGCAGTGAACCCAGCGACGACGGGGCGGCGGCCTCGGCCGCCGCCCTCGCCTACGCCCGGGTGTTCCGGACGCTCGCCCAGCACGTTCCCGTGGTGTGCGTGAACGTCACCTCCGCCACGACCGAGGTGGCCACCGACCGGACGCATCCGTGCACCCGCGCCCCAGCAGTCCCAACTCCGGGTATCGAACCGGCAGTTGACGATAGGTTGGTCAAGTCCGTGCGAGGCAAGTCAGGAGAACACCGATGACAGACGGCCGGCTCACCCCCGACCAGGAAGCACTGTCCAAGATCGACACCACGGTGCCGCACTCCGCCCGTATCTGGAACTACTGGATGGGCGGCAAGGACAACTACGAGGTCGACCGAGCGGCGGGCGACGAGTACCGCGAGATCGCCCCCAACATCGAGGCGATGGCCCGGGCCTCGCGCACCTATCTCATCCGCGCGGTCACCTTCGTGGTCCGCGAGCGCGGTGTCCGCCAGTTCCTCGACATCGGCACCGGCCTGCCGACGTACGACAACACGCACCAGGTCGCCCAGAAGGTGGCCCCCGAGTCGCGCATCGTCTACGTCGACAACGACCCGCTCGTCCTGCGACATGCCCAGGCCCTGCTCACCAGCACGCCCGAGGGCACCACGGACTACGTGGACGCGGATCTGCGTCAACCCGAGAAGATCATCGAGACAGCACGCGGGTTCCTGGACTTCGACAAGCCGGTGGCGCTGATGCTGATGGGCATCCTCGGCCACATCCACGACTGGGAGGAGGCCAAGTCGATCACGCGGCGCCTCCAGGCGGCCCTGCCCCCGGGCAGCTATTTCGTGCACTACGACAGCACGGACACCGACGAGGAACTCAAGCGCGCCCAGGAGGGGTACGACGACACGGGCGCGGTCCCCTACGTGCTGCGCAGCCCCGACAAGCTCTCCGCGCTCTACGAAGGCCTGGAACTGGTGGAGCCGGGCATCGTCTCCTGCCCCCTGTGGCACCCCGAGCCGGGCACCTCGCCGGAGCCGACGGACGTGTACGGAGGGGTCGCGTACAAGCCGTAGCCGCAAGCCGTAACCGCTTCCACTGAACCCATCGGTCGTGTTTAATGCGATCCTGTCGATCGACAGGATTCCTGGCAATAGCCCGACCGAACGGAACCGCATGTCCCTCCTGGCCAGGCCTGCGGTGGCCTCCCTCATCGCCAAGACGATGCAGCGTCTCGTCATGCTGGCGGACCGACGGCCCAGCGGCCGGGGTTCCGCCGCCGCGTACCACGCCCGCCTCCCCGAATTCCCGCGCACCACAAGCGAGTTGACAATCCCGACGTCGATCGCTCCCGCCCGCGTCACGGTCTATCGGCCCGCGACCGAGGACCCGGCCCCGCCGGTCCACGTCAACTTCCACGGCGGCGGATTCATCCTGCCGCTGACGGAGTCGGACGACGCGTTCTGCCGGGCCGTGGCCGCGCTGGCGGCCGTGGTGGTCGTCAACGTCGACTACGTCGTCGCCCCGCAGCACCCGTTCCCGGCACCGCCCCGGCAGGCGTACGAGGTCGTGCGGTGGATCGCCGCGCACGGCGCCGAGCACGGCTGGGACGGCACCCGGCTCACCGTGGGCGGACAGAGCGCCGGCGGCGGTCTCACCGCGGCCGTGGCACGCCAGTCCCTGGAGGAGGGCGGCCCCTCGATCGCGCTCCAGGTCCTGCACTACGCGCCGCTCGACCTCGCGACCCCCGCGCAGGACAAGCCGGCGGCCATCGCCAAGCCGGTGCTGCGCCCCTGGATGGGCCAGGTGTTCGACAGCGCGTACGTGCCGGACCCGCGCGAGCGCGCCGACCGGCTCGTCTCCCCCGCCCACCCGAAGGAGACCGCGGACCTCAAGGGCATCGCCCCGGCTCTCGTCGTCACGGCCGCGCACGACCGCCTCCTGGCGGAGAACCTGCGTTACGCCGAGCGGCTGCGGCAGGTGGGAGCACTGGTCGAGCACCATGACATGGCGGGTGTCGACCACGGCTACGACCTCGACGACGAGGAGAAGGCCCGGGAGATCTACGCCTTCATCGCCCGGCACGTACGGCAGGCCACCGCGGACGACTGACGCCCGCAGGGACCACTTCCGCTCATCGCAGGGTGAGCGGGGTCTCCGTTCCGGCGCGGGTCAGTTTCTCGGGGTTGCGGACGTAGTAGAGACCGGTGACGAGGTCGTTCTCGACGCGCAGCGCCATGATGCCGTCGAGCTCGCCGCCCAGGTGTACGGCGACCGCCAGACCGCCGTTGACCATGGTGGGGGTGAAGGTGATCGGGCCCTTGTTCTTGCCGGCGGTGCCGAACAGGAAGCGGACCACCTTCTCGGCGCCGTTGATGGGCCGCAGCGCCGCCTGCTTGATGCCGCCGCCGTCGCTCACCAGGACGACGTCGGGGGCGAGTACGTCGAGAAGGATCTGCGGGTCCCCTGTTTCCAGTACGCGCTGGAACGATTCCAGCACGGCCCGGCCCACATCCGGGGAAACCGTCTGCCGGGGGCGCCGGGCGTCGACGTGCCGACGGGCGCGGTGGGCGATCTGGCGGACGGCCGCGGGGCTCTTGTCGACGGCGGCGGCGATCTCGTCGTAGCTCGTGTCGAAGACCTCGCGCAGGACGAACACGGCACGTTCCGTCGGTGAAAGGGTTTCGAGGACGAGCATCAGCGCCATCGACACGCTCTCGGCGAGTTCGACGTCCTCGGCCACGTCCGGTGCGGTGAGCAGGGGTTCGGGCAGCCAGGAGCCGACGTAGGCCTCCTTGCGGCGGCTCATCGTGCGCAGCCGGTTGAGGGACTGCCGGGTCGTGATCCGGACCAGGTAGGCGCGCTGGTCGCGGACCTGCTCCAGTTCGACCTCGGCCCAGCGCAGCCAGGTCTCCTGGAGGACGTCCTCGGCGTCGGCCGCCGAGCCGAGCATCTCGTAGGCGACCGTGAAGAGCAGGTTGCGGTGGGCGACGAACGTCTCGGTCGCCGGGTCGGTGGCCGGCGCGGGCTCCGGGGCGGTGGTGTGCTCGCTCATGTCCCGGCCCCTGTCCGGCGCGGGCGGCGGCACCGGTCGCCGACGGTTCTCACGAGTCGTGCTTCCACAGCATGGTCCCTTTCGTTTCCATACAGCCGTTCGATGGGCAGGGACACTGCCCGGCGCACCGCTCCGGCACGCCGGGCAGTGTCTCAGGCTGCCCGCTCGGCGGTGGTCCGCTTCTGGTCGAGTTCGGTTCCCAGCAGCCGCCCGCGCTTGGCGTCCTTGGTCCACCATGTGCGCGCACCGGGCTTGCGTGCCTCGTACGACAACTGCCGGGGGATGCTCCAGCAGATGAGTTCCTTGATCTTCGCGCCCGGCCGGCCGCCGAGGCTGAACC
Organism: Streptomyces lacrimifluminis; assembly: GCF_014646095.1. Classification (GTDB taxonomy): domain Bacteria; phylum Actinomycetota; class Actinomycetes; order Streptomycetales; family Streptomycetaceae; genus Streptomyces; species Streptomyces lacrimifluminis. The sequence goes on along the minus strand of NZ_BMMU01000026.1, from coordinate 17,777 downwards.
ACTTCGCGGTGTCGTCCCTGCCCATGAGCTGGAAGATGCCGGCGCGACGGCCCAGGCTGATGCACGTGCCGACGAATCCCACGTCGATGGACGCGGGCCGCTCCCCCGCGATCCGGCTCAGCACGGTCTCGGCGGCCTGCGGACCCAGCTGGACCGCGGCCTGGCAGCTCATCCGGAACGGCAGGTCCGACGGGGCCGCCGAGTCCCCGGCCGCGACGATGCGCCCGTCGTCGACGCTCGTCAGCGTCTCGTCGGTGAGCAGGCGGCCCAGGGCATCGGTGCGCAGCCCGCTGCGCGCGGCCAGGTCCGGGACCCCGAATCCGGCGGTCCAGATCGTCACCGTGCTCGGCAGCTCACGGCCACCGGCGAGCCGTACGGCAGCACGGGTCACCTCCGTCACCTTCGTGTCGGGGCCGTCGAGCACGCTCACCCCGAGTGCGGCGAGCCGCCCGGCCACCGAGCGGCGCCCCCGCGGATGCAGGGACGGGCCCAGCAGCCCCCCGCAGACCAGGGTCACGGTGCGGCCCTGTTCCGCGAGCTCGGCGGCGGTCTCGATGCCGGTCGGCCCGGCGCCGACGACGGTCACCGGGGCCGAGGCGGGCGCGGCGTCAAGGGCCGACCGGAGCCGCTGCGCCTCGTCCAGGCCGGCGATCGGGTAGGCGAACTCGGCGGCGCCGGGTACGCGCGGGGCGGCGGTGGCGCTGCCCACCGCGTAGACCAGGTAGTCGTAGCCGACGGTGTCGCCGCTCGCCAGCGTCAGGGCGCGCCCTGACGCGTCGATCCGTGTCACGGTGTCCACCACCAGCCGGACGCCCTCGGCCAGGAGCTTGCGGTAGTCGGCGACCGCCTCGTGGGTGCCGCCCACGAACTGGTGCAGGCGGATCCGGTCGACGAAGGCGGGGCGCGGGTTGATCAGCGTGACGGTCACGTCGGCGCGCTGCGTCAGACGGTTGGCCGCCATGACGCCGGCGTAGCCGCCGCCGATCACGATCACATCGGTGTTCCCGCTCATGGTGTCTCCTGCGCTCGGACGGTCCCCCGTCTTCGGGGTTCACCCTCAAGACACCGCTCGGCCGGTATGTGTGACACGTGAACGCACCCGATCTCTTTCCCTCCCGCAGCTCCTGCCTGCCCCGCTTTGAGGGCTGCGCCCCGGGCCTGAACAGGACTGGTCCTCAAACATCGGATGGGTTGGAACAAATACACCCGCCCAGCCGGTACTGTCGGCTCGGCGACGGCGCACCTCTCGGGGCAGTGCGGCCGTCGGAGGTCGCGGTCGGCACCCCAACCGGAACGTATCGATCGGTGGCGACTGTGCGCCGCCCGGATCGGGCTGAGGGCAACGGAGACGACCATGGTGAGCACGTTTGGCCCGTACGCGGGAAACCTCCCCGCAGCCTCGACCAGTTTCGTGGGCAGGCGCCAGGACGTGGCGGAGATCCGCCGGAGCCTGAGCGGCGCGCGGTTGCTGACGCTCACCGGAGCGGGCGGGATCGGCAAGACGCGGTTGGCGCTGGAGGCGGCCACCGTCGCCGGAGAGGACTACCCGGAGGGCGTGTGGCTGGTGGATCTGGCGCCCGTGCGCCATCCGGCGGCGTTGGCGAGCGCGACGGCCACCGCCCTCGGACTGCCCGACCTCGGCGCCCGGCCTCCCCTGGAACAGCTCACCGCCCATCTGGCCGAGCGGCGGACGCTGCTCGTACTCGACAACTGTGAGCATCTGGTCGATGCCTGCGCGGAGTTGGCGAGGCTGCTGCTGTCCGCTGCCCCGGGGCTGCGCATCCTGACGACGAGCCGCCGGACGCTGGACGTCGTCGGCGAGTGCGTGTTCAGCGTCGCGCCCTTGTCGCCGGCGGATTCGCTCCTCCTGCTGGGGGACCGCGCCGCCGCCGTCGACGCGGACTTCCGGATCGAGGAGGCGGACGAAGCCCACGTCTCCCGCCTCTGCACCGACCTCGACGGGCTGCCACTGGCGATCGAGCTGGCCGCGTCCCGGCTGCGGACGCTCACCGTCGAGCAGGCGGTGGACCGGCTGGAGGACCGCTTCGCGCTGCTGGCCGACATCGACCGGAGCGCACCGCCCAGACAACGCACCCTGCGTGCCGCGATCGACGGGAGCTACGAACTGTGCGCCCCCGCCGAGCAGTTGCTGTGGCAGCGGCTGTCGGTCTTCGCCGGTGGTTTCGCACTGGACGCGGCCGAGGACGTCTGCGCCGGGCACGGTCTCTCCCCGTACGAGGTGCTGGATCTTCTGGACCGGCTGGTCTCCCAGTCCATCGTCCTGATCACCGAGCGGGAGGGGCAGCCCCGGTACCGGCTGCTGGAAACGATCCGTGAATACGGTCGGGAGAGGCTCGCCTGGAGCGGCGAGCAGGAGCGGCTGCTCAGGCGGCACCGCGACTTCTTCCTGTCGCTCGCGGAACGCACGGCCGCCGACTGGTTCGGGCCGGGCCAGGAACAGGCGCTGGCCCGGCTGCGCGCCGAGCACGACAACCTGCTTGCGGCCCTGGAACACGGGCGGCGAGCCCAGACGGTCGTACCGGTGCCGGCGAGAGCGAGGACAGCGGCAGCCGAGTCGGCCGGTCGGGCGCGCGAGGTGGCGGATCCCGGTGACACACAGGCGTGGCTCGCGCTGGCCGCCGCACTGTGCTTCCACTGGTGCTGCAACGGGTTCATCGGCGAGGGACGCCGTCAGTTCGACCGCGTTCTCGCCGCCGCTCCCGCGCCGACCCCCGCGCGCGCCGCGGCGCTGTGGTCCGCAGCTTGGGTGTGCCAGATGCAGGGCGATCTGGATGCCGCCGACCGGTGGCTGGACGAGGCCGAAGAGCTGGGCGAGCGGTTGGGCGACCCGCTGGTCCGCCCGAATGTCGAGGGCATGCGCGGCACGTTGGCCCTGTACCGGGGAAGGCCGCACGAGGCCGTGCCGCTGCTCGAAGGCGCGGTGGCCGCTCAGTCGACGCTGGGCGGGGAGCCGGGAACCCTGCGGTGGCTCTTCCAGTTGACTCTTGCCCAGGTCTACCTCGGGGACCCGGGTGCGGCGGAGACCGGCAGGCGGGCGGTGGCCGTGTCGGAGGCTCATGGCGAACGTCTGACCAGGGCCTACGCGTTGTGGGTACTCGGCTTCGGCGCATGGCTCCGGGGCAGTCCGGAGGAGAGCGGCGCGCTGATGGCCGCCGCGCTGGAGATCCATCGGGGGTTCAACGACCACGCCGGGGTGGTCATGGCGCTGGAGGTGCTGGCCTGGAGCATTGCCGCTTTCGGCGACCACGAGCGGGCCGCACTGCTCCTGGGCGCGCTGCGCCCCCTCTCGCGCGAGCTCAGCCCCAGCTCCGCCGGGGCGTTCGCCGAGCCCCACGCACGGTGCGAGGAGGCGATCGTCGAGGCCCTCGGCCGGGCGGCGTACGACAAGGCTTTTGCCGAGGGAGGCTCCTACGACAGTCTGCCCGCAGCGATCGCCTTGGCCCTGGGTACGGGAAAGGGCCCCCGGGCGGCTGTCAGCCACGCCCCCCTGAAGGCCCTGAGCCGGCGGGAGCGAGAGGTTGCCGCGCTGGTGGCCGAGGGCATGAGCAACCGTCAGATCGCCACCGCCCTCGGGCGGTCACCCCGTACGGTCACCGGTCACGTCGAGAACATCCTGGCGAAGCTCGGCCTCGGCTCCCGCACGCAGGTCGGTGCCTGGTGGACGGTGAACGGGGAAACGATCCGTGGGACCGACGCCCGTAGGGATTCACGGACGTGAGGCGAGCGCGTCGGAAGGACGCGCAGGCCATGGGGCTGGTGCGGCACGGGTGACGGCATCGGGCGGGGCCGGCGGCCTGCCCGATTCGCCGACGTGGCAGATTTTGGTCGTTTCGCCTGTAGTGCCAACAATGTGACATCAATACCCTCTTATTAACCTCTCTTTACCTTTGCCCAGGCAGGGTGATCACGGGGAAGCCGTGAACCACGCGGCACGTGTGATGTTCGGGGAACGCGAGGCCAGGCCGTGACCAGTGTGATCCCTGCGGCGGGAAACCTCCCTGCCGCATTGACCAGCTTCGTGGGCAGGCGTCGGGAGGTTGCCGAGATTCGGCGTCTGTTGGGCATGGGGAGGCTGGTCACGCTCACCGGGGTCGGCGGTGTGGGCAAGACCCGTCTGGCACTGGGGGTCGCCGATGCGTCCAGGAAGGCGTTCCCGGACGGCACATGGCTGGTCGACCTGGGCGCGGTGCGGGATCCGTCGGCGGTCACGATCGCGGTCATGGGCGCGCTCCGGGTGCCGGACCAGGGCGCCGGGCCCCTCCTGGATCAGCTCACAGGCCGTCTGGCCCGGCATCGGGCGCTGATCGTGCTGGACAACTGCGAACACCTGATCGACTCATCTGCCCAGCTGGCGAAGGCGTTACTGTCGGCCTGTCCGGAACTGTGCATTCTGGCGACGAGCCGCCGGACACTGGGCATCACGGGCGAGCACGTCTTCACCGTCCCCCCGTTGTCGGTGCCGGACGAGGCGCTCGATCTGCTGCGGGACCGGGCCACCGCCATCCGGCCGGACTTCCGCATCGCCTGCGCGGACCGGGCCCGGGCCGTCCGGCTCTGCGCGGACCTGGACGGGCTTCCCCTGGCCATCGAACTGGCCGCGTCCCGGCTGCGCACACTGACCGTCGAGCAGCTCGTGGACCGGTTGGAGGACCGGTTCGCGCTGCTCACCGGCGGTTGCCGGACCACCCAGCCGCGCCAGCGCACACTGCGCGGCATGATCGAGTGGAGCTACGAACTGTGCACGCCCGCCGAGCAGTTGCTGTGGCGTCGGCTGTCGGTCTTCGCGGGCGGGTTCACCCTGGACGCCGCCGAGCATGTGTGCGCGGCAGAAGGTATCGGGCGGCACCAGGTCGTGGACCTGCTCGACCGGCTGGTGGGCCAGTCCGTCGTCATGACCTGTGAGCACGAGGGCCCGCTCCGCTACCGGCTGCTCCAGACCATTCGCGAGTACGGACGGGCCCGGCTCACCGAGTCGGGTGAGGAACAGGCGCAGTTGCGGCGGCACCGCGACTTCTTCCTCACTCTCGCCGAGCGGTACGCCAGCGACTGGTTCGGCCCGACACAGGCACAGGCCCTGGACCGTCTGCGCATCGAACACGCCAACCTGAAGCTGGCGTTGGAGTACGGGAACCTGGCGCACCCGGCCGCTCCCGAGACCGGCCGTGCGGAATCCTCCACCCCGGAGCGGCACCGGCCCGAACACCTCGCACCCGATCCCGCGGACACCCAGGCCGCGCTGCGCCTGGCCGTGGCCCTGCGCTTCCACTGGTGCGCCAACGGGTTCCTCGGCGAGGGGCGCCGCCAGTTCGACCGGCTGCTCGTGGCGGCGCCCGAGCCCACACCGGTCCGGACCAGGGCACTGTGGGCCGCCGCATGGGTGGCGATACTCCAGGGCGATCTGACGACGGCCGACCGCTGGCTGGACGAGGCCGAAGAGCTGAACGAGCACCTGGGCGAACCGTCTGATCGGCCGTATCTCCTGGGCTTCCGTGGCGCGTCCGAGGCTTTCCACGGGCGGATGACGGAGGCCCTGTCCCTGTACGAGAGGGCGCTGGCCGCTCACGAGGCCGCGGGCGACGAAGCGGCAGGGCTGTTCTGGCTGTTCCTGATGATCATCGCCCAGGCCCACCTCGGGGATCCGCGCGCGGACGAGACCGGCAGACGCGCGCGGCAGACCGCGACAGCCCTTGAGGAACGGATGTTCGGCGCCTACGCGATGTGGGCGCTCGGCGGCGTGCTCTGGACACGCGGCGCCGACGACGAAGCCAGGGCGCTGACCCGGGCCGCACTGGAGAACCTCCGGGGCTTCAATGACTACGTCGGGACCACGAAGGCGCTGGAAGTGTTCTCGTGGATCGCCGCGTCCGACGGTGAGCACGAGCAGGCGGCAAAGCTGCAGGGCGCCCTGCAGGCCCTGTCCCGCGACAACGGCGCCAACCCCCGCTGCCCCCTCAGCACCCTCGGCTCGCGCCGCGCACACTACTGGGAAGCGGTCATCGCGGCCCTGGGCCCGGACGGATACGAGAAGGCCCTCGCGGAAGGCGGCCGGCACGACAGCCCGGCCCGTGCCATCTCCCTCGCCCTGGACACCGCCACCGCCACCGCCGATGACACCGCCGATGACACCGGCCAGGAGGCCCCGGCTCTCATCGCGCCCAGCCCGTTGAGCCGCCGTGAGCTGGAGGTCGCCGAGCTGGTGGCCACGGGCATGACCAACCGTCAGGTCGCCTCTGCCCTCAGCCTGTCTCCGCGGACCGCGGACCGGCATGTCCAGAACATCCTGGGCAAGCTCGACTTCGGCAGTCGCGCCCAGATCGCCGCCTGGTGGGTGGAGAGCCGCCCACCCAGGGTTTCGGCGTAGACCCTGACGCCGGTTCCATGGTGATCTGACGACTCGGCGAGGCGCCCCGGCGATGCCCCACACACCCCGCAGCCTCACGTGATGGCAGAACGGGCACAACCGGCTGCACGGAGCCCGATCGGCCGGCGATCCAGGCGGTCGAACAGGTCATTCCTACTCTCAGTAGGCGCCCTCGGAGGTGCCACCCCGCATCAGCACGCAGCGCAGCCCCTCCCCCGCCGCCCGTACTCACGAGCGGCCCCCCGGGCCGACGTTCGGGCCAACTCCCGTACAGCTCTCCGAGTTGGCGGCCTCCACGTACTCCTCGTACGACTGGTACCGCACCCCCAGCCGGGCGAGGGTCTCGCGCAGCCCGTACCGGTCCAGGCCCAACTGGCCGTCGGCGAAGGCCAGTCGGGACGCCTCCTCCTTCGCGGTGCGGGCTTCGGACGCCTTGACGGCCTCGGCGGAGCGCTGCCGGGGTACGACCATCACACCGTCGTCGTCGGCGATGATCACGTCGCCGGGACGGATCTGCTGGCCGCCCACCACGACGGGGACGTTGACCGAACCACCGGTCGCCTTGACCGTGCCCTGGGCCGACACCGCCGCCGACCACACGGGAAAGCCCATGGCACGCAGTTCGGCGGTGTCGCGTACACCGGTGTTGATGACCAGGCCGCGTACGCCTCGCCGTTGCAGTGCGGTGGCGAACAGTTCGCCGAACAGGCCGTCCGTGCAGGGCGACGTGGTGGTGACGACCAGGATGTCCCCCTCGGCGCACTGTTCGACGGCCGCGTGGATCATGAGGTTGTCGCCGGGCCAGCACAGCGCGGTGACCGCGGTGCCCGCGATGCGTACGTCCTGCTGGATGGGGCGCAGGGCCGGGCCGAGGAGTCCGGTGCGGCTCAGGGCCTCGTGGACGGTGGCCACGCCGTAGCCGGCCAGCGCCTCGACGTCCTCGGCGTGTGCGCGCGGGGGGTTGGTGACGATGACGCCGCTCATGTCGGCTCCTCTGTGACCTGCGGGTAGGGACGCATGGAGGCCTCGCCGCAAGTGGTGTGCGGCAGACCGAGGTTGGGCCCGGCCCTGGAGCGAACTCCTTGGTGGACAGGCCGGTCGGCCCACCTCTGCGGTGTCACTCGCGCAAGGCGGCGATCACGCTCGTGAGATGGGCGCGCGCGGCCTCTTCGGCCGCCTGCGGGTCCCTGGCCGTGATCGTCTCGACCATGGCCAGGTGTTCACCCAGGGACTGCTGCGGGCGCCCCGGTCGCAGCGCGAGCCGGAAACGGTGGCGCACCAACTGGGCGTTGAGCTTCTCCAGCAGTTCCACGGCCGTCCGCTGTCCGGAGAACTGTCTGATCCGGGTGTGCAGTTGGTGGTTGAGTTCGGAGTACGTGACCGGCTCACCGTCGGCGACGGCCTTCGCCATCGCTTCACCCAGGCCGGTAAGTTCGGCCAGTTGGTCGTCGGTGGCCGACTCGGCCGCTTTGGCCGCGCACAGGCCTTCGAGGACCATCCGGCATTCGGTGATGGCGACCGCTTCCTCCACCGTCACCACCCGTACTCGTGAGCCACGGTTGCGGATCCGCTCGACCAGCCCCTCCGCCTCCAGCTCGAACAGCGCCCCCCTGACGCTGGCCCGTGTCACACCGAGCTGCTCGGCGAGTTCGTTCTCCACCAGCCGCTGGGCCGGCGCCATGTCGCCGCGCAGGATCGCCTGCCGCAGCCGCTCCAGCGCGTGCTGCTTGGCCTGCTCTCCGGTGCCTGGACGGGCCTGGTCCGGCATGCGCCCCTCCCGAGTGAGTGCCTGTCGACGCTAAAACTGGACGGACTACATTGTCAACAATATTGTTCTCCATCCTTGAACGCAGTTCACACCCCGTCGGCATCGAGTTCTGGTGTGGTTCACCCACAGAAACCCCCATTAAGACCGGCCGACTATCAGGTCAAGCGTCCCGGACTATTGACTCCATCACTCCGGTGTCGCGATCCTCATCACAGAGTTGCGCGAGCCATGACAATCCTTGTGCGAGGACGTGAGTGATGACCGAGCCTGTTTTCCCGCCTCGCCCGCGTCGCGGACGCAGACCCCTGACCGTGCTGCCCCTGCTCCTCGCCGTCATGGCGCTGATGCTCGGCACCGGGCCCAGCTCGGCCGCCGGTACGGACTGGTGGACGCCGACCGCGCGACCGACGCCCGACTCCCGGATCAACGTCACGGGCGAGCCCTTCAAGGGCACCAACTCCCAGGGCGAGGTACAGGGGTTCGTCGACGCGCACAACCACCTGTTCTCCAACGAGGCATTCGGCGGACGGCTCATCTGCGGGAAGGTGTTCTCCACCAGCGGGATCGCCGACGCACTCAAGGACTGTCCCGAGCACTACCCCGACGGCACCTTCGCGGTGTTCGACTACATCACCCACGGCGGCGACGGCAAGCACGACCCGGTCGGCTACCCGACGTTCAAGGACTGGCCCGCGTACGACTCGATGACCCACCAGGCGAACTACTATGCCTGGATCGAGCGCGCCTGGCGCGGCGGTCAGCGCGTGCTGGTCAACGACCTGGTCACCAACGGCGTGATCTGCTCGGTCTACTTCTTCAAGGACCGCAGCTGCGACGAGATGACCTCGATCCGCCTTCAGGCGAAACTGACGTACCAGCTCCAGGACTTCATCGACGCGCAGTACGGCGGCACCGGCAAGGGCTGGTTCCGGATCGTCACCGACAGCGCGCAGGCCCGTGAGGTGATCAAGGCGGGCAAGCTGGCCGTCGTCCTCGGCGTCGAGACGTCGGAGCCCTTCGGCTGCAAGCAGATCCTGGACATCGCGCAGTGCAGCAAGGCCGACATCGACAAGGGCCTCGACGAGCTGTACGACCTCGGTGTGCGCAGCATGTTCCTGTGCCACAAGTTCGACAACGCGCTGTGCGGGGTGCGGTTCGACGAGCACGGTCTCGGTACGGCGATCAACGTCGGCCAGTTCCTGTCGACGGGCACCTTCTGGCAGACGGAGAAGTGCACGACCGCGATGCACGACAACCCCATCGGCGGCGCGACGGCGACCAACGCGACGGAGGAACTGCCGGAGGGCACCGAGCTGCCGACGTACGCCTCGGACGCGCAGTGCAACAAGCGCGGGCTCACCGCCCTCGGCGACTACGCGGTGCGCGGCATGATGAAACGCAAGATGATGCTCGAGATCGACCACATGGGCGTCAAGGCCGCCGGCCAGGCGATGGACATCTTCGAGTCGGAGTCCTACCCGGGCGTGCTCTCCTCGCACAGCTGGATGGACCTCAACTGGACCGAGCGGGTCTACGGTCTCGGCGGCTTCATCGCCCAGTACATGCACTCCTCCGAGGAGTTCGTCGCGGAGGCCGCGCGCACCGACGCCCTGCGCACCAAGTACAACAAGGGCTACGGCTACGGCACCGACTACAACGGCATCGGCGACCATCCCGCCCCGCGCGGTACGGACACGGGTACGACGGTGACGTACCCCTTCACCAGTGTCGACGGCGGCTCGGTGATCGACCGGCAGACCACCGGTTCGCGTACCTGGGACATCAACACGGACGGGGCCGCGCACGTCGGCCTGGTCCCGGACTGGATCCAGGACATCCGGCGGGTCGGCGGTGCGGACGCGGTGGGCGACCTGTTCCGGGGCGCCGAGTCCTACCTCGACACCTGGGGCGCCTCGGAGACCCACAAGGCCGGGGTGAATCTCGCCAAGGGCGTGTCCGCGACGGCCAGTTCGTCCGAGTCGAACCCGTTCACCAGCTACCAGCCCGGCCGCGCCGTGGACGGTGACCCGGGCAGCCGCTGGGCGAGCGACTGGAGCGACGACCAGTGGCTCCAGCTCGACCTCGGGTCGACGAACCTGGTCAAGCGGGTCACCCTCGACTGGGAGAAGGCGTTCGGCAGGTCGTACCGCATCGAGCTCTCGACCGACGGTACGACCTGGCAGACCGCGTGGTCCACGACCGTCGGCGACGGCGGCCTGGACACCGCACAGTTCGCGGGAGTACCCGCCCGCTATGTGCGCGTCCACGGACTGGATCGGGGCACGGACTGGGGATACTCACTCCACGAAGTGGGTGTCTTCAGCAGCTGAGTTCCGTACCCAGGGGGAGTTCATGGCACGCAAGCCGTCGGCCGAGCGGCGCCGGCAGCTGACCGAGGCGGCCATCCGCGCGATGACCCGGGACGGCGTCCCCAGGACGACGACCCGGTCCATCGCGGCGGAGGCCGGCGTGTCGCTGAGCGTCTTCCACTACTGCTTCGACTCCAAGCAGGCCCTGATCGAGTCGGTCATCACCACGATCATGGACCACTACGTCGGTGTGGTGCGCGAGGCGATCCAGCCGCAGGACACCCTTCAGGAGACCATCCGGGCGGGCTTCAGGGCGTACTGGGACCACGTTGCCGCCCACCCGGGTGAGCACATGCTGACGTACGAACTCACCCAGTACGCCCTGCGTGAGCCGGGGTTCGCACATCTGGCCCGTCGGCAGTACGAGCTGTACGCCGACACGTACGCCCAACTGCTGGAGCAGCTGCGCGAGACCATGGGCTTCGAACTGAGCGTGCCCGTCCCGGTGTTGGCCCGCTATCTGGCCACGGTGACGGACGGGTTGACGCTCAACTTCCTGGCCCTCGGCGACGAGAAGGCCTGCGCGGAGATCCTCGACATGGTCACCGGCCACGTGGCCGCCCTCGTACGGGTTTAGCCCGTACGGGAGTTGAGGTACGCGCTGGCCTCCGCGCGGTGCGGATGCTCATCGCGTCGGCGACGACGATCGCCCAGGTGCTCGCCTGCTGCGAGAGCGCCTCACCCCTCCCCTGGGCCGACCCGTCCGATCGGCGCGGGACCGTACCCACGTGGCGCGCCTCCCGCCGGCCCGCGTGCGGACTCCGGTACGGCTGCTCACGTATCGGTGCGGCCGACGCCCGAGCTCTTCTGAGGCCGCGTCCGGTCCTGGGCGACTGCGGATCGGGGACGCCCGGTCAGGGCCTGCTCCCCCGCCTCGTCTTTCGGCGCCGTCGGCCGAGCGGCTCCTGGAGTCGTCCCAGGTGGCCTCACCCCTCAACGCGGTTCGGTGTCGGCCTCGGCCAGCAGGCGTTCGGCGTACTCCGTGAGGTACTCCTCACGCTGCTTCGCCGACGCCTCGCCCGGGGCACGGGCCACGAACGGCGGGAGGACCTCGAAGCCGAGGCAGCCGAGTATGCCGTGCTGGATGGGCCAGAGGGCGCGGTCCAGGTCGTCGTCGGTGCCGTGGGAGCCGTACAGACCGGAGGGGGTGCCGGTGGTCGTGCACACCAGGGCGCGTCTGCCTCTGAGTGGGCCGGAGTCGTAGGCACGTCCCTCCGCGTAGGCGAAGCCGCGGGCCATGGTGCGGTCGACCCAGCCCTTGAGGATGGCCGGCATGCCGGACCACCACAGCGGGAACTGGAGGATCATCAGATCGCACCGGGCGACCTTTTCCTGCTCTGCGAGGACGTCGGGCGGGGTCTCGTGCGCCGCCGACACGCGTTCCTGCTCGGCGGAGACGTCCAGGAAATCGGGGTCGGTCCAGGCTCCGGGGAAGTCGTCGGCGTCGAGGGCGGCCTTCCAGCCGAGCCGGTAAAGGTCGCTGACCACGACCTCGTGCCCGGCCTGCTTCAGGACGTCCACGGCTCTGACCTTCAACGCTCCGTTGAAGGAGCAGAGTTCGGGATGGGCGAAAACGATCAGTACGTTCACAGTGGGGGGTCTCCTCAGATCGTCCGTGCTGAGCCGTTCGGACTGAGTCGTTCTGTTCGGTCGGGTCGTTCTGTTCAGTTGGGTCGTTCGGTTCGCGTTCCTGTCCAGCTGTTCAGCTGTTCGGCGGCCCGTCCGTCCTGTCGAGCGGGAAGCGCAGGGTGAAGGCGGTGCAGCCGGGGCCGCTGGTCAGGTCGAGGGTGCCGCCGTGCGCCCGGGCCAGCGACAGCGCGACCGCGAGGCCGAGGCCGCTGCCGCCCCGGTCGCGGCTGCGGGCCTTGTCGACGCGGTAGAAGCGGTCGAAGACCCGGTCCTGGTCGGCGGCCGGGATGCCGGGGCCGGCGTCGGCGACCCGGACCACCGCGTAGCTGTCGGTGCCCTTGTCGCCCTTGTCGACGGTCACGTCCAAGGACACCGCGGTGCCGGCGGGCGTGTGCACCGCCGCGTTGGTCAGCAGGTTGTCCAGGACCTGCCGGATACGCAGCGGGTCGAGACGCAGCAACAGTTCCTTCGGGGCCGCCGTCAGCGTCAGCGGATGCTCCGGGTGGCCCGCGCGGAAGGCGTCCGCCGCCTGGCCGGCCAGGTCCACCAGGTCGGCGCGCTCCGGGCGCAGCGGTGTCTCGACCTGGGCCGCGTCCAGCCGGGCGAGCAGCAGCAGGTCGTCGAGCAGGACACCCATCCGGGCCGCCTCGGCACGCAGCCGGGCCAGGTGCCGGTCCCGTTCGCCGGGCTCGTTGGCGGCGGCGTACTGGAACAGGTCCGCATAGCCCCGTACCGACATCAAGGGGGTTCGCAGCTCGTGCGAGGCGTCGGCGACGAAGCGGCGCAGGCGCTGTTCGGCCTCCGTGCGCACGGCGAGCGAGTCGTCGATGTGTTCGAGCATGGTGTTGAACGCGGTGCGCAGCTCCTCGACCTCCGGGCCGGCGTTGCCCCGGTCGGCGCGTACGGGCAGCCGGGCGGAGTCGGTGAAGTCGTGCGAGGTGATGCCACGGGCGGTGTGGGCCATGTCGCTGAGGGGCCTGAGACCGCGTCGCAGCACCGCACGGCCGAGGACCACGAGGCCCAGCAGGGCGAGCGCGAAGGCGACGACCTGGACCGTGACCAGCTGGTCCATGGTGTCCTCGATGTCGTCCATGGGCGCGGCGGTGACCAGGACGACCCCGTCCACGACCTCGCAGGCGCGCAGCCGGTAGGCCTCCCCGTCGATGCGCGCGGTGCGCAGGACGGGGTCGGTGTCGGTGGCGCGCACGGTCTCGGCGGTGGCGAGGAGTTCGGCGGAGTCCTTCGGCACGTCGGCGGGCTCGCGGAGTACGGGCCTACTGCCGGACACCGCGTACGAGGCGGTGTACCAGCCGTAGTACGGCTTCCCCTGCACGCTGCCGTAGTCCATGACGTCCTTGGACTGGGTGACCTGGACGAGCTTCATCTGGTCGCTGAGCTGGCGTTCCAGGTACTCCCGCATGTACGTGGACAGCGCCATGCCGACGACGGCGAACACGACCAGCGACAGAACGCCCATGCCCAGCGCCAGCCGCGTGCCCAGCCGCAGCCTGCGGTAGTTGTCCCGGCAGCGGCGGATCACGCGCCGACCTGCCGGACCACGTAGCCGACGCCCCGCACGGTGTGGATCAGGGGTTCGTCGTGCTCGTCGGGATCGTCGAGCTTGCGGCGCAGCCGGCTGACGACCAGTTCCACGACGTTGGAACGGCCGCCGAAGCCGTACTCCCAGACGTGGTCGAGGATCTGTGCCTTGGTGAGCACGGTCGGGGACTTGCGCATCAGGTAGCGCAGCACCTCGTACTCGGTCGGGGTGAGGGTGAGCCGTTTGTCGCCGCGGCGGACCTCGCGGGTGTCCTCGTCCATCGTCAGGTCGGCCACCCGGAGCACGGACCGCTGGAAGGCGGGGCCCGCGCTGCGGCGCAGCACGGTCCGCAGCCGGGCCATCAGTTCCTCCACGGCGAAGGGTTTGACCAGGTAGTCGTCGCCGCCCCGGGTGAGCCCCGCGACCCGGTCGGCGACTCCGTCGCGGGCGGTGAGGAAGACCACGGGCACCATCGTGCCCGACAGCCGCAGCCGGTCGAGCACGGCGAAGCCGTCGAGGCCAGGGAGCATCAGGTCGAGCACCACGATGTCCGGATGGAACTCGGCGGCCCTGCTCAGCGCCTCCTCCCCGGAGTACGCGGTGACCGCCTCCCAGCCCTCGTAGCGGGCGACCGTCGCGACCAGGTCGGCGATGGGCGGATCGTCGTCCACAACGAGAAGTCGTACTTTTTCCACGTGCTCATAGTGCTGCACGCCGCTTCCGGCGTCACAGCTCTCCCCCTCCCTGCGCGAGATCGATAACAACTTGAAAGTCCAACGACAGCTCAACGACAGCTACCGTCGGTCATGCTCGGTCTCCCCGGACCCGATCAAGGAGCACTGTCCGTGACGACCGTCCAATCGCCTTACGCGCCCCCCACGGCGATACGGCCCAGAGTGGTGGCCCGCACCGGCCTGTACGCCGTACTGGCCGCCAATGTGGCGGTCGTGACCGTCTTCTTCTTCCAGGCCGGGTTCGCGTCGAACGCGCTGATCGTGCTGGGCCGGCTCGCCGGGCTCTACGGCGCCCTGGTCATGGCATTCCAGCTGGTGCTGGTGGCCCGCCTGCCGTGGCTGGACCATCGCATCGGCATGGACCGGCTGACCTCCTGGCACCGCTGGGTCGGCTTCGGACTGCTGTGGACGCTGATGGCCCACGCGGTGTTCATCACCTTCGGCTACGCCGAAGGCACGTCCTTGGGCCCGGTCGCCGAGCTGGTGGAGCTGGCCGAGACCACCGAGGGCGTGCTGCGCGCGATCGTCGCCCTGGTCCTGATCATGGTCATCGGTGCGGTCTCCGCGCGCTACGCCCGCCGCCGCCTCGCCTACGAGACCTGGCACTTCATCCACCTCTACACCTACGTGGCGGTGGTCCTGGCGTTCACGCACCAGGTCGGTGTCGGGACGACGTTCACCTCGTCGTCCGCCGCCACCACGTACTGGTGGGCCCTGTGGGGCGTGGCGCTCGGTTCGGTGTTCCTGGGCCGGGTGGTGCTGCCGCTGCGCAAGAACCTCCGTCACCAGCTGCGTGTCTCGGCCGTCGTCCCCGAGGCCGACAACGTCGTCTCGATCTACATGACGGGCCGCGACCTCGACAAGCTGCCCGCCCGCGCCGGCCAGTTCTTCCTGTGGCGGTTCCTGACCAAGGACCGCTGGTGGCAGGCGAACCCGTTCTCGCTGTCGGCGGCGCCCGACGGCAGGTCGCTGCGGCTCACCGCGAAGGTGGCCGGCGACGGCACCGCCGCCCTCCGCCACATCCCGGTGGGCACCCGTGTCTTCGCCGAGGGCCCGTACGGCGCGTTCACCGCGTTGCACCGCACCCGGCCGGAGGCCGTCCTCATCGCCGGCGGTGTGGGCGTCACGCCCATCCGCGCGCTGCTGGAGGAGATCCAGGGCCACGCCGTGGTCATCTACCGCGTCGCCAGGGACCAGGACGCCGTCCTGTACGAGGAGCTGCGGGACCTCGCGCACGCCAAGGGCGCCGAGCTGCACCTGGTGAGCGGCCCGGCCTCCCCCGACAAGCTGGCCCCGGCCGAGCTGGCCGAGCTGGTGCCGGACATCGCGGACCGGGACGTCTTCCTGTGCGGCCCGCCGCCCATGATGAACGCGGTGCTGCGCAGCCTGCGGGAGCTGGGCGTGCCCAAGTCGCAGACCCACTTCGAGCGCTTCAGCCTCGCCGGATAAGAGGAACGTCGTGAAACGAGCACTGCCTGTACTGGTCCTGAGTATCGCCGGCCTGGTCCCCGTCTGGCTCTACGAGCCGTCGCTGGGCATCACGTCCTCGGAGGCCTCCACCCCCGCCTCGACGCCGTCCTCGACCTCCTCGTCCGGGTCCTCCGGTTCGTCGTCCACGGTCGTCGCGGGTACCACCGTGACCACCGAGAAGGGCGACGTCCAGGTCGAGGTGACGTTCGCGGGCTCGAAGATCTCCTCGGTGCGGATGCTGAAGCAGCCGAACCACCCGCAGACCACCGCCGCCGTGCCGGTCCTGATCAAGGAGACGCTGGCCGCGCAGAGCGCCGACATCGACACCGTCTCCGGCGCCACCATCACCAGCGACGGCTACAAGGAGTCCCTCCAGGCCGCCATCGACTCCCAGGCGGACTCCGCCGCGTCGTCCCCGGCGCCCTCCGCGTCCACGTCGGCCCCCGCCGCGGAGTCCGCGTCCAAGGTCGTTTCGGGGACCGCCGTGGACACCGAGAAGGGCACCGTCCAGGTCGAGGTGACCTTCGAGGGCGACACGATCGCGTCCGTGAAGATGCTCCAGCAGCCGAACCACCCGCAGACCACGGCCGCGGTACCGGTCCTGATCGAGGAGACGCTCGCCGCGCAGAGCGCCGACATCGACACCGTCTCCGGCGCCACCATCACCAGCGACGGCTACAAGGAGTCCCTCCAGGCCGCCATCGACGCGAAGGGCTGAGAGGATGCGGCGCGTCGAGCACATCATGGGGTTCCCGATCTCGCTGCTCATCGACGACGAGGACGCCCCGGTGGAGGCGGCGGACGCCGTGTTCGCCTGGCTCCACGAGGTCGACGCGCGGTTCAGCCCCTTCAAGGCCGACAGCGAGGTGTCCCGCCTCGACCGGGGCGAGCTGGAGACCGGCGAGCTGAGTGCGGACCTCACCGAGGTGCTCGGCCTGTGCGAGGAGTACCGGGTCGCGACCAGAGGCGCGTTCGACGTACGACTGCCCGGCCGGGGCCTGGATCCGTGCGCAATGGTGAAGGGCTGGGCGGTGCAGCGGGCGGCTGAACTGCTGGCGACGGCGGGCGTACGGACGTACTGCCTGAACGCCGGCGGTGACGTGGTCGCCGCCGGTCGCCCCTGGCGGGTCGGGGTACGGCATCCCGAGCACGCCGACCAGCTGTGCACGGTGCTGGAACTCACCGAGGGGGGTGTGGCGACCTCCGCCCGGTACGAACGGGGCGACCACATCCTCGACGGCCGCACCGGACGCCCGGCGACCGGACTGCTCAGCCTGACCGTCGTCGCCGCCACCCTCACCGAGGCGGACGCCACGGCGACGGCGGCGTTCGCGATGGGCGCGGAGGGCATCGAGTGGGCCGCCGCGCGCAAGGGCTGCGAGGTGTTCGCGGTGGACGCCGGCCGACAGGTCTTCCGGACCCCGGGACTGCCGGTCGCCGCCTGAACGCACCTACCTGTTCTGCAGGTCCCTGTGGGCGCCCCTCCGTTGCGACGGTGGGCGCCCACAGGTGTGTCCGGGTCCGTGGCCGTCAGTGGCCCCGGGCGATCCACTCCTCCAGGTGCGGTGCCTCGGCGCCGATGGTGGTGGGGTCGCCGTGCCCGGTGAGGACCTTCGTCTCGGGCGGGAGGGCGAGCAGCCGGTCCCGGATCGAGTCGATGATCGTCGGGAAGTGGGAGTAGGAGCGGCCGGTGGCACCCGGTCCACCGTTGAAGAGGGTGTCGCCGGTGAAGACGGTGCCCAGGCCAGGATCGTAGAGGCAGACCGCACCCGGTGCGTGTCCGGGCGTGTGCAGGACCGTCAGTTCGGCTCCCGCCGCCTCGATCACCTGGCCGTCGGTCAGCCAGGCGTCGGGTTCCCGGTCCGGGTGGGTCTGCTTCCACAGG
>NZ_BMMU01000025.1:97876-131861 GCF_014646095.1 Streptomyces lacrimifluminis | reverse complement strand
GCCTTTCAGCGCCGATGGTACTGCAGGGGGGACCCTGTGGGAGAGTAGGACACCGCCGAACTCCTTTTATAGCTCCGGCTCTTGGGCACGCTGCCCGAGAGCCGGAGCTTTTTTGCGTTGAGGTAGGGTCAGGGGGCATCGTTGGCTCGTTTTCTACAGGAGGCCCCCGGGTGGAGGTCCAGGAGACCCGCGTCCAGACAGACCGGGTCCTCACCATCCCGAATATCCTCAGCATGGCGCGTCTTGTCGGCGTACCCGTCTTCCTGTGGCTGATCCTTTGGCCTGAGTTCGGCGGTCCGAAGAGTGACGGCTGGGCACTCCTGGTGCTGATGCTGAGCGGGATCAGTGACTACCTGGACGGCAAGCTCGCGAGGCGCTGGAACCAGATCAGCAGACTTGGCCGGTTCCTTGACCCTGCAGCTGACCGGCTCTACATTCTGTCGACTTTGGTCGGACTCACGTGGCGCGAGATTCTGCCAATCTGGTTGACGGCTGCACTGTTGGCGCGAGAGCTGGTTCTGCTGGTGATGGTGGGCATCCTCAGGCGCCACGGGTATCCGCCGCCGCAGGTGAACTTCCTGGGGAAGGCCGCTACGTTCAACCTGATGTACGCCTTCCCGCTACTTCTGCTCAGTGACGGAAGCGGATGGCTCTCGTCACTCGCTGCTATTTTCGGATGGGCGTTCGCCGGATGGGGTACAACCCTGTACTGGTGGGCAGGAGTCCTCTACGTGGTACAAGTCCGCCGGCTGGTCCGTGTGGACGCCATGGCCGATTGAGCTCGCCGATCGGGCGACTGTAGTGGCTCGATGGCCCGCTTCGAAAAAGTGCGGGACAATCTGGACGGGTGAAGTCGGCTAGACCGTTTCTTCAAGGAGGACGCTTCCGACATGAAGGCCGTCGTGATGGCCGGAGGTGAAGGCACACGCCTTCGCCCAATGACCTCAAGCATGCCCAAGCCGCTCCTGCCAGTGGCCAACCGGCCGATCATGGAGCATGTGCTGCGGCTGCTCAAAAAGCATGGGCTCAACGAGACAGTCGTGACTGTTCAGTTCCTGGCTTCGCTTGTCAAGAACTACTTCGGTGACGGCGAAGAGCTCGGGATGGAGCTCACCTATGCCAATGAGGAGAAGCCACTCGGTACCGCCGGAAGCGTCAAGAACGCTGAAGAGGCGTTGAAGGACGACACCTTCCTCGTCATCTCCGGTGATGCCCTGACCGACTTCGACCTCACCGAGCTCATCAGTTTCCACAAGGAAAAAGGTGCGCTCGTCACTGTCTGCCTGACGAGGGTGCCGAATCCACTGGAATTCGGTATCACGATCGTGGACGAGGAAGGCAAGGTTGAGCGCTTCCTCGAGAAGCCGACCTGGGGCCAGGTCTTCTCCGACACCGTGAACACCGGCATCTACGTCATGGAGCCCGAGGTCTTCGACTACGTCGAGGCCGATACTTCCGTCGACTGGTCCGGTGACGTCTTCCCGCAGCTGATGAAGGAAGGACGGCTGGTCTACGGCTACATCGCCGAAGGATACTGGGAAGATGTCGGTACGCACGAGAGCTACCTGAAGGCGCAGGCCGACGTCCTTGAGGGCAAGGTCGATGTCGAGCTCGACGGCTTCGAGATCTCGCCCGGTGTGTGGGTCGCTGAGGGCGCCGAAGTGCATCCCGATGCCGTGCTCCGTGGGCCCCTTTACATCGGGGACTACGCCAAGGTCGAGGCCGGTGTGGAAATTCGCGAGCACACCGTGGTGGGCTCGAACGTCGTCGTGAAGAGCGGGGCCTTTCTCCATCGGGCCGTGTTGCACGACAACGTGTACATCGGGCAGCACAGCAATCTGCGAGGCTGCGTGGTCGGGAAGAACACCGACATCATGCGCGCGGCGCGGATCGAGGACGGAGCGGTCATCGGCGACGAGTGTCTCGTCGGTGAGGAATCGATCATCCAGGGGAACGTCCGCGTTTACCCGTTCAAGACGATCGAGGCCGGCGCGTTCGTCAACACCTCGGTGATCTGGGAATCGAGAGGGCAGGCGCATCTCTTCGGTGCCCGTGGCGTGTCCGGAATCCTCAACGTCGAGATCACGCCGGAGCTGGTCGTGCGGTTGGCCGGTGCCTACGCGACCACCTTGAAAAAGGGGTCCACGGTCACCACTGCTCGCGATCACTCCCGTGGTGCCCGCGCGCTGAAGCGGGCGGTCATCTCCGCGTTGCAGACGAGTGCCATCGACGTACGAGACCTGGAGAACGTACCGTTGCCGGTGGCTCGGCAGCAGACCGCGCGGGGGAGTGCCGGCGGGATCATGATCCGGACGACGCCCGGTGTTCCTGATTCCGTCGACATCATGTTCTTCGACGGGCAGGGGGCCGATCTCTCGCAGGCAAGTCAGCGGAAGCTCGACCGGGTGTTCGCGCGGCAGGAGTACCGGCGGGCGTTCCCTGGGGAGATCGGGGATCTGCATTTCCCGGCCAGCGTGTTCGACTCGTACACCGGGTCGTTGCTGCGGAATGTCGACACGACGGGGATCGCGGAGTCCGGGCTCAAGGTTGTCGTGGATGCCTCCAACGGCAGCGCCGGACTTGTGCTGCCCAGTCTGCTGGGGAAACTCGGGGTCGATTCTCTGACCATCAATCCTGGTCTCGACGAGTCCCGTCCGACGGAGTCGGCGGATACCCGGCGGTCCGGGATGATGCGGCTCGGAGAGATCGTGGCGTCGGCCGGTGCCGCCTTCGGTGTGCGTTTCGACCCGGTGGGTGAGCGGCTTTCGCTCGTCGACGAGAAGGGGCGGATCATCGAGGATGATCGGGCTCTGCTCGTCATGCTCGATCTGGTGGCTTCGGAACGGCGCAGTGGGCGAGTGGCGCTGCCGGTGACCACCACCCGAATCGCCGAGCAGGTTGCCGCGTATCACGGGACACAGGTCGAGTGGACCACCACATCGCCTGACGATCTGACCCGCGTCGGGCGCGACGAGTCGACCATCTTCGGCGGCGACGGGCGTGGCGGTTTCATCATCCCCGAGTTCAGCAGTGTGTTCGATGGTTCGGCAGCCTTCGTACGGCTTATTGGGCTGGTCGCGCGGACACAGCTCACGCTCAGCCAGATCGATGCCAGGATTCCGCGGGCGCATGTTCTGAAGCGGGATCTGGCGACTCCCTGGGCCGTCAAGGGACTTGTCATGCGGCGGGTTGTGGAGGAGGCCGGAGAGCGGTTCGTCGACACGACGGACGGGGTGCGCGTGGTCGAGACCGACGGGCGTTGGGTGATGGTTCTGCCCGACCCGGCGGAGGCTGTCACGCATCTGTGGGCCGAAGGGCCGGACGACGCTTCCGCTCAGGCACTGCTTGATGAGTGGTCGGCCGTTGTGGACGGCGCCGGTCGCTGAATCGATGTACCCACGCGCGTGCCGGACAGGAGTTCCCCAAGGGACCCTGTCCGGCACGTGCGTGGGGCCGTTCGAAGGCAGTGGTCGCGACGTGGGACGATGTGCGGCATGCCGCAGCAGCCCCCCGTTCGGAGCATCCCCACGAGCCGATCCCGCCCGGACGCGTCCATGTCGCTGCTCACCAATGTCATGGACCACAGCCTCGACGAGGGGTATGCCGAGGCCGCCGCGCGCCGGAAGGCCGCAGGCGACGGCGGGCTGCCGAAGCCGCTGAGAGCGAAGCTGGGCCTTGCCGCCGGTCTGGTGCTCGCCGCTCTCGTGGTGACAGTGGGGGCGGCCCAGGCGCGGATAGCCGCGCCCGTGGTCGCCAAGGAGCGCGAAGAGCTGATCGACCGAATCGACCGCGAGACCGAGTCGGCCGACGAGCTGGAGAAAAAGGTCGACCAGTTGCGCGACGACGTCAGCGCGCGGCAGCGTGCGGCGCTCAAGTCGGAGGGCGGCGGTGAACAGGCCGACCTGGTGGGCATTCTGTCGGGGGCGATCGAGGTGCACGGGCCGGGTGTCAAGCTGGTCGTGGACGACGCGAAGGAAGCCGACAGCGGTGCCGGCGGGGACGCGCGGGAGACCTCCGGTTTCTCCGACACCGGACGGGTGCGCGACCGGGACATGCAGCGGGTCGTGAACGGCCTGTGGCAGTCGGGCGCCGAGGCCATCGCGATCAACGGGCAGCGGCTGACGGCGCTGTCGGCGATCCGGGCCGCGGGAGACGCGATACTGGTCGACAACAAGCCGCTGGTGCCGCCGTACACGGTGCTCGCGGTGGGGGACGGCAAGCGGCTGAGCGACAGGTTCCAGGACAGCGCCGACGGACTGTATCTGCACGCGCTGCAGGAGAACTTCGACATCCGGACCAGCATCTCCGTGGAGAGCGACCTCCGGCTGCCCGCCGCACCGAGCGTGATCGTACGTACAGCACAGCCGAGAACAGAGAAGGGCACATCGTGATCGCGGTACTGGGCCTCGTCGTGGGCGTCGTGGCTGGATTGTTGGTCCGGCCCGAAGTGCCGGCGGTCGTCGAGCCTTACCTTCCCATCGCCGTCGTCGCGGCCCTGGACGCGGTGTTCGGCGGTCTGCGGGCCATGCTCGACGGCATCTTCGACGACAAGGTCTTCGTGGTGTCGTTCCTGTCGAACGTCGTCGTGGCCGCGCTGATCGTCTTCCTGGGCGACAAGCTGGGTGTGGGCGCCCAGTTGTCCACCGGTGTCGTCGTGGTTCTCGGTATCCGTATCTTCTCGAATGCCGCGGCGATCCGCCGGCATGTGTTCCGGGCCTGACGCCGATGAGTGACAACGACAAGAGCGACGCGAGCGGCAAGCACCCCGAGACGGGCGAGAAGCGATTGCGTGAGGAATTGCCCGAGGAGGTCGCTGCCACGCCTGCGCAGGCCTCGGAAGCGCAGGCCCTGGACGCGGGGGCCCCGGTGGCGGGCGAAGAGACCGAGCGGTCCCTGACCGGCCGTCAGCGGCTGGGGAAGGGGTTGTGGCCGCCGCGGGTGACCCGGGCCCAACTCATCGTTGCCCTGCTGCTGTTCGGGCTCGGATTCGGGCTGGCGGTGCAGGTCGCGTCCACGAGTGACAACGACGGTGCGCTGCGGGGTGCGCGTCAGGAGGATCTCGTACGCATCCTGGATGAACTGGATGACCGTACGCAGCGTCTTGAGGACGAGAAGCAGGGTCTCGAAGATCAGCGGACCGAGTTGGAGAACAGCTCGGACCAGGCTGAGGAGGCTCGTAAGCAGACGGTCGAGAAGGAACGGCAACTGGGCATCCTGGCGGGCACGGTGGCCGCGCAGGGACCTGGGATCACGCTGACCATCAAGGACACGAAGGGAACGGTCGAAGCCGACATGCTGCTCGACGCGATCCAGGAGTTGCGTGCAGCCGGTGCCGAGGCGATTCAGGTCAACGGTGTACGGGTTGTCGCGGGGACCTTTCTGGCGGACGAGGATGGTGGGGGAGTGAGCGTCGACGGGAACAAGATCGACACTCCCTATCGTTTCAAGGTCATCGGCAAGCCGCAGGACCTCGAACCGGCGCTCAACATCCCCGGAGGTGTGGTGCAGACCCTGGAGAAGGAGCAGGCCACCGTCACCGTGGAGCGGGCGGACAAGATCATCGTGGACGCCTTGCGAGCGGCGAAGCAGCCTGACTACGCTCGGTCGTCCTCCCAGTGAACCGGCGGTGCATGCGGGCCGTCCGGGGAGGGCATGAGGTTGCGGGGGGTCGGCGCACCGAATGGGTGGTGCGTGGTGGAAACTGTCAGGTGGCGGCGGACGTTGTGAGGATGTCCGGGTCGACCGGTAGGCGCAGTCAGGGTTCGTCCTGCCCCACGGGCGGGTCTGTTTCGGTCAAGGGGAATCGCCCGTGAAGTTGTTTGCGAAGTTGTTCGGCAAGAGCGCGCGAGAGGGCAGCAGCGAGAACGCGACCGCCCGTCATCGTGCACAGCCCGACGCGGACGGTCAGCGTCCGCTGTTCCGGGACCAGGTCGGCGGTCCGGGCGGTGACGTTCCGGGAGGTCAGGGCGCGCCGTCTGTTGACCCTGCCCAGTCCGGGCGCATAGGTTTCGGTGAACCGTCAACCTCAAGTACTGGTGGAGAGTTTTCCTCCGGTCCGTATGCGTCCGATGCCCCGGCGGGGCAGCCGCGGCAGGAGGATCCGTCGATGTCGGCCCTGGTGTGTACGAGGTGCGGTAACCGCAACGCGGAGAACAGCCGCTTCTGTTCCAACTGCGGCGCGCCGCTGCGGGCCGGGGTCACCCCCGAGCGTCCGTCGGAGACGACGTCCACGATCTCCATCTCCGGCATCGAGGCGTACGACGCCGAGGTCACCGGTCAGACGCAGATGCCGATGCTCTCGCCCGAGGCTCAGGCCGCGGTGGACGCGCTGCCGCTCGGGTCGGCGCTTCTGGTGGTGCGGCGTGGCCCGAACTCGGGCAGCCGCTTCCTCCTGGACGGTGACCTGACCACGGCCGGGCGTCATCCGCAGAGCGACATCTTCCTGGACGACGTGACCGTCTCGCGTCGGCATGTCGAGTTCCGGCGGGGCCAGGACGGCATGTTCACGGTCGCCGACGTAGGCAGCCTCAACGGCACGTATGTCAACCGTGAGCGGATCGACCAGGTCCTCCTGTCGAACGGCGACGAGGTGCAGATCGGCAAGTACCGGCTGGTGTTCTACGCGAGCCAGCGGGGCTACTGACCCTTCTCCGGACTGAGTCCGGGGGACCCCCAGGGAAGGTCCATGCTTCAAACACCGAGCGGCGGTGCCGGGCACGGCACCGCCGCCACGGACAGTGGGCTGATGAGCATCGGCACAGTGCTGAACGTGCTGCGTGACGAGTTTCCCGAAGTCTCCATCTCCAAGATCCGTTTCCTGGAGTCGGAGGGGCTCATCGAGCCGCAGCGGACCCCGTCGGGGTACCGCAAGTTCAGTCCGGGAGACGTCGAGCGCCTCGGTCACGTCCTGAGGATGCAGCGGGACCACTATCTGCCGCTCAAGGTGATCAGGGAGTACCTGGACGCCATGGAGCGTGGGGAGGCCGTCCCGCTCCCCACCGTAGGCCGGCAGCGGGACAGTGAGCCGGTCCTGGAGCCCGAGGGGCCGACCGCCGTCCGGATCGGCCGAGCCGAGCTGCTGGCCGTCGCCGAGATCGGTGACGAGGAACTCGATGAGTGGCAGTCGTACGGGCTGATCGCGCCGTTGCCCGACGGGGCGTACGACGCGGAGACGGTCACCGTCGCCGCGCTCGTGGCCGAGCTGGGGCGGTTCGGGATCGAGCCGCGGCATCTGCGGGCGATGAAGGCCGCCGCCGACCGCGAGGCCGGGTTGGTCGACCAGGTGGTGGCCCCCCTCAAGCGTCACCGCAATCCGCAGACCAGGGCCCTCGCGGAGGCCCGTAGCAAGGAACTGTCGGGGCTCACGGTGAAGCTGCACGCGGCCCTGGTGCGGATCGCGCTGGGAGTGCGGCAGCCCTGAGCGGGGAGGGGCGCCGGAGGGCGGATCGGTCACCCGATCCGTGCCCGACTACCCAAACGTCCCGGGCACGGCCTAGGGTTGCTGTGTGAACGAGCTCGATGTCGTAGGTGTCCGGGTCGAAATGCCCTCCAACCAACCGATCGTGCTCCTGCGTGAAGTGGGAGGCGACCGCTACCTTCCCATCTGGATCGGACCGGGTGAGGCGACGGCGATCGCCTTCGCCCAGCAGGGCATGGCCCCCGCACGACCGCTGACCCACGACCTGTTCAAGGACGTGCTGGAGGCCGTCGGCCAGGAGCTCACCGAAGTGCGCATCACGGACCTGCGCGAGGGTGTCTTCTACGCGGAACTGGTGTTCGCCAGCGGGGTAGAGGTGAGCGCCCGCCCGTCCGACGCCATAGCGCTGGCGTTGCGTACCGGTACGCCGATCTACGGCAGCGACGGAGTGCTCGACGACGCCGGGATCGCGATCCCGGACGAGCAGGAGGACGAGGTGGAGAAGTTCCGCGAGTTCCTCGACCAGATCTCCCCCGAGGATTTCGGGACCAACAGTCAGTGAGCTGCCACAGCGATGGCTGACGAGGCTCGGGCCGCCCCACGGGCACCCTGGTCGATGGGGCGCGCCTTTTGGTCCCCGACGTCACGGATGATGGCAATTGCCAGCGGCGTGTGAGAGCGTCCTGCGGCCTATGCGGAGCACATTCGGCTAGCCTTTCCCCGCGGTGGGGTACGGGAAACCACTCCTAGGGTGATTATCACTCGGCGTGCCGAGTGTGGCGATCGTTGACGCGCCCCTGGTGACTGCCTACCGTCGAGAAGGCAGTTCAAGGACGGAGGTCGGCGTGAGAAGCAGCGGCGACGGTACGGCTGGGGGTGCCCCCGGACGCGGTCTGGGGGAGAGCGGCCCGTACCCTCCCCCAGGCTCTCGGCTACGCTCGAGCTGGGGGGACCCCCATCACGGCAGCGCGGCCGATCACGTTCCGCGGCGGCCGACGGCTGTATCAGGCAGCGGAGGGGCGACTTCCATGGCGTCCGAGGAGATCGGCTACCGCGGCCCCACGGCGTGTGCGGCGGCCGGCATCACGTACCGGCAGTTGGACTACTGGGCGCGCACGGGTCTGGTCGAGCCGAGTGTGCGGCCCGCGCACGGGTCGGGGACGCAGCGGCTCTACAGTTTCCGGGACGTTGTGGTCCTCAAGATCGTCAAGCGCTTTCTCGACACAGGTGTCTCACTGCAGAACATCCGTACGGCTGTTCAGCATCTGCGGGCGTGTGAGTTCCGCGACCTGGAGCGGCTGACGCTGATGAGCGATGGTGCGACCGTCTACGAGTGCACCTCCCTCGACGAGGTGCACGCGCTCCTGCAGGGCGGGCAGGGTATTTTCGGGATCGCCGTCGGTGTGGTGTGGCGGGATGTGGAAAGCGCTCTCTCGCAGTTGCACGGGGAGCGCGTCGACACCGGCGAGACGCTCGTCGGGCAGAACCCCACGGACGAACTGGCGCGGCGGCGCAACCGGGCGGTCTGAGTGGCGCCCCTGGGTTCCGGGGCGTTGTCAGTGGCGTAGGGCAGCATCGGTGATGTGAGAAACGCGCCCACGATCCTGCATCTCGACATGGACGCCTTCTTCGCCTCGGCGGAGCAGGCGTCCAAGCCGAGCCTGCGGGGGAAAGCCGTTGTCGTGGGCGGGCTGGGGCCGCGCGGGGTGGTGGCCACCGCGTCGTACGAAGCCCGCGTTTTCGGGGTGCACTCCGCGATGCCGATGGCGCAGGCGCGCAGGCTGGCGCCCAATGCCGCCTATCTTGTGCCCCGGGGCGGGTTCTACAAGTTGATCAGCGAGCAGGTCATGGGGCTTCTGCAAGCGCTGTCGCCCCTGGTGGAGCCGTTGAGCCTGGACGAGGCGTTCGTGGACCTGGAGGCCGGGCAGGCGGCGTGGGACGAGGCGTCGGCGCGGCTGGCCGGGATCAAGCTGCGCGCGGACATCCGGGCTGTCACGGGGCTCACGGGATCGGTGGGGCTCGCCGCCTCCAAGATGCTCGCGAAGATCGCCTCGGAGCAGGCCAAGCCGGACGGGCTGGTGGTGATCGAACCGGGCACCGAGCGGGCGCTGCTCGGGCCGATGCCGGTGCGGACCCTGCCCGGGGTCGGCCCGGCGACCGGCGACCATCTGCGGCGGGCCGGGATCAGTACGGTCGACGAGCTGGCCGAGGCGGGCGAGGCCGAGCTCGTGCGGCTGCTGGGGAAGGCTCATGGGCACGCGTTGTACGCGATGGCGCTGGCGCACGACGAGCGGCCCGTGGTGGCCGAGCGGGAGACCAAGTCCGTGTCGGTCGAGGACACGTACGACGTGGACATCCATGACCGGGGCCGGGTGGGGGCGGAGGTGCAGCGGCTGGCGGACCGGTGTGTGCGGCGGTTGCGCGGTGCGGGGCTGTCCGGGCGGACCATCGTCCTCAAGGTGCGGAGGTACGACTTCTCCACGCTGACGCGGTCCGAGACGCTCCGCGGGCCCACCGACGACCCCGGGGTGGTGCGGGAGGCGGCGGCCCGGCTCCTGGAGGCGGTCGACACGACGGGGGGTGTGCGGCTGCTCGGGGTGGGGGTCAGCGGTCTCGCCGACTTCACCCAGGAGGATCTGTTCGCGCAGGCCGCCGGGGAGTTGGCGGCGCTCGAGCCGGTGGAGGAGGCCGAGCACGAGGGCGGTGAACAGCCGCACGAGCAGCCCGCCGAGCGGCGCTGGACCACCGGGCACGACGTACGGCACGCCGACTTCGGGCACGGGTGGGTGCAGGGGAGTGGGCTGGGGCGGGTGACCGTTCGGTTCGAGACGCCGCAATCGGAGCAGCCGGGGCGGGTGCGTACGTTCCGGACCGATGATCCCGCGCTGGAGCCGGCGGACCCGCTGCCGTTGGTGGCAGTTGCGCCGCGAAGACCCGACGGTCCGGATGAGGAGTTGTCGGATCAGGCGTCGTCCGTGCCCGCCAGCCTGCCGAAGTCATGGTCGGGGAACGGGGGAGGGGGCGCCACGTCGAGGCCGTAGTGGTGGTAGAGCTGGATTTCCTGCTCCGGGGAGAGGTGGCGGCCCACGCCGAAGTCGGGAGCGTCCTTGATCAGGGCCCGCTCGAAGGGGATGCGCAGTGTGCCGTCGATCAGCTCGCTGGGCTCCAGGGGCACGAAGGCGTCCCTGCTGAACAGCCCTGTCCTTATGGCCGCCCACTCCGGCACGCCCGTCGCGTCGTCGAGGTAGATCTCGTCGATCGTGCCGATCTTGGTGCCGTTGCGGTCGAAGGCCTTGCGGCCGATCAGGTTGCGCGGATCGATGTCGGTCTGCACGGACCCTCCCAAAGTCGCAGATCATACGTAAACACTACAAAAGAGCACATCGGGGACGGGGGCCACTCGAAGATGTGTGCGTGGAGCCCGCTGATAGGCTGGGCAACGGCTGCTGACCCCGTGCGGGAGAGTCCTCCGGAACCACGGAGGGCGCCGAAGGAGCAAATCCTCCCCGGAATCTCTCAGGCCCCTGTACCGCACGGACGAGGTCACTCTGGAAAGAAGAGCGGGTGCCGACGGCTTCCGCTCTCACCGACGGTGAAAGCCGGGACGTCAGTGTATTGGCGACCCGGTGAAGCTCTCAGGTTGAGATGACAGAGGGGGAGGCCGTTCGGGCACCCGTGCCGTGGTGCCCCTCGAAGGTCGCGACGACCAGGAGGCCTCCATCATGACCGCCCACCGCACTCCGCTCGCCGTACTCGAACAGGGAACGCCCTTCGAGCGGCGTCATATCGGGCCTGACCGCGAGGACCGGGCCAAGATGCTCGCGCAGGTCGGATACGGCTCGCTCGACGAGCTGACGGCCGCCGCGGTCCCGGATGTGATCAGGAACGCCGACGCCCTCGATCTGCCGGGAGCCCGCACCGAGGCCGAGGTGCTGGCCGAGCTGCGGTCGCTGGCCGACCGGAACCAGGTGCTGGGGTCCATGATCGGACTCGGGTACTACGGGACCTTCACCCCGCCGGTCATCCTGCGGAACGTGATGGAGAACCCGGCCTGGTACACCGCGTACACGCCGTACCAGCCGGAGATCTCGCAGGGGCGCCTCGAAGCACTGCTGAACTTCCAGACCATGGTCGCCGACCTCACCGGGCTGCCCACCTCCGGTGCCTCGCTGCTCGACGAGGGCACCGCGGCAGCCGAGGCGATGGCGCTCTCCCGGCGTATGGGCAAGAACAAGAAGGGGCTCTTCCTCGTCGACGAGGACGCCCTACCGCAGACCATCGCCGTGATCGAGACACGGGCCGAGCCCGTCGGCGTCGAGGTCGTCGTCGCCGACCTGAGCGCGGGCATCCCGGAGGACATCGCCGGGCGCGAGATCAACGGTGTGCTCCTGCAGTACCCGGGCGCCTCCGGTGCAGTACGGGACCTGAAGGCCGTCGTCGAACAGGCGCACGGGCTCGGGGCCGTGGTCACCGTTGCCGCCGATCTGCTGGCCCTGACGCTGCTCACCTCGCCCGGTGAACTGGGTGCGGACATCGCGGTCGGGACGACCCAGCGCTTCGGTGTGCCGATGGGCTTCGGCGGGCCGCACGCCGGATACATGGCGGTGCGCGAGCAGTTCGCGCGCAGCCTGCCCGGGCGGCTCGTGGGTGTCTCCGTGGACGCGGACGGGCACAAGGCGTACCGGCTCGCCCTGCAGACGCGGGAGCAGCACATCCGCCGCGAGAAGGCGACCAGCAACATCTGCACGGCCCAGGTCCTGTTGGCCGTGATGGCCGGCATGTACGCCGTCCACCACGGGCCCAAGGGGCTGCGGACCATCGCCCGGCGCACCCACCGGTACGCCACGATCCTCGCCGCGGGGCTGACGGCGGGCGGCGTCGAGGTCGTCCACGAGGCCTACTTCGACACGCTCACCGTGCGGGTGCCCGGGAAGGCCGGCGAGATCGCCGCCGCCGCGCGCGAGCACGGCGTCAATGTGCACCTCGTCGACGCCGACCGGCTGTCCGTCTCCTGCGACGAGACCACCAACCGGGCCCAACTGGGCGCGGTCTGGACCGCGTTCGGGGTCGACGGCGACATCGAGGCGCTCGACGCCGATG
The DNA here is from genome assembly GCF_014646095.1 of Streptomyces lacrimifluminis. Classification (GTDB taxonomy): domain Bacteria; phylum Actinomycetota; class Actinomycetes; order Streptomycetales; family Streptomycetaceae; genus Streptomyces; species Streptomyces lacrimifluminis. The sequence continues at coordinate 119,344 of NZ_BMMU01000025.1, read as the reverse complement.
CCGGGGACACGCTGCCGGAGGCGCTGCTGCGCACCGACGAGATCCTTACGCACCCCGTCTTTCACCAGTACCACTCCGAGACGGCGCTGCTGCGCTACCTGCGCCGGCTCGCCGACCGTGACTACGCGCTCGACCGCGGCATGATCCCGCTGGGTTCCTGCACCATGAAGCTCAACGCGACCACGGAGATGGAGCCGGTCACCTGGCCCGAGTTCGGCCAGCTGCACCCCTTCGCGCCCGCCGAGCAGGCGCAGGGCTACCTCACGCTCATCCGTGAGCTGGAGGAGCAGCTCGCCGAGGTCACCGGCTACGACAAGGTGTCGCTCCAGCCGAACGCCGGTTCGCAGGGCGAGCTGGCCGGACTGCTCGCCGTACGCGGATACCACCGGGCCAACGGCGACGAGCAGCGGACCGTCTGCCTGATTCCGTCGTCCGCGCACGGGACCAACGCGGCCAGTGCCGTCATGGCCGGCATGAAGGTCGTCGTCGTGAAGACCGCCGGGGACGGCGAGATCGACGTCGAGGATCTGCGGGCGAAGATCGAGCAGTACCGGGACGAGCTGTCGGTGCTGATGATCACGTACCCGTCCACGCACGGGGTGTTCGAGGAGCATGTCGCCGACATCTGTGCCCAGGTGCACGACGCCGGCGGGCAGGTGTACGTCGACGGGGCCAACCTCAACGCGCTGGTGGGGCTGGCCAAGCCGGGGCACTTCGGCGGGGACGTCTCGCATCTGAATCTGCACAAGACGTTCTGTATCCCGCACGGCGGCGGCGGCCCCGGCGTGGGCCCGGTGGGCGTGCGGGCGCACCTCGCGCCCTATCTGCCCAACCACCCCCTGCAGCCCGCGGCCGGGCCCGAGACGGGTGTGGGGCCGATCTCGGCGGCGCCCTGGGGTTCCGCAGGCATCCTGCCGATCTCGTGGGCGTACGTCCGGCTGATGGGCGGCGAGGGGCTCAAGCGGGCCACGCAGGTGGCCGTGCTGAGCGCCAACTACATCGCCAAGCGGCTGGAGCCGCACTACCCGGTGCTCTACACCGGGCCCGGCGGGCTGGTCGCCCACGAGTGCATCATCGATCTGCGGCCGATCAGCAAGGCGACGGGCGTCAGCGTCGACGACATCGCGAAGCGGCTGATCGACTACGGCTTCCACGCGCCGACGATGTCGTTCCCGGTGGCCGGGACGCTGATGATCGAGCCGACCGAGTCCGAGGACCTGGGGGAGCTGGACCGGTTCTGCGCGGCGATGATCGCCATTCGCGCCGAGATCGAGAAGGTCGGCGCGGGCGACTGGCCGGCCGACGACAACCCGTTGCGGAACGCGCCGCACACCGCCGCCGCGCTCGGCGGGGAGTGGACGCACGCCTACACGCGCGAGGAGGCGGTCTTCCCGGCCGGGGTCTCGGCGGCCGACAAGTACTGGCCGCCGGTGCGCCGCATCGACCAGGCCTTCGGTGACCGGAACCTGGTCTGTTCCTGCCCGCCCTTGGACGCTTACGAGGAGTAGGAGGGGCTGGGGACCTTCCGTGCATTTGTGCAGGTCGGGGCCTTGATTCTGCGCAAGCTCTCGGTTTCGTTCGGGTGGGCGCGCGCCAGGTCGGAGTCGGGGTTGACCGTGGAGACGGCGCCCGGCAGTTCGCGGGTCCGCGGGCCGTTGTTCCGTGCTGTGGAGCACGGGACAGCGCCCCCCCAGGAGGCGTTCGCGCGTCGGCTGACACCCTGATGACGGCGGTGTGCACGTGCTCTTCATTTCGGAGCTCACGTATCTCCGCTCCAGCAATGTGGGGGCCGGAGGAAGAGTGAACGGGGGGTGACGATATGCTTACATGCTGGTTCGGATTCCCGTCGTGCTGTCGGCGAGGGGTGTCGGAGAACGGGAGACGGAAAACGGAGACGGGGCGGGTCGAGTGCGGGGGCCAGGGGGAGGCGAGGGAATGCGGCAGGTGGGTGTGCTTGATGTCGGGTGTCACAGTGCTCTGCTGACGGTGGTGCGGCGGCGTCCGGGTACGGTGCTGGAGCCGGTGTTCTCCCGCAAGGTTCGGCTGAGACTGCACGAGACCCTCGACCGCAAAGGGCGTCTGGACAAGGTCGGCATGGAGAGTGTCGAGCGGGCTGTGGCCGAGGCTGTCGCCGCCGATCCGCGTCCGCGTAAACCGGAGGTGTTCGCGTTCGCGACCTCCGTCATCCGGGATGCGCCCAACCGCGACGAGGTCATCGCGCGTGTGGCACGCACTACCGGCACCCGCCTGCGCGTGCTGACCGGCGAGGAGGAGGCGCGGTTGGCCTACGTGGCCGCCCGCCAGTGGGCCGGCCCGACGGCTGGGCAGTTGCTGGTCCTGGACATCGGCGGCGGCACCGTGGAGATCGCCTCCGGTACCGGAGACCAACCCCGCGTCGTGCACTCGCTGCCGCTGGGCGCCCGAAGGATCACCCGGGACTGGCTTCCCGGCGGCACGGTGCCGTCCCGACGTCGCCTGGCTGAGGTCCTGCAGCATCTCAGCCAGTCCCTGGAAACGGTCCCCGGCCTGCCGCAGGCCGAGCCGGGAGGGCGGGTACTGGCCTGCTCCAAGACCTTCGAACAGCTCGGCCGGCTCGCCGCCGCCCAGAGCAGGACACCGCGCACAAGGCGGCGGCTCACACTGCCCCAACTGCGCACGGCGGCCTCCCTGCTGGCCGACGCGGCACCGTCCCACCGTGCCAAGTTGCCGGGCATCTCCCGGCACCGTGCCGAGCAGTCCCTGGCCGGAGCCCTGATCGCCCAGTCCCTCATGGCAGCCTGCGGGGCCAAGAGCGTCGAGATCTGCCCCTGGTCCACCCGGGAAGGGCTCCTGCTCGAACACCTCGGCGTGGCTCCCACCCCGGCCGGCCGTTCCCGCCGCGCCGGCTGAACCCAAAGGATCCTGCTCTCCCGCCTTCCATCGCTGACCGCTGCTGCCGGCACAGGGGCCGTAGCCGGGCCCTGCAGAAGACGGAGGAGACCGCCCCGTCGCGTTGAGGGCTGCTGCCGGGTCTTCACACCACTGGTTGCGCGACGGCCACGGCAGGCGGGTGGGGTCAGGTGCGGGTGCCGGCGTAGTGCCCGGCCGGGCTGCTGTTCGTGCCTCGGCCTGTGTACCTTCGTAGCAGGCCACGAGGTCTACCCCTACGAGTGCGAACGCAGAAGTGCGATGGCACCGTCCTCGCCCTTGCCGGGCGAGGCTGACCGGAAGGCACGCTGAACATGACCGGGCGAGGCGACCGTTGGGCGGAACTGACCGGCGGACAGGCCGGAGAGGCGTACGCCCAGCGTTTCGCGCGGCTCGCCGAGTCGGGCCACGACATCCACGGCGAGGCCGCGTTCTGCGCCGCGCTGGTGAAGCCCGCAGCCCGGATACTCGACGCAGGCTGCGGCACCGGCCGGATCGCGATCCGGCTCGCGGAACTGGGCCACCGCTGCACCGGCGTGGACGTCGACCCCTCGATGCTCGCCGTCGCCCGCCGCAACGCGCCCACACAGGAGTGGCTCCTCGGTGACCTGTCCCGTCTGGACACCCTCGGCCTGAATCCGGGCTTCGACCTGGCGCTCGCCGCCGGAAACGTTATCCCGCTGCTGGCCCCCGGCACGGAACCAGCCGTTGTCCGGCACCTGGCCGCCGTACTGCGCCCCGGCGGGCTGCTGGTCACGGGCATGGGACTGGACGCCGCACACCTGCCCCTGCCGGAACCGCCGGTGACCCTTGCCGAGTTCGACCGCTGGTGCACAGGGGCCGGACTGACGCTGCGGCAGCGTTACGCCACCTGGAGTGGTGATCCCTACTCCCCAGGCTGCGGCTATGCCGTCAGCGTGCACTCCCGCCCCACCATGTGAGCCCGAGCCCTGTCCGCGACCGTCCTCCTCATGCAGGAGACCCACGCGTGGGCAACGGACGGAGCCGAAGGCTTCGGACGAGGGCCATGACGTCAGCGAGCCAGGCACACTCCGCGACGATGTCGGCCGGTCGGCGTTCGCCGATCACGTCGGCGCACGACAGGACGTTCGCGGATTCGCACGTGGTTGTCGTGGCCTACCAACCGGCCCCGGGCATCGACCCCGCCGTGTGAGCTCCCGCCGATGTGCGGTGAAGGACTGTGCCCAGGGCGCGTTCGGCGGGGACTCAGGTCGCCGGATTGCTCATTGAGACAGCGGAACTGGGCGTCCCGGTCTGGGCGTTGCCTGCCTGCAAGATGCCGACCCGCTTCGGGCGCCGCAACCGACGGCGGGCGGCGGCCTGTTGCGGCGTTCGCCGCAGGGGCCGGAGGCTCAGTGGGACTGAGGGCCGAGAAGCGAAGGAACCCTCTCGGGCCGACCCCGCTCGGTGCAGGCAGCGAGATGCCGACTCCCGGTCGGGTACAGCACCTGCGCCCCGCGGCCCGTGAATGTGGGGGAGAGCCGCGAGGCGAGGGTCGAGCCGTGATGCAACTGGGCAGGGCCGGAGACCTGGGTGGGCCGAAAAGAGGTCTCTGCCCGGTGGCGCCGTTCCTTCAGCGGGCCTGCCTGGTCGGTCGGCTCAGCAGCCGTAGTCGATCAGGTCGAAGGACTCGTAGTGGTCGGCCGTGTAGTAGTCCTCCTGGTAGTCCTCGCCGGTGACGATGCGGCGTGCACCGCGCGTCGAGGAGCCAGGGGTTTTGACGGTGTACTCGTGGTAGTAGCCGGTGCTCTGGCTGGGCAGGATGCGCTCGCGGTTCTGGAAGACGCTGCCGTCCTGCGAGTACGGGTAGGGGCCGCCCTTCGCGATCAGGTTGAGTGTGGTGTAGGCCTGCGACGGCAGGTCGCCGTAGCAGATGCTGCCTACCGCCGAGGTGGCGGCGCCGGCCGTGCCGACGGTGACGGTACCGCCGACCAGGAGAGCGGACAGAACGGCGGCCGAGACGCCGATACGAGTGATCCGTGGGGGGAATCTCATGCCTCCATGATGACGCGCGTAGACAGTGGCATGTCAATGACAACTCAGCAGATTTTCCCGTCTCGTCCGATGAGTTTTCCGGTTGTTAACTTCGGGATCGGCGTCCTTGCGGAGGGGGCTTGGCGTGTTGCGGCCGGGCGTGTTGGGGGCGCTGGCCTGGGTCAGCGCGGTGCGTGCCTGGTCCCGCATGGACGTCAGATTGTCGAGCCCGAGGTGTGCGCCCACGTGGCTGCTGTAGCTGCCTGTCCAGTAGCGGCCGGTGAGGTTCCGGGTGGGATGGGATCGGCGGCAGCCCGACGGCAGGTGGAAAGGGCGCGTCGGTCGGCCGTAGAGGTGAGCGGTCTGCTGTGGTGGCTCTGCCCCATGGTGTCGGTGCCGGCGACGCCTCCACGATGTCGTACTGGAGGCACGCGCGCCTGTCTGACCCGAGTGAAGTCCAGGTTGTCCCCGTCACGGCTCGACCATGGGAAGTCCGGATGACCGTCAGGAGGGCTCAGGCTCGGATCGACACCCCCGGCCTCGTCGGGGGCGGAGCCGGGAACAGAGGGCGATGGCCTCTGGCTCGGTTTCCGCGGCGCCGATTGAATCAGGGCCCGATCGGAGTGGTGCGGCAGGATTACGGGGAGTAGTCACCCTCGGACATGCGTCGGGGCCGGTTCGCGGCAGGTGGCTGCGGGCCGGCCCCTCTTCGTCTTTTCGGCTGTTCGGGCAACCGCTCCTGACGTCGGGAGCGGCTGCCGTTCGTCCGTGTGCGTGGCCGTCAGGCGGCTGTCATCGCCGCCGGGCGGTGCGGGGCGATGATCTGGCCGTCGGGCAGGAGCTCACCGGTGTCCTCGAAGAGGAGGACGCCGTTGCACAGCAGGCTCCATCCCTGTTCCGGGTGGTGCGCCATGAGGCGGGCGGACTCCCGGTCGGTGGAGTGAGCTGTCGGGCACGGTGGCTGGTGCTGGCACATTGATGGGATCTTTCGCTCTGTCATGGAGTGTGAAATGGCTGTCGTGTCTGTCCTGCGGCTCGAAGCACTGTTCATGGCCGCCCCCCGTTGTGGTAAATCGGTTCGAACCCAGTGTTGCCCTACGGGCGTCAATCCGCAGGTATTTGGCCGCACCGCTTCTCACAGGTTCAAGACGCATCACCCGGGCGGACGGTTCAGCCCAACTGGGCTGTCCCTTTGGGTGGTTCCTGATGGCCGGATAGGGCTAGTCCGGACGGGTCGCCAACCCTTAATGGCTCGTACGAGCGTAATGGCGCGCGAAGGAGCAGCGTGTCCCGCCTCCGGGAATTCGGCGGCGGGACACGTGGGAATACGGAGAGTGTCGTGTCGTGTGCGCTCAGGCGGGGGAACTCAACAGCGGGGCCGGAGTCACCCGATGGGTCAGGACGGGTAGCAGCTCGCCGACCCGGTGCGGACGGTGGGCGGCGATGCCCGGCGGGGCCGGCGCCAGCGGGACGAGGAGGTCGGTCTCGGCGGGCCGGCCTTCGGCGCCGTCGGCGGTGATGTCGCCGTGCAGCCAGAGCGTGAGCATGTACAGCTCGGGGACGGACAGGAGGCGCGCCTGGTACGGCTGCTTCATCGTCTCGGCCTGGCGCAGCGCGCGCTCGGTGGAGGTGATGTAGGGCCCTTCGAAGAAGTGCGAGAAGGCCCAGCCGTCAGGGGTCAGCATGGTCTCGGCCGCGGCCACCGCGCGGTCGCCGGAGCGGATCAGGAAGCGCCACCCGGTGAGCCGGGTGGCGGACGTGCCCGCAGGGGTGATCCGGTCCAGGACGTGCACGGGCAGCGGGAGCTCTGGGGTGGTGGGCCCCTGGGCGTTGCGGAGGGACGGAGTGCGAGCCTCGCGGACGGCGGTGGGGGAACCGAGTGCCGTGAGGACGGTGCGCAGTGCGGGCGCGGGAGCCGGGGGGACATGCAGGGGCATGGTGGAACGCCTCTCATTCGACAGGCACGGTGGCGCGAGGGCGGGGGCGGACGGCGCTGTCAGCTCTCGAAGTCTGTCGGGGCCGAAGAGGCGGGGCCGGGTGCGCTGACGGGATGCGGCCTGCCGAACGTCACCTGGATAGCAGGACTCAGGACCTGGGCGCCGACTCTCTGCCCTTGTTCGCGGAGTTTATACGACACGTGTTCTGACTATGTTTCGTCTAACCGTTTTCCGCATGAAGAGCAAGGGCTTGGTCAGTCGGCGTTGCGAGGTGTTTCCACCGATTCCCGGCCGGGTGTACGGCGGTGACCTCGGTGGACGGGCCTGAAGCGGTCGGCCAATTGTCGTCGGCGTTTTTCACGACTTCGCGACTGGGTGAAACTTTCGGGTGGCCCTCGGCCCGCACCCGTCCGCGACGCCATGCCGGATGAATGTGCCCCGGGTCACTTCGGCCAGGGTAGCGGGTGACGGGAACGGGCGACGCGTTATCGATCGCGTTTGGTGGGCACTATCCCACGTGACCCGGGACATCAGCGGCCGGATCTTCGGCCCGCCCATTCGAGGAGGGACGCTCCGATGGGGGAGAAGGTCGTGGCGGGGCCGTTCGACCTGTCCGATCGCCAGCGCTACCGCAGCAAGCTGCGGCAGTGTCTGACGGGGCTGGAGCGGCTGCTGGCCGAGAAGCGGTTCGATCGCCCCAAGAATCTCCTGGGCCTGGAGATCGAGCTGAATCTCGTCGGGCCCGACGGCATGCCGAAAATGATGAATGGACAAGTACTCGAAAGGATCGCGAGCCGCGATTTCCAAACAGAACTCGCCATGTTCAATCTGGAAGTCAACATTGCCCCCCATCGCCTCACGGGCCGGGTATTCGACCGGCTCGCCGAAGAGGTCCGTACGTCACTGGCGTACGCCCATCGGAAAGCGAACGAGGTGGACGCGGGGATCATGATGATCGGCATTCTGCCGACGCTCGAGCGTGACGACCTGGTGTCCTCCAATCTCTCCGACGTCGATCGCTACGCCCTGCTCAACGAACAGATCGTGGCGGCCCGTGGCGAGGACTTCACGCTCGACATCGAGGGCGTGGAGCGCCTCTCGTGCACATCGAAATCCATCGCTCCGGAGGCCGCCTGCACGTCTGTACAGCTGCATCTCCAGGTCACTCCGGGGCGGTTCGCCGACGTGTGGAACGCGGCGCAGGCGATCGCCGCCGCGCAGGTCGCGATCGGGGCCAACTCGCCCTTCCTGTTCGGCCGCGAGTTGTGGCGCGAGTCGCGGCCCCCGCTGTTCACACAGTCCACGGACACACGTCCGCCGGAGCTTCAGGCGCAGGGCGTACGGCCGCGCACCTGGTTCGGGGAGCGCTGGATCTCGTCGGCCTACGACCTCTTCGAGGAGAACCTGCGCTACTACCCGGCGCTGCTGCCGATCTGCGACGACGAGGACCCCCTGGGCGTTCTCGATGCCGGAGGCGTGCCGAAGCTCGGCGAGCTCGTGCTGCACAACGGCACCGTGTACCGCTGGAACCGCCCGGTCTACGGCATCGCGGACGGCGTTCCGCATCTGCGCGTCGAGAACCGGGTGCTGCCCGCCGGGCCGACCGTCACGGACGTCATCGCCAACGCGGCCTTCTACTACGGGGTCGTCCGGGCGCTCGCCGAGGAGCCCCGGCCGGTGTGGACCCGGCTGCCCTTCGAGGCCGCCGCCGCCAACTTCGACGCCGCCTGCCGGTACGGCATCGACGCGCGGCTCCGGTGGCCCCGGGGCGGCCGGTTCGGCGGCACGGCGGAGGTCGACGCGGTGCATCTCGTACGGGACGAACTGCTGCCGCTCGCCGCGGCCGGTCTCGACGCGTGGGGGGTCGAACCCGCCGACCGGGACCTGTACCTCGGGGTGATCGAGGAGCGGTGCCGGCGACGGGCCAACGGAGCGTCCTGGCAGGCGGCGACCTTCCACCGCGCCCTGGAGAAGGGGCTGTCCCGGGAAGCCGCGCTGGCCGCGACCACCCGGCGCTACAGCGAGCTGATGCACCTCGGTGAGCCCGTGCACACGTGGCCGGTGGGTCTGCCGGACCCGGTGCCGCTGGGGTGATCACCGCAGCGATGACGAGTGCCGTCGTGATGGTCCCCGTGGGGCGGTCGGCGCGTGCACGGGGGTCACTCATGCCGTCCTCAGGTGGATCGGGCAAGCTGTGATGTCCCATGACGGTGGTGTCCCTCCCTGGTCAACAGCACACGTGGCGCGAAACAGCCGTATGAGCTGAATCGGCCGCACGGGCCGTACGACAGGGAGAAGGAAGAGGCGCGCCGGAAGCGGTGGGACTACACATCTGGAGGCAGGAGTGCAGGTGGAGGCGGGCGCGGTGGCCGGTTCTGTCCCTGAGGAGCGGCCGTCGCGGCGGACTCTCCGGGACGAGACGCTGTTGGTTCTGGGGCTGTCGCTCGGGGCGAGCGGTGTCTCGGCGCTGATCAGCTTTGTCGGGTCGGTCACGAAACCGGGTGGCCTCAAGGACCAGGCGGCCACCCTCAACGCCTCGGCGGCACCGGGCCGTCCATGGCTCGATCTCGCCTGGCAGCTCTTCGGCATCACGACGGCGCTGGTACCGGTCGCCCTGGTCGCGCACTTCCTGCTGCGCGAGGGGGAGGGGCTGCGCACGCTGGGCTTCGACCGCACTCGGCCCTGGCCCGATCTCGGCCGGGGGGCCGCGATCGCGGCGGTGATCGGCAGCACCGGAATCGCCTTCTATCTGGCGGCCCGTGGCCTCGGCTTCAACCTCACGGTGGTGCCGGAGGCGCTGCCCGAGGTGTGGTGGAAGTACCCGGTGCTGATCCTCTCGGCGGTGCAGAACGCCGTACTGGAGGAAGTGATCGTCGTCGCGTATCTGCTGCGCAGGCTGGGCCAGTTGGGGTGGACCCCGGGGGCGGCGCTGGTGGCCAGTTCCGTACTGCGCGGGTCGTACCACCTGTACCAGGGCATCGGCGGGTTCATCGGCAACATGGTCATGGGGGTGGTGTTCGTGTACCTCTACCGGCGGTGGGGCCGGGTGGGTCCCCTGGTCGTGGCGCACTCACTGCTCGACATCGGGGCGTTCGTCGGGTACGCCCTGCTGGCGGGGAAGGTGGGGTGGCTGCCCACCGCTTGAGCGGCTCGGGTGGCCGGCCGAGGGCGTACGAGGTTTCGTACGCCCTTCCGTGTGCCCTCAGGCGAGCAGCTCGCCGTCGATGGTGATGACCGCCCGGCCGGTCAGCAGGGTGCGGTCGCCGCGGAGTTCCGTGCGGACCAGACCGGTGCGGGCGGACGCCTGGAGGCCGGTGAGGTCGGGGCGGCCGAGGCGCTCGGACCAGTAGGGGGCGAGTGCCGTGTGGGCGCTGCCGGTGACCGGGTCCTCGTCGATGCCGATCCGGGGGAAGAAGCAGCGCGAGACGAAGTCGTAGCCCTCGGCGGGGTTGTCGGCGCGGGCGGTGGCGATGATGCCTCGTTCCGAGTGGGCGACGAGGGCCTTGAGGTCGGGGTTGAGACCCCTGACCGTCTTCTCGTCGGCGACCTCGATCAGCAGGTCGTTGATGTTCGGGCCGGTGTCGAAGGCCGCGAGCGCCTCCGTGCCCAGCGCCTCGGCGACCCCGGCGGGAGGCTCGACGCGGGTCAGGGGGGCGGTCGGGAAGCCGAGGGTGATCGAGCCGTCCTCGTGGGGCGTCGCGCTGAGGACACCGCTGAGGGTGGCGAACCGTACGGGTCCCGAGTGGGAGCCGGTCGTGTGCAGGACGTGGGCCGTGGCGAGCGTGGCGTGGCCGCACATCGCGACCTCGGCGGCCGGGGTGAACCAGCGCAGCGCCCAGTCGGCCTCACCGCCCTCGGGCAGGCGATGGGCGAACGCCGTCTCGGCGTGGTTGACCTCCAGGGCGATCCGCTGAAGCCGGGTGTCGTCCGGGAAGGCGTCGAGGAGCAGGACGCCGGCCGGGTTGCCGGCGAACGGGCGGTCGGTGAAGGCGTCGACGATTCGCATGCGCATGGGAGACGACGCTAGGCGGGCGGCGGGTGGGGCACCAAGGCCAATTCCCGGTTCCTGGACCTGGATCGGCGGCCGGCCGGGGGCAGAGCGGTCCGTTGGGCGGGTGGAGGGTCAGGCTGCCGGTCGTACCAGGCCGGACTCGTACGCGAAGACCACCGCCTGCACGCGTGCGCGTGCGCCGATCTTGGTGAGGATGCGGCTCACGTGGGACTTCACCGTGGTCGGTGAGATGGACAGGCGCGTGGCGATCTCGGTGTTGGACCAGCCGGCGGCGACCGCGGTGAGGACGTCGCGTTCGCGCCTGGTGAGCGCGCCGAGCTCGGTTTCCCGTCCCGGCGAGCCGATGGTGCGTTCGTGCCGGACGGTGTCGATGAGCGCACGGGTGAGGCTGGGGGTGGTGACGGCGTCTCCGGCGGCCACGATACGGACAGCCGCGGTCAGCTCCTCGGGGGTGGCGTCCTGGGGAAGGAACCCGCCGGCTCCGGCGCGCAGTGCCGCGTAGGCGTGCCGCTCGTGGCCGGTGGGGGTCAGGACCAGCACACGTGCGCGGTGTTCTGCGGCTCTCGCGTTCTCGGAGACAGGCAGCAGGGTGGAGAACCGGCTGATGCGACGGATGACGTCGACGCCGTCCGTGTCGACCACCAGGCTGTCCATCAGGACGACGTCGGGTCCGAGAGCGGTGCTCATGCGAACCGCCTCCGCACCGTTCGTCGCCTCGCCGATGACGGTCAGGTCGGGCTGGGCCGCCAGGAGCATACGCAGTCCGAGACGTTGCAGGGACTGGCGGTGCACGACGAGTACGGAGGCCATGGGGGCACTCTCCTTGTACGAAACAGTTTCGTTCACTTGGGGGTCAGCCTAGCCCTCACCTCTATCGAAACGTCATCGTTTCCGATGTGGCCTGGGTCACTTCCTCGCGAGGGTTGTCGCGCGAGCTATTCCGATATATCGTTGACGCATCGCGACAGATCAACGACAAGGCAAACGAATGGAGTGGTTGCGATGCGTTCCCATGGAGAGGAATTCGGTCCGGGCTTCGGTACCGGACGCGCACACGGTCATGGCGGTCCCCGAGGCTTCGGTCGGGGCGGTTCTGAAGGGCGGCGGGCCGCCTTCGGTCCCTTCGGGCCCGGTTTCGGTGGTCCCGGCGGTCCTGGTGGTCCTGGCTTCGGTCCGGGTCCCTGGGGTGGGCGCGGCGGCCGGGGCGGACCGCGGGGCAGGGCGCGGCGCGGTGACGTCCGTGCGTCGATCCTGGCCCTGCTGAAGGACCGGCCCATGCACGGCTACGAGATGATCCAGGAGATCGCCGAGCGCAGCGGAGGGGCGTGGAAGCCCAGCCCCGGTTCGGTCTACCCCACCCTTCAGCTGCTGGAGGACGAGGGTCTGATCGTCAACGAGAGCGAGGGCGGCAAGAAGCTGTTCGCGCTCACCGAGTCCGGTCGCACAGCGGCCGACGAGGGCCCCGAGGCGCCCTGGGAAGAGGCCGGACGCGGCGTCGACTGGGAGGCGCTGAACGACATCCGCCAGGCCGGCTTCGGCCTGATGGAGGCCTTCGGCCAGGTCTGGAAGACGGGCACCAAGGAACAGCGCGAGAAGGCGCTCACGGTGATCAACGAAGCGCGCAAGAAGCTGTATCTGATCCTCGCCGACGAGGACTGATGGGCCGCCCTCGGAGACATGTCCGTCCCTGCGGCGTGTCCCCCGTGCGCGAAGGCGTCCCGCGGAAGTGTCCGCGGGGCGCCTTCGTGTGGTCGTACGGTGCTCGCGGTCGGGCTCAGTTCACCAGGCCGGCCAGTTTGCGCAGGGACTCGTTCAGGGCGGCCGTCCCCGAGTCCTTCAGCTTGCCGGCCATCAGGGACACGGCCGCGCCGGTGAACTCCCCGTCGATGCGGACGGTCGTGGCGTCGCCGTCGGGCGTGAGGGTGTAACGCGTGGCGACGGTCACCGCCATCGGGCCCTTGCCCCGGATGGCTAGTGTACGGGCCGGTTCCCACTCCTCGATGGTCCAGTCGACCTCGGCCGGGAAGCCCATCAGCTTCATGTTCTCCTCGAAGGTGCCGCCGACCTCCAGTACGGAGGGGCCGCCCTTCGGGAAGCTCGTGTGGGTCGCGTTCCACGCTCCGTACGCCGACCAGTCCGTCAGCTGCGCCCAGATCTTCTCCGCCGGAGCCGGGATGTGTGCCTCCGCGCTGATTTCGGCCATGCGACCACCTCTGTCTCTCGGGCTGCGGTGTCGCGGAACGTAGCCGGAAGGGCTGGAACATTCAATACTGACGAGTCGTCAGAAAGAGTCACGGTGAGGTGGGGCATGGCGAGCTGTTGGGCGGCGCGGCTTCAGCCCACCCGTTGGATCTCCGCCGCGTCGAACAGGTCCCACGCGCGCGGGAAGGGGCCTTCGTCGTGACAGTGCCACGCCTCCCAGAACAGGTCGGCGAGCAGCGCGTCCTCCGGGGCGTACACCCGGTACACGTACTGTCTGCCGTCCGTGGCCGGCAGCGCCACCAGCCAGCACCTGCTCTCCATGTTGGAGTGGGACGTGCGAGCGAGTGCTCCGGTTGCGCCGAGGGCGCGCGGAACGAGGGTGCGCGCTCCTTCTGTCGCCTTCGTGTCGGAGCGGCGTGATGTCCTCCGTAAGGAGGAGATTCCGCGCTCGATGCCCACCCTCCGTGGGACGCGGAAATGGTGCGTAGCGAGGATGACCGGATCCGCTGGTGCTGATGGGGTGAAGGTGTGCAACCCCGTATCCCCCGGCAGTCGACCACTGAGCACGGTGCGAACCGCGTGGACAACGATGCCAGGCTCACCGCCGAGCTGGCAGCGGTGGTCGCCGGTGCGCGCAGACGGGCGTTGCGGGACGGGGACCGGCAGATCGACACGGCCCATCTGCTGCACACGCTCCTGGAGTCCGATCCCGAGGTGCGCGCGGTTTTCGAGGGCGGAGATCCGCAGGTCGCACGGTTGCTCGGCTATCTCGTGCAGCGCAGCATCGGCTACGGGCTGCGCTGGCAGGGCTCGGTCGAGGACTCCGGGGCACTGCCCGTGCTGCCGGGTGTGGCGCACACGGCGGGCTGGTCACCGGTCGCGGCGGGCGCGCTGGAGGAGGCGTGCGAGCGGGCCGGGCGACGCGGTGACGCACAGGCCCGCGGGACCGATCTGCTCGCGGCGATCGTCGCGGAACCACAGTCCCGGGCCGTCGAGGTGCTGCGACGGGGTGGAGTCGACGCGGGGGAGCTGCCGGCGCGGATGCTGCAGGTCGAACTGATCGCGGCGGCGGGGTGCGAGGAGTACGCCGGGGGCCCCGACTGCGTCGGCTGAGGCGCGGAGCCCGCTCGACGGAGCCCTGGGTCCCGTCCAGTCGGTGAGACAGGTGTCATCGGGGGTGACGGTCATGTCGTCGCCTGTCATCATGTGCCGGTGCGTACGTCAGGGAGTGGTGAGGTCGGTCTGGGCAAGAGCGTCGGGCTCGGGCTCGCGCTGGTGTCGGCGGTCGCCTTCGGCGGGTCGGGGGTCGCGGCCAAGCCGTTGATCGAGGCGGGCCTCGATCCGCTGCACGTGGTGTGGCTGCGCGTGACGGGCGCCGCTCTCGTGATGCTGCCCCTGGCCGTGCGGCACCGGGGGCTGGTGCGCCGACGGCCCGCGCTGCTCGCCGGGTTCGGCCTGTTCGCCGTGGCCGGTGTCCAGGCCTGCTACTTCGCCGCGATCTCCCGTATCCCCGTCGGGGTCGCTCTGCTCGTCGAGTACCTGGCACCCGCGCTCGTGCTCGGTTGGGTGCGGTTCGTGCAGCGGCGGCCGGTGACCCGTGCCGCGGCGCTCGGTGTCGTCCTCGCGGTGGGCGGGCTCGCCTGTGTCGTCGAGGTGTGGTCCGGGCTGAGCTTCAACGCCGTGGGGTTGCTGCTCGCGTTCGCCGCCGCCTGCTGTCAGGTCGGCTACTTCGTCCTGTCCGACCAGGGCAGCGACGCGGGCGACGAGGCGCCGGACCCGCTCGGTGTCATCGCGTACGGCCTCCTGGTCGGCGCCCTCGTACTGACCGTCGTCGCGCGGCCGTGGCGCATGGACTGGTCCGTGCTCGCGGGCACCGCCCACATGGACGGCACGCCCGTCGCGGCCGGGCTGTTGCTGGGCTGGCTGGTGCTGGTCGCCACGGTCGTCGCCTACATCACCGGAGTGCTCGCCGTGCGGCGGCTCTCGCCGCAGGTCGCCGGGGTCGTGGCGTGTCTGGAGGCGGTCATCGCGACCGTGCTCGCCTGGGTGCTGCTGGGCGAGCATCTGTCGGCGCCGCAGATCCTCGGGGGCGCGGTGGTGCTCCTGGGCGCGTTCATCGCGCAGTCGTCGGCGCCCGCCAAGGGGTCGGCGGAGCCGGTCGCCCGGGGACCCGAAAAGGACGTGGCGGACCGCCATACCGCCGCATAGGGTCGTGACCATGTACGCACGCGCACTCGTCCTTCCGCCGCCGGCCGCCTGAGGCGGGCTCTCCGGAGAACATGTCCGACGTATCGCCGTCGGCTGTACGGTGCTGCCCGCAGACGACGTCCGAGGATCCCGCGGAGCCCTGAGGGCCCGGGTCCTTTCGTCAACCTCCGTGCGGTGGGCGGTCTTTCGACCCCTCTCCGCGCGTCTGCGGAGAGACTCCCGTGTCCAACACCGTCTCCGGCCTTCCCATCGGGCGAGGCCTGCTGTTCCTGACCGTCGCCGGTGTCGCCTGGGGCACCGCGGGCGCCGCCGCCTCCCTCGTCCACCGGGTGAGCGACATGGGTCCCGTCGCCCTCTCCTTCTGGCGCTGTGCCGGTGGCTTCGTCCTGCTGCTCCTCGCACGGTCACTGCGCCGCCGTACGGCCGTCCGGCCCGAACCGAGGCGCCGAAAGGCCCTCCGCGCCGGTGTCACCGGCATCTCGCTCGCCGTGTTCCAGACCGCCTACTTCGCGTCCGTCCAGGCCACCGGCCTCGCGGTCGCCACCGTCGTCACCCTGGGCGCAGGGCCCGTCCTCATCGCGCTGGGCGCCCGGGTGACCATGGGCGAGCGGCTGGGAGCAGGCGGGACCGTCGCCGTCGCGGGGGCGCTCACCGGACTTGCGGTGCTGCTGGGCAGCGGCGGCGCCCAGGTGCGGCCGTCGGGAGTCGCCTGGGCCGTGCTCTCCGCGGCCGGGTACGCCGTGATCACCCTTCTCACCCGCTGGTGGGGGCGGGACGGTGGAACGGACGCGTTCGGTACGTCCGTCAGGGCCTTCGGTGTCACGACGCTCTGTCTGCTGCCCTTCGGGCTCGCGGAGGGGCTCCTCCCGCACACCGACGACGGCCTGCGGTTCGTCGGGCTTCTGGTGTACGTCGCCGCCGTACCCACCGCCCTGGCGTACGGGTTGTACTTCGCCGGGGCGGCCGTCGTCCGCTCGGCGACCGTTTCCGTGGTCATGCTCCTGGAGCCGGTGAGCGCGGCACTCCTCGCCGTCACTCTGCTCGGTGAGCGGCTGACGATGGCGACCGTCGTGGGCACCCTGGTGATGCTGGGCGCGGTGGCGGGGCTCGCGGTGGCGGAGACACGAGGTGCTGGTGCGGACGGAAGCGCGGAGCGGCGGGCGGAGCCCGGAAGGGTGCTCGGCTGAGACTCAGTCGCCCTGGGCGATGTCCTGCGCGTCGCCGATCGTGTCGAGTTCCGCGATGGCGTCCGCCGGCAGTGTCAGGTCCGCGGCGGCGATGTTCTCGCGCAGATGGGCCCGTGACGAGGTACCGGGGATGAGGACGATGTTCGGTGAGCGCTGGAGCAGCCAGGCCAGGGCGACCTGCTGGGGCGAGGCGTCGAGGCGGGCGGCGACATCGGTGAGGGTCTGCGACTGGAGCGGGGTGAAGCCGCCGAGCGGGAAGAAGGGGGCGAAGGCGATGTTCTCCGCCGCGCACCGCTCGACCAGCGCGTCGTCCCCGCGGTTGGCCAGGTTGTAGAGGTTCTGCACGGTGACGACCGGGGCGATGGCCTGCGCCTCGGTCAGCTGGTCCGCGGTGACCGCACTCAGCCCGAGATGCCGGATCAGACCTTCTTTCTGGAGCTCGGCCAGCGCCCCGAACTTCTCGTCGAGCGGCGCCGGTCCGCCGACCAGGTCGGCGCCGACACGCAGGTTCACCACGTCGAGTACGTCCACGCCGAGGTGCCGGAGGTTGTCGTGGACAGCCGACCTGAGGCTCTCGGGATCAGTCCTCGACCACGCTGAGCAGGACGACCGGGTTTCCTTCCAGTGCGGGCCAGTGCGGGCCAGTGCGGTTGGGGTGGGCCGGATGGGTCACCGCTTCGGCGTCGTACGCGAAGTGCAGCGGCTGGACGTACGGCACCTCGCCGGGCAGGCCGTTGACGGCGAGCCGGCCGAAGTCGTGGGCGGCCAGCCACTGTTGCCACTCCGCGGCGTCCCACGGGTGGATCGGCATCGGGATCAGCGGGCCCCGAGGTAGTCGGGGAGCTGGGTGCCGGCAGCCAACTCCGCGTCGGCGACCGGAGCTTCGTAGCCCTTGCGCAGCGGAACCACACCGGCCCAGTGGGGGAGCGCGAGGTCCTCGGGCTCGTCGTTGACCCCGCCCGTGCGCATCTTCGCGGAGACCTGGTCGAGGTCGATACGGATCACGGCGGTGGCGGCCAGTTCCTTCGCGTTGGCGGGCCGCGAGTCGGCGGAGCGGCCGGCCACGACGTTGTCGACCAGGACATCCAGGGCCAGGCGCTTCTCGTCCGGGTCCGTCACCTGGTGGGCGATGCCGTGGACCACCACCGAGCGGTAGTTGATCGAGTGGTGGAAGGCGGACCGGGCCAGGATCAGCGCGTCCACGTGCGTGACCGTCAGGCAGACCGGCAGGCCCGGGTCGGGCCGACCCGTCATACGCAGCGGGCGCGAGCCCGTCGAGCCGTGGACGTAGAGGCACTCGCCGAGCCGCGCGTACAGCGTCGGCAGCACGACCGGCGCACCGTCACGGACGAAGCCGAGGTGGCACACATACCCCTCGTCGAGGATCGCGTGCACCGACTCCTTGTCGTACGAAGCACGGTCGGCGGAGCGGGTGGGGACCGTGCGGTCGGTCGGGGCGTAGGTGTCGGCGGGAGGTGCGGGGGGTGACTGGTGGCCCTCCTGCGGTGGTGCCGACGTCGTTTCCTGTACGGCGTCCTGCGTGCTCTGCTCGTCCGGTGTGGTCCCCGACATCGCCGTCTCCTTGCGGTCCATATTGCACTAGTGCATAATAAGCGTTGTGCTAGGAGAATATCCGATCCAAGGTCGGGGTGCAGCAGAGATTTCCGCGAGCGTCGAACGCGCGGTGGGTGCCGGGGAGCTGGAACCCGGTCAACTGCTGCCGCCCATGCGGGAGTTGGCGGAGCGGCTCGGGGTGAACCCCAATACCGTCGCCGCCGCCTATCGCACGCTGCGCGAACGCGGGGTCATCGAAACCCACGGGCGGCGCGGCAGCCGGGTGCGCTCCAGGCCGGCCACCACCGGGCGCGAGTACATCCGGGTGGAGGTGCCCGCCGGTGTGCGGGACGTCGCGCACGGGAACCCCGATCCGGTGCTGCTGCCGTCTCTGGCGGCGGCGTTCGCGGCGGCCGGTGAGCAGGGTGACAGAGCTCCGGTGCTCTACGGGGACGCCACCGTCGAACCGGAGTTGGCCCGCATCGCCCGCGCCGACCTCGACGCGGACGGTGTGCCGGACGGGCCCCTCGCCCTCACCTCCAGTGCGCTGGACGGCATCGAGCGCGTCCTCGCCGTACACCTCAAGCCCGGTGACACGGTTGCCGTAGAGGACCCCGGGTGGGGCGGGCTGCTGGATCTCGTGCCGGCGCTCGGGCTGCGCATGGTTCCGGTGGGCGTCGACGACGAGGGGCCGCTCGCCGAGGACGTACGGCAGGCGCTGGCGGCCGGGGCGCGGGCGCTGATCGTCACGGACCGGGCGCAGAACCCGACCGGGGCCGTGATGAGTGCCACGCGCGCACGTGCCCTGTGTTCCGTGCTCGGGGAGCACCCGGAGACCCTGCTCATCGAGGACGACCACGGCTACCGGATCGTCGACCAGCCCCTCCACCCGCTGGCCGGGGTCACCCGGCACTGGGCGTTCGTCCGCTCGGTCGCCAAGGCGTACGGCCCCGATCTGCGCCTCGCCGTCCTCACCGGGGACGCCGTCACCGTCGACCGGGTCCTGGGGCGGCAGCGACTCGGGCCGGGCTGGGTCAGCCGGCTGCTGCAACGGGCCGTCGTGCGGCTGTGGGCCGATGGCGCACTGGACACACGCGCGGTGGCCTCGGCGTACGGGCGGCGCCGGGACGCGCTGATCGACGCGCTCGCGCAGCGCGGGGTCGCGGCCCATGGGCGCAGCGGACTGAACGTGTGGATCCCCGTCCCGGACGAGACCGGCGCGGTCGCCCGGCTGCTGCACGCCGGCTGGGCCGTCGCCCCCGGCGCGCGCTTCCGGATGAACGCCCCGTCCGGTATCCGGGTGACCGTCGCGACGCTGACGCGGGAGGAGACGGGTCCGCTGGCGGACGCGATCGCCGCCGCGGTGAGGCCGGCCCCGGCGCGGACCTACGTGTGAGGGGGCCGGCGCGAGGGTGTGACCAGCCCCGATGGTCCGACCGGCGACCCGCCGGAGCTCTGCGGCGCGCTGGGCGCGAACCTACGGCCGAGGCTCGGGCCAGCGGTGGCGGCGGCGAGGACCGGCCTGGGTGAGTGCCGCCCCGGCCAGTACCACCACCGCGCCCACCGGTGTCGACCAGGTCAGGGTCTCGCCGAGCAGGGTGACGCCCGCGACGGTGGCGATGACCGGGATGAAGTACGTGACCATCTGGGCGGTCGTCGGGCCCGTCTCGGCGACGAGGCCGTACTGCAGCAGCATCGCGAAGCCTGTGCCCAGGGCGCCGAGCGCGACGATCGCGAGCAGCGGGCCGAGCGGGACGCCGTCGGGTATTCCGGTGAACAGCGGTGTGACCACGGCCAGTTGCAGGGTGGCCAGCAGCAGTTGGGCGCCGCTGAGTGACAGATGCGAGTGGCTGGAGCCCGCCAGCGTACGGCGGACGTAGATCCAGCCGATCGGGTAGCTGAGCGAGGCCAGCAGGGCCAGTGCGGTCCCGGTGGCGTCCAGGCCGTGGAAGCCCTGCCAGACGCCGAGGACGGTCAGCACACCTGTGAAGCCCAGACCGAGACCGGCCACCCGCGCCCGCGTGGGCCGGTCCTCCGAGAGCGCCACCAGGGACAGGGCCATGCCCCACAGCGGCGAGGTCGCGTTGCAGATACCGGCGAGCGTGGACGGGATCGTCAGCTCCGCGTACGCGAACAGCGAGAACGGCAGCGCGTTCAGCAGGAACGCGGCCACCGCGAGATGCCCCCAGGTGCGCGCACCGCGCGGCAGTCGCTCCCGCTTCACCGCCAACGCCGCCGCCAGGACCGCCGTACCGAACAGCAGACGGCCGAAGGTGACCTGGAACGGCGCGAACCCCTGTGTGCCCACCTTGATCAGGAGGAAGCTGAAGCCCCAGACCAGGGACAGCACGCCGAAGCGGACGCGCCAGTCGAGGGCGGGGCGGTGACCGGCCCGGGCGGACGTGGGCGTGGGCATGGGTGCCGTGGGCTTCGGGGTGGTGAGGCGGCTCATGGGCGCCACGATCCCCGAGTCGATCTCGTAGCACAAGCGAGCATGTGTTCGCCCTATCTCGTAGGATCACTTACATGTTGAACCTGGAACGCCTGCGCACCCTCGACGCCCTCGCCCGGCACGGCTCGGTCAGCGGGGCGGCCGAGGGGCTGCATGTGACGACCTCGGCCGTCTCGCAACAGATGTCCAAGCTGGAGCGGGAAGTGGGGCAGCAGCTCCTCGCCAAGAACGGGCGGGGCGTGCGGCTCACCGACGCCGGACGCCTGCTCGCGGACCATGCCGCGCGCATCCTGTCCCAGGTCGAGCTGGCCCAGTCGGATCTGGAGGCGCAGCGCGGGCAGGTGGTGGGCGAACTGCGGCTCTCGGCGTTCCCGACCGCCGCGCGCGGACTGTTCCCGGCCGCGCTCGCGACGCTGCGTGCGGAGCATCCCGGCCTGCGGGTGCGCTCGTGCGAGCTGGAACCGGAGGCCGGGGTCGCCGGGGTGGTGCGCGGGGACCTGGATCTGGCGGTCGTGCTCGACTGGTACAACAAGCCGATGCCGTTGCCCGACGGTCTGGTGAAGGCGGCGATCCTCGACGACCAGGCGGACGTGGCGATGCCGGCCGCTCATCGGCTCGCAGGCCGGAGCGAGGTGGACCTCGGGGAGTTCGCCGAGGACGAGTGGATCACGTGGGGCGAGGGGGAGTTCTGCCACGAGTGGCTGATGTTCACGCTGCGATCCAAGGGGGTCGAGCCGTGCATCGGGCATCGTGCGGCGGAGACCCATACGCAACTGGCGTTGGTCGCGGCGGGGCTTGGTGTGTGCATCGCGCCGCTGCTGGGCCGTGATCCGGTGCCTGCCGGGGTTGTCACCGTTCCGTTGCGACAGCGTGTGCGGCGGCATGTGTACGTGGTCTGGCGTGCGGATGCCGACCGTCGGCCGTCGATTCGTGCGGCGGTCGAGGCGCTGCGGGTGGTGGGGCGGGGGGTTGGGTGAGGGGCGCTCCGCGGGGTCGGCGGGTGGGGGTGCGGGT